>NZ_JOFS01000015.1 GCF_000719285.1 Streptomyces bicolor | reverse complement strand
CCCCTCAACGCCCACAAGTCCGGCACCATCAAGGGCCTGTCCGCCGAGGTCGGCGCCTCCCTCACCTCCGGCGCCCCCATCTGCGAAATCAAGGACTGAGCCGTACGACGTGGCGAGGCGCCCGGTGGACTGAGCGATCAGCCCACCGGGCGCTTCCCTTTCATGGCGTCCGGTCCGGGCAGCGCCCGTAGTGGCCAATGGCATGCTGAACCCACGGAACAAGTGAAGGAAGGGCAGGTGAGCCTCATGGCCCAGCCGCCGGCAGGCATGCGCGCCGACGCCCGCCGCAACCACGAGCGCCTGCTCACTGAGGCCCGCTCCGCCTTCGCCGAGCACGGCGCCGACGCCTCCCTGGAGGACGTGGCCCGCAGGGCGGGCGTGGGCATCGGCACCCTCTACCGCCACTTCCCCAACCGCGACGCGTTGTTGAGCGCCGTCTTCGAGGACGCGGTCGGCGACCTGCTGACCCGCTCCCAGGAACTCCTGCACGCCCCGGAACCGTGCGCGGCCCTGGTGACATGGCTGCGCGAGATCGTCACACACGCCGGGGTGTACCGGGGCCTGGCGCGATCTTTGATGTCCGTCTCCTACGACCGCACCTCAGCCCTGGCTCGTTGCAGCGATCCCATCCGCGAGGCGGGCGGCGCGCTGCTGGCCCGGGCACAGGAGGCGGGGAGAGTCCGCCAGGACGTAGCGATTGCCGACCTGCTCCAGCTCACCCACGCGATCGCATTGGCGGCGGAGGAGACACCGGGGGACCCGGACCTGGCGGACAGATTGCTGCACTTGACACTGCGGGGACTCAAGCCCACCTAGGGGCGCGGGGAACTGCGCGACAAGCCACAGACAACCAGCACTCGCGCACCACCACGAGCCCCTACGGCGAGCAGGCGAACCTAACGCCGCCGCAAATCGGCAACCCGCGCCCGCTCCCGCTCCGGTCCCTGCTCCCCGAGCACCGTCGCAGCGGACCGCAACCCCGGCCCACCCCCCGGCGCTTGCCCCCGGCGGGGCCCCGGCAGGGCACGCCGCCGCGCCGGGACCTCGTCACCCCCCGGGTTCCCGCTCGCCCCGGCCACGGCGATCTGCACCCCCTGGTCGGCGAGAGCCTGAAGCTCGGTGTGGGCACGGTCGTCATGGCCCGGCGGCTCGTCGGTGACCAGCCGCGTGATGACATCCGTGGGCACCGTCTGGAACATCGTGTCCGTACCGAGCTTGGTGTGATCGGCGAGGACGACGACTTCCGAGGCGGCCTGCACGAGTGCCCGGTCGACGGACGCGGACAGCATGTTGGACGTGGACAGCCCACGCTCGGCGGTCAGGCCGCTGCCGGACAGGAAGGCCCGTGACACCCGCAGCCCCTGAAGCGACTGCTCGGCACCACTGCCCACCAGCGCGTAGTTCGACCCGCGGAGCGTTCCGCCGGTCATCACGACCTCGACCCGGTTGGCGTGGGCCAACGCCTGTGCCACCAGCAGGGAGTTGGTGACGACGGTCAGACCGGGGATACGAGCGAGCCGGCGTGCCAGCTCCTGCGTGGTGGTCCCCGCCCCGACGACGATCGCCTCGCCCTCTTCCACGAAGTTCGCGGCGAGGTCGGCGATGGCCGTCTTCTCGGCGGTCGCGAGATGTGACTTCTGCGGAAAGCCGGACTCCCGCGTGAACCCGCCCGGCAATACCGCACCGCCATGCCGGCGGTCGAGGAGTCCTTCTGCCTCCAGTGCGCGCACGTCCCGCCGTACGGTCACTTCGGAGGTCTGGACGACGCGGGCGAGCTCACGGAGCGACACGGCCCCGTTCGCTCGCACCATTTCGAGGATCAATTGGCGACGTTCTGCAGCGAACACGAAACTGACAGTAACCCCAACGACCGTCTGGTTTCAGCAGTTTGCGCCGAATAACAGAAGTTGTTCGCACGCCAGGGCAAGAAGTGGTATAGGGCCTAGGCCCGCCGCCTATGCCGTACGCATGCTCGACAACTCGCTGTGACCAGCGAGGAGTTGGTTCAGGCCGCCAGGGCCTGTCCTAGAGTTCGCCGCCGGACTTCCGTGTGTGCAGCTGTCGTGCCACCTCGGCGATCGAGCCCGAAAGGGAGGGATACACGGTGAAGGCGTTCGCGATCTGTTCGACCGTCAGATTGTTGTCGACCGCGATCGAGATCGGATGGATCAGTTCCGAGGCGCGCGGCGACACGACCACACCGCCGACCACGATGCCGGTGCCCGGACGGCAGAAGATCTTGACGAAGCCGTCCCGGATGCCCTGCATCTTCGCGCGCGGGTTGCGCAGCAGCGGCAGCTTGACGACCCGGGCGTCGATCTTGCCCGCGTCGACGTCCGCCTGCGTGTAGCCGACGGTGGCGATCTCGGGGTCGGTGAAGACGTTCGACGACACCGTCTTGAGGTTCAGCGGGGCCACGGCGTCACCCAGGAAGTGGTACATGGCGATACGTCCCTGCATGGCGGCCACCGACGCGAGCGCGAAGACACCGGTCACGTCACCGGCGGCGTACACACCGGGCGCCGTGGTCCTCGACACCTTGTCGGTCCAGATGTGCCCCGACTCGCGCAGCTTGACGCCGGCCTCCTCCAGGCCCATGCCCTCGGAGTTCGGGATGGCGCCGACGGCCATCAGGCAGTGCGAACCGGTGATGACGCGGCCGTCGGCGAGGGTGACCTCCACCCGGTCCCCCACCCGCTTGGCGGCAGCCGCCCGCGAGCGCGCCATGACGTTCATGCCACGACGCCGGAACACGTCCTCCAGTACGGCGGCGGCGTCCGGGTCCTCACCGGGCAGCACGCGATCCCGCGACGAGACGAGCGTGACCCGCGACCCGAGCGCCTGATAGGCACCGGCGAACTCCGCACCGGTGACACCGGACCCCACCACGATGAGCTCCTCGGGCAGCTCGGTGAGGTCGTAGACCTGGGTCCAGTTGAGGATGCGCTCGCCGTCGGGCTGGGCGTCGGGCAGCTCGCGCGGGTGACCGCCGGTGGCGATGAGCACGGCGTCGGCGACGAGCGTCTCCTCGCTCCCGTCGGCGGCCCGCACCACGACCTTTCGCGACCCGTCCAGGGCCTGCATGCCCTCCAGCCGGCCACGGCCGCGCAGCACCCGGGCGCCGGCGCGCGTCACCGACGCGGTGATGTCGTGGGACTGGGCGAGCGCGAGCCGCTTCACACGCCGGTTGACCTTGCCCAGATCCACCCCCACGACCCGCGCGGGCGTGTCGACGTACGGGGTGTCGTCGGCGACGATGATGCCCAGCTCCTCGTACGAGGAGTCGAAGGTGGTCATCACCTCGGCCGTAGCGATAAGGGTCTTCGACGGCACGCAGTCGGTGAGCACCGACGCCCCGCCCAGACCGTCGCAGTCGACGACGGTCACCTCCGCGCCGAGCTGAGCGGCCACCAGCGCCGCTTCGTATCCGCCGGGTCCGCCACCGATGATCACGATCCGAGTCACGTACTCCATTGTCCCGCACGCCTCACCATTGGACTGCCTGGGGGCCAGCCCGAGACACCACCGTTACGGGAGGGGCGAGCGATTCGGCTGCCGTACCCTCTCCCCATGTCGCTCTACGCCGCGTACGCCGGCAATCTCGACGCGCGGCTGATGACCCGCCGCGCCCCGCACTCGCCGCTGCGCGCCACCGGCTGGCTGAACGGTTGGCGACTGACGTTCGGGGGCGAGCAGCTCGGCTGGGACGGCGCGCTCGCGACGCTCGTCGAGGAGCCGGGCGAGCAGGTCTTCGTCGCGCTGTACGACATCGCGCCCATGGACGAGGAGTCCCTGGACCGCTGGGAGGGCGTAGGTCTCGGGATATACCGCCGGCTCCGGGTACGGGTGCACACGCTGGAGGGCGAGGAGCCGGCGTGGGTGTACGTGCTGAACGCGTACGAGGGCGGGCTGCCGTCGGCCCGCTACCTGGGCGAGATCGCGGACGCGGCGGAGTCGGCGGGAGCGCCGCACGACTACGTGATGGAACTGCGCAAGCGCCCCTGCTGAAACCGCGGTGTCCCACCACCCCCTCCCATCCCTCCGGTCCCACTCTTCGTTGGAAACGACAAGACAACGATCGCCATCCCGTGAGCTCTGTCATCTACGCGCGTAGGCCCAAACCGGCTACCCTCAGTCGCGTGAACGCATCTCTTCTTCCGGACGACATCCAGGGCGACCCCCACGCGGCCGCCGACGCCGCCGCCGCACGCCTGCGCGAACTCACGGGCGCCGAGACCCACGACGTCGCCCTCGTGATGGGCTCCGGCTGGGCTCCGGCCGTGGACGCCCTCGGCGCCCCCGAGGCCGAGTTCCAGGTCACCGAGCTGCCCGGGTTCCCCCCGCCGGCGGTGGAAGGGCACGGCGGCAAGATCCGCTCCTACCGGATCGGCAACAAGCGCGCCCTGGTCTTCCTGGGCCGCACCCACTACTACGAGGGTCGCGGCGTGGCAGCGGTGGCCCACGGCGTCCGCACCGCCGTGGCGGCCGGCTGCAAGACGGTCGTCCTCACCAACGGCTGCGGTGGCCTGCGCGAGGGCATGCGCCCCGGCCAGCCGGTCCTGATCAGCGACCACATCAACCTCACGGCCACCTCCCCCATCATCGGCGCGAACTTCGTCGACCTCACCGACCTCTACTCCCCCCGCCTGCGCGCCCTGTGCAAGGAGATCGACCCCACGCTGGAGGAGGGCGTCTACGCCCAGTTCCCCGGCCCGCACTACGAGACGCCGGCGGAGATCCGCATGGCCCGCGTGATCGGCGCGGACCTGGTGGGCATGTCGACGGTGCTCGAGGCCATCGCGGCGCGTGAGGCCGGGGCCGAGGTGCTGGGCATCTCCCTCGTGACGAACCTCGCGGCGGGCATGACGGGCGAGCCCCTCAACCACGAGGAGGTTCTGCAGGCGGGCCGCGACTCGGCGACGCAGATGGGTTCGCTGCTGGCGCAGGTGCTCGGCCGGCTCTGAACCTCGGAGCACGCCGTAGGGGGTGCCGCGTCCGGTCGTAGGGCGTCTGCGGGCCCGTCCTGGCTGGTCGCGCAGTTCCCCGCGCCCCTGGGGGTTACAGTCGCCCGCGCCACAAGGTGGACGGACTTACAGTCGCCTGGCCGCAAGGTGGACGGACTCGCAGTCGCGCACGGAGGGAAGGGGACGGGGTGGGGGGTGTCCGCCCGCAGCGGCCGGCGTCCGGCACCCCGCGCAGACTGAGACACGGCAACCGCCGGACCGAGGACGGACACCCCCCACCCCGGCCCCGACCCACGACGAAACCGTCGGCGCTACGCGCACCCCCACCGCCCCGCGCGGGCCGCCGCAGGCATCGCACCCGAACCACCCGACCACGAGAGGCTGACCCGACGTGCAAGACGACCTCATCGCCCGGGCCCAGGCATGGCTCGCCGAGGACCCCGACCCGGAGACCCGCGACGAGCTCGCCAAGCTCATCGACACCGGCGACCTCACGCAGCTCGCGGAGCGCTTCAGCGGCACCCTCCAGTTCGGCACGGCGGGCCTGCGAGGCGAACTCGGCGCCGGCCCCATGCGCATGAACCGCACGGTCGTCATCCGCGCCGCCGCCGGCCTCGCCGCGTACCTCAAGAAGCACGGCCACGAGAACGGCCTCGTCGTCATCGGCTACGACGCCCGCCACAAGTCGGAGGACTTCGCCCGCGACACGGCCGCCGTCATGACCGGCGCGGGCCTGCGCGCCGCCGTACTCCCCCGCCCCCTCCCCACCCCGGTCCTGGCCTACGCCATAAGGCACCTCGGCGCGGTCGCCGGCGTAGAGGTCACCGCCAGCCACAACCCGCCCCGCGACAACGGCTACAAGGTGTACCTCGGCGACGGCTCCCAGATCGTCCCGCCCGCGGACATCGAGATCGCGGAAGAGATCGCCGCCGTACCGTCCCTGACCGTCGTCCCCCGCCCCACGGAGGGCTGGGAAACCCTCGACGACAGCGTCCTGGACGCCTACCTCGCCCGCACGGACGCGGTCCTCGCCCCCGACTCCCCCCGCACCGCCCGCACCGTGTACACCGCGATGCACGGCGTCGGCAGGGACGTCCTCCTCGCCGCCTTCGAGCGCGCCGGCTTCCCCGCCCCCGCCCTCGTCGCCGAGCAGGCCGACCCCGACCCGGACTTCCCCACCGTCGCCTTCCCCAACCCGGAAGAGCCCGGCGCGATGGACCTGGCCTTCGCCAAGGCCCGCGAAACGGCCCCCGACCTCGTCATCGCCAACGACCCCGACGCCGACCGCTGCGCCGTGGCCGTCAAGGACAACGACGAGTGGCGCATGCTGCGCGGCGACGAGGTAGGGGCCCTGCTCGCCGCACACCTGGTCAACCGCGGAGCCCAGGGCACCTTCGCCGAGTCGATCGTCTCCTCCTCCCTCCTCGGCCGTATCGCCGAGAAGGCGAACCTCCCCTACGAGGAGACCCTCACCGGCTTCAAGTGGATCGCCCGCGTCGACGGCCTGCGCTACGGCTACGAGGAGGCCCTCGGCTACTGCGTCGACCCCGAGGGCGTACGCGACAAGGACGGCATCACCGCCGCCCTGCTGATCACGGAGCTGGCCTCCGTCCTCAAGGCCGAGGGCCGCACGCTCCTCGACCTCCTGGACGACCTCGCCGTGGAGCACGGCCTGCACGCCACGGACCAGCTCTCGGTCCGCGTCCAGGACCTGTCGGTCATCGCGAACGCCATGCGCCGCCTGCGCGAGCAGCCCCCGACCGAGCTCGCCGGCCTGACCATCACCCGCGCCGAGGACCTCACCAAGGGCACGGACACCCTCCCGCCCACCGACGGCCTGCGCTACACGCTCGACGGCGCCCGCGTCATCGTCCGCCCCAGCGGCACGGAGCCCAAGCTGAAGTGCTACCTGGAGGTCGTCGTCCCGGTCCCGACGCACGCCGACCTCTCGGCGGCCCGCTCCAAGGCGGCCGACCTGCTGGCGACGATCAAGCGAGACCTGTCGGCGGCGGCCGGCATCTGAGCCGTACGACGACGGCCTGATCGTTCGCGAAAGGGTGCCCCCATGCGGAGGCACCCTTTCAGGCGTTTTCGCACGTGGTTGCGGCCCTCGGCTCGCTGTACGGGTGGGGCCGGGCGCCGGGAGGGGCCGCGGGTGGCTCAGGGCATGGTCAGCAGGATCAGCAGCACCACGGCGCCCGCGAGCGCCGGCCCCGCCACCTCGTAAGCCCACCGCACGGTCACCTCGCCCTGCGCGGACTCCTCCTGCTGCCGGTGCTCGAGGAGTTCCCGCAGGTCGTCCATGACCTTGTCGGTCTCGGCGCGCACCTGCCCGTCCGCTGCCAGGTCCGCCCGCGGCGCCCCGAAGCCAAGCCCTCCGAACCCCGTTCCCCCGCCTCCACGGCCGCCCCGCTCACCCCGCGCGGCAGCGCTCCGCTCCGCGGCCGCCCGGGCCGACCGGCGCGCCGCCTTCTTGCGGGCACGCAGCGAGACCGGGACCGCCCAGAGCTGGAACTTGGTGCCGGACTTGGCGACGACCTCGTTCGAGTAACCGGACCGCAGCGAGGCGATCTGTCCCCAGGGCAGCACGATGACGCGGAGCGGGTTGCGGATGCGCAGTCGTTCCTCGTTGGCGTAGACGGCGGGCCGCAGGGTGAACGCGGACACGAGCGGCACGAGGAGGATGAGCGCCGCGAGGGCGAGCCACTGCGTGCGTCCCTCGCCGCGGATCAGGGCGTCGAGGCCGAGCCAGAGGACGATGGCCAGCAGCAGGACGCCGCCGACGATGCCCATGGGCGAGCGGTAGACCCGGTCCTTCGACACGGGGTCCGGGGTGGGGGGCTGGGGCTCGGGGGTCGTCATGGGGCCGATTCTGCCGCATGCCTGCGGCGGCTCGGCCGGGCGCCCATTCACCGGGGGCGCTTGCTTCGTGCGCGAGTGCGGGTCGTGGTGTGGCTGGTCGCGCCCACGCGGCGGAGCCGCATACCGATACAGCCCCGCGCCCCTTGAGGTCGGACTCCTCCCCGGCGTCATAGGGGTCCGTCCCTTCGCGTCACCCAGACCATGCTCGGGGGTGTACAGCCGCTACGCGCGTAGATATGCTCGTCTGGTGACCATGCCCACCAATGCATCTGCCGCAGCTCACGCACTCACGGACGTCACCGCGTCCGACAGCACGCTGCGCCGCTTCCTTCACGGGCTGCCCGGCGTCGACGCGGTCGGCCTGGAGGGGCGGGCCGCGTCCCTCGGTACCCGTTCCATCAAGACGACCGCCAAGGCGTACGCCATCGACCTCGCCATCTCGATGGTCGACCTGACGACGCTGGAAGGCGCGGACACCCCGGGCAAGGTCCGGGCGCTCGGCGCCAAGGCGGTCCACCCCGACCCCACCGACCGTACGACCCCGGCGACCGCGGCCGTCTGCGTCTATCCCGACATGGTGGCCACCGCCAAGGAGGCCGTCGCCGGGTCCGGCGTGAAGGTCGCCTCCGTCGCCACCGCCTTCCCGGCCGGCCGCGCCGCCCTCGGTGTCAAGCTGGCCGATGTCCGCGACGCCGTCTCGGCCGGTGCGGACGAGGTCGACATGGTCATCGACCGCGGGGCGTTCCTCGCGGGGAACTACATGAAGGTGTACGACGAGATCGTCGCCGTGAAGGAGGCCTGCGGGACGAGCGCCCGCCTCAAGGTCATCTTCGAGACCGGCGAGCTGTCGACGTACGACAACATCCGGCGGGCCAGCTGGCTCGGCATGCTGGCGGGCGCCGACTTCATCAAGACGTCCACCGGCAAGGTCGCCGTCAACGCCACCCCCGCGAACACCCTCCTTATGCTGGAAGCGGTGCGGGACTTCCGTGCCCAGACCGGCATCCAGGTCGGCGTGAAGCCGGCCGGCGGGATCCGTACCACCAAGGACGCGATCAAGTTCCTGGTCCTGGTCAACGAGACCGCAGGCGAGGACTGGCTGGACAACCACTGGTTCCGCTTCGGCGCCTCCTCGCTCCTGAACGACCTGCTGATGCAGCGTCAGAAGCTGGCCACCGGCCGCTACTCCGGCCCCGACTACGTGACGGTGGACTGATCACCATGGCATCGGCATTCGAATACGCACCGGCCCCCGAGTCCCGCGGAAACGTCGACATCGCGCCCTCGTACGGCCTGTTCATCGACGGCGAGTTCACCGAGGCCGCCGACGGCAAGGTCTTCAAGACCGTCTCGCCGTCCACCGAGGAGGTCCTCTCCGAGATCGCCCAGGCGGGCGAGGCGGACGTGGACCGCGCGGTGAAGGCCGCCCGCAAGGCCTTCGAGAAGTGGTCGGCGCTGCCCGGCTCGGAGCGCGCGAAGTACCTGTTCCGCATCGCCCGGATCATCCAGGAGCGCAGCCGCGAGCTCGCCGTCCTGGAGACCCTGGACAACGGAAAGCCGATCAAGGAGACCCGCGACGCGGACCTCCCCCTGGTCGCCGCGCACTTCTTCTACTACGCGGGCTGGGCCGACAAGCTCGGCCACGCGGGCTTCGGCCCCGACCCGAAGCCGCTCGGCATCGCCGGCCAGGTCATCCCGTGGAACTTCCCGCTGCTGATGCTGGCCTGGAAGATCGCCCCGGCCCTCGCGACCGGCAACACGGTGGTCCTGAAGCCCGCCGAGACGACCCCCCTCTCCGCGCTGTTCTTCGCGGACATCTGCCGCCAGGCGGGCCTGCCGAAGGGCGTCGTCAACATCCTTCCGGGATACGGCGACACGGGCGCCGCGCTCGTCGCGCACCCGGACGTGAACAAGGTTGCCTTCACCGGCTCCACGGCCGTCGGCAAGGAGATCGCCCGGACCGTCGCGGGCAGCCGCAAGAAGCTCACCCTGGAGCTCGGCGGCAAGGGCGCCAACATCGTCTTCGACGACGCCCCGATCGACCAGGCGGTCGAGGGCATCGTCAACGGCATCTTCTTCAACCAGGGCCAGGTCTGCTGCGCGGGCAGCCGTCTCCTCGTCCAGGAGTCGATCCAGGACGAGCTGCTGGAGTCCCTCAAGCGCCGCCTGTCGACGCTCCGCCTCGGTGACCCCCTCGACAAGAACACGGACATCGGCGCGATCAACTCCGAGGAGCAGCTCTCCCGCATCACCACGCTCGTCGAGCAGGGCGAGGCGGAGGGCGCGGAGCGCTGGTCACCGGCCTGCGACATCCCGTCCGCCGGCTACTGGTTCGCCCCGACGCTCTTCACGAACGTCACCCAGGCGCACCGGATCGCCCGCGACGAGATCTTCGGCCCGGTGCTGTCGGTCCTGACCTTCCGTACGCCGGACGAGGCCGTCGCCAAGGCCAACAACACGCCGTACGGCCTGTCGGCGGGCATCTGGACGGAGAAGGGGTCGCGGATCCTCGCCGTGGCGAACAAGCTCCGCGCGGGCGTCGTCTGGTCCAACACGTTCAACAAGTTCGACCCGACCTCGCCGTTCGGCGGCTACAAGGAGTCGGGCTTCGGCCGCGAGGGCGGCCGTCACGGCCTGGAGGCGTACCTCGATGTCTGAGAAGACCGAAAAGACCGAGCGTTTCGACCGCCTTTCGGTCTTCAAGACCTACAAGCTGTACGTCGGCGGGAAGTTCCCGCGTTCCGAGAGCGGCCGGGTGTACGAGGTGACCGACTCGAAGGGCAACTGGCTGGCCAACGCGCCCCTCTCCTCCCGCAAGGACGCCCGTGACGCGGTGGTCGCCGCACGCAAGGCGTTCGGCGGATGGTCCGGCGCGACGGCGTACAACCGGGGCCAGATCCTCTACCGCATCGCCGAGATGCTGGAGGGCCGCCGCGAGCAGTACGTGCGCGAGGTCGCCGACGCCGAGGGCCTGTCCAAGTCGAAGGCTGCGGCGCAGGTCGACGCGGCGATCGACCGCTGGGTCTGGTACGCCGGCTGGACCGACAAGATCGCCCAGGTGGTCGGCGGCGGCAACCCGGTCGCGGGCCCGTACTTCAACCTCTCCTCCCCGGAGCCGACGGGCGTGGTGGCGGTGGTGGCCCCGCAGGATTCGTCGTTCCTGGGCCTGATCTCGGTCGTCGCACCAGTGATCGCCACGGGCAACACGGCGATCGTGGTGGCGTCGGAGAAGTCCCCGCTGCCGGCGTTGTCACTGGGCGAGGTGCTCGCCACGTCCGACCTGCCGGGCGGCGTCGTCAACGTCCTGTCCGGCCGTACGGCGGAGATCGCGACGCCGCTCGCCGCGCACCAGGACGTCAACGCGATCGACCTGGCGGGCGCCGACGAGGTCCTGGCGAAGGAGCTGGAGATCGCCGCGGCGGACAACCTGAAGCGCGTCCTGCGTCCACAGCCTGTGGACGACTGGGCGGCCACCCCCGGCATCGACCGCATGACGGCGTTCCTGGAGACGAAGACGGTCTGGCACCCCACAGGCTCCCTGGGCGCATCCGGCTCGTCGTACTGACCCACCCCCCACAAACCAGAGGGCCGTGTCTCCTCTCCGTCCGGAGGAGACACGGCCCTCTACTTCTGCCGCCGCTGCGCAGGGTGCTCAGGTGAACGCCACCTGTAGTCCAGGTGTGACGCGCGCTGCAAAGTCGGTACGCCGGGTCGTCCGCTGACCGGAACATGCCTCACACTGGTGTCCCGTGAGTTCCCAACCGCCCATACCGACGCGAGTCGTGCTGCTCTGCGGCCCCTCCGGCTCCGGCAAGTCCCTGCTCGCCGCCCGCTCCGGTCTTCCGGTGCTGCGGCTCGACGACTTCTACAAAGAGGGCGACGACCCGACGCTGCCGCAGGTCCCCGGGAGCTCCGACATCGACTGGGACCACCCCGACTCGTGGGACGCCGACACGGCCGTCGCGGCGATCGTGGAGCTGTGCCGCACGGGCCGTACGAACGTTCCGCTGTACGACATCTCGCTCAGCGCCCGCACCGGCGAGGAGGCAGTCGAGATCGGCCGGACCCCCCTGTTCATCGCGGAGGGCATCTTCGCGGCGGAGATAGTGACCCGCTGCCGGGAACTCGGGGTGCTGGCCGACGCGCTCTGCCTGAGCCGCGGCCCCGTGAAGACATTCCGCCGCCGCTTCCTGCGCGACCTGCGGGAGGGCCGCAAGTCGGTGCCCTTCCTGCTGCGCCGCGGCTGGCGCCTGATGCGTCTGGAGCGGTCGATCATCGCCCGCCAGACGGCACTGGGCGCGTATGCCTGCGACCGCGACGAGGCCCTCGGCCGCCTCACCGCGGCCGCGGCGGGCCGCTCCCCGGCGGCGACGCCGGCCGGCTGAACGAAGACGGCGCCTTCTCCGTCGTAGGACCGGAAAACGGTCCCGTGGGAAGGAAGCCGATGACGACTGCTCTCCAGGCCGGCCGACGGCTGATCATGACGTCCCTGCTCCTCGCGACGGCCGTCGGCTGTGCGGCGTCGGGCGGAGCGGGCGGTGCGGCCGAGGCGTCGTGCGCGTACCTGGTCACCTACGACGGTCGCAGCTACCTGGACGTCGCGAACGTCGACTTCACCGTCGGGGAGAAGCTGGGCACCGCCACGGTCCCGGGGTGCGACGACACCCCCAACGACCCTGGGGACACCGTTGCCGAACGCAGGATCACCGCGTACGAGGTCGAGGGGATGGACCCGGCCGTCGCGATCGCGGTCGGCGACACGCCCGCCGAGGTGACGCTCATGAAGGTCCGCTGAGCGCGCGCACGAAGAACGGGACTGGACGGACCCCCCGGCCCTCCAGCCCCGCTCCCGTTGTGCTCCACCGCTGTCCCCCGTGGCGGAGCATCCCCCGTGTTTCCCCCGTGGGGTCCCCCGTTGGCCCCCCAGCCCCCGTGGTCCCCCACTTGCTACCGCTCCCCCGCGGTCCCCCCCAACCCTCAGGCCACAAGCTCCCCGAAGGCGTCCTCCTCGTCACGGCCGAAGCTGAGGACCTCGTCCTCGCGCAGCCGGCGGAGCGACCGCCAGATGCTGGACTTCACCGTGCCGACACTGATGTCGAGGATCTCCGCGATCTCCGGGTCGGTGCGGCCCTCGTAGTAGCGCAGGACCAGCATCGTGCGCTGGAGCTCGGGAAGGCGGGCGAGCGCCTGCCACAGGACCGCGCGCAGTTCGGTGCCGCGCATCGCGTCCGTGTCGCCGGGCGTCTCCGGCAGTTCCTCGGTCGGGTACTCGTTCAGCTTGCGGCGGCGCCACGCGCTGATGTGCAGGTTCGTCATCGTCCGCCGCAGATAGCCACCCACCGCGGCCTTGTCGCTGATCCGGTCCCAGGCCTTGTACGTCGAGAACAGCGCGCTCTGCAGCAGGTCCTCGGCCTCGAAACGGTCACCGGTCAGGTGGTAGGCGGTCGCATACAGGGAGGCGCGGCGCTCCTGGACGTAGGCGGTGAACTCCGCCTCCGACAGCGAGCGACGCCGCTCCCCCGAGTCCTCCCTGTACGCGGCTCCCCCGTGCGGTTCCCCCGTGAAACCGTCAACCACCGTCATGTACGCGGTGTGCTGACGCCCGGCGCCGCGAGCGCACCCCCGCCCGCTCACGGCACCGGACTTCTCGGAACCCCGGCCCCCGTTCACGTCGTGCAGCCGCGTGATAACCGCGCTGGTGCTGGTGCCGTGCAGCGTGTTCATCTCGCGCCCCCCGTCGTGGACTTCCGGTGTTCTGATCGTGCGACTTGCTGGTGGTCTTGCTCGGTGCGTCTTGCTGTCTTGCCTGTGCCGAAAAGCTTGCCCGGGCACCTTCATGGCCGTGTCCGCCGACTGTCACAGAGCTGTCACAGGGGCCTGTGTCAGAGGTCGCCCCCAGGCGCGGGACAATCCCCGCACAGCCGAACGCGCTACGTGCGCGTAGGCGTACAGCTCGTACAGGTGTCGAAAGACCGCCCCCGCATGGGCCAGAATGAGGCCCGTGCCTTCCCTGTTGCTGATCGAGGACGACGACGCCATCCGGACGGCCCTGGAGCTCTCACTGACGCGCCAGGGACACCGGGTGGCCACGGCTGCCACCGGCGAGGACGGCCTGAAACTGCTGCGTGAGCAGCGGCCGGACCTGATCGTGCTGGACGTGATGCTGCCCGGCATCGACGGCTTCGAGGTGTGCCGCCGCATCCGGCGCACCGACCAGCTGCCGATCATCCTGCTGACCGCGCGCAGCGACGACATCGACGTCGTGGTCGGACTGGAGTCCGGCGCGGACGACTACGTGGTCAAACCTGTGCAGGGGCGGGTCCTCGACGCCCGGATCCGGGCCGTGCTGCGGCGCGGCGAGCGGGAGTCCAACGACGCGGCGACCTACGGCAGCCTCGTCATCGACCGTGCGGCGATGACCGTGACGAAGAACGGCGAGGACCTCCAGCTCACCCCGACCGAGCTGCGCCTGCTGCTGGAACTGAGCCGGCGGCCGGGCCAGGCCCTGTCCCGCCAGCAGCTGCTGCGCCTGGTCTGGGAGCACGACTACCTCGGCGACTCCCGCCTCGTGGACGCCTGCGTCCAGCGACTGCGCGCGAAGGTCGAGGACGTACCGTCGTCGCCCACCCTGATCCGTACCGTCCGTGGTGTCGGCTACCGCCTGGACGCGCCTCAGTGACCGACGCGCAAGGGGGTTTCCGCGGCTGGTTCGCGGCTCGCAAGGGAGTCTGGTCGAGGCTGCGTTTCACCAGTCTGCGACTCCGGCTGGTGGTCGTCTTCGGTCTCGTCGCGCTCACGGCCGCCGTGTCCGCGTCCGGCATCGCCTACTGGCTCAACCGCGAGGCGGTGCTCAGGCGCACCCAGGACGCAGTGCTGCGGGACTTCGAGCAGGAGATGCAGAACCGCGCGGGCCTGCTGCCCCAGGAGCCGACGCAGGACGAACTGCAGCACACCGCCGGTCAGATGGCCAACAGCAGTCAGCGCTTCTCCGTGCTGCTGGCCGCCCAGGACGCCGACGGCAAGCCGGTGTACGGCAATTCCGGCGGCCTCGACGGCTTCACGCTCGCGGACGTGCCCGAGTCGCTGCGTACGGCGGTGAACGAGAAGCAGCAGAGCAACTCCTCCGGCAAGTCCGAGTACCACCTGTACTGGCAGCGGATCGTGGAGGACGACACCCCGTACCTGATCGCCGGCACGCGCGTGAACGGCGGCGGTCCGACCGGGTACATGCTCAAGTCCCTTGAGCAGGAGGCCAAGGACCTCAACTCCCTGGCCTGGTCGCTCGGTATCGCCACGGGCCTCGCGCTGATCGGCTCCGCGCTGCTCGCGCAGGCCGCCGCCACGACCGTACTGAAGCCGGTGCAGCGCCTCGGTGTCGCCGCCGGCCGCCTCGGCGAGGGCAAGCTGGACACCCGCCTGCGCGTCTCCGGCACGGACGAACTGGCGGACCTCTCAAGGACGTTCAACAACGCCGCCGAGGCGTTGGAGAAGCGGGTCGCCGACATGGCCGCGCGGGACGAGGCGTCCCGCCGCTTCGTCGCGGACATGTCCCACGAACTCCGCACCCCCCTCACCGCGATCACCGCGGTGACGGAGGTCCTGGAGGAGGAGCTCGAGGCGGAGTCCGGCTCCATGGACCCGATGATCGAGCCCGCCGTACGCCTCGTGGTCAGCGAGACACGCCGGCTGAACGACCTCGTCGAGAACCTGATGGAGGTCACCCGCTTCGACGCGGGCACGGCCCGCCTGGTCCTGGACGACGTCGACGTCGCCGACCAGATCACGGCCTGCATCGACGCCCGGGCCTGGCTGGACGCGGTCGACCTGGACGCCGCGCGCGGCATCGTGGCCCGCCTGGACCCGCGCCGCCTGGACGTCATACTGGCCAACCTCATCGGCAACGCGCTCAAGCACGGCGGCTCGCCGGTGCGCGTCACGGTCAGTGAGGCGGACGACGCGGTCGTCATCGCCGTACGGGACCACGGCCCCGGCATCCCCGAGGACGTCCTCCCCCACGTCTTCGACCGCTTCTACAAGGCCAGCGCCTCCCGCCCCCGCTCCGAGGGCAGCGGCCTCGGCCTGTCCATCGCCCTGGAGAACGCCCACATCCACGGCGGCGAGATCACCGCCGCCAACTCCCCCGAAGGCGGCGCGGTGTTCACCCTGCGCCTTCCGCAGGACGCGTCGAAGCTGGCGCAGGAGACGAACGGCGACGAGGGCGGCGGCAAGGACGCCGATGGCACGCAGAAGGGGGACGCCTGATGAACGGACATGACGCGGGAACAGTCCCCGTCCACCTCAGGAACGCCGAGTCCGAACCCCACACACATGGACACGCACACGGCCGGACGGCCCCCGCAAGCCGACGGCGGCGTACGGCCCGCCTGCTGACGCTCTCCGCACTGACCGCCACCCTCCTCACCGGTTGCGGCATACGGCCCACGGAGGTCCCGACCGACTTCGGCCCGGCCCCATCCCGCGTGCACTGCTCGCTCTCCGAGCCGGACGTCTCGACGCAGGCATCCCGCGGCCTTCCGGTACAGGTGTTCCTGCTGTGCGGCTCGCAACTGGTGGCCGTGGAGCGGACGGTACGGGTCCCGGACGGTTCGCCGGACTCCGAGCGCCGCGTACTGGTGGCCCAGGGCCTGCTCGACGAGCTGGAGGAAACCCCGTCGGCCGACGAGAAGGAGGCCGGCTACACCACGGACGTCCGCGGCGCCATGACCGTGAACGGCCCCCGCCCCGGCGACCCCGACGAGACCCTGCGCCTGAGCACCCCGCCCACCGACCTCACGTCGTACGCCCTCGCCCAGATCGTCTGCACCTTCTCGGACTCGACGGCCGCCGAGGGCGACGGCTCGGTGATCCTGGGTGGCCCGACGGACGAGCCCCCACGCCGCTACGAGTGCACGGACGAGGTCCGCACGAGACCGGGCACCAACGAGCCCCCGTCGAGCGACGCCTGACCGAGTGACGCGGGCCGAGGGTGGGTCGCGCGGCCCGGCGCCGGCGGGGTGCCGCTGCGCCCACCTGTGCCGCCCCAGCGGCACGACTGCCCGCAGCTGGGTCGGAAGGGCGTGTACCCCCACGCACCCGCGGTCGCGTACGGCGGGAAGGGGACGGGCCGGGGGGTGTCCGCCCGCAGTGGCCGGCGTCAACACGCAGCCCCTCCCGGCCTAAGCCCAGCCGCCGGTCCGAGGACGGACACCCCCCGGCCCGGCCCCGACCCACAACACGACCGCAGGCGCTACACGCACCCCCACCACACCTGCACAGGCGCCGCAGGCATCCGCACCCCCACCACACCCGCACAGGCGCCGCAGGCATCCGCACCCCCACCGGAGGCACGTGTGGCGGACGCCTCACCCCACCACCGCGCGACCCGGAACCGATCCTGCCGGGGGGCGCGTCTAGGGGGGCGTGCAGCGTCAAGGCTCCATCGGCGGCAGCGCCGCGATCCGCATCCGTGCGACGGGGGGTGTCCTCCTGGTCGCACACCTCGCGTTCGTCGCCTGGCTGACAATGCGCCCCCTGGACGTCCCCTGGGTGATGCCGGCCAACCTGCGGCCCTTCGCCGGGATAAGAGCCGACCTCGCCCTGGGCTGGCAGCAAGCCGCCCGCCGCATCATCGAGGGGCTCGCACTGCTCGCCCCGCTCGGCGTACTGATCCCGATGGCACACGGCAGGCTCCACGCCTCCCCCCTCGGCTCCCTGGTCCGCACGGTCGCCGCCGGCGCCTTGATCTCCCTGGGCATCGAACTGCTGCAGACCGACGTCCCGGGCCAGGTCGTGGACATCGACTCACTGTTCCTGAACACGGCCGGCGTGGCCCTCGCACACGCGACGATCGTCCCCGCCGCCCGCGCCTGGCTCCGCCGCAGATCCCGGGGCGCCCACCGGCCGACGGTCGCCCAGGAGGAGCCCTCTCAGGGTCGGACCCCGACGATTCCCAGGGTCGGGATAGCCCCATAGAGCGACGCTTTGCCCGCTTCGCCGCCATAGCGTGGATGTCAGATGAGGCAACCACTCGGAAGGCCTCAGAAGCCGGAAGGCCCACAAGGGGGCCTTCGGCCCACGCTCGCGAAGGAGCCGCACCATGACCGCGCTCGCCCGACCCACCCACGGCCGCATGATCGGCGGAGTGTGCGCCGCGCTGGCGCGTCGCTTCGGCACCTCCGCGACAACGATGCGCGTCCTGTTCCTGATCTCCTGCCTGCTCCCGGGCCCGCAGTTCCTGCTCTACATAGCCCTGTGGGCACTGCTCCCGTCGGAGGACAAGGCGAACAAGACACGCACAGCCTGGTAACCAGGGCACACACAGCCTGGTAACCGGCGCAACGAATGCGCCCCGGCACCGCCTCCATCGCCGGGGCGCACCGTTCTTTTCCCCGCCGCAACGGGTCAGACCAGCTGCTTCACGGACATGAGCAGATGCCGGTGCGACCCGCCGTCCCCGCCGTCCCCGCCATCCCCGCCGTCCCCGCTCTCCCCCTCATCCGAGCCTCCCACCCCACTCAACAGCGCCCGCTGCCCCGTCCCGATCAGCTCCAGCCGCAACCGGCCCGTCTCGAAGGAGTTCAGCGCGTCCAGCAGATACGCCGGATTGAACGCGACGGTGACCTCCTCCGCCCCGCTCAGCACCGCCGGCAACCGCTGCGCCGCCACATCGTCCCCGTACCCGGCCCGCAGCAGCACCGACCCGCCGGCCGAGAAGTCCAACCGCACCGGACTGCTCGCCTCGGCCACCACGGCAACCCGGCGCACAGCCTCCGTGAACGCCCCGCACTCGACCTCCGCGACCGCCGCACCCGCCATGTCGAACAGCGACCCGTACGCCGGCAGCCGCCCGTCCAGCAACCGCACGACGCTCCGCATGCCGCCACCCTCGAAGCCGACCAACCCGCCGCCCGCGGCGGTGTCCAGCCCGACCCGCACGACTCCGCACCGCGCGAGCGACCGCGCGGCATCGAGCAGCCGCCGCGCGGGCACCAACGCCTCCACAACAGCGCCAACACCCGCCACCTCCGCGGCCCCCGCAGCCCCCACAGCCGCTTCAGGCTTCCACCCCACCCGCCGCACTGCATACCGGTACCGGTCCGACGCCGACAGCGTCATGGACTCGCCGTCCAAGCGCAGCTGCACACCCGTCAGCACCGGCAGCGTCTCGTCCCGCCCCGCCGCCACGGCCACCTGCCCGACGGCCGTCGCGAAGGCGGCCGCGTCCACGCTGCCGTACGGCGCGGGCTGCGGCGGAAGCGCCGGGTACTCCTCGCGCGGCAGCGTGGACAGCCCGAACTCGGTGCCGCCCGCCTCCACCGTGAACCGCGCCCCCTCCAGGGAGCAGCTCACCGGCCCGTCCGGCAGCACCCGGCAGATGTCCAGCAGCCGGCGCCCCGGCACCAGCACCTCGCCCGCCGCCCCGGTCTCGGCGTCCACCTCGATACGCGCCGCCGCCTCGAAGTCGAACCCCGAGACGGTGAGCCGCCCGGAGCTCACCGCCAGCAGCAGGCCCCCCAGCACCGGCACCGGCGTACGCGATGGCAGCGCACGCCCCGCCCACCCCACGGCCTCGGCGAAGCCGGCACGCTCGATGCGGAACTCCATGAAAAATCCCCCTGCCCGGACCCGGTCCTCAGTGATCGCGGACACTATCCGCACCCACTGACAACCGGCCCCGACCAGGGGGAACGTACAAAAGCCCAGGCTCAGGCAGCCGTCGCCAGCCGCTCTCGACGCAACCGTGCCGCCCGCGTCCCGAACACCGTGATCGTCACGACGCCGAGCACCGCCAGCAGTCCGACCCCGACGGTCCCGGCCCAGCCGCCCGCGTGGAAGGCGACGGCGCCCACGGTGCTGCCCGCGCTGGAGCCGACGTAGTAGGCGGACTGGTACAGGGCGGAGGCCTGCGCCCGCCCACGCGTCGCCGTCTTGCTGACCGCCGAGGACGCCACCGCGTGCCCCGCGAAGAAGCCGCCGGTGATCAGCACCAGCCCCAGCAGGACGAGCGGCAGCGAGCCCGCCAGGGACAGCAGCAGCCCCGCCGCGGTGGTGGCCCCAGCCGCGTACAGCGCACCGCGCCGGCCCAGACGGCCCACCAGCCGCCCGGCCGTCGAAGCCGACACCGTACCGACCAGGTACACCAGGAAGATCGAGCCGATGATCCCCTGCGGCAGCGAGAACGGCGCCTCCGTCAGCCGGTAGCCGATCACCGTGTAGACACCGCCGAAGACGGTCATGAACAGCGCGCCGATCGCGTACAGACGGCACAGCAGCGGATCGGAGAGATGGTCACGGACCGTCCGCACGAGCACCCGCGGCCGCAGCGAGCCCGGCTTGAAGTGGCGCGGCGCCGGAAGCAGCAGCCGGAAGGCGACCGCGCACGCCACGGCGAGCGCGCCGATCACACCGACGGCGACCCGCCAGCCCCACTCCTGAGCGACCCACCCGGTAATCACGCGGCCGCTCATCCCGCCCACGCTGTTGCCCGCGACGAACAGTCCGATCGCCGTGACCAGCGCCTTCGGTCGGACCTCCTCGGCGAGATACGCCGTCGCCGACGCCGGCAGGCCCGCCAGCGCGGCACCCTGCACGGCCCGCAGCACAACCAGGGCGGTCAGGTTCGGCGCGAGGGGGACCAGCAGCCCGACCGTCACCGCGACCGCCAGCGACGCCGTCATCACCGTACGGCGTCCGAACCGCTCGGACAGCGCGCTCATGGGCAGCACGAACAGCGCCAGACCGCCCGTCGCCGCCGCCACCGTCCAGCTCGCCTGGCTCGCCGCCACCCCGAACTCACCGGAGATCAGCGGCAGAAGGGCCTGGGTGGAGTACAGCAGGGCGAAGGTCGCGACTCCGGCGAGGAAGAGGGCGAAGCTCATCCGGCGGTAGCCGGGGCCGCCCGGGGCCATACGGGAGTCGACGACAGGGACAGCGGGTGCGGCGCCCACGGTGGTGGACGCCCCGGTACTGGCGGGAGACATGCTTCGAAGCTACGGACGCTCCCGCTGATCCGTCCAATGCATGGATTCGCCATAATCGTTCCCATGGCGCATCAACGCAGCTCACAGGCTCGGCTGTCACCATCCAGTGACACAGAAGACATGGAAGATTTGTCGAGGTTGCTCGCACCCCGCCTCGCCTACTTCGCCGGCGTGGCCCGCACCGAGCACGTCACCCGGGCCGCCCAGGAGATGCAGGTCCCGCAGTCCACGCTGTCCCGTGCCATGGTCCGCCTGGAACAGGACCTGGGTGTCGACCTGTTCGCCCGCCACGGCCGTACGGTCTCCCTGACCCCCGCCGGCCGCACCTTCCTCGCCTCCGCCGAACGCGCCCTCGCCGAGATCCGCCGCGCCGCCGACGAGGTACGCGCCGACGCCGACCCGGCCACCGGCAAGGTCGCCTTCGGCTTCCTGCACACCATGGGCGCGGAGACGGTCCCGGGCCTCCTGCACGCCTTCCGCGCCGACCACCCGCGCGTCCGCTTCAGCCTGGTCCAGAACTACGGCGAGGCGATGATCGAACGCCTGCGAGCCGGCGAACTCGACCTCTGCCTGACGTCCCCCGTCCCCGACGCCCCCGACCTGGTCGCACGCCGCCTGGACGAGCAGAAACTCCGCCTGGTCGTCCCCGCCGACCACCGCCTCGCCGCCCGCAAACGCATCCGCCTGGCCGAGGCCTCCGACGAGATCTTCGTAACCCTGGAACCCGGCTACGGCCTCCGTCGCATCACGGACGACCTGTGCAAGGAGGCGGGCTTCAAGCCGCGTATCGCCTTCGAGGGCGAGGAGGCGGAAACGCTGAGGGGCCTGGTGGCGGCGGGCCTGGGGGTCGCTCTGCTGCCCCCACCGGCGGTACCCCGCCCAGGAGTGGCGGAACTGACGGTCACAGCCCCGAGAGCGGCGCGCGAGATCGGCGTGGCCTGGCTGGCGGACCGCCCGGACACGCCCCCCGTGGCGGCCTTCAAGAGGTTCCTGCTCTCAAGAAGGGGCAACTTGTTGCCCACCTAAGGGCAGCGGACCCAAGGGGCGCGGGGCTGTGTTCGATATGCGGCTCCCCTACGGGGCTACCGCCGCAACGACTTACCGAACCCGGCAGCCAACGGCATCCGCAACCCCAAAGGAGGCGGAGCCGCAAACGCATCAGCGACCGGCCGGGAAAACACCCTCCCGAACAACACCCCCATGACGAAGTCCTCGGCCAGCGCGAGGACTTCCTCCCGGTACTGATGCAACCCGTGCCCATCGGCATGCACTTCGAACCGGCACACATCCCGGTTCGCCTTCTTCGCCCGGGCCGCCAACCGGAACGACAACTCGGGATCGGTCCGCTCGTCGTTCGTGCCGTGCACGATCAGCACCCGCCGCCCGCCGAGCTGCTTCACCGGTTCGGGCGAGGCCGCCACGTCCTCCTCCGGCAGCCAAGGCGCCACCGCCAGCACGGAGTTGACGGCGTCGTGACCCGCCGCGTGCAAGGCCGCCCGCCCGCCCATGTCCACCCCGGCGAGACACACGGGGACGTCCCCATAGCGCCGTACGACCTCGTCCGCGGCCCACAACGCGTCGCTCACCTGGTTCGCGGCACTGCCGTTCCACCCGCGGAAGCGGTAGTGCACGACATGCGCGGCAAGCCCCTCCCCGCGCCCCGCCCGCACCAGACGGCGTCCCAGCGTCCGCACGTACGAGGTCGCCAACAGCGGAGCCGGTTTGCGATGTGAGGTCTCGTCACCGCCGGGAAGCAGGAGCACCACACCGCTCACCGCCGTCGGCTCCGGCCCGATCGCCCTGCCCAGCCGGGCCCTGCGAACCGGCGTCGCTTGTTGTGCCATGACAGAACAGTGTCAGAAGGACGGGTGTACGCGACCCGTCCTTGCGGTCACCGTTACGTATCGACGGATTCGTACAGCGACGAGGAAACGAACGAGGGACGCGCATTCCACGAGCGATCTACGCGTGTAGGCATTACAGTGCCGAAATGACGAGCGAGACTGCCCAGAGGGCGAACACCCCGAGCTCGGACCAGATCCGCCGGGCCCCGAAGGTTCTGCTGCACGACCACCTCGACGGCGGGCTGCGCCCCGGCACGATCGTCGAGCTCGCCCGCGAGGCGGGCTACAGCCGGCTCCCCGAGACCGACCCGGACAAGCTCGGCGTCTGGTTCCACGAGGCCGCCGACTCGGGCTCGCTGGAGCGGTACCTGGAGACCTTCTCCCACACCGTCGGCGTGATGCAGACCCGGGACTCACTCGTTCGGGTGGCGCGCGAGTGCGCCGAGGATCTCGCCGAGGACGGGGTCGTGTACGCCGAGGTGCGGTACGCGCCCGAACAGCATCTCGAAAGCGGGCTCAGTCTCGAAGAGGTCGTCGAGGCCGTCAACGAGGGCTTCCGGGAGGGCGAGCGGATCGCACGGGAGAACGGCCACCGCATCCGCGTCGGCGCCCTGCTCACGGCCATGCGGCACGCCGCCCGCGCGCTGGAGATCGCCGAACTCGCCAACCGCTACCGCGACCTGGGCGTCGTCGGCTTCGACATCGCCGGCGCCGAGGCCGGCCACCCGCCCACCCGGCATCTCGACGCCTTCGAGTACCTCAAGCGCGAGAACAACCACTTCACCATCCACGCGGGCGAGGCCTTCGGCCTGCCGTCCATCTGGCAGGCCCTGCAGTGGTGCGGCGCCGACCGGCTCGGGCACGGCGTGCGCATCATCGACGACATCCAGGTGCATGCCGACGGCTCGGTGAAGCTCGGCCGGCTCGCCTCGTACGTACGGGACAAGCGCATCCCGCTGGAGCTGTGCCCGAGCTCCAACCTCCAGACGGGCGCCGCCGACTCCTACGCCGCCCACCCCATCGGCCTGCTGCGCCGACTGCACTTCCGCGCCACCGTGAACACCGACAACCGCCTCATGTCCCACACCAGCATGAGCCGGGAATTCGAGCACCTTGTCGACGCATTCGGCTACACGCTCGACGACATGCAATGGTTCTCCGTCAATGCGATGAAATCATCGTTCATTCCTTTCGATGAACGGCTCGCGATGATCAATGACGTGATCAAGCCCGGATATGCCGAACTGAAATCCGAGTGGCTTTTCCGGCAGACCACGTCTACCAGCGACTCTGCCGCCGAAGAGGGGTGACCTGCCCGCCTCCCCGTGCACGGGATGCGAACGCCATTCACAATCCGTCCTCATTTCGATGTTTGCGGAGGCATGCGGGGCGTGTTTACGGTCGAGAACCGCTCACAACCCCGTAACGAATTTCGAGGACGCATTTCATGAAGCAGTCTGCTGCCAGGACCCTCGGTGTCGCCGCTCTCGGTGCCGCCTTCGCCGCCGCGGGTGCCGGCGCCGCGAACGCCGCGCCGGTCGCCCCGGACGCCGCGGGCACGGCGCTGGACACCGTCACCAGGACGCTCCCGGCCGAGAACCTCTCCACGGCCACCCCTGCCGCCACCTCGGGGCTGGCCCACGGCCAGGAGGCGCTCACCACGGGCGTGGCCTCCGCGCAGCCGGCCGCCGAGCAGGCGCTGGCGGGCGGCCCGACCGGCCTGGTCTCCGGCCTGCTGGGCGGTCTGCCGGTGCCGGGTGTGCAGGGCGCGCCCACCGCGGCTCTGCCCACCCAGGGCCTGCCGCTGAACGGCCTGCCGCTCGCCTGAGCCCGCCGCACCTCCGCACCGGAGAACCAGCGGAGAACCACATCGCCGGGGCGCACCCCATGGACACTGGGTGCGCCCCGGCGGTGTGTCGTCGTCAAGCCGTCTGAGCTGCGCCTTTGTCCGCTCCGGGGGCCAATGTCAGTGGGCTGCGGTAGCTTCCGAGGTGTTGGGCGCGACGAAGCGCTCCACGGGATACGGCCACAGGGGTGGGTGGACGATGAGCGACGGCACGGCGACTACGACAACGGACCTCGACGTCAGGCTGGAGAAACACCGCGTCGAACTGACCGGGTACTGCTACCGCATGCTCGGCTCGTCCTTCGAGGCCGAGGACGCGGTACAGGACACGATGGTCCGCGCCTGGCGGAGCTACGACAGATTCGAGGGCCGCTCGAGCCTCCGGTCCTGGCTGTACCGCATCGCGACGAACGTGTGCCTGGACATGCTGACCGCCGGCAACAAGCGGGCCCGGCCGATGGACCTGACGGAGTCGACGCCGCTCGCCCAGGCGGCGCTCTCGCCCCGGCCGGACAACACCTGGCTGGAGCCGATGCCGGACAACCGGGTGCTGCCGACCACCGACGATCCGGCCGAGGCGGCGGTCGCCAAGGAGTCGGTGCGGCTCGCCTTCATGGCCGCCCTGCAGCAACTGCCGCCGAAGCAGCGGGCGGTGCTGATCCTGCGCGAGGTGCTGGCCTGGAAGGCGAGCGAGGTCGCCGAGCTGCTCGGCACCACGGTCGCGTCGGTCAACAGCGCGCTGCAGCGGGCGCGCGCGACGCTCGCCGAGCGGGAGCAGCCGGGGGCGGAGGCGGCCGTCTCCGACCCGCTGGACGACGAACAGCAAAAGCTCCTGGAGCGCTATGTCGCGGCCTTCGAGGGCTACGACATGACGGCGCTCACGGCCCTGCTGCACGAGGACGCCATCATGACGATGCCGCCGTTCGACCTGTGGCTGACCGGCGTCAAGGACATCACGGGCTTCATGACGACACTCGGCGCTCCCTGTGCGGGCTCGCGTCTGGTGCCGGTCCAGGTCAACGGACTGCCAGGGTTCGCGCAGTACAAGCCGGATCCGGACAAGGGCGGCTTCGTCCCCTGGGCGGTGCAGGTCCTGGAGGTCTCAGACGGCCGGATCACCGGGTTCCACTGCTTCCTCGACACTCAGCGCTGGTTCCCGCTGTTCGGGCTGCCCCTCCGTCTCGAAGCGGAGCCCGACAAGGTCGAGGAGGGCGTGTAGCGCGGGGTCCGGGTCGCGCAGCCGGATACTGCCCCCGGCCCGCCGGGCGGTGAGCTGCAACCGGGCCAGCAGATCCACGATGCCCAGCCCTGGCGGCCCGAGCCCCCCGACATCGCACACCACCACTCCCGCCCCGGTGTCCTCCAGCCGCGCCCGCACGGCGTCGCACAGCCCTGCCGCCTCGTCCCGGGTGACGGGGCCGGTCAGCACGAGTACAGCGGGTGTCATGGCGTCCACGATCGGTAGACCGGGCGGGCGGACATAACTCATCGGGGCGCGCGCCGGCCGGCGATTCCCGCTGCTCAGGGCACGGCCCGTGTCCGCCGACCGAGATCACGTTGACCCGCTCCCCTCCTCCCCCGGAGGGTTGGCTGCATGTCCCACCTATCAGCGCGTCCCCGAATGCCCCGCGTTCCCCTCCCCGCCAAGGAGGTGCCGTGCAGGGGGTGTTGACGGGGTTCGCGGTGATCGCGGTCGTCATTGGCGTCGGCTATGCGATCGGCCGACGCGGCTACCTCGGCGAGCACGGCCGCGAGGTCCTCACCAAGCTGGCCTTCCACGTGGCGTCCCCGGCCCTGCTTTTCACCACCCTCGCGCAGACCGACCTCTCGGTGATCTTCTCCAGCCGCCTCCTGGTCACGGCACTGAGCACGGCCGCGGCGGCCGGGGTCTTCGTCGCGGTCGGTGTCGTACGGCGATGGGGCGTGGGCCGTACGACGATCGGCGCGCTGTGCTCCAGCTACGTCAACTCCGGCAACCTCGGCATCCCCATCGCGGTGTACGTCCTGGGCGACGCGTCGCTGGTGGCGCCGGTGCTGCTGTTCCAGCTGGTCGGGGTCACGCCCATCGCGCTGACGATCCTCGACCTGTCCGGCGAGGGCGAGAAGGGCCCCCTGTGGCGCCGCCTGCTGACCCCACTGCGCAACCCGATCGCGGTCGGCTCACTGGCGGGCGTGGCGGTGTCGGCGGCGGGGTTGCGGATCCCGGCCCCCGTCCTGGACCCCCTGAACCTGATCGGCGGCATGTCGGTCCCGGCCGTCCTGCTGGCGTTCGGCATCTCCTTGTGCGGCAGCACGATGCCCGGACGGGGGCCGGACCGTCACCCGGTGTTCCTTTCGGTCGCGCTGAAGTCGGTGGGCCAGCCGGCGGCGGCGTGGGCGCTGGCGGCAGGCGTCTTCGGCCTGCGGGGCGCACCCCTGCTGGACGTGGTGGTGACCTCGGCCCTGCCCGCCGCCCAGAACCTGTACACCTACGCGTCGAGCTACGGAGTGGGCGAACGCCTGGCCCGCGACTCGATTCTGCTGTCGACAGTGATCTCGGTTCCGGTGCTGGTGGTCGCCGCCGCCCTGCTCGGCTGAGTCCGGCCACGCGAGAAGGGCCCGGCACCCCAAGGTACCGGGCCCTTGCTCAGGCGCCTCAGGCGATCCGCTCCAGCACCACCGGCGAAGCGGTGAAGTCCGTCCCCGTCGCCGCGATGTCGTAGGAGCCCTCCACCGCCTGGAGCGCGTACTCGAAGCGCTCCGGCGTGTCCGTGTGCAGGGTCAGCAGCGGCTGGCCCTCGGTCACCGTGTCGCCCGGCTTGGCGTGCATCTCGATGCCCGCGCCCGCCTGCACCGGGTCCTCCTTGCGGGCACGCCCGGCACCCAGGCGCCAGGCGGCGACGCCGAGGTCGTAGGCGTCGAGGCGGGTGAGGACACCGGACGACGGGGCCTTGATCACGTGCTGCTCGCGCGCCACCGGCAGCTCCGCGTCCGGGTCGCCGCCCTGGGCCGCGATCATGCGGCGCCAGACGTCCATCGCCGAGCCGTCGGCCAGGGCCTTGGCCGGATCGGCGTCCTTCACGCCCGCCGCGTCCAGCATCTCCCGGGCCAGCGCGATGGTCAGCTCCACGACGTCCGCCGGGCCGCCGCCCGCCAGGACCTCCACCGACTCGCGGACCTCGAGGGCGTTGCCCGCCGTGAGGCCGAGCGGCGTCGACATGTCCGTCAGCAGGGCCACCGTCTTCACGCCGTGGTCCGTGCCCAGGCCCACCATCGTCGACGCCAGTTCTCGGGCGTCCTCGATCGTCTTCATGAAGGCGCCCGTGCCGACCTTCACGTCCAGGACCAGCGAGCCCGTGCCCTCCGCGATCTTCTTCGACATGATCGACGAGGCGATCAGCGGGATCGCCTCGACCGTGCCGGTCACGTCGCGGAGCGCGTACAGCTTCTTGTCCGCGGGGGCCAGGCCGTCGCCCGCCGCGCAGATCACCGCACCCGTCCCGTCCAGTACGGACAGCATCTCCTCGTTCGACAGCAGCGCGCGCCAGCCCGGGATCGACTCCAGCTTGTCCAGGG
Source organism: Streptomyces bicolor (assembly GCF_000719285.1). Lineage (GTDB taxonomy): Bacteria > Actinomycetota > Actinomycetes > Streptomycetales > Streptomycetaceae > Streptomyces > Streptomyces bicolor. The sequence goes on along the minus strand of NZ_JOFS01000015.1, from coordinate 122,884 downwards.
TGCCGCCGGTGTGGCCGAGGCCCCGGCCCGAGAGCTGCGGGACGGCGGCACCGCAGGCCGCCACCAGGGGCGCGAGCGGAAGCGTGATCTTGTCGCCGACGCCGCCCGTGGAGTGCTTGTCGGCCGTGGGGCGGGACAGGGACGAGAAGTCCATGCGCTCGCCGGAGGCGATCATCGCGGCCGTCCAGCGGGCGATCTCGCGGCGGTTCATGCCGTTGAGCAGGATCGCCATGGCGAGCGCGGACATCTGCTCGTCGGCGACCTCCCCGCGGGTGTACGCGTCGATGACCCAGTCGATCTGCTCGTCGCTGAGCTCACCGCGGTCCCGCTTGGTGCGGATGACAGAGATGGCGTCCATGGCCATGGCTTTCCTTCCGGCCGAACATTCTTGAAACGGCACGGCCCCTCCGAGCGCTCGCCGGAGCAACTCGGAAGGGCCGCACAGGAGTTACTTGGTGAGGTGGCCCGGCCCGAAGGCCTGCGGCAGCATCTGCGACAGCGGCAGGATTCCCGCCGGGGTCTCCAGCAGCAGCTCGGCGCCGCCGAACTCGTACAGCAGCTGGCGGCAGCGGCCGCACGGAACCAGGATGTCGCCCTTGCCGTCGACGCACGTGAAGTGCGTCAGCCTGCCGCCCCCCGTGTTCTGCAACTCCGAGACCAGCCCGCACTCGGCGCACAACGACAGCCCGTACGACGCGTTCTCGACGTTGCAGCCGGTGATCGTACGGCCGTCGTCGACCAGGGCCGCGACGCCGACCGGGTAGCCGGAGTACGGGGCGTAGGCGCGGGACATGGCGTCCCGGGCCGCCGCGCGCAGCTTGTCCCAGTCGACGTCGTGGGAGGCGGCCGGGGTCACTTGCCCTGGCCCTTCCGGTACGGCAGGCCGTCCGCCTTCGGCATCCGCAGGCGTTGCGCGGACAGGACGAGGACGACGAGCGTGATGACGTACGGCGTCGCGGAGACGACCTGGTTCGGGACCTCGTTGGTGCCCGCGTACCAGGCGAACACCAGGGCGCCGAAGACCGCGCTGACCGCGGCGGAGACGTACTTCTTGCGGATCAGCAGCCAGATGGCGCCGATGATCAGCAAAAGCGCGCCGAGCAGCAGCAGGGCGTGGACGTTCTCGGAACCGCCGCGCAGGTTGAGGCTGTCGGTGTAGCCGAACAGGCCGGCGCCGAGGGCGAGGCCGCCCGGCATCCAGTTGCCGAAGATCATCGCGGCGAGGCCGATGAAGCCACGGCCGCTGACCTGGCCCTCCAGGTAGAAGGGGTTGGCCACGATGGAGAGGAAGACGCCACCGAGACCGGCCAGGCCGCCGGAGATGATCACGGCGATGTACTTGTACTTGTAGACGTTCACACCGAGGGACTCGGCCGCGACCGGGTTCTCACCGCAGGAGCGCAGGCGCAGACCGAAGGCGGTGCGCCACAGGATCCACCAGGTCGCGGGGATCAGCGCGACGGCGATCAGGGTCAGCCAGGAGACGTTGGTGACCAGGCCGCCGAGCAGGCCGGCGATGTCGGAGATGAAGAACCAGCCCTGGTTGTTGAGGTCCCGCAGCCCGTCGGACAGGCCCGGCACGGTGAAGTTGCCGAGGGACTCGATCGCCGGGGACTGCTTGGCGGAGCCGCCCGCGTGGCCCTCGAAGGCGAGGGGCGCGAGGTAGCGGGTGGCGCCGAGGGCGAGGATGTTGATGGCCACACCGGAGACGATGTGGTTGACGTTGAAGGTGACGGTCACGAAGGCGTGCAGCAGGCCGCCGATCGCGCCGCCGAGGATGCCGACCAGGACACCGGTCCACGGGCCCCACTGGAAGCCGGCCCAGGCGCCGAACCAGGTGCCGAGGATCATCATGCCCTCGAGGCCGATGTTGACGACGCCCGCCCGCTCGGCCCACAGACCACCGAGACCGGCGAGCCCGATCGGCACGGCGAGCTGGAGCGCGGTGGACATCTGGCTGACGTTGGTGATGCCGTCGGCGCCGGTGATGATGCGGACGATCGAGGTCAGCGCCAGGGCGCCGGCGATGACCAGCAGCAGGACGGGCCACGACAGGCGGCGGCCGGTCGGCGCCGCGGGCTGCAGCGTGGGCTGGTTGACGTCGACCGCTGAAGTCTGCGGGGTGGTCATCGGCCCGCCACCTCCTTCGTGGTGTTGTTGTCGGCGCCCAGGACGTGACCGGCGGCCAGCTCGGCGCCGACCCGGCGCTGCTGGCGGCGCAGGCCCCACTCACGGACGGCCTCGTAGGAGACGACGACCGAGAGCACGATCAGGCCCTGCATGATGACCGCGATCTCCTTGTCGTAGTCGTGGAAGTCCAGCTCGGGCGACGCCTTGTCGAGCCAGGCCCACAGCAGTGCGGCGAAGGCGATGCCGACCGGGCTGTTGCGGCCGAGCAGGGCGATGCCGATGCCGAGGAAGCCGATGCCGGTGGGGAAGTTGAGGCTGTAGGTGTGGGTGTCGCCGAGCAGGATCGGCAGGCCCGCGAGACCGGCGATGCCGCCGGAGAGCAGCATGGCGGTGAGCACCATGCGCTTGGGGTCGACACCGCTGGCCGCGGCGGCGCTCTCCGAGGCGCCGGAGGCGCGGAGGTCGAAGCCGAAGCGGGTGCGGTTGAGGACGACCCAGTAGGCGATGCCGAGCAGCACGGCGAGGAAGACCAGGCCGTAGATCTCGCCCGCGTCGCCCATGTCGATGCCGGGGACCCAGCCGGACTCGTGCATCTCGCCGGTGGTGTTGTTGTTGCCGACCTTCACACCGAAGACGGTCGGCAGCCACAGGTAGCCGATGACCGAGGTCGCGATCGCGTTGAGCATGATCGTCGCGACGACCTCGCTGACGCCGCGGGTGACCTTCAGGACACCGGCGATGCCGGACCAGAAGGCACCGGTGCAGACCGCGGTGAGGAGCAGCAGCGGGATCTGGAGGGCGGCCGGCAGGTTCGCGTGCGCGCCGACGATGGCGGCCATCATGGCGGCGAGCTGGTACTGGCCGTCGACGCCGATGTTGAACAGGTTCATCCGGAAGCCGATGGCCACCGCGAGGGCCGCGATGTAGTACATCGAGGCCTGGTTGATGATCAGGACCTGGATGTCGGAGAACGTGGCCTGCTCGAACATGATCGAGAACGGCTCGACCGGGTTCTTGCCGGAGGCGATCAGCACGATCGCGCTCAGCACGAAGGCCACGGCGAGCGCGATGACCGGACCGGCCACGGCGAGGAGCACGCGCTCCTTGTCGAACTTCTTCATCAGCGGGCCTCGTCTTCGCCGGGCTCGGAAGACCTGGAGGTGTCTTCGGGGGTCTCTTCGTGTTCGAGGTGACCGGTGGCGGCACCGGTCATGGCCGAGCCCAGTTCCTCCGGGGTGATGGTGGCCGGGTCGGCGTCGGCGACCAGCTTGCCGTTGTAGATCACGCGGAGGGTGTCGGACAGGCCGATCAGCTCGTCCAGGTCGGCGGAGATCAGCAGCACGGCCAGGCCCTCGCGGCGGGCCTCGCGGATGTGGTCCCAGATCGCGGCCTGCGCGCCGACGTCCACACCACGGGTGGGGTGCGCGGCGATCAGGAAGCGCGGCTTGTGGCTCATCTCGCGGCCGACGATCAGCTTCTGCTGGTTGCCGCCGGAGAGGGAGGCGGCGGTGACGTCGATGCCGGGGGTGCGGACGTCGTACGCCTCGACGATGCGGCGCGTGTCCTGCTGCGCGGCCTTCGGGTCGAGCCATACGCCCTTGGCGTTGGGCTTCTCGGTGACGTGGCCGAGGATGCGGTTCTCCCAGAGGGGCGCCTCCAGGAGCAGGCCGTGGCGGTGGCGGTCCTCGGGGATGTAGCCGATGCCCTGCTCGCGGCGCCTGCGGGTGGGCCAGGCGGTGATCTCCTCGTCGATCAGCTTGATCGTGCCGGAGTCGGCGTGCTTGAGGCCGATGAGGGCGTCGACCAGCTCGGTCTGGCCGTTGCCCTCGACGCCGGCGATGCCCAGGACCTCGCCCGCGTGGATGGTGAAGGTGATGTCGTCGAGGAGCGCCTTGCCGCCCACCGCCTCCAGGCGGAGCTTGTCGACGGTGATGACCGGGCGGTCGGTGACCGTGGACTCGGCGGTCTCCGGCGTGGGCAGCTCGCTGCCGACCATCATCTCGGCGAGCTGCTTCGGGGTGGTCTCGGCGGGGACGGCCGTACCGACCGTCGTGCCGCGGCGGATGACGGTGATCTCGTCGGCGACGGAGAGCACCTCGCCGAGCTTGTGGGAGATGAAGATGACCGACAGGCCCTCGGACTTCAGCTCGCGCAGGTTGTCGAAGAGCGCGTCGACCTCCTGCGGGACCAGGACGGCCGTCGGCTCGTCGAGGATCAGCGTGGTGGCGCCGCGGTAGAGGACCTTGAGGATCTCCACCCGCTGGCGGGCGGCGACGCCGAGCTCCTCGACCAGCCGGTCGGGCTCCACACCGAGGCCGTAGCGCTCGGAGATCTCCTTGATCCTGCGGCGCGCCTTCGCGCCGATGCCGTGCAGCTTCTCGCTGCCGAGCACCACGTTCTCGAGGACGGTGAGGTTGTCGGCGAGCATGAAGTGCTGGTGGACCATGCCGATACCGCGGACGATGGCGTCGGCCGGCGAGGAGAAGCTGACCTGCTCGCCGTTGATCGCGATGGTGCCCTCGTCCGGCTTCTGCATGCCGTAGAGGATCTTCATCAGCGTCGACTTGCCGGCGCCGTTCTCGCCGACGAGGGCGTGGACGGTGCCCTTGCGGACGGTGAGGTGGATGTCGTGGTTGGCCACGACGCCCGGGAACCGCTTGGTGATCCCGGCGAGCTCGACGGCGGTCACCTGACCGTTGACCGCCGCTCCGGCCGGAGGGCTGCTGGACGCGTTGATGGCGCACTCTCCTGGGGACGGGGGTCGTCTACGCGCGTAGCGCCCCTATGGCCTGATAAGGGGCCGACGCACCGCGACAACGGGGTACGGGGAAGGCTCCCGCCGGGAGAGCCTGCCCGTACCCCGTTGAGCGGACGTAACCCCGGGGTTACCGCTGCTCAGGGTGTAGCTGTGAATCAGCTGGACTCGACCTTGATCTCGCCGCTGATGATCTTCTCCTTGGCCGTCTTGAGGGCGTCCTGGAGCTCGGTGTCGTCCGCGAACTTCGGGTTGGAGTTCGACAGGCTCACCTCACCCGTCTTCAGATCGCCACGAACGATACCGGTCTCGGGCTTGCCGTCCTCGACCGACTTCGCCAGGTTGTAGACCGCCTTGGCGACGTCCTTCATCGCCGAGGTCAGGATCGAGTCCTTGTACTTGGCGAGCGCTTCCTGCTTGTACTGGTCCGAGTCGACACCGATCGCCCACACCTTGTTGGCGGCGGCGGCCTCGATGACGCCCTGACCGGACAGACCAGCGGCCGCGTAGACGACGTCGGCCTTCTTCTCGATCTGGCCCTCGGCGGCCGACTTGCCCTTGTCCGGGCTGGAGAAGCCGCCCTCCTCCGCGGTCTGCGTGAGGTACTGGGAGAGGACCTTGACCTTGGGGTTCGTGTCCTTGACGCCCTGCTCGAAGCCGGCCTGGAACTTGTGGATCAGCGGGATGTCCACACCGCCCACGAAGCCGACCGTGTTCGTCTTGGTGCTCTTGGCGGCGGCGACACCGGCCAGGTATGAGGCCTGCTCCTCGGAGAAGACCAGGTCGGCCACGTTCTTCGCCTCGACGGTGGAGTCGTCCACGATGCCGAAGGTGGTGTCCGGGAACTTCTCCGCGGCACCCTTCACGGCGGCGGCGTACGCGTAGCCGACGCCGATCACCGGGTTGTAGCCCTGCTTGGCCAGCGACACCAGTCGCTGCTCCTTGTCGGCGTCCGTCTCACCCTCGGTGGGCTCGACGTCCTGCGTCTCGTACTGGAACTCCTTCTTCGCCTGCTCCAGGCCCGCGTACGCCGCGTCGTTGAAGGACTGGTCGCCCTTACCGCCGACGTCGTAGGCGATGGCGAGACCCTTGTCGCCACCCTTCGACTCCGAGGAGGCCTCGGTGGAGGTGCCGCCGCAGGCGGAGAGAGCGAGGGCCAGAGAGGCGGTCGCTGCGCCTGCGACCGTGATCCGGGAAATCCGGCGCATGTGGGGAGACTCCTGTCGTACAAGCGCCGGACGGTACAGCTCGGTACAGCTTCACAGCAACGGCGCTGGCTTTCGCTGCAGAGTAACGCGCGTAGACCCGCCCGAAAACCCCTTCTGTCCACCTTGTTATCGGCCCGTGTTCAACTCCAGGCGATGCCTTGACCAAGGGCTTGCCGACAGCAAAGGGAAGGTGGCGGTGGGTGATCCGGACACAGGGATGACCTGCGGACGGCGAAGCGGGCGGGCACCCCGCCGGATGCCCGCCCGCTTCAGTGCTCAACGACCGTGACTACTCGGTCTTGACCTTGATCGAGCCGTCGATGATGCCCTCCTTGGCCTTCGCCACGGCGTCGGAGAGGCCCGCGATCTTCGCGAACTCCGGGTTGGACTCGGAGAGGCCGACGCCGTTGACCTTCAGGTCGAAGGTCTGGGTGCCGGTGAGCGGCTTGCCGTCCTCGACGGACTTGGCCAGCGTGTAGACCGCACCGCCGACGTCCTTGAGGGCGGAGGTGAGGATGTAGTTCTTGTAGTTGGCGAGCGCCGCCTGCTGGTACTGGTCGGAGTCGACGCCGATCGCCCAGACCTTGGCCTTGGCCGCGGCCTCGATGACGCCCTGCCCGGACAGACCGGCCGCCTGGTAGACGACGTCGGCCTTCTTCTCGATCTGGCCCTCGGCGGCGGCCTTGCCCTTGTCCGGGCTGGAGAAGCCGCCCTCCTCCGCGGTCTGCGTCAGGTACTGCGAGACGACCTTGACCTTGCCACCGCTGGTGTCCTGGACGCCCTGCTTGTAGCCGGCCTCGAACTTGTGGATCAGCGGGATGTCCACACCGCCCACGAAGCCGACCGTGTTCGTCTTGGTGGCCTTGGCCGCAGCGACGCCGGCCAGGTACGAGGCCTGCTCCTCGGCGAAGACGAGGGAGGCGACGTTCTCGCCCTCGACGACCGAGTCGACGATGCCGAAGGTGACCTTCGGGTACTTCTTGGCCACGGCCTCCATCGCGGGGCCGTAGGCGAAGCCGACGCCGATCACCGGGTTGTAGCCCTGCTTGGCGAGGGAGGCCAGACGCTGCTCCTTGTCGGCGTCCGTCTCGCCCTCGGTGGGCTCGATGTCGGCGGTCTTGTAGCCGAACTCCTTCTGGGCCTTCTGCAGGCCGGCGTACGCGGCGTCGTTGAAGGACTGGTCGCCCTTGCCGCCGATGTCGTACGCGATGGCGAGGCCCAGGTTCTTGTCGCCGCCGTCGCTGCCGCCGCTGTCACTGCTGGTACCGCCACACGCCGTGGCAGCGAGCGCGATCGACGCAACCCCCACCGCGACACGGGTCAGTTTGGATATCCGACGCATCGTGAAGTCCCCATTCTCCAAGCCCCGCAGTGGGTGCTGAGTTCGGCGCACATTAACGCGCGTAGACCCTCCTGGGAACGGGGTTTCGCCTGGCCGTTATCCAAACGTGCCGATGGCCGGTTAAGCCCTTGTGAACCACCGGATCGAAAGGTGCGCATGGGGCATTGCGCCCCTTACGCACCACACCTTCCGTCACCAGGGGTGTCGTCAGCGTGATGGCGCTCGGGTGCGATCGCCATGGGCTCAGGCTCCCTCCGCTGCGCGTCGGCCGCAAGCGGAGGTTGGCCGACCGACGGCCACGCTCAACGCCGCTTACGGCAACGCCAACCAAGGGGCGCGGGGACTGCGCGACCAGCCACAACGAAACCCGCAGCCGCCAGACGTTCCGCACCCCCTACGGCGAAGTGGCTCCGGCCTAACCCGCGGAGTCGAGAAGCGCCGCCGCCGTGAACAGCTCCACACCCACCCCGATGGCCGACTCATCGACGTCGAAGTCACCTTGGTGCAGGTCACGCCCGATCCGATCCCCCGGCGTACGCACCCCGAGCCGCGCCATGGCCCCGGGAACGTGCTCCAGGTACCAGGAGAAGTCCTCCCCGCCGAGGCTCTGCTCGGTGCCCTCGACGGAGTCGGCGCCACGGCGGGCGGTCATGGCCTCGCGCAGCAGCTCGGTCGCGGCGGGGTCGTTGACGACGGGCGGGACACCTCGGATGTAGTTGATCTCCGACTTGGCGCGATGGAGGTTGGCGACCTCGTCGATCGCGGCGACGACGAGATCGGGAGCCTGCCGCCAGGTGTCGAGATCCAGGCACCGTACGGTCCCGGAGAGCTCGGCGTGCTGCGGGATGACGTTGGGCGCGTGACCGGACTCGACACGCCCCCAGGTCACGGCGAGGCCGCTGCGGGCGTCAGTGCGCCGGGCGACGAGTGCGGGGACGTCGGTGACGACCCGGGCGGCGGCGGTGACGAGGTCGGTGGTCAGGTGGGGGCGGGCGGTGTGCCCACCGGGCCCGTCGAGGGCGATTTCGAGCCGGTCGCAGGCGGAGGTGATGGCGCCCTGCCGCAGACCGATCTTCCCCGCGTCCACCTTGGGGTCGCAGTGCACGGCAAGGATCTGGCCGACCCCTTCGAGCACCCCGCACTCGACGACATCGGCGGCGCCTCCGGGAAGCACCTCCTCGGCGGGCTGGAAGACCAGCCGGACGGGCCGGGGCAGCTGCCCGCGCTTGTGGAGCTCGGCGAGCACGAGCCCGGCACCCAGCACCACGGTCGTATGAACGTCGTGCCCACACGCATGCGCCCGGTCGGGCACCCGCGAGCGATACGGGCACTCACTCTTCGTGTCCGGAATGGGCAGCCCGTCGATGTCGGCACGGAGGGCGAGCATGGGCTGCCCGCCGTCCGGCTCCCCGATGTCACAGATGAGCCCGGTTCCGATGGCGAGCACGCGAGGCTTCAGGCCGGCCTTCTCCAGGCGGGCCTTGATCGCGGCGGTCGTACGGAACTCCTGGTTGCCGAGCTCCGGGTGCATGTGCAAGTCGCGCCGGAACTCGACGAGTTCGGCACGGAGCGCCTCCGGCAGGGTGCCGGGAAGGACCGCTTCCCCGGGTTGATCGGCTTCGGACTCTGGGGACATCAGCTGGTTCACCCTCTAGAGGGTAGGACGCCGGGGTGGCCAACTGACCCACGATCAACAAAAGTTCAACCCGTTTGGGGAAGAAAATCTGGCCACGCGACGCATAGGTATCGGTTTGGGTGGGTAAACTCGCGCCTCTTCGCCGCCGAGTCGATCACTGAACCGGTAGTGACGGAGAGTGACGACGCCAGTCACCCACACCTCAACGCATACCACGCCACGACCAGAACCGTCGGTTGTGTTCACCTGTCGGGATCGAACACCGCGGGTGAACGCCCGGACATGCGTCCGCCGGCGCCGGGGAGGCTCCCCGGTCCGCGCCTGCCGCTTGCCGCGTCATCATCTCGCAGAGGTGCGCCCCGGACGTCTCCGGTGGCGTCGATGACGTGGCATCCGTCTCCGTCGCCGACACGACGGCAGCGGAACCGACCCCCGACTCCACGCTGCCCGTCCTGGTCGACCCGGTGCCGTTGACCGCGACGGAGGAGTGCGCGGCCGAGAGGCACCAACTGCGCATCAGCAGGGCGTTCTCGGGGCTGGACACGGCCACGTACGAGGAGATGCGGGACAAGCTGGCGAGCCTGAACTACCCAGTGGCGCGGGTCCACCGCATGCCGGACTTCTCCGGCGATCAACAACGGCGTGATGGTTGAGGCGTTCGGCGCTCCGGAAGGCGTGAGTGTGACCGAGGTGCGGCTGGAGCCGCAGTTGGACGCGCCCACGTCCTGAGGTACCCGCCGGGGCCATGCCGCCCGGACACTCGCCCCGGACCCGCGCCTGGGCGTGTATCGAAAGTGCCTGGGGAAGAGGGCGGAGAGCCGCGACGAGTCCGCGCCCGGCCGTCCGCGCAGCGCGCTTGCTCTGCGTTATGAATGGTGCTGTGTTGGCCCGTGGGTGCCCCAGCTGATCGGGAGTGCCGGCGATGCAACCCAAGGTCAGCCGACACGACCTCGGGGTACCGCGTGAGCTCACCAGTTCTTCGCAGCAGCGACCAGGCGCTCACGGACGAGCGTGACGTGAGGATTAGTGGAACTGCCCGGGCGTTGGACGAGGTAGGCGGTGTTGATCGGGGGGTCCTCCGGCTGGTGCAGTAGGCGCAGGGCGCCGGAGGCGAGTTCGGTCCGGCAAAGGTAGCTGGGCACGACGCTCCAGCCGGCGCCGACCGTGAGGGCAGTCAGGACGCTGCGCATGTCGGGGATGGTGATCGCGGCCTGGGCGTGCAGGCGGCGGTCGAAGACGTGGCGCCAGTAGCGGCGGGCGATGGGCAGGTCCTCGGCGTAGGCGATCAATGGCAGGCTTTCCAGGGCAGTGGGCAGGTCCTGTCCCTTGAGCTGTTCGGCCCAGACCGGGGCAGCGACCAGAACGAACTCCTCGTCGGCGAGGAGTTCGGTGTGCAGCGTCCGGCCCCGGGGCCGGCGGGTGGAGACGACGAGGTCGTGGCGTCCGGCCCGCAGTTCCTCGAGCAGCGGTTCAGCCAGTCCGATTGCCACCCGCAGCCGGACGCCCTGCGCGACCAGCGGAGCCAGCGTCTGAAGGCCGAGGGTACTCATGAACTCTGCGGGTCCGGCCAGGTGCACTGGTAGCGCGCTGCTGCTCGGCTCCTCGCCGGTGATGTCGGCCAACTGATCCAGGGGAGCCGACAGCCGCATGGCAAGTTCGTCCGCGTGGGGTAGCGGGGTGACGCCGTGGGCCCGGCGTTCGAACAGTTCACGGCCCAGGCGGTTCTCCAGCGCCCGGATCTGCGTGGTCACGGTGGACTGCGACAGGCCCAGCCGACGTGCAGCGGCGGTGAAGGACCCCAGGCGGTGCACGGCAAGGAATGTGCGCAACAGGTTCAGGTCCAGCGGACCGAACCCATGAGTGTCCTGATCGCTCACGGCGTCGAGCCTACGAGGTGCAGGGCATCGGTTCGTCGATACCTGGTATCGATGCCTTCATTGGCGCGATTACTTCAGCAGCTTTAGTTTCGAAAGCCGGAGCGTTGACGTTCTGAAGCCGGACTGTCAGCGCGTGACCCCCGGCTCCCGGAGACCGCATGTCGAAGATCCTTTTCGTGCTGACCGGCGCCGACCACTGGACGCTGGCGGACGGCAGCAAGCGCCCGACCGGCTTCTGGGCCGAGGAGGTCGTGGCCCCGTACCAGGCGTTCACGGCCGCCGGACACGAGATCGTCGTCGCCACACCGGGCGGCGTCGTACCGCCTCTGGGCCAGGGCAGCCTGGCGCCCGAGTTCAACGGAGGCGAGGAGGGGGCGAAGACGATGACGGACGCCCTCGCCTCGATCGGCGAGATTCAGCACCCCATCAGCCTGGAGGACGTCGAGCTCGACGACTACGCCGTCGTCTGGGCGAGCCGTGGGCCCCGAACGTGGTCGTCGACCACAACCTGATCACCGGCCAGAACCCCGCCTCCGCCGGATCCGCCGCAGCCGAAATCCTCAAGAAACTGACCTGAACCGCGTACGGGCGCAATCGCCACGCGGACGACCTCGGCACCGGGCGCCACCAGAACCCTGCCTTACCGCCGGAAGGACCCAGATGAGCAAGATCCTCGCCGTAGTCACCAACCAGGCGACCTACGGAACGAACCCCCACAAGACCGGACTCTGGATCGCAGAGCTGGTTCACTTCTACGACGCAGTCCGCCGGGCTGGATTCGAGGTCGACATCGTCAGTCCAGAAGGCGGACAGGTACCGCTGGATCCCCGAAGCATCAGATTGGCCGACAAAGGGGTTCGCGAGTACATGAACGATCGCGCCTTCATGTCGAAGCTGGATCACACCAGAGCGGCGGCCGACGTCGACCCGGCCCAGTATGCCGCGATCTTCTACACGGGCGGGCACGGCGTCATGTGGGACTTCCCCGGCAGTGCCGCGCTTCAGCAGGTCGCGCGGGAGATTTATGAGAACGGCGGCGTGGTCTCCTCGGTCTGCCATGGTGCCTGCGGACTGCTGAACATCACGCTCTCCGACGGCTCCCTGCTCGTCGAGGGACGCACGGTCACCGGGTTCTCCACCGCGGAGGAGCGAGTCGCCATGGTGAAGAGCCGGGTGCCGTTCCTGCTGGAGGACGAATTCCGCAAGCGGGGCGCGAACTATGTCAAGAACACCATCCCGATGACCCCCTTCGCCACCGCTGACGGCAGGCTCGTGACGGGACAGAACCCCGTTTCCACCAAGGTCGTCACGGCAAAGATCATCGAGACGCTGCGCCAACTTTGACCTTGATCCGCATCGGCCGGACCGGTCCCTGCGCCACTGGACCTGACCTTCGTAATCGAGAATCATTGGATGGTCACGCTTGAGACTCCCCGTCTGATCCTGCGTCGCTGGCGCGAGGAAGACGTTGCGCCCATGGCCGCCATCAATGCCGACCCCGAGGTCATGCGGTGGATCCGTGACGGCAGCGTCCGTGACGAACAGCAGACTCGCGGCGGGATCCAGGCATGGGAGAGCGAGTGGGAGTCACAGGGCTTCGGCCTGTTCGCCGTGGAGATCCGGTCCACTGGCGAGCTGGCCGGGTTCACCGGCCTTTCGGTGCCCCGCTTCTTGCCGGAGGTACTGCCGGCGGTTGAGGTCGGCTGGCGGCTCGGACGTTCCCACTGGGGGCAGGGCTTGGCCACCGAGGCCGCTACGGCCGCTGTACGGTTCGCGTTCGAAGAGCGAGGGCTGGAGCGGATCGTCAGCATCACTCAGGTGGGCAACGACGCCTCGGAACGGATCATGACCAAACTGGGGATGCATCTGTTCCGTGAGACCGTCAATGCCGCCGGTGGTCGGCGGGTACGGGTGTTCGAGTTGCGGTCGGACCAGTACGTCACAACCCCGTGACCTAAGCCGCGGCCAGCTCGCACCACACGTACTTGCCCCGGTTGCCGTCTCTGGTCAGCGGCTGCCAACCCCAGAGGTCGGCGCAGGCCCGGACGAGCGCCAGCCCTCGCCCTTCCTCGGCCTCCCCGAGGCACTCCAACTCCCCCGGAGGCTCCGGCGGTTCGGGATCCGCATCCCACGCCCCGATCCGCAACACCCCGGCGGACCAACGAACCCGCAGGGCAGCCGGCCCTTTCGTGTGACGTACGGCGTTGGCGACCAGCTCGGTCGCGAGAAGCTCGGCGGTGTCCGCGAGGCGGATCAGGCCGTGCGTGTACTCCCAGGGTTCGGTTTCAGGCATGCGTGAACTCCGTTCGGTGGCGATGGGGAGTCGCGGTTCGGGCAGGCGGTGTCATTGCCGCAGCCGTCATGGCAGGACCGGGCGGTGCGCTTCCGGGGGCCCGATGTTCCGCAGCGTGTGCGTCGCGTCACCGACGGCAGACCTCAATTTGTACGTCCAGCAAGTCGATCGCGTAATCTGACCCGGAACGAGTCGCGCTCACGGGCGCGTTGAACCGGGGAGCAGTCCATGGCGGGGTTGAGGCGTGAACCAACAGCACGTCAGCTTCGATTGGGCGTCGAACTGCGCAGACTCCGCGATGCGGCAGGCCTCACGGGCCGAGAAGCGGCAGCAGCACTCGGAGTGAACTCCTCCCAGATCAACCACATCGAGTCCGGCCTCACCGGCGTGAGCGAGGAACGCCTGCGCCGCCTGGCCGCCAACTACGCCTGCACCGACGAGGAGCTGATCTCGGCGCTGGTGGCCATGGCGACAAGCCGGGCCAAAGGCTGGTGGGAGGAATACCGAGGTGCGTTGCCCACCCCGTTCCTGGACCTGGCGGAGCTGGAGCACCACGCCACGTTCCTGCAAGAAATCCAGTTCCTGTACATCCCCGGCCCGCTCCAGACAGAGGGCTACGCCCGCTCGATCTTCTCCGACCGGATTCCGGAACTCCCTGGCAGCGAGCTGGAGTTGCGGGTGCAACACCGCATGCAGCGCAAGACGATCCTCGAAGGTCCCGATCCCGCACCTTACGAAGCAGTCATCCACGAGGCGGCGCTACGTATCCGCATCGGCAACCGCGCTGCCTCCCAGGCCCAGCTCGCCGCACTCCTCGACACCTCCGAGGCAGACCACATCACCCTGCGGGTCATTCCCTTCGACCTGGACGGCTTCGGCGGCTCCTGGACGGCCATGATGCTGGCGGGCGGCGCTGTACCCAGATTGGACACCGTGGTGCGCGACGGCCCTCACGGCACGGTGTTCATCGACTCCGAGGCCCAACTCGGCGTCTTTCGAACCCTCATCCGTAGGGTAGAAGCTGCGTCACTAGACCCCGAACGGTCGCGTGAGCTGATTTACAAGCTGGCCAAGGAACTGTGAGGCACACTGTGAACACTCCCGACAACTGGCGGAAGTCGTCCTACTCCGGTGGCGGCGACGGCAACTCATGCGTGGAAATCTCAGACCGCCGCACCCGCATAGCCGTCCGCGACTCAAAGGCCCCGGCCCGGGCAACCCTCACCTTCCCGACCGGAGCCTTCACCCTCTTCATAGAGGCCGTGAAGACCCCTCTCCCCACCACCGGGCGGACTCAGCGTTCGCCTCGTATCTCCGATTGATCATGTGTGAACAGGGCTCAGCCACCCATCTCGCGCTCCTTGGAAGTCAGTGCCTGTGGATCACTGCATGAGGTAGTTGGCCCATGAGCTACTTCATGTACGACGTCATGGGCTGTGCGGTCGACGAGCCGCCCCCGGAGACGATGAGACAGGTCTTGGACGGCCTGGCGAACGCCGACGACGAGCACCCCGACGTGTCTCTGACCCATGAGAGCGGGTGGTGCCTCAGCGCGTTCCGCAGCGGTCTGCTGATCTGGGAGAACCCGGACGACAACTCGGAGGCTCCCGGGGAGATGCGCGAGGTCACCCGCGAGGAGACTCTCCGACTCTTCGGGCTACTGGCGGTGGGAGACATCGCGTCGGTTCAGGCGCTTCCCTGGCAAAGGTGAGCGGCCTTCTCTCCAACTTCTCTCCACGGTCGTCGCAGCCACCGGACGTCGCCCCAGTTACGTCGGCCGGGAACGCTCGACAGCACGCTGGTGAACTTCCGGACGCCTTTCCACCGACAGCACTAGGGTGCGCTCCGTGACCGCCGAGAAGCCCGAAATCCCGTCGATCCCCGAGTACGCCGACTTCCTCGATGCCACCAGAGCCTCGTACGACGCCATCGCCCCGGCCTACACCGACCACTTCTCCGACTGGCCGGCCGACAGCCACCCCCTGGACCGCTCCCTCGTCACCGCATTCGCCGAGCTGGCCCGCGAACACGCCCCGGCCCCCGTCGCCGATCTCGGCAGCGGCCCGGGGTCGGTCACCGCCCACCTCGATGCCCTCGACCTCCCGGTCTTCGGCGTCGACCTCTCGCCCCGCATGGTGACCCTGGCCCGCCGCGCGCACCCCGAGCTCCGCTTCCACGTCGGCTCGATGACGTCGCTGGACCTGCCGGACGAGACACTGGGCGGGATCATCGCGCTGTACTCGATCATCCACGTCCCGGACGATCACCTGACCGCGACATTCGCCGAATTCCACCGCGTCCTGAAGCCCGGCGCCCCGGCCCTGCTCGCTTTCCAGACCGGCGAGACCGAGGATCGACTGCACCTGACCGAACGCTTCGGCCAGGAGATCGCACTCGACTACTACTGGCGCACCCCGGACGCAGTGGCCGACGCCCTGACGAAGGCCGGCCTCCAGCTCCAGGCCCGGGTCCTGCGCGAACCGCAGGGCGAGGAGAAGCGGCCCCGGGCCTTCCTCCTGGCCCGCGAACCCGGTGCACCGGCGTCGGAGCGGTGATGCTGCTGGCGACATGCCGGCAGACGTGCCGACGT
This sequence comes from Streptomyces bicolor, assembly GCF_000719285.1. GTDB lineage: Bacteria > Actinomycetota > Actinomycetes > Streptomycetales > Streptomycetaceae > Streptomyces > Streptomyces bicolor. Next base: position 107,053 of record NZ_JOFS01000015.1, on the reverse strand, counting down.
GTCTGCCCTGCGTTTGACGCAGGCGTGGCATGGGGCTGGACTGGACTGACAGGCGCTGCGGCCGAACCCCGTTCCAGGGAGAGCAGCGATGACTACTACGGAAACCTTCAATCTTCTCGAGCCTTACAGGATCGCCGAAGAGACATTCGTTATCCCGTGGGCCCTGGAGGCTCCGCCGGTCGGCCACTTCCCGATGAATTCGATGGTGATCCGGGGAGCGGAACCGGTGCTGGTGGACACCGGGGCGCCGGCGGTGCGGTCCCAGTGGCTGGAGGCTGCATGGTCCGTGGTGGATCCGTTGGACGTTCGATGGATCTTCCTCACCCACGACGATCGTGATCACGCCGGCAACCTCTTGGCCGCCCTCGCCGAATGCCCGAACGCGACACTGCTGACGACCTGGTTCTCGATCGGACGTATGGCCGAGGAGTGGGAGACACCGATCAACCGGTGCCGTTTCATGATCGACGGCGATGCGGTGGATGTCGGTGACCGCACTCTGGTGGCAAAACGGCCACCGTTGTACGACAACCCGACAACCCGCGCCCTCTTCGACACGAAGACCAACGTCTTGTGGGCGGTGGATACCTTCGCGACGAACGTGCCCACTCCCCTGCCAGACATCGCCGGCCTGTCTGCGGATGAGTTTCGGGACGGGCAGTTCTTCGGCGGGCGGCTGGTTTCGCCCTGGGTGGCGTTGCTGGACAGCCAGAAGTTCGGGACGGTGGTGGATGACTTCCAGCGGCTGGACGCCGAGGTCGTCGCCGGCTGCCACTCGCCGGTGCTCCGCCGACCACGAATCGCGGAGGCATTCGATCTTCTCCGCCGGCTGCCTGAGCTTCCGGCCTGGCCAGAGTTCACCCAAGCCGACCTCGACCAGTGGATGGCATTGGCCGAGACCTCGGTCCCGCCCGAACAGCCACGGCCATCGGCCACGTGACGAACGTTCTGGGCACCGTCCGGTCGGAAAGCCGACGGTGTGCGTGGTGCGACGTCCAGGCCCTACGCCGAAGCCACCGCCGACAACCGATGCACATCCCGCGCAGTCCCCGTAACCCCCGACAAGAACCCCTGCGCCCGAGGCGAAGCATTCTCCGTGAGCCACGCCGGATCGATGTCGCACACCGCGACCCGGACCTCGGTCCCCGACAGCGCCAGCGGCAACGTATGCACAACCGTCGACGGGAAGCTCAGGATCGTCCGGCCGATAGGCCCCCGCCGAGCGATCAACTCCAGCGGCAGATCCGGCCGCACAACCTCCAGCCCCGTCTCCACAGCCAGCCGGTGCAGCTTCTCCGCGCTCTCCCGGCGGTGGGCGAAATACCGGGTGGCGCCGTGCGTCTTGGCCAGGGAGCTGACCGCCTCCAGGTAGCGGTCGCCGTCCACCACACCGGTCTCCACCAGCGACGTGCCCACCATGTCCGCCCCCTTGGTGATACGAGGCGGCCCGAACCGGTCGCGGGTCCAGGCGAAGGTGTTGGCGGTGACCGTCACTCCGTCCGGCGTCTCCTCCATCGGCATGGAGGAGAAGATCTCGACCCTTCGGCGCTCGCTCGGCGTCAGTCGTTTCCGAGCCGCCGACGACACCGGGGCGAAGACCAGGTCTCGCGGACCCGGGCGGCCCCCCTTGCGGTGCCACCGCACCAGGCGCTCACCCCGGGCGAGTTGCGCGACGAACTCCATCGTGGCCGTGCCGTCGTCGACGACGACCAGCTCGCGGGCCCGAGTGATGGTCAACAACAACTGCACATACCGCGAGAACGGGTCGCCGAGGACCACCCGGTCCGCCCGCCGCAGCAGACCCGCCAGGCCCCCGATCGTCTGGAACGGCGCCGCCGCCCCGCCGCGCGCCTCCTCCCAGCGGACCTCGTGTCCGTCCTCGCGCGCCAGTTCCGCCATCCGGCGCAGCTGGCCGCGGGTCATGGGGTCGTTCGGGGACAGGACGACGAGGGTGAGTCCCGCGCCGACGGTGTGCTCGTGGGCGTGCGCCCACTCCAGCACGTTCAGGAGCTGTACCGGGCTCTCGACGAAGGCGAGAGTGTGGGGGCCGGTGTTCCCGGCGCGGGGGCTCATCGACGTACGACCGTCCCGTCGTAAGGCGCTCATGCGGCGCTCGTATTCAGCTCGTGTGAGTCGTGGTCAGGAACTCGAAGGGCGCCGAGCCCGAGCGCCCTTGCTGCAGGGCACTCGGACATCGGCGCGCGCGTTTCGAACTCGGTGTGTTCCGGGTCGGTCAGACCTGAACCGGCTCGCCCGCCGCCGCGGCGATCTCCGCCTCGGCGACCACGCCGGCGACGCGGCGCAGCTTCTTCATCGGGCCGAGCTCGGACTCGTAGACCTGCTTGACGCCGTTACCGAGGGAGGCCTCGATGGTGCGGATGTCGCGGACGAGGCGCTGCAGGCCCTGCGGCTCGACGGAGGCGGCCTGGTCGGAGCCCCACATCGCGCGGTCCAGGGTGATGTGGCGCTCGACGAACACCGCGCCCAGCGCGACCGCGGCCAGCGTGGTCTGCAGGCCCGTCTCGTGGCCGGAGTAGCCGATCGGGACGTTCGGGTACTCCTTCTCCAGCGTGTTGATCACACGGAGGTTGAGCTCCTCGGCCTTCGCCGGGTAGGTGGAGGTGGCGTGGCACATGACGATGTTGTCCGAGCCGAGCACCTCGACCGCGTGGCGGATCTGCTTCGGGGTCGACATGCCGGTGGAGAGGATCACCGCGCGGCCGGTGGCGCGCAGCGCCCGCAGCAGCTCGTCGTCCGTCAGGGACGCGCTCGCGACCTTGTGGGCCGGGACGTCGAACTTCTCCAGGAAGGCGACGGCCTCGGTGTCCCACGGGGAGGCGAACCAGTCGATCCCCTTCTCCTTGCAGTACTCGTCGATCTGACGGTACTCGTCCTCACCGAACTCCACGCGGTGGCGGTAGTCGATGTAGGTCATCCGGCCCCAGGGGGTGTCGCGCTCGATGTCCCACTGGTCGCGCGGGGTGCAGATCTCGGGGGTGCGCTTCTGGAACTTGACGGCGTCGCAGCCGGCCTCGGCGGCCACGTCGATGAGCTTGAAGGCGTTCTCGAGCTCGCCGTTGTGGTTGATGCCGATCTCGCCGCAGATGTAGACGGGCTTGCCCGGGCCGACCTCACGGGAACCGAAGGTGCGCAGACGGGAGTTGCTCATGGCAGAAGATGTCCTTACTTGGTGAGGGAATCGAGAGAGGGGCCGAGGATCCAGCTGGCGATCTCTCGGATCGCGCCGTCGCCACCGGAGGTGGCGGTGACCGCGCGGGCGGCGCCGCGTACCACGTCGTGGGCGCTCGCGACCGCCACGGGCCAGCCCACAAGGGCGAAGCACGGGAGGTCGTTGACGTCGTTGCCGACGTAGAGCACGCGCTCAGGCGCGATGCCCTGCTCCTCGCACCACTGCTTGAGTGCGAGGTCCTTCCGGTCGATGCCGTGCAGCACGGGAATCTGCAGCTTCCGTGCGCGGGCGGCGACGACCGGGTTCTGCTCCGTGGACAGGATCAGCATCTTCAGGCCGCTCTTGCGGAGGGCCGCGATACCGAGTCCGTCTCCGCGGTGCACGGAGACGAACTCCTTTCCATCGGCATCGATCAGCACCCGGTCGTCTGTCTGGGTGCCGTCGAAGTCCAGTACGACCGCGTCGATGTCGTCCGTGGTCGGGAGGGCGCCGGGCCGGTCCGCGTCGAACAGCGGCGCCAGCGCGCGGGCGCGGGCCAGGTCGTGCGGATCGTCGATCTCCAGGACCCGGGCGGGGTCGGTGCGCACGAGTTCGGTGCGGCCGAAGAAGCGGTGCTTGTGCTCGCGGAAGCCTCTGGCGTCCATCGCGTACGCGGCGCCGGTCTCCAGGAAGTCCTGGGGGCGGTCCTGGCGGCGCGGGCGGAAGGTCTTGTCGTGGTTGACGCCGTAGCCGCCGGTGGTGGCGGCGCGCTCGGTCTCGGCGGCGGCCGCGTCGTCGTCGCCGTGGCGCCACACGAAGCCGTGGAAGGGCGCGACGGTCAGGGCCGTGTCGGCGCCGTTCGCGACGATCGCCTTGACGACGCCGTCGAGGTCCTCGCGGATGATGAACGGGCTGGTGCACTGCACGAGGAGGACGACGTCCACCGGGGCTCCGTGCAGCGCCTCGTGCGCGTCCATCGCGTGCAGCACGGCCGCCTCGGAAGTGGCGGTGTCACCGGCGATCGCGGCGGGGCGCAGCACGACCTCCGCGCCGGCCTGCCGGGCGGCGGCCGCGATGCCCTGGTCGTCGGTGGAGACGACGACGTCCGTGACGAGTCTCGACGCCCGGCATTCTCGCACCGCGCGCGCCACCAGCGGTACGCCGCCCACGGGCATCAGATTCTTCGCGGGCACGCCCTTGGAGCCGCCGCGCGCGGGGATCACGGCGAGCACCCGGTGGGCTGAAGCGCCTTGGTCTGCTTCCGAGTTGGACATGGGCATTTCTCCTTGGGCTCCTTGCAGGGACTTCCGGGCGCGTCCCGGCGCCCCGGTCCCCGGATCGGTCGTCGGATCGCTCACAGCTCGCCCATCCGCCGGATGACGGGGGCCACGCGCTGCACGCCGTGCCGGTAGGCGCCGCGTGCCGCCCGGCGCACTATCTGGCGGACCGGGCCGGGCTCCTTGTCGTGGGCGGGGGCGCCGGGCAGCGGACTGCCGTCCGGGCCGAGGTGGTGGCGGGCGAGGATGCCGGGCAGATAGCCGGGCGCGGTGGCCGGCGTGTAGTACGGCGTGAGGGCGGGCAGTCCGCCGGGGCGCTCCAGCAGTTTGGCGATGCGCTCGCGGGCCGCGTCGAAGGCGGTGGCGTAGGAGCCGTCGGCGCAGACACCCTGCCGGGACACCCACTCCTCGTCAGGTGTCGGCCGGTGTCCCTCGTCGAGCTGGTCCCAGGAGGCGAGGCAGCCGGAGCCCACGAAGTGGTGGTTGCCGAGCACCTCCCGCACGCCGAGGTCGCTGAGGACGACGGTGGGGATACGGCGGTGCAGCGACTCCAGCGCCGCCGTGGAGCTGATGGTGACCAGCAGGTCGGTGCGGTCGAGGACCTCGCCCATGTTCCCGTACACCAGTTTGAAGTTGGCGGGCGGGTCGAGCCGCTGGACCAGCTTCTGGTACGGCAGCTCCTCGATGTGCGTGGTGTGCTCGCCCGGCTTGGAGCGCAGCTTGAGCAGCACCTCGCGCTCGGGGTGCTTGCGGGCGTGCTGGATCAGGCGGTTCAGCAGGTACGTACGGTCCCTGCGGTTGTCCGGCACGGAGGGCTGGGCGGCGAAGACGACCGTGTACGGGTCGTGCTCGCCGGTGTAGGGGTCCCCGCCGAGGAACGGCAGCGCCACCTCGGTCACCGACGAGGCGTCGGCGCCGACCCCCTCATACACCGCGCGGAATCGCTCGGCGTCCTGACGGGAGTTGGCGAGGACGAGGTCCGCGCCGTGCCGCAGCAGCAGGCCGTCGGCGAGCTTCTCGTAGACGACGCCGACATAGCCGGTGACGACGACGGGGCGCTGCGACTGCCCTTCCCAGACCCGCTTCAGGCCGTGCAGCATGGCCTGCACCCCGCCGCCGACGAGGGACAGGACCAGGACGTCGTACGACTCCTGCGCCATGGTCCGCAGGAACTCGACGGCGGTCACCTCACGGAGGGAGTCGGCATGGACGCCGACTTCCTGGAGCTGACGGGCGGTGGGGGTCGCCCGGCCACGCAGAAGGTAACCGTCCAAACGGATGTCCGAATTCTCCGGAGCGATACGGTTCGCGGTGAGCGCGCCCCATTTCCACCGGGTGTCGGAATCCGCGAGTACGGCAACTCGCCTGGTCTTCTTCGCACTTGCTGGCACGTCGATGACGCTAGGAAGCGATTTCAAGGTTCCGCCCAACCCGAATACAACAAACGGTTAACAGCACATCGCCTAACGACGAATCGGGGTCAGAAGTCGTTGAAAAAAAGCCTGGTTCACTGCATCGCCACGTGTCGTTCACCTGACATCAAGCTCCGGGTAAAGACGGCGGCCGGGCCGCCCCCTAACGTCCTACCCGTGGTCAAGCTCTCCGTCATCGTGCCGTTCTACAACGTGCAGCAATACGCGCCAGACACCCTGAAGAGCCTGCGTGCGAACACACGTGAGGACTTCGAGTTCATCCTCGTCGACGACTGCTCGACGGACGGGACTCCGGACATCCTCGCGCGCGCGGAGCGCGAGCTGCCGGGCGCGGTGGTCGTCAGACACGAGCAGAACGGAGGGCTGGCCACCGCACGGAACACGGGCATCGACAAGGCGCGCGGCGAGTACCTGACGTTCCTGGACGGCGACGACTGGCTGGCACCCGGCTACTTCCCGCAGCTCCTGGCCGCCATCGAGGAGCTGGGCTGCGACTTCGTGCGCACCGACCATGTGCAGTGCACCGGGCGGGCGCGCAGCATCCACCGGGTCCCGCACGGCCGGCGCTGGACGGTGATGAACCCGCGCGAGGCGATCCTGCCCGCCGACCGGTCGACGTCCGTGGACTACGCCTACGCGTGGGCGGGCATCTACCACCGCCGTCTGGTCGACCGCGGGATCCTGCACTTCACCCACGGGCTGCGCACCGCCGAGGACCGGCCGTGGATCTGGAAGCTGCACCGGGAGGCGGAATCCTTCGCCGCGGTGGGGCTGCTCGGTGTCTACTACCGGCGCGGCGTGGCGTCCTCTCTCACCCAGATCGGTGATGTTCGGCAGCTGGATTTCATTCGCGCGTTCGACCAGGTAATCGAGGAAACGGCGGCTGACCCGGAGGCCGATAAGCTGCTGCCGAAAGCCGTGCGCACTTATTGCGCGATCATGGCTCATCATCTCGGACAAATCGAGAGGTTCGAACCCGCCGTGGCTCGAAAACTGCGCTCGCTGAGCGCCGCCGCCCTGAAAAGAATGCCGCAGGACGTGCTCGCGGAGGTAATGGACTCGATGGACGCGCAGCGAGCGGCCCGGCTGCGGCGGGTGCGCCGCAGGGCGGTCGGGTCCCGGACGGTGGCCGCCTGATGCCTCGCACCACCCAGATCTTCTGCGCCTCGACGCTGTACGGCGCCGCAACCCTGGCCGCCGCCCTGGACGCCGGGCTGTTCGAACCGGCCGACCGCCGGCTGCTGCTGGTCACCAACAACGCGACCAATCCGGAGATCACCCCGTCCGTCGACGCGATGCCGGGCTTCGACCGGCTGCGCGAGCGCTTCGACGAGGTGCGGTCCTGGAACGAGACCATCTCCCCGTTCCACCCGAGCGGCTGGTCGCCCCGCGAGAACGACATCCCCATGTGGGAGCGGTACGTACGGCTGCTGTGGAACCTCGGCGACGACGAGATCCAGCTGGTCGTCGAGTCCGTGCAGGTCAACCCGGCCCTCGCGCTGTGCCAGCTGTTCACCGGCGCTCCCGTCGACGTCTACGCCGACGGCCTCATAAGCTATGGCCCCACACGCGACAAGATCGACCCGCTGGTCGGCACCCGGATCGGCCGCCTGCTGCACCTCGATCTCGTCCCGGGCCTCACCCCGCTGCTGCTCACCGAGTTCGGCGTGCCGTCCGAACTGGTGCCGTCCGAGGCGTTCCTGAAGGTGCTCGGTGAACTCACCGAGGCGGAGGCCGAGTTGCCCGCGGTTTCGGCGGACGGCGACCGCCCGGCACTGCTGCTCGGCCAGTACCTCTCCGCGCTCGGCATCCTCACCGACGCCGAGGAGGAGGACCTGCACCTCAAGATGGTGCGCGGCGCCGTCGCGCTCGGTCATCGCAGCCTCGTGTTCAAGCCGCACCCCGTCGCACCGGCCCGCTGGACGAAGCTCCTGGAGGACGAGGCGACCGAACTGGGCGCCGAACTCACCCTCCTCGACCGGCCCGTACTCGCCGAGGTCGCCTTCCAGCGGCTGCGGCCCGCCCTCGTCGTCGGCTGCTTCTCGACCGGGCTGTTGACCGCCGCCGGACTGTACGGCCTCCCGGTCGCGCGGGTCGGCACCGACACCGTGCTGGCCCACCTCACGCCGTACCAGAACAGCAACCGCGTGCCGCTCACCATCGTCGACGCGCTGCTGCCGGACATCGCGGACGCCGCCGCGGTGAACGCCTGGGCGATGCCCCCGCGCGAGCGGGTGGACGACCTGGCCGCGCTACTGGGCGCGGTCGGCTTCGCGATGCAGCCCAAGATCTACCCGGGGCTGCGCGGTGCGGCCGAGGCGTACCTCTCCAAGCACCTGAACCCGCACACCTGGCGCTACTTCAAGCGCAAGCGCCTGACCTCGCTGGCCCTGCCCGGCGCCGTACCCGCCCAGCTCTCCTTCATCCCGCGGAACGCGACCGTGCGCCGACTGGCGCGCCGGGCGCGGGCGCTGAAGCAGGTCGCCGGCCGAAAGTAACCAGAAACAAGGGGTGGTTGTTCATCCGTGTGACACCTTTGCGCTCCCTGAGCGTCAGCCGTCACTCACCTTTCCCCCGTCCGAGGGACATAGCGTTCGGTCATCGTATGAAATGGCAACAGCCGTCACGTACGACTGAACGCACCTCGAGACTTCCAGGAGAAGGGCCCCAGGATGAGCACGGCTGACCAGGCGACGGTGCCGCCGGCACCACCGGCACCCCGGCTGAACCAGGTCCTGGTCGAGCGGCCTCCCGTACGGCCCCGCAGAGAGAGCCGGCTGCGCGCCCTGGACGGGCTGCGGCTGCTGGCGGCCCTGATGGTGTGCATGTACCACTTCACCGGCAAGAACGGCGAGGTCGAAGCCTCCTGGCACCAGTCCCCCGGGACCATGTTCCCGACGCTGTCGCAGCTGTCCACCTACGGCAGCCTGGGCGTGCAGTTCTTCTTCGTCATCAGCGGGTTCGTGATCTGCATGAGCAGTTGGGGCCGCAGCCTCGGTGACTTCTTCCGCTCCCGGATCTCCCGCCTCTACCCGGCGTACTGGGTGGCCATCGTCATGGTCACCGGGGCCGCGGTGCTGCTGCCGGTGGTCGTCTCACCCGTCCGGCCGGACGAGCTCCTGGTCAACCTCACGATGATGCAGCAGCCGCTGGGCGTGCCGCGGGTCCTGGGTGTGTGCTGGACGCTCTGGGTGGAGCTGAAGTTCTACGTCCTCTTCGCGTTGTTCGTGATCTGGAAGGGCGTCACCTACAAGCGCGTTGTCACCTTCTGCATCCTGTGGACGCTGGCCAGCGCCTTCGCCCGGGTCGCCGACAACCCGCTGACCGACGAGCTGGTGATGCGCGACCACGCCCCGTTCTTCATCGGCGGCCTCGCGCTGTACCTGATCCACCGCTTCGGCAGCGACCTGCTGCTGTGGGGGATCGTCGGCATGTCCTTCCTGCTGGGCCAGCGCTACTCGGTCATGGCGCTGTGGCACCCGGGCGCGCAGGGCGACTTCCACCGCTCCCCGTACGTCATCCAGGCCATCGTCTTCTGCGCCTTCGCCGCCGTCGCGGTGGTGGCGCTGGGCTGGACCAGCTGGGCCAACTGGCGCTGGCTGACGGTCGCGGGGGCGCTGACGTACCCCTTCTATCTGATCCACGAGCACCTGGGCTGGTTCTTCATCCGGGTGCTGCACCGGGGGCTCGGGCTGGGTTCGTACACGACCCTCGCGCTGTCCGTGCTGAGCCTGCTGGGGCTGGCGTATCTGATGCACCGGTTCGTGGAGAAGCCGTTCGGGCCGAAGCTGAAGCGGGCGTTGCCGGCGGTGCGGTAGCGCTCCGCTGGGAGGGCCGTAATACGACTGCGGTCCGGTGGGGGCTGGTCGCGCCCACGCGGCGGAAGCCGCACATTCAATACAGCCCCGCGCCCCTTGGCGGCATCTGCCGCAACGCGTTTGGCGCGTCCCCCCGGTCGGGGAGACGCGCCAAACGCGTTTTCTGAACCGGCCGTTACTTCCGCGTCGTCTGCCGCAGCTGCCGTACCGCCTTGCGGACCGCCGGGTGCCTGCGGAGGGCCTCCGCGCGGACCGGGCTGCCGCCGGGGAGGCGGAGGCTGGTGAGGCGGCGGCGCTTGAAGTAGCCCTGGTACTGGGTCAGGTTGGCGGCAAGCCAGGCGGTGACCTCGTCGCGCAGGGCGTGGTGCTTGCGGGACTGCATGCAGTAGCCGACGCTGCGCACCAGCGGAGCCAGGTCCTCGGCCATGCCGGCGAGTTCGAGCGGCGAGCCGAGCTCGGCGTTCTCCGCGTCGGGCAGGGCCGCGTCGATGATGGTCAGCGGGATGCGGTTGCTGTTCTCGTACGGGGTGATGCGTTCGAGGAGCAGGTCCGTGCCGACGCGGGCGACCGGGATGCCGTAGAAGGCGGCGGCGGTCATCAGGGCCGTCGAGAAGCAGCCGATGACGAGCTTCGGCTCGAGGAAGGCGAAGACGGTCTCGGCGAGGACGGGCTCGTTCAGCACCGTGAGCCGCACGTCGAGTTCCTTGGCCACCGCCTCCAGGGACTCGTTGAAGACGGCCGGTGCGCTGGGGTGCGGCTTGAACAGGACATCCCGGTGGCCGGCCCTGGCGGCCGCGCGCAGGAAGCGGATGTGGAGCTGCTCCTCCTCGTCCTGGGTGATCAGGTCGATGGCCGAGAGGTACTGGCCGAGGAGGACGGCGGTGGGCGGATTGTCGGCGGGGAGGCGCTCGGCGAGGATGCCCGCGCCGGACTCGCCGATCTGCGCGAGGACGTCGACGATCGCGTCGTTCGGCACGGCCTCGGGCGTCACGCCGTACTCGGACAGGAGCATGGGCTCGAGGCCCGGCACCAGGTCCAGGTGGAGGACGCGCTTGATACGGCTGCTCATGCCGTGCGGGATGCGGTTGCGGGTGGGGCCGTAGCTCATCAGGCCGTCCGCGTACACATGGATCGGGCTGTCCGCGAAGATGTCCGCGACCGCACGGGAGGGGTTGGCCTGGATCGACTCGCAGGCGATCTCGACGGGCTCGTCGCCCAGGTTCCAGGCGAGGCGTACGGCCCTCTCCCACAGCAGGGTGTCCTGACCCCGGGGCGACCAGCCGGCCGGGTGGTGCGGGGAGATGAACTCGTTCCAGGAGCGCACCTCGTCGAACTCGGGGCGCAGCTTCTCGAAGCCGGCCATCCGGTCCAGCGGGGTGCCGACCTCGGGGATGGCGGCGGTGTTGCTGACGACGAGGATGCGGCGGACGCCCTCGCGGGGGCCGAACTGGCCGGCGCGTATGGCGGCGGTGACGGTCGCGGCCGCGTACTGCGTGGCCGAGAAGAAGATCTGGATCATGCCGCCACTCCCTTCATGCCGCCCCGTATCCGGCGCAGCATGTACACGCGCTCCTCGCCCATCCCGACGAGAGCCTCTTCCAGCTCCTCCTCCGACATCCTGCCCAGTGCCTCGGCGGCCATCTGCTTCAGTTTGGCGGCGATGCTGCGTTCGAACCGGCCGCGGCTGAGCAGTTGGTGGGCGATGACGACGCAGTAGTTGCGCAGCGCCTTCTTGCGCAGCTTGCCGACCTCGGGGTCCTCGGCCAGTTCGGCGAGGACGAGGTCGAAGGAGCGGAAGAAGTCCAGCTGGCGGACGTCGCCGATCTGGGTCAGCGAACTGGCCACGCCCCGGCGGTAGAAGACGCCGCGCAGACTGGCGACGGCGTAGGAGTCGGCCCTGCGGTGCAGGTCCCAGATCCAGGGGCGGTCCTCGGCGGTCTTGAGTCCGTCGTGGAAGCGCAGCATGCCCTTGTCGAGGAGGCGGCGGTGGTAGACGCCGGCCCAGGCGTACGGGTAGTCGACCATGGTCGTGTCGTCGACCGGGAGGATCGAGGTGCGCGGGTCCAGGGCGATGTGGCGGCGGCCTTCGGGCGCCCGGTGCACGGTCCGTTCGATGCCCGTCACCTGGACGTGGTCGGTGCGTACGAAATCGACGTCGAACCGCTCGATGGCGTCCACCAGATCCGCGAGATAGCCCGGCGCCAGCCAGTCGTCGCCGTCGAGGAAGGTGAGGTAGCGGCCTTCCGAGGCGTCGATCCCGGTGTTGCGCGCGGTGGCCAGTCCGCCGTTCTGCTCGTGCCGTATCACCCGGCTGTTCTTGAGTCTCTTCGTCAGCGTCAGCAGCGCTTCGTACGTCTTGTCCTTGGTGGACCGGTCCTCGACGAAGATGAACTCGAAGTCGTCCCGTTCGTTGTTGACCAGGCTGGTCACGGTCTCGGGGACATACGACTCGATGTTGTAGCAGGGGACGATCACGGACAGTGTCGGGGGGCGGTTGGTCACGCGTACACCTGGGCTCTCTCCGGGGGGATCCCTGCGACCGTAGGAGATGTTCGACGCCGGATCTCAACTCCCTGCCAACTACCAGGTGAACGAAAGGTAACCGGACGGCGCCCCCTTTCCCGCGTCCATCCGGTGGCCACCGACAGCGCTTATCATCCCCGCTCGGGTGTTCGATACGACTCGACAGAACCCGGGGGGAATGTGTGCATACGACCGTTTTCCACAGCGCGGACCTGCCGCAGACCGAGCGACTGGCCCGCTTCGACGACTTCCTGCTCCACAGCGACCATCCGATGCGGCTCACGGAAACCGACCCGGAACCCTTCCAGGCCACGGCCCGGGCATTCGACCTCGGCCCGGTGAACATCGTGGAGCTGACCTGCTCGCCGTCCCTCGTGCGGCGCACCCCGGCGACGATCCGGCAGGCGGACCCGGAACTGTGCTCGATCGTGTTCCCACGGCGCGGGGCGCTGGTCGTGACCCAGGCCGGGCGCGAGGCCCTGCTCGGCGAACGTGATCTCGCCCTCTACGACAGCTCGCGACCGTTCAGCGTACGACTGGCCGGCCCGGGCCCGGTCACGCTGGTGCGCGCGCACGTGCCCCGCGCCCTGCTGCCGCTGTCCGCCCGCCGTACCGACCGGCTGCTCGGGACCCGCTTGCCCGGCCAGGAGGGCGTGGCCGCACTGCTCACCCACTTCCTCGGCGACCTGGCCGCCGACCGGGTCCCCCGCCCGACCGCCGACATCGAACGGCTGAGCACGGTGACCCTGGACCTGCTGGCCGCCACGCTCGCCCACCACCTGGACACCGGCCCCCGGCTGCCGGACGAGTCCCGTCGAAGAACCCTGCTGCTGAGCGTCGAGTCGTTCGTCCAGGAGCACCTGTGCGACCCGGGCCTCTCACCCCGGGACATCGCCGCCGCCCACCACATCTCCGTCAGCTATCTGCACCGCCTCTTCCGGAGCCGGGACACCACCGTCACCGAGCTGATCCGCCGCCGGCGCCTGGAGCGGGCCCGGCGTGCGCTCACCGACCCCGGGCTGCGGGACGTGCCGGTGCACCGCATCGCGGCCGACTGCGGATTCCGCGAGCACGCGGCCTTCACGCGCGCCTTCCACGCGGCATACGGCATGCCGCCACGGGACTGGCGCCGCCAGGCCCTCCGGGCGCCTCGTGGTTGAGGGCCGGGACGCCATGGGGGGACTCGCCCGGGGGTACGGCCATCCCGGCCTCTCCATCCGGCAACACGTACGGCTCGTCGAGTTCGGCGCGGCATCGGTGTGGTCCGTGACCTGCCCGCCGCTGTTCGCACGGGCCCTCGCGCCGGTCCGACGGTCGGCCGATCGCCAATTCCACCTGGTCCTGCTCCTGGAGGGCGAGGCGGCGATCGTCCACCACGGGCGCGAAACGCCCCTGAGCGCGGGCGACTTCTCCTTCGACGACCACTTACGGCCGCTGCAGCTGCGCGCGGGCCCGATCCGGGCCGTCGGCGTCGCCATCCCCGAGGCACTGCTTCCCCTGCCGCCGGAAGAGGCCGACCGGATGCTGGGACGCCGTCTCCCCGGCCGTGCGGGCGCGGGTGCCCTCCTGGCCCGGCTGCTCACCCAGCTGACGGAGGACACCGGCACGTTCCGGCCCTCTGACGGACCGCGCCTGGGAACGGTCCTGGGCACCATGGTGGCGGCCCTGTTGACCCACTCCCCCGCCCCCGACGACGGGGGTGACGACGGGGGTTGCGCCCCACCGGAGACACCGAGCCGGACGCTGACCCCACGCATCAGGGCGTTCATCCAACGTCGGCTGTCCGACCCGGAGTTGACCCCGCGGGCCGTCGCCGCCGCGCACGGCATCTCCCTCAGCTATCTGCACCGCCTCTTCGAGGACGAGAGCGAGACCGTCGCCGCGTACATCCGCCGCCGGCGGCTCGAGCGCGCCCGCTTCGACCTCGCCGATCCCGCAGAGGCGGCCACGCCGGTTCATGCCATCGCCGCGCGCTGGGGCTTCGCCCGCGCCGGCGACTTCGCCCGGGCCTTCCGGGCGACGTACGGCATCGCGCCGACCGACTTCCGGCGGCACGCCCGTGTCCCGAGTGGACGGATTGCCACATGAGTGTGCTCTGAGCGCCAACGTCTCAACTGCCCCGGCCAGCAATGCTGTTGCTCGGTTCACTTCCCGCTCTTGAGAGAAGGGTTTTTGATGAGGAAGCTGCGACTTGCCGCCGTCACCGCGATCGGCACGCTGGCTGTGGGCGCCGGGATGATCTTCCCGTCGTCGGCGCAGGCGGCGCCCACGTACTGGCAGTTCCAGAATGAGCGGTTCGGCACCTGTCTGACCGGCGGAGCCGGGTCGGCATTCGCGACGATCTGCAACGGAAGCGACCGCCAGGACTGGGACTGGGTCGGCAGCAACGCCTGGAAGCAACTCAAGAACCGGGAGACCGGTCTCTGCCTGATGACCGACAACAAGACGGACGTCAATGCCGTCTGGACGAGCAGCTGCAACAGCTCCGAGTCGGGCCAGATGTTCTACTACACGGCCGACCTCAAGAGGCTCCAGGGCCTGCTGGGCGGCGGGAACGAGTCACTCCTGAGGACGAGCGACGTCAGGGACGCCGTCTACGCCACGGACAGTGGCCAGGTTGCCGCCTCCTACTACCGGTGGACCGGCACCCACAACTGATCCACGGACCTCCTCAGCGAAGATCTCCGCGCCCGCCTGAGCCGACAAGGGAAAGTCGGCCATCAGGCGGGCGCGTTCGTCGGCCTCCAGTCACGCACTGGCGAAGGACAACTTCGCCGCGAATCCGAGGAACAGCGCCCCCGCCGCCGAAGTCGCCCCCGCCGACAACCGCCTACGACGGCGGAAGGCACTCGCCAGCCGCGTCCCGCTGAATATCAGCGCACTGAGGTACAGGAAGCTCGCGAGCTGCGCGAACGCCCCTAGGACGACGAACGACAGCGCCGGGTAGGCGTATCCGGGGTCGACGAACTGCACGAAGAAGGCGACGAAGAACAGGATCGCCTTGGGGTTGAAGAGACTGATGACCAGCGCACGGCGGTACGGCCGCTCGGCCGGCCCGGTGTCCGCGGCCTCCTCACGCGCGGCCGTCTCCCGCCGGGTCCGCCACATCCCCCAGGCCGCCCGCAGCATCCCGATCGCCAGCCACGTCAGATACCCGGCCCCGGCGTACTTCACGATCCCGAACAGCACGGCGTTGGCCTGCAACAGGGACGCCACCCCGGCCGCCGACAGCGTCATCAGCACGGTGTCCCCGCACCAGACCCCGGCCGCCGCGGTGTACCCGGCACGCACACCGCGCCGGGCTGCGACGGACAGGACGTACAGGGAGTTGGGGCCGGGAAGCAGGACGATCAGGACGAGTCCTGCCAAGTAGGTGGGAAGGTCGATGACGCCGAACATGAAAAGGAGTGTCGCACGCGAGTACGGCAATCCCTCCTGGCAGTACCGGTCAGAAGGCGTCCGAGGGCACGTACCTCCCCCACACCTCCCGCAGGGCGCCGCACACCTCGCCGACCGTGGCGCGGGCCCGCAGCGCGTCCTTCATCGGGTACAGGACGTTGTCCTCCCCCTCGGCCGCCTTCTTCAGGGCGGCCAGGGCGGCGTCCACCGCCGACTGATCGCGCCCGGCGCGGAGCTCGGCCAGCCGCTGCGCCTGCTGGGCCTCGATCGCCGGGTCCACCCGCAACGGCTCGTACGGCTCCTCCTCGTCCAGCTGGAAGCGGTTGACGCCGACGACGACCCGTTCGCCGGAGTCGGTCTCCTGGGCGATCCGGTAGGCGCTGCGCTCGATCTCGTTCTTCTGGAAGCCGTGCTCGATGGCCGCCACCGCGCCGCCCAGGTCCTCGACCCGCTGCATCAGCCCGACGGCCGCCGCCTCGACGCCGTCGGTCATCTTCTCGATGACGTAGGAGCCGGCGAAGGGGTCCACGGTCGCGGTCACGTCCGTCTCGTACGCCAGCACCTGCTGGGTGCGCAACGCCAGCCGCGCGCTCTTGTCCGTCGGCAGGGCGATGGCCTCGTCGAAGGAGTTGGTGTGCAGGGACTGCGTGCCGCCGAGCACGGCCGCGAGGCCCTGCACCGCGACCCGGACCAGGTTGACCTCCGGCTGCTGGGCCGTCAGCTGCACGCCGGCCGTCTGGGTGTGGAAGCGCAGCATCAGGGACTTGGGGTTCCTCGCGCCGAACTCGTCCCGCATCACCCGGGCCCAGATCCTGCGCGCCGCGCGGAACTTGGCGACCTCCTCCAGGATCGTCGTACGGGCCACGAAGAAGAAGGACAGGCGGGGCGCGAAGTCGTCGACGTCCATGCCCGCGGCCACCGCCGTACGGACGTACTCGATGCCGTCCGCGAGCGTGAAGGCGATCTCCTGCGCGGGGCTCGCGCCCGCCTCGGCCATGTGGTAGCCGGAGATCGAGATCGTGTTCCACTTCGGGATCTCGGCCCTGCAGTACTTGAAGATGTCCGCGATCAGCCGGAGGGACGGCTTCGGCGGGAAGATGTACGTCCCGCGCGCGATGTACTCCTTCAGCACGTCGTTCTGGATCGTGCCGGTGAGCTGGTCGGCGCTGACGCCCTGCTCCTCCGCGACCAGCTGGTACAGGAGCAGCAGCAGGGCCGCGGGCGCGTTGATCGTCATCGACGTCGACACCTTGTCCAGCGGGATCCCGCCGAACAGCACCCGCATGTCGTCGATCGAGTCGATGGCCACGCCCACCTTGCCGACCTCGCCGTGCGCGATCGGCGCGTCGGAGTCGTGGCCCATCTGGGTGGGCAGGTCGAAGGCGACCGACAGGCCCGTCGTGCCGTGCGCGATCAGATCGCGGTAGCGGGCGTTGGACTCCTTCGCCGTGCCGAAACCGGCGTACTGACGCATCGTCCAGGGGCGGCCGGTGTACATGGTGGGGTAGACGCCGCGGGTGAAAGGGTACGAGCCGGGCTCGCCCAGCTTCTCGGAGGCGTCCCAGCCGTCCAGTGCGTCCGGCCCGTAGACCGGCTCGATGGGCAGTCCGGACTCCGACTCACGCGCCATGGTGTGCCTCCCACATTGCCGTCGTAACCGCTCAGTCCAACCATGCCGTCTGGTTCGCAACCGGTCACGCGCGGGGAAGATCTCAGGTGACACCAGGGTGGGCGGCCGGGGGTGGCCGCGGTGAGACGGCGGGGGTCGGGGATGCGTATCAGGGGCATGAGGAGATCGACCGCGGTACTCGCCTCGGGTGCCGTGCTCACGGTGCTGTGCGGCTGCACCGTCCAGGCCTCGGGCGAGGAGCAGCGCTCGCCGGTGCGCATAGAGCTGCCGAGCGAAACGCCGTCCCCGAAGTCCGACCCGTCCGGCCCGTCCGACGACAAGCCGAGCTCCAGGCCGCCCACGCCCGCGGCACCACCCGCCGTGCTGTGGTCGCGGGGCGACACGGGCCGTGACGTACGTGAGCTGCAGGCCCGGCTGCGGCAGATCGCCTGGCTCTTCGACGGGCCGACGGGGACCTACGACGACCTCACCGAGCAGGCGGTCCGGGGCTTCCAGGGCAAGCGCGGGCTGCCGAAGACGGGGAAGACCGATGAGGTCACCTGGCAGCGACTGCTGAGGATGACGCGCGAGCCCGGCAAGTGGGACCTGTACCTGATGGGCGGGCAGCCGGCCGATCCGCCGGACGCGCGGTGCCTGACCGGTCGGGTGCTGTGCGTCAGCAAGTCGAGCCGGACGCTGCGCTGGATGATCGACGGGCGGTCGGTCCTGACGGTGCCGGTGCGGTTCGGGTCGCAGTACACACCGACGCGGGAAGGTGTGTTCAGCGTCTACTGGAAGTCGCGGCACCACGTGTCGACGCTCTACGACTCGCCGATGCCGTACGCGATGTTCTTCAGCGGCGGCCAGGCGGTGCACTACTCGTCCGACTTCGCGGCCACGGGTTACGCGGGAGCGTCGCACGGTTGCGTCAACGTGGCGGACGAGCGGGCGATCGCGGAGATGTTCGCCCAGGTGGAGACCGGCGACAAGGTCGTCGTCCACTGGTGAGGCGCGGGGCGCCGAAGCTGTGGGGCGCGGGCGGGACCGGGGGAACGTGTCCCGCCCGCGCCAATGCACGAGCCGCAGGTACGGGGGGAACCCCGGCTCTGTGCGACGGCCGATGACCAGTCGGCTCACTCAGTTCAGCGCCACGACGGCCGAAAACGTCACTGCTTTCGCCAAGAATTTCTCCGGGATTTTTCCTGGGCCACAAAACCGCAGGTCAGCGACGTGTGACTGGCGTGACGGGCCTCGGCTGCGGGTCACGACGAGGCGTGGGTCCGCTCAGAGCGTGCTGTACGACGGGCTCGGCAGCAGGGGCGTGGGCAGTCGGGCGCCGTCCGGCAGGAGGTCGGGCACGGTGGGCGGGGCCGCCGCGGCGCCGTCCGTGCGGTGGCCGTTGCCGCGGCCCTTGCCGGGCGAGCGGTACTCGTCGTCCTTGCCCTTGCCGTCGTCGTCCTTGCCCTTGTCGTCGCCCTTGCCCTCGTCGTGACCGTCGTCACCCCGGGGCTCGTCACCCTGCGCACGCGTGCTCTCGCCGGCGCCGGTCAGCACGGTCTTGCAGTAGTTCCACACGTAGGCGGAACTGCCCGCCGCGCTCTCGAGGGCACGGCGGCGGTCGCGGGGCAGCGCCTTGCCGTCGCGCATGTCGCGGCAGGACTTGACGGCGTTCCACCAGCCGCCGGTCGGCCGGTCCTGCTCCGCGCCGGGTGTACCGCGGTCCGCGGCGGGGCCACCCGGACCGGTGTCCTGGGAGGTGCCGGGTCCGGTCGGGAGCTTCGACGCGCCGTCGGGGGTGGGTTCGTCCTGCGCGCCGATCTCCGGCGAGGGCGAGACGAAGGGACGGTCCGGTGGCACAGCCGCCGAGACCGTGGCGGCGGGGCGGCCAGGCTCGTCCTCGCCACCGAACGGCGTCCGCAGCACTCCGGTTCCGGCCGCGACCGCGACCCCGCCGACCATGCCCACGGCCAGCGCCGCGGCGAGGCCGAGCCGCAGGGGGCGGCCCCAGCGGGGGCGACGGGCGGCGCGCCCGGAGACGGCGCCGATCCGGACCAGCCCGACGTCGGAGGCCTGGTCGGCCCCGGAGCCGGCGCCCTCGCCGACCGTCGCGGAAGGCTCGTCCCGGTTCGCGCGCGCCGTCCGGAACGCCGCCAGCGCGGCGGCCTCTCCGGGGAGTTCCGCGCTGCTCAGCGGGGGTTCGGCGGTCAGCGCCTCAAGCGTCTTGGCGAGCTGTTCGGCCTGGTCGCGATGGTCCGCGTCGACAGCTTCGAGTGACTCTCCGCGCAGCAATCGCTCCGCCGTTTCGCGGTCCAGCCACCTGTACTGCTCGTCGGCCATCACACATCCTTCTGCGTCCGCGTGACGCTTTGCGTCACACTCGCAGACGTCACCGCACGGTCGCGGGTTCCTCGCTGGGGAGGCAGGGCGTCGAGCACCCCGGCCGATTCCGGATCGTCGCCGAGCAGCTCGGCCAGCCGCTTCAGGCCCCGGTGCGCGGCGGTCCGTACGGCACCCGGCCGCTTGCCGAGCGTCTCGGCGGCCGTCTTGGCGTCGAGCCCCACGACCACGCGCAGGACGACCGCCTCGGCCTGGTCCTGCGGGAGCCGTGCGATGAGGGAGAGGGTGCCGTCGGTGGCCAGCGCCTCCATGGCCTCGCCCGCGGTGTCGGACTCGGCGGCCCTCCCGGTGAGCTCCGTCTCGTCGCCGCCGATCGCGGGGCGGCGGCCGCGCATGCGTATGTGGTCGAGCGCGCGATTGCGGGCTATCCGGGCGGCCCAGCCGCGGAAACGGTCCGCGTCCCCGCTGAATCGCTCCAGGTCACGGGCTATCTGCAGCCATGCCTCCGACGCGACGTCCTCGGCGTCGGGGTCCCCGACCAGCGTCCGTACGTACCCGAGCAGCCGCGGGTGCACCGAGCGGTACACAGTCCGGAACGCGGTCTCGTCCCCGTCCTGTGCCGCAAGCACCGCGGCGGTCAGCTCCGCGTCGTCCCCCAGCACCTGCTGCGCGCCCTTCTGCGCCTAAACCGGCGCCGCTCTCGCGGACCGGGTTCTCGCCGTCGTGGTTGCTCGATCGATGGTTGCGGTTTTTCAAGACCGCAGGTCTTGCGGTGGTCTCGTCTCCTCCGCTGTCGGCGCGAATGGCACGTTACGGCCTGAAACCGCTGCTCGTCCATGTCCGTACAACATGCAACTACCTGGGAACCCTCGTTCCGTCCGTCCAGGTGTGACAGAAAACGCAGTCTCGGCGCTGTAGAGAGTACGGGCCGCCGCGCGGCCCGCACCGCGCGACGGCCGGGGCCTCTCCTGTGGGGGGTGGCGGCCCCGGTCGTCCCGCGAATTGCCACTCGGCCCCCTCCTCTCGCCCCTGCCGCACTGAGCCATCCTGTAGCCCGCCAGTGTTGGATGTGGGCCGAGCTGAAGGGGTGGTCAGCCACTGTGGCGGAACCGACACCGGCCGAGCAGGCCAAAGATGGGACGGCGACTTACCTGCCCCGTCCCGCCACGTAGCCGACGCCACCGCCTCGGCCGGGATTGGCTCGCCGGGTCACTTCTTCTTCTCGTTCTCGGCGCTGTCGCCGGACCCGCTCTTGGCCGACCCACTCGTGCCCGTTCCGCCCGTGCCCGCTCCGCCGGTGCCCGATCTCCCCGTCCCGGACTCGCTCGCACCGGACCCGTTCGTGCCCCTCCGGTCCTGACCGTTGTCCGCCGCACCGCTCGGGTCGGCCTTCCTGCCCGGCGCATCCGTCGCCGCCGCCAGCTGCTCGGCGCAGTAGGCGGCCACCTTGTCCGCGCCGCCCGCCTCCGTGACCAGCCGCTGCCAGGCCGTCGAGCCCAGCGCGTTGCCGCGGCCGTCGACCTGCTCGTAGGCGCGGCACTTGGCCTCGGTGTCCTGTGCGGTGGTCGGGTGGCCGGGCTTCCCGGAGGCGGTGCCGGACTCGGCGGGGGACGTGGCGGCGGGCCAATCGGAGGCGCCGGCCGTCGGAGTGGACCTGACCTGGTCGTCGGAGGAGGCGTCCGGCGCGTCCGACGAGCCGATCGCCGCGAACGCCACGCCGCCGAGCGTGAGGCTCGCTGCGAACAGAGAGAGCGCCGTCTTCACCGAGCGGCCCAGTCGCCGTTGCTCGCGGGGCCGCCAGTCGTCCCGGCGCCGGGTGCGCGCCCGGTGGGCCCCGGCGTCCCGGGCGGCCCGGAACGCGGCCACGGCACGCTGCTCGGCCTCGTTGTCCAGGGGTTGCCCGCGCAGCACGGCGGCGGAGAGCAGCGCCTCGAGCGCGGCGTCGTCGAGCACCACGGCCGGGCCGGACGCGTGGCCGAAGACGGGGCCGGACGCGTGGTCGGCCAAGTGACCGGCCCCGTTGCCATGGGCCATGCCCTCAGGGTGCACGCGCCGACGGCCGGGGGACCCACCGCCGCTCTGCTGTTCACCCATGTCCGTTTTTCCGTTCCTGTCCGACCTGATGTTTATGGGGCCGACGTACTGCACGTGTCATACGTGATCTACGTAACCTGTGTGACGGCTGTGACTCACAACCTCGTAGAGCCTGTACGTTGCCCACGCCCCGTACGACTCACCGCACACGCCGCCTCGCCTCAACGAGGCGCCGATGTGACGCCTTGGTCACCGCCGTCGCCCGCACTGTTCATTTCGATTCCCCCAGCGTCCGGGGGCCGTCTTCCGTCACACCTGCGACGCCCAACTGCTTGGCCAGCCGCTTCAGTCCCCGGTACGCGGCCGTTCGAACGGCGCCCGGGCGCTTGCCGAGGACCCGTCCCGCGGCGGGGGCGTCCAGGCCGACGACGACCCGCAGCAGGACGGCCTCGGCCTGGTCCCTCGGCAGCCCACGGACCAGCTCGAGGGCCTGCTCCGTGGAGATCGACTCCAGGGCCTGGTCATGCGTGCTGTTCGGCCCGGGTAGGTCCAGTACGTCCTGTTCCAGCACCGACGACCGGGGCCGTACCTTCTGCCGACGCAGATGGTCCAGCGCCCGGTGCCGGGCGATGGTCGCGCTCCAGCCCCGGAACCCGGCTCCGTCGCCCTTGAACCGGCCGAGGTCCCGGGCGATCTCCAGCCAGGCGTCGGACGCCACGTCCTCCGCGTCGTCCCCGACCAACCCCCGCAGGTATCCGAGCAGTTGCGGCTGGACCAGCCGGTACGCGATCGCGAAGGCGGCCTCGTCACCTTCCTGGGCCCGCGCGACGGCCGCGCCCAACTCCTCGTCGTACGCGTGCACGCGGCGGGGTTCCGCTCCGTGGCCCAAGAACTGTCCTCGTCCGTACCGGTCGTGACGAATCCGCACCTGCGGCACGCCCACCCTTGCCGACGTTCCTCCACGCTCAACAGCGCCAGAGCCCACAGAAGTGTCACAGGAGGCGTACGCCACCCTCCGCCCGTCCGGCACCACGCGGCAGCGGAAAGCGCATGCACCGAGGCCGCCTACAACCATTGCGGCCGCACGGGAGTCGAAGACCCCGCGAGCACCCGCACAGCCTTGCCACATGAATGGCATACGATGCGCGCGCCGCCCCTCATAAAGTTCTCCTAAGAGGATGTACACGTCATGTCAACGCGTAGCCCGTTCCGCTCCGTTCGCGGTATATCTGCCGTCGTCGCCCTGCTCGCGATCGGCGCGGTGGGGTGCTCGGAGGTCTCCGACGCCGTCGACAGCGCCAAGGACGGTGCGAAGAAGGTGGCCCGCCAGCGGTCGGTGTTCTCGCTGGAGATCGGGGACTGCTACAACCCGAACAGCTCGGGCGAGGGCACGGAGGTCCTCGTCGAGATCGTTCCCTGCACCGAGGCGCACTCGGGTCAGGCCGTCGGCGAATTCAAGATCGACGACGAGAAGACGTTCCCCGGCGACGAGGCGGTCTCGGCGATCGCCGACGAGCGGTGCCCGGTCGAGGCGGGCAAGTTCGCCCCGGACACCTGGGCACTCCCCAAGGGCGTCGTCCTCTTCTACTACACCCCGACCAAGGAGAGCTGGTCGACGGGTGACCGCGCCGTGAGCTGCACCTACACCAAGGAGTCGGGCAAGTTCACGGGCTCGCTGAAGCCCGAGTCCCTGAAGCCCGGGCAGAGCACGTACCTGAAGGGCTCGAACGCCGTCTACGAGGCCCTGTGGGCGAACCAGCCCGAGAAGGAGACCGTCGACGAGGACCTGCCGGGCTACAAGGCGCAGGCCAAGGCCGTCGCGGCCGCTCTCGACGCGCACCTCGCGGGCCTGAAGGGCGTCGAGGGCGCGGAGGTCGGCAAGCTCCGTGAGCAGCTGACGAAGACGGCCGGCGAGTGGAAGAAGGCCGCGAACGCCGCCGACGCCGACGCGTTCTACATCGCCTACGACCCGGCCTTCACCGGGATCGACCCGAACAAGACGGTCGCCGCCCGCAAGGAACTGGGCCTGGCCACCACCGTCCCGGCCGACGAGGCCGAGGTCTGGGCGAGCTGACGCCCGTCCGAACCAGCGGGGCCGCGTCCACCAAGGACGCGGCCCCGCCCGCGTGTTCGGCCCGACGTCGGTCCTCTTCGGCCAAGGGCCAGGTCTTCCGGACCTGTGCAGGACCGCGCTGGGCACCCCGGCCGGCGCCCACCTGGGCCGGACGCTGACGCCGTAACGGTCGAGATCAGCTGGCCCGGCCCGGACCCCGCCCATTCACGGGGTCCGGGCCGGGCCATGTCCGAGCCGCGCCCTACCGTCGCGGCAGACCGCGCGTCGCCTCCCGGCACAGCAACCGCAGCGACCCGTCGCCCGCGAAACACCGCCGCGCCTCGTCGATCGGGTCCCACAGCCGGCCGTCGGGCGTACGGAGCCAGTGCTCGCCGCCCGACGCCCACCACTCGGCGCCGGTCTGACGGGCGACCACCTCACCGGCGTACGCGCCGAGACCGCGCAGCGTGGTCTCCACGGCGGCGTACGGGGTTCCCTCGCCGCGCAGGCCCTCGATCAACCGGTCGACCCGCCACAGGCTCTGCGCCGAGTAGTCGAGCCGTAGCCGCGCTCCCTCGCGCATCATCGCCACCGCGTCCGCCGCCCACCGAACCGGCTTGGTGGCGGCTGAGGGCCTGGTCTCCTGCTGAGTCGTCACATCCTGGAGAGCGTGGGCCAACAGCTTTTCGTCACGCGGATCCGGGGGCTTCCCAGGACCGGTGCAGGACCGCCGCACCACGCCCCGACGACGGTCACAGGACCCCCTCAGGAACCGGGTTTACACCCGAGTCCAGGTTGACGCGAGGGTGACGATCCGCCGCTCCCGTGCGCTCCAGTCACTGATGAGCGTGTACTTCCATCTCCGTGCCGTGCCGCCCTCGGCACTGCGCAACAGTGCGACCTGGTTCCAGCGCCTGTTCGAGGACGACTGGGACACCGTGCGGGAGCGGATCGGCCGGCATCGCGAGGAGATCCTCGACAAGCTGTACGGCGACGTCGAGCTCCTCTACTGCGGCATCCCCCCGAACCATGCGTCGGAAGGCCCTCGCACCCAGGTGGTGCTCGGCGGCCGCCCGGTGCTCCACACCGACCCGGCCGTGCCGCCCTTCCTGCTGCTCACCGCGTCCCAGGTGTCCCGGGTCGCCGGCTTCCTCGAGTCGGCCGACTTCGACGACCTGTGGCGGCACGCGCGCACCCGGTTGCTGCGGCCGTACGACACCTCGGACGTCGAACCCGAGGCGCGCGGCCTGTTCGCGGCGACCCACCGCGACCTGACCGCGTTCTACGCACGGACGGCCGAGTACGGGGATGCGGTGGTGAAGTGGCTGGTGGCCTGACCGTCCACGGAAGGCGGAGGCGTCAGCCCTTGCCGCGGGCCCGCCGCGACACCACCGCCCGCAGCACCCGCCGTCCCTCCGTGGAAACTTCCAGCGCCCGGCGCAGCCCGCCCGCGCCATGTCCGGCGAGCAGTTCCAGAACGCTGACCTGACGGCGCAGTTCGGCGGCGACGAGCGGCGACATGCCCTCCGTACGGCCCGTGGCGGGTGCCGTGCCCGCTCGCACGGAGTTGAGCGCCTGGGGCAGGGCGGCCACCGAGGACGCGTCGGCCTCCGCCGGGTCGAGCAGCCGGTGTATCTGCAGCGAGGCGACCGAGCAGGCGTCGGCCCAGATCCGCGCCTCGGCGGCGGACCGGACGGCCGGGGCCGCGGCCAGCATCCGCCGGGCGAGCAGCGCGGCCTCGTCCTCGATGTCCTCGTCGTCCACGATCTCCGCGACGCCCAGCTTCGAGCGCGCCTGCTCCAGCAGCCCGCCCCAGGCGGCCGGGTCGCCGCCCACCGCGAGATTCGCCCACAGCGGCCGCAGCACCTCGTCGTCCCCGCCCAGCAAGGGCACACACCGATCCAAACAAGCCAACCCGCTGGCGGCCAGTCCGCGTTCGTCGGCCTGAGCGATCAGTTCCACCAGGCTCATCCACGCCTCCCTAAGCGGGTGATCTATGAGGGTCGGGGTCCCCGCACAGGCCCCTGGGCAGGCCCCTTCCCTTACGGAGCCAACACCTCCCCTTACTGCGTGCGACGGCCCCTGAGTGTCACAGCGGCACGACGCCGAGCCGGTCGAGCAGCCGGAAGAAGATGTTTTCGGCCAATGGGTCCGCTGGGTCCGCATCAGCGGTCAGTACGTCGACGACCGACTCGGCGTTCACCTCGTGCCCGGCCTCGGCCGCCCAGGCGACGGCCCGCTCGGCGGCGTCACCGGGTTCGAGGAAGTAGTCGTCCACGGTGAGGTCCGCGTCCCCGGTGCCGAGATATCCGGCCATCGCGGCACGGGCCAGACAGGTCGTCCACGCCCCGCTCTCCGGCGCCGCCGCCTCCACGACCACGCAGTCACTGTCCATGACGTATCCGAAAAGCGCGGGCGCCCCGGTCTCACGGGCCAGGTCGTTCATGTTGCCGACCTCGCCGTCCCCGCTCGGGTACTCCCACACCTGCCAGCCGCCGGGCGCCTCGACGCGCAGGCTCAGTCCCTCGGCCCCGGCCAGCGCGTCCAGCTCCCCGAGCGACCGCACACTGCGACCCACGACGAAATACCCCCAATAACCCATTTCCGGCTCCCCCGGCGTCTCGGCTGCGGCTCGGGGCCGAATACACCACAGCCGTACGGCAGTTCGCAGCCGGATGGAACAATCCGGCGTTTCAGGCGGGCACGGGGGCGGGGCCGCCCAGAGCCTTCTCGTGCTGCATCCGCGTCAGCCGCAGCACGACGGCGATGGCGAACGCGGCGGCCACGATGTCCACGACGTCCGAGAACATCATCTGCCCTACCGCGCCCTGGATCTCCTGGGCGGTCTCGGCACGGCGGTACGCGGTGGACGCGGCCCGGCCGGAGAGCAACGAGATGACCCAGAACGTCCACCAGGTGTTGACCAGCCCGTGCGACCGGGGCGCGCCCCAGGGGCTGCTGGCGTCCCAGATGTCCAGCGTGATCCGGCGCGGGAACCAGAGGTTCACGATCGGTACGATCCAGCCACCGATCGCCCAGCCCCGCTTCTTGCTGTGCCCGTACGGGTCGAACACCTCGGCGTTGACCCGCACCCGGTGGAACCAGCACAGGAAAAGGACGGCTGTCGTGAGCAGCGCGACCGTCTGGACGGTGCCGGCGATGGCGTAAAGCCGGTCCGCGCGGTCGGCTCGCCCGTCGAGCAGTGCGCCGCTCGTCAGGTCGCCCACCACGTCGTACATGACGACGTCCGCCCAGACCGCGAACAGGTCGGTGGCGATGACCGCGCCGAGTCCCGCGACGGCGACCCACCCCATCCCGACCGGCGAACGCAGCCAGGCGGCCGGTGCGGCGCTGATGCGGGCATGCGGATTTTCGATCATGGTGAGGCATTCCCCCCGGGCCCTGAGAAAACGGAACGCCGCGCCCGGCTCTCCCCAGAACCTCACGCACGGCATGCGGAACATACGGTCCACCAGCCCCGTACGTCCACTCCCTAACCGTCAGTCCAGCCGGTCGGCCAGCGCCTTGAAATCCGTCCAGGAGAGCGCGGGCCGGTCCGCGTCCCACAGCTTCTGGACCAGCGCCCGCAGCGGCATCCGGATCCCGGCGGCGACCTGGGCCTGGGTCTGCGAGTTCGCGAGATCGCACCACACCGCGAAGGAGCCGCCGAGGATCTGGTCGTCGTACGTCTCCGACACGGCCTCCGTCCCCCGCACGACCCGCGGCGTCCACTGCTCGTAGATCCGCTGCCCGGTCGGATAGACGAAGGTCTGCGGCTGTCCGAGCACGTAGTAGAGGAACTCGTCGTTGTAGTTGATCAGCTTCCGCCCGGCCCGCAGATACTCCACCGGCACCCGGGCCCCGATCTCCTTGCCGGTCCAGTACGCCACCTGGATGTCCTTGTCCGGCTGGACGGAGGTGTTCCGGAAGAACCCGTCGTTCCACGCCCGCGGCGTGCGGTCGTGGGCGCGGACGGTGGCGGCGCGGTCGTTGAGCCACCCGGTGGCGAGGTCGGCGACGTCGGCGCCGGAGCCGTAGGCCTCCCGGGCGGCGGCGGCGAGCTGCGGGTAGGAGGCCTCGGGGTTCGAGACGACGAGGGCCTGGTACTCGTCGCCGCCGAGATGCCACTGGCCGCCCGGGAAAAGACCGGCGTACTCGTTCAGCAGGTCGTCGACGATCTCGGCGGATTCGGCCTTGGAGATGTCGATGGCGCCCCGCGTGGCGACGCCGTTCACATTGCGCAGCTGCAGGTCGGGGTGTGCGGCGATGACGGCCCCCAGATGCCCGGGCGAGTCGATCTCGGGCACGACGGTGATGTGCCGGGCGGCTGCCAGCTTGACGATGTCCCTGACCTGGGCCTTGGTCAGATGCTGCTGGGAGACGATCTCGGGATGCGAGTCGGACTCGATCCGGAACCCCTGGTCATCGGAGAAGTGCAGACCGAGCTGGTTGAACTTCAGGTCACCGAGCTCCCGCACCCGGTCCCTGATCCAGTCCGCGGTGAAGTGCTTGCGGGCGATGTCGAGCATGAACCCGCGCACCGGCTTGGCGGGCGCGTCACGCACGACGCCCTCCGGCGCCGCACCACCGCCCCGCACCTCCTGCTTGAGCGTCCGCGTCCCGTAGAAGACACCCGCCTCCCCGGGCCCGTTGATGGCGACACGCCCGTCCCGCACGGTCATGGTGTACGACTCCGGGCCCGCGCCCTTGCCCTCGCTCAGCGCCAGCCGCACGTCCCCGGCCCGCGAGTCCTCCTTCTCGCCGGCATACGTCAGCCCCAGCTCACCGGCGATGAGCCGCCCCTCGTCGGCGAGCTTCGGGTCGCTCACGACGACACGCTCCCCGCGCGCGGGACGCCAGCCGGGCCCTCGGGCGGCGGTGTGGGAGCTCACCGCGGGAATGGTCTGCGGAGCTTTGGAGAGCGGATACGACCGGGTGGGTGACGGAGTGGGTGCGGCCGGCTGTTTCGGGGCGGGCGAGGAGGCGGCCTGGGAGGTCCCCGGGGCGGACCGCCGCTGCTCGGATCCGCCCGGCCCGCCGTCGCCGCCGGTGGCCAGGAGCCCGAGGCTCACCCCGGCCGCGACCGTCACGACGACCACCGCGACGATCAGCACCCACGTCTGCTTCAGCGCCCTCTTCGCCGGTGACCGGCGCCTGTGCTTGTGCTGGCTCACTTCGTCAACCTAGCTCCGTCCTCACGTTCGGGCGTCCACCACACGTTCCGAAACACTCCCGTTCGGCTGAAATTCGGGCATCCGTCGGACACGTCACGCCCAGTCTCGATAACGTGGCGACCACTCCTTTCCCAAAATCCCCTGCCGAAACCCACGTGACGCCCACACACCTTCCTGGCCGAGTCGCCATACGGTCGCTCCCCGAGCAGACCCGCACTCCACCGTCGCCGAACGCACTGGAGTCCTTCAACACCGCGCCTGCCGACGAGGTCAGGCGCGCCCTCCTGGCCTGCCTGAACAGCCCACGCTGGGCCGACCGCATCGCGAGCCACCGCCCGTACCCGGACGTGGACTCCCTGCTGGCGGCCTCGGACGAGGCGGCGTACGACTTGGCTCCGGGGGATCTGGCGGAGGCGCTGGCAGCAGAAACGTTGCCGGTGCTGCCGGAGGGGACGTACGGGGCAGCCCACACGGCACTTAATGCCGCAAATGCCGCATACGAGGCCAAGTTCGGGCATGCCTTCGTCATCTGCCTCGACGATCTGGCACCGGCGGAGGCCCTGGACCACGTACTGCACGCCATCCGGTCTCGATTGGCGAACGATCCGGACGACGAGCGGGTCCTGACGGCGGAGGAACTCCGGCGCCTGGCGAGAGGCAGATTGGTGAGACACCTGAGGGGCGCGGGACTGTAGTCGATGTGCGGCTGCCGCCGCGCGGGCTCGACCAGCCCCGACGGCGCCGCACCCGGCACATAACACGACACCCCACCCCATTGGCCGCCAATGACCCATCCGCGTGCCAGTTTGATCACACCGCCAGCCCCCCGCTCAGCCCAGCGGCAGCGCATCGCTACGATGCTGGGGGCCGGTGGACCGTACCCGGCCGGGCCCGACCGACAGCACAAGCCGGCTGGCCCCAATCCCCGCTCCCGGAGGAACTTCCGTGCCGGCTGGAACGCTGTACCGCGGCCGGGAAGGAATGTGGTCCTGGGTGGCTCACCGAGTCACCGGCGTCCTCATTTTCTTCTTCCTGTTCGTTCACGTGCTGGACACCGCTCTCGTCCGTGTCTCCCCTGAGGCCTACGACAAGGTCGTAGCCACGTACAAGACGCCGATCGTCGCGCTGCTGGAGTACGGCCTCGTCGCCGCCATCCTCTTCCACGCGCTCAACGGCCTGCGCGTCATCGCCGTCGACTTCTGGTCGAAGGGCCCGCGCTACCAGAAGCAGATGCTCTGGTCCGTCGTCGGCCTGTGGCTGGTGCTGATGCTCGGGGCGATCTACCCCGTTCTCGGCCACGCCGCTCAGGAACTGTTCGGGAGCTGACGCGTAAGCATGTCAAACAACACAGTCACCACTGACAAGACCGCCGGTATCGGCCCGGTCGAGGGCGAGTCCCTCTACAACGTCGACAACCCGGCCCCCTACATCGAGGCGCCGCGCAAGCGCACGAAGAAGACCCCGAAGTCCACCCGGGGCAACTTCGAGATGGCCGCCTGGCTGTTCATGCGTCTGTCCGGCATCGTGCTGGTCGTCCTGGTCATCGGCCACCTGCTGATCCAGCTCGTGCTGGACGGCGGCGTGTCGAAGATCGGCTTCGCCTTCGTGGCGGGCCGCTGGGCGAGCCCCTTCTGGCAGGTCTGGGACCTGCTGATGCTGTGGCTCGCGATGCTGCACGGCGCCAACGGCCTGCGCACGGTCATCAACGACTACGCGGAGCGCGCGAACACCCGGCTGTGGCTCAAGGGCCTGCTCTACACCGCCACGGTGTTCACCATCCTGCTGGGCACGCTGGTGATCTTCACCTTCGACCCGAACATCCGCTAGGCACGGGGCTGAGGTAATCCACTCATGAAGATCCACAAGTACGACACCGTCATCGTCGGCGCCGGTGGCGCCGGTATGCGCGCGGCCATCGAGTCCACGAAGCGCAGCCGCACCGCCGTGCTGACCAAGCTCTACCCCACCCGCTCCCACACGGGCGCCGCGCAGGGCGGCATGGCCGCCGCGCTGGCCAACGTGGAGGAGGACAACTGGGAGTGGCACACCTTCGACACGGTCAAGGGCGGTGACTACCTGGTCGACCAGGACGCCGCCGAGATCCTGGCGAAGGAGGCCATCGACTCCGTCCTCGACCTGGAGAAGATGGGCCTGCCGTTCAACCGCACCCCGAACGGCACGATCGACCAGCGCCGCTTCGGCGGTCACAGCCGTAACCACGGCGAGGCCCCGGTCCGCCGGTCCTGCTACGCCGCGGACCGCACCGGCCACATGATCCTCCAGACGCTGTACCAGAACTGCGTCAAGGAGGGCGTGGAGTTCTTCAACGAGTTCTACGTCCTGGACCAGCTGATCACCGAGGTCGACGGCGTCAAGAAGTCGGCCGGTGTCGTGGCGTACGAGCTGGCGACCGGTGAGATCCACGTCTTCCAGGCGAAGGCCGTGATCTACGCCTCCGGCGGCTGCGGCAAGTTCTTCAAGGTGACGTCGAACGCGCACACGCTCACGGGTGACGGCCAGGCGGCGGTCTACCGCCGCGGCCTGCCGCTGGAAGACATGGAGTTCTTCCAGTTCCACCCGACCGGCATCTGGCGCATGGGCATCCTGCTGACGGAGGGCGCCCGCGGTGAGGGCGGCATCCTCCGCAACAAGGACGGCGAGCGCTTCATGGAGAAGTACGCGCCGGTCATGAAGGACCTCGCGTCCCGTGACGTCGTCTCGCGCTCCATCTACACGGAGATCCGCGAGGGCCGCGGCTGCGGTCCCGAGGGCGACCACGTCTTCCTGGACCTCACGCACCTCCCGCCGGAGCAGCTGGACGCCAAGCTGCCCGACATCACGGAGTTCGCGCGGACGTACCTCGGTATCGAGCCGTACACGGACCCGATCCCGATCCAGCCGACGGCCCACTACGCGATGGGCGGCATCCCGACGAACGTCGAGGGTGAGGTCCTGGCGGACAACACCACGGTCGTCCCCGGCCTGTACGCGGCCGGCGAGGTCGCCTGCGTGTCGGTGCACGGCGCCAACCGCCTGGGCACGAACTCGCTGCTGGACATCAATGTGTTCGGCAAGCGGGCGGGCATCGCGGCGGCGAACTACTCCCAGACGGCGGACTTCGTCGAGCTGCCGGAGAACCCGGCGCAGCTGGTGATCGACCAGGTCGAGAACCTGCGTACGTCCACCGGCACCGAGCGGGTGGCGACACTCCGCAAGGAGCTGCAGGAGACCATGGACGCGAACGTCATGGTGTTCCGCACGGAGCAGACGATCAAGACGGCGGTCGAGAAGATCGCGGAGCTGCGCGAGCGCTACCGGAACGTCTCGATCCAGGACAAGGGCAAGCGGTTCAACACGGACCTGCTGGAGGCCATCGAGCTGGGCAACCTCCTGGACCTCGCCGAGGTCATGGCGGTGTCGGCCCTGGCCCGAAAGGAGTCCCGCGGCGGTCACTACCGCGAGGACTACCCGAACCGCGACGACGTCAACTTCATGCGCCACACCATGGCGTACCGCGAGGTGGGCGACGACGGCACCGAGTCCGTCCGTCTCGACTACAAGCCGGTCGTCCAGACCCGCTACCAGCCGATGGAGCGTAAGTACTGATGGCAACCCCCGTTATGGACAAGGTGGAGGCCGAGTCCGCCGCGTCCCCGTACATCACGGTCACCTTCCGGGTCCGCCGCTTCAACCCGGAAGTCTCCGCAGAGGCTGTGTGGGAAGACTTCCAGCTGGAGATCGACCCGAAGGAGCGCGTCCTCGACGGCCTCCACAAGATCAAGTGGGACCTGGACGGCACGCTGACCTTCCGCCGCTCCTGCGCCCACGGCATCTGCGGCTCTGACGCGATGCGGATCAACGGCAAGAACCGCCTCGCGTGCAAGACGCTGATCAAGGACATCAACCCTGAGAAGCCGATCACGGTGGAGCCCATCAAGGGCCTGACGGTCCTGAAGGACCTCGTGGTCGACATGGAGCCGTTCTTCCAGGCGTACCGGGACGTCATGCCCTTCCTCATCACGAAGGACACGAACGAACCGACGCGTGAGCGGCTGCAGTCGGCCGAGGACCGCGAGCGCTTCGACGACACCACGAAGTGCATCCTCTGCGCGGCCTGCACGTCCTCCTGCCCGGTCTTCTGGAACGACGGCCAGTACTTCGGCCCGGCCGCCATCGTCAACGCGCACCGCTTCATCTTCGACTCGCGCGACGAGGCCGGCGAGCAGCGCCTGGAGATCCTCAACGACAAGGACGGCGTCTGGCGCTGCCGCACGACGTTCAACTGCACGGACGCCTGCCCGCGCGGCATCGAGGTCACGAAGGCTATCGCCGAGGTGAAGAAGGCGCTGATCACTCGGCGGTTCTGAGTCTCCCAGGTCCACATCAGGGCCCTGTTTCCGTCACTTCGGGAACAGGGCCCTCTGGTGTTTTTGCCCGTTCCCGCCGCTACTGAAGGGGGCGTTCCGCGGTCACACTCCAATCGGGGCAGGACCCGTAGACACCGGGCGAGGGGGGCACCGTGGCCGCAGGTATACCTGAGCCGGGGCCGGCGACTGACATTCCTCCGGCGCTGGGGCATGGGACAGCACTCAAGGAAGCACATTTCGTGGCCGCACCCCTGCTCACGGCAGCCGCGCTCTCACTGGCCGGCGTCGTCGCCGGAGCGGCCGACGAGTTCCTGTGGCCGGGTCCCACACTCGTCCTCTTGGTCATCACCGCAATGACGTTGATCTTCAGCATGCAGCTCAGCTACAACGCGCGGTACTACTTCTACACATACGCCGATCTTTGCGAGTGGTTCAAGGGGATCGGGGACGGCACGGCGCCCGAGACCTACATACGGTCCCAGCACAGACTCGCTATGCGCCTGTGGCGGACCCGCAACGCCAGGGCGGTGCGCTTCTACAACGCCGGCACCCTGCTGCTCGGTCTGGGGGTGGCCGCTTCCCTTGCTCCGCCCGACTGTGGCAGACAAGCCGTTTGGCGCTGGACGGCTTCGGCCATAGTGCTGGCCGGCTCGATCGCGGACGCCGTCTGGGTCTTCACGATGAAGCCACCGTCCGGGGCACACGACATCCCGTGAATGCGACTGAACTGGAGGAAAAATGCTGCACGACGCGGTACTCCCCGGAGCGCGCATACTTGGCGAACCGTGCCCGGCCTGCGGTGTGGAACTCGGTTACCGAGCCACGGGTGCTCCGCTGCACTCCCTAAGGGCCGGCATCCGCCTCGCCGACGCCTACCAGAAGGCGATCGAGGGCGACGAGGAACTGCTCAAGGAGCGCCTGAGGTCCGCGCTGGGTTCGGTGGTTCATGGGCACGTCTGGCAGAACGGGCAGCAGCTCCCGTGCCCATACCTCCACGTGTCTCCATGGCTGCTGGCACAGTGCCGGGAGCCCAAGGACGTGGGGATGTGGCTCGACCGTGTGAAGCGTTGGCTGCCCCCTGATGGAACAGAGAACCAGGGTGCCCAGAACTGACCTCGCTAGGTGCCGCCGGGGTCACTGCCTCGTCGCCAGGTGCGGCGATGGTCGTAGGGCAGGTCGGCTCCCCGCCGACCGAGGAACTGGTCCGAGACACGGAGGAACGTCTCCTCCTCAGCGTCGCGATCGGCCGGGAGGCTGTAGCGCAGGGCCTCCAACAGGTCGAAGCGGTACAGGTCGTAGGCCACGTGCATCAGTCCCGCGTATGACTGTGCCGCCGTCACGGCGCCTTTGTACGCGGTCGCTGCGAAGCCAAGGCCCAGGCCGCACAGCCACCAGGACGACGGCTCGTCGTACAACGCCAACGTTCCGGCTCCGGTCAAGGCCAGGCACGACCAACAAAGGTTCACAGCCGTGTCGAGGGCGTCACGGGTGGATCGCAGCAGCGCGGCGGCGCGTTCCGAGACCTGGAGGTACAGCCGCGGCCAGGAGGCCAGCGTTGCCAGACCGTACCGCTCCCCCGCGGAGATCTCTCCCGCCCTCAACGCGTTGCCCAGCGCGGTGGGCAACAGGACGTCGACCGGGGGCTGCGCGGCCAGGCGACGTCGGGCATCGGCCTGCGCCCGCCGGGCGTGGTCCCCTCGTACCATCGCATCGGCTTTCCTGCTCAGGGCGTTCCAGCGCCGGCGCTGGAATCCGATCATCAGGCTCGCGAGCTCCGCGGTGAGAGGCCAGCGGTCCCAGTAGCCCTCCAGCACGCGCACGGCACGCACCTGGAATGGCTGAAGGAGAAGACTGAGAAGCAGCGCACACACGGTGATCACGAGGAACGCGCCGAAAACGGTAGCCGGGCGTTCCGGTGGCACCGCACGCCAGTCGCTCCTGCCCTGGAAGCTCCCTGCCCGCAGCAACGCGAGCACTCCGGCGACGAACAGCGCGCACGGCGCGAACTGCACCGACAACACCCGTCGCACGCAGCTCGCCCTCCCCTAAGCTCCTCGCGCTCTCAGTATGGGTGCACAAGGGGCTCGTGCTCCGGGCAGGGAGCGCCTACAGCTGACTCAGGATCGTAGGATCCGTGATCTCCGTGTCGTCGGCCAGCATCATCGCCTTGCTCAGGATCACCGCCAGCATCCGGTCCCCTTCGTACGGCAGGTAACCAGCCTGCGGGGCGGACGGGTTGGACTTGGGGACGATGCACAGGTACTGGTCGTTCGGGGTCATGAGGATGTTGCCCGAGCCGAGGTGGATCTTGTACGTGTGGCGTTCGCCCTTCACGTGCAGGAAGCGGCCCTCGATCGCGCAGCGGTCGGCGATGGCCAGTCGCGGTATGAGGCGTTCGAGGAGGGCCCGGCGGGTCTCGGCGCTCGCGCCCAGGTCGCCGAAGCCGTACGACGTCCAGTACTCCCGGAAGCGGCCGCCGGGCCCGCCGTCCTGCCAGGCCGGGTCGTTGCCGACGCTCGCCACGCCGACGAACAGGTCCACGTCGCGCAGGACTTCGGACAGGACCAGGGGCGGGATGTCCGTCAAGGGCAGCGGGTCGACCGGGTCGGCGCCGTCGCGCAGCCACATCCTGTACTCACCGCCGCAGCAGTGCGCCGAGTTCTGCGGGGCGCCGGCCGGGTAGAAGCGGACCTGGTCGGTGCGCAGCCGCAGGAAGCTGCCGGAGTCGGTGATGTCCTCGTAGGTCTCCCCGCCGTCGCCCGCGATCCAGTACTCGGCGCGCAGACCCCACTGCGGCAACTCCCGCACGGCGGGCGGCGCCTCGTCGTCGACGGCCAGGCGCAGCTTGTTGTGCCAGCCCCGGATCGCCGCCAGGGAGTGGAACTGGTGCTGGCGCAGGACGTGCGCCGCGAAGCGGTTGGAGTACGTCGCCGTCGCGCGCTCGGCGTCCGTGAGCAGATACACCTCGCGGTGGGCCTGCTTGAAGGGCTGGGTGACGCCGTGCCGCTCCAGCCAGTCGCGCCAGGCGACGATCTCCGCGGGCTCGTGGCCGACCGGGTGCCAGAGTTCGACCTCGCTGCCGCCGGTCACCGGTGCGTCGGCCGGCGTCCGCAGTTCGCCGTCCGCGTACCCGACCGTCGTACCGTCGATCCTCCACAGGAGGCGGCGGGCGAGGGTGCCGACCAGCGGGTGGTCGACGTAGCGCTCGCGCCACGCGGCGTACGGCCAGGTGCGGCGGGCCAGGAACTGGCGGTCCAGGCGTTCGCTCTGCGCCGCGAGCATCTTGTCGATGTCCTTGACCGTGGCCTTGAGCTCCTTGAGCTCGTCGGCGTGGTCGCGCCGGACCGCGGCGGGCACGCCCTTGACCGCTTTGCCGTCGGCGTTGCGCCAGCTCAACACCACCTTGGGGCCCTGGACTTCGAGCAGGGCGGTGACCTCGCCGAGACGGTGCTCCGCGCGGCCGACCTCCGTCAGGCCGTACGCCGGTACGGCCAGCTCCTCGATCTCCTCACGGCTCAGGCCCATCGCCTCCGCCCGGGCGTCCAGGCCGCTGTTCAGCAGCTTGAGGGTGCCCTTGAAGGTGACACGGGTGGCGAGCCGGGCCAGTTCGGCGAGGGCCGCCTCGCCTTCGATGCGGGCGAGGGCGTTGACCGCGGCGTTGGCGACCTTGGGGTTGCGCGGTCCGAGGCCCGCGACCTTCTTCAGGGAGGTCTCGACGAGGCCGCCGAGCGCGCGCGTGGTGTCGGGGTGCGCCGGCAGCAGGGAGAGGAACCAGGTGATACCGCGCAGGGCGTTGGCGTTGTACGGGTCGAAGGCGCTGTTGACGTCCGGTCCGTACGTCTGGCGTTGCAGCTCGAACGTGCGAGGGCGGCCGACGAGGGCGAGCCAGGGCAGCACGGTCTCACGGATGCGCTCGGCACCCAGCACGTCGACGAGGGCGGCGGCCCTCTTGTCCCACTTCGCGGTGGGTTTTGCAGCGGTGGCGGTCGTGGCGTGGGCGAGCAGGGCCCGCAGGTCGGGGTCGGTGGCGTCCCGTATGGCCTGCTCGGCCCATTCCTCGCCCACGTTCAGGACGGGGGTGGTGAGCTTGGCGGCCAACTCGGCCATGGACTTCGAGCCGTATGTCTCCAGGGCCGCGCGACGGAACACGGCCACCACGGCGGGCGCGAGCGGGCGGCCCGCCGCGATTTCGGCCTCGGCGAGGTCCTCGCACTGTGTGGAGTACCAGATGGAGTGCTGCCGGGACATTTCGTCGAGCTTCTTCAGCCGCTCGGCGGCGAGGAGGTTGTGCGAGAGCCCCTTGGACACGATCCCCAGCAGGGTCAGGGCGTTGTCCCGGGCGATGGGTCCGGCCTGCTCCGAGTGGTACTGGTCCACGAGGGCGTCGGCGACGAGCTTGCGGGTGTCCGCCGGCAGCTCGCGCACCCGGTCCAGCACCTGGGTCCAGCGACCCGACCAGTGGCCGTTGTTGACGGACGCGGCCTTGAGCAGGTCGACCGCGAGCGCGCCCGGGTCGCCCTCGGCGATGCGCTGCCCGACCAGTTCCTTGTACTTCTGGATCTGTGCCATGTCATCCCCCGACCAACGGTACGAGCTTCAGGAACGTGACCTGCGTGCCGAGCGTGAGCTCGATCTCCTCGTCCAGGTCGGTGACCTGACGGTCGCCCACGAGCACCAGGAACCCGTTGCCCGCGAAGGCCTTCAGTGCCAGCTCGGTCTGCGCCTCGGGGTCTATCCGGCGACGCGCGCGCATCGCGTAGCCGTTCAGGACGCGCTCCGCGTCCTGCGGCTGCACGAGGCCCTGGAAGACCTCCGGCGTGCCCGCGTTGTACTCGGCGACCTCCTGGAACACCCGCCGCCGGATCAACTCGCGCACGGTGAGCCGCTCCTCGGCGATCTCGAGCCCCCAGCCGGCGCTGCGGCTCCCGCTTGTCGTCTCGTCGACGAACGTCACGATTCCCATGACGACGACAGTACGAGCCACCACTGACAATCACCGGTTCCGGCCGATCATCCCCTTACCCTGACGGTATGTCAGATGAAGAGTCGTACGAGCTGCTCGGGTTCGACAACGTGCTGCTGCCGGTCGGCGACCTCGACGAGGCCGTCCGGTTCTACGAGCGCGCCGGCTTCGCGGTCGGGTTCCGGCTCGACGAGGCCGGGATCGCGCTGCTGAAGGTCGGGGGTGAGATGCCCGGGATCCTGCTGCGGCACGAGGAGACGCTGGCGCACCGGCCGCCTCCCTGGCTGCACCCACGCGTATGGCTGGAGGTGCCGGACGCGCGGGCGGCGGCGCGGGTGTTGGGCGAGGCGGGCATCGTGCCGCTCGACGAGCCCTTCTCCGTGACCACCGGCTGGACCGTCGAGATCGCCGACCCCTGGGGGAACGTCATCGGGTTCACGGACTACTCCAAGCGGCGGGAGCTCGGCCGCAGGCCGTGACGCCGCCTCCGTCGGGGACGTGACGGAGGCCTCACCCCATTGAGTTGAACATGTTCAAAGACAGGGCCTACAGTCATCCCTGTCAGCGTTTTGAACGCGTTCAAGAAGGGGGCAGGCCATGGACCGCACGGTCATCGCCTACGTCATCTACCTGGTCGTCAGCATCGCCCTCACCGTCTGGGTGGCCCGCACACTCAGCCGCAACGGACGGATCTTCCTCGCCGACGTACTGCGCGGCAACGAGAAGCTCGCAGACGCCGTGAACCACCTTCTGGTGGTCGGCTTCTACCTCGTCAACCTCGGCTTCGTCGCGCTGTACCTGGGCGACGACGACACCGTCGTCGACGCGCGCGGGGTCTTCGAGGCCCTGTCGACCAAGCTCGGCGTGGTACTGCTGGTGCTCGGCGTGATGCACCTCGGCAACGTCTACGTCCTCAACAAGATCCGGCGGCGTGGGGTGATGGAGCGGGAGCAGGTGCCTCCGGTCGCCCCGCAGAACTGGGTCGCGCCGTCGGCCGGGGCGTGACCGGCGTGACCGGCAGGACGAACGCCGTCACGGCCGGCGGGCACGCACCGCGCGCGGGGCACGGCGCCTCGAGCCCCGTGCCCGCCGGGGCCCACACTCCGAGCGCCGGGCCCGCCACCCCGGTCCACCGGCTGACGGTCCTCTACGACGCCGGGTGCTCCCTGTGCACCTTCGTGCGCGACTGGCTCGTGAAGCAGCCCAAGTTGGTGCCGCTGGAACTGGTGCCGGCCGGGTCCGAGGAGGCGCGCAGGCGCCACCCCGACCTCGACCACGGCGCCACGCTGGACGAGATCACCGTCGTCGGTGACGCCGGGCAGGTCTACCGGGGTTCCGCCGCCTGGATCGTCACCCTGTGGGCCCTGCGCGAGCACCGGCCGCTGGCTCATCGCCTCAGCACTCCGTCGGGGGCGCGGCTCGCCAAGGGTGCCGCACTCGCCGCCGCCAAGTGGCGCGGGGCGCAGTGGCCACAGGGGCTGCAGGGGACACAGGGGGGCGGGGCCCAGTGGGGCGGGCGGGTCTACCGGAGCGCGGAGGGATGGTCGTACGACCCCGGCGTGGGCTGGACGTACAACCCGCCGGGCTGCGACGGAGGCACCTGCACCACGCAGCCCAACCCGTCCTGAATGTCCCGCTTTCCGACTCCGTTTTGGCATGCGCCCTTCCAAAACGGTGCTCGGGTTGGCACGCTGCCTCCCGGTTCTCCACTCCGCACTCGCATCGACTGTCTGTCAGCCGGGCGGCCCACCCGGTCGCCCGGTCCCCCCATCGCAGAAGGAGTACGCGTGAGAGGCACACCCGGCGTCACCCGCATACCCCGTCCCTTCCTCGGCGCCCTGGTCGGCGTCACCGCGCTGCTCACCGCCGGCGCCCTGGCCACTCCCGCGGGCGCCGCGCCGAAACCCGTCACGACGAACGGCGTCAGCTCGGTCTCGGCCGGCGCGCAGCAGCAGGCCCGCGACTTCTGGACAGCGGACCGGATGCGCCAGGCCACCCCGCTCGACCTGGTGAGCGTCAACGGCCACTTCGACGGCGGCTCGGCGCC
Organism: Streptomyces bicolor; assembly: GCF_000719285.1. GTDB lineage: Bacteria > Actinomycetota > Actinomycetes > Streptomycetales > Streptomycetaceae > Streptomyces > Streptomyces bicolor. The sequence goes on along the minus strand of NZ_JOFS01000015.1, from coordinate 66,850 downwards.
CCTGAAGGGCACGGCGACCACCGTCGCGCCCACCGCCCCGGCCGCGAAGGTCGGCAAGGCCGCCGCCGACATCGGCCTGATGGCCTTCCCGAACAGCGGCGGTCAGTGGACCGGCGGCGGTGCCGTCGTCTCCACGGCGGGCCGTGTGTTCTTCACCTACCAGGGACGTACGGCGTCCTGTTCCGGCAACGCCGTCACCAGCGCCAACAAGAGCACCGTCATCACGGCCGGGCACTGCGTGAAGCTGGAGGGCGCCTGGCACACCAACTGGGTCTTCGTGCCCGGCTACCACGACGGGCAGGCCCCGTACGGCCGGTGGACCGCCTCGAAGACGCTGTCCACACCGCAGTGGACGGCGAGCGAGGACATTAACTACGACGTCGGTGCCGCCGTCGTCGCCCCGCTGGACGGCAAGCTGCTGACGGACGTCGTCGGCGGCCAGGGGCTGGCCTTCAACACCGGCTACAACCTGCGCATGTACGCGTTCGGCTTCCCGGCCGCCGCCCCGTACGACGGCGAGAAGTTCATCTACTGCAGCGGCAACACCAACCGCGACTTCCTGCTGTCCAACGACCACGGCATGAACTGCAACATGACCGGCGGCTCCAGCGGCGGCCCCTGGTTCACGCAGTTCAACGAGTCCACGGGCACCGGCCTGCTGTCCTCGGTGAACAGCTTCAAGTACAACTTCCTGCCGAACCGGATGTACGGCCCGTACTTCGGCGCCGACGCCCAGAACCTGTACCAGACGGCACAGGCCTCCTGACGGTGGGCGGAAACGGCACTCGTTAGGCTCTGGTTCCGTGTCCTCGAAGAACGACAGCCCTGAACAGGGCGATGCGCCCAGCAAGTCCGAGCAGACCCGTGCGCTGATCCTGGAGACCGCCATGCGGCTGTTCCAGGAGCGGGGCTACGACAAGACGACGATGCGGGCGATCGCCCAGGAGGCCGGGGTCTCCGTCGGCAACGCGTACTACTACTTCGCGGGCAAGGAACACCTGATCCAGGGCTTCTACGACCGGATCGCCGCCGAGCACCAGGCGGCGGTCCGGGACGTCCTGGCCCGGGAGACCGATCTCGAGGCGCGGCTCGCGGGCGTCCTGAAGGTGTGGCTGGACATCGCCACGCCGTACCACGAGTTCGCGGTGCAGTTCTTCAAGAACGCCGCCGATCCCGACAGCCCGCTCAGCCCCTTCTCCCCCGAGTCGGAGCACGCGCGCGTGGAGGCCATCAGCGTCCATCGACAGGTGCTGGCGGGCGCGACGAAGACCAAGGTGCCCGAGGAACTCCGGGACGTGCTGCCGGAGCTGATGTGGCTGTCCCAGATGGGGCTCGTGCTGTACTGGGTCTTCGACCGGACCGAGGGCCGCGAGCGCAGCTACCGGCTCGCCGAGCGGGGTGCCCGGCTGACCGCACGAGGTGTCTCGCTGGCGAGGTTCCGGGTGCTGCGGCCGTTGGTGCGCGAGGTGCACGAGCTGTTCACGGACTTCCTGCCGGGGATGACCAACGCCATTCCGGATCCGGCCAGGAAGAAGGCGGACAAGGCGGAGAAAGCCGACAGGGCGGGCAGGGGCGCCACCGGCAAGAGGGCGCCCGCCGAAGACGAGCGCCCCTGACACCACCCGCACCGACGCTCAGTTGACGGCGTCCACCTCCCCGTCGGCCAACTCCACGTCGTACACCAGCGGCCCGTCCGCCACGACCACCTTCCCCGCCCGGGAGCCGTACGACTCGGCCGTCGCCGCCAGAAGATACGTTCCCGGCGCCGGCACCGAGACGATGTACGAGCCGTCGGCCAGGGACGTCACCCGGTCCAGCTGACGGCCGCCCTTCGTCAGCAGTGTCACCGCCGCACCGTCGACCGGCTCACCGTCGGCGGTGCGGATGAAGCCGTGGACGACCGAGGACCTGCCCGCCGCGACCGGTTCCTCCTCGGTCTCCACCACTGCCGCCTCCTCCTTCGGTTCGACCGCGAGATGCGGCAGCCGCTTCTCCAGCCAGTCCGGCAGCCACCAGTTGGCGTTGCCGAGCATGTGCATCGCGGCCGGCACCAGAGCCGTACGCAGGATGAAGGCGTCCAGGGCGACGGCGGCCGCGAGGCCGATGCCCGCCATCGCGCCCTCCATGTCGCCGCTCAGTACGAACGCGCTGAACACGCAGATCATGATCAGGGCGGCGGAGTTGATGACCCGGCTGGTCTCCGCGAGGCCGACGCGCACCGCGCGCGCGTTGTCCTTCGTGTGCACCCACTCCTCGTGCATCCGGCTCACCAGGAACACCTGGTAGTCCATGGAGAGGCCGAACAGCAGGGACAGCATGATGACCGGCAGGAAGGATGTGATCGGGCCTTCCTTGCCCACGCCGATCAGCTCCGTCCCCCAGCCCCACTGGAAGATCGCCACCAGGACGCCGAAGGACGCGGCCGCCGCGATGAGGTTCATCAGCGCGGCCGTCAGCGGCACCACCAGCGAGCGGAACGCCACCAGCAGGAGCAGGAAGCCGAGCGCGATGATCGTCGCGACGAAGTACGGCAGGCGCTCGCCGGTCACGGAGGCGAAGTCCTTGAAGACCGCCGTCACGCCTCCCACATGGGCGTCGGCACCCGACTGCGGGATCACGTCGTCGCGCAGGCGGTCGATCAGCCGGTCCGTCTGCTCGGACTGGGGTGATGTGGTCGGTACGACCTGGATGACCGTGACGTCGTTCGCGGGCGGTACGGCGGCCACCTGGGCGACGCCCTCGGTCGACCTGATCTCGTTCACCAGGCCGGCGGGGGCCTCGCCCTCGACAACCACCTGGAGCGGGCCGTTGAAGCCGGGTCCGAAGCCCTCGGCGAGCAGGTCGTAGGCCTGCCGGGTCGTGGTCGACTCCTGGTGGTTGCCCTGGTCGGTGGCGCCGAGGCGGAGCGACAGCACCGGGATCGCGAGGGCCGCCATGACGACGACGGCCATCGCCGCCACCGGGCGCGGGCGCCTTTGGACGTACGACGACCAGCGCGCCGCGAGCCCACTCGCCTCGGCCGGCTCCGGCCCTGCCGCGGCGAGCCGACGCCGCTGCCGGCGGCTGAGCACCCGCGTGCCGAGCAGGCCCAGGAGGGCGGGCAGCAGGGTGATGGCGGCCAGCACGCTCAGGACGACGGTGAGCGAGGTCGCTACCACCACGCCGTCCAGGAACCGCATGTTCATCACCAGCATGCCGGCGAGCGCGATGCACACCGTGCCGCCCGCGAACAGCACCGCCCGGCCGGAGGTGTTGAGGGCGGTCACCGCCGCCTCCTCCGGCTTCATGCCACGCAGGATGCCGCGCCGGTGCCGGGTGACGATGAACAGGGCGTAGTCGATGCCGACGCCCAGGCCGATCAGCGAGCCGAGCAGCGGGGCCACTTCGGGCACGTCCGTGACATGGCTGAGGAGCATCGTCCCGATCAGGCCGGTTCCGACGCCGGCGATCGCCACGACGATCGGCAGCAGCATCGCGAAGAGCGAGCCGAAGGCCAGGAACAGCACGATGGCCGCCGCGAGGATGCCGACCGCCTCCGACAGACCCTGCGGCGGCTCCTGGGTGCGGGCGATGGCCTGGCCGCCCAGCTCCACCTGCAGTCCGTCGCGTTCGGCGGCCTGCGCCGTGTCGACGACGTCCTCGATCAGCTCCTTGGGGACGGCGTTCGCCTGCTCGGTAAAGGTGATCTGGGCGTACGCGATGCGCCCGTCCCGGCTGATCTGCGCTGACCGGGCCGCGTACGGGTCGGTGACCTCGCCGACCCCCTTCATCTCTCCGATCTCCTCCAGCGCGGGCGCGATACGGGACCGTACGGACCCGTCCCGCACGGATCCCTCGTCCACCTTCCACACCACCGTGTCGGTGTCGCCGGCGCGCTCCGGGAAGGCCTTCTCCATCAGGTCGTACGCGGTCGCGGAGTCCGTGTCCGGGAGGGAGAAGACGTTCGCGTAGTTCGTGCCGGCGGCCGAACTCGCCGCGCCCAGGCCGAACAGTGCCCCCACCCACAGCAACAGGACCACCAGCCGGTGCCGATAGCACCACCGTGCCAATGCAGCCACGCTCAACGCTCCTTATTCGGTTTCGGTCGGTCCCCCAGGTCCTGGGCAACAGGATTGGCGGCGCCGCGCGCGCGTGGCAGGCGACGGCCATGACTCTCAAGGAACTCCAAAGCGGCCGGGCCACCCGACTGTCAGTGGCCCCGCCGATACTGGGGACATGACGACGGCTTCTGGCACCGTGCTGGTGGTGGAGGACGAGGAGTCCATCGCGGACGTCCTCGCCATCGCCCTGCGCTACCACCGCTTCGAGGTCATGATCGCGGGCACCGTCCGCGAGGCGCTCACCCTCGCCGAGCGCACCCGACCCGATGTGGCGCTCCTCGACGTCATGCTCCCGGACGGTGACGGCCGCGCCCTCGGGCGTGAACTGCGCGAGCGACGCCCCGACCTGGCGCTCGTCTTCCTCACCGCTCGCGACTCGCCCGCCGAGATCGTCGGCGCCCTCGGCTTCGGCGACGACTACATCACCAAGCCGTTCGACGTGGACGTGGTCATCGCCCGGATCGCGGCCGTGCTGCGCCGCACCCGCCCGGACGACGTCCTGCAGCAGCGACCGCCGCTCAGATACGGCGATCTGGAGCTGGACGAGACGACGTACTCGGTGCGCCGCGCGGGCCGCACCGTCGAGCTCACCCCGACCGAGTACGCCTTGCTGCGCTTCCTGGTGCGCAACGGCGGCCGGATCGTGCCCAAGGAGCAACTCCTGCGCCACGTCTGGCAGTACGAGCACACCCCGCCCGAGTCGACCGTCGTCGAGACCTACATCAGCTATCTCCGGCGCAAACTGGACGCCCTGGGACCGCCGGTGATCACCACGCGCCGCGGCGTCGGATACGGGCTGGCATGAAGGTCCTCAGGATCTTCGACGTCTGCCGCCGGCGCGGCATCCACTCGCTGCGCGGCAAGCTGACGCTGGCGAACGTGGCGCTGCTGGCGGTGGGCATCGTCGTCGCGACCGCGGTCAGCCTGATGACCGCGCGGTTCTATCTGCTCGACAAGGTCGACAGCGAGCTGAAGAGCGCGCGCACGACGCTGCGGAACGCCGGGTTCACCCTGCGGCAGATCGAATCGCTGAGCGAACTGGGCATCGCGCTGGACAGGTTTCCAGGCGACGGCGCCACGGACGCGGATCCGCTGCCGAGCCCGGCCATGGTGTACGTCGCCGTCGACTCCGCCGGGCGGCCGGTGGCCCTCGGCCCGCTGGAGCCGACGCCGCGCCAGCACGCGCTCGCCGCCGCCGCGAAGGACCCGGTCGCCCTCGCCGCCGACGAGGAGCCGAGGGACGTACGGGTCGATGGCGACCGCTACCGGACGGCCGGCGCCCGGCTGGCGGACGGCACCGTCGTGCTGATCGCCATACCGACCGAAGGCCTGCACGAGGGCATGGGCAAGGCACTGCGGATGGACCTGGCCGTCGGCACCCTGCTGCTGGCACTGCTCGGCTGGATGACCATGCTCAGTGTGCGCCGCCGGATGCGGCCGCTGGAGGACATGGTGGAGACGTCGTCGGCGATCGCCGAGGGCGACCTGACCCGGCGCGTCCCCTCCAGCCGCGACCCCACCCTGGAGGTCGAGCAGCTCCGGGTCGCCCTCAACTCCATGCTCCACCAGGTGGAGTCGGCGTACCGCACGCGCGAGCGCAGCGCGGCCCAGCTGCGCCGTTTCGTCGGCGACGCCTCGCACGAGCTGCGCACCCCGCTGTCCGCGATACGCGGCTACCTCCAGCTGTACGACAGGGGAATGCTGACGGAACCGGCCGAGCGCAAGCGCGCCTGGGACCGGATGAACGGCGAGGTCGACCGCATGGGACGCCTCGTCGACGAACTGCTCACCCTCGCCCGCCTCGACCAACGGCCCGAACTGCGCTTCACGAACGTCGACTTGAGCCGCCTGGCGCGTGACGCCGCCGAGGATCTGCGGGTGCAGCAGCCGCAGCGGCCCATCACCGTCGACGCGGACGGCACGCTGCTCGTGCGGGCCGACGAGTCGGGTCTGCGCCAGGTACTGGGCAACCTGCTGAGCAACGTCCGTACGCACACGCCCGCCGATGTGCCGGTGCGGCTCGGGGTGGAGCGCGCGGACCGGGTCGTACGGCTGTGTGTCGAGGACGAGGGGCCAGGGCTGTGCGAGGAGGACGCGGCCCGCGTCTTCGACCGGTTCTTCCGGGCCGGCGGCGGTGCGGGCAGCGGGCTGGGGATGGCGATCGTGCAGGGCGTGGTGGAGGCTCACGGCGGGGACGTCACGGTGCGGACGGCGCCTGGTGAGGGGCTGGCGGTGACGGTGACACTGCCGGTGGCGCCTTTACGGTCGTAACCACTTTCGAGCCGCTCAGTTGTCGGCCGCGGCGTTGGCGAGTATCAGCGCCCACACCGTCTTCCCATGGCGCCCCCGGCTCCACACCCCCCACGCCGCGGCCAGGTGTTCCACCAGGTGCAGGCCGCGGCCGGTCTCCTCCCACTCCTCCACCACCCGTAACCGCGGCTCCAGCCGACCCTCGTCCGACACCTCGATCAGACAGGAACCGTCGGCGAGCGCGGTCACGGCGACCTCGAACTCGCGCTCCAGGAGAGGGCCGTGGCGTACGACGTTGGTGGCCAGCTCCGAGACGAGCAGCACCGTGTCCTCCAGCGCCGCATCCCGCGGTCCGTGCCCCCAGTCGGCCAGGTGGTCCCGGACCCGGCGGCGGGCGAGTCCGACCGACGCCGGGTGCCGGGGCAGCCGAAAGGCGTTGCGTCTCACCACGTTTGCTCCTCACCCTGCGCACACCTCCGTCACATGGTGCAGCGCGGGGTGGCTCCCTGGCATCACCGCATGGAGTGACAAGGCCGCCAGATCGCGTCAGATCCAGGTGAGACGCCAGAGGCGGAAGACACCGGTGCCGTCCGACAGATACTGGCCGCCGCCGACGTCCCCGCTGGTGACGACGTACTCCTTGGCCTGCCACAGCGGGATGACGGGGACGTCGCGGGCGACGGCCTCCTGCACCGAGCGGAAGTCCCGTATGGCCTCGCTGCGGTCGGCGTACTGCTGGCTGGCCGTGATCAGCCGGTCCACGGTCTTGTTGCGGTAGCCGGTGTTCATGGTTCCGGTGCTGCCGACGAGCGGGCCGCCGTAGGTGTCCGGGTCGGGGAAGTCGGCGACCCAGCCGACGGCATACGCGTCGAGCTTGCCGCCCGCCCAGCGCTTCTGGAAGTCGGTCCACTCGTAGCCCTTGACCGTCACCTTGAACAGGCCGCCCGCTTCCAACTGCCGCTTCAGCTCAGCGGCTTCCTCGGCGCTCGCGGCGCCCCGGCCTGTGCCGTAGCCGTAGGTGAGGCGGACGGGCAGGCTGACGCCGGCCTCGGTGAGCAGAGCGCGGGCCTTGGCGGTGCTGAGCTGGGGATAGGTGTCGAAGAACGACGTCGTGTGGCCGGTGATGCCGGTCGGGATCAGCGAGTACAGCGGGTCGACGGTGCCCTTGTACACCCTGGCCGCCAGCCTGTCGCGGTCGATCAGCCAGGCCATGGCCTGGCGGACCCGGACGTCGTGCAGGGGCGAGCCCGCGCGGGTGTTGAAGTACAGGTTGCGGATCTCGGCACTGTCGGCCTCGGAGACGCGCTGGCCGGGGTCGGCGGCGTTCAGGCCGGCGAGGACCTCGGGCGGCAGTGTGCGCGTGGCGACGTCGATCCGCCTCGCCTTCCAGGCGCCGTCCAGGGCGTCGGAGTCCGGGTAGTAGCGCAGTTCGACGGGGCGGCCGGTGCCGTCGAGGGCGCCCTGGTAGTGCGAGTTGGGAGCGAGGACGGCCTTCTTGTCCCTCGTGAACGTGGTCAGGGTGTAGGGACCGGTGCCGTCGACAGCGTTGTCGGTGCGCAGCGCGTCCGCCGGATACTTCTCACGGTCGACGATGGAGCCCGCTCCGGTGGCCACCTTGAGCGGGAACGTGGCGTCGGGCGACGACAGATGGAAGGTGACGGTACGGCCGCTCGTGGTCACCGAGCCGAGCGTGTCCAGCAGGGAGGACGGGCCGACGTTCGACTTGATCCGCTTGACCCGGTCGAAGGAGTACTTGACGTCCTGCGCGCTCATGACGCGCCCGCTCGGGAAGGTGAGGCCGTCGCGCAGCTCGCAGCGGTAGGTGCTCAGCTGGGTGCCGACGAAGCCGCAGCTCTCCGCCGCGTCCGGCACGGGGGTGACGCCGCCCGGCTCGAAGGTCAGCAGTGACTGGAACACGTTGTTGAACAGCGCCCAGGATCCGGCGTCGTAGGCGCCGGCCGGATCGAGCGACGTGACGGCGTCCGTCGTGCCGACCGTGATGGTCCTGTCCTGATCGTCCCGCGACGGCAGCAACTGCCAGCCGCCCACTCCCACGGCCGCCAGCACGAGCAGCGTCGCGAGAATCCGCATGCGAACCGAACGCATGGGTGCCCTCTCCCCAGGCCCTCGACGGGCCTCCGCATGAGCAATGGATTGCGCCACTCCCCTTAGTGGCGCGCACACCTAATCACACGTGTTTCAGCAGGGGGAAGGGAATTCGGGTGACATGGGAAAGAACTTACCTACGGGCGTTTCCAGCGGGTTTCACAGGCTGTTCACAGGCAGGATGCCGCGGCCGTACGGCCGTTCGGGGCCTAGTCGTCAGGCCTGACGGGACGCCAGCTCGATCACCGTGATGTCCGAGGGGGCGCCCACGCGCGTCGGCGGGCCCCAGGCGCCCGCGCCCCGGCTGACATACAACTGGGTGTCGCCGTAACGCTCCAGGCCGGCCAGGGTGGGGTTCGCCAGGCCCGCGATGAGGTTGCCGGGCCACAACTGGCCGCCGTGCGTGTGGCCGGAGAGCTGGAGGTCGACGCCGTGGTCGACGGCGTCATGGATCTGAACCGGCTGATGGGCGAGGAGCACGCACGCGCGTGCCCTGTCCCGGTCGCCGAGGGCCTTGGCGAAGTCGGGGCCCTGGCCCTCGCTCTCGCCCGAGACGTCGTTGACACCGGCCAGGTCGAAGTGGGGCAGTTCGGTGCGGGCGTTCTCCAGCGGGCGCAGGCCCAGGCGGCGTACCTCCTCGACCCACTGCTCGGCCCCCGAGAAGTACTCGTGGTTGCCGGTGACGAAGAACGCCCCGTGTCTCGCCCGGAGCCCGGCGAGCGGGGCCGCCGCCGGGCCGAGGTCCTTCACGCTGCCGTCCACCAGGTCGCCGACCACCGCGATGAGGTCGGGCTGGGTGCCGTTGATCGTGTCGACGACCTTCTGGGCGAAGCCACGGCCCAGGACCGGGCCCAGGTGGATGTCGCTGACGACCGCGATGCGGTAACCGTGCGCCGCGCGCGGCAGCTTCGCCAGCGGGACGGTGACCCGCTTGACCGTCGGTCCGCGCAGGACGCCGTAGGTGCCGTAACCGACCGTGCCGACCGCGGCCGCCGCGGCGGCACCGGCGAGGACACGGGAGACGAACAGGCGGCGGGTGGGGGTGGCCAGGGGGCGGGACGGGTCGGCGGAGTCGGGGGCGGGCGTGGGGGACGACGACTCGTCGGGTGCGGACGGGAGCGTCCGGTTCTCGGCCGGCTTGGTGGCGGGCGTCGTGACGGCAGCCGTGGCGGTCGACGCAATGGATGCCCCGGCGGCGGGTGTGGCCACCGTCACTCCGGCCGGTACCGGCTCGGGCTCCGGCTCCCGTACGGCTTCCTCGGCGCGCGCCCGCCGCTCGAGCAAGCGCCGCAGCAGCGGCCGTACGAGTTCACCCGCCAGCACACCCAGCAGCAGGTATATCGACAGGGCCAGCCACAGGAAGCCCGGCCAGGCCAGGATCTGCTGGAGCCGGAAGGGGGCGCCCGCGCGTTCGGCGACGAACGCCCCGACCGTCAGCGCCCAGCCACCGGCGATCACCACCACACCCGCGCGGCGCGCGAAGCCGGGCCCGCGCGTCGTGTCGCGGAACAGACGGCGCCACACCCACCAGTTGCCCGCCACCAGGGCGGACAGCACGAGAAGTGCGACAAGCGCGAAGACGATGACCACGCCGACGTTCCCTTTCCGTTGCGTGCTGAGTGAACGTCCCGGGTCGTGGCCGAGTTCCTATGGCGTGCGGCGCAGTGCGCGCACTCCACGCAACCCGATGACCCCGATGACCGTCCCCAATACGAAGGAGACGACAGCCAGCAGCAGGTGCACCCAGAAGTACGCCGTCGGGTGACCGTCGTCGAAGGCGAGCCCGCTGCTGTCCTTGATCAGGTTTTTGACGAAAGTGACCCAGATGACCCAGCTCCACACCCCGAAGGCGAGCAGGAACCAGGAGACGGGGCGGCTGAGCTTCATGCATTCAGTATCACCGTCGCCCATCCGGTTCCCTGAGCGGGGTGGGGCCGGAAGCGGGACTTCCATGGGAACGGCATGTACTTTCTCCGTCGTGCCCGCACCCAAGAAGACCGCCAGGCGATCCCTGCTGGTCACTTCCGCCGTCCTGTCGTCCCTCGCGCTGACCGCGCCCGTCTCCCACGCGGCTCCCAAGCCGTCACCGAGTACGAGCCCGTCGGCCACTCCCCCGGCCGGCATGTCGACCGTGGGCGGAGAGCGGTTGGGGCGGCCCGGGACTCAGGTGAACCTCGCGAGCGGTGTCCCCGTCCTGCCCAAGGACCTGACCGCGCGCTCCTGGATCATCGCCGACGCCGAGTCCGGCGAGGTGCTCGCCGCGCACAACTCGCACTGGCGGCTGGCGCCCGCGAGCACCATGAAGATGCTGTTCGCCGACACGGTGCTGCCGAAGTTCCCGAAGACCATGACGCACAAGGTCGTCCCGTCCGACCTGGCCGACGTCGGTTCCGGCTCCAGCATGGTCGGGATAAAGGAGGGCGAGACGTACTCCGTCCACGACCTGTGGCTCGGGGTCTTCCTGCGCTCCGGCAACGACGCGGTGCACGTCCTGTCGAAGATGAACGGCGGGATCAAGAACACCGTCGAGGAGATGAACGAGCACGCCGAAGAACTCCAGGCCCTCGACACGCACGCCGTGTCCCCCGACGGCTACGACGCTCCGGGCCAGGTCTCGTCCGCGTACGACCTCACCCTGATCGCCCGGTCAGGGCTGCAGAAGAAGGACTTCCGCGAGTACTGCTCGACCGTCACCGCCAAGTTCCCGGGCGAGACGACGAAGAACAAGAAGGGCAAGTCGGTCCGCGGGTCCTTCGAGATCCAGAACACCAACCGGCTGCTGGCCGGCGACAGCGACCTCCCCGTCTACCAGGGCATCGCGGGCATCAAGAACGGCAACACCACCAACGCCGGAGCCACCTTCACCGGTGTGGCCGAGCGGGACGGCAAGGTGCTGCTCGTCACGGTCATGAACCCGGAGAAGAGCGAGCACAACGAGGTCTACAAGGAGACCGCGAGCCTCTTCGACTGGGGCTTCAAGGCGGCCGGCAAGGTGCAGCCGGTGGGTGAGCTGGTGCCGCCGAAGAGCGCGGCCCAGGCCAGCGCGCAGCCCGGTGCCAACGACGCCGGGGAGGCCGGTGGCACCGGGGACGGCGAGGGGCCCTCGAAGCCGGCGGTGGGTGCCTCGGCCGCCGGCGGCTCCAGCGGCATCGGAGTCGCGCTCGGAATCACCGGCGGGGTGGTGGTGCTGCTCGCGGCGGGTGCGTTCCTGATCAACCGCCGGTGGCCGCTGCCCGACCTGGTGCGCCGTCGGGGCCGCTCCTGACGCCGGGCTTCCCGGACTCGCCGGTTGATCCTCCGGAGTCGTCGGCTGAATCTCGGGACTCGTCGGCCGACTTTCCGGATTCGCCGGCCGATTCACCCGACTCGTCGGCCGGCTCCTCGGACGGGCCAGACGGCTCTTCGGACTCGTCGGCCGACTCTTCGGAGTGGTCGGCGAGTTCGACGTCCTTGCCCTGTGTCGCAGTCCAGGCGGCGCAGAACACCACCAGCTTCGCCGTGAAGTTGATCCACAACAGCAGGGCGACCGGCACGCCGAACGCGCCGTACATGCTCTTCGCGGCCACGCCCTGCATATAGCCGCTGAGCAGCAGCTTCAGCAGCTCGAACCCGATCGCGCCGATCAGCGCCGCCACCATCAGCCGGCGGCGCGGCGGTTCCACGCCGGGCAGCAGGGTCAGGACGTACAGCAGGAGCAGGAAATCGGCGAGTACGGCGACGAGGAACGCGGCGACGCGCAGCAGGATCCCGCCCCAGCCGCCCTCGTCGATGCCGAGTTGCCGGGTGATCCAGCCGACCATGGCGGAGGCGACCGCGGAGGCGGCGATCGTCGCGAGCAGGGCGCCGCCGAGGCCGACCAGGACGCCCGCGTCCTTGGCCTTGCGCAGGACGGGGTTCTCCTCCTCGTCGGGCAGCTCCCACACGGCGCGCAGACACTCGCGCATGGAGCCGACCCAGCTGATACCGGTGAACAGCAGGACGGCGCCGGCGATGAGGCCGACGGTGCCGGCGTTCTGCACCAGGGCGTCGATGTCGAGCTGGTCGGAGATGCCGGGCACCTGGTCGGCGAGCTTGTCCTCCAGCTTGTTCTGCTGGTCCTGGCTGAGCGTCGCGGCGGCGATCGCGGCGGCGAGCGTCAGCAGCGGGAAGAGCGCGATGAAGCTGATGAAGGTCATCGCGGCGGCCAGCCGTGTCCACTTCACCCGGTCCATGCGCTCGTACGACCGCCACGCGTGCGTGGCCATCAGCCGGGCCACCGCGGGCCCGACGCCGGGAAGTCTCTTCAGCCAGTCCATGATCCGACTCTGCCCTCCGTGCGGAAGACCAATGTCCGAGTGCCCCAAAACCTCACGGCAGTAGCCAGCGCCATACCGATGCCGGCCCCGGAGACGATGTCCGCACGCCGGGAGGTGAAGCCGAGGCCGTAGTGGCTCACGGTGAGACACAGCAGCTGTACGGCCGCCCCGGCGGCGTTCACCGCGAGGAAGACGGCACAGGGGCGCAGGCCTCTCGGGCGCGTGTGACGGTAGGTGCCGAGGGCGTTCCCGGCGTAGGCGACCGCGCATCCGGCGACGAAGGAGAGGGCCTTGGCGGTGAGGGGGCCGAGGGCGGCCGGGCCGCGGAGCCAGGTGAAGAGTGCGAGGTCGACGGCGTAGGCGAGGAGACCGACGGTGGCGAAGCCGAGGAGTTCACGGCGGGTGGTTCTCGGGCCGTGATCGCGCCGGCCGGCCCACGCGCGCGTGCCTACCAATCGGCCACCGCCAACCCGTACATCGCCAGCCACACCACTGCGATGACGGCGAGCGCGCGGTCGCGCAGGACGACGTCCTCGGGTTCGCCCGCCGTGCCGCGGTCGGCGAAGACGGCGTAGCGCAGGATCGCGAGGATGAAGGCGACCATGGAGAGCTGACGCCAGGGCAGCACGCCGGAATGCGGGACGCCGCCCTCCTCCATGGCCCACAGGCAGTACCCGAGAACGGCGACCCCGGCCGCCAACTGCCAGACGAAGCGCAGGTAGCCGGTGGTGTACTCGGTGAGCAACGCACGCGTGGCGCCCGCCTTCCCGGCCATCTGCACGGCTTCGGAGTAGCGCTTGGCCGACACCATGAACAGCGCCCCGAACCCGGTCGTGATCAGGAACCAGCGCGACAGCGGGATCCCGAGCGCGAGCCCGCCGGCCATCGCCCGCATCAGGAACCCGGTCGTGACGACGGCGAGGTCGACGACCAGGACGTGCTTGAGGCTGACGCAGTACGCCAGTTGCATGCCGAGGTACGCCGTGAGCAGCCCCGCGACAGTGGGCGAGGTCAGCCAGGCCGCGGCGGTCGGTGCGAGGACGGCGAGGGCGCCCCCGACGGCGTACGCGACGGGCACGGGCACCTGTCCGGCGGCGACCGGACGTCGTCGCTTGGTGGGGTGCGAGCGGTCCGCCTCGGCGTCGCGGGCGTCGTTGATCAGATAGACGGCGGCGGCACAGGCGGTGAAGAGGGCGAAGACGAGGGCGAGTTGCGTCGCGGCGTGGATCGAGAAGAGCCGTCCGGCGGCGGCCGGGGCGGCGACGACCAGGACGTTCTTGACCCACTGCTTGGGCCGCGCGGTCCTGAGGAGGCCCTTCACAAGCGCGCGGACGCCGCCTTCGCGGGGCGGTGGCACGGCCTGCCGTGGGGGCGTGCGCTGCTCACGAAGCGCCGCTTGACTGGGAGCTGCGGCATTCGTGAGGGGCGCGGTCTCAGACATGGGCGCTCCCTCTCCACATCCAGCCCGACCCTGCGCACGCCGCGACCGCACCCAGGGCCGCGCCCGCCACCACGTCCGAGGGATAGTGAACGCCGACGACCAGGCGCGAAAGGCACATCGCGGCGGCGAGCGGCGGGATCGCGTAGGCGCCGAGCGCGCCGTAGGCGACGGCGGCCGCCGCGGCGGAGGTCGCGTGGGAGCTCGGAAAGGAGTGCCGGCCGACGGTGCGCACGAGGGGCTCGACATGCGCCGGACGCGGGCGGCGCACCACCCTTTTCACACCCATGCTGACGAGGTGCGCACCCGCAGTGAGCGCCGTACCTCGCAACCAGGCGCCGCGGCGCCCACCGTCCACGGCGGCCCCGGCGAGACCCGCCACCAGCCACAGCGCGCCGTGCTCGCCCACCCGGGAGAGGGCTCGCGCGGCGGAGGCGACACGCGGGTCCCGACTGCGCCCATGGAGCGCCGAAAGGATTCGGACATCTGCGCCCCGGAGGCTTCGATGGTCCTTGTCGTCGAGGTGATCCATGTGGACTCACTGTCCACGCCACCTGTACCAGAACTACGGCAATACTGAACGACATCCCATTAATCACCCATTTCGCGGATGAAAGGGATGTTTCAGGACTAGCTGCATGTAAATGGGCGCTACGGTCGCCGACATGCCTGCCGACACCGTCTCCGTCACGGGATGGGGCCGCACCGCCCCCACCACCGCCCGTCTGATCCAACCCAGGACCTACGAGGAGGCCGCGGCCGCCGTCCGGAACTGCGGGGCCCGCGGAGGCATCCCCAGGGGCCTGGGGCGGGCGTACGGAGACGCGGCGCAGAACGCCGGGGGCGCGGTGTTCGACATGACGGGCCTGGACCGCATCCACGCGATCGACGCCGACGACGGCACCGTGCTGTGCGACGCGGGAGTCTCGCTGCACCGGCTGATGCAGGTGCTGCTCCCGCTCGGCTGGTTCGTGCCGGTGACGCCCGGCACCCGCCATGTGACGGTCGGCGGCGCGATCGGAGCCGACATCCACGGCAAGAACCACCACGTCTCGGGTTCCTTCTCCCGCCACGTCATGTCGCTGGAACTCCTGACCGCCGACGGCGACATCCGCATGGTCCGCCGCGGCACGCCCCTGTTCGACGCGACCACCGGCGGCATGGGCCTGACCGGCGTGATCCTGACCGCCACGGTCCAGCTCCAGCCCGTGGAGACCTCGCTGATGTCGGTCGACACGGAACGCGCGCGGGACCTCGACGACCTGATGGCCCGTCTGGTCGCCACCGACGACCACTACCGCTACTCGGTCGCGTGGATCGACCTGCTGGCGCGTGGCGCGGCGACGGGGCGCGCGGTGCTCACCCGGGGCGACCACGCGCCCCTGGAGGCGCTGCGCGAAGGCACACGCGCGCGGAGAGACCCGCTCGCCTTCCGCCCGTCCGGTCTGCCCGCCGCGCCTTCCTTCCTCCCGGAAGGACTGCTGAGCCGCCGTACCGTGAGCTGGTTCAACGAGCTCTGGTACCGCAGAGCTCCACGCGCGCGTACCGGCGAGCTGCAGAGGCTCGCCACCTTCTTCCACCCGCTGGACGGCCTGCCCCACTGGAACCGGATCTACGGCCGGGGCGGCTTCGTGCAGTACCAGTTCGTCGTCGGACGCGGCCAGGAGGACACCCTGCGCCGGATCGTGCGGCGCATCTCGGAGCACCGCTGCCCGTCCTTCATGGCGGTCCTCAAGCGCTTCGGGGACGCCGATCCCGGCTGGCTCTCCTTCCCCCTGCCCGGCTGGACGCTGGCCCTGGACATCCCGGCGGGCCTGCCCGGTCTCGCCGCCCTCCTCGACGAGCTGGACGAGGAGGTGGCCGGGGCGGGTGGGCGCGTCTACCTCGCCAAGGACTCCCGCCTGCGGCCCGAGTTGCTCGCCGCGATGTACCCGCGCCTGGCCGACTTCCGCGCCCTGCGCGCCGAGATCGACCCGCGCGGGGTGTTCGTGTCGGACCTGGCCCGCCGCCTCGCCCTCTAGAACCCGCCATCAGATCTCTCGGACTCTCAGATCTCTCGGACTCTCAGATCTCTAGGAGCTGTCGTGAAGGACGCCTTCGGTCTCCCCCAGTCCCTGCTCGTCCTCGGCGGTACGTCCGAGATCGCGCTGGCCACCGCGCGCCGACTGATCGCGCGCCGCACCCGCACGGTCCGGCTGGCGGGCCGCCCGTCGCCCGCCCTGGAGCGGTCCGCCGCCGAGCTGCGCGCGCTGGGGGCGGATGTGCGCACCGTGGCCTTCGACGCGCTGGACCCCGAGTCCCACGAGACGGTGCTCGGCAAGGTCTTCGCGGAGGGCGACATCGACATGGTCCTGCTCGCCTTCGGAGTCCTCGGCGATCAGGCACGCGACGAGCGCGTGCCGCTGAACGCCGTCCGGGTCGCCCAGACCAACTACACGGGCGCCGTGTCGGCGGCCCTGGTCAGCGCGAGCGCGCTCCAGTCGCAGGGCCACGGCTCGCTCGTCGTCCTGTCCTCCGTCGCCGGCGAGCGGGCGCGCCGCGCCAACTTCATCTACGGCTCCAGCAAGGCCGGCCTGGACGTCTTCAGCCAGGGCCTGGGCGACGCGCTGCACGGCACCGGCGTCCACGTCATGGTCGTACGCCCCGGATTCGTACGGTCGAAGATGACCGCCGGCCTGGCGGAAGCCCCGCTCGCGACCACGCCGGAAGCGGTCGCGACAGCGATCGAACTGGGCCTGCGACGACGCTCGGAGACGGTGTGGGTGCCGGGCACGCTCAGGATCGTGATGTCGGCGCTGCGGCATGTGCCGCGGGGGCTGTTCCGGCGGCTGCCGCTGTAGGTCCCGGGGGAGCTGGGGCCTCGCATGGATGCCGCGGTTCGGTAGCGCCGCCGGGGGCGCCGGGCTGTATCGATGTGCGGCTCCGCCACGTGGGCGCGACCGGCCACGACGGACCCGCAGACGAACACCCTCACACCGCGGCACTTTCCATCGCGGCCCTGCCTGCGGAGCTAACTCGCGGGAATCGACCCGCGGTCCACATGGCCCGGCTGCGGCGGCACGACGGGCCCCCCGAAGGCGAAGTCCCTCAGCTTGCGCCAGACGCCGTCGGCGCCCTGCTCGTAGAGGGCGAAGCCGGTGCAGGGCCAGCCGGCCTCGTAGTCGGCGAGTTCCTCGAAGGCACGGTCCATCGCCTCGTCGTCGATGCCGTGCGCGACCGTGACGTGCGGGTGGTACGGGAACTGCAGTTCGCGCGCGACGGGCCCGGAGGCGTCGCGGACCTGCTTCTGCAACCAGGTGCAGGCCTCGGCGCCCTCGACGACCTGGACGAAGACGACCGGCGAGAGGGGCCGGAAGGTGCCGGTGCCGGACAGCCGCATCGGGAAGGGGCGGCCGGCGGCCGCGACCTCGACGAGATGCGCCTCGATCGCGGGCAGCAGCGAGGCGTCGACCTCTGTCGGCGGCAGCAGCGTGACATGCGTGGGGATACCGTGAGCCGCGGCGTCGCCGAAGCCCGCGCGCCGCTCCTGGAGCAGGCTGCCGTGAGGCTCCGGGACCGCGATCGACACACCGATCGTTACGGTCCCCACGTCGTCTCCTGTCGTCTGTTGGTGAGCGTGAGTGGCCGCCGTGGCAGCCACTCGGTTATCGACTGTACGGCCACGGCCGCGCTGCGGGCAGGCGCAACCGGAGTGATATGCAGCGCTGTACGGGCTCAGTGCTTGGCGGGCAGGAAGCCCACCTTGTCGTACGCCTGGGAGAGCGTCTCCGCGGCGACGGCGCGCGCCTTCTCCGCGCCCTTGGCCAGGATCGAGTCCAGCGTCTCCGGGTCGTCCAGATACTGTTGGGTGCGCTCCCGGAAGGGCGTCACGAACTCGACCATGACCTCGGCGAGGTCCGTCTTGAGCGCACCGTAGCCCTTGCCGTCGTACTTCTGCTCCAGTTCCGCGATTCCCGTCCCCGTGAGGGTCGAGTAGATGGTGAGCAGGTTGCTGACGCCCGGCTTGTTCTCGGCGTCGTAGCGGATGACGGTGTCGGTGTCGGTGACCGCGCTCTTGACCTTCTTGGCGGTGCCCTTGGGCTCGTCGAGGAGGTTGATCAGGCCCTTCGGCGTGGACGCCGACTTGCTCATCTTGATCGTCGGGTCCTGAAGGTCGTAGATCTTCGCCGTCTCCTTGAGGATGTACGGCTTCGGGACGGTGAAGGTCGGACCGAAGCGACCGTTGAAGCGCTCGGCGAGGTCGCGGGTGAGCTCGATGTGCTGGCGCTGGTCCTCGCCGACCGGGACCTCGTTGGCCTGGTACAGCAGGATGTCCGCGACCTGCAGGATCGGGTACGTGAACAGACCGACGCTCGCCCGGTCCGCGCCCTGCTTGGCGGACTTGTCCTTGAACTGGGTCATGCGGGAGGCCTCGCCGAAGCCGGTGAGGCAGTTCATGACCCAGGCGAGCTGGGCGTGCTCGGGGACGTGGCTCTGGACGAACAGCGTGCAGCGCTCGGGGTCGAGTCCGGCCGCGAGGAGCTGGGCCGCGGCGAGCCGGGTGTTGGCGCGCAGCTCCGCCGGATCCTGCGGGACCGTGATCGCGTGCAGGTCGACGACCATGTAGAACGCGTCGTGGGTCTCCTGCAGGGCCACCCACTGGCGGACGGCGCCGAGGTAGTTGCCGAGGTGGAACGAGCCTGCGGTGGGCTGGATTCCGGAGAGCACGCGGGGTCGGTCAGAGGCCATGTTCACCATTCTCTCAGGTTCCGAAGGCGGGTCCGGAACTGGTCGGAAACAGGTGGGAACCGATCCGTCTCCGGAGGTGTAACAAGGGAGGGGCAGGCGGCGGGAGGGGGTGCGCACGATGCTGCGTCGGTTTGCGGCTTCGGTGCTGGTGCGGGTGGCGGCGACGGGGGTGGTGCTCGCGTGGCCGGTCCTGGTGGCGGCTCCGGAAGCGGTGGCGGACGAGGGCCCACGGTCGGGGCCCGACGTGGCGGTGGTCGTCACCGGCGGTTCGGGACGGTCGACGGCGGTACGGCACGGCGAGCGGGACTTCGTCCGGCTGTGGCGGCTGTTCCAGCCGGAGTCGACCGGGACGCAGCGGGTGCCGGAGGAGTGGGCGGACGGGCGGTATCCGGCGGTACGGCTCACGGTGATGTGGGGGCTGACCGGGATCGGCGGCTGGCCGCAGACCCACCGGCCGCCCGGGGGTGACGTGGCGATGGAGCGGCAGGACCAGCTGCTCCTTGCGCCGGACGGCACGCCATGGATCCGGTCGGATCCGGCGCCGGACGTCCTGGACGACGACATCCGCTGGCACCGTGCGTCACGCCCGGCCTACGAGGAGGTGCGCGGGGCCGGGCTGCTGGATGCCGACCGGGACTCCGCCGACAGCGGGATCAAGGTCTCGGAGGGGGTGTGGTGGGCGGTCGGCGGGCTGGCCGCCGGAGTCACCGGCACGCTGCTGGTGCGCGGCGCGGCGGCCCGGCGCGAGGCCGGACCGCCGCGGGAGGAGCCACGGCAGGAACTGATCGACCTGGACCTGTGAGGCACGCGATCCCTCAGCCGAGGTCGACCTCCGGGTACAGCGGGAAGCCGGACACCAGGTCGGTCGCCCGCTGGGCGATCTCCTCCGCGACCTTCTCGTCCAGGACGTGGGCCGCCTTCGACGGCGCGCCCGACTTCGTCGTGCCGGGCTCCGTCGTGGTCAGGACGCGGTCGATCAGGCCCGCCACCTCGTCCATCTCGGCGGTGCCCAGGCCACGGGTGGTCAGGGCGGGGGTGCCGATGCGGATGCCGGAGGTGTACCAGGCGCCGTTGGGGTCGGCGGGAATGGCGTTGCGGTTGGTGACGATGCCGGACTCGAGGAGCGCGGCCTCGGCCTGGCGGCCGGTGAGGCCGTAGGAGGAGGCGACGTCGATCAGGTTCAGGTGGTTGTCGGTGCCGCCGGTCACCAGGGTCGCGCCGCGGCGCATCAGGCCGTCGGCCAGCGCGCGGGAGTTGTCGACGATGCGCTGGGCGTAGTCCCGGAAGGCGGGCCGGCGGGCCTCGGCGAGGGCGACGGCCTTGGCGGCCATGACGTGCGGGAGCGGGCCGCCGAGGACCATCGGGCAGCCGCGGTCGACCTGGTCCTTGAGGGAGTCGTCGCACAGGACCATGCCGCCGCGCGGGCCGCGCAGCGACTTGTGGGTGGTGGTGGTGACGATCTGGGCGTGCGGGACCGGGTCGAAGTCGCCGGTGAGGACCTTGCCGGCGACGAGACCCGCGAAGTGGGCCATGTCGACCATGAGCGTGGCGCCGACCTCGTCGGCGATCTCGCGCATGATCCGGAAGTTCACGAGACGGGGGTAGGCCGAGTAGCCGGCGACGATGATCAGCGGCTTGAACTCGCGGGCCGACACGCGCAGCGCCTCGTAGTCGATCAGGCCTGTCGCGGGGTCGGTGCCGTAGGAGCGCTGGTCGAACATCTTGCCGGAGATGTTCGGGCGGAAGCCGTGGGTGAGGTGGCCGCCGGCGTCCAGGGACATGCCGAGCATGCGCTGGTTGCCGAAGGCCTGGCGGAGCTCGGCCCAGTCGGCGTCGGAGAGGTCGTTGACCTGGCGGGCGCCGGCCTTCTCCAAGGCGGGGGCCTCGACACGGGCGGCGAGGACGGCCCAGAAGGCGACGAGGTTGGCGTCGATGCCGGAGTGGGGCTGGACGTAGGCGTGGCGGGCGCCGAAGAGCTCCTTGGCGTGCTCGGCGGCGAGGGACTCGACGGTGTCGACGTTGCGGCAGCCGGCGTAGAAGCGGCGGCCGACGGTGCCCTCGGCGTACTTGTCGCTGAACCAGTTGCCCATCGCCAGGAGGGTCGCCGGGGAGGCGTAGTTCTCGGAGGCGATCAGTTTGAGCATCTCGCGCTGGTCGGCGACCTCCTGGCCGATGGCGTCGGCCACGCGCGGCTCGACGGCGCGGATCACGTCGAGGGCGGAACGGAAGGCGGTGGACTCGGTGGAGAGGGGCTCGGCTGACATGGGGACCTCCGGACGTCGTGGACAGCGTTCACGGTACGGCCCAGGCGCACGGCACTCGGTGCTGGACGACACGGTCCAGTGGGCCGCTCCCCGATGGTCGGTCCCATCCCAGCGCGCCAGTCACGGCCCGTCGATCAGCCTACCGGGCGCGCCGACGGGGCATGGTCCCGCGTCCACCATCCGAGCAACGATAGGAAGGGGCCGCAAAGCACTCGTACGGCCGGAAATGGACAGTGGCCACGAGCCTCGTGACTGCCGGAGCACGAGCCCTCGTGGTGGCGGAAACGGAGAGCCCCGTGAGTACGTCGAGCACCACCGAATCCCTGATCGCCGCGGTCGACGCGCACAGCGCGCCCACCTATCACCCGTTGCCGGTCGTGGTGGCGACGGCGGACGGGGCCTGGATGACGGATGTGGAGGGGCGGCGGTACCTGGATCTGCTGGCCGGGTATTCGGCGCTCAACTTCGGGCACGGCAACCGGCGGATCCTGGAGGCGGCGAAGGCGCAGCTGGAGCGGGTGACGCTGACGTCGCGGGCGTTTCATCACGACCGGTTCGCGGCGTTCTGCGAGCAGCTCGCCGAGCTGTGCGGGATGGAGATGGTGCTGCCGATGAACACGGGGTCGGAGGCGGTGGAGACGGCGGTGAAGACCGCCCGGAAGTGGGGGTACCGGATCAAGGGCGTGCCGGCGGAGATGGCGAAGATCGTGGTCGCCACGAACAACTTCCACGGGCGTACGACGACGATCATCAGCTTCTCCACCGACCCGGAGGCGCGGGCGGACTTCGGGCCGTACACGCCGGGCTTCGAGATCGTGCCGTACGGGGACCTGACGGCGATGCGGGAGGCGATGACGGAGAACACGGTGGCCGTGCTGCTGGAGCCGATCCAGGGCGAGGCGGGGGTGCTCGTTCCCCCGGCGGGCTATCTGCCGGCGGTGCGGGAGCTGACGCGGGAGCGGAACGTGCTGTTCGTGGCGGACGAGATCCAGTCGGGGCTGGGACGCACGGGTCGTACCTTCGCATGCGAGCACGAGGGGGTGGTGCCGGATGTGTATGTGCTCGGGAAGGCGCTCGGCGGCGGGGTCGTGCCGGTGTCGGCGGTGGTGTCGTCGGCCGACGTGCTCGGGGTGTTCCGGCCCGGGGAGCACGGGTCGACGTTCGGCGGGAATCCGCTGGCCTGTGCGGTGGCGCTGGAGGTGATCGCGATGCTGCGGACGGGCGAGTTCCAGGCGCGGGCGGCGGAGCTGGGCGAGCATCTGCACCGGGAGCTGGCGGCGTTGGCCGGGACGGGGCGGGTGACGGCGGTGCGGGGGCGCGGGCTGTGGGCGGGGGTGGACATCGCCAGGGCGTACGGCACCGGGCGGGAGGTGTCCGAGAAGCTGATGGAGCGGGGTGTGCTGGTGAAGGACACCCTCACCCACAGCCTCAGGGGCGTGGGCGGTGCCCCCTCGGCGACGATCCGGATCGCGCCTCCCCTGGTGATCGGGAAGGAGGACCTGGACTGGGGGCTCGCCCAGTTGCGGGGCGTGCTAGGGGTTTGAATCTGCGGATCGCCTGTCTACAGGATCACGTGCGGCAGGAAACGCGCGTACTCGTCCGTGATCAGGCCGGACGACTCTCGGATGCCGAGGCCCGCCGACTCGTCCTCGACGACCCAGGCGCCGAGGACGACGTGGTTGCCGTCGAAGGCGGGGAGCGGAGCCAACTGCTGGTAGCAGCAGGGTTCTTCCCGTACGACGGCGGCGGCGCCCTTCTCGTGCACGGTCACCCCCGCACCCTCCCGGCCCAGCAGGGGCTTGGCGACGTAGCCCGTGGTGCTCGCCAGCTCCCTCGGGCCGTCGAGATAGGCGGGCAGGAGGTTCGGGTGGTCCGGGTAGAGCTCCCAGAGGATGGCGAGGAGGGCCTTGTTGCTGAGGAGCATCTTCCAGGCGGGCTCGATCCACAGCGTCGTACCGGTGCCGCCGCCGTTGTCGAGGGTGTCGAGGACGTGGCCGGCGAAGCGGTCGGTGGTGAGCCACTCCCAGGGGTAGAGCTTGAAGCAGCTGCGGATGAACCGGAGTTGGGTGTCGACGAAGCGGCCCGCGAGGTGGTCCCAGCCGATCTCCTCCATGGAGATCCAGCCGGTGTCCAGGCCCGCCTGCTCCGCGGTCTCCTTCAGATAGGCGACCGTCATCATGTCCTCGCCGAGCTCGTCGGCTGAGGAGTACGCGAAGTAGAGCGGGCTGCCCGGCGGGAGCAGGGCGGACTGCTTCTTCCAGGCGGCGACGAGGCGTTCGTGGAGGGAGTTCCACTGGTCGGCGCCGGGGAAGCGCTCCTCCATCCAGAACCACTGGGGCGAGGCGGCCTCGACCAGTGAGGTCGGGGTGTCGGCGTTGTACTCCAGGAGCTTGGCCGGGCCGGTGCCGTCGTAGCGCAGGTCGAAGCGGCCGTAGACGGAGGGAAGTTCGGCGCGGCGGCGCCACGCCTCGGCGACCGCGTCCGCGACGCGCGGGTCGGTGATGCCGAGGTCGGCGAAGCGGTTCTCGGCGACGATGTGCTCGGCCGCCCTCAGGCACATGCCGTGGAGTTCCTCGACGACTTCCTCCAGTGCCTCGACCTCCTCCAGGGAGAAGACGTAGTGGGCACTCTCGTCCCAGTACGGGCGCAGGGAGTTGTCGGGGTGGCGGGTGAGGGGGTAGATGAGCCCCTGCCCCTCGACGGTCTGCTGCCAGCCGGGGCGGGGCTCGATCGTGCGGCGTTCCATGTGCGTGTCCTGGCCGTGTGCTGCCGGTGCCCTGCTCAGCCGCCGCTGCTGCCGGAGCCCGAGCAGCCGAAGCCGCCGCGGTCGACGGCCTCGCTGCGGCTGAAGGTGCCGTAGTCGGCGCGGCCGCCGTCGACGTCGGAGTCGTAGTACCAGGCGGCGTCGCTGCTGCTGGAGCCAGTCTTCTTGCGGCCCTTGCTGTAGGAGGAACCGACGGTGGTGGAGCCGGACTTGCAGTTCTTGTCGGCGATGACCTTGTAGCCCTCGTAGGAGTAGCTGTCGCGGTCGACGCAGCGGCGGTCCGGTTCCGAGCCGCAGGAGGTCAGGGCCGCGGCTATGACTCCCATGCCGCCGAGTACGACCGTGCTGGAGCGCAGCCGACGTCGCGTTTCCGCCATGTGTGTCTCCCCCGATGATCCGGTTGTTGTCCGGCGGACAGCCTAGAGATCGTTGCGAGTGCGGCTGTCGGCGGGCTGGCCTTCTGCCGCTCACCTACAGTCGCTTTGTGCTGTTTGGGATGCTGTGTGCGCTTGGTGCGGCGGTCTGTTTCGGTACGGCCACCGTCCTTCAGGCGATGGCCGCGCGGGTGGCGAGCGCGCAGGGGGGCCGGGGCGGCGAGGCCGGGGTGCTGCTGCGGGCGCTGCGGCAGTGGCGGTATCTGGCGGGGCTGGCGCTGGACGGGCTGGGGTTCGTGTTGCAGGTCGTCGCGCTGCGGGCGCTGCCCATCTACGCCGTCGCGGCCGCCTTGGCGTCCAGCCTCGCGGTGACGGCGGTGGTCTCGGCGCGTTTGCTGCGGGTGCGGTTGCGGCGGGGTGAGTGGGCCGCGGTGGCAGTGGTGTGTGCCGGGCTGGCGATGCTCGGGCTCGCTTCGGGGACGGAGGGGGATCTCGGCGGGTCGGACGCGCTGCGGTTCGCGATGCTCGGGGTGGCTGTGGGGGTGCTGGGGGTGGGGCTGGCCGGCGGGCTGCTGCCGGAGCGCGGACGGGGGCTGGTGCTCGGGCTGGCGGCCGGGTTCGGGTTCGGGGTGGTGGAGGTGGGGGTGCGGCTGATCGACTCCCTCGCGGTGCCGGACCTCGTGGTGAATCCGGCGACGTATGCGCTGCTGCTGGGGGGTGGAGCGGCGTTTCTGGCGCTGACGTCGGCGTTGCAGCGGGGGTCGGTGACGACGGCTACGGCGGCGATGGTGATCGGGGAGACGGTCGGGCCGGCGGTGGTGGGGGTGGTGTGGCTGGGGGATCGTACGCGGGAGGGCTTGGGGTGGCTGGCCGTGCTGGGGTTCGTCGTGGCGGTGGCGGGGGCGTTGGCGTTGGCGCGGTTCGGCGAGCTGCCGCAGGAACCCGCGCCTCCGGCCGACCCCGGGGTTTCCCCGAGGCCTTCCCGGAGGACCGGGGCCTGACCGGATCCCCAGTGTTCCGTTGTACGGCCGGAACAGGGGGAACAGGGGGTGCACGGCATGGCCTCCACCATGAGCGGCCACACCGAGCAGGCCCGGCGTGATCTGGGCCGGCTGGCCGCGCTCGAGCCGAACGGCGAGCTGACCCAACAGCTCGCCGCCCTCCTCGCGGCCTCCCGGCCGGGGGGCGCCCGGGCCGACTGGAGCAAGCGGGTCTGGGAGGTGCTGCAGCGGGTGAGCGCTGTCGTCGGCATCGCGGGTGGCCCGTGTCGGCACAGCACACCGGGGCGACGGCTCCTGGACCACGGTTACGGCAACACCCTGCCCAACGCCTCCAACGCCCCCGCCCACGCATGATCCGGCGGCGTGCCGTAACCCACGACGAGCGCGTCCACCTGCTCCGCTGTGGCGGACTCGTGGCGGAAATAGGTCAGGCCGTGGAGGGCCAGGCCTTGCCAGGCTGCCGCTTGGACCACTGACTTCTCCGTGCCGGGCGGGAGGCGCAGCAGGACGTGGAGGCCGGCCGCGATGCCGGTGACGTCGATGTGGGGGGCGGCTGTGGCCAGGGCCCGGACCAGGGCGTCCCGTCGGCGTCGGTAGCGCAGGCGGGCGGACCGGACATGGCGGTCGTAGGCGCCGGAGGTAAGGAACTCCGCCAGGGTCAGCTGGTCCAGCGCGCCGCACGTGTCCACACGGCCCTTCGCCGCCGTCACCTCCTCGACGAGCGCCGGCGGCAGCACCATCCAGGCGAGCCGCAGGCCCGGGGCGAGGGACTTGCTGGCCGTGCCCAGGTAGACGACGTGGTCGGGGTCCAGGCCCTGGAGGGCGCCCACGGGCTGGCGGTCGTAGCGGAACTCGCCGTCGTAGTCGTCCTCCAGGACCAGGCCGCCGGTACGCCGTGCCCAGTCGACCACCGTTGCCCGGCGGTCGCGGTGCAGGGGCACGCCCATCGGGAACTGGTGGGCGGGGGTGAGGAGTAGTGCCGACTGGTCCGTCAGCTCCTCCGGGTTCGTGCCGAGTTCGTCGAACGGGAGGGGGATCGTGGTCAGGCCGGCCGCCGTCAGTTGGTTCCAGTGCGGAGGCAGGCCGTACGACTCCACCGCCACCGTCTGCGCCCCGCGCGCCCGCAGCACCCTGCCGAGCAGTTGCAGACCGTGCCCGAAACCCGCGCACACCACGATGCGCTCGGGGTCGGCGCGCACGCCCCGCGCGCGGGAAAGGTAGCCGGCGAGGGCGGCACGCAGCTCGACGCGGCCGCGCGGGTCGCCGTAGCCGAGTACCTCGTGCGGCGCGGCGAGGAAGGCTCGGCGGGCGGCCTTGAGCCACTCCGTGCGAGGGAAGGAGGCGAGGTCCGGGGAGCCGGGGAACAGGTCGTAGGTGGGGCCCGGGCGTTGCGGGCGGGGAGGGGCCGTGACGCGGGGTGGGGCGCCGGGCGGGGAGGAGACGTCACGTGCCGCAGCGGCTCCCGGTGGCGCCGGGGCGCCCGTCGGCGGGAGCACCATGCGGCCACCGGCCGTCGGGGACCCCCTGCCGTCGCCGCCCGCCGGCGTCCCCGCGCGATCGCCACCCGCCGGCGTCACAGCACCATCGCCACCCGCCGCACCCCTCGTACCGTCCTCCCCGCCCGCCCCCGTCACCGCCCGGTCCGCCACCCGCGTCCCCGAGCCCTGCCGGGCCGTGAGCCAGCCCTCGGCGACCAGGTCGGCGTAGGCCTCGGCGACCGTGTTGCGGGCGATGCCGAGGTCGGCGGAGAGGGAGCGGGAGGAGGGCAGGCGGGTGCCCGGTGTGAGGCGTCCGGTGCGGACCGCGTCGCGCAGGGCGTCGGTCAGGCCTCGGCGCAGGCCCGGGCCCGCCGGCTCCAGATGGAGGTCGATGCCCAGAGTGGCCCAAGGTTTCCGCATGAAAGTGGACCATACTCCTGGGCTGCTTCCCTTTTAGGGTCGAGATCATGACCACCACGGAATCCACCGCCGCCACGGCAGCCACCACAGTGAAGTACGCCCCCGAGAACCCCGCCCGCCTCGACTGGGCCCAGCACGCCCCCGAGGTCTACAAGGCGATGATCCGGCTCGACGCGGCCGCCCGGAAGGGGATCGAGCCCACGCTCTACGAGCTGGTGAAGATCCGCGCCTCGCAGATCAACCACTGCGCGTTCTGCCTCGACATGCACACCAAGGACGCGCTCGCGGCGGGCGAGAGCGTCGAGCGGATCGTGCAGCTCAGCGCCTGGGAGGAGTCCGCGCACTTCTACACTCCGAAGGAGCTCGCGGCGATCGAGCTGACGGAGGCGGTGACGGTGCTGACGGACGGGTTCGTGCCCGACGAGGTGTACGAGAGGGCCGCGGGGCACTTCGAGGAGGCCGAGCTCGCCCAGCTCATCGCCGCGATCACGGTGATCAACGCCTGGAACCGGTTCGGGGTGACCTGCCGCATGGCCCCGGGGCACTACCAGCCGGGGCAGTACCAGTGAGCGGGAACGGGCCGCGCTCGCGTTGACCGAGGCGGTCACCGTGCTCACTGGGGGCACCTCCCAGGCTTTCGGCTCTGGGGGAGGCTTTCTGCACGACGATGTCCATGACCGTGCCGCCGCGCACTTCGATGCGCCCGAACTCGCCCATCTCATCGGGCTGATCGTCGCCGTCAACAGCTGGAACCGGGTGATGGTCAGCCGCCGCATCCCACCAGGGGGTTACACACCGTGACCGAAACCATGACCGAGGCCACTCCCAAGGCCGCCGCCTTACGCGCACTCCACCGGCGCCGCTCCCCCGGCGACCCGCTGGTCCTGCCCGGCCCCTGGGACGCGGCCAGTGCCCGCGTCTTCGCCGAGGCGGGGTTCCCGGCGCTCGCCACGCCCAGCGCGGGGATCGCCGCCTGCCTCGGGTACGAGGACGGGCGGACCCCCGCGGACGAGATGTTCGCGGCGGTCGCGCGGATCGTCCGGTCCGTCGACGTGCCGGTGTCGGCGGACATCGAGGGCGGGTACGGGATCGCGCCGAAGGAGCTGGTGGAGCGGCTGCTGGAGACCGGCGCCGTGGGGTGCAACCTGGAGGACTCCGAGGACGGGACGCTCAAGGACCCCCAGGCGCACGCCGACTGGCTCGCCGAGGTACGGCACGCCGCCGCCGACCGGGTCTTCGTCAACGCCCGGATCGACACCTTCATCCGGGGCGGCTCCGATCCCAAGAAGGCCGCCGAGCAGGCCATCGAGCGGGCCGCGCTCTACGTCGCCGCCGGCGCCGACTGCGTGTATCCGATCGGCGCCCCCGTCGACGTACTGCCGCTGCTGCGGTCCGGTATCCAGGGGCCGATCAATGTGCACGGCACGGTGACCGGTGGCCCCTCGCCCGCCGAACTCGGCGAACTCGGGGCCACCCGGATCACGTTCGGGCCGCAGCTCCAGCGCGCTGCCGCACAGGCGCTCGGGGACATCGCGGCCGGCCTCACGAGGTGACCGTCAGGACAGCCACGCCTTCCACGTGGACTCGTGGCTGTCCACCCACTTCTTCGCCGCCTCCTCCGGCGCCATCTTCTGCTCGGCGATCATCAGGGAGACCTCGTTCTGGTCCTCGGTCGTCCACTTGAAGTTCTTCAGCAGGGCCGCCGCCTCGCCGCCGTCCTTCGCGAAGTCCGCGTTGAGGTACTTCTGCAGCGGGGTGTGCGGATAGGCGCAGGCCACCTTCTCCGGGTCCGCGTCGCAGCCCTCCTTGTACGCCGGCAGCTTCACCTCGGTCATCGGGACCTTCTTGAACAGCCACTGCGGCTCGTACCAGTACGTCAGGAAGGGCTTCTGCTCCTTGGCGAACTGCTTGATCTGGGTGATCTGAGCCGCCTCGGAACCGGCGAACACCACCTGGTAGTCCAGGTCCAGGTTTTCCACCAGCGCCTTGTCGTTGGTGACGTAGGACGGCGAGCCGTCCATCAGCTGGCCCTTGCCGCCGCTCTCCGCGGTGCGCATCTGCTCGG
Source organism: Streptomyces bicolor (assembly GCF_000719285.1). GTDB lineage: Bacteria > Actinomycetota > Actinomycetes > Streptomycetales > Streptomycetaceae > Streptomyces > Streptomyces bicolor. The sequence goes on along the minus strand of NZ_JOFS01000015.1, from coordinate 37,567 downwards.
CGTACTTGTTCAGGTTCTTCCAGTCGGTGACGTCCGGGTGCTCCTTGGCGAAGTACGTCGGGACGTACCAGCCGATGTGCCCGGTGACGCCGAGGTCGCCGCCGTTCACGATCGTCTTCTTGTCCTTGACGTACCGCTGCTCCTCCTCCGGGTGGCCCCAGTCCTCCAGGAGCGCGTCGACCCGGCCCTGACTGAGCGCGTCCCAGGCGGGGACCTCGTCGATCTGGACGGTGTCGACGCGGTAGCCGAGCTCCTTCTCCAGCAGGTACTGGGCGACGGCCACGTTGGCCTGCGCGCCGACCCAGGACTGGACGGACAGGGTCACGGTCCTGGCGCCCTGGGCGTTGGCGAACGGGGACGCCTGCTTGGTCATGTCGGCGGCACCGCAGCCGGTGAGCAGCAGCAGCGAGGACGCGCCGGCGACCAGGGCGGTCGTACGGATACGGATACGCATGTCACGCTCCCTTCTTCGTGCGGCGTTCCGTCGGCTGCGTCACCCGGTCCAGCATCAGGCCCAGGCACACGATCGCCGCGCCGGCCACCAGACCGGTCGCCAGGTCGCCCTGCGCGAGGCCGAAGACGACGTCGTAGCCGAGGGCGCCTCCGCCGACCAGGCCGCCGATGATCACGACGGCGAGGACCAGGACCACACCCTGGTTCACGGCGAGCAGCAGCGCCCGGCGGGCGAGCGGGAGCTGGACCTGCCGCAGCTGCTGGGCGGGGGTCGCGCCGAGCGAGCGGGCCGACTCCAGGGCGGCCGGGTCGACCTGGCGCAGACCCTGGGTGGTGATGCGGACGACCGCGGGCAGGGCGTACACGACGGCTGCGGCGACGGCGGGAGCGCGGCCCACGCCGAACAACGCCACGACCGGGATCAGGTACACGAACTGCGGCATCGTCTGGAACACGTCCAGGACGGGCCGGAGCAGGCGCTCGAAGCGGTCGCTGCGCGCCGCCGCGATGCCGGTCGCGAAGCCCAGGACCAGGGTGACGGCGACGGCCGCCAGGACTTGGGAGAGCGTGTCGAGGGACGGGTTCCACACGCCGAGCACGCCGATCGCGGCCATGGCGAGGACGGCGGTCAGCGCGGTGCGCCAGGTGCCGATCGTCCAGGCCAGCGCGGCGACGATGAGCAGGACCGACCACCAGGGCAGCCACTGCAGGCCGTCGCGCAGGGGGTCGAGGACCCAGGTGGTGAAGTGGGCCGCCCAGTCGGCGGTGCCGCCGATGACGGGCACGCCGGAGTAGAGGTGGTCGGTCATCCAGTCGACGGCGCGGTTGACCGGTTCGGCGATGTTCAGGGCCCAGGTCTCGGGCCAGTCGAGCCGGCCCACGAGACGTCCGGCGACCGCCACGGCCACGGCGGCGACCAGGGCGAACACCCAGGGTGCCCGGCCGTTCGGCTGCGGCTCGTCACCGAGCGCCTCACCCGCCGCCCCGGTCACCCGGTCCAGTACGACGGCGAGCAGCACGATCGGGATGCCGGCCGCGAGTGCCGCGCCGACGTCGACCGAGGCGAGGGCCTGGTAGACGCGGTCACCGAGGCCGCCCGCGCCGATGACCGACGCGATGACCGCCATGGACAGCGCCATCATGATCGTCTGGTTGAGGCCGAGGAGGAGCTCCTTGCGGGCCAGCGGGATCCGGGCGGTCAGCAGGCGCTGGCGCGCGGTGGCGCCCAGCGACTCGACCGCCTCCAGCACCTCCTTGTCGGCGCCGCGCAGGCCGAGGGCGGTGAGGCGGGCCATCGGCGGGGCGGCGTAGACGACGGTGGCCAGGACGGCCGCGGGGACGCCGATGCCGAAGACCAGGACGACGGGGAGCAGGTAGGCGAAGGCCGGGAGCACCTGCATGGTGTCCAGGACCGGGCGCAGCATCCTGTCCATACGGTCGGACAGTCCGGCGGCGAGGCCCAGCAGCGCGCCCACGACGACCGAGGCGAGCACCGCCACGACCATCAGCGCGAGGGTCTGCATCGTCGGGATCCACATGCCGAGGAACCCGCAGGCCAGGAACGCGACGCCGGTACCCGCGGCGAGCCGCAGGCCCGCGACGCGCCAGGCGATCAGCGAGGCCGCCGCCGTGACACCAGCCCATCCTGCGGCGAGCAGCAGCAGGTACACGGCCCGTACGCAGAGCACGACCGCGTTGCTGATGTGGCCGAAGAAGTAGAGGAACAGCGGGTGGCTGTCCCGGTTGTCGATGATCCAGTCGCTGGTCCTGGTGAGCGGGTCGGTGAGGTCGACGGTCAGGGCGTCCGGCCAGGTGCCGCTCGCCCAGCGCGCGTCGGCGAGCGGCACGAGGACGGCCGCCACGACGGCGAGCAACAGCAGTTTGTGGGCGGCACGGTGTTTCAGGACGCCCGGAACCGTACGCGGAGCGGTCGCGGTGATCGTGGCCATCAGACCGCCTCCTTCGCGGTTCCGGCCACCACCTCGAGCAGCGCGTCCGAGTCCACCACCCCGACGCACCGGCCCTTGTCGACGACCCGCGCCGGAGCGCCCGCCCGTGCCACCGCCTCGATCGCCTCCGACACCGTCGCGTCCGGTGCGATCGCCGGGCCGCTGCCCGCCTCGTCCGCCGAGGCGGTCCTCATCGCCGTACGGACCGTCATGACCTGTTCGCGCGGGACGTCCCGGACGAACTCGCGGACGTAGTCGTCGGCCGGGGAGCCCACGATCTCCTCGGGTGTGCCCAGCTGCACGACCCGCCCGTCGCGCATCAGCGCGATGCGGTCGCCCAGCTTCAGCGCCTCACTGAGGTCGTGGGTGATGAAGACCATCGTGCGGCCCTCCTCGCGGTGCAGGCGGACGACCTCCTCCTGCATGTCGCGCCGGATCAGCGGGTCGAGCGCGCTGAAGGGCTCGTCGAAGAGCAGGACCTCGGGGTCCACCGCCAGTGCCCGCGCGAGGCCGACGCGCTGGCGCTGTCCGCCGGACAGCTGGCCGGGCCTGCGGTGTTCCATGCCTTCCAGGCCGACCTTGGCCACCACTTCGGCGGCCCGCGCACGGCGCTCGGCCTTGCCGACGCCCTGGATCTCCAGGCCGTACGCCACGTTGTCGAGGACCGTGCGGTGCGGGAGCAGGCCGAAGTGCTGGAAGACCATCGCCGCGCGGTGGCGGCGCAGTTCACGCAGTCGGGTCTTGTCCATGGCGCGGACGTCCTCGCCGTCGATGGCTATGGAACCCGCCGTCGGCTCGATCAGCCGGGTCAGACAGCGCACGAGGGTGGACTTCCCCGAACCCGACAGGCCCATGACGACGAAGACCTCGCCCTTGCGGACGTCGAAGGACACGTCACGGACCGCCGCCGTGCAGCCGGTGCGGGCGCGCAGCTCGGCGGGGGTGAGGGCGGCCAGCTCCGGGTCGGCGGGGACCCGGTGCGCCTTCGCGCCGAAGACCTTCCACAGGCCCTCCACGGAGAAGACCGGCGCGGTCGGGGGCTTCCGGGTCTCGGGCATGTCGGGCGTCGTGCTCTGGGTCGTCGTACTCATCACGCCTCACCTCCGATCAGGTCGACGGCCTTCTCCCCGACCATGAGCACCCCGATCATCGGGTTCACTGCGGTCATCGTCGGGAACACGGAGGCGTCGGCGATACGAATGCCTTCCAGGCCGCGGATCCGCAACTGCGGGTCCACCACGGCCAGTTCGTCGTCGGCGGCGCCCATACGGCAGGTGCCCGCCGGGTGGTACACGGTGTGCGCGACCTTGCGCGCGTACTCGCTGAGCTCCTCGTCGCCCGTGACCTCCGGGCCGGGGCACACCTCACGCTTGAGCCAGCCGGCGAGCGGTTCGGACTTGGCTATCTCACGGGCGATCCTGATCCCGTCGACCAGCGTCCGCCCGTCGTAGTCGTCCTCGTCGGTGAAGTAGCGGAAGTCGAGCGCGGGCTTCACGGACGGGTCGGCGCTGGTCAGGTAAAGGCGGCCGCGGCTCTTCGGCTTGGGGATGTTCGGGGTCATCGAGACGCCGAACTCCGGCCGCTGGTAGCCCAGTCGCTCCGGGTTGTCCGTGAACGGGATCTGGTAGAAGTGGAACATCAGGTCGGGGCCCTGGTGTTCGGGGTCGCGGCGGACGAACAGGCCCGCGTCGGAGTCCATCGCGGAGTTCTCGGGGATCGGGCCGTGGGTCTCCCAGACGATCACCGACTCCGGGTGGTCGAGCAGGTTCTCACCGACGCCCGGCAGGTCGTGGACCACCGGGATGCCGAGCTTCTCCAGGTCCGCCTTCGGCCCGATGCCCGAGTGCAGCAGCAGGCGGGGCGAGTCGACCGCGCCCGCGCACAGGACGACCTCGCGCCGGGCCCGTACGACGAACTCCTCGCCGTCCTGGGTGCGCACGTGCACGCCCTCGGCGTGCGTGCCGTTCAGCTCCAGGCGGTACGCCCAGGTCTCGAGCAGGATGGTGAGGTTCTCGCGCTCGTCCATCACCGGGTGCAGATACGCCACCGACGCCGAGGAACGCTTGTTGTTCTCGGGGTGGTAGGCGAGGTCGAAGAAGCCGACGCCCTCGGTGAAGGGCTGCTTGTTGAAGCCCTCGACGCGCGGCACGCCGAGCGCGCCCTGTGCCGCGTCGACGAAGTCACGGGCGATGGCGTTCCGGTCCCGCTCGTCGACGGGGACGATGTTGTTCTTCAGCCGGGCGTAGTACGCCTCCATCGGCACCGCGCCCCAGCCCTTGGCGCCGGCCTCCTCCCACTCGTCCCAGTCGGACGGCAGCGGCTTGAAGGCGATGAGGGTGTTGTGGCTCGAACAGCCGCCGAGCACGCGGGCGCGGCTGTGCCGGATGTGCGAGTTGCCGCGCGGCTGCTCGGTCGTCGGGTAGTCGTAGTCCAGCTCACCGCCGAGCAGGCCCATCCAGCGGCGCAGGGTCAGGACGTCGTCACGGCCGACGTCGCTGGGGCCGCCCTCGATGACGGCGACGGTGACGTCGGGGTTCTCGGTGAGACGGGAGGCGATGACGGAGCCGGCGGTGCCGCCGCCTATGACGACGTAGTCGTACTCGTGGGTGTTCTCGGGCATGGGGGTGGTACTCCAAGGGGGTTTTGATCAGGGCTGACTTGAGGTGAGGGGGGACAGGGGTCAGCCCGCGAACCAGCGCACCGGCTTGGGTGCGAGGTTCTGGTAGACGTGCTTGCTCTCGCGGTACTCGGCGAGTCCGGCGGGGCCGAGTTCGCGCCCCACCCCGCTCTTGCCGAAGCCGCCCCACTCCGCCTGCGGGAGGTAGGGGTGGAAGTCGTTGATCCAGACGGTGCCGTGGCGCAGCCGGCCCGCGACGCGCCGGGCCCGGCCCGCGTCGGCGGTCCAGACCGCGCCCGCGAGGCCGTACTCGGTGTCGTTGGCGAGGGCGACGGCCTCGTCCTCGGTGCGGAAGGTCTCGACGGTGAGGACCGGGCCGAAGACCTCCTCGCGTACGACACGCATCTCGCGGTGGCAGTGGTCGAGAACCGTCGGCTCGTAGAAGTAGCCGCTCTCCGGCCGGTCGGCCGACGGCTCGGGCCGCTTGCCGCCGGAGCGCAGCACCGCGCCCTCCTCGAGCGCGGACTCGACGTACGCCTCGACCTTCGCGCGCTGCTGCTCGGAGACGAGCGGGCCGCACTCGACGCCCTCGGCGGTGCCGCGGCCGAGGCGGATCTTCTGGGCGCGGCGGGCGAGTTCGGCCACGAAACGGTCCCGGACCGACTCCTCGACGATGAGGCGGGCGCCGGCCGAGCAGACCTGGCCGCTGTGGATGAACGCGGCGTTGAGGGCCTGGTCGACGGCGGTGTCGAAGGCCTCGTCGGTGGCACAGGCGTCGGCGAAGACGACGTTGGGGTTCTTGCCGCCGAGTTCGAGGGCGACCTTCTTGACGGTGGGCGCGGCCGTCTGGGCCACCTTCGTGCCGCTGACCAGGCCGCCGGTGAAGGAGACCAGGTCGACGTCGGGGTGCTCGGCGAGCCGGGCGCCGACGGAATGGCCCGGGCCGGTCACGATGTTGGCGACACCGGCCGGCAGGCCCGCCTCGACCAGCAGCTCGATCAGGGCGATCGTCGTCAGCGGGGTGATCTCGCTCGGCTTGACGACGAAGGTGTTCCCGGCGGCGAGGGCGGGGGCGATCTTCCAACTGGCCTGGAGGAGAGGGTAGTTCCAGGGGGTGATCAGCGCACAGACACCGACCGGCTCGTGTACGACGACGCTGTGGATGTCGGTCGAGCCCGCGTCGACGACCCGGCCCGGGCCCTCGGCGGCGACGAGGTCGGCGAAGTAGCGGAAGGCGTCGGCGACGCAGTCGATGTCGACGCGGCCCTCCTCGACGGTCTTGCCGGCGTCGCGGCTCTCCAGCAGGCCGAGCTTCTCGCGGTCGCGCACGAGCAGGTCGGCGACGCGGCGCAGCAGGGCGGCGCGCTCGGCGACGGGCGTCAGGGACCACTCGCCCCGGCCGCCGTCGAAGGCACGGTGGGCGGCCGCGACGGCCAGGTCGGTGTCCTTCTCGTCACCCTCCGCGACCACGGCGAAGGGCAGGGCGTCCGCGGGGTCGAGAATCTCGCGTGTGGCGCCGGAGACGGCCGGGTGCCACTCTCCGCCCGCGTGAATCGTCTGCTCTGCCTGCCGCGCCTGCTGTCCGGTCATGATCGGTGTCGCCTTCCGTTCCTGTTCAGCGCCCCTGAGTCACACAGGTGTCACCCACGAGGACCGTCAGCGCCTGCCCCGGCCCGTCGGATTGCATGCGCAATCGGGGCGGAAAGTGCGGTGCGTCACTGAAAATGGGGACGAACAGGAACAGAAGGGACGCCTGTGGTGGATGGTGACGACGACGCCCGTCAGAAGTCGGCGGGCGGGTCCTCCCCCACCCGGCCGTCGATCGACTCCCGGATCAGGTCGGCCTGGCCGACGTGGCGGGCGTACTCCTCGATCAGGTCCGCCAGGATGCGCCGAAGACTGGGCGACTCCCCGTTGCGCCCGGTGTAGTGGGCGAGCCGGTCGAGTCCGCCCTCGGCGAGAACCTTGCGGACATTGACCCGGGAGCGGGCGACGGCGGACTCCCACAGTGCGTAGAGCTGCTCAGGGGTGTCGTCCGCGGCCGAGCGCCACTCCCAACCGGGCTCGGCCTCCCAGTCCACGGTGTTCCAGGGCTCGCCCGGGTCCTCACCCAGCAGCCGCACGGTGAAGTAGTCGGCCTCCACCAGCGCCAGGTGTTTGAGCAGCCCGCCCAGCGTGATCGTCGAGGGGGCGAGCCGCGCGTCGAGCCCGGCAGCGTCCAAGCCTTCGCACTTCCAGGCGAACGTCCGGCGCTGCCGTTCCAAGGACCCGATCAGGGTGTCGGCCTCGCTGCCCGCGACGGGTGGTTCCAGGGGGATGTCCTCGCTCATGCCGATCACGGTACGGTCCATTCCGGACGATCCACGACCGGAATGCCGCCCGAACATGCCACGCGACGAGAGCCCCACCGCCCGCGCCCTCCTGCTCCTCGAACTCCTCCAGAGCAGCCCCGGCATCACCGCCGACCGCCTCGCCGCCCGCCTCGGCGTCTCCGAGCGCGCCGCCCGCCGTTACGTCGCGATCCTGCGTGAGGCCGGCATCCCCGTCGAGTCCACGCGGGGGCCGTACGGCGGCTACCGCATCGGCCGGGGCCTGCGCCTGCCGCCGCTGATGTTCAGCCCGACCGAGGCGCTCGGCCTGGTCATGGCCGTACTGGACGGCCATCACGACGCCGCCGACCCGGCCGGCCCGGCCGGCAGCGCGCTCGGCAAGCTCCTGCGCGCCCTGCCCGAACCGGTCGCGCACCCCGCCGAGGCCGTCCGCAAGGTCAGCGCCCGGGGCGCCCCCGGCACAGCCGAGCGCCCCGACCCCGACACCACAGCCGTCCTCGTGCAGGCCGCCGCCGCGCGGCGCCGTCTGCGCATCGGCTACCGGCCGGGCTCGCGCGGCGAACGCACCATGGAGGTCGACCCGTGGGCCGTCGTCGTGCACCACGGCCGCTGGTACCTGCTCTGCTGGTCGCACACCCGCGACGCGCGCCGCGTCCTGCGCGTGGACCGGGTCACGTCGGTGACGGCACTCCCCGACACCTTCGAACCGCCCCCCGCGCTGAACCCCGTCGAGACGGTCGAGGAGCACCTCTCCGAGGGCTGGACCCACGAGGTGGAGATCGTGGTCGAAGCGCCCGTCTCGCTGGTGACCGAATGGCTGCCGCGCAGCCTCGGCCGCCCCGAGCCCGTCGACGACCACACGACACGGATCCTCGCCACCACCGACGAACCGGACTGGTACGCCGAGCGGCTCACGGCGATCCGGGCACCGTTCCGGATCGTCAGGCCGCGTGAGCTGCGGGAGGCGGCACTGGCGCTCGGCCGACGGCTCGCGGAAGCGGCGGGAGCTGTGGACGGTGACCGAACCTTTGACTAAGGTCAAAGAAACAGGGATCCGGCGTCAACGGAGCACGTGATGGAGCCAGTGTCGACGGAGCACGTGACGGCCTCCCGCCGCTTCAACCGTTACTTCACACGCCGCATCGGCGTTCTGGACGACCACTACCTCGGACAGAACCGCCCGCTGGGCGAGGCCCGGCTGCTGTTCGAGATCGGTGACGGGACGTCGCTGCGCGAGCTCAGGAGCCGGCTCGGCCTGGACGCCGGGTACCTGAGCCGGATGGCGAAGGCGCTGGAGGCCCAGGGCATGGTCCGGCTGAGCGCGCACCCCCGGGACAGCCGGCTGCGGATGATCGAACTCACCCCGGCCGGGCGGGTGGAGGTGAAGGAGCAGAACCGACGGGCGGGCGCGGTCGTCGCCGGGCTCCTCGAAGGCCTCAGCGAACCCCAGCGCGCCGAACTGACCCGGGCGATGGCCACCGCACAGCGCCTGCTGCGCCTCGCGGGCATCACCGTCGACCACGTCGACGGCGCCGCACCGGACGCCCTGGCCTGCCTGGACGCCTACGCCGCCGACATCGACGAGCGGTTCCCCGAGGGCTTCGACAAGAGCGACCTCGTCCGGCCGGAGGAGGTCTCCGGCGACTCCGGCGCGTTCTTCGTCGCCCGCGAGGAGGGCCGCCCCGTGGGCTGCGGGGCGCTACGGCGCCTGGAGCCCGGCGTCGGCGAGATCCGCCACGTCTGGGTGCACCCCGACGCCCGCCGGCTGGGCCTCGCCCGCCGCCTCCTCGACGCCCTCGAACGCGAGGCGGCCGCGCGGGACATGACCGTCGTACGCCTCGACACGCACGCCGCGCTCACCGAGGCGCAGGCGATGTACCGGGCGTGCGGGTACACGGAGATCCCCCGGTACGACGACAACGTCTACGCCGCGCACTGGTTCGAGAAGCGGCTGCCTGGCGGTCTCGTGATCCGGCGCGATCAAGACTGCTGAACTCCCTGTCGAATCAGGCGCCTTGAGCGACAATGTTGGCGTGTCCACCACCTTGGAATCAGAGTTCGACGACGGCACGCCCGTGAGGTTCCTGCTCGCCCCGGGCCCCGCGCCGGGCGACGACGACCTCCCCGAAGGCATGGGCAGAGCGGTCCCCGTGGCCACCGGTGGCCGGGCCGTCGCCAACTTCGCGACCAGTGCCCTGCGCGGGGCTCTGAAGCCGCTCGGACCGCTCCTGCAGGAGGTGCACGACGCCGTCAAGGACGTACCGGAGCCGCCGAGCGAGCTCAGCGTGACCTTCGGTGTGCAGGTCGGACAGGACCTCAAGCTCGGGATCGTCGGCGGCAACGGCCAGGCGCACCTCACCGTCACCGCCAGCTGGAAGCCCGAGCCCGGTTCGGAGTAACCGTGGGGTGGTTCAAGGAGGTCGGGGCGGCGTCCGGCGACAGGACCCGCCCGAGCGCCGCGTCCGTGCGACGGACGGCCGACGGGAAGACGGCGGGCGGGGCGGTCTTACTCGGCACCGACACGGTGCTGACGTGTGCGCATGTGGTCAACGACGCCCTGGGCAGGGCGCAGTTCGACCCCCGGCCGCCCGGCCTTGACGAGCTGTTCGTCGAGGTGAAGGGGGCGCGCAGGACCGAGCGGTACCCCGCGCGCGTGGCGCACTGGATCCCTCCGCGCACCCGCTCCGGACAGGCCGTGCGGGACGGCGCCCTGGAGTGGCTCGGCGATCTCGCGGTGCTGCGGATCGACGCTCCGCCACGCGAGGTGCCCGCCCCCGACCGCCGTACGGCCATGACGCCGGGCCAGCGGGTGCGTGCCTGGCACGGCAGCGGGCACAGCGCGACCTTCGCCGATCTGCTGGTCGCCGCCCTCGACGACGGGATCGGCTACCTCGACGGCAAGAGCACCGGCATGGCGGTCAGCCACGGCTACAGCGGCGGGCCCCTGTGGTGCGAGGACGACGAGGCCGTCGTGGGACTCGTGGCCGCGCACTTCATGCCGGCGTGCGATGCCCCGGCCGGTCCGCAGGACATGATCCGGCGCAGCTGGTGCATCCCCTGGCAGCGGGTCGAGGCCGAGCTGCGGAATGCGGGGGTGGCACTGGACGACGAGGACATCGCCGGCGATCAGGCCTACGACCCCGGCGATCCCCCCTTCGTCAAACTCGTGGAGACGATCCGGTACGCCCTGCCGACGTCGTCGTACTCGTTCGGCGACACGGCCCGCAAGCTGGCGGTGGAGTGCGGCCGCGAGCCGGGCAGCGCCGTGGCCCCGCCGACGGTCGAGGAGTTCGCGGGGTTCCTGGTCAGCCATCCACGGGCGGTGGCGGCGCTCACCCAGATCCTGCGGCCCACGAACCCCGCGGCGGCCGGCCGGGTCCTCGCCGCGGGACAGTTCTTCGACACCGCGCTGCTGCTCTCGCCGCGCGAGCACCAGCAACTGCACCAGCTGCTGCGCAAGGTCGACCGGCCGGTGCTCGGGCGGCTCCCCGAGGTGGTGCGCGAGGCCGCGAAACGGGTCGACGTCCGCTCCGACGGGGACACCCCGGACGCCCAGCTGCTCAGCCTGGAGCGGCTGGCCGGTGACGGCCACTCCGACGACGGCGGGCCCCGGGTACCGGCGCTGCTGCGAGTCGTCGAGTACATCGCCGTGTTGTGCCCGGCGCCCCAGAAGGGCGGGCTGCGGCTGTGGTCGGACAGCGTGGCGGTACGGCTCGGCATCCCTCCCGCGGCGCTGCGGGAGCGGCGCTCGGACGCCGAGGACTGGGCCCGCATGGTGCGCGCGAGGACCGGGCGGGTGCGGGTCCTGGTCCAGGTGACGCAGGCGGGACGGGACCGGCACCGGCTGCGCATCTGGTGCGACGAGGGCTCCGGGCCCCGGCAGGTGTCGGCCGACAGCTCCGCCGCGCACACGGCGTCCGAGGCGGCGCGCGAACTGCTGCGCGTCCTGGAGTCCCTCACCTCCTCGGCCTCCGACGGCGGCCGCCCGCTGGTGGAGGTGCTCGTGGACCAGGACAACCTGAACCTGCCGGTCGACGAATGGGCCGCCCAGGCTCCCGGCGAGATCATCCCGGGCATGCTCGGCGCGGAGTACCCGCTGGTCGTGCACTGTCCGGAACTCCTGCGCCGGCACGAGCGTTTCCTTCCCGACTGGCGCGAGCGGTGGAGACAGCTCGACTCCGGGCAGACGCTGGTCGTCTCCGATCCGGCCCAGGACCCCACCCAGGTCTACTACGAACTGATGGGCCGGCTCGACACGGTCCGGGTGTCCGTCGACGTGCCGCCCGGTCCGCGCGACCGGATCGTTCAGATCTGCCTGGCCGTGGGCATACCGGTGGTGGTGTGGGACCGCGGCCGGGACACGCCCTCGCACGCCGTCAAGCACATGGCGGAGCTCGCCACCCGTGAACTGCCCGACGGGGTGCGGGTCTACCGGGCCAACGCCCGGGGCTCCCGCGCCCCCGACTTCCCCGGCCGCCCGGTCCTCGCCTGGGCGGACGCCGACCGCACGGTGCCCCGACTGCACCTGACCGACCCACAGGAGAGCGCATGACCTCCGCTTCCGAGGCCGACTGGCGCATCTTCCGCGGCGACGGCCTCCCGCGCGCCGTGACGCTGCCCCCGGCGCCGCCGTGGCGCCGGTTCAGCCCCGCGCCGGCCGCCCGTCCCGAACTGCCGTACCTGATCCAGCCGGAGCACGCCGACGTCGTCAACGCCTCGCTGCATCTGCGCCGCCCCCTGCTGGTCACCGGGCCGGCCGGCACCGGCAAGTCGTCGCTCGCCCGGGCCGTCGCGCACGAGCTGCGGCTGGGCGACCTGCTGCGCTGGTCGATCAACAGCCGGTCGACCGTGCGGGAGGCGCTCTACCAGTACGACGCGATCGGCCGGCTGCGCGAGACCACGCTCAGCCGCGACCGGGGCGAGGGCGAACCGTCGATCGGGACGTTCATCCGGCTCGGCCCGCTGGGCACGGCCCTGGTGCCGTCGGCGACGCCGCGCGCGCTGCTCATCGACGAGATGGACAAGGGCGACGTCGACCTGCCCAACGACCTGCTCACCGTCTTCGAGGAGGGCTACTTCGACATCCCGGAACTGACCCGGCTCCCCGAGGACATGGCGGACGTGGAGGTGCAGACCGCCGATCACCGGGGGACAGTGACGGTGCATCAGGGCCGCGTCCAGTGCGCGGAGTTCCCGGTCGTGGTCATCACCAGCAACGGTGAACGCGAGTTCCCGCCCGCCTTCCTGCGCCGCTGCGTCCGCCTCGCCCTGCCCGTACCGGACGAGGCCCGGCTGCGCGCCATCGTCACCGCGCACCTGGGCGAGGAGGCCCTGCGCGACGCCGACGACCTGATCGACACCTTCCTGCGCCGCCGCGCCCCCGGCGAACTGGCCACGGACCAGCTCCTCAACGCCGTGTTCCTGCGCGGCAGCGGGGTGAACCTCAACGCCGAGGAGCTGCTGGACGCCGTGCTGCACCAGCTGACCGGGGCACTGTGACCGAGGCCGGCGGGGGCGGGCGGCTCGGCGAGCTGCTGCGGGTGCTGTCGGCCTCCGGCCAGGAGCTGGACGCCGACCAGGTGCTCGACGTGCTGTGGCTGGCCCGACGGGTGCCCGGCGGGGCGGACGCGCCCCTCGCACGCCTCGCCCGGACGACACCGGCGCCGTCCGCGGAACCGGCCACCGCCGAGCCGGACGAGGCCGGCCCAGACGGCCCCGCGACCGCACCGGAACCCGACGACCCGGACCTGCCCGACCTGACCGCGCACCCCCTGTACTCGGACGCCCGGCAGGAACCGGAGTCGGCGCCGGTCCCCGAGATCCGGCTGCGCCAGGACGCCGAGCCGAACAGGGCGATGCCCGTCCGCGTCCCGGAGGACAAGGCCCTCGCGGGCGAGCTCGAACTGGGGCGCGCGCTACGGCCGTTGCGCCGCCGGCTGGCCAGCCCGCACCGCCTGGAGATCGACGAGGAACGCACCGCCGCGGAACTCGCCGAGACCCGGCTGCCCGATGTGGTGCAGCGGCCCGTGCAGGAGCGCTGGCTCCATCTGGTGCTGCTCGTCGACGACGGCCTGTCGATGCTGCTGTGGCACCGCCTCGCCGCCGAACTGCGCGTCCTGTTCGAACGCCTGGGCGCCTTCGCCACCACCCGCGTCCTCGGCCTCGACACCCGCGGCGCCGACGAACCCCGCCTGCACGCCCGCCCGTTCCGGCCCGACAGCACCCCGGTGCCGCTGAGCACGGTGGGCGACCCGTCGGGCCGCACCCTCGTCCTCGTCGTCAGCGACGGCATGGGCGCCGCCTGGCGCAGCGGCGCCCTGCACGGCCTGCTGTCCAGCTGGGCCTCCCGCGGCCCCACCGCCCTGCTGCACACCCTGCCGCCCGACCTGTGGGAGGGCTCCGGCGTCCATGCCGAGCGCTGGCAGGCCACCACCCGGCGGATCGGCGGGGCCAACACCTCCTGGGAGATCACCGACCCGGTGCTGCCGCCCGGCCTCGCCACCTTCGACGGCGTGCCGGTGCCGGTCCTGGAGCCGACGGCCGCCTCGCTGCGGACCTGGTCCCACCTGCTCGCCTCGCCCGGCGCCACGGTACGCGTGCCGCTGCTGACCCGGCCGCGCCGGTCCCGCACGGCCACCGCGTCCCCGGGCCCGGGCGGCGCCCAGCACTTCCGGGACGCGGCCACCCCGGAGGCGTACCGGCTCGCCGCGCATCTGGCGGCCGTGTCGCCGCTGACGGTCCCGGTGATGCGGCTGGTCCAGACGGCGGTGCCGTGGCAGGCGCGGACCTCCCATCTCGCCGAGGTCTTCCTCGGCGGGCTGATGCGGCCGCACCCCGCGCCGGTACCCGGGCCGCTGCCCGCCAAGCACCAGGTCTTCGACTTCTCCGACGCCTCCAGGTCCGTGCTCCTCGACGCCGTCCCGCAGTCCGAACTCCTGCGGACCAGCCGCACGATCGGGCACCGCCTGGAACAACTCGCGGGCAACTCGCCGGACTTCCCGGCCTGGCTCGCCCACCCGGACGGCTCCGCCCGGCTCCCAGGCTCGCACCGGCCGTTCACGCGCGTGGAGCGCAAGCTGCTGGCGCGCTTCGGGGTCTCGTTCGACTCCGGGGCGAGCCGCCTGGAGCGGGGCATCCGGGAACAGGGCACCACCTCCGGGGACGGCTGGGGCAGCCTGACGGACGACGATCCGCGGCGGCTCGGCCCCTACCGGCTGCGTGGTCGGCGGCGGCTGCGCTGGGTGGTGGAGTACGACGCCGTCGACCTGATCAACAACACCAGAGCCATGGTGCGCACCCCGCGCACCGATGTCGCCACCGACGGCGCCGAGTTGATCGCGACGGAGGCGGAGGCGCTGCGCCGCCTGGGCGGTCAGTACGCGCCCGCCCTGCTCGGCACCGGGCTCGGGGGCACACCGGCCTGGCTGGCGTCGGCCCCGATCGAGGACGGCTCCGCGTCACCCGCCCCGCCCCGCCTCGCGGAGCTCTTCAACCAGGCCCACGCGACGGGTACGGCTCCCTTCGACAAGCTCACGGGGCTGCTCGTCGGCTGGCATCTGGCGAGCGCCCTGGCCCTGTGCCATCTCCACGGGGTCGTGCCCGCGGACCTCAGTGCGGAGAACATCTTCGTGCTGCGGCGCTCGGTGGTCCTCGCCGACCTGTCCAACTGCGCCCTGGACGGCCGGTACACGGGTACCGGCCCGGTGCCCACCCCCGAGGACAACGTGCGCGCGCTGGGCGACCTGCTCCAGCTGGTCAGCAGCAAGGCGGGCCGCGAACTGCACCGGCAGGTGCCCGGCCATCCCGAGGGCATGCACCTGTGGCAGGGCGACACCTGGGCGCGGCTGCGGCAGACGGTGCTGCGCTGCCTCGGCCCCGACCCGGCCGCGCGCCCCACCGCGGGCGAGGTCGCGGACGTCCTGGCGAAGTACATCGCCCAGTCCCGCACCGAACGCACCGGCACACCGGCACCCGCGGCCAAGCCCCGGGTCCGCACCCGGCCGTCGTCGCGCGTACCGCTCGCCCTCCCCCCGGTCGCCGCCGTGCCCGGCGACACCGGCGCCCTCCCCCTGCGCCCACCACCCCGCTTCGGCGCCGCCCGCCGCGAGCGGGAGGCCCGGCTGGCCCGGCTGCGGACACCGCTGAGCCACGCCCGCCGCCTCACCCTGGTCGGCACCTACCACTACGGCGGCCGGGTCTACAGCGGGCGGGCCGCGACGACGATGGTGCTCGGCTCGCTCCTCGCCGCCGTCCGGGGCGAGCCGGTCCTGGCGCTCGACGGAGCGGACGACGAGGGGGCGCTCGACGCCTTCCTCACCGACCGGAACCCGGCCACCGTGCGCGACCTGGCCGACCTGCCCGCCGACCCGACGTACGAGGAGGTCCGGGCGCGCACCACCCGCCTGCCGTCAGGGCTGGAAGTCGCCGCGCACCCCGGGGGCCGGGTCCCGCCGAACCTGATACACGCCCAGGCCTATCCGCACATCCTGGCCAGGACCGCGCCCTACTACTCGTTCGTCCTCACCGACTGGGCCCCGCAGCGGCTGGACCGGTCCGCCGACACCGTCCTGGATCTGACCGACCGGCTGATCCTGTGCTGCGGCAACTCGGGCTGGTACTTCGACGCCGCGTGGCGGGTGCTCGACCGGTTGCGCGTCGACGGGCACCGGCGGCTGGCGGACGAGGCGGTCGTCGTGGTGACCGAGGTCGAGCAACGCTCGGGGCAGACCGTGCCGGAGGACCTGCCCGCCCGCTTCGACATCGGTGCCGACCAGGTGGTCGCCGTACCTTTCGACCGACTGCTGTCCTCCGCGGGCTTCGGGCCGCTGGACCGGTTGCGGGCACCGGCGCTGAACGCGTTCCTGGACCTGGCGGCGCTGGTCGTGGAGGGCTGACGGGGCGGTCGGTCGCGGGTACGGCGGGCTATGCACAGGGGCGTGAAAACGCGCTGATCCCCGGGCCGTTGTCGCATGGCCCGGGGATCAGCGGTTGCCGGTCGGCTCAGATGAGGCCGAGGGCGCGGACCGCGTCGCGCTCCTCCTCGAGCTCCTTGACGGAGGCGTCGATACGGGCGCGGGAGAACTCGTTGATCTCCAGGCCCTGCACGATCTCGTACTTGCCGTCCTTGGTGGTGACCGGGAAGGAGGAGATGAGCCCCTCCGGAACGCCGTACGAACCGTCCGACGGAATGCCCATCGACACCCAGTCGCCGTCGGCGGTGCCGTTGACCCAGGTGTGGACGTGGTCGATGGCGGCGTTGGCGGCGGAGGCGGCCGAGGAGGCGCCGCGGGCCTCGATGATCGCCGCGCCGCGCTTGGCGACGGTCGGGATGAAGTCCTCGGCGAGCCACTTCTCGTCGTTCACGACCTCGGCGGCGTTCTTGCCGGCGATGGTGGCGTGGAAGATGTCCGGGTACTGGGTGGCGGAGTGGTTGCCCCAGATGGTGAGCCGCTTGATGTCGGAGACCGTGGAGCCGGTCTTCTTGGCGAGCTGGGTGAGCGCGCGGTTGTGGTCGAGGCGGGTCATCGCGGTGAACCGCTCGGCCGGTACGTCGGGCGCGGCGGCCTGCGCGATGAGCGCGTTGGTGTTGGCCGGGTTGCCGACGACCAGGACCTTGATGTCGTCCGCGGCGTGGGCGTTGATGGCCTGGCCCTGCGGCTTGAAGATGCCGCCGTTGGCCTCGAGGAGGTCACCGCGCTCCATGCCCTTGGTGCGGGGGCGGGCGCCGACCAGGAGGGCGACGTTGGCGCCGTCGAAGGCGACGTTCGGGTCGTCGCTGATGTCGATGCCCGCCAGGAGCGGGAACGCGCAGTCGTCGAGCTCCATCGCGGTGCCCTCGGCGGCCTTAAGCGCCGGGGTGATCTCGAGAAGCCGCAGCCGGACCGGCACGTCCGCGCCGAGCAGCTGGCCGGAGGCGATGCGGAACAGCAGGGCGTAGCCGATCTGGCCGGCCGCGCCGGTGACGGTGACGTTCACGGGAGTGCGGGTCATGGCGTTCTCCGTATGACAGCTGGCGGTGGGCGTCCTGCCCCGGGGTGCGGGACGAAGAGATGATCGATCTCTTGGCGTCAAGAGATCCACCCGTCAGGCTATCGCGCATCCAGGATCTCGCACGGCCGGGTCCGTGTGGCCCGTCCCACAGAATGTCGATCAATGTCGATCGATGTCGATCGGGGGGCGAAAGGAGCGGCCGCCCGGTCCGGGAGAGGGGGACCTGGGCGGCCGCTGGGTGGGGGTACCGGATGCCGGACTCCCGTGGGGGTACGGTGCGCGTGCCCACTTTGCCGACGGCCATTCCTGCCCCACCGAACCTTTTTTCGCCCGCTGGGAACCTCAAGTCCAGCCCCCGCTACTGCGTACACCCCTCCAGCCCCGCGGCCAGCGTCGCGCACGCCGTCGCCTCGCCCGCGTCCTTCACGGCGATCATCGGGGTGTACGCGATCGCGTCCCCGGCAACGGTGATCGTCCCGGTCTGCTTCGTCTTGCCGACCGTCACCACCACCTCGTCGCCCTGCGCGGCCTGAGTGATACGTCCCCACGCCGCGCCGCAGGTCTCGCTGTAGCGCACCTCGACCACGGCCGTGCCGACGGTCGCGGTCTTGGCGGTGGTCACGAGGTCACCGCTGCAGCCCATGCTCTCCGCGTCCTTGCCGGTGCAGGAGTCACCGCTGCACTTCACCCCGGCCGGCAGATCGGGGTCGGTCGTCACGGACGGCGAGGGCGACTTACCGGCGTTCGGGTCCTTCTTCCCGCCGCCGGGGTCGACGAGGTAGAACACCGCCGCGATCACGACCAGCACACCGACGACCCCCGCGAGGAACATCGTCAGCCGCCGCTTGCCACCGCCGCCGCCCGCGGACACGCCGCCCTCCGGCCGCTGCGGAGGCGCACCGTACTGACCGGAACCGGGTACCCCGGACCCACCGGCCACGCCGGAAACACCGGACGCGCCGGATGCGTCAGCCGACGGCGCCGTACCCGCACGACCCCCCGGCTGCGACGGCCCCCGATACCCCGCGACCCCCCACGAGTTGGCCCCGGAGGAACCGCCCTCCCGGACGTCGCCCCCTGCGGACCCCCGCGCCGCCGGGTCCGGCGCCGAGGAGTCCCGTACCGCCGAATCCCGTACCGAGGAGTCCTGTACCGAGGAATCCCGTACCGAAGAATCCCTGACCGCCGAGTCCCGCACCTCCGGCGCCGTAGGCTGCGCCGGAACCGCGGGCGGAACGGTCGGGGCCACCCCCGCCGGCCCCGCCACCCCGGACGTGGGCGCGGCCGTGGCGCTGCCGCCCCGCCGCGCACCCTTGCCCGCCTTCGCGCTCCCCTTGGCATTCGCCGGCGGCGCCCCGAACTCGCCCAGTGCGGCACGCGCCTGGGAGATCCGGATCGCCTCCATGGTCATGTCGTGGCGCATCTCCGAACGGCTCCACGCCCGTTCGGCGAGCTCCCACATCGTCGTCAGGTGGATCGGATTGGTGCCGGTGACCTCGGCGAGCGCCACGATCGCGCCCTTGGGCGCGAGCAGCCGCCCGTTCAGGTACCGCTCCCAGGACGTCTTGCTGTATCCCGTGCGGTCGGCCAGCGCCGCGATGCTCAGACCGCTGCGGTCCACGAGCCGCCGCAGCTGACTCGCGAACTCCCTGACCTGCGGATCCAGTTCATCCGGCAAGGCCCTCCAACGAGGCATTGCTTCCCCCCTCTTCCCCCCGGTTCGTGCTGGTCTTTCTCGCGTCTCCCCCGCGCGTGGTGCCCTCTGCCGAGTCCCCGTTCTGGCTACCCACAGGGATGCGCCCAGTGAGGATCTCAGTTCCCGGGGTGGGGGCGCACGGGAGCGTTGCGACCGTGGGCACGCACCGTTGCACGCCCGCCGGACCCGTCCAGTGTTCCACCGGCCCCCCTCGCCGGCCGACCCAACCCTGGCAGTAAGCCCTTGCGATTCACAGGACGCCCCGGACCGTCCCGATCGACCACGCTAGCCCGGTTGTTGAACGACTTCCTTGCAAATCCGCGAACTTGTCAACACATCGCCACACAGAACCCACATAAACGATCACCTGCGTCACATGTGCCGCATTCGGACAAGTCCGGCACGATCGGCGCGACCGGCACGGCTGTCCCACCGGGCTCACCCCAGCGCAACGGCCCCGATCACCGCGGTCAACGCCAGAGCCACGACGAGAACCACCGCGACCACCAGCAGCCGGCGCGAGGGCGGCTCCGATCGCTTCGGCGGCGCGTCCCACCAGGGCAGGGTGGGATCGTCCTCGTACCGCTCGGACTCCGCGTCGGTATCGGCGCCACCGG
The DNA here is from genome assembly GCF_000719285.1 of Streptomyces bicolor. Taxonomy (GTDB): domain Bacteria; phylum Actinomycetota; class Actinomycetes; order Streptomycetales; family Streptomycetaceae; genus Streptomyces; species Streptomyces bicolor. The sequence goes on along the minus strand of NZ_JOFS01000015.1, from coordinate 17,915 downwards.
CGTTCCCGGTGTTCTCGTCGTTCCCGATGGTCTCGGCCGTGCCCTCCGGCCTCCCCGCCCCCGGAACCACCACCGGCTTCGGCCACGCCCGCACCGCCAGTTCCCACCGAACCCCGAAGCGTTCCGCCTCCTCCTTGCCGATCCCCGCCACGCGGCACAGCGCGACGACCGCCTGCCGGGGCGGGGGCTGGGTGGCGTTGAGGTAGCGCTGCCAGGAGGACTTGCTGTACGCGGTGCGCGCGCCGAGCGCGACCAGGCTCAGGCCCGTGCGGTCCTTGAGCTGCCGCAACTGCTCCACGAAGTGCCGCACCTCCGGCGGCAGATCGTCGGGCAGCGGCTGCCAGGCACCCATCGCTCACCTCCGAACCAGATCCGATCGGGTGACGACAGGGGACGGTGCCTTGGTTCCCCGACGGCCCCGACGTAGCGGAACGGTCACCTCCGTGACACAGCGCGCTGACAGCCGTTGAACAGCACCTTCACGGTGCCCCACGGTGGACGCGAACGGCGGTCCGTCCTGGCTCGGGGGAGAGGACGGGCCGCCGTCATGCGAAGAGCGTCAGCTGTCCACCGTGAAGTGCAGGGCGTCCTTCAGGAACGGCACCTTCAGCAACGGATCCGGCTGTGCCATCAGCGCCAGCAGCACGATCACGAGTCCCAGCACGCCGTACGTCGCGATGTCCGTGAAGCGGGAACGTACGGCGAGCATGCCGACGCTCGGCAGGAGCCACCGCAGCACCGCGCCGGCCAGCAGGGCGCCGCCGATCACCAGCGTGCCGACGCGGAACACGTCGAGCGCGGTGATCAGCAGGCCGACACCAACCAGTCCGAGGACGAGGAGGACGGGCCACTGCCGGGCGGGCGCCGGCGCGTCACCGCCGGCGGCCCGGCCGCCGCCTTCGGGGCGTGCCGTGTCCCTGGTGAACAGCGGGAAGCGACGGGTGGTGCGCCGGGGCACGCCATCCGCGTCCGGGGCGCTCACCGGGTCCCGGACCTCGATCTCCTCCGCCCCGGCAGCATCCTGCGCCCTGGCAGCGTCCTCCGCCCGGGCGCTGTCCTCCGCCCCGGCCCTGTCCTCCGCCCTGCCGGCGGTGTCCTCAGCCGACACTGCGCTCCGCCGCCTCGACCACGTTGACCAGCAGCTGCGCCCGGGTCATCGGGCCCACGCCGCCGGGGTTCGGGGAGATCCAGCCGGCCACCTCCGCGACGCCGGGGTGGACGTCACCGACGATCTTGCCCTCGGCGTTGCGCGAGACACCCACGTCGAGGACGGCCGCGCCCGGCTTCACGTCCTCGGGGCGGATGAGGTGGGCGGAGCCCGCGGCCGCGACGATGATGTCGGCGTTCCGCAGGTGCGCCGACAGGTCGCGCGTGCCGGTGTGGCACTGGGTCACCGTCGCGTTCTCGCTGCGCCGGGTCAGCAGCAGCGGCATCGGGCGGCCGATGGTCACGCCCCGGCCGACGACCACGACCTCCGCGCCCTTGATCTCGACGCCGTACCGGCGGAGCAGGGTCAGCACGCCGTTGGGGGTGCAGGGCAGCGGGGCCGGCTCGTTCAGGACCAGGCGGCCGAGGTTCATCGGGTGGAGGCCGTCGGCGTCCTTGGCCGGGTCCATCAGTTCGAGGATGCGGTTCTCGTCGATGCCCTTGGGCAGCGGCAGCTGGACGATGTAGCCGGTGCAGTCCGGGTCCTCGTTCAGCTCGCGGACGACCGCCTCGATCTCCTCCTGGGTCGCCGTCGCCGGCAGCTCGCGCTGGATGGAGGCGATGCCGACCTGGGCACAGTCGCGGTGCTTGCCTGCGACGTACTTCTGACTGCCGGGGTCTTCCCCGACCAGGATCGTGCCGAGGCCGGGCGTGACGCCCTTCTCCTTCAGCGCCGCCACGCGGGCGGTCAGATCGGACTTGATCGCGGCTGCGGTGGCCTTGCCATCGAGAATCTGGGCGGTCATGGGTCCCATCCTCCTAGATGACGCCCTTCCGGTTCCAATCCGGGTCCGTTCCGGGCTCGCTCCGGGTCCGCGGTGGCCTGCACGACCGTATCTCCACCCGTATCCACTCATGATCAGCGATGTTGCACTTGCACAACACATAGGGAATGCGGCTGGACAAGTAAGAGCAGACTAAAGAACGATGTGACGGCAGTGCCGCGGGCAGAGCCGGGGGGACAACCGCATCCGAAGACCTTCCTCCGAACCGTGCCGCGCGTCCCCGCACTCGGACAACGGAGGAAAGACCGCCATGAGTTTCGGCGACCCGAACAACCCCTACGGCCCGCCGCCCCAGGGCCAGCAGCCCGGCTACCCGCCGCAGCAGCCTCCCCAGGGACAGCCCGGCTACGGCTACCCCCAGGGCGCTCCCCAGCAGCCGCCCGCCTACGGCTACCCCCAGGCCCCGCAGCAGGCCTACCCCGGCTACCCGGGCGGGAACATGATGCCGATGGAGATGCCCGGTCTGATGAAGACGGCCCGTGTGCTGCTCTTCATCATGGCCGGCTTCCAGATCCTGTTCGGCATCATCGCCGGTATCGCCATCGGTGCCGCTCAGGACGTCTCCAACGGCGTCGGCTCCGGTGACGACACCGACGCGCTGGCCGGCCTCGGCTTCCTGGCCGCGGCCCTGCTGGTCGGCCTGGGCGCCCTGTCCATCTTCCTGGGCGTGAAGTTCAAGAACGGCGGCAGCGGCATCCGCATCACCACGATCGTGTACGCGTCGCTGATGATCCTCGGCGGCATCGTCAACATCGTGAACGGCGCGGGCGGCTCCACCACCTTCGGCGGGCTCATCTCCCTCGCCATCGCGGGCATCATCCTCGCGTCGATGGTCAACAGCGCCTCCACCGCCTGGTTCAGCCGCCCGCGTTACTGAGCGCCAGGGATCGGTTCACGCCAATAACAGCCGAGGGCCGTGTCTCACTCGTATGAGGGGGACACGGCCCCGCCGCGTCGCCCTACTCTGACGTGGGTAGCCGTCAGGCACGGGGAGACGCACCTTGTACAGCATCATCGTGGTACCTCCGCCGACCACGGAGGACGAGAGCCACCGCACCCAGATCCGTATGGCGCCCGGCGACCGGCTGAGTTTCGGGCGTTCCGATTCCGACAACGACCTCACCATCGCGCACGAGGGCGTGTCCCGCAGAGCGGGTGAGATCACCGCCCAGGGCGCCTTCTGGATACTCAGCAACCACAGCCGGGAGCAGACGTACGTCGTCGAGAACCCGGAGGGCGCGGGCGAGCACATCAAGGTCGGGCCGGGGCGGCTGGACGCGCCGGTCCCCTTCGAGTTCTCGCGGATCGTGCTGCCCGCGGCCGGCGACCTGCTGCCGATCGAGGTGTGGGCGCCGCGGCACGACTACCGCAGCGAGGACGGCCTGGACGGCGCCACCACCGCGCCCGCCTTCTCCGTCGACCGCACGAAGCGCTACTTCGCGGTCCTGGCCGCCCTGTGCGAGCCCCGCCTGCGCGGCGAACCGCACGCCCCGCCGCCGACCGTGGACCAGGTCGTGGACCGCCTGCGCCCCAACTGGCCCGCCGCGTCCCGCACTTCCGTCCAGTGGAACATCGACTACCTCGCGGTGAAGCTGCGCCTCAAGCCCGCCCCGGAGACGGCGGACACGGGCCCGCGGCTCAACGGCAAGAAGGAGTCGCTGGTGTCGCTGGCCCTGCGCTTCGATCTGGTCCGGGAGGACGACCTGGTCGTCCTGACCGAACCGGCCTCCGGGCGGGTGACGCGGTGACCGAGCCGTACGCCGTGCCGGTGCCGAAGGGGTACCGGGTCGGCGTGTGGGAGGTGCGCGAGCCGATCGCCACCGGGGCCTTCGGGAGTGTGTACGAGGGCAGACGTACCGGAGCCGACGAGGCCCTGCCGAAGACGGCGGCCCTGAAGTTCCTGCCCACCGGCACCGGAACCCCCCGCCAGCTCACCCACCTGCGCGAACTCGTCGACCGCGAGGTCGAGTTGCACCGTCGGCTGAAGCAGCCGCGGCTGATCCGGATGTACGACACCCTCGTCGTCGACGACCCGGCCGGCCCCGCCCTCGACGGCGCCACCGTCCTCGTACTGGAGAAGGCGGAGGGCTCCCTGTCCGCGCTCCTGGCGGCCGAGCCGCGCCCCGCCGCCGGGCCCGCCCTGCTCGCGCAGATCTGCGAGGGGCTGGCGCAACTGCACCACGCCGGCTGGGTGCACGGCGATCTGAAACCGGCCAACGTGCTGCTGATGGCGGACGGTTCGGCGCGGCTGGCGGACTTCAACATGGCGGCGGAGCTGGAGGGCACGCACGCGTACACGCCCGCCTTCTCCACGCCCGACTACACGCCGCCGGAGCTGCTCTGGTCGGAGATCGGCGAGCGGGGCCGCCGCATCCGCCCCTCGGCGGACGTCTGGGCCTTCGGTGTCCTGGCGCATCTCCTCCTGACCGACTCCTTCCCGCTGCCCGGCGCCACCCCGACGGCCCGCCGTGACGCGGCCGCCGCGTACGCCCGCGGCACCGACGACCTGCGTCTGTCGCCCGAACTCCCCGACGACTGGCGGGAGATCGTGCGGGACTGCCTGACCCGCACGCACGCCGACCGGATCGGCACCCAGGACCTGCTGCGCCGGGTGGAGGCGGCGGCCGGCGCCGGCCGCTCCCCGCGCCTGCCCCGGGCCCTCCTCCCCCGCCGCCGCTCCCGCCGTACGACGGCGCTGGCCGCCGCGACCGCCGTGGTCGCCGTGGCCGCGCTCGGCTACGGCGTGAGCAACTGGGCGAACGCCGACCGGGACGGTGGCGGGACCCCGGCCGGCAAGAGCGCGAAGGTCACGGCCGCCGCCTCCTACGGCGCGGACGAACTCCGTACCGACAAGGGCGTACCCGTGGCCTACCGCCGCCTGATCGTCGACGCGGCCCACGACTGCGTGCATCCGGAGGTCACCCCCGCGCTGATCGCCGCCCTGCTGAAGGCGGAGAGCAACTTCGACCCCGACCTGTCCGACCCGTCCGTGGGCAAGGAGGGCGAGTACGGCATCGCGCGCTGGACGCCGAGCCTGCTGCGCTGGTGGATCCGGGCGGACGGCGTCCCCGCGAAGGAGACCCCCGAGCCGCCCCTCTCCCCCGCCGAGTCCATTCCGGCCGTGGGCCGCTACCTCTGCTACATGCAACCGCTCCTCGACCGGAAGGGCCTGTCCGGCGACCGCCGGGTGCTGCTGGCGGCCGCGTACCGGACGTCGACCAAGGTGGTGAACGACGCGGGCGGTGTTCCCCCGAAGTACCGCGACTACGCCGCCCGCGTCGCCCATCACCTCAAGGAGTACACGCCGCCCGGCAAGACGTGACCCTGAGAGTTCTGAGGTACCGGTCGGCGGGCGCCACTGGAACGTTGGACACCGCTCCACCGCAGTGAAGTGACCAACCGCGTTCACACCAGTCGCGTTCACACCATGCAATGGGGGAACAACCGTGAACATCGCCAAGCCCGCCGCACTGCTCATCGCGGCAACCGCCCTGATCGCCGGCTCCACGGTCACGGCCTCCGCCGTCGCCGGCCCGGACGGCACCCGGGTGACCAGCACCCAGCAGGTCGCCGAGGAGGTTCTCGCCGGGAACCAGAAGCCGCTCCGGGTCACCGACGGCAAGGTCGTGTACGACGGCCTGACCGTTACCGCCGCCCCCAAGGGCCAGATCGGCACCCGGGACCTGGCCTGCGGCTACGGTCACCTGTGCATGATCGTCAAGGGTCAGAAGTTCGACTTCTACAAGTGCCAGACGTGGAACCTCACCAACTGGACCGGCGACGGCCCGTTCACCAACAACCAGACGCCCGGCACCGTCGCCAAGTTCTTCAACAAGGACGGCAGCGTCCGCTGGACGTCCACGGCGTACCAGGCCGGCACGGCGACGTGGGATCCGATCTGGTCGCTGCGTCCCTGCTGACCGGCCGCGGCGCGGCCTCTGGCTCCCTCGGGGGAGGGCCGGAGGCCGCGCCGCGCCATTCCGCGCGAAAGCTTCGCAGTCGCGATGAGGTACCCCTTACCCTTTCCTCACGTTGAACGTTGAACGGGGGAACTGGAGGGGGACGACTCCATGTACAGCGTCATCGTGGTGCCGCCGGCGTGCGGCAATGTGAACGACCAGGTGAGGATCGCCACCGGTGAGCGGCTCTCGTTCGGCAGAGCCGCGTCGGACGGCGGACTGACCATCTCGCACGACGGGGTGCCCCGGGTCGCCGGGGAGATCACGGCACACCGGTCCTTCTGGCTGCTGAGCAACTTCAGCGAGGACCAGACCTACGTGGTGGAGAACCCGGAGGGCGCGGGGGAGCACCTCAAGATCCCACCGGGCCGGCTGGAAGCCCCCGTACCGTTCGAGTTCGCGCGGGTGGTCCTGCCCGCCGCGGGCGACCTGCTCTCCTTCGACGTCTGGGCCCCGCGCCACGCCTTCCGCAGCGCCGACCGCCGGGGCCTGCCCGGCGCCGCCACCGCACCGGCGTTCGCCCTGGACCGCACCAGCCGGTACTTCGCGGTGCTGACCGCCCTGTGCGAGCCCCGGCTGCGCGGCGAACCGCACGCGCCGCTGCCGGCGGTGGAGCAGCTGGTGGACCGCCTGCGCCCGACCTGGCCGACGGTCAGCCGCTCGTCCGTCTACTGGAACATCGACTACCTCGCCCTCAAACTCCGCCTGCGCCCCGGCCCCGACACCGCCGAGCCCGGTCAGCGCGTCAACGGCAAGAAGGAGTCTCTGGTCTCCCTCGCGCTCCGCTTCGACCTCGTCCGCGAGGACGACCTGAGCGTGCTCGCGGCGGCCGTCGGCGGGGTGGCCCGGTGACCGGGCGTTCGTACGCCGTTCCCGTCCCGAAGGGCTACCGGATCGGCCCCTGGGAGGTGCGCGAGCCGCTCGCGTCCGGCGCGTTCGCCACCGTGTACGCGGCGCGGCTCGCCGGAGGACGGGACCCGGAGATGCCCCACCGGGCCGCCCTGAAGTTCCTGCCCACCGGAACCCGCACCCCGCGGCAGCTGCGGCATCTGCGTGAACTGGCGGAACGCGAGGTGGAGTTGCTGGGGCGCCTGCGCGCGCCCCGGCTGATCCGCATGTACGACACCCTGACCGTCGACGACCCGGAGCACCCGGAGCTGGACGGCGCCACCGTGCTCGTACTGGAGCGGGCCGAGGGCTCCCTGGACGCCGCACTGGAACACGAACCGAAGCCGGCTTCGGGCCCGGCCCTGCTGGCCCAGATCTGCGAAGGCCTGCACCAGCTGCATCACGCCGGCTGGGTGCACGGCGACCTGAAACCGGCCAACGTCCTGCTGATGGCGGACGGTTCGGCCCGGCTCGCCGACTTCAACATGGCGGCCGAACTGGAGGGCACCCACGCCTACGCCCCCGCCTTCGCCACGCCCGACTACACCCCGCCGGAGCTGCTGTGGCCGGAGGTGGACGAGCGGGGCACCCGGATCCGCCCGTCGGCCGACGTATGGGCCTTCGGAGTCCTCGCGCACGTGGTCCTCACGGATTCCTTCCCCTTGCCCGGCGGCAGCACGGAGGCACGCACCGACGCGGCGATGCGCTACGCGCGCGGCACCGAGGAGCTACGGCTGTCGCCCGAACTACCGGACACCTGGCGGGAGATGGTCCGGGACTGCTTGGCTCCGACGCACTCCGCGCGCGTCACCCGGATCCCTGACACCGGTGCTCTCCTGCGCCGGGTCGAGGAGGCCGCGGGCGCCTCCCGCTCGGCGCGGCTGCCGAGGTTACGGCCCCGGCGGTGGCGGCGTCCGGCACTGGTCGCGGCGCTGGCGGCGCTGGCCCTGACGGCGACAGCGACGGCAGCCACGTACGCCCTGCGCGACGAGGACAGGCCGACCGCCTCGGCACCACCCACCTGCGAGAAGCCCACGGTGTACGAGGACGCCAAGTACGGCCGTGGCTACACCGCCGGGTGGAACGGCACGTGGGAGTTCACGATCAAGCGGGGCGAGGGGGGCAGCCAGGTCCGCGAAGCCCAGTGTCTGCTCCGGTACCTGCATGGCATCACCGAGGTCGGCGAGGTGGACGGCATCTTCGGTCCACTGACGCACGAGGCGGTCGTCACGTTCCAGAAGCGGGTGGGGCTGGAGGCGAACGGGGTGGTGGGGGCGAGTACGTGGAGGGCGCTGCGGAAGGCTGGGGAGGTCTGACCTGGAGCCCGGTAATTCCGGTGATCTCGGGGGCGGTTGGAGGGAAGATGCACACCGCACCTGACGTACCCGACGCAGACAAGGAAGGTTCACACGTGAGACCGACCCCTATCGCCCTGACCCTCGTCGCCACCGCCCTGACCCCGGCGCTGTTGCTGGCCACCCCGGCCTTCGCCGCCGACTCGGCCGCCCCGTCGTCCGCCACCACCGTGGCGACCGCGTCCGACGCGACCGACCCGGGCGTCGACGAGATGTCCGACGACGACGTCCGGGTCGCGATCATGCGCATCATCGCCGACCCCACGACGGGCAAGGCCGTCTACGCCGCCGCGCAGGCGGCCATGGACGGCACGATCGAGGACCAGCGCTACTTCCTGGCGACGGGCCGCTGGACAGCCCAGGCCGAGGACGACCGCGTCGCCATCGCCCGCATCCTCGCCTCCGCCGACCCGAAGACCGACAGGGCGGTCATCAGGGAGGCCAACGAGGCCCTCGACACCAACACCCCGGAAGCCCTGCGCGCCTTCCTGGAGACCGGCTACCGCCTCGCCCGCGCCGAGGACGACCGTGTCCGCATCGCCCGCATCCTGGCCGACCCGACGATCAGCGACGCGCTGCGGGCGGCGGCGGAGGACGCCATCGACGGGACGCCGGAGGAGCTGCGGTACTTCCTGGAGGTCGGGCAGTACGAGGTCTCCTAGAGGGACTTCACGAAGAGGGCCCAGGCGGGGGTGGGGAACACCAGCGCGGGGCCCTCTGGGGTCTTGGAGTCGCGGACGGGGACGCAGTCGGGGAGGCTAACGGCGACCTCGACGCACTCACCGCCGGTCCCGCTGCTGTAGCTGCTCTTGCGCCACTGCAGGGAGTTCAGGTCAATGGTGCTCTTGGGCTTCATTCCGGTGTTCCTCCGCTGCCGCCTCAATCATGGCCAGGGACGCCTCCGGGGGCAGTGCGGCGGCCCTTAGCAAATCGTACGACTCGCGGTACTCCGCCACGAGGGGCGGATAGTCGATCACTTGGCCGCTGTGGAGACCCTCCGTGTACACCAGCGGTGGCGCATCGGAGAACGTCATGATCCGCGTCAGCCCCATCATGAACGGGTGGGCGGCGGCGGTTGCCGGAACGATCTGCAGAATGGACGGCGTACTCCGGATCACCTCGGCGATGTGGCTCAGCAGCTCGGCCATCCCCGCAGGCGGCAGGACGCGTCCCCGGATCACCGACTCGTCGACGATCGCCCAGAGCTTCGGCGGAGCATCGCTCCTGAAGAGTCCCGCGCGGTCCAAGCGCGCCTTCACGACTGCCTCGACCCTGCCTTCCGAGGCACGCGGCATCGCCGAACGGGCAATCGCCTCTGCATACGCCTTGGTCTGCAGCAGTCCGGGCACAAGCAGCGGAGCCCAGTCCTCGATGCTCTGCGCCAGCTTCTCCAGCTCGGCGGCGTCCGCGAAGTGCTCCGCGATGCCCACCTGCCGGGCCTTGGCCGCGTCTTCACAACGGCGCTGGAAAAACCCGTCCGTCCCCAGCCGCTCATCCACATGCTTGGCCAGATCGACGGGCATCCGCCGCTCACCCCGCTCGATCTGGCTGAGGAACGAGATCCCCCGAAAACTCCCCTCGGCCAACTGCTCCAGCGTCAGCCCCGCCTGCTCCCTCTTGAAGCGCAACTCGGCGCCGTAGAAACAGGGAACGCTCGTCGAAGCGTCAGGGTCCTTCTTCGCAGGCACAACTCACCACCGCCGTTTGCCGGTTACCGCGCGCAATCCAAACGTCTTTCACGGTAGCCGCCCCGACGCCACTCTGTGAGCGATACATCACGGAACGCACAGGGCCCAGAAAGGCGTACGGCAATGCACCCCCATGACGACACCACGGCCTGCCTCGAACAACTCCGCACCGCGCTGGAAGCGAACGGCATCACCCTCCCCTCCCTCGGCATCGACCTGCCCACTTTCGCCGGCACGCTCCCCGCGCGGCCTCTCATCGCGCTCGGAAACTGCAACCAGGCCACCGCCCGTGCCCTGACCACCGCACTGCGCAAGGCAGCCGACCGGTGAACCGACCCCTCGTCCTCGAACTGCTCGCGCTCCCCAAGGCCGTACCGGAGGTACGCCGCGCCGTGCGCGAGCACCTGGGTGTGACCTGTCCCGAAGTCGAGCTCTGTGTCAGCGAGTTGCTGGCCAACGTGATCACCCCTGTCGGCGAAGGCACCCCCGTGACCATCCGTCTCTTCCGTGCTCCCAGCGGCCGAACACGCTTGGAGGTCACGGACCCCGACGCGCACGCCTGGCTCATCGCATGTGAGCCGGACGCCGATGACGAAACAGGCCGCGGACTGCTTCTGCTCGACGCGTTCACTCTGCGCTGGGGCGTCTGGCTGACCTGCGTCGGCAAGACCGTATGGTGCGAACTCCTGTCATGACCCTGGAACTTTGCAGGTACTGCTGTGAGGCCGCGACCACCAGAGTTGTCCGTGCGCCGCCACGGGGGATGGCGCCCCGGCCAAGACAAGGGAGTGACATGCGCACAGCACGCTGGATGACCGCAGCGATCGCGACGGCCACACTGGGGGTTCTCGTCACGACGGGAACCGCACAGGCACAGCCGTCCGCCGACCACGGCGCCCTGGCCTACTACCAGGGCAAGACCATCGACCTGTCCAAGGGCTGGCAGGGCGCCCACACCTGCGCCGTCTTCGCGCAGGACGACATCCGCTGCTACAGCACCGCGGCAGCCGGTGAGAAGGCGACCGGCTACAAGCGGGCCACCGACACGGTGGCACTCAACGCCGCCGAGGTGGGCGCCACCGCCGTACCGGCGTGCGCAAGCGGGTGGGTGTGCCTGTACGAGGACAGTAACGGCAAGGGGAAGCGGCTCATCTTCCAGGACGGCGACTGGCAGAACCTCGATGATTACAGCTTCAACGACAAGACCTCGTCATGGCGGAACAACCAGTACGCCGCGGATGACGGGGACCTGGCCGAGGACAACGACGGCGGCGGCTGGAATCTGGAGCTCGATGTGAAGGGCTACGCGAGCAGCATGGGCTCCAAGAACGACGAAGCCAGCTCGGTCCGCGGCTGACACCACACGTACACCAGCGCCCAACGGCCCGCCGGTTCCCCGGCGGGCCGTTCGTTTGCCGATCCCGCCGCCTCCCTCGCGGGACGGTAGCCTGTCGACAACTGGCGTGACGCGAGCGCACGTTGTGAGAAGGCAGCACATCGGGGGACCCATGTCAGACCAACAACCGACTTCGCCGCACCCTCCGGCGTCCGTGGACGCCGCGTTGGAGCAGGCCGGGGCGAGTCCGTTGCGGTCCACGGACCCGGCACTGATCGGCCCCTACATCTCCCTCGGTCGCCTCGGCAGCGGCGGCATGGGCCACGTCTACCTGGCACGCCCCGCCGACAACAGCCCCGGACTCGCCGCCGTCAAGGTGATCCGCCCCGAGTACGCCGAGGACCCCCGGTTCCGGCGTCGCTTCGAGCGGGAGGCCGCTGTGCACGGGCAGGTGCACACGCCGCGTACGCCGGACCTGCTGGGCACTGGTTTCGACGACTCGCTGCTGTGGATGGCGACGCAGTACCTGCCCGGTCTCAACCTCGCGGACGCCGTGCGCGAGTGCGGCAAGCTGGAGCGTGCCGGGGTGTGGCGGCTGGTGGGGGAGCTCGGGCAGGCGCTGTCGGCGCTGGCCGCCGCCGATGTCGTACACCGGGATCTCAAGCCGTCCAACATCATCCTGTCTCTGCGGGGCGCGCACGTCATCGACTTCGGCATCGCGCAGGCCGCCGACAGCAGCGCGATCACGTCGACAGGCAACCGGGTCGGCACGCCCGCCTTCATGGCGCCCGAGTATCTGCGCGAGGCGCGCTGCGACACCGCCTCCGACGTCTTCTCGCTCGCCGGGAGCCTGATCTACGCCGCCACCGGGCACGCCCCCTTCGGGGACGGCACGGGCGTCGACGTGATGCACCGCGTCGCGTTCGAGGAACCCAAGCCGGAGATCCTGGCCGAACTCGCCGCCGTGGACCCGTCGTTGGCCGCCCTCCTGTCCGCCTGCCTCGCCAAGGACCCCGCCGGACGCCCCACCCCACGCCAACTCCTCGACGCGGCCACGTCCGCCGGTCACGGCCGTGCGCCCGCCGTCTGGCACGAGCCGCTGGCGGCCCGGCTGCAGGCCCGGCAGGAGGCCTGCGAGTCACTGGAGCAGCTCGCCGTCCAGCAGACGGTCCAACTGCGTACGCCGCCCCGGTTGAGTACGCCGGCCCAGGCCCCTACGGCCACACAGTCGCCGATCCCCGCCCAGTCGCCGACCCCTGCTCAGTCGCCCACGCCTGTCCAGTTCCATACGCCGACGGGGCCGCCGGCGTACCCCGCTCCCTTGCAGACACCCGCCCCGGAAGTCAGCGGCAGCCGCAGAAAGCGCAAGGCCTACCTCGCCATCGCCGCAAGCCTCGCCGTGTGCGCCGTAGCCGCGGGCGCCTTCTTCCTCACCCGCCCCTCCCTCGACGAAACGGCCTCGGCCGCACCGACGGCCAGCGACAGCGCCGAGGCCGGTCAGGCGCAGAAAAACTCCCCCCTCCCCAGTTCCTCCGCGTCCCCCTCCGGCGACAAGGAGACGGACAAGGAAGACGGCAAGGAGAAGGAGACGGCCTCCGCATCGGAGGACGACGAGGCCTCGGAGAGCCCGAACGCGGCCGGAGGCGGCGCGGGCGGCACCCAGGCCACTCCCACCGACGCCCCTTCCGACACGTCCGGCGGCAACGAAGGCGGCGCGGGCGGCGGCGGCAGCGCCCCGACCCCCACCCCCACCAAGACCGCCACGACCCCCGCCACCCCGCCCTGGCTCTCCGACTGCACCCACTACTCCGGCACCGAACTCACCGACCGCGGCGACACGGGCCCACGCGTCCTCCAAGTCCAGTGCATGCTCACCAAGCGCGGCTACAGCGTCGGCGGCTCGGGCGTGGACGGCGAGTTCGGCGCGGACACGGAGTCCGCGGTGCGGCTGTTCCAGAGCGACAAGGGGCTGGAGGTGGACGGCCAGGTCGGGCCCAACACCTGGGCGGCGCTGCGTCGTTCGACCTGACGGCGGTAGCGAGAAGGGGTGCGCCGTTTCGTACGGCGCGCCCCTCACGCTTGTCGGCTCATGGCCGTGCGCTCATCGCTCAGTGGAAGAAGTGCCGCGTTCCCGTGAAGTACATAGTGATCCCTGCCTTCTGCGCGGCCTCGACGACCAGCTCGTCACGGACCGAACCACCGGGCTGGACGATGGCCTTGACCCCGGCCTCGCTCAGGACGTCGATGTTGTCCGGGAAGGGGAAGAACGCGTCCGAGGCGACGTACGAGCCACGCGCGCGCTCCGCACCGGCCCGCTCCACGGCGAGCTTGCAGGAGTCGACGCGGTTGACCTGGCCCATGCCGACGCCGACCGAGGCGCCGTCCTTCGCGAGGAGGATGGCGTTGGACTTGACGGCCCGGCAGGCCTTCCAGGCGAAGGCCAGCTCCGCCAGTTCCTCGGCGCTGAGCGCCTCGCCCGTCGCGAGGGTCCAGTTGGCGGGGTCGTCGCCGTCGGCCTGGAGGCGGTCGGTGACCTGGAGGAGGACGCCGCCGTCGACGGGCTTGATCTCGACGGGGTTGCCGGGGCCCTCGGGGCAGCGCAGGACGCGGATGTTCTTCTTCTTGGCGAGGGCTTCGAGGGCGCCGTCCTCGTAGTCGGGCGCGACGATGACCTCGGTGAAGATCTCGGCGACCTGCTCGGCCATCTCCTTCGACACCGGGCGGTTGACGGCGATCACGCCGCCGAACGCCGACAGCGGGTCACAGGCGTGCGCCTTGCGGTGCGCCTCGGCGACGTCCGCGCCGATCGCGATGCCGCACGGGTTGGCGTGCTTGATGATCGCGACGCAGGGCTCGGCGTGGTCGTACGCGGCACGGCGGGCGGCGTCCGTGTCCGTGTAGTTGTTGTACGACATCTCCTTGCCGTGCAGCTGCTCGGCCTGCGCGAGACCGCTCCCGCCGCCGTCGACGTACAGGGCCGCCGGCTGGTGCGGGTTCTCGCCGTAGCGGAGCGTGTTCTCGCGCTCCCAGGTGGCGCCGAGGAAGTCGGGGAACGGAGAGTCGTCCACGGGGGCGTAGGCGGAAGCGAACCAGGAGGCGACCGCCACGTCGTACGCCGCCGTGTGCTGGAACGCCTCGGCCGCGAGCCGCTTGCGCGTGGTGAGGTCGAAGCCGCCGTCGCGGACGGCCGCGAGGACGTCGGCGTAACGGGCGGGGCTGGTGACGACCGCCACGGACGGGTGGTTCTTGGCGGCGGCGCGCACCATGGACGGGCCGCCGATGTCGATCTGCTCGACGCACTCGTCGGGGGAGGCCCCGGACGCGACCGTCTCGCGGAACGGGTAGAGGTTGACGACGACGAGGTCGAAGGGCGCCACGCCCAGCTCGTCGAGCTGCTGGCGGTGGCTGTCCAGGCGCAGGTCGGCGAGGATGCCCGCGTGCACGCGCGGGTGCAGCGTCTTGACGCGGCCGTCCAGGCACTCGGGGAAGCCGGTGAGCTCCTCGACCTTGGTGACGGGGACGCCGGCGGAAGCGATACGACCCGCGGTGGACCCGGTGGAGACGAGCTCCACGCCCGCCTCGTGCAGGCCGCGCGCGAGGTCCTCGAGGCCCGTCTTGTCGTAGACGCTGACGAGCGCCCGTCGAATGGCCCGCTTGTTGCTCTCGGCGGTCACTGGATAACTACCTTTCGTCCCTCAATGCGATAGCCGTTGCGGGCGAGCCGCCCCACGACCTCGACGAGCAGCCTTCGCTCGACTTCCTTAATGCGCTCGTGCAGAGCGCTCTCGTCGTCCTCGTCCCGGACCTCCACCACGCCCTGAGCGATGATCGGCCCGGTGTCGACGCCGTCGTCGACGAAGTGGACGGTGCAGCCCGTGACCTTGGCGCCGTACGCGAGGGCGTCGCGGACGCCGTGGGCGCCGGGAAAACTGGGGAGCAGAGCCGGGTGGGTGTTCACGAACCGCCCGCCGAAGCGCGCGAGGAACTCCTTGCCGACGATCTTCATGAACCCGGCGGACACGACGAGGTCCGGCTCGTGGGCGGCGACGGCCTGCGCGAGCGCCGCGTCCCACTCCTCGCGGCTGCCGTGGTCCTTGACCTTGCACACGAAGGTCGGCAGCCCGGCTCGCTCGGCCCGAGCGAGCCCCTCGATGTTCTCGCGGTCGGCGCCGACGGCCACGATCTCGGCGCCGTACGCCTCGGGGCCGACGGCGGCGATCTCGTCGAGGAGCGCCTGCAGATTGGTGCCGGATCCGGAGACCAGGACGACGAGGCGCTTGGCACGCTCGGCCACGGGCTTGGCGGCCACGGTGGGGCCCTTTCTCGGGGGTGCGTTTCTTCGTGCGGCCGGCGGGCATGGACGTCGACGGTCCGTACGTTCAGCGTCAGCGCGCTCAACGTACGGATGGTCTGTACGTTCATACGAATGCATCGCGCCCCGGGATACGGGGAAGTCTACGAAGCAGCCGACCGTCAGCAACGATACCGGCACACCGGGCGGCCCCCATGGGACGGGGGCATGGCCGGAAGGTAGCGTCTGCGGGGAGCGGGCTCGGGAACGCGGACGGTGTGCGGTGCGTTCACGAAGTGACAGCTCACGCAGTTCGTCCCAGCAGTTCGTTCCTATTCGCCATCGTTCGTATTCGCCATCGTGCGTATTCACCAAGGGGAAGACGCTCACTTGATGCCGGACCGCAGCCTGCGACTCCTCACGCTCCCCCCGCAGTCCATGCAGGGAGGGGAGCACAGCGGCATGCTGCTGCGGGAGCGCCCCGCCTCACCGCCCGACGCGCCCTCGGGCGGGCAGAACGGCGACGAGCGGGGCCCCGGCGGCCAGGCTCAGGACGACAACCCCTTCGCGCCGCCCCCGGAGGGCACGCCGGACCGCCCGTGGCAGCCGCGGCGCCCTTCGGGCGAGGACGGCTCGCGGGGATCGGGCGAGGGCGACTCGCCGTGGGGCAGCCAGTGGAGCGACCGCCAGCCGGGCCGCTCCTCCAGCGGCTTCGGCGACCGGCCCCGCGGCGGCCAGGACGGCCCCGGAGGCGGTGGCACGGGCACGGGCATGCGCTGGGACCCCACCGACCCCGTCCAGCGCCGCGCGCGGTTCGCCCTGCTGTCCGGCATGTGGGCCTTCTTCTTCGCCCTGTTCAGCTGGCCGTACGTGGCTCTGCTGCTGGGCGCGCTGGCCCTGTACTGGGGCATCAGCAGCCTCCGCGCCAAGCCCCGCACCCCCGACCCGGACAACCCGGCTCCCCAGCAGACGGGCCGCCCCCAGACGACGGCGGCGGTGAGCGGGCTGGTCACGGCGTCCCTCGCGATCGCGGTGGTCGCCGCCGGGTTCACGGCGCAGATGGTCTACAGCGACTACTACACCTGCACGAACGACGCGCTGACCAACGAGGCGAAGCAGTCGTGCAACGAGCTCCTGCCCGAGGAGCTGCGGGGGGTTCTGGGGAACACCGAGTGAGTTGAGGGGGCGAATGCGGCAGCGTGGTTGAGGGGGGCGAGGCCGCAGCGCGGTGGGGCATCCTCGCGTTCACTGTGATGCGGTGCGCTCCGGGGGGTCCGGGGATTCCGGGTTGTCCGGGGCGTGCGGTGATTCCGGGTTCCCCAGGGCGTCCGGTGCCGCCGAGCCCTCGCGGGTGTCCCGTCCCGCCGAGCCCTCGCGGGTGTCCGATGCCGCCGAGCCCACCAGAGCGTCCCGGGGTTGCGAGTCCTCGTGGGCGTCCGCCGGAGCCGACGCCTCCTTCATCGCCGCCCAGCGCGTGGCACGCGAGGCTTCGTCGTGCCAAGGCCCGGGTGAGGGCGGCGGCTCCGGTGGCCGGGCGTCGGACGGGAAGTCGTCCGGCTCGAAGGTCGTGTCGTGGTCGTACTCCACGTACGGGATGTCCGGGTCGTGAGCCTCGCTCGCGCAGTCCCGGCCGTCCTGCGGAAGCCGTACCTCCTGCTCGTCGCCCCGCCGGTGAACGGCGTGGTCCGGCGCGAACGCCGTGAACAGCGCATCCTGGTCGTACACCGAGCGCCCCGCCCCCGATTCCGTGTCCGCGTCGTCGCCCTCCCCCGGCTGCGCCCTGCGCGAGAACCACCCGCCGACCAACGGCAGCCGCTCCCGCAGCCGGCGCCCACCGGCACCAGCGCCCACCTCACCCGAGCGGCCCTCACCAGAAACACCCTCACCGGAGCCCCCCACACCCGAGCCGCTCTCCCCCGACTCCTCCACCCGAGGCCTCCCGATCCACGCCCCCTGCGCCTCGCTCCCCTGCCCTCCCGTCGCCCCCCGCCCCGCCAGGCACCGCCACGCCCGCACCACCACGGCCACGGGAACCGCCACCACCACGACCCACCCCAGCGTCGCCGCCCCGACCTGCCACCACACGGGCCCGAACTGCGCGAGCCGCCCGACCCCCAACGGCCCACCCGACAGCGCGGCCAGCACAGCGAACGTGACCCCGCAGAGCACGGCGGCCTGCGCGGCCACCCCGGCGGTCCGCCAGGTCGACCAGACCACGGCAGGCTTCTGTCCGGCCTGGGACTCGCCCGTCGAAGTCGCCGGCCCATGCTCGGACCGCCCCTCCTCGGACGCTCGCCCGGCCCTCTCAGGCACGCCCCCGCCCTTCGCTCGCACCGCCACCCTCCCCACAAACCACCCCACGACCACTCCCGCCCCGCACCCCACGCCCCCGGACCGCGCGTACCTG
>NZ_JOFS01000014.1 GCF_000719285.1 Streptomyces bicolor | reverse complement strand
CCTGTCGTCAAATTCCCGTCGTCCGCCCGAAGGGCGGGCCCGGCGGCGTCTGGTGCGTGCGATCGCAAGGCGCCGGAGCCGCCCTCGATGGGGGTGCCCACGCGCGAACCGAGCGAAGCTCGGTTCGCGCGTGGGGGAGGAGCCACGTGGGCGGTTCGGCAACCCAGCTGGGGGTCCCCCCTCTGGGGGAGGGCGTGCCAGGCGTCGCCGGGCAGGCGGGAATTTGACGACAGGGCCTGGCACGCGCAGCCGTTCGGGGATCCACCCGCACGGGTTACCCGGGGCGTCGAACGGCGGCGGCGTGCGCGGGATTTCGCGCGGTCAGCCTCGTATCTGCCAAAGGCCTTGAGAACAAAGGGCTGTAAGGATTCGGCAGGCTTTCCGGCGGGACGCGATTTGACCGTTTTTATCCGCAGGCGATTATGCGACGCATTGCCAACTCTTTACGTTGCGGCGCCGCAACCTTCGGGGGCTTCGAGCGGTAGTCACTGCGTCCGAGCCCGGAGATCAACAGCCAGTCGGTCAACTACCGGGTGTGGTCGGACACTTCATCGTTCTCATCCGACTTACCCGTCGAAGGAGCATCATGTCCCTCCCCCTGACCCGCCGGATCGCCCGTGCCGCGCTGCTCGTCGCTGCGGGAGCGGCTGCCGGGGTCGGTGCGGCCGGCTCCGCCAGCGCGGCCCCCGAACTGCCCGACGCCTCCAAGGTCGGCGGGCTGACCGCCGTCGACAGCACGAGCGTCGTCGACGGTGCGGCTCAGAACGCCACCGGGATCGCGAGCGGCGCCGTCGACACGGCCGTCGACAAGGCGCTGCCGACCGCGACGAAGGCCGGCGACAAGGTGACCAAGACCGGCGGCAAGACCGCGAAGAAGGCGGTGCCGACCGCCGCCAAGGCCGGCAGCAAGGTCGCGAAGAAGGCGACGCCCGCGGCGCAGGAGACCGCGGGTGGCCTGGCCGGATCGGTCGGGACCGTCCTCGGTGACACGGCCGGTGCGGCCGCGGAGGGTGGCGTGCCGAAGACCGGGTCGCTGCCGGTGCAGGCTCTGCCGATCGGCTAACCGCCTGGGTTGGGCCGACGTTGAGCCGACGGGGTTCCGGGAGTTCCTGGGCCCCGTCGGTTTTTCTGTGCCCGCGTCGGTACGTCGGCAGGGGCCGGGGCGTGTTCGGGCGGTGCCCGGCGCTGGAGGCTGTGCCCACCCTCCCCCACTCTCGACTTCGCTCGAGCGGGGGGACCCCCATCGCCCTGCGGAACGACTGCTCACAGCGGTAACAGGCACAGCGCCGCCGCAGCGGCACGGCAGGTTATGCCAGGCGCCGGACCGCCTGTGCCACCCTCTCGTCCGTCGCCGTGAACGCCACCCGGACGTGACGGGCGCCCGCCTCGCCGTAGAAGTCGCCCGGGGCCACCAGGATGCCGAGGTCGGCGAGGTGGGCGACCGTGGTCCAGCAGGACTCGTCCTTCGTGGCCCAGAGGTAGAGGCTGGCCTCGCTGTGCTCGATGCGGAAGCCGTGGCGTTCCAGGGCCTCGCGGAGGGAGGCACGGCGGGAGGCGTAGCGGTCGCGCTGGACGCGGACGTGTTCGTCGTCGCCGAGGGCCGCGATCACCGCCGCCTGGGTCGGCGCCGAGGTCATCATGCCGCCGTGCTTGCGGATCTCCAGAAGGGGCGCGAGGACCGCCGGGTCGCCGGCCAGGAACGCGGCGCGGTAGCCGGCCAGGTTCGAGCGCTTGGAGAGGGAGTGGACCGCGACGATGCCCTCGTACGAGCCGCCGTTCACGTCCGGGTGCAGGACCGAGACCGGGTCGGCCTCCCAGCCCAGCTCCAGGTAGCACTCGTCGGAGAAGAGCAGGACGCCGTGCTCACGGGCCCAGGCGACGATCCGGGTCAGTTCCGGCTTGGAGAGGACCTTGCCCGTGGGGTTCGACGGGGAGTTCAGCCACAGCAGCTTCAGGCCCCGCGGGTCCAGCTCGGTCGGGTCATCGTAGACCTCGTACTCGGCGCGGGCGAGGCGGGCACCCACCTCGTACGTCGGGTAGGCAAGCCGCGGGTAGGCCACCTTGTCACCGGGGCCCAGGCCCAGCTGCGTGGGGAGCCAGGCGACCAGTTCCTTGGAGCCGACGATGGGCAGGACGTGGCGGTGGGTGACCTCGCGGGCGCCCAGGCGGCGCTCCACCCAGCCCGTGATCGCGTCACGCAGCGCCGGAGTGCCCCAGACCGTCGGATAGCCCGGGGAGTCCGCCGCGTCGATCAGGGCCTTCTGGATCAGCTCGGGCACCGGGTCGACCGGTGTGCCGACGGAGAGGTCGACGATGCCGTCCGGGTGCGCGGCGGCCGTCTTCTTGTACGGCTCCAGCTTGTCCCAGGGAAAGGTCGGAAGGCGGTCGGAGACTGCGGACACGGATCTGGCTCACTTTCTGGTACTGCCGGTTCTGCCGGATACGGCAACGCCTCGGTCCCGTACGGCGATCAAGGCGATCGGGACGATCACGGTGATCAGGCCGTACGGGACCGAGGCGGCACGCTGTGCGGGTCGCCGGTGGGGATTACTCGGCCTGCGGCGGCAGCGCGGCGATGAAGGGGTGGTCCCGCTCGATCAGGCCCAGCTTGCTGGCGCCGCCGGGGGAGCCGAGCTCGTCGAAGAACTCGACGTTCGCCTTGTAGTAGTCCTTCCACTCCTCCGGAGTGTCGTCCTCGTAGAAGATCGCCTCGACCGGGCATACCGGCTCACAGGCTCCGCAGTCGACGCATTCGTCCGGGTGGATGTACAAGGACCGCTGGCCCTCGTAGATGCAGTCGACCGGGCACTCCTCGATGCACGCCTTGTCCTTGACGTCGACACAAGGCTGCGCGATGACGTAGGTCACGCTGTCGTTCCTCCTCGATAGGGCGCTGGCGGGCCTCCTCAGGCTCCGCCGCCTGGCGCGCGGGAGCGCGGCGTCGTCGATGCCCGCCCCTAGTATCTCCGTTCTTGGGCATGATCCGAACAGGAGGGGTGAACTGACCTGTGGAAATCTCTGCGACGGGGCGCCTTGAGGTCCGTGTCACCGCTGCTGACGTGGGTAAACGGGTCTCCGTGCGCCGCCTGAACGATCCTGCGGCCGAGGGTGAGAAGTTCACCGACACGGTGGGTGTTCTCGCATCATGGGACGACGGTGTGCTGCTGATCACACGGAAGAGCGGCGAGACCGTCCGCATTCCGGAATCGTCGCTGGTCGCGGGCAAGGTGGTGCCCGCCGCCCCGGCCCGGCGCCGGGGGCCCGCCGCCTCCTACGAGGAGCTCGCGCACGTCGCCACGCGCGCGTGGCGGCCGCTCGAGAGCGAGCGGCTCGGCGAGTGGGAGCTGCGGGCCGCCTCCGGGTTCACCCGCCGGGCCAACTCGGCACTGCCGCTGGGCGACCCCGGGCTGCCCCTGCCGGCCGCCCTCGATGCCGTACGGCGCTGGTACGGCGACCGTGGGCTCCCCGCGTACGTCCAGACGGCGACCGGCGCCGCCGGCACGCAGGAGCTGTTGTGCGCGGAGCTGGATCGGCTGGGGTGGGTCCGGGAGGTTTCTGCGGAGATGTGGATCGGGGCGCTGGCACCGGTCGCCGACCGGGCCGAGGACGCCGGGGTGGTGCTGTCCCGGGAGGCGGACGAGGCTTGGCTCGGGCGGTATCAGCGCAAGGGGGTGAGCGAGGTGGCCCTGAAGGTGCTGGCGAGCGGGCCGTCCGTGTGGTTCGCGACCGTGCCCGGCGCCGCGGGTGACGCGCCCGCCGCGATCGGGAGGTGTGTCGTGGACGGGCGGTGGGCCGGGTTCGCCGCCGTGGAGGTGGATCCGGCGCTGCGGCGGCAGGGCCTGGCCACCCGGGTGATGGCGGCGCTGGCCCGGCGGGCCCTGGACGAGGGGGCCTCGGCTGCGTGGCTGCAGGTCGAGACGGAGAACGCGGGGGCGCGGGGGTTGTACGCCGGGCTGGGGTTCGCCGCGCATCACGTGTACCACCACTATCGATCACTCTGAGCAGCGGTACGGATCGCCGTGAAAGGGCACGAGCCAGCTATGCGTACCCCCTATCCCCCCTCACCCGAGCGCTCCGCCGAGCTGCGGCGGCGGTTCGCCGAAGAGGCGCGGTCCGAGCGGCCCGATCTGTCCATGCTGTGTCTGCTGGTGGGGGCCGAGGCGGACGGGGCGCTGGACGAGGCGGGCATGGACGCGGTGCAGGTGGAGCTGGACGGGCTGGCGGGGCAGCTGCCGTTCCGGCCCGGGGGGCCGCGGGCGTGGGCGGTCGCGCTGCGGGAGCTGCTCGGGGAGCGGTACGGGTTTCGCGGCTCCGCCGCGGACTATCAGCGGCTGGAGTCGTCCTTGCTGCACGAGGTGCTTCGGCGGCGGCGTGGGCTGCCGATCCTGCTGTCGGTGGTGTGGATGGAGGTCGCTCGGCGGGCGGGGGCGCCTGTGTACGGTGTCGCGCTGCCCGGGCACTTCGTGGTGGGTTTCGGACCGACGGACGAGCAGGTGCTCGCCGATCCGTTCGACGGGGGGCGCGTGCTGACGGGGGGCGATGCGGAACTACTGGTGGCGGGGGCCACGGGGGCGCCGCTGCATCCGTCGATGCTGACGCCGGCCGATCCGCTGGATGTGGTGCTGCGGATCCTGAACAACGTGCGGGCCTGGGCCGCCACCCGGCCCGAGCGGACGGATGTGGCCCTGTGGGCGGTGGAGTTGTCGCTGTTGCTGCCGTCGCATCCGGCTCGGTTGCGGTTCGAGCGGGGGCAGTTGCTGGTGCAGAGGGGGGAGTTCGTCGAGGGGGCCGTGGAGTTGGAGGGGTACGCGGAATTGATCAGTGCGGTTGATGCTGCCGCGGCGGAGCGGGTGCGGGGGCAGGCTCGGGCGGCTCGGGCGATGCTCAACTGATCTTCGCCGGTTCGCCGTAGGGGCTTGTGTGGTTGTGCGAGTGCGGGTGCTTCCTGGCTGATCGCGCAGTTCCCCGCGCCCCTGGGGGCGTTGCGCTTGGCCGGCGACTTACAGCCAGCCCTTTTCCCGTGCGCTCCTGGCCGCCTCCGCCCTGTTCCGTACCGCCAGTTTCTGGATCGCCGTCGACAAGTAGTTGCGGACCGTTCCCTGGGACAGGTGCAGGGCCGCCGCCAGTTCGGCGTTCGTGGAGCCGTCCTCCGCTGCTCGCAGGACCTCTCGCTCGCGGTCCGTCAGAGGGTTGGCGCCCTCCGCCAGGGCCGCTGCCGCCAGGGTGGGGTCGATGACCCGTTCGCCCGCCAGTACCTTTCGTACCGCTTCTGCCAGTTGGGCCGCGGGCGCGTCCTTGACCAGGAAGGCGTCGGCGCCCGCCTCCATCGCGCTGCGGAGGTAGCCGGGGCGGCCGAAGGTCGTGAGGATGACCAGCTTCACGGCCGGCAGTTCCGCGTGCAGCAGCGCCGCCGCCTCGATGCCCGTCGCGCCCGGCATCTCGATGTCGAGGAGCGCCACGTCCACGTCGTGCTCGCGGGGCGCCGCCAGCACCTCGCCGCCGGTGAACAGGACGAAGAAGGCGACGAGGATGGCGATGTCCTGGGCCCGCGGGGCCTGGCTCTGCTCGATGGCCCGCCCCAGGGCAGCGTACGCGTGCGTGGGCAGCCACTCGGCGATGTCCTGCAGCCAGGCCGGGAAACCCGAGGACGGGAACCACAGGCCGCCGAGGAGCGACAGGGCGAAGTAGATGATCATCGTGATGGGGCGGACCGCGTCCCCGGAGGCGAGGTAGCCGATGGCCACGCCGAGCGCGGCGAAGACCAGGCTGCCGGCCCAGATCGCGGCGGTGAGGGCGAGCCACTGCCAGGCGTCCAGACGTACGTCCTTGACGACGGCGGCGACCAGGAAGACGACCACGATGGACGGCAGGCTGACGACGGCGGCACCTGCCGTCTTGGCCAGGACATAGCCGCGCCCGGGCAGCGTGGTGAGCCGCAGCTGCCGTACCCAGCCGTTCTCCCGCTCCTTGGCGATGCGCTCGCTGTTGCCCATCAGCACGGCGGTCAGGGCGCCGAAGGAGGCCATGGAGACCATGACGTACGCCGCGACGGTCAGCTGGGTGCCGGCGACCTTGCCGTCGGTCCCATTCTGGTTCGAGGCGAGCAGGAAGATCACCGAGGGGTAGATCACCGAGAAGAACATGAACTTGCGGTTGCGCAGGGCGCGGGTGAGTTCCAGCTTGACGAGGCTGTTCACGAGCGGGCCTCCTCGGCCTCGGTGATGGCGACGAAGGCCTGCTCCAGACCGAGCCTGGCGACTTCGAGGTTGCGGGGGTACACGCCGAGGCCGTAGAGGGCGTGGACGGTGGCGTCGGCGTCGGTGGACTGGATGCGGACGGTGCGGCCGGAGACGGCGATCGTGCTGAGGAAGGGGAGGGCGCGCAGGGTCGGCTCGTCGATCTCCGGGTCGTCCAGGTCGAAGGAGATCCTCCGGGCGCCTGCCTTGGCCTTGATCTCGGCCGCCGTGCCGTCGGCCAGGAGCCTGCCCCGGTGCAGCACCAGCACCCGGTCGGCGATGGCGTCGGCTTCTTCCAGGTAGTGCGTGGCGAAGAGGACCGTACGGCCCTGGTCGGCCTGTTCGCGCATGGTGGCCCAGAAGGCCTGGCGGGTGGTGACGTCCATGCCGGTGGTCGGCTCGTCCAGGACGATCAGGTCACTGTCACCGGCCGTGGCGAGGGCGAAGCGGACGCGCTGGGCCTGGCCGCCGGAGAGCTTGTCGACCTTGCGGTCGGCGATCTGCGCGATCCCGGCGCGGGCCAGGACGTCGGACACCTGGTACGGCCGTGGGTGCAGATCGCAGGCGAGGCGCACCAGCTCCGCGACGGTCACCTCGTCCATCAGCCCGCCGCTCTGCAGCATCGCTCCCACGCGTCCGGCGACGATGGCCTCGCGCGGCCCGGTACCGAAGACGCGGACCGTCCCGCTGTCGGGTCGCTTGAGGCCGAGCAGCAGATCGAGCGTGGTCGACTTGCCGGCGCCGTTGGGGCCGAGCAGGGCGACGGTCTCCCCCGGGTGCAGGGTCAGACTCAGGCCGTCCACGGCCCGGACGTCGCCGTATGCCTTGCTCACCTGGTCGAATGCAGCCGCTGTGGTTGTCATGCGATCCAGAGTGGCTTTCGCGGCCCCGGGTCCGGCAGTGTCGGCGGTCCTGACTGCCGGATGACAGATGTCATACGACGGCCAGGGGCACCCGGCGAGTGCCGGGTGCCCCTGGTCCGACTGGTCCGAGCGGTTCCGCTAGCTCGGGTTGGTGTCGATGGTGACCGTGCGCTCCGCCGCCGTCTTGCCGCGCAGGGCCTTGCGCAGGGCGGAGGCGACGTCCTCCGGCAGGACGTCACGCTTGCCGCTCGCGCCGTTGATCTGCACGCCGTCGAAGGTGGCGCCGTACGCCTCCTTCAGCGCCTTGAGGTCGTACGTGTCCACGAGCTTGCCGTCGACGGCCTTGACGCCGAGGATCTTCGGCAGTGACAGGGCGCCGAACGGGATGCTGTGCGCGGCGTCCGTCTGGATCGTGACCTTGTTGGCCATCGCCGGCTCGGCGAACTCCTTCATGAACCGGTCGACCTCGGCGTTCGTGATCGTCGGCTGCTGGGTGGTCGTGGCGACCCGCACCGCGGCGGACGTGCCCGTCTCCACCTGGCTTCGGTACGCCTCCTCGACCGCCGTGGTCGACTTGGCGACGTCGATGCCCTGGCCGGCCTTGCCGTACACGGCGACCGCCTTGCCGGACGTGAACGTGACCGTGCCCTCGGTCACCGAGCCGGAGCCACCGGAGAGTTCCTCGAGGGCGGCGTGCAGCTTCTCCTCGTCGGTGGGCATGACCGGGTCGACGACCCGCTCCTGGCCGAACAGCGAGCCGATGACGGAGATCGGGTTGTAGTCGCTGGTCGCGGCCTTGCTGACGGTCTGCTGCATGTCGAACTGCAGCCCGGCCTTGTCCGGCTCCAGCGTGACGGTCCTGCCGCCCACCGACAGCTCGAGCGGCTTGTTGACCTGCTCGTCGAAGGCGTCGTTGAGCTTCTTGACCGCTTCGTCCCGGGTGCCGCCTCCGATGTCGACGCCGAGCACGCTCGTGCCCTTGGGCACGTCGGAGTGGGCCATCAGCAGGCCGGCGCCGTAGACGCCGCCCGCGAGGACGATCACTCCGCCGCCGACCAGCGCCAGCTTGTTGCGGCCCTTCTTCTTGGGCGCGCGGGAGGCCGGGGCGTCCGACGAGCCCGGTTCGGGCAGCTTCGGGGGCGTGTGCGGCGCCGGTGCGTCGGTGGTGCCCGCGCCGAAGGGGCCGTTCTGGGCGCCCGGAGGAACGACGGGGATGCCGCTGGTGACGGTGTGGCCCGAGACGTTGTCGGCGACGCCGCCGTACCGCGGGGTGCCGGGTTCGGGGGCCGGTTTCTGCGGGGTGAGGATCGCGGTGTCGTCGCTCAGGCCACCGCCGGGACCGGCGGGGCCGCCGGAGACACCGGGAGCACCCAGGCCTCCTGGACCACCCGGACCGGAAGGTCCACCAGGACCGCCCGGACCGGCGGGCCCACCACCCAGACCACTGCCGGGACCACCGGGCCGCCCCGGACCCGTGAAGATCCCGGTGGCACCCGTATCGCTCGGACCACCCGGACCGGCGGAAGGACCGGAGCCGCCCGGACCGCCCGGACGGCCGCGCGTACCGGAGCCGGGGAGACCACCGGGACCACCGGGCCCGCCCCGCCCACCGCCGGCGATCGGAGGCACCGCCGGACCGTCGCCGGTGACCGGACCGGTCGTCGGGCCCGCGGGACCCTGCGGGCCGCCCTGGCCGCCACGGCCGTTCGGGCCGCCGTAGTCCGGGCCGTTGAAGTCGCCGGAGCCGTTGAAGTCGTTCGGGGTGCCGAAGTCGGCGGCGGGGTCGAAGGGGTTCGGGGCGGTGAAGTCTTCGGAAGCGCCGAAGCCGTTCGGGCCCTTGGGGCCGCCGCCCTGGGCGCCGAACCCGTTCGGGCCGCCCTGCCCGTTCTGGCCGTTCTGGCCGTTCTCGGAGAAGTACGGCAGGTCGTCACGGCGCGTCTCGGCGCCGGGGCGGGAACCGTTGCCGCCGCCGCTGCCGTTGCCCAGCGAGCTCGCCGCCAGTGCCTCGGTCACGTCGAAGGAACCGGTGCCGCCGCCGTGCCCGGGAGCCACGGGCCCGCCGGTCGCGCCGGGGAGCCCCGCGCCCGTCCCGCCGCCGGGGCGGGAGCCGCCGGGCGCGCTCATCGAACCGACGACACCACCGGGCCGACCGGCACCCGGACGCGCACCACCGGGCGCACCGGCACCGGCACCGGAAGCCCCGGCGCCTGAACCGCCGGGCAGACCGGCCCCGTTGCTGGGCGGGCCGCCCTGACCGCCCTTGCCCGCCGAGGACTTGCGGGGCGCGAACCAGTCGCTGGTCTTCTCGTCCGCCTGCCCCGTGGGCTCGGCCGGAGCCTCGACGGTGCCCGTGGAGGTGGCGGTGGGCGCGGACGGCGCCGGCGGCTCGGTGTCCGCGGGGGCCCCGGCACTCTCGGCCTCGGTTACGGGTTTGCGCACGACGACCGGCGGAATCGGCCGCGATCCGGGGATGTTGATCCGGATCCGGGTCGTCAGCGTGGTCTCGGTCTTGCGTTCCTCCGGCTGCGTGGCCGAACGGCCCGCGTCCGCACCGCTGTCGGAAGCCATGGGGGTCCCGTACGGCGGCGTGCCGGAGGGGTATGCGGCTCCGCCGTGCCCGTTGGGCCCGGAGGACGGAGTGTCAGTTTCACGACTCAAGGCAGGTTCTCCCGGTTGGCTCCGCCGCCCGTACCTCACTGCTTCGGGCGGCTCGGCGGCGCGCACCACCATACTGGCCACTTCTGGCCCGTATCCCACGACCGCCTGGGAAACCCACACGGGACTCGCACGAGCGCGGCGTGGAGAAGTGGTACGTCAATTGCCAAGTCGGACGCCGTCGTCGCCCGGTTGCCGCACCGGGGCGAGGGTGGCGCAGATCACAGCCACCGCCATGCCGCCGAGCAGGAAGAGGTAGGAGGCGGCGCCTGTGCCGAAGACGAAGTCTCCTTCGGGGCGGCTGGCGGTGAGCAGTATGACGGTGATCATCCAGCCGCCGGCGGGTGCGACGGCCCCGGCCCGGCTGCCCGTCGCGCGGGCGCCGCCGAGACAGAGCCCGGCCTCGCCGGCGAGCGCCAGGAGCAGACCGCCCGGGAACCAAGCGGGCTGCACCAGCGCCCCGGCTGTCCCCACGAGGGCGCCGAGCAGGAAGAGCCCGAGGTGGGCGAGGGCCCGCAGGGCGGAAGGCCGCTTCAGCTTCAGCGGCTGGGCGAGCATCGAGCTCATGACGCCTCCTCGAAAGCGACACCGGCGAACAGATCAGACTCCGTCTCCGCCGAACCCGGCTCCCCGCGCACCAACTCGTAGTACTCGGTGGTGAAGAGGGGTTGGGCGAGTTCGTTGGAGAGCGCGAAGTACAGCTCGGCCACGTCGATCTGCGTGGCGTGGGCCTGCATCGCGCGGGCCTTGGCGGTGGCGTACGCGGCGCCGTCGATCACGGTGGTGATCCGCTCGTCGTCGACGACACCCGGCACGTCGTCGACGGTGGCGGCCTTGCTGAACGGCAGTCCGGGCAGATCCGCCTGAAGCCGGACGAAGGCCTCTTCGACGACCGTGCGCGGGACGCGGTTCCAGTAGGTCTTGGGGATCCGCCACCCCGAGTCCGCCGCCAGCTCGGCGGCGCGCATGGCGATGCGGTGGGCCTGGATGTGGTCCGGGTGGCCGTAGCCGCCGTCCGGGTCGTAGGTGACGAGGACCTGGGGGCGCACCTCCAGGATCACCTCGACAAGGTCCCGAGCGGCCGCTTCGACGTCCGCCCGCCAGAGGCAGGCCGGGTCGTCGTTGTCGGCGATGCCCATCATCCCCGAGTCCTCGTAGCGGCCCTTTGCGCCGAGGAGACGGAAGTCCTCGACGCCGAGCTCGCGCATCGCGGCGGTGAGCTCGGCCAGCCGGTGTTCGCCCAGTTCGGTGCCGGCCAGGTGCTGGAGCTCGGGGGGAATGACCTCGCCGTGCTCCCCAAGGGTGCAGGTGACCAGGGTCACCAGGGCACCCTCGGCCGCGTACTTGGCCATGGTCGCGCCGTTGTTGATCGACTCGTCGTCCGGGTGCGCGTGCACCAGGAGCAGACGCCGAGCGGGGAGTTCCGTCATGGACCCCACCCTACGAGGCGGCACCGACACCGCCACGTGGGCGGCTCAGAACTTGATGCTGCCGATCATGCCCGCGATGTTCGTCGTCAGCTCGCTGATGGTGGGAGCGACGGTCGACGACGCCAGATAGAAACCGAGCAGCATGCAGACGACCGCGTGGCCGGCCTTCAGCCCTGATTTCTTGATCAACAGGAAGACGATGATCGCCAGCAGCACCACCGCCGAAATCGAGAGTGCCACGGCGGCTCACCTCCAAGAATCCCAGGCGCGGGGGGTCGGACTATGGGGGCAGATAAATCCATGCAGCAGCCAGCAGGTTCATACCCACTATGCGGTTGTGATCATAACTATCCGGGCGTGCGCATCGATCGGCGCACAGCCGCACAAGGGGGCGCACTGGCCAATATGGTCGGGTCATGACGACCGAGCCTGTGTCCTTCCCCCGGCGGCACGCCCGTACCCAGCGGTTCACCCTCGGCGCGCCGCGCGCGTTCACGGTGGCGCCCGACGGCAGCCGTGTCGCGTTCCTGCGCTCCACCTCCGGTACGGACCCGGCGAGTTCGCTGTGGGTCCTCGACACCGCGGACGGCGGGGAGCGCGTGGCGGCCGACCCGCGCGCCCTGCTGGGCGGTGCGTCGGAAGACCTCCCGCCGGAGGAGCGGGCCCGGCGCGAACGCAGTCGCGAGGCCGGCGCCGGCATCGTCGCCCACGCCACCGACAGCGCCGTCGAGTTGGCGTCTTTTGCCTTGTCAGGGCGGCTATTCACGGCGGAACTGCGCGCCGGCACGGCACGCGAACTTCCGGTCCCCGGACCGGTGATCGACCCGCGCCCCTCCCCCGACGGACGGCACATCGCGTACGTCGCGCAGGGCGCCCTGCGGGTGGTGGGCGCCGAGGGCGAGGGCGACCGTGCGCTCGCCGAGCCGGAGTCGGAGGGGGTCACCTATGGACTGGCCGAGTTCATCGCGGCCGAGGAGATGGGGCGCTACCGGGGCTTCTGGTGGGGTCCGGAGTCGGACCGGCTGCTCGTGGCGCGCGCGGACGACACGCCGGTGCGCCGGTGGTGGATCGCCGATCCGGCGCGTCCGGAGAGCGAGCCGCGGCGGGTCGCGTACCCGGCGGCGGGCACCGGGAACGCGGACGTACGGCTGTTCGTGATCGGCCTGGACGGGGTCCGCACGGAGGTCTCGTGGGACCGGGCGCGGTACCCCTATCTGGCGCGGGTGCACTGGTCAGCGGCGGGTGCGCCGCTGCTCCTCGTCCAGGCGCGGGACCAGCGCAGCCAGTTGTTCCTGGCCGTGGACACGGCGACGGGGGCCACGCGGATGGTGCACGCGGACGAAGATCCACAATGGCTGGATCTTTTCCCTGGAGTGCCCTGCTGGTCCCCTTCCGGGCAGCTCGTGCGCATTGCCGACGAGGGCGGCGCGCGCGTGCTCACGGTGGGCGAACGCCCGTTGACGGGGCCGCAGTTGCACGTCCGCGCGGTGCTGGACGTCTCCGACGACGACGTGCTGATCTCGGCATCCGCCGGTGAGGCCGCGGCCGGTCCGGAGGTCGGCGAAGTGCATGTGTACCGGGTGAACGAGCTCGGCGTGGAGCGCGTGTCACAGGAGCGCGGCGTGCACTCGGCGGTGCGCGCCGGGGGCGTGACGGTGCTGGTGTCCCACACCCTCGACCGGCCCGGGTCGCACGTCCAGGTCCTGCGTGAGGGAAAGCGAATGGCGGCGGTCCGGTCGTATGCCGAAGATCCCGGTGTGACCCCGCGCGTGACCCTCACCGAGGGGGGCGCACGACGCATCCCGTGCGCCGTGCTTATGCCTCGGGACTACGCCGGTGACACTCCGCTCCCGGTTTTGCTGGATCCGTACGGGGGACCGCACGGCCCCCGGGTGGTCGCCGCGCACAACGCCCACCTGACCTCGCAGTGGTTCGCCGACCAGGGGTTCGCGGTGGTCGTCGCGGACGGGCGCGGTACACCGGGACGCTCGCCCGCCTGGGAGAAGGCGGTCCACGGCGACTTCACGGTCTCGCTCGACGACCAGATCGACGCGCTCCAGGACCTGGCGAAGTCCCACCCGCTCGACCTGTCCCGGGTGGCGATCCGCGGCTGGTCGTACGGCGGCTGGCTGGCGGGACTGGCGGTGCTGCGCCGCCCGGACGTCTTCCACGCGGGCATCGCGGGCGCGCCGGTCACGGACTGGCGCCTCTACGACACCCACTACACGGAGCGGTACCTGGGCGACCCGGCGGCACAGCCCGAGTCGTACGCGAAGAGCTCGCTCATCACCGACGACGGCCTGTCCTCCCCCGCCGAGCCGCACCGCCCGCTGATGATCGTGCACGGTCTGGCCGACGACAACGTGGTCGTCGCGCACGCCCTGCGGCTGTCCTCCGCCCTGCTGGCCGCCGGCCGGCCGCACGAGGTGCTGCCGCTGTCCGGGGTGACGCACATGACCCCGCAGGAGCAGGTCGCGGAGAATCTGTTGCTGCTTCAAGTGGACTTCGTGAAGCGGTCGCTGGGACTGAACTGAGCCCCCGGCCCGCTCAGTTGCCCGACCAGGCGAGGAAGAGCACGAGAGGAAGACCGGTGAGCAGGAGGTGGACGAACCCGGTCTTCCAGTAGCGCAACACCGCGGCGAGGGCGAAGCCGCCGCAGGTCAGCCACGCGGTGAAGACCGCGATGTCGTGCTGCCCCGCGGCCGCCCGCTGGTCGGCGTACTCGTCGAAACCCGCGCCGATGCCGGACGCGACCATGCCGTAGCCGAGGACGATCACCAGCAGGACGTCGAGGAGGCCTACGAGCACCGCGCACAGACCGTCGTGTTCTCCGGGTCGGCGTTCCATGGGCCAAGCCTCGGGCAGGGGCGGGCCGGAGTCCTGAGTACCCGTACTCATGTGCCGAACAGCAACGGACCGGGGTGACATGGCGCACCCCGGTCCGTTTACGGCACCCGCACGGCCGTACGCTGTTCAGCCTGACGCGTCCGTATATCGGGATCGGGTCGACGAAGTTGCCTGTGTGTTAACGCGGTTCGTGTGCGTTTGTACGGCTATGGCATCGGCTCCGGCAGCACCACCCGCTTCACCTCGGCGAAATGGCAGGCCGAGTCGTGCGCCGCGGGCCCGCCGCCCGGACCGCCCAGGTTCGACGGCACCGCGAGCGCCGGCACCTCCTGGGCGCAGCGTTCCCGGGCCTTCCAGCAGCGGGTGCGGAAGCGGCAGCCGGAGGGGACGCTCGTCGGGGAGGGGACGTCGCCCGCCAGGATGATGCGCTCGCGGTGCGCGCGGGCCTCCGGGTCGGGGACGGGGACCGCGGAGAGCAGCGCCTGGGTGTAGGGGTGCGTGGGGTGGTCGTAGATCTCCGCGTCGCTGCCGATCTCCACGATCCGGCCGAGGTACATCACCCCGACCCGGTCGGAGATGTGCCGGACGATCGACAGGTCGTGGGCGATGAAGACGTAGGAGAGCCCGAACTCGTTCTGCAGGCGGTCCATCAGGTTGATGACCTGGGCCTGGACGGAGACGTCGAGGGCGGAGACCGGTTCGTCGGCGACGATGATCTCCGGACGCAGGGCCAACCCCCGGGCGATGCCGATGCGTTGGCGCTGGCCGCCGGAGAACTGGTGCGGATAGCGGTTGATGTGCTCGGGGTTGAGGCCGACCACGTCCAGCAGCTCCTGGACTCTCTTGCGCCGGTCGCCCCTCGGGGCCGCCTCGGGATGGATCTCGTACGGCTCCCCGATGATGTCGCCGACCGTCATCCGGGGGTTGAGGGAGGTGTACGGGTCCTGGAAGACCATCTGGATGTTGCGCCGTACGGCCTTCAGGGCGCGGCCGGACAGTCTGGTGATGTCCTCGCCCTTGTACCTGATGGCGCCGGCCGTCGGCCGTTCGAGGTTGACCAGCATCCTGGCGACCGTGGACTTGCCGCAGCCGGACTCGCCGACGATGCCGAGGGTTTCGCCGCGGTGGAGGGTGAAGTCGACGCCGTCGACCGCCCTGACCGAGCCGGTCTCCTTCCTGAAGAGGATGCCCCGGGTGAGCGGGTAGTGCTTGACGAGGCCGCTGACCTCCAGAATCGCCTCAGCCATTCAGGCACTCCCTCCAGAAGTGGCAGGCGCTGCCCCGCACTTCGGAGACCTCGCTCAGCGGAGGTACGTCGGTGCGGCACACGTCCCTGGCCATCGGGCAGCGGGGGTGGAAGGCGCATCCCTGGGGGATGTCCATGAGGTTGGGGGGCAGGCCTTTGATGGCGTAGAGCTCCTGCCCCTTCTGGTCCAGGCGGGGGATGGAGTCCAGCAGGCCGCGGGTGTAGGGGTGGGCGGGCGCCTTGTAGAGGTCGTGGACCGGCGCCGTCTCGACGATCCGGCCCGCGTACATCACGGCGATCCGGTCGGCGACGTCCGCGACCACGCCGAGGTCGTGGGTGATGAGGATCAGCCCCATGGCGTACTCGTGGCGCAACTCCGCGAGGAGATCCATGACCTGGGCCTGGACGGTGACGTCGAGGGCGGTGGTGGGCTCGTCGGCGATGATGAGGGCCGGTTCGAGGGCGAGGGCCATCGCGATCATGATGCGCTGGCGCATACCGCCGGAGAACTGGTGCGGGTACTGTCTGACGCGCTCCTCGGCGGCCGGGATGCGCACGCGGTCCATCAGCTCGACGGCCTTCGCGCGGGCGTCCCTCCGCGACATCCCCCGATGCACCACGAACATCTCGCCGAGCTGGTCGCCGACGGTGAGTACGGGGTTCAGCGACGACAGCGCGTCCTGGAAGATCATCGCCATCTCGGCGCCGCGAACCTTGCGCCGCTGCTCCTCCTTCAGCTTCAGCAGGTCCCTGCCCTGGAAGAGGACCTCGCCGCCGGTGATCCGGCCGGGCGGCATGTCGAGGATGCCCATGATCGCCTGCGCGGTGACGGACTTCCCGGAGCCGGACTCACCGAGCACGGCGAGGGTCTCGCCCGAGTCCACTCCGTAGCTGACGCCGTTGACGGCCTTCGCGACACCGTCCCGGGTCCTGAACTCCACGTGCAGATCCCGCACTTCGAGCAGCATGCGACGGCTCACCTCAGCTTCGGGTCGAGGGCGTCGCGCACCATGCGCTCCGCTGGGGGGTGCCACAACGGGCCGCCGATCGTCTGCGGCTCCGTCGTGGTCGGTCGCGCCCACGCGGCGGTAGCCGCACATCGACACAGCCCCGCGCCCCTTCGGGGCGCGCACCACGTCACCGTGCACACCATCACGCCGTCACCTCAGCTTCGGGTCGAGGGCGTCGCGCACCGCGTCGCCGAGCATGATGAACGCGAGGACGGTGACCGCGAGCGCTCCGGACGGCCACAGCAGGGCGTGCGGGGCGTTGCGGATGTACGGGGAGGCCGCCGAGATGTCGATGCCCCAGGAGACGCTCGGGGGTTTCAGGCCCACGCCGAGGTACGACAGGGTCGCCTCCAGGGCGATATAGGTGCCGAGCGCGATCGTCGCGACCACGATCACGGGGGCGACGGCGTTGGGCGCGATGTGGCGGAGCAGGACGCGGGAGTTGGAGGCGCCCAGGGCGCGGGCGGCCTGGACGTAGTCGTTCTGCTGGGCGGTGATGACCGCGCCGCGGGCGATCCGGGAGATCTGCGGCCAGCCGAGCAGCACGATGAAGCCGATCACCGGCCAGACGGAGTTGCTGGTCACCACCGACAGCAGGACCAGGCCGCCGAGGACGACCGGGATGGCGAAGAAGATGTCGGTGACCCGGGAGAGGAACGAGTCCCACAGCCCGCCGAAGAAGCCGGCCAGCGCGCCCAGCACCGAGCCGAGGACCGCGACTCCGAGCGTGGCGCAGACACCGACCACGACGGACGTACGGGCGCCGTAGACCGTGCGCGTGTAGACGTCGCAGCCCTGTCCGTCGTAGCCGAAGGGATGGCCGGGCGCGG
The DNA here is from genome assembly GCF_000719285.1 of Streptomyces bicolor. Classification (GTDB taxonomy): domain Bacteria; phylum Actinomycetota; class Actinomycetes; order Streptomycetales; family Streptomycetaceae; genus Streptomyces; species Streptomyces bicolor. The sequence continues at coordinate 215,106 of NZ_JOFS01000014.1, read as the reverse complement.
AGCCCTGCTGGGACTTGGCGAGGTCGCACTTGAGGGGGCTGCCGGGGGCGATCGCCGAGGGCCACAGCGAGACGAAGAGCAGGAAGATGATGATCAGGCCGGAGACGATGAAGACCGGGTTGCGGCGCAGGTCGCGCCAGGCGTCGGACCACAAGCTGCGGGGTCGCTCGGCGGAGACGGCCGCCGGCTCGGGTTCCACGGGCGCCCGCCCGCCGAAGGGCCGCTCCAGGGTCTCCGCCTCACTGGCGGCCAGGTGCATCGCCCCGGCCGTACCTCTGCCGGAGATCGCCCCGTCGGACGGGAACGGCTGGTCAGGCATAGCGGATCCTCGGGTCGAGTGCGGCGTACAGGAGGTCGACGACCAGGCTGCAGAGGAGAAAGACGAGGACCAGCACCGTCACGAAGCCGACGACGGTCTGGGTGTTCTGGCGCAGGATGCCCTGGTAGAGCTGGTAGCCGACGCCGTGGATGTTGAAGATCCGCTCGGTGACGATCGCGCCGCCCATGAGGAAGCCGATGTCGGCGCCGATGAAGGTGACGACGGGGATGAGGGAGTTGCGCAGCAGGTGCCGGGTGACGACCCGGTGCCTGGGCAGGCCCTTGGCGATGGCCGTACGGACGTAGTCGGAGCGCCGGTTCTCCGCGATGGACGTCCGGGTCAGGCGCGTGACGTACGCGAGGGAGACCGAGGCGAGGACCAGGCCGGGCAGGAGCAGCTCGGCGAAGGGGGCCGCCGAGGAGACGGAGGGGCGGATCCAGCCCCATTCCACGCCGAGCAGCAGCTGGAGCAGCAGGCCGGTGACGAAGGTGGGAACGGAGATGACGACGAGGGTGAGGAGGAGGACGCCGGTGTCGACGGGGTGGCCGCGGCGCAGGCCGGTGACGACGCCCAGCGTGATCCCGATGAGGATCTCGAAGGCGATCGCCACGATGGTGAGCCGGAGGGTGACCGGGAAGGCCGTGGACATCAGCTCGGTGACTTCCTGGCCGTTGAACGCCGTACCGAAGTCCCCGGTGAAGACGTTCCCCATGTAGGTCAGGTACTGCTGCCACACGGGCTGGTCGAGGCCGAACTCCTTTCTCAGCTGCGCGGCCGTCGCCGGGTCGCACTGCCGGTCGCCGCACAGGCCCGCGACGGGGTCGCCCATCACGTTCACCATGAGGAAGATCAGCAGGGTCGCCCCGACGAAGACCGGGATCATCTGCAGCAGGCGCCGTACGACGTACTGCCCCATGGCGGGCTCAGCCGACCTTGATCTGGTCGTAGACGGGGACGCTGAACGGGTTGAGGGACACGTTCGACAGCCGCTCGGACCAGCCGGCGCTGCCGTTCTGGTACCACAGCGGGATGGACGCCATGTTGTCCCGGACGACCTCCTCGGCCTTCTGGAAGGTCTCGACGGCCTTGGCGAGGTCCGTCTCGGCGTTCGCCCGGTCGACGAGCTTGTCGAACTCCTGGTTGGACCACTTGCCGTCGTTGGAGGAGGCGTTCGTGTAGTAGAGCGGCTGCAGGAAGTTCTGGGGCAGCGGGTAGTCCATCTGCCAGCCCGCCCGGAAGGGCCCGGAGAGCTTCTGGGTCGTGGACTTGCTCCGGAAGTCGGCGAAGGTGCCGATCGGGTTGCCGACGCAGGCCCGGTCGTTGCCCAGGGCGTTGTTGATGGAGTTGCAGACGGCGTCCACCCACAGCTTGTGGGAGCCGGTGTCCGCGTTGTACGTGATCTTCACCTGCCCGCCGGGCAGCCCGCCCCCCTCCTCGATCAGCTTCTTCGCCGCGGCGGGGTCGTATTCGCACCACTCACCGCACAGCCCTTCCTTGTATCCGCCCTCCGTGCCGAGGACGGGTGAGGTCCAGTCGGTGGCGGGGGTGCGGGTCCCCTGGAAGATGGTCCGGGTGATCTGCTCCCGGTCGATCGCCCGGGACAGCCCCTGGCGGACCTTGACCGAGCCGGGCTTGTTCCAGTCCTTGTCGTAATGGGGGAAGGCCAGGGTCTGGATGATGCCGGCCGGGGTGTTGAGGTAGCGGTCGCCGAGGTCGCTGCGGACGTTCCTGAGCTGCTGGGCGGGGATGTCGTCGACGAGGTCGAGGTTGCCGGCCATCAGGTCGGTGTAGGCCGTGTTGTTGTCCGTATAGACCTTGAGGGTGACGCCGTCGTTGCGGGCCGCGTCCTCGCCCGGATAAGCGTTCCATCTCGTCAGGCGCATCTCCGAGCCCTTGGTGTACGACTCCACGGCGTACGGCCCGTTGCCCACGGGCTTGGCCAGCCAGCCGGCGTGGTCGTCGAAGAACGCGCGGGGCAGCGGGACGAAGGCGTTGTAGCCGAGGGTGTCGGGGAAGCTCGAGAACTTCTGGCTGAGCCTGACGGTGAAGGTGCGGTCGTCGAGCACCTTCAGCCCGGACATCGTGTCGGCGCTCTGCTCGCCCTTCGCCGGGTGGACCTTGTCGTAGCCCTCGATGTAGCTGAAGAAGTAGGCGTTCTTCTGGTTGTTCCTGAGGCTCGCCCCGTAGTTCCAGGCGTCCACGAAGGACCGGGCGGTGACCTTCTCTCCGTTGCTGAAGGTCCAGCCGTCCTTGACGGTGATGGTGTAGTTCTGCGAGTCGGTCGTCTCGAACTTCTCGGCGAGCATGTTCTCGGCCTCACCGGTCTTCGGGTCGTACCGCTTCAGCCCCCGGAAGATCATGTCGAGCACCTTGCCGCCCTGCACCTCGTTGGTGTTGGCGGGTTCCAGCGGGTTCTGCGGATCGGTCCACGAGGAGCTGAGCACCGCGCCCCCGTCGGCGGCACTGCCGCCCCCGCCTCCGCAGCCCGTCGCCGCGAGGGCGAGCACCACCGCGCATACGGCCCATCTGGCGTGCGTGGCTCCGTGCATGGAGCGCCTCCTCCGGGTGCTGATCGGGTGCTGACCGGGCACTGATCGGACATTGATCGGGGTACTGATCCCTCACGGCCAATATCGAATCAAAAGGCGCGTATCGCACATGGACCGACCCAATGGGGCGACACACCATCCGGATGTACGCATCCGACGGATGATCTTTGATGCAACACGCAACGGATCTTCGCGATCCGATGCCGAACCGTTGGATTGAGCCCTCGGGATGTACACATTTCGGCACTGGACCATCCGCATATCGAACTCGTTGCCCGAATAGTCCAGTTGGTCCGAGTCAAGGCACAACTCAATCACGTTGCGCTACCCGCGTAGCTACGGAATGGTCAAGGCAGGGTAAAGAACGTAAAGAGACAACCAAGTCGGCCGAGAATTTATTGACCTTGAATGAATTGCGTTGAAAAAGTCCGGCGTAGCCCGTAGGGGAGCGTGCCCTGCGGAGTCACTCAGACCCTCCCTTGGGCCAGGAGCACCATGACCCCCCCAACTCCATCAGCGGCTGCCCCGCTTGAGGTAACCGATGAGAGCGCCGAGAAGTCGATCACTTCTCCCGCCCCCTCGGCCAACGAGAGCAAGTCCCCGGGACAGCTGGCCTGGCGTCGCTTCAAGCGGGACCGCACGGGCGTCGCCGCGGCATGCATCGTGATCTTCTTCTTCGTGATCGCGCTGTGCGCCCCACTGATAGCCAAGCTTTACGGGAAGGACCCGTACACGACGTACGGCCTGAGCACCCCCGGACTGCTGGGTGACAACGGCTTCCCAGTGAAGCCCAACGGTGGCATCGACAGCGAGTTCTGGTTCGGTATCGAGCCTGGGCTCGGCCGGGACCTGTTCACCTTCCTGCTCTACGGGATCCGCAACTCCCTGCTCATCGCCACGGCCATCACCCTCCTTGTCGTGATCATCGGTGTGACCCTGGGCGTCACCGCCGGCTATGTGGGCGGCAAGACGGACTGGTTCATCGGGCGGGTCATCGACATCCTGCTGGCGTTCCCCTCGCAGCTCTTCTTCGTGGCCTTCACCCCCGTGGTGCTCGCCCTGTTCGTGGCCGCCGACGAGAACACGCCCACCTGGCTCACCGTCGTGTGCCTCGTCGGCCTGCTCACCGTCTTCGGCTGGGCCTCCATCGCCCGACTCCTGCGCGGCCAGGTACTGGCCCTGCGCGAGCGGGAGTTCGTCGAGGCCGCCAAGGTCACGGGGGCATCTCCGGCGCGCATCATCTTCAAGGAACTGCTGCCGAACCTCTGGACGCCGATCCTGATCCAGGCGACGCTCAGCGTCCCGGCGATGGTCACCACGGAGGCCGGCCTCGCCTTCCTCGGCGTGGGCATCCAGGACCCGACGCCCGACTGGGGCGTCATGATCGGCCAGGCTGCCAAGGTGTACCAGGACGACATCACCTTCCTGCTCTTCCCCGGCCTGTCCATGGTGATCTTCGTCCTGGCGTTCAACCTCCTCGGCGACTCGGTGCGAGACGCACTGGACCCGAAGACCAAGCGTTAGCTCCGGCCCTTTTCAGGACCACGGCGAAGGCGCCGGGGTGCCGGATCTCTCTCATCACTCACCTTTCGAAGGCAGGATTGCGATGTCCTTCTCGCGCAGAAACTTCCTTATTGCCACCGGTGTCGTGGCGGCGTCCAGCTCCGTGCTGTCCGCGTGCAGCAGCGGCGACACCACCAACAACACCGGTGGTGGCGGCAAGCAGGAGGCGGCCAAGGCCAACGCGACCGTCGTCAAGATCGGCACCGCCGAGGACTCCAAGGGCCCGGCCCCCGAGGTCTCCGGCGCGAAGAAGGGCGGCACCGTCTACCTGCTGAACGACGACGACTTCTCGCACCTCGACCCGCAGCGCATCTACTACGCGTGGAACTCGCTCGCGGCGATGGTCATCTCCCGCACGCTGACCAACTACAAGATCGCCGACGACGGCTCCATGACGCTGGTCGGCGACCTGGCCACCGACACGGGCACCATGAAGGACGGCGGCAAGACCTGGTCCTTCACGCTCAAGGACGGCATCAAGTGGGAGGACGGCTCCGACATCACCGTCGATGACGTCCGCCACGGCATCGAGCGCTGCTTCGCCAACTTCGTCACCGAGGGCGCCTTCTACGTCCAGACCTGGCTGACCGGCTCGGCGGAGTACCGCAAGTCGTACCCGGGCCCGTACGGCGGCAAGCACCTGAAGTCCATCGAGACCAGCGGGAAGACCATCACCTTCCGCCTGTCCGAGGCGCGTCCCGACTTCAACTACGTCCTGGCGATGCACTCCTACGCGCCGACCCCGGTGAAGAAGGACACCAAGCAGGACTACGACAAGAAGCCTGTCTCCAGCGGTCCTTACAAGATCAAGTCGCACGTCACCGACAAGTCGATGACGCTGGTCCGCAACGAGCACTGGGACCCGGCGACGGACCCGATCCGCAACGCCTACCCGGACCAGTTCGACTTCACCTTCGGCATCGAGCAGCTGACGGCCATCGACCGTCTGCTGGCCGACGCCGGCAAGGACCAGTACGCCACCAGCTGGCGCACGATCCCGCAGGAGCGCATCCAGAAGGCGCAGACCGAGGCGAAGGACCGCGTCTTCGAGCAGCTCGGCAACGGCGTCAGCTGCTACTGGATCAACACCAGCCGCGTCAAGGACAAGGCCGTCCGTGAGGCCCTCATCAAGGCCTGGCCGACCGCCGGCATCCGTCAGCTGCTGGGCGGCAAGGTGCGCGGTGACTACGCGACCGGCATCATGAGCCCGCTCGTCGCCGGCTACGAGTCGCAGGACGTCTGGGGCAAGCTGGCGAAGCCCGAGGGCGACCCGAAGGCCGCCAAGGAGATCCTGAAGAAGGCCGGCAAGTCCGGCTACAAGGTCGTCTACGCCTACCAGCAGGACCCGCAGCAGGCGAAGATCAAGGTCGTCATCGAGAACGCCCTGAAGGCCGCCGGCTTCGAGGTCGTCACCAAGGGCATCGACTCCACCACCTGGTACGACCAGATCGGCAAGCTCGACAACGAGTTCGACGTCTACTGGGGCGGCTGGTCCTCCGACTGGCCGACCGGTTACTCCGTGTTCCAGCCGCTGTTCGACAGCAAGAACGTCGTCGACCAGGGCCAGAACTACTCGCACCTGAAGGACCCGGCCATCGACGCCGCCATCAAGGCCGCGACCGCCGAGACCGACCAGGACAAGGCCAACAAGATGTGGGCCGCCCTGGACAAGCAGGTCACCGAGACCGGTGCGTTCATCCCCGACGTGTACATGCGCCGCATCTACATGCACGGCTCCAAGCTCGGCAACGTGAAGATGGACCCGAACTTCGACGGCAGCATGCTCTACAAGATGTACGTCAAGTCCTGATCCACACCTGAGAGGTGGGGCGGCCGTGTGCCGCCCCACCCTCGGCTCGTCCACCGGGCCCCCGGGTGATCCCCGGTCCGGCCTTTCCGCACGACGGCCTCTCCCAGGAAAGCCACTCCCCATGCTTCGCTTCCTCGTCCGCCGGCTCCTCGGCGCCGTGATCACGCTGCTGATCATCAGCGCGGTCACGTTCATGCTCTTCTACGCGGTGCCACGCGACCCGGCCCGGATCGCCTGCGGCAAGCTCTGCACGCCGGAGACGCTGGAGCTGATCCGCCACAACATGGGGATCGCGGATCCGATGCCGGTCCAGTTCTGGCACTGGCTCAGCGGCATCTTCCTCGGCCGGGAGTACCCGGGCTTCGGCAACTGCGACGCACCGTGCCTCGGCTACTCGTTCGTCAACCGCGAGCCCGTCCTCGCCACCATCCTGGACCGGTTCCCGACGACGTTCTCGCTGTTCCTCGGCTCGTCCGTGGTGTTCCTGGTCTTCGGCGTCGGCGCCGGCATGCTGGCCGCGCGCAAGCAGGGCAAGGCCACCGACAAGGTCGCCAGCAGCGCCTCGCTGGTCGCGTCGTCCATGCAGATCTACTTCGTGGGCACCCTGGCCCTGTACCTCTTCGTGTACCAGTGGCAGATCCTCGACCAGCCCGGATACACGCCCTTCTCCGAGAACCCGGGCCAGTGGTTCGCCGGACTGCTGCTGCCGTGGCTGATCCTGGCGCTGATCTTCACCGCGAACTACACCCGTATGACGCGCTCCCAGATGGTCGAGCAGCTCAACGAGGACTACGTCCGCACAGCCCGGGCCAAGGGCCTCTCCGGACCGAACGTGTTCTTCCGGTTCGCCTGGCGCGGCGCCATGGGCCCGATCGTCACGATCTTCGGCATCGACATGGGCGTCCTGCTCGGCGGCGGCATGATCACCGAGAAGACCTTCAGCATCCAGGGCATCGGCATGCTCGCCGTCAAGTCGGCGACCAACAACGACCTGCCCATGCTCCTCGGCGTCATGGTGGTCACGGCCAGCTTCGTCGTGCTCGCCAACATCGTCGTCGACGCCTGCTACGCCCTGATCGACCCCCGCATCAGGCTCGCCTGACCCCGCCCCCACCAGCTACCCCGCATCACCCCTCACTGGAGCGTCCCCGTGACGAGCACCGATCAGCAGCCCTTCCTTTCCATCAAGGACTTGAAGGTGCACTTCTCGACCGAGGACGGCACCGTCAAGGCCGTCGACGGTCTGTCCTTCGACCTCGTACGCGGCAAGACGCTGGGCATCGTGGGCGAGTCCGGGTCCGGCAAGTCGGTCACCAACCTGACCATCCTGGGCCTGCACAACCCGGACAGCACCAAGGTCGAGGGCTCGATCACCCTGGACGGCGAAGAGCTGAACGGCGCCTCGGAGAAGACGCTGGAGAAGCTCCGCGGCAACAAGATGTCGATGATCTTCCAGGACGCGCTGACCTCGCTGTCGCCGTACCACACCATCGGCAAGCAGATCGGCGAGACCTACCGCAAGCACACGGGCTGCTCCAAGAAGGCGGCCCGGGAGCGGGCGATCGAGATGCTGAAGCGGGTCGGCATTCCGCAGCCCGAGGTCCGCGTCGACGACTACCCGCACCAGTTCTCCGGCGGTATGCGCCAGCGCGCGATGATCGCGATGGCGCTGGTCTGCGACCCGGAGCTGCTGATCGCGGACGAGCCGACCACGGCCCTCGACGTGACCGTGCAGGCCCAGATCATGGACCTCCTGAAGGACCTCCAGAAGGAGTTCGGCACGGCCATCATCTTCATCACGCACGACCTCGGTGTCATCGCCGACATCGCGGACGACGTGCTGGTGATGTACGGCGGCCGGTGCGTGGAGCGCGGCACGAAGAAGGAGGTGCTGCGCGACCCGCAGCACCCCTACACCTGGGGCCTGCTCAGCTCGATGCCGAGCCTGGACCACCCGGTGGACGTGCCGCTCAACCCGATCCCGGGTTCGCCGCCGTCGCTGCTGAACCCGCCGTCGGGTTGCCGTTTCCACCCGCGGTGCGCCTTCGCCGAGAAGGTCGAGGGCGGCCTGTGCTCGTCGGAGCGGCCGCTGCTGGAGCTCGTCGACGGACGAGGCTCCGCCTGCCACCTGACCGCCGAGCAGCGCGGCGAGTACTTCTCCGACCTGGCCGGCAGCGCGGCCAACTGACGTACAAGAGACGGGATTTCACCACCATGAGCAGCACCACTCCCCTCCTGGACGTCTCCGGGCTGACCAAACACTTCCCGATCAAGGGCGGCTTCCCGATCCGTCGCACGGTCGGCCACGTCCAGGCCGTCGACGGTCTGGACTTCCAGGTCAACGAGGGCGAGAGCCTCGGCCTGGTCGGCGAGTCCGGCTGCGGCAAGTCGACCACGGGCCGGCTGATCACGCGCCTGCTGGAGCCCACCGGCGGCAAGATCTCCTACCAGGGCAAGGACATCACGCACGCCAACCGCAAGCAGTTGGCGCCGGTCCGCTCCGAGATCCAGATGATCTTCCAGGACCCGTACGCGTCGCTGAACCCGCGCCAGACGGTCGGCAAGATCATCTCGGGCCCGATGGAGATCAACGACATCAACCCGGCGGGCGGCCGCGAGAAGCGGGTCCGCGAACTGCTGGAGATCGTCGGCCTCAACCCCGAGCACTACAACCGCTTCCCGCACGAGTTCTCCGGCGGCCAGCGCCAGCGCATCGGCGTGGCAAGGGCGCTGGCCCTCGAACCGAAGCTGATCGTCGCGGACGAGCCGGTCTCGGCACTCGACGTCTCCATCCAGGCGCAGGTCGTGAACCTGCTCCAAAAAGTCCAGCAGGAGCTGGGCATCGCGTTCCTGTTCATCGCCCACGACCTCGCCGTCGTACGGCACTTCTCGCAGCGCGTGGCGGTCATGTACCTCGGCAAGATCGTCGAGATCGCCGACCGCGAGGACCTGTACGCCAACCCGCGCCACCCGTACACCCGGGCGCTGCTGTCCGCCGTGCCCGAGGCGACGGTGGACGAGACCCCGGCCCGCGAGCGCATCCGCCTCCAGGGCGACGTCCCCTCCCCCATCAACCCGCCCTCCGGCTGCCGCTTCCGCACGCGCTGCTGGAAGGCGACGGAGAAGTGCGCGACCGACGCCCCGCCGCTGGTCCAGGTCGAGGGCAACAAGCCCGGTCACCTGACGGCCTGCCACTACCCGGAGACGGCCGACGCGACGCCCGCGCCCCGCCTTTCGAAGGACTCTCAGCCGGCGGCCTGACACAGCCAAGGCAACCAGGGCCCGTGCACACCTCTCGCGTGTGCACGGGCCCTCGGCCGTCCGGCCCATGCACGACCTTCGGCAGATCTGGTGCTCAGGGGTTGAGGTCGAGGATGCGCACCGGCCGCCCTTTTCGGTCGCGGGCTTCGGCGGGGATGCGAAGCTCCTCTCACTCACCTACAGAGGGTACGGGTACGTACCCGTACGCGATTGGCGGGACGGATCCAGGCGGGCGCCCTTGCCGCACGCCTGACCAGGCGGCAAAACTGCCTCCCCGTGGCCCTTCACCTGCGCGGCACCGTCCTCCCAAGCGGCATCCCCCGTGACCTCTGGATCCTCGGCGACCGCATCACCTTCGACCGCCCCTCGGCCGAGGCGGACACGGTGGCGGACGGCGGCTACCTGCTCCCCGGCCTCGTCGACGTGCACACGCACCCGGGATCCCCGTCCGAGGACGAACCCGCCTTCGACCCCGACGTGTTCGTCGAGCAGATCGCCGCGCACCGGGACGCCGGGACGACGGCGTTACGGTTCCCGGGGTTGCTCGGGGAGATCCCGGACGGGCTGCGGGACGCGGCCGACGCGCCGCGCATGATCACGGCAGGGCGCTGGCTGGCCTGGGCGGGCCTGTCGAAGAGTGCCGACTTCCACACGGTCACCGACGACCTGGTGACCGCCGCCGTCGCCGAGGCCAAGGCCCATGACGGCTGGTGCAAGCTCATGGGCGACTGGGACTTCGAGGCGGCCCCCGTGCCGTACGACATCCTGCGCGCCGTCACCGACGCGGTGCACGCGGCCGGTGGGCGGGTCGCCGCGCACTGCCAGTCCGCCCAGGGCGTGCTCAACGCCGCCCGCGCGGGCGTCGACTCGATCGAGCACGGCATGGGGATGCCGGAGGAGTGCGTGGAGCTGATGGCCGCGCACGGGGCGGTCTACGTCCCCACCCTCACCGCCTTCGCCCGCAGCGCGCCCCGCATCAAGGACAACCCCCGCGGCCGGCTCTGGCACGCAGGGCACCGCATCATGATCCAGCGCGTTCGCGAGGCCCATGACGCCGGCGTCACCGTCCTCGCCGGCACCGACTCCACCCCCTTCGGCAACGTCGCCACCGAGGTCGAGCACCTCATCGCCGCCGGGCTGCCCGCGGACGTGGCGGTGGGGGCGGCGAGTTGGGCGGCGCGGGAGTTCCTGGGGCTGCCGGGGCTGGTCGAGGGCGGGCTCGCCGATGTCACCGTCTACGACGTGGATCCGCGACGGGAGCCGGGGGTGCTGCGGCATCCTCGGCGGATCGTGCTGCGGGGGCGGGTCGTGCGGTGAGTGGGCCGCGCCTCGACGTCCCGGCGGTGCTGTCGGCGCCGAAACCGCCGTAGCGCAGCGGCAGTTGTGGCACACTTCCGCGAATGGTCGATCGGTCGTTCGGGGATCTCTCGCTCGCCGCGTGGTACGACGCCCTCAACCCGTGGGGTCCGGGTGACGACTTCTACCTCGGGTATGTGACGTCCGCCCGCGCCGTGCTCGACGTCGGCTGCGGCACCGGACGGCTGCTCCGGCGGGCCCATGCCGACGGTCACCGCGGGCGGCTCGTGGGGCTCGACCCGGCCGCCGCCATGCTCGTACAGGGCCGCCGGCACGACGGTGACGTCGAGTGGGTGCTCGGAGATCTGCGGACGCGCGACTGGCGCGCGGAGTTCGACCTGGTCGTGATGACCGGGCACGCGTTTCAGGTGCTGCTCTGCGACGAGGAGCTGCGTGCCGCGCTACGCGCCGTGCGTCGAGCTCTTCGTCCCGGTGGGCGGTTCGTGTTCGAGACGCGGAATCCGGGCGCGCGGGCGTGGCGGGCGTGGACACCGGACCGGGTGCACCGGGCCACCGACGCGGACGGGCGTGCCGTACGCGTGTGGCATGAGGTCGAGGGGCCCGTCGCCGGAGACCGGGTGACCTTCACCGAGACGTACGACTGCGACACCTGGCCGGCTCCTGCCGTCAGCCGCACCACCCTGCGCTTCCTCGGCCCCGACGCCCTGTCCGCCTTCCTCCACGAAGCCGGTCTCGCCGTCGTCGAGCAGTACGGCGACTGGGGACGAGGCCCGCTCACCTCCACGTGCCCCGAGATCATCACCGTGGCGGAGGCCTACCGCCAGGCCTACCGCTAGGGCCTGTCCCCTTGGCCCTCCCCGCCCTCCTCCAGCGCCGCCAACGCCGGATCCAGCACGATGTCCTCGTCCCGCGCCTCGGTCGTCGGCTCCTCCGGGAAGTGGCAGGCCGTCAGGTGGCCCGCGTGGTTGCCGGAGATCTGGACGAGCGGCGGCTCCTCGGCCGCGCACTTGTCCTGTGCCTTCCAGCAGCGGGTCCGGAAGCGGCAGCCGGAGGGCGGTGAGATCGGGGACGGCACGTCACCGGCCAGCCGGATCCGCTCCCGCTGGGTCGCCTCCTCGCCGGAGACGTTGACCTCGGGCACTGCGGACAGCAGGGCGTGGGTGTAGGGGTGCCGGGGGCGGGTGTAGATGGAGTCGCGGTCGCCGACCTCGATCACCTTGCCGAGGTACATGACCGCCACGCGCTGCGAGAAGTGCCGTACGACGGCGAGGTCGTGGGCGATGAACAGGAACGCGATACCCAGCTCCTGCTGGACTTTCTGGAGCAGGTTCACGACCTGCGCCTGGATGGAGACGTCGAGTGCCGAGACCGGCTCGTCCGCCACGATCAGCTTCGGCTCCAGGGCCAGCGCCCTTGCCACGCCGATGCGCTGGCGCTGACCGCCGGAGAACTCGTGCGGGAAGCGGTTGTAGTGCTCGGGGTTGAGGCCGACGATCTCCAGCAGCTCACGGACCCGCTTCTCCCTTCCTCCCTCCGGCTCGATTCCGTTGATCTCCATCGGGCCCGAGATGATCTTGCCGACCGTCTGGCGAGGGTTCAGTGAGGAGTACGGGTCCTGGAAGATCATCTGGATCTCGGACCTGATCGGTGCCATCTGCTTGCGCGAGGCCCGTGTGATGTCCTTGCCGCGGTACGCGATCCTGCCCCCCGTCGGCTCGAGGAGCTTGGTGATCAGCCGGCCCGTCGTCGACTTGCCGCAGCCCGACTCCCCCACCAGACCGAAGCTCTCACCGACGTGCACGGTCAGGTCGATGCCGTCCACCGCCTGCACCTGGCCGACCGTGCGGCGGATCGGGAAGCCGCCCTTCACCGGGAAGTGCTTGACGAGTTTCTCCACCACCAGCAGCGGTTCGCCGGGCGCGTCGGTGGCGGCCTCGCGGGGAGCGGGGAGGACGAGGTCCTCTGTCATAGCCGTAGTCCTCCTCAGACGTGGCTGATCGGGGCGCTGGCCCATGCGGGGCGCATGGCCCATGCGGGGCGCTAGCCCAGTCGGGGCTTGATCTCTTCGATGAAGATGGTTCGTTTCTGCTCGGCCGTGAGGTGGCAGGCGGACGAGCGGTCCGGGGCGAGCAGCGGGATCTCCGTCTCGCAGCGGGTGCCGCCGACGCGGTCCCGGAAGGTGCAGCGGGGGTGGAAGCGGCAGCCGGAGGGCGGATGGAGCAGGGAGGGCGGGGTGCCGGGGATGGGGGCCAGTGGGGCGTTCGGGTCCGAGTCCAGGCGGGGCATCGAGTTCAGCAGGCCCCAGGTGTACGGGTGTTGGGGCGCCCTCAGCACCTCGTCGACGGTGCCGCGCTCCACCGCGCGGCCCGCGTACATCACCATGATGTCGTCGGCCATGTCGGCGATCACCCCGAGATCGTGGGTGATGAAGATGATCGCCGAGCCGAACTCCTGCTGCAGGTCCTTCAGCAGGTCGAGGATCTGGGCCTGGACCGTGACGTCCAGGGCGGTGGTCGGCTCGTCGGCGATGAGCAGGTCGGGGTCGCAGACCAGGGCCATCGCGATCATCGCGCGCTGGCGCATACCGCCGGAGAACTGGTGCGGGTAGTCCTTCGCCCGCTGCCTCGGGTTGGGGATGCCGACCTTGCCCAGCATCTCCACCGCTCGCTCCCAGGCGGCCTTCTTCGAGGCACGCATGTGCTTCATGTACGGCTCGGCGATCTGCCGGCCCACCGTGTAGTACGGCGACAGCGCGGTGAGCGGGTCCTGGAAGATCATGGCGGCCTTGTTGCCGCGCAGCCTCTCCAGCTCGGACTCCCGGGCCGTGGTCAACTCCTGGCCCTCCAGGAGGATCTCGCCCTCGACGGTGGTGAACATCGGGTTGTGCAGCCCGAGGATCGTCAGGTTCGTCACCGACTTCCCCGAGCCCGACTCGCCCACGATGCCCAGCGTGCTGCCGCGCTCCAGGTCGAAGGAGAGCCCGTCCACGGCCCGTACGACGCCGTCCTCGGTCCGGAAGCTGACGTGCAGGTCCCGCACCGAGAGGAACGCGTCCGCGTCGGCCGGCACGGGGGCGCCGGCTTCCTTGGTCAAAGTGGTCACGTCAGTGCTCCCAAAGCAGCTCCTCGGCGCGGGCTAGGCCAGCCGCACGCGCGGGTCGATGAAGGCGTACGCGGCGTCGACGACGATGTTGCAGAGCAGAATCATGGTGGCGGAGAACAGCATCACGCCCAAGAGGAGCGGCAGATCGCTGAAGAACACCGACTCCACCGCCAGCCGGCCGAGCCCCGGGAGCCCGAAGGTGTACTCGGTGATGATGGCGCCGCCGAGCAGTGAGCCGAGGTCGATGCCGAAGATGGTGACGATGGGGATCAGCGAGCCGCGCCAGGCGTAGCGGAAGAAGACGTACCGCCGGGACATGCCCTTGGCGCGGGCGGTGCGCACGTGTTCCTCCTGGAGCTGCTCGATCATCGACGAGCGGGCCATACGGGTGTACTGCGAGGCGAAGATCGTGGAGAGGACGACCCACGGGATGATCAGCCCCGAGAACCAGGCGCCCGGGTTCTCGGTGAACTCGTTGTAGGCGGGCTTGTCGAAGAGGTGCGTCTGGTACACGAGGATCGCCAGGGCGAGCGGGCCGAGGAAGTAGATCTGCATCGAGCTGATCACCATCGCGCCGGCCGTGAAGCTCTTGTCGACGATCGTGCCGCGCTTCCACGCGGCGATCAGTCCGGCGCCCAGGCCGATGATCAGGAAGCAGACCGCCCCGCCGAGGGTGAGCGAGAGGGTGGTGGGCAGACGGTCCATCAGGGTGCCCCAGACCTGCTCGTTGGAGTGGTACGAGTACCCGAAGCAGGGGGCGGGGCAGGGGCCCTGGGCAAAGTCGTCGCTGCCCGTGACGAGGTTGGTCAGGAAGATCCAGTACTGCTCGGGGATCGGCTTGTCGAGGCCCAGCACCCGGTGCAGGTTCTCCAGGTTGGCCGGGGTGCACGTCTTGCCGCACATCAGGAGCGCCGGGTCACGCGGCATCCCGAAGAACAGCAGGAACGTGACGATGCTCAGCAGGAAGAGGATGACGACGGCGCCGAGGGACCGGCGGACCAGGAAGCGCAGCATGGCAGGCAGCTCTCAGACGTCGGCGGGCTCTGGCCTGTCCGGCGCGGCACCCGGTGCGCCGTCCTGAGCGGCGGACGCGCCGGGTGCCGGGCTGGCGGGGTTACTTGACGTACAGGCGGCGCGGGTCGACGCCGGCGATGATGTCGTCGTAGACGAGGCCGCCGATCTTCGACCCGGCGATCTGGGTCTGCTTGTAGTAGCCGGTCGGCACGACGTTCACGACCTCCGTGAGCAGGTACTTGTCGAGCTTCTCCCACTCGGCCGCGGCCTTCACCGGGTCGGTGATCTTGCTGATCCGGTCGATCTCGCTGTTGACCTTGGGGTCGTTGACCTGGGAGTAGTTCTGGGCGCCCTCGGCGATCCCGCGTCCGTCGTACAGCGGCGGGATCACGGTCGAGGCGGACGGCCAGTCGGCGCCCCACGCGGTGTGGAAGATGTCGTAGTTGTTGTCCAGCCTGCTGACCTGGTCGTAGTACGTCTCGGCCGGGATCTCCTGGCGCTGGACGTCGAAGCCGGCCTTCTCCAGGCCCGCCGCCATGGCGGTGGAGTACTGCTGGCCCTCCGGGGTGTTGATGTAGCCGAAGGTCAGCTTCAGGCCGACCTTGCCGGCCTCCTCCAGGAGCTTCTTGGCCTTGGCCGGGTCACCGGCGGGCTTCTTCTTCTTGCCGAACGGGTCGAACGAGGGGTCGTAGCCGCTCACGGTCGGGCTGATGATGCCGCCCGCGACCTCCATCGCGTCGGTGCCGCCGTAGGCACGCACGAACGGCGTGGACGGCAGGGCGTAGGCGATGGCCTGACGGACCTTGAGTTCCTTCATCTCCGGGTGGCTCATGTTGATGTTCATCTGGCCGACGTACGGCTGGTAGCCGCCGACCGTACGCGACTTCAGCTTCGGGTCGTTCAGGACCTTGGAGAGGTTGCCCGCGTCGACGGCGTTGCTGAAGCTCACACCGGTCTTGTCGGCGCCGCTGTCGGCGAGGAGCGCCTTGGTGGAGTCCTCGTACTGCTGGTTGAAGGTGATGTTGAACCGGTCGACGTACTGGTGGCGCAGCGGGTCCGTGGCCGGGTCCCAGTTGGTGTTCTTCACGAGCACCATCGACTTGCCGGACTTGAACTCCTGGATCTTGTACGGCCCGGTCACCACCGGGTCCTTGTCGTACTTCTCCTTGGTGTCGCCCTTCTCGGAGACGATGGCGTAACCCGTCATGGCCAGGGCGTACGGCAGGTCCGGGCGCGCCGTCTTGAACTTGAAGACGACCGTTTTCTCGTCCGGCGTCTCCAGGATGCTGTCCGGCAGGTGCTTGCCCTTGTACGGCCCGTCCGGCAGCAGCTTGCGGTAGTCGGCGCCCGGGGTGTCGGCCAGCCACTGCTGGACGTAGGGCGGGCCCTGGTTGATGAAGGACGCGAACTGCCGCTCGAAGGTGTGGCGGACGTCGGCCGAGGTGATCGCGGAGCCGTCCTCGAACTTGATGCCGTCCTTGAGCGTGTACTTCCAGGTCTTGCCGCCGTCCGTGGTGGTGCCGGAGTCGGTGGCGAGGTCGCCGACGACCTCGTGCTTCTTGCCGTCGTTGCTGGTCGCCTTGTAGCCGGTGAGCCCTCTGTGCAGCAGCTGGGAGACCGACATCTCGTCCTGGACGTAGACCTGGGCCGGGTCCAGGTGGGCGTAACTGTCGCGGGCCGGCACCGAGATGGTGCCGCCGCTCTTGGCGCCGGGGACCTCGGCGGCTGGGCCCTTGGACGCCGCGGCGTCCCCGAACTTGATGGCCGCCTGCTGCCGTTCGGCGTTCTCCTGCTGTTCCTTGTCGTTGCCACTGCCCTTGCTGCCGCCCTCGCTGCACCCGGTCAGCACGAGTGCGCCGGCCGCGAGCACCGAGATTGCCGCGTATACGTGGCGTCCGCCCCTACTCATCACTCAGTTTCCACCCATCTGTGTGTCACCAGTGCTGTGCGAAGGAAGTGCCAGGTGCCAAATGCGAAATGCGTAGTGCCTGGTGCGAAGTGCGTAATGCGTAGTGCCTAGTGCGTGGTGCGTAGTGCGTAGTGAGAAGTGCGTAGTGCCAACCGGTGCGTCAGCGCGCCGTCTTGGGGTCGAAGGCGTCCCTGACGGAGTCCCCCAGCAGGTTGAACGCCACGATGAAGATGATCATCGAGATGCCGGGGAAGAACATGTAGGTGATGTCGTTCTGCATCACGAGCTCGGTGGACGCCTTGGAGAACATCTGCCCCCAGTCCGGCGTCGGTTCGACGATGCCCACGCCGAGGAAGGACAGACCGGCCTCGGCGGTCACGAAGTTGGGGAGCATGTAGGTGCCCTGTACGAGGATCGGCGTGACCACGTTCGGCAGGATCTCCTTGCGGATGATCCGCCACGGCGGGGCCCCGCTGACCTTGGCCGCCTCGATGAACTCCCGTTCCCTCAGGGCGAGTGTGGTGCCTCTGAGGATCCGCGCGAGGCTCATCCAGCCCAGGAACCACATCACGAGGATCAGGGCGACCACCCGGACGTAGACGGGCGTCTCGTCGCGCGGGCTGACGAACAGTGAGACCACGACCGGCATGCTGGCGATGAAGAACAGCTGGGACGGGAAGGCGAGGAGGAAGTCGATGACCCGGCTGATCCAGTAGTCCGCCTTGCCGCCGAGGTAGCCGGCCGTGACACCGAGGAGGATCCCGGTGAGCACGGTGGCGAGGGTGACGGCGACCGAGATCCCCAGCGAAGTCCGGATGCCGTAGAGCAACTTGGTGAAGACGTCGTATCCGTTGCCCGGTTCGAGGCCGAACCAGAACTCGCCGCTGATCCCGCCGTTGGGCTGCACCGGCACGCCCGCGCTGTCGAACAGCTCGGGGCGTTCGTCGGCGTACACCGTGTACGGGTCCTTGCCGTACAGCCGGGAGATCACCGGCGCGAGCAGGCCGATCAGGAAGAAGAAGATGACGACATAGGCCGAGATCACGCCGGTGCGGTCACGTTTGAAGCGGATCCACATCAGCTGGCCGGGGGAACGCCCGACCAACTGCTCGTCCTCGGCCTTCGCGTCCGGCGGTGGTTCGCCGTCCGTGATGGCCGAGGTACCGCCACCCTCAATACCGATACGACTTGTCACGTTTCGCCCGTTTCGCTGGTATGGATATGCCAGAACGAGGCGTGCGGGATCCCGCAGCCGGACGCGCGTAGGAAGGGTCAGCCAACCCCCTGGTGCCGCTAACTATCTGCCATGCGCCAACTACCGACCACCCGTCTTAAATCTCAATTCAGTCACAGCTCACGCAAAGATCTTCCAGAATCCGGACAAACCGTTTGCCCGTGAAGGGCGCGAAACGGACTTGTTACCTGGCTATCGTGCGAGATTCTCCGCATTTCGGTCATGGGGTCGGTTCTCGGCCAGGAAAAACGGCTTGCGAAAAAGCCCGGGCTCCCCCATGACGGGGGAGCCCGGGCTCAAGTGTCCGATACTCAGCCGTGCTTGGCGCGGCTCGCGGCGCGGGCGCGCTCGCGCGCGTCCAGGTTCACCTTGCGGATGCGCACCGCTTCCGGCGTCACCTCGACGCACTCGTCGTCACGGCAGAACTCCAGGGACTGCTCCAGCGACAGCTTGCGCGGCGGGACGATCGACTCGGCGACATCGGCCGTGGACGACCGCATGTTGGTGAGCTTCTTCTCCTTGGTGATGTTGACGTCCATGTCGTCGGCGCGCGAGTTCTCGCCGACGATCATGCCCTCGTACACCTCGGTGCCGGGCTCCACGAACAGCACGCCGCGCTCCTGGAGGTTGGTCATCGCGAACGCGGTGACGGCACCGGAGCGGTCGGCGACCAGCGAGCCGTTGTTACGGGTCGTCAGGGTGCCGAACCAGGGCTCGAAGCCCTCGTGGATGGAGTGCCCGATGCCGGTGCCGCGGGTCTGCGTCAGGAACTCGGTCCGGAAGCCGATGAGACCACGGGACGGAACGACGAACTCCATCCGCACCCAGCCGGAGCCGTGGTTGGACATGTTGTCCATACGGCCCTTGCGCACGCCCATCAGCTGCGTGACGGCACCCATGTGCTCCTCGGGCACGTCGACGGTCATGCGCTCGACGGGCTCGTAGACCTTGCCGTCCACGTCCTTGGTGACGACCTGCGGCTTGCCGATGGTCAGCTCGAAGCCCTCGCGGCGCATCTGCTCGACCAGGATGGCCAGCGCCAGCTCACCACGGCCCTGCACCTCCCAGGCGTCGGGGCGCTCGGTGTCCAGGACGCGGAGGCTGACGTTACCGATCAGCTCGCGGTCCAGGCGGTCCTTGACCTGACGGGCGGTGACCTTGCGGTCCTTGACGGCCGCCTTGGCGTCGGCGCCCTTGCCGGTGCCGCCGCGGCCGACCAGCGGGGAGGTGTTGGTGCCGATGACCATGGAGATCGCGGGCTCGTCGACCGTGATCAGGGGCAGCGGTACCGGGTTCTCGGTGTCGGCGAGGGTCTCGCCGATCATGATGTCCGGGATGCCGGCGACGGCACAGATGTCACCGGGGCCCGCCACCTCGGCCGGCTTGCGGGTGAGCGCCTCGGTCATCATCAGCTCGCTGATGCGGACGTTGGTCACGGAGCCGTCGCGCTTCATCCACGCGACGGTCTGGCCCTTCTTCAGCTCGCCCTGGTGCACGCGGAGCAGGGCGATACGGCCGAGGAAGTTGTCGGCGTCCAGGTTGGTGACGTGGGCCTGGAGCGGGGCGTCCTCGTCGAAGGTGGGGGCCGGGATGTGCTCCAGGATGGTGGAGAAGAACGGCTCCAGGCTGGTGGAGTCGGCGGGCACGGTCCCGTCCTCCGGCTTGGTGAGGGACGCGATGCCGTCCCGGCCGCAGGCGTAGACGATCGGGAACTCGATCTGCTCCTCGTCGGCGTCCAGGTCGAGGAAGAGGTCGTACGTCTCGTTCACGACCTCGTCGATCCGGGCGTCGGGCCGGTCCGTCTTGTTGATGCACAGGATGATCGGCAGCCGGGCCTGGAGGGCCTTGCGCAGCACGAAGCGGGTCTGGGGCAGCGGGCCCTCGGAGGCGTCGACGAGCAGCACGACGCCGTCCACCATCGACAGACCGCGCTCGACCTCGCCACCGAAGTCGGCGTGGCCCGGGGTGTCGATGATGTTGATCGTGATCGGGTCCCCGCCGTCCTTGGGGTGGTACTTCACCGCCGTGTTCTTGGCGAGGATCGTGATGCCCTTCTCACGCTCCAGGTCGTTCGAGTCCATCATGCGGTCGTCGACAGAGTCGAGCTGGTGCGCGGCGAAGGCACCGGCCTGCTTCAGCATGCCGTCGACGATGGTGGTCTTGCCGTGGTCGACGTGGGCGACGATGGCGACGTTGCGGATGTCGTGGCGCGTGGCCATATTGCGGCGTACTCCCGGAGTGAGTGGACGGCCCTGCTGCGTACGTCTGTGTTACGCGGGCCCTGCCGGGCGGAACATGCCACGGCCTCACCCCATGGTACGGGGCCGCTGCCGCTGGGGCTTGGCGGGATGCTTCAGTGCAGGTCAGCTGGAGGATTGCCGCTCCTGCAGGCCCGCACTGGGGGCCTGCGGCCCCCTGCCTAGCCGGCCGACGCCGTCGCCGACGGCTTCGCCGCCTTCTTCAGGAAGCCCATGTCCTCGTACACCGGTGTCCCGAAGCCGAAGGCGCCGGCGTTGGCGACGTTCGTCCTCGCCGCGGTGAGCTGGGGGCGCTGGTAGAGGGGGATCGAGCCGGCGGCCGCCCAGATCCGGGAGTCGGCCTTGCGGATCAGGGAGCGGGACTCGGACTCGTCGAGTGTGGCGATCGCCTGGTCGAAGAGCTGGTCGACCTGGTCGGTGCCGACGCGCGTGTAGTTCTGCTCGACGTTCAGGGAGCCGTCGGCGGCCGGCACCGGCTTGGCGTAGATGGGGCGGGCGTCGGTGGCGGGGTAGGCGGAGCTGGGCCAGGAGTACAGGGCGAGGTCGTACTGGCCGGACGCGATGTGGTCCTTGAAGTAGCTGTCGTCCGAGACCTTGGTGATCGCCGTGCGGATGCCGACCCGCTCCAGCATCAGGCTGATCCGGTCCGCCACCGTGCGCAGCGTCTGCGAGCCCTCGCCCTCCGGCACCACGAAGCGCAGCGACAGCGGCTTGCCGTCCTTCGCCAGTGGCCGGGCAGCCGCCGCACCCGCCGGTGCGGGAGTGCCCGCCGGTGCCGGAGTGCCCTGGGGGGCGTACGCGCCGGGCGCCGAGCCCTGGTTCAGCGGCTTGTTGCCGTACTGCTTGCCCTCCTGGGCGAGATGCTCCCCCTCGCGGCCCTCACCGCCGTCCGCCTTGTTGTCCTCCCCGACGATGTACCGCCCGGCGTCCCCGCCCGACGACTCCGGGTCCTTCCCCGGGTCCTTTCCGGTGTCCTTTCGGGTGTCCTTCGCGCCGTCCTTCTCGGCGTCCTTCCCGCTCTTCTCCGCCTTGTCGGCCTTCTTCCCCTCCGGTCCCGCCGCGTTCTTCTCCTTCTCCGTCTCCTTGATCGGCCCGCCCCGCACCCACCCCGCGTCCTCCAGCAGCGCCTGGGCCTCCGCCGTGTCCTGGCCGCCGATCGCCCCGCTGTTGTCGGCGTACGCGGCCTGGCCGGACAGCGCGAGGTGGCTGCCGACCGGCTCGGCGGGCAGGCCCAGCGGGGTCAGGACGAGCTTCGCCAGCTCCTTGCGGTCGATCGCGCGGGCCACAGCCCGGCGCACCCGTTCGTCGGCGAGCGGACCGTCGGCGCCGTTGAGGGCGAGCTGGGTGTACGTCGGCTCCAGGGACTTGCGCACCTCGAAGCCCCGGAAAGCCGCCGCCTCGCGCCGCTGCTCGGGGGTCATCCTGCGCCGGTCCGGGCCCATCAGCGGCGAAGCGGAACCGGCCGGTGTCCCGGTGGTCGCGGTCCGGGGAGGCGCGGCGAGCGCGATGCGCCGGGCCGCGGCGGGGTCGACCTCGGCCAGGTCGAGCTGTCCGGAAGCCAGTGCGGCGGCGCGCTCGTCGCGCGGCACGGACCGCAGCACGATCTCCTGCAGCTTGGCCCGCTCTCCCCACCAGCGGGGGTTGCGGGCGAGCCGGACCTCGTCGCTCTTGCGGTCGATCCGCTTCACGGCGAACGGCCCGGCGCTGACCTTGAGCTTGCGCCGCGCCCCGTCGTTGAACGAGTCCGGCGTGCCCATGACCTCCTTCGGGTACAGTGGCGAGAAGAGAGAGCGCCAGTCGGCGTACGGCCGCGCGAAGGTCACCCGGACCTCCAGGTCGCCCTTGCCGCGCTCGATCTTCTCGATCCGGTCGTAGCCGGCGTTGCGGGCGGTCCAGTAGGCGCTGTCCTTGCCGGACAGGGCCCGCCACTGGGCGGCGAAGTCGGCGGCGCCGATCTCCCGGCCGTCGCTCCAGACGGCCTGCTGGTTCAGCTTGTACAGCACGACCTGCTTGGGCTCGGTCTCGACGATCTTGGCCGACTCCAGGTAGTCGGGGTTGCGCTCCGGGCGCCCGCTCGCGTCGAGCCGGTACATCGAGGGCAAGGTGGCCTGCGCGATCCGGGTGGTGGTCGCGTCGGCGTCCGACTGGAACGTGTTCAGCGTCTCCGGCACGGCGTCCACGGCCCACCGCAGCGTGCCGCCGTCGGCGACCTGGTCCCGGTCGGCCGATCCGATGTCCTGCCCGGCGAGCGGCTTTCCGGCCGGGTCGGGGTCGCTGCAACCGGCGAGCGCGGGCACGGCGAGCACCGCCGCGGCCAGGAAGGTGACCGACCGCGTGACCGAGGTGCGGCCAGGGCCCGTCCGGCGCCCGGGTCCGACGCCGCCGTAGGACATCTCGCCGTCGTAGGACATCTCAGGTACCTCCGGGGAGCCGCTCCCGCCGGTGACAATTAGTGTGTTCTGATCACGTTTGGCGGTATTTTGGAGTTGATCAGATCTAAGGGCCCCCACTGAAGAGGAAAGGGTTCGCCAGGCGGAGTCGACACGGCGGCGGGGACGCGCAACGCCACCCGTGTGGAGCAACGCATCAGCAAAGAGCTCCCACGCGGACGGAGCAACGCGCCCCCGCACTCCGTCCGGCCCACCGGCGTACACAGAGCGCATGCGGGCGCGCGTCGGAGGTGTGCAATCCGCCAATCGCTGCACACGCCTTCACAGCGACAGGTGTGACGCGCAACACTCGCAGGCGCATGAACGTTGCCACCCAGGGCCGAAGGGCCCACGGAAGTGAGGTCACGTCATGTCCGTGCAAGACGACCTGACAGCTGTCCAGCGCTGCCTCGACGACCTGGCCCGGTCCGTGGGCCGGCTGGAGAAGCAGCTCGGCACCGCCGGGCTCGAGATGCGCCGCGTCCGTACCGACGCCAACCATCTGCGCGAGAGCGTCGCGCTGCTTCGGGAGGCGGCCGCGAGCCCCACCCCGCAGCGCAAACCGGAGCTCGTCACCATCCCCGACACGCCGTACGACGACTCTCTGTGGATCGACACGGATGACGAGGGTCTCGGCGCCCGGGACCGCCACGCCCCCTAGAACCCACACCCGACCGGAGTCATGCATTGGCCACTGGTACGGAACCCCATCTGAACAGCGGCGGCGTACGAACCGGTACGCGCGCCGCGATCGCCGCCCCGCACCTGCGGACCGACCGCTGGTGGCTGGCTCCCGCCGCCACCGCGGCCGGTCTGCTCGCCTTCGTCGTCTACTCGACCTGGCGGGCCTTCGCGAACGCGGACTACTACGCGGCGCCGTACGTCTCCCCGTTCTACTCGCCCTGTCTGGCGGAGAACTGCGAGCCCATGCGCGCCGGGCCGAACTGGGACCTCTTCGGGAGCTGGTGGGGCATCTCCCCCGCGATCATCATCCTGATCTTCCCGCTCGGCTTCCGCCTGACCTGCTACTACTACCGCAAGGCCTACTACCGCGGCTTCTGGATGTCGCCCCCGGCCTGCGCGGTGGCGGAGCCGCACAAGAAGTACTCCGGTGAGACGCGCTTCCCGCTGATCCTGCAGAACATCCACCGGTACTTCTTCTACGCCGCGATCCCGGTCGCCGGGATCCTGACGTACGACACGGTGCTCGCCTTCCGCGACGAGAACTACGAGTGGGGCCACATGGGCCTCGGCACCCTCGTCTTCCTCGTCAACATCGTGCTGATCTGGGCGTACACCCTGTCCTGTCACTCCTGCCGGCACATCGTCGGCGGCAAGCTCAAGCACTTCTCCAAACACCCGGTGCGCTACCGGATGTGGCAGTGGATCGGGAAGCTCAACGCCCGCCACATGCTGCTCGCCTGGACGTCGCTGGTGAGCGTGGCGCTCGCCGACTTCTACGTCTATCTCGTCGCGTCCGGGGTCTTCGACGATCCGCGCTTCTTCTAGATTGAGTGGGGACTGAAACCAATGTCCGTGGTCGAACGGCAGGAGTGGGACGTCGTCGTGGTCGGCGCCGGGGGCGCGGGCCTGCGGGCGGCGATCGAGGCGCGCGAGCGAGGCGCCCGTACGGCCGTGATCTGCAAGTCGCTGTTCGGCAAGGCGCACACGGTGATGGCCGAGGGCGGCATCGCGGCGGCCATGGCCAATGCCAACCCGCACGACAACTGGCAGGTCCACTTCCGCGACACCATGCGCGGCGGGAAGTTCCTCAACCAGTGGCGGATGGCCGAGCTGCACGCGCAGGAGGCACCGGAGCGGGTGTGGGAGCTGGAGACCTGGGGCGCGCTGTTCGACCGTACGAAGGACGGCCGGATCTCGCAGCGCAACTTCGGCGGCCACGAGTACCCGCGCCTGGCGCACGTCGGCGACCGTACCGGCCTGGAGCTGATCCGCACGCTGCAGCAGAAGATCGTCTCGCTCCAGCAGGAGGACAAGAAGGAGACCGGCGACTACGAGTCCCGGCTGAAGGTCTATCAGGAGTGCACGGTCACCCGGATCCTCAAGGACGCGTCGGGCCGGGTCTCCGGGGTCTTCGCGTACGAGCGTGAGACCGGCCGTTTCTTCGTGCTGGAGGCCCCCGCCGTCGTCATCGCGACGGGCGGGATCGGCAAGTCCTTCAAGGTGACGTCGAACTCCTGGGAGTACACCGGCGACGGCCACGCGCTGGCGCTGCTCGCCGGGGCACCCCTGCTGAACATGGAGTTCGTGCAGTTCCATCCGACGGGCATGGTCTGGCCGCCGTCAGTGAAGGGGATTCTGGTCACGGAGTCGGTGCGAGGCGACGGAGGGGTGCTGCGCAACTCCGAGGGCAAGCGGTTCATGTTCGACTACATCCCCGACGTCTTCAAGGAGAAGTACGCCGAGTCGGAGGAGGAGGGCGACCGCTGGTACGAGGACCCGGACAACAACCGGCGGCCCCCCGAGCTGCTCCCCCGTGACGAGGTGGCGCGCGCGATCAACGCCGAGGTGAAGGCGGGCCGGGGCTCCCCGCACGGCGGGGTCTTCCTCGATGTGTCCACCCGGATGCCGGCGGAGGTCATCCGCCGACGCCTGCCCTCCATGTACCACCAGTTCAAGGAGCTGGCGGACGTGGACATCACGGCGGAGGCGATGGAGGTCGGGCCGACCTGCCACTACGTCATGGGCGGTATCGCGGTCGAGTCCGACACGGCGGCGGCGCGTGGCGTGCCCGGCCTGTACGCGGCCGGTGAGGTGGCCGGCGGCATGCACGGCTCGAACCGCCTGGGCGGGAATTCGTTGTCCGACCTGCTGGTGTTCGGGCGCCGGGCGGGCTGGCACGCCGCCGAGTACGCGGCCGCGCGGGCCTTCGAACGCCCCGAGGTCAGCGACCTGGAGGTCGACACGGCGGCCGCGGAGGCGCTGCGGCCCTTCTCGGCGGAGGGCCCGGTCGGGGGCGAGGCGGACGGACGCCCGCCGGAGAACCCGTACACCCTCCACCAGGAGCTCCAGCAGACCATGAACGACCTCGTCGGCATCATCCGCCGCGAGGGCGAGATGGAGCAGGCGCTGGAGAAGCTCGCGGATCTGCGGGTACGGGCCCGAAGGGCCGGCGTCGAGGGCCACCGCCAGTTCAACCCCGGCTGGCACCTCGCGCTGGACCTGCGCAACATGCTGCTGGTCAGCGAATGCGTGGCCCGGGCGGCGCTGGAGCGCACGGAGTCGCGGGGCGGCCACACCCGCGAGGACCATCCGACGATGGACCGCAAGTGGCGCAACATCAACCTGCTGTGCCGGCTGGCCGACCCGACGGGCGGCCTCGCGGCCATGGACCCGGAACGCGGCCAGATCGACCTCGTACGGGAGACCACCGACCCCGTCCGCCCGGACCTGCTCGCTCTCTTCGACAAGGAGGAGCTGGTCAAGTACCTCGCCGAAGAGGAGCTCTACCAGTGAGCAGCTACGAGGCCCGCTTCAAGGTGTGGCGGGGCGATGTGCAAGGCGGCGGCCTGGAGGACTTCAAGGTCGAGGTGAACGACGGCGAGGTGGTCCTCGACATCATCCACCGCCTGCAGGCCACCCAGGCACCCGATCTGGCGGTCCGCTGGAACTGCAAGGCGGGCAAGTGCGGTTCGTGTTCCGCCGAGATCAACGGGCGGCCGCGGCTGCTGTGCATGACGCGGATGTCGGTGTTCACCCGCGAGGAGACGATCACCGTCACACCGCTGCGGGCGTTCCCGGTGGTACGGGACCTGGTGACGGACGTCGGCTTCAACTACGAGAAGGCGCGCGAGGTCCCGTCCTTCGTGCCGCCCGAGGGCCTGGGCCCCGGCGAGTACCGGATGATGCAGGAGGACGTGGACCGCTCGCAGGAGTTCCGCAAGTGCATCGAGTGCTTCCTGTGCCAGGACACCTGCCATGTCGTCCGCGACCACGAGGAGAACAAGCCTGCGTTCGCGGGCCCGCGCTTCCTGATGCGGGTCGCCGAACTGGACATGCACCCGCTGGACGCTGCGAGCGAAAGCGGCCTGGACCGCAAGAAGACCGCCCAGGACGAACACGGCCTCGGCTACTGCAACATCACCAAGTGCTGCACGGAGGTCTGCCCCGAGGGCATCAAGATCACGGACAACGCGCTGATCCCCTTGAAGGAACGGGCGGTCGACCGCAAGTACGACCCGTTGGTGTGGCTGGGGTCGAAGATCATGAGGCGTTGATCAGGCGGCGGTCCCGCCGTCCGGGCCGCCGACCGGCGGTCCCGACCGGC
The DNA here is from genome assembly GCF_000719285.1 of Streptomyces bicolor. Classification (GTDB taxonomy): domain Bacteria; phylum Actinomycetota; class Actinomycetes; order Streptomycetales; family Streptomycetaceae; genus Streptomyces; species Streptomyces bicolor. The sequence continues at coordinate 188,053 of NZ_JOFS01000014.1, read as the reverse complement.
TCCCCCGCCCCCGAGCACACCCGGAAGGCACCCCGGACGCACCCCGCTCGCGCGTGGGCATTCCTGCTCATACGCTCCGAAATGTGACGTCATCCTTGAGGCGGGGCCGGCCACGGCGTGCCTCGCACATATCCGTGCGGGTCGTGCTCGCGCTGGTGGGTGGGCTGATCGGGGTGGTGTGGCTGGTCCTGCCCGGGGTGACGGGCCGGGGTCAGGGGCGGGTCGCGGGCGGGGCGGCGCGGGCCGTTGCCGGTGGGGTGGGGCAGGGGGAGGTCGGGGAGACGTCCGCGGCCGATCTGGTGATGCCGATGCTGGCCGTCGTCGCGGTGGCGGTGCTCGCGGGGTACGGGTTCCTGCGGCGGAGGCGGCGGGCGCGGGGGCGTACGACACCGGGTGGGGCGCCGGTGCCGGGCACCGAGCCGGAGATCGGGGAGCTCGACGAGCGGGCGCGGGTCCTGCTGGTCCGGGCCGATGACTGGGTGCGGGTGAGTCGGGAGGAACTCGGCTTCGTCGAGGGACGGGTCGGGCTCGTCGCCGACCGGCCGGAGGCCTCGATCGGGGCGGCGGACGTCGAGCCGTTCACTCGGGTACTGCGGGATGCCGAGGCGGAGCTGGCGGTCGCGTTTCGGATGCGGTGGCAGTACGAGGGCGGGGTTCCGGGAGAGACCGCGGCGCGGCGGCATGTGCTGGCGGGGATCCTCGGGCGGGGTGAGGAGGCGGGGCGGTTGCTGGATGGGCAGGCCGCCGCGTTCGACCAGGTGCGGGGGTTGGAGGAGGGCCTGGGCGGCGGGCTGGGCGAGGCGTTGGCGGTCGCGGAGGGGCGGTTCCGCGAGCTGGCGGGGCGGACCGGGGGCGCCGACGCCGTGCTGCGCGGCCTCGCTGAGCGGTACGCCGCCTCGGCGACCGCCGCCGTCACGGGCCATGTCGAGCAGGCCAAGGACCGGCTGGTGTTCGCCACGGCCCGCCTCAACCACGCCCGCCAGAGTGCCGACTTGGGCGAGCTGGAGCGGGCCGCGGGCCAGTTGCGCGCCGCCGAGGGCGCCATCGCCCAGGCCGCCGTCTTCGTCGACGGCATCGACCGGCTCGCCGGGGAGCTCGCGACGGCCGCGGAGATGGTTCCGGCGGCGCTGACCGGCGGGGAGGCGGAGCTCACCGTGGCGCGGGAGTCGGCGCCGGGGGTGGGGGACGCGTATGTGGACGTGCCTCCCGGGGAGCTGCGCGCCCGTGTCCGCCACGCCGACGTCGTCCTGGCCGGCGTACGAGAAGAGCTGATCTCCGGGCCGTACGACCCCCTCGACCTGCTGCGGCGGATCGTGCGCGGCGTCGGGCCCGTCGTCGCGGGGCGGGGCGGGGTGATCGCGGCCGCCGCGCTGGTGTGCGCCCACAGTGCCCTCGCCGGTGCGGACGACGTCGTCGCGACGCATCGGGCCGCGGTGGGCGGCGAGGCGCGCACCCGGCTGGCGGAGGCCCGGAGACTGCTGGCTCCGGCGTCCGTACCGGCCGGGCGGAGCCCGCGTCGGGAACTCGCCGACCTCGTCACGGCCGACACCCTGGCCCAACAGGCCCGCGACCTCGCCGAACAGGACATCCGCACCCACGGCCACCCCGTCGACGGCCCGGGCGCGGACGCCATCGGACTCGCCGGGGCGGTGCTCGGCGGGGTGCTGCTGGGCGGACAGCCGAACGGCGGCCCGCCGGTCAGCTTCGGCGGGCCGCGCACACGGGAGCGACGCGGCGACACAACCTCCGCGTGAACGAACCCGCGCCCCGCCGGACAGAAGGCCGGACACCGGCCGGCCCTCAGCCCGGCGAGCCGCCCACACAGGCGTGACGCTGCGACACACCCTCCGCGTGAGCGACCCCCCTGCCCTCGCCCGCCGCCTCAGCGCGCTCAGAACAGGCTCAGCAACGCCTCCGCCGGATCCGCCAGCCCGTTCTCGCCGCCCGGCAGCGGGAGTTCGAACCACACCGTCTTGCCACGGGGCGTCCGGCGGGAGCCCCAGGCCGCGCTGAGGAGGCCGACCAGTTGGAGGCCTCGGCCGCCCTCGTCGGTGTCCCGGGCGCGGCGGCGGCGGGGTTGGACCAGGCCGGAGTCCCAGACCTCGCAGACCAGGGTGCGGTCCAGCAGCAGCCTGAGCCTGATCTCGCCCTCGCCGTAGCGCAGCGCGTTGGTGACGAGTTCGCTGACCAGGAGTTCCGTCGTGTCGACCAGCGGCTCCAGGTCCCAGGACAGCAACTGGCCGCGCGCGTACTCGCGGGCCCGGCCCACGCTGCGCGGCTCGCGCGGCAGGGTCCAGTCGCCGACCGATTCGGCCGGGAGGCCCTGGACACGGGCCATCAGCAGGGCGATGTCGTCCTCCCCGTGGTGGGAGTCGAGGGTGTTGAGGACGTGGTCGCAGACGTCCTCCAAGGGGCGGGCCGGGTCGGTGAGTGCGCCCACGAAGGCCTGGAGGCCCTCGTCCAGGGGGTGGTCGCGGGACTCGACCAGTCCATCCGTGTAGAGCGCCAGCAGCGCGCCCTCCGGCAGTTCGACCTCCACCTCCTCGAAGGGTTCGCCGCCCACACCCAGCGGCATCCCCGGCGGCACGTCCAGCATCAGCGCCGCCTCACCGGGTTCGACCAGGACCGGTGGGAGGTGGCCCGCGTTGGCGAAGGTGCAGCGGCGGGTGACGGAGTCGTAGACCGCGTAGACGCAGGTCGCCAGGTACACCTCGGAGAGGTCCGCCTCACGGGGGCGGCGGGCCGCGCGGGTCGCCTGCTGGACGCCGCCGGGGGCGCCGAGGCCGCGCGCGATCTCGTCCAGTGCCGAGAGGACTTCGGCCGGTTCGAGGTCCAGCAGGGCCAGCGTTCGTACAGCCGAACGGAGTTCGCCCATCGCGACGGCCGCCCGCAGGCCTCGGCCCATGACGTCCCCGACGACCAACGCCGTGCGGTGTCCGGGCAGTTCTATGACGTCGAACCAGTCGCCGCCCACCTCGCTGGGGCGGTCGGACGAGGCGTTGCCGGGGAGGTAGCGGCAGGCGATGTCCAGGCCGGACGCGACCGGGTCCCCCGGCGGGAGCAGGGACCGTTGCAGTATCAGCGCGCGTTCGTGCTCGCGGCGGTAGAGGCGGGCGTTGTCGATGCAGACCGCCGCACGTGCGGCGAGTTCGACCGCCAGGTCGCGGTCCCGGTCGCCGAACGGCTCGCTGCCCTTCGTACGCGCGAACTGCGCCAGTCCTACGACCGTGTCGTGGGCGACCATCGGCACGGCGAGCGTGGACTGCACCAGGCCGCCCTCCTCGCCGGGCACACGCTGCGGCCGGGCGGTGCGCAGGGCGTCCGCGCAGGGCGAGTTGAAGGGGTAGTGGTGGACGGCGCCGACCGCCACGGGGGCGCCGCCGCCGACGAAGGGCGCGTCGGAGACCGCGCTGGCGAAGGCGACGCGGCGCAGCTCCGCGCTGCCGTCGGCGAGGCCGGGCGGGGTCTCGTCGCCGGCCAGCAGGCCCTGGTAGAGGTCGACCGTGGCCAGGTCGCAGAAGCCGGGGACCACCACGTCCAGGAGTTCGCGGGCCGTGGTCTCCAGGTCGAGGGAGTTCCCTATGCGGGCGCCGGCCTCGTTCAGCAGGGCGAGATTGCGCCGCGCGGCGGCGGCCTCGCGGGCGGCGGCGCGCCGGGAGGTGATGTCGATTCCGAGCCAGGCGATGCCGATGGGGCGGCCGCTGCCGCTCTGCACCCGGTAGAGGTTGACGGACCAGTGGCGGCGCTCCTCGGAGCCCGGCAGAAAGCCCGTGACGTGCATGTCCGTGATGGAGTTGCCGCTCTCCATGACCCGCCGCAGGGTGGCCGCGACCCGGTCGGCCTCGGCGCGCTGCAGATAGTCGTGGACGCCCCGGCCGCGGTGGCTGTCGGGTGTGCCGCCGAACAGGGAGGCGAACCGGTTGTTGACGCGGCGGACCTTCAGCTCGGGGTCGATCAGCAGGAAGCCGAACGGAGATTGACCGAATATCGCCTGCGAGGCCGCGAGGTCGGTCTCTATCCGGCGCAGGGTGCGGACATCGACGACGATGCACACGGCGGCCCGCTCGCCGTCCTCGGTCCGCGTCGGCATGACGTACACCTCGGCGAGGCCGTCCTTGCCGCGCCCTCCGTCGGCGTCGTCCGGCATCCGGAAGGGGACCACGCCGGTCCACTCCCGCCCGTCCAGGATCTCGGCCATCTTGCGCTGGCCCTGTTCGCGCAGGTCGGGGTCGATGAACGCCTCGATGGGGTCCATGCCGACGGCACGCCCGGCCGGGATGCCGAAGAGCTGCTCGGCGCGCAGGCTCCACTGGTCGACCAGGCCGTCGGGGCCGATGGAGAAGGACGCGACCTTGATGTAGTCGTAGATCGAGCCGGGCGGGCTGCTCTGCCAGACGGCGTCGCCGGGGCGGGCGTCGTCGACGAAGCCGGCGGTGGTGACGGTCTCTGTGTCCTGCGAGGTCTGCGAAGCCCGTGTATCCCGCGAGGCCCATGTGTCTCGCGAGGCCGATGTGTCTGGGGAGGCCTGTGGGTCGTGGGCCGCCCGCTCTCCGGCGGCCTTCGCCCTCGCGCCGTCCGACGGGTCCTCGGACTCCGTGGCCTTCGCTGGTATCTCGCTCACGCGAACCGTCCCCTCCAGCTCACCGCGTCCGGCACCGGTCACCGGCGGCGGCTGCCCGCAGTATCCAGCACTACGGCCCCGCACAACACGGTGTTCACGATCACAGCACGTTCCCGATGGTTTTCGGTCCCGGCCGCGGAAACACTTCCAGACTTCTAACCAGCGGACACGCAGTCGAATCACGATCCGTGCCAACTGCCACTGGCCTGAACCAGACGTGCGACAGGGTGAGGGCGGACGTACAGCGGTGTGGACGCCTACTGACGGGTTGTAGAGGAACCTGAGTCAGCGGTGGTCACTCCGGCACCGCGAGCTCGAACCACACCGTCTTGCCCGCACTCCGGCCCGGCCGGGTTCCCCAGCGGCGCGAGGAGTGCGCCACGAGCTGGAGACCGCGGCCGCTTTCGTCCTCGGGGTGGGCGATGCGCTCGCGGGGCGGGTCGGGGAGGGGGTCGGAGACCTCGACCAGGAGAACGTCGCCGAGGGCGGCGGGGCGTACCAGGCGTACGCCGATGGGGCCCGTGGCGTGCCGGAGGGAGTTGGTCACCAGCTCGCTGACCAGGAGTGCGGTGATGTCGGCGAGGCTGTCCAGGCCCCAGTCGCGCAGGCGGCCGCGAACGGCTGCGCGCGCCGCGCGGACCGCGCCCGGCTCTGCGGGAAAGCTCCAATCGGCGCAGTCGCCTTCGGTGTCGATCACGCCGATCACTTCCCAGGCCAGCGGGTTCGCCCATGTCCGGTTTCGTGGGGTTAATAGGCACATACCCGATATCCAAGGGCGATATCGCGCAGGGAGTCAGACCACCGGGCGGTTCGCGACGCCGGTCCGCTCAGCTCGCCCCCAGCCGCGCGGCGGCTTCCCGAACCGCGGGCACGTCCTGGTCGAGCCAGTCCACGTCCCAGACTTCCTCGGAGCCCAGCCAGCGCAGCGCGTCGTGGTCCTGGAGGGGCTTGGGCTCCGGAGTGCCGGGCAGGAGGCGTGCGGTCCACACCTGAAGAACGTACGGAGGTTTCAGGGGCCACTGTCCCGGCACCCGCTCGATCACCTCGGCGTCGACGCCGAGTTCCTCCCGGAGCTCCCGCACGAGCGCCGCCTCGGGCGCTTCCCCCGGCTCGACCTTCCCGCCGGGCAACTCCCAGCGCCCGGCCAGTTCCTCGGGCGCGCTGCGGCGTGCCGCGAGCAGGCGGCCCCGGTCCAGGAGTGCCGCACCGACCACGATCCGTTCCGTCATGCGCCGGAGCCTACGGGAGCCGGGGTGCGGGCAGCGATTCGTCAGCTGCCCGCGCTGTCCCCGTTCTGCGCGATCCGCTCGACCCAGTACAGCTGCTTGTGTCCGCGGCTGTCGAGGCTGTCCGCGATCTTCTGGGCCTCCGCCCGGGTGGCGTACCGGCCCACGCGGTAGCGATTGCCGTTGTCGTCCTGCCGGACGACGAGCCAAGGAAGAGTGATCGTGCTGTCGTTCATCGCGCCCCACCGCTCCTTCCCGCCCACGACCGCCCGAGCCCCTCCCCCAGCCTTCGGCCGGGGGGACCCCCATCTCGCTTCGCTCGCGGCCTGTGCCGTGCCCCGCCCGCTAAGGAAACCGCAATCCGCATATGCCCGAGCCTACGCCTAACCTTTACGCAGCGAATACGGCTTTTCACAAAGAGGTACGCAACCAGCCAAGTCGCAGGGGGCGCACGGCATCGAATGCGCCGTGCGTGGATGTCGATGCATCCGGTCACAGGCATGGCGGACACGCCCGCTACGACCTGCGAAAACGGCCCGATTCCAACGACGATGAAAGGGGCGGGAGTTGGGGCTCCGGTGGTGACAACCGCGGCGGAGGAGTGCGCTACTTCATCAAAGGTGTGCGCTACTTCACGGGCAAGTGGTACGCGGCCCGGTAGCGGTCCGCCGGGATCACCACGTCCGCCGTCTCCACGGGACGGCCGGACGCGTAGTAGGTGCGTTGGATGACGAGGACCACATGGCCGGGAACGCCGCCCAACGCCAGCAGTTCCTCCGCCAGGCCGGGGCGCGCGCCCACCTCCTCCGTCACGTTGTCCACGACGACGTCGATGGCAGCCATGCGCTCGACGACGCCCATGCCGCCGAGCGGACCCTCCTCGGGCAGCATCACGGGCGTGCGGCCGGTGACGGCGAGGGGCTCCCAGGAGGTGGAGAGCATCATCGCCTCACCGGCGTCCCGGAAGACGTACCGCGTACACATGACGCGGTCGCCGGGCCGGATGGCGAGCCGCTCGGCGACGGAGACGCTCGCCTCGGCCTGCTCGCTGCTGGACTCCCAGGTGCCGCGGGTCTCGCCGTCGGCCTGCTCCTGACGGAAGGGCGTGGCACCGCTCGGCGGGCGGAAGCCGGAGCGGGCGATCCGGCGGGGCACGGGGCGCTCACGGACGTAGGTCCCGGACCCGGAGCGGCCCTCGACCAGCCCCTCGGCCATCAGCACCTTGCGCGCCTCCAGCGCGACGGTGTCCGAGACGCCGTACTCCTCGCGGATCCTGGCCTGGGACGGGAGGCGGGTGTGCGGTGGCAGCGAACCGTCGACGATCTTCTTGCGGAGATCACCCGCGACGCGCAGGTACGCCGGCTGCTCACCGAATGTCACTGGCCGCTCCCATCAGGTTGTACAGACAGCAACAGCGTGGCAACCCTGGGTTGTGCCGTGCAAGCAAAGGCCAGAGAATCACTCGATGTGATGACTTGTGGTGCCGGAGGGCTTTACGCAGGCAGTTTCTCCCCGCTATAGCCGCGATCACACCTCCGGTCACACAGGGAGGCCGCCCGCGTTCTCGCTCTCATCGCCACCGTCCGAGTCCTCCTCGTACGCCGGGAAAGTGGTGTCCAGGCCCAGAGCCTTGCGCGCGGTGACGGTCGCGCGGCCGTCCACGTACGCGTACCCACGGTCGTAGTGCGTGTAGAACGCGTCCGCGTCCTTCGCCGCGGCCGCCCGTGCCCACTCCTTGCGGGCGTCCTCCATCTCCTCGACCAGGTTCTCGACCGGCTGCTCGGCCCCGGCCGGCCACTCGTGCCCGCGCAGGGCCTCGATCTGCTCGCCGAGCACCGCGTGGACGTCCTTCGCCCAGGCCTGGTTGGCCGCCAGGTCCTCTTCGGGGTACGCCTCGGGCTCCTCCAACAGCGCCGTGTCGACGGCGTTGACGGCGGAGAGGAAGACGGTCTGGTCGGTGTCGAGCGTCGTCTTGTCGTTGCGCAGCGAGCCGGTCAGCCTGCCGTTCTCCTGGGTGTTGCCGAACAGGCAGGTGATCTCGCGGTCGCCGAAGCGCCAGCTCTGCTCGGACGGGATGAAGTAGTACACGTCCACGTCGTCCGGTACGGCCCAGGTGTCCATCGCGTAACCGTCGGAGAGCGCGTAGCACTTGTCGTCGGCGATGTCGGTGACCTCGTCGTCGCCCGGGAAGTCGCCGTCCGGCAGCGTGACCACCGCGAAGACCTCACCGTCGTGCCTGCCGGAGCAGGGCACCTCGTCGACGTCGTACGCGTCCCCCTCCAGGCTGGCGGTCGGCGAGTCGAAGCAGTCGCCCTTGGCGAGCGCGTAGGCGGTGCCCTCGCCCCTCGCGGCGTCCCGGAAGCCCTCCCAGAAGTCGGAGGCACCGCCGGTGGCCAGCGCCAGCGCCCACAGCACCAGACCGACGGAGGACAGGATGGAACCGGCCACCGCCATGCCCCTGCCGCGCTCGCCCTTCTTCTTGATCTGCGCGAGCGCGATCAGGCCGAGGGCCAGGCCGACGGCCGGGAGGAAGCAGAGGATGCCGAGGACGAGGGCGCCGATGGCTACGCCGTTGACGGGCGCGGGGCGGCCGTAGGGGCCGTACGGACCGTACTGGCTGTACGGGCCGTAAGGCTGGGGCGCGTACGGCCCCGGGGCACCGGGTGCGCCGTGAGCGTACGGCGACGGCGGTGGGTACTGGCCCTGTACGTACGGCCCTTGGGGCTGCTCCGGGGACCCTGGGGGCTGCTGGGGTCCGGGGGGCGGAGGTATGGACACGAGTACCGGGCTCCTGGGTCGGGCGGCGGTGCCGGTGGTGGGAACTGGCGTACGGCTGGGCGAATGGTAAGCGCGGGACGAGGGGGATTGTCATGTGGGTTACGAATGTGACGATCCGGGCCAGGGGAGGCCGGCCCGGATCGTGTGTCCTCGGGACGAGGTGGCGCGTCGTCGGTCCTACTCCTCCGGCTCCCAGGCGCGGAGCAGGTCGAACAGACCTGCGTCTCCGTCCATCCGCAGGGAGTCCGCCGGGATACGGTCGTACACGAAGAGAACCAGCTCACCGGCCGTACCGCGGACGGAGACGCCGGCCGCGTTCGGGCCCTCGCCGGCAGCGGCGACAGGTGCCGTGCCGGGCGCGGAGATACGGGTGGAGCGTGCGCCGTCGCCGTCGAGCGTGAGGCGCCAGGAGTGGCCCTCGGTGGCGTGGAAGTCGAAGGCAGTGGGCTTGTGCGGCCAGGCACTCGTCGTTGCGACGCAGGTGAACAGGAAATCCTCGACACCGTCGAGTGCCACCTCGTCCGGCAGCGGCTCCGGGGCCCCCACGGTGACCTGGGCGTCGTAGGTGTGCACCGCGATCTGCTGGAGCTGGTGCCGGGCGACGGCACCGCAGGTCTGCGGCGACTGGGACGCACCCCACCACGTCCAGCAACCGCGATCCGGGCCGGCCTCCCGCAGTGCGTCCAGCAACTCCTGCGTCGACGCGGCCAACCAGGCCAACAGGGCCTCGCGCTCCCGAGGCGCAGCCGGGGCGCCCTCTGGTGCGGACTTGGCCGCAGCAGGCCCTGCGGCGACGGTGGCGGCCCAGGCGCGGCGCCCCTCGCCGATGTGCTCCGCCAGATCGAACAGCGTCCACTCGGGGCAGGTCGGCACCTGCACGTCGAGGCTGGGCGCGGCCGCGACCGCGGCGCGGAAGGCGGCCGACCGTTCGTCCAGCAGGCGCAGCAGGTCGGGGAACTCGAGACTCTTTTTCACTCCGGATGTCTATCACCGGGCTCCGGCAGCCGGACAGCTGGTTTCACAGCCCACGGGGCGTGCACTCGCGCCGACCGCCTGCGGGTTCGTGTGGTGGCGGTGACGGGTCCGTCCTCGCGGCGGGCCGGGTGGTGGCCCGGACTCCCGCCGCGAGGACGGCCGTTGGTCCGCCGGGACTAGAACTGCAGCGCCCAGGCGTCGATGCGCCCGGTGTCCAGGTTCGCGTTGTCACTGACGCGGAGCTTCCACGTGCCGTTGGCGGCCTCGGAGGAGGCGTTCAGCGAGTACGTGGTGTTGATGTTGTCCGAACTGCCGCCGGTGCCGTACGACTTCAGCGTGTACGCCGTGCCGTCGGGGGCGATCAGCTGGACCTGGAGGTCGCCGATGTACGTGTGGACGATGTGGACCTCGACGGCCAGGGCCGAGGGCGCGTTGCCGGAGACGCCGGAGACCGTCACCGGGGACTCGACCGTGGAGTTGTCGGCGATGGCGTAGTCACCGGTGTTCTCGAAGCGCGGGCCCGGAGGGGTGGTCGTGCCGCCGCCGACGTAGAGGAGACGGTTGGGCGAGCCCGTGCCCGGGCTGGTGACGACGCCGGTCGTGGCGGCGGACGTCAGCGCCGAGGAGACCTGGGAGGGAGTCGCCGAGGGGTTGTCGGCCAGGTAGAGCGCGACCGCGCCCGCGACATGCGGGGTCGCCATCGACGTGCCGGAGATCGTGTTGGTCGCCGAGTCACCGGAGTTCCAGGCCGAGGTGATGGACGAGCCCGGCGCGAACAGGTCGAGGACCGAGCCGTAGTTGGAGTAGCTCGCCTTGGCGTCGGAGGATGTCGTCGCGCCGACCGTGATGGCCTCGGTGACGCGTGCGGGGGACCTGGTGGAGGCGTTGGTCGACTCGTTGCCCGCCGCGACGGCGAAGGTGACGCCGGAGGCGATGGCGTTGCGTACGGCCGTGTCGAGGGCGGTGTCGGCGCCGCCGCCGAGGGACATGTTGGCCACCGCCGGCTTGACGGCGTTCTGGGCGACCCAGTCGATGCCCGCGACGACCTGGGCGGTGGTGCCCTGGCCGGAGTTGTTCAGGACGCGGACGCCGACGACCTTCGCCTTCTTGGCGACGCCGTACGCGTTTCCGGCGACCGTGCCCGCGACGTGCGTGCCGTGGCCGTGGCCGTCCTGGGCGGTGTTGTCGTTGTCGATGGCGTCGTAGCCGTAGGAGGCGCGGCCGCCGAAGTCGCTGTGGGTGATGCGGACGCCGGTGTCGATGACGTAGGCGGTCACGCCCTGGCCGGCCGAGTCCGGGTACGTGTACGAGCTGTTCAGCGGCAGGTTGCGCTGGTCCACGCGGTCCAGGCCCCAGGAGGGCGGGTTGGTCTGGGTCGCGTTGATGCTGAACGTGCGGTTCTGCACGACGGAGGCGACCGCGGGATCCGCGGCCAGCTTCTGGGCCTCTGCCTCGGAGGCCTCGATCGCGTAGCCGTTCAGGGCCTTCTTGTACGTGCGCTCGACGTCGGCGCCGTACTTCTCGACGAGGGCGCGTCCCGCCTGGGAGCCCGAGCGGGCGTGGTCCGCCTTGAGGGTCACGATGTAGCTGTCGGCTACGGCGTTGGCCGCGCCCGCGTACTGGATGCGGCCCTCGGGTGCGGCCGCGGCGGGGAGTGCGGAGACGAGGCCGGCGACGAGCGCGGCGGTTGCCGCCGCGCTGAGCGTGGCGAGTCTTCGGCGGGAGTCTCTGCGGGAGTTACGCGTCACTGCCATCTGAGGGGTCCTCCTCAATCAGTGGTGCGCTGGTGGGGGGTGCACCGGTGCGCGGATACGCAAGATCAGGCAGGGACATGTCAATCGCCTGTGTCGCACCTGTGCGCCAGCCGAAAGATTGAGGCCTCCACAGGAATTGCACAAGGGCCCTGCACGGGCGGACTGAGGCGGTGGCGCCGGGGCGTCCCCGGAGCCGCTCAGTCCGCCCGTGAGAACCGCCGGACCGCCACCGTCAGGGTCACCGCGCAGAACACCACGACCACCGCGGCGGAGAGTGCGGCGGGCACCTGCCGGCCCGCCCAGGTCACCGGGTCGAAGAAGCTCTGCGAGGACTCGCCGGGGCGGAAGGCCACCACCGTGCGCCGCATGATGTCGACGGCGTACGTCAGCGGGTTGAGGAGGGTGAGGACCGCCATCCACGCCGGCATCGCGCTGACCGGAGGCGGCGATGCAACTGCTGCTCGGCCGGCTCGCGGCGGACGACGTGGTCGGCTTCCGGCCCCGGCCGGTGCCGGCCCGCGACCGCCACGGCTACGAGGCCGAGATACCGTCCGGCCGCAACCACGCCGAGTCCCATCCAGTCGGTTCCCGGTGGAATCGACCGTACGGACCATGGCTTTCAGAGCACTTCCGCGCGATGTGCAGATGGGTCACAGAGCACTGACGGAACACTGACAGGGCACTGACACCGCACGCACAGTCCACTTCCACACCGCTTGCACACGGGCGGCTCGCGGACGGTGACTCAGGAACCGCCGATGCCCGCGCCCCGGGCGCACAGCGCGGCCTGCACCCGGTTGCCCACCTCCAGCGCCGCCAGGATGCGGCTGACGTGCGCCTTCACCGTGCTCTCGCGCATGCCGAGCTGGGTGGCGATCTCCGCGTTGGACGCCCCGTCGGCGAGCAGGGCCAGGACGTCCTTCTCGCGTGGGGTCAGCTGGTCGATGCGGGTGCGCGCCTGGTGGGTCGTATGGCGGGTGGTGTGGTGGTAGTGGTCGATCAGGCGGCGGGCGGCGGACGGGTGCAGCATGGCCTGGCCGTCGGCGACGATGCGTACGGCGCGGACGATCTCGCCGGGGTCGGTGTCCTTCAGCAGGAAGCCGGCCGCTCCGGCGGCCAGCGCGTCATAGACGTACTGGTCGAGGTCGAAGGTGGTGAGGACGACCACCTGCGGCGGCTCGGGCAGCGCGCGCAGCCTGCGGGTGGCGGTGATGCCGTCCACGCCGGGCATGCGGATGTCCATCAGCACGACGTCGGGCCGCCGCGCCCGGGCCCGTTCGACGGCCTGCTCACCGTCCCCGGCCTGGTCGACGACGGTCAGGTCCGAATCGCCGTCGAGGATGTCGGCGAGGGCGAGCCGGACGAGGTGGTCGTCATCCACGATCAGCACCCGCACGGAGTCCCGGTCCACGGCCCCGCCCGTGTCTGATGCACCACTCATGTCCGCACTCCTCGTCCTTGCATCCCAGCCCGACTCCCACCCCGACCACGGCGCTTCGCGCCCCCGCCGCCCCTACCCGTCCCATCCACCAGGGGCGCTGCCCCTTCGACCCCGGCCCGTCCTGGGGCTGCCGCCCCCAGACCCCCGCTTCGGCCCGAAACCACCCGCACAAGCGCCGCAGGCACCGGCAGCCCCCACCCCTCACACCACCCCAGCCCGCGCAGGATCCCCCTGCGAAGGAGCCGGTGTCGTCGGGATCTGGGCCGTTACTCGCCAGCCGCCCGCGCCCGAGGGGCCGAACTCCAGGGTGCCGCCCAGGGATGTGATCCGTTCCGTCAGGCCGACCAGGCCGAAGCCGCTGGCCACCGGGGCCGACTCGGACGGGGTGCCCGGGCGGTTGCGGACCGAGACCGTCGAGTTGGGCGGGCCGTAGACCACCGCGACCTCGACCGGGGCGCCCGGCGCGTGCTTGCGGGCGTTCGTCAGGGCTTCCTGGACGACCCGGTGGACCGCGAGCCGGTGGCTGGTGGACACGGCGCCCGCATCGCCCTCGACGGTGGCCTCGACGCGCTGCCCCGCGCCCCGCGCCTCGCCCAGCAGAGCGGGCAGGTCCTCCGCCCTGGCCCCGCGGGCCCGAACCTCCTCGGCGGTCGTCATGCGCAGGGCACCGAGCACGTCCCGCAGATCCGCCAGCGCCTCGGTGGAGGTCTGACGCAGCAGGCCGACCCGCTCCACGACCGGCTCCGGCAGGTCCCCGGTGCGCCGCTGCAGCGCACCGGCGTGCAGGGCCAGCACGGTCAGGCGGTGGGCCAGCACATCGTGCATCTCGGCGGCGATCCGCGCCCGCTCCCCCAGCCTCGCCTGTTCGGCGCGCAGTTCACGCTCGATCCGCAGATGCCTGACCTGCTCGCCGAGCGAGACGACCAGCCGCCGTCGGCTGCCCGTCCACAGCCCCAGCACGATCACGGCCGCGGGCAGCAGCAGCGGCCCGTAGTTCCGCGTCGCCCACAGGCTGTGCGCCGGCTGGACGATCAGGCTGGCTCCCATGGCCGCCGCCGCGCACAGGGCCGCCACCCCGCCCCGGCCCCGTTGGGCCAGCTGGAACAGCACGACGAGCAGCGGCCACACGGTGCCGAACGTGGCGGCGACGACCACCGTGCACGCCGCGACGGCCCACGGCCACCGGCCGCGCAGCGGAAGCGTCAGGCTCGTCGCGGCGGCCACGGCCGCGGTCGGGCTGTGCAGCGTGCCGCCCGCGCCGATGTAGGCCTCCTGCACCGACAGCACGCCCACCACGCCGACCAGCGCCACCTCCGCCCACCACGGCCAAGTCGGCTTGCCGCGCGGCGCGTTGGCGTTCACCGTGTTCGCGTTCACGAGGTTCGAGCATAGACAGCGGCCCCCGGCCGGGACCCGGCCGTCGGGCCACCCCCACCCCCTACTTTCGTCGGTGTACGCCGTCGCCGCGCGGCCGATGGAGCGCCGTCCGCCGCTTCCTAGCGTCACGGCCATGGACCTGACGCACGCTCCCGGCAAGCCTCCGGCGGACCTCCGACTGCCCTACCGCACCGGCCGACTGGCCTTCCTCCGTGAGGCCGCCCGCACCTTCCGCACCACCGGAGCCGTGGCTCCCAGCAGCGGCCCGCTGGCCTCCCGGCTCGCCGCCCCGCTGGCCCTGGCCCGCGCCGAGCTGGGCGGCCCGGTGTCGGTGCTGGAGGTCGGCGCGGGCACCGGTCCGGTGACCCGGACGCTCGCGAGCAGGCTCGGACCGGCCGACCGGCTCGACGTGGTGGAGATCAACCCGCGGTTCGTGGAGGTACTGCACGACGCGCTGCGCACCGACCCCGCCCTGTCGGCCGCGTCCGACCGGATCCGGATCATCGCCGACTCCATCACGGAGGCCGGCCTGGACCGCCGCTACGACGTGATCGTCTCCTGCCTGCCGTTCGCCAACTTCGAACCACACGACGTCCGTTCGATACTGGACCGCTATCTGTCCGTCCTGGAACCCGGCGGCCACCTGACCTACTTCGCCTACGTCGGCACCCGGGCCACCCGAGCGGTGGTGGCCGACCGCACGGAGGCGGCCCGGCACCGGGCGTCAGCCGCGGTCCTGGCCGACTTCACGGCCCGTTACGGCGTGAGCGACAGCCTCGTCCTGCGCAACCTGCCCCCCGCGCGCGTACGGCATCTGCGCGCCCCCGGGCCGCTCGGCCGCACCGAGGCCCCGGCATGCTGACCGCCACGCCGCTCGCGGCCCCGGCGGGCCTGCCCGGCCCGGCGGATCTGCTGATGAGCCTGGGGCCGGCGGCCGCGTACGGCACCGTACTGGGCCTGGTTCTGCTGGAGTCCGTGCTGGTGGTCGGCGCCTTCGTGCCGACGCTGAGTCTGCTGCTGTGCGCGGGGTACCTCGCCCAGGCGGGCGTGCTGAGCCTGCCCCTGGTCATCGGCACCGCCACCGCCGGTGTGGTGATCGGCGACCTGCTCGCCCAGCGCACCGGGCGCCGGCTCGGCCACGGGATGCGGCGGCGCCGGCTGGGGCGGCGGATCCCGGAGGCCGCCTGGGACCGGGCGTGGGCGGTGGTCCGGCGGTGGGGCGGGCCGGCCCTTGTGGTGTGCCGGTTCGTGCCCGTCGTACGCACGCTCGCGCCGCATGTCGCCGGGGCGTCCGGACTGCGCTGGCGCGGTCTGGCCCCGTACAGCCTGGTCGCCGGTCTGGCCTGGGCCTGCGCGGAGGCCGGGGCGGGGTATCTCGCCGGCTCGTCCTACGAGCGGCTCGCGGCCGCCCCGGGGCTGCTGCCGGTGGCCGTCGTGGGTCTCGCCGTCGCCGCGGGCCTCGGCGTCCTCGCCGTACGCCGCCGCCCTGGTCCTGGTCGGCCTGGGGTCCGCGCTCGCCCTGCCGTACCGGACGCTCGGCGCCGCCCCGGCGTTCGCCCCCGACCTGTCCGACGTACCGGTCGTCCCGCTGCTGCCGCCGACGCGGTGTCTGCTGTCCGCGGCGGCCGTGCTCGCCCCCACGGTCGCGGCGGCCGGCCGCGCCCTGTCCGACACCCGGACGATCTGGCGACTGTGGCCCCTGTGGCGCGCCCTGATCGACGCGGTTCCCGAGGCCGCGCTGAACGGTGCCCGCTCACGCCTGCGCGAGGTGGTGCGGCCCGGCTGCTCCCGGCGCTTCCTTATGTACCGCAAGCTGATCGAGATCCGCGACGCGATCCTCGTCCTGGGCCGGCACACCGACGCCCCGGCGGCCCGGGCCGCGCGCGCCCACGTCGGCAGGGCCCGGCTGCCCGAACCGCTCGCCGAGGCGGCGGTCCTCGCCTGCCTCGTCCGGGAGGGCGGCCGGGCCCGCCTCGCGGGCCGACCCGCGTTCCCCGAGCCGTACGGGGCAACCGGCCCGCCCATCGAGAACCTGGACCACGAGAAGGCGTTCCCGCTGCGCCTCGCCACGGCCTACGACTGCCCCGCCGCCCGCACCTTCCGCGCCCCACGCCCGGTTTCCCGACTGCCGTGAAGGGCGGTTCCCGGCATGCGGTTCACGGCGTCCGATCAAGCCGGTCGCCCCAAATCGGTCCCCGATCAAGTCTGCAGTCCCGGCGCCCGGTTGGGACCGGCCAGCCGGCTCGGCCGCCGAGGCAGGCCTGTCGTCCTCGCAGGTCAGTCGTCGAAGGCCGTCGCCCGCGCGCTCTTCTCCCACGGGGCGATGTCCTCGCGGACCTGGTCGAGGTGGCCGAGGACCGCGGTGACGCCGTCGTCGCCCAGGGGCAGGCGCAGGGGGGTGCGGTCGGCCGCCAGCGCGGCGAGGATGAGGGCCGCCGCCTTCGCCGGGTCGCCGGGCTGGGTGCCGTCGCCGCCGGAGACGAACTCCCGGGTCCGGCTCACCTTGGGATACAGCCCGCTGTCCGTGCTGACCCCCCTGCGGTCGGCCTCGAACAGCGACGTACGGAAGGAACCCGGCTCGACGATCAGCACCTTGATGCCGAACTCGGCGACCTCGTCCGCGAGCCCCTCCGACATGCCCTCCAGCGCGAACTTGGTGGCGCTGTACGCCGAGAAGCCCGCGAAGGACATCTGCCCGCCCATGCTGCTCATCTGCACGATCGCTCCGGCCCGCCGCTCCCGCATGTGCGGAAGCACCGCACGTGTGAGGGCGGCGGGCCCGAAGACATGCACATTGAACAGCTTGCGCAGCTCGTCCTCGGTTGTCTCCTCGAACGCGCCCACATGGGTGCGACCCGCGTTGTTGACCAGCACGTCGATCCGTCCGTGCCGGGCGATCACATCCCGTACGGCGGACTCGGCGGCCCCCGTGTCGGCGACGTCCAGCCGCAGCGCCTCCACCTGGTCGGGATGGGATGCGACGAGATCGTCCAGCCCGTCGGGCCGCCGTACCGCACCCACGACCACGTCGCCCTCCGCGAGGACCGCCTCCGCGATGGCCCGCCCGAAACCGCTGCTCGCGCCGGTGATCAGCCACACCTTGTTCATGACAGCTCCTCGTCCTGGGACGTCCGTTCCCGTCGGCCTGCGCACTCCACCCTGCCGCCGGGCCCGGTTGCGTGTCCAAGACCCACGCTGATAACCGATGGCTATGACCATGGACGTACATGTGCGCGACCTGCGTTACTTCGTGACGGTGGCCGAGGAGCTGCACTTCACCCGCGCGGCGGAGCGGCTGTACGTCTCCCAGCCCGCGCTCAGCAAGCAGATACGGGCTCTGGAGCGGCAGTTGGGCGTGGAGCTGTTCCGCCGCGATCCGCGGGGCGTCGCGCTCACCGAGGCCGGCAAGGCGCTGCTGCCGGGCGCCCGGCGGGTGCTGGACGCCTGGTCCGAGGGGGCGGCGGCGATGGAGGCGGCCCGGGCCGCGGCGCGCGGCACCCTGGTGGTCGGCATGAGCACCAGCCCGGGCCGCGGCGGCCTGCTACCTGCCATCCGCTCCCGTTTCACCGCCGCGCATCCCGAAACGGTGCTGCGTCTTCGCCAGGTGGGCTGGCAGGACCCCACGGCGGGCCTCGCCGACGGCGACGCGGACGTCGCCTTCGTCTGGCTGCCCCTCCCCGACGCCGGCCGCTACGCTTGGACGGTGATCGCCGAGGAACCCCGCCTGGTCGCCCTCCCGGAATCCCATCCGCTCGCGGCCCGTACGGAGGTCGACTTCGCCGACCTCGCCGACGAGCCGTTCCTCGCCCTGCCGGCGAGCGCGGGGCCGTTGCGCGACCACTGGCTGGCGCTGGAGGAGCGGGGAGGCCGGCCGCCCCGCGTCGGGGCGGAGATCGCGAGCACGGAGGAGACGTACGAGGCACTCGTCGCCGGTCTCGGTGTCTGCCTGATCGCCACGGGCAACGCCCCGCTGATCACCCTGGGCGGGGTGGTGACGCGTCCGGTACGGGGGCTCTCGCCCAGCCGGTACGCACTGGCCTGGCGCGCGGAGGACGGGGGGCGGCCGCTGGTGCGGGCGTACGCGGAGGCGGGCCGGCAGGTGGCGAGCACCGTGACATGACGTCAACTCCCTTTGGCAGCTCCACGTTCGCACCTGAGTGCGGGTCGATGCTTACTTGACAACTCGGGTGCATGGGGCGGTCGTTGCCATACCTTGGTCATATGGCGCTGCATCACCACAGTGACAATCCGTGGCGGGTGAGGGTGGACGACGAGGACGGCACGCCCTGTGGCGCCGGGGTGCTGCTGGACGGCCGTCATGTGCTCACCTGCGCGCACGTCGTCCGGTACGCCGGGGCGGAGCCCGGGGGCACCAGGCGCCATGTGCGGATCAGCAGTGTCGGGTGCCGGCCGGAGTGGACCCTGCCCGCGCAGGTGGCCCCGGGGACGTGGCAGCACCAGAACCGCACACAGCGCGGCGACGTGGCACTGCTCGAACTCGACGAGCCGGCCGGGTGCGGCATCCGGACCACGCTGTGGCAGGCGCCCATCTCCGGCGGCACGGTCCGTGTGTACGGCTTTCCCCATGCCGACCCGATCGGCATGGGGACCGACGCGGAGCTCGCGGGTTCCGGCGGGCGGCAGGGCGAGTGGGGGCTGCTGAAGCGGGCGCGTACGGGTGATCCGTGGATCGAGCGGGGGTACTCGGGCGCCGGGGTGATGGCGCTGGGCGGCTCGTTCGACGGGCGGGTCATCGGCATCGTGGTCGCCGACTTCGTCGACGGCGACGCGCGGGCGGCGTGGATGCTGCCGACCGAGACGGTGCTCCACTATCTGCCCCGGCTCCGGGAGTTGGGGTTCGTCGCCGGTGACCGGAGCAACGCGATGGACGACACCCACGACGGGTCGCCGGACAACGTGCTGGCCGACCCGCTCCGGCTCGCCCTCACCCAGGAGCTCACCCGGCTGCTCGACAGCGGCCGGCCGGGCACCGTCGTCGTCGGCACCGGCGGCACGATGGCGGTGGGCGACTCCTGGCTCGTCCGCCTGGTGCGCACGGCCGACCCGGCGGCCCGGGCGGCCGTCTCCGACGCGGAGCTGACCGGCGCCCCCGGCGACACGGTCCTCGGCCTGGGCTCCATCGACGCGGCCTACGAGGCGCGCGGCAAGTCGGTCGCCGACGTGTGCGGCTACCTCGCGCGCCGCTTCGGCCTCCCGAGCGCGGACGCCGAAGCGGTGGCGTGGCACCTGCTGCGCCGCAGGCCGCCGGCCTGCCTGGTGGTGGGCGGCGTCGACCGGGCCGAGGATCCGGAGGCACTCGTCCGGGAGCTGCTGGGGACGCTGGCCGAACGCGCCCGGTCCAGGGGGCTGCGTCTCGTGCTCGGCTTCGAGGGCGCGCCGCCCCAGGGCCTCGCCCACGACGTGTCCCTCGACCCGGAGCCGATCCCCGGATCCGCCGTCGAGGGCGTGACCGCGGCGCAGGCGCAGGGGGTCGTCGGCCGACTCGCCGGCGAGGAGGACGCCGCGGCCGCGCTGGACCAGGAGTGGGGGATGCGGTTATTCGGCGCGCCCCGGCTGCCGCCCCGTATCGCGCCCCGGCTGCGGGTCCGGCTGGCCGTCGCCCGCGCCACGGAGCCCAGCCCCGAACTCACCGCGGTGCACGACCGGGCCGTCGCGGCGCGCGCCGCCGTGGCCGCCTTCGACCGCGATCTGCGCCGGATGGTCGAGGCCCACCAGGACCTCGCCTCGACCCTGGAACTGCACCGCCTGCGGGCCGCCCGGTACTTCGGCGACGAGGACCGCCGCCTCGCCGAACTCCACGCCCCCGCCGCCCGGGCCCTGCAGACCGTGCCGATCAGCCTGGCGGCCGCCCGCCGGTCGGTGCGCCGCTACACCGACGAGGTCAACCGCCGTATCGAAGAAGGGTGAACGCCGTGCGGATGTGCAATCGCCCCGACTGCGACCGTGGCGAGATCGACGAGGACGGCTTCTGTGTCGTGTGCGACCGGAGGCCTCTGCCACCGGACGACGCCACGGCGGCGGTCCGCGTCCCCGAACCGGTGCGGGGCGCGGGCGGCGTGGCACATGTGCGGCCGGATCCCTGGTACGGCCTCGCGCTGGTCGACTCCGATCAGGGTCCCGACGCCCCGGAGGTGCCGCCCCCGTCGGCGCATCCCCTCGCCGAGGAGGATCGCTTCTGCCCCAACTGCGCGCAGCCCGTCGGCCGTGGACGCGACGGCACGCCGGGCCGTACGACCGGCTACTGCACGGAATGCGGCACCGCCTTCGACTTCACCCGGCCCGACGGCCGCACCGTCGCCGGTCGCTACGACATCGAACGCGTCCTCGGCGCGGGAGCGTACGGCGCGGCCTACCTCGCCCACGACCGCAACCTCGCCACCCATGTCGTCCTCAAGGCCCTGCACAGGTCGGTCGCGAAGACCGCCCTGCACGAACGGGACGTACTGGTCGGGCTCCGGCACGACAGCATCGTCCGCATCCTGGGCTACGAGCCCGAGGGTCCGCACCTCGTCCTGGAGTACGTTCCCGGCGTACCGCTCACGGCGGGCGACGACGACCGGCTGGAGACCCTGCTCGCGCACGGCATCCGCATCCTCCAGGCGCTCGACTACCTGCACGCCCGGGGCCTGCTGCACTGCGACGTCAAGCCCCTGAACATCATGCGGTTCCGGGAGGAGAGCCCGGCGGGCGCGCTGGACCGGGTGCGGCTGATCGACTTCGGGGCGGTGCGCCGCCAGAAGGACGAGGGCCCCATCGGTCCGTACACCCCGTCGTTCGCGCCCCCGGAGAGCGATCCGGAACACCGGCACCCGACCCCGGGCTTCGACCTCTACTCCGTGGGCGTCACCCTGCGCGAGGTGTGCCGGGCCCGCTGGACCGACCGCTCCGCGCCGGGCGTCGACTCGCTCCACCTGCTGCTGGAGCGGGCCACGGACACCGGGCGGCCGCAGCGGCGGTTCGTGTCGGCGCGGCAGTTCGCGGAACAGCTCAGCGGTGTCATCCGGCAGGTCGTGGCGGCCCCGCCGACCCTGCGTCAGGTGGCCCGCCCGTCCGCCCTGTTCGGTTCGATGCCGCATTCACTGCACGGCGGGCTCGGAGCGGCCCGGCCGCTCGCCCACTGGGTCGAGGCGCGGCCCGGCGAGGACGGGACGCTGACGATGCCGGCCCCGTTCTCCTCCCCCGAGCCCGGCGACATCGCGACCGCGCTGCCGGCGCCGCTGTCCGATCCCGACGCCCCGGACATGGCGGGCTCCACCGGGCGGGCCCTGGCCGCGAGCCGGCAGGCCCTGCGCAGGAGGGATCCGGAGCTGGCCGAGCGGGCGCTCGCGGCGGCGGGCCTGGACGACTGGCACTGGCTGCACGCCTGGTACTCCGGCCTGATCGCGCTGGCCCGCGAGGACCTCCCCTCGGCCACCACGGCGTTCACCACGGTACGCGAGGCCGTTCCCGGCGAGTTGATACCCCAGCTCGCGCTCGGTCTGTGCGCCGAGCTGCGCAGGGACCTCGCCGCCGCCCGGTCGCACTACGGCGCGGTCTTCGACACGACCCCGGCTCTCGGCGCGGCCGGCTTCGGCCTGGCCCGGGTGCATCTGCTGGCCGGCGAGCGGGCGAAGGCGGTGGGCACCGCCGTACGGCTGGCGGAGGAGTTCCGCTACGAGCGCGGGGCGCGCGTGGCGGCCGTACGCCTGAGCGTCATGGTCCTCGACGGGGACGACCGTCCGGCGCCGACCGGGGACGACCTGGAGCGGGCCGGGGCGGACCTGGACGGCCTCGACGTGGACCGGGCGGCGAGGGCCGGGCTGTACGCCGAGATCCAGTACGCGCACTTCCTGCACCACCGCGACCGCGAGCGGCTGTCCGACGCGATCCGCGAACTCGGGCGGCATGCGCCCACCGAGCGTGCGTACGTCGCACTCGTGGACCTCGCGAACCGGCTGCGCCCCCCGCTTCGGTGGAGATGGTGCGAACGGCGTGGCAGAACCGGTCATTCCCGTTTCGGCGGAACACCCAGAACGCTAAGCTCCTGATACGCCAAGTAGCGGACGCATCCACGCTGGGTAAGGGACACAGGGACACGCACGCAGCGACGCGATCGGGTGGTGCCGGTGGGGGACAGCTCGCCCTTGGGGCTCAGTTTCGCCCTGGAAGTGGACGCACCCTCGGATCTGGCCTACGACGAGCAGCGCGCGGACGCCCTCATCACCGTCACGGCACGTTCCACCGCGCAGGCGGCGCCGGACGCGCCGGGTGCCGAAATCCTCATCATGGACCGGTCGTTGTCCATGTCCGGCCGCAAGCTGGACGAGGCCAAGCGCGCGATGTGCGCGGCCATCGACACCCTCCGGGACGGCACCCTCCTGGGCATCGTCGCGGGCAACCACAAGGCCGAGGTGATCTTCCCGGCCACCGGCGGCCTCGCCCGCGTCGACGCCCTGACGCGGGAGGACGCCAAGCTCCGGGTCGTCGGCCAGCTCGCCGAGGGCGGCACGGCGATCGGCACCTGGCTGACCTGCGCCCGGCACCTCTTCGCCGCGACGCCGGCCCCCGTCGGCGTCCGCCACGCCGTGCTCTACACGGACGGCAAGGACGAGCACGAGACGCCCGAGCAACTCGGCGACGTACTCACCGCGTGCACCGACCAGTTCGTCTGTGACGCCCGGGGACTGGGCAGCGACTGGCACTACGCCGATCTGCTCCGCATCACCGCGGCCCTGCACGGCACCGCCGAGGCCGTCGTCACCATCTCCGACCTCACCGAGGACTTCACCCGCCTGATGCGGCAGGCGCAGCGCATCGTCGTCCCCCGGGTCTATCTGGGCCTGCGCCTCAACGACCGTTTCCAGCTCGCCTTCGTACGCCAGACCCGCCCCGTGGAGGCGGAACTGACGGCCCGCCGGCAAGTCGACCTGGAGACGTATGTCCCCCTGGGCTCCTGGCCCCCTCAGACGCGCCAGTACCAGGTCTCCCTCCGCTTCGACCCCCACACCCTGACCGTCGACGAGGAGCTGCGCGCCGCCCGCATCACCCTGCACGCCGAGCGCCCCGACGGCACCCGCACGCCCTGCTCGGACACCGCGTCCATGGTCGTACGGCGCCGCTCGACGCCCGGCTTCGGCATCCCCCGGTCGGCCAACCTCACCCGGGTCGAGAACGAACGCGAACTCGGCATGGCGATGCGTGCCTGCGCCGACGCCCACCTGCGCGGTGACCTCGAACGCGCGGACCACGAACTGCGCCTGGCGACCGGCCTCGCCCAGGACCTCCGCGACACCGCCCGCCTGCGCCTGCTGCGCGCCCTGGCCACCTCCGGCCCGGACGGCCGGCTGCGGGTGCGGCGCGATGTCTCCCGGGCGGAGATCCAGAGGATCGGGGTGGAGTCCACGAAGACGGCGGTGCCGCCCAGGGATCTGGTCGACGCGGTCGAACTCCCGTCGGCGGATGCCTCGTCGGTGTCGCGCGAGTGCCCGCGGTGCGGTACGGCTGCGGCCTCGGCGTCGGCCAAGTTCTGCGAGGAGTGCGGGTTCCGTTTCACGGCCGGGACGTCGGAGCCTGGGCCGGTGGACGCGTCATGAGGGTGAGATGGCGTGCGTTCTGGACGGGGCTGCGCGCATCCCATCCGATCGTGGTGCTGCGGTGGCTGCGGGCGGGCCTGCTGGGGATGGTGGCCCTGACCGCGTTGCTGTACGTCGTGGTGGCCAATCGGGCGGGTGATCAGGCCGACGCGGTCGGCCGCACGGACGAAGCCATCGAGGACATCGTCGCCGCGCAGCGCTACGCCGACCGGGCGAAGGACGCGCTGAACGCCGCCATCGACGCCAACGCCGAGAACCTGATCGGCCCCGGCTCCGACTTCGCGAACCGCACCACCCAGGTGAGCACCCTTCTCACCTCGGCGGCCGAGGGCAACGCGGACAAGGACGACGGTCTGCGCGACTTCCAGTTCGTGCAGGGCCAGTTGAGCACGTGCATGCAGTTGGCCAACAGAGTCGTGAGCGAAGGCCCGAAGTGCATGTCGGCGGCGCACGCGGTGGTGACCGACAAGGCATCGAAGACAGGGAAGGACCGCAAGGTCAGGGTCCAGTTCACCGGCGGGCTCATCCAGTCACTGCACGACCTGGAGGTGAACGAGGCCAAGGCCCTGGCACAGCAGCGCGAGGCACGCTGGCTCAACCCCCACCTCCTGTGGCCCCTGCTCACCGTCCCGGCGGCCGTCATGCTGCTGCTGGTCTGCGCGAGCGGCTACGTCGTCGCCCGCCACTTCCGCCAGTACCCGAGCCCCGCGCTCGTCCTGGCCCTGGCGCTGACGGCGTCCGTCGCCATCACCACATGCCTGCGGTGCAGGGACGGCGGGGCCGACGGAGGGGTCATGGCGATCATGCTGCCGCTGCTCGCCGTCGCCGGTGCGCTCACCTACCTGGGCTTCCAGCCCCGGCTCGCCGAGTACAGGTTCCCCCGCCCATGAGAAGACTGACGGCACCACTCGTGCGCTGCGCCCTGGTCGTCGGCCTGCTCCTGACAGCGGTCGGGTGCGGCGCTTCCGGGAAGGACCGGGTGACGATCATGGTCCCCTGGACCAAGACCGAGTTCGCGGCCTTCTACACCGTCATCCAGGCCTTCGAGGACGATCACCCCACCATCGAGGTCGACCCGCGGGTGACCCGCGACCTGACGCCACAGCTCGACGCCGCGGTGGCCGCGGACGCGGCGCCCGACCTGGCCGTGCTGCCGAACGTGGGAGCACTCACGAAGTTCCACCACGACGACGTACTCGAAACGATCGAGGTCGACACGGAGTCGTTCCTGCGCCCGTTCGGCGATCTGGCCATGCAGGACGGTGACGTCTATGCGGTCCCGGTCAAGGCCGACGTCAAGAGCCTCATCTGGTACGACCCGAAGGTGGTCGTCCCGCCACCCCCGAAGACCTGGTCCGCCCTCCGGTCCCGACCCGAGCCCTGGTGCCTCGGACTGGCGTCCGGGCCGACCTCCGGCTGGCCCGGCGCGGACTGGATCGCGGACATCCTGCTCGCCGAAGAGGGCGTCGGCGCCTACGAGGCCTGGGTCTCGGGGAAGACGAAGTGGGCGTCGAAGCCGGTCTCGGACGCATGGTCCATGTGGCACGGCCTCGTCGAGAAGAACAGGAGCAGGAGCGGCCTCACACAGGCGTCCACCCTCGCGTTCGACGCGGCCGCGGCCGGCATGAAGGACGACTCCTGTTCGCTGAGCCGCGGCACACTGTCCGCGATGGGCCTGGAGCCACAGGAAGTGAAGAAGTACACCACGGTTGAACCTCCCCTGGATCAACCCCTCGAGGTCTCGGCGGACTTCGTCGTCAAGTTCACCGGCAGCGAGAGCGCCGCCGAGCTCATCAAGTACCTGGCATCGGCGGAAGCCCAGCAGGCCTGGGTGGACGAACCCGGGTTCGCGCTCTCCGCGCACAAGGACGTGACGCGCTACCGGGACAGCACCCAGGGCAAGGTGGCGCGGATGCTCCGCTCCGGCCGTCCCCTCTGCTTCAGCGCCGCCGACGCCATGGACCCCGACGTCTCCGCGGCCTTCTACCAGGCCGTCCTGGAGTACGTGAACGGCGAGGACCTGACCGAGCTCCTGCGATCGCTCGACAGAGTCCAGAGAACGCTGGGAAAGGACGACTCCCCCGCGTCCACCCCGCTCTGCGGCACCCCGAACCGATCCTGACCCACCGCCCCACCCGCACGCCGCCCCAAGGAGCCCCAAGGAGCCCCATGCCGGACGCAGTCCAGTTCACCCTCTCCGACGGCACCGTCGTCCTCGTCGCCCCACCGGCCCGCGCGGGCACCGGTGCGGTGGGACTCGGGACACGTCTGGAGAGCGCGGCACAGTCCCTGCGCGACGCGCTGGCGCCGGTCACCGCGGCCGCGTCCGACGTGATCGGCGGGTTCCGGTCTCTCGCGCAGCGGCCCGACGAGGTGGAGGTGACCTTCGGCGTCGTACTGGACGCCAAACTGGGCGCGGTCCTGTCGAGCGCGAGCGCCGGCGCCCACCTGGACGTCACGCTCCGCTGGAACGGCACGGATGCGGCACCGGACGCGGGGGACGCGGCGCCGGCTGCGCGACCGTGACGCCCTCATGGCCGACAGGTGACGCATGACCAACGAAATCCTTGCGCTCCTCCGCTAACATGATCGAACCAACTTTCGATCACCCTTAACACCTAACAATCGGCCAACAATTGACATCCATAGCATCGCGGGCGTTTTCCCGAATAAGACGCGGAATTACTTCCGCCGAACGGCACTTGCCGCGGGCGGCACTGTGGGCCACAGCGGGCGTCGTGGCCCTCGGATTCCTCATAGCCCTGGAGATCGCGGCGCGTCGCTACGGCATGCCGGGCCCGATCACCAATCAGGCACGAGAAGTTATGTTCCCGCCCAAGTCGGGCTTCCTGCTGTACGCCGGTATGGCGTTGACGTTGGTCGTGCTCACCTGGCGCCAACGGTTCATCGCGATCGGTGCCGCGATCGGCATCGACGTCACCATCTTCTTGGTGCGGTGGGCGGTTGGCGTCAGGGTGACCGAGGGCCACCCGTTCGGCAACGGCGCGTTGTTGGTGGTCCTCGGCTGCGCGGTCATCGCCGTCACACGCCGCACCGGCCCGGAACGGGCGCTGCTGCTCAAGGGCGTCGGGCTGGGCCTGCTCCTGGTGGCCGGCCGCAAGACCGGCGACGCCTGGCTGCTCATCACGTCGAAGACCCGCCCGACGGTGCTCGACCCGTACCTGGCGGTCGCCGATCAGGCGCTGGGCAACCCGTCGTGGCTGGTGGGCCGGATCGTCAGGGCCACCGGCCCGGTCGGCGCCCATGTCCTCGACTACGTCTACGTTCAGCTCGCGGTGGCCGCGGTCGTCGTCGCCCTGTACCAGCTGCGCCATGTGGCGGTCGAGCGCCGCTTCCCATCCCACCATCTGGTGCGCACCTTCCTGGTGATCGGCCTCCTCGGGCCGGGCATCTACATGATCTTCCCGGTGGTCGGACCGATCTTCGCCTACGGCGCCGACGGCGGGTCCTGGGCGGCGGCCAACCTGTGGCCGGAGACGGTGCCGCCGATCAGCCCCCCGCACCCGATCCCCTTCGACGAGATCACCCCACGCAACTGCATGCCCAGCCTGCACACGGCATGGGCCACCGCGATCTTCATCCACTCCCGCAAGGGCCCACGCCTCCTGCGCTACGCAGGGACCTTCTGGCTGATCGCCACGCTCGGCGCGACGCTGGGCTTCGGCTACCACTACGGCGTGGACCTCGTCGCCGGCGTGGTGTTCACGATCACGATCGAGGCCGCGCTGCGCTCCGTTTCCCGCGGCTGGGATCGCCACGGAATCCAACTGACCGCTTACGGCGCCACGGTCTTCGTCGCACTCTTGGTGTCCTATCGCTATCTGCCGTTGGAGATGGCGGTACACCCGTGGCTTTACGGACCACTTCTCATCCTGGCGATGAGCTCGGTGATCTACGGCTACATACGAACCACCGGCCGCTGGGAACGAAGCGCCGAACCGACACCGCAATCGGAACGGCAACCCGAACTGGTCCGAGAAGGCATCTGAGAAGGCAAAGGGGCTGACTCCGCCGAGTCGGCCCCTCCTGGTCTGCCTGGCTCAGACGTCCTTGATCTGGACACGGTCGCCGCACAGCTGGGACCAGTCGTCGCGGCCCGAGGTCAGCACCAGACGGGCGCCGGGGTGCGGGGCGCCATCGCGGCCACAAGAGCATGAGCCGTCCAGGCCGGGGTGGCGCCACCGTCGCACCGACGATCACGAGGATCGCGACTCCAACGCTGCCGATGATGTCGAACGTGGTGCCGCTGTGCGGCCCTGCCGTCAGGAGCAACGACGCCGGCATGTCGGGGAACGACCCGCCGTCGGGGGGCATCGACCCGGAGCCGCCGGACGACGGCCCGCCTTCCGCGAGGCTGTCCAGCGCGCCCTTGCCGGCCAGCAGCAAGGACATGCCGTACGCGGCCACGGTGAGGGCGCCACCGAACGCGGCGAGGCGCCGCTGGACAGTGCCGGAAGACAGGTCGAAGCGGGCCAGCGCCATTCCGGCGATCACGAACGACATCCACGTGAGCGCCGGGTAGAAACCGGAGAGCAGCAGATCGAGCACTCCCACGTCGCTGAGCCGGTGAAGCGGGTCGTAGGCGTTGACGCTCTGCCGTATCGGGTCGGTCAGCAACGACTTCAGGGCGAACGCCAACTGCGGTGTGACGAGGGCGAGTGCGGCCGCGGTGACCGCGAGCGTGCTGGCCCTCAGTCGCACCAGAGGCAGGGCGAGGAGGAAGTAGACCCCGTAGAAGCCGAGGATGATCACTCCCCCGTACTCCATCGCCATCGCGGTGCCCAGCGCCAGCAGGATCACGGCGCGGATCGCGATGCGGGCCTTCGCCTGCCGACCGGCCAGGCCAGTCTTGGGTTCGCGGCGGCCGGCGAGCAGCATCAGGGAGAACCCGGCGAGGGTGGCGAACAGGACCGATGAATGACCGTCCGATATGTACCGGATCCAGCTGGCGACGCCGCTCGTGGCGGACAGCGGGGGGCCAATGTGCACGACGTACATGCCGAACACCGCCAGCGCGCGGGCCAGGTCCACTCCGACGAGGCGTCCCATCGAGGGACCGGGCGAGGCCGGCACGACGGACTCGGGCGGGGTGCGGGGCTGCGGAGGCGACTTCTCCTGCGGAGTTGACGTCTCCTGCGGCGGCTGTATCTGTGTCATACGGAGAATCTCGCGTGGACGTCAGGAGGCGGACCATCCGGCAGTCTTCGGTAACGCCCCCGCCGGTCGGCGGGTACCGCCCTGCCGACCGGCGGAGTCTCGTCCTGACCGGTCCGGCGCGACCGGAGACCGGTCTTCTTCAGCCACTTGGCGGGGGTGGACCCGACGGTTGCCGGATGGGCTCGGGGTAACCGGGCTTCCAGGCTGGAGGCATGACACACCGTGCGCGACACAAGGAACCCGACACTCCCCTCGGATCATCGGCCGACGTACCGGGCCGTGACGCCGTCGCTGGCAGGGGCGAACTTCTGGAATTCCTCGGCCTGACGCTCGCGGCCGGTGCCTTCGTCCTGTTCGTCGTCCGCCCTGAGGTATCCGAAGCGCTGGTGCACACCCTCGCCACGAGCACAGCCGGACTCGTCCACTGACCCGACACATGCTCACGCCCTGGTGTGCCGGACCGTTGATGCGGTGCCCGGCACACTGCAGAAGAAAGGAATGTCGTGAACACCGCATCCGCCCCGACGACGGATGAAACGTCCCTGTCCGCCCGAGAAACGGTCAAGGCACTGGGCGCGTACGTCCGGCCGCACCGGTGGGCCGTCGGCCTCGGCCTGCTGTGCGCGCTGGTCGGGGCCGCCGGGGGACTGCTGCAGCCGCTGGCCACGAAGACGCTGGTGGACCGCCTCGCGACAGGGGAGACCGTCGCCGGGATCCTGCTGGCGCTGACCGCGCTGGTGGTGCTGGGCACAGCGGTCGAGGCGTTCGGCGCGTATGTGCTGGAGCGGACGGCGGAGTCGGTGGTCCTGGCCGCGCGGCGCACCCTGGTGGGGCGGCTGCTGCGGCTGCGGATCGCGGAGTGGGAGCGGATCCCGCCGGGTGATCTGATGTCCCGGGTCACCTCGGACACGACGCTGCTGCGGGCGGTCAGCACTCAGGCGGTCGTCTCCGCGGCCACCGGCGCGGTGGCGTTCGTGGCGGCGATCGTGATGATGGCGTTCCTGGACGTCGTGCTGCTGGCTGTGACGCTCGGTGTGGTCGTGCTGGTCGGTGGTGCCGTCGCGCTGGTGATGCCGAGGATCGCCCGCGCCACCGAGCGGTCGCAGGAGGCGGTCGGGGAGATCTCCGTCGCCCTGGAGCGGGCCTTCGGGGCGTTTCGCACGGTGAAGGCCTCCGGTGCCGAGGAGCGGGAGACCGCCCGGGTGGAGGCGGCGGCGCGGCGGGCGTGGCGGCACGGTGTGAAGAGCGCGAAGTGGGAGGCCGTGGCGGGCTCGGCGGACGAACTCGCCGTGCAGCTGGCGTTTCTCGCGGTGCTCGCGGTCGGCGGGGCGCGGGTGGCGTCCGGGGAGATTCCCGTGTCCACCCTCATCGCCTTCCTGCTGTACCTCTTCTACCTGATCGAGCCGGTGTCCAGGCTGGTCGACGCTGTGTCCTCCTATCAGGAGGGGGCGGCCGCGATCTCCCGGATCGCGCAGGTGGAACGCCTTGCGGCGGAGCCGCCCGCCCGGCAGGTGGGCGCCCTGCCAAGGCAGTGTGCAGCGGGGACGGGTCCGGCGTCGGTCCGCTTCGAGGACGTCTCCTTCCGCTACCGTGCCGGCCTGCCGTACATCCATCAGCACGTGACTTTCGAGGTGCCGGGCGCCGGGATGACGGCCTTCGTCGGTCCTTCCGGTGCGGGCAAGTCCACGGTGTTCGCGCTCATCGAGCGGTTCTACGAGGCCACCGGCGGGCGGGTCCTGGTCGACGCCAAGGACGTACAGGACTGGTCACTGCCTCAACTGCGTTCCGCCATCGGCTATGTCGAGCAGGACGCCCCAGTGCTGGCCGGCACGCTGCGCGAGAACCTCGTCTTCGCCGCGCCCGGCGCGACAGACGACGACATCCGTGACGTACTGGCCCGGACGAGGCTCGACACCCTCGTCGAGCGTCTGCCCCACGGCCTGGACACCCCGGTCGGGCACCGCGGTTCGAAGCTGTCGGGCGGCGAGCGGCAGCGCATCGCCATCGCCCGCGCCCTGCTGCGCAGGCCCCGGCTGCTGCTGTTGGACGAGGCGACCTCGCAGCTCGACGCCGTGGGCGAGCTGGCGCTGCGGGACGTCGTCACGGAGGTGGCCCGCGAGACCACCGTGCTGGTGGTGGCCCACCGCCTGTCGACGGTGACGGGCGCCGACCGGATCGTCGTGATGGACGCCGGCCGGGTCCGGGCGGTGGGCACCCATGAGGAACTGGTGGCCCAGGACTTGCTGTACGCGCAGCTGGCGGCCACCCAGCTCCTGGCGCCCGCCCGGTGACCCGCCACACGCAGGGTTGTCCGGAGGTGTGGGCGAGGCGGAAACCAGGGCTGTCACGAGTGGGCCCAGTGTGCCGCGAGCCGACGGAACAGCATGAGGGGTTTGTCAGTCCCCGCTGAGGGGCACCCGCAGCCGCACCCGGTAGCCGCCCTCCGCGGTCGGACCCGACTCCAGGGTGCCGTGCAGGATCTCGGCCCGTTCCCGCAGACCGACCAGGCCCTGCTGCGAACCGGGGAGGGAGAGGGAGGGACGTGTGGGAGGGGTGTTGGTGACGGTCACTCCGATGCCGTCACCGTCCTGCCACAGCTCGACGCAGGCCGTGGCGCCGGGGGCGTGCTTGCGGACGTTGGTCAGCGCCTCCTGGACCGTACGGTAGAGGGCCCGTTGGGCGGGGGTGCCCACAGCGGGCGGCAGCTCACCCGTCAGCTCCACCTGAGTGCCGCTTGATTCCACCAGTTTGCGCAGGTCGGCCAGAGTGGGCTGAGGAGTCAGCTCGGTGGCGTGGCCGCCGGAGGCGCGCAGCAGTGTGACCATGGTGCGCAGTTCGTCGAGCGTGGTGACGCTCAGCGAACGGATGGTGCGGGCGGCCTCTTTGGCGTCCGCGTCCTTGGTGGCGACCTGGAGGGCTCCGGCCCGTACGGCGATCAGGCTGACTTGGTGGGAGACCACGTCGTGCATCTCGCGGGCCAGTTGGGCGCGTTCGCGGGCGAGCACGGCCTGGGCGTGCAGTGCCCGCTCGTGCTCCTTGGCCTCCTCGATCTCGACAAGCCGCCGCGCCAAGTCCCGATGGGTCTGGAGAAGTTGTGCAATGAGGACCGGTGCGGCGGCGGTCGCCAGGCTGTACACGAAGGTGATCAGCGTCATGGTCCGGCCGACCTCGGTGAGGCTGGCCAGGGGCCACGGAGTGCTGTTCGCGACGGCGGTCAGGGCGACGCACACCGCGAGGAGAGGGCGGTTGCGGGACCGTTCGGCCAGCGTGAACAGCGCCGCGAGCGGAGCAACGGCGACGGGCTGCGTCAGCGCGATGGGCAGGGTGAGCAGGAACACGCCGAGTGGGCACCGGCGCCGGAAGGCCAACGCGGCGCAGCCGAGCGTGGCCAGCGCGACACCGAGGCGGGTGTCGTCCCACAGGTTCAGCCACACGTCCACGGCCGCTGCCACCACCAGGACGAGGTCGACGACCGGCGCGGGCACACGCTCCCACAGCGCGCGGGCGCGATTCATCGCCCGGCATCCGACCGGGGCTGCTCGTCGAGCAGTCCGGCCCGCTGCGCCAGCAGCGCGGCCTGCACCCGGCTGGTCACCCGCAGCTTGGTGAGGATCGCGCTGACGTGGTCCTTCACCGTGCCGGCGCCCAGGTGGATGCGCGCCCCGATGTCGGCGTTCGACAGCCCTTCCGCCACCAGGACGAGGACATCGCGCTCGCGGGCGGTCAGCAGCCGGACCCGTGCCGCATCCTCGTCGACGGCCGCCCCCCTGCCGGGGTGGCTGTGCAGCAGCGTCCGCGACGCCTTGGGGGAGAGCACGACGCCGCCCGCGGCCAGGGTGCGCACCAGGTGGGCGAGTTGTTCCGGCTCGGTGTCCTTGAGCAGGAAACCGGCCGCGCCGCAGTGCAGCGCGGTCAGGATGTACTCGTCGGCGTCGAACGTCGTCAACATCGCCACCACAGGAGCGTCCGGTCTCGCCCGCAGCTCCCGCAGGACGGTGAGCCCGTCGACGTCCGGCATCCGGATGTCCAGCAGCACCACGTCCGGCCGCTCCCTGCGGACGGTCTCCACGGCAGCGCCCCCGCTCGCGGTCGCGACGACCTCGATGTCCTCGGATGCGCCCAGAATGAGTTCGAAGCCCGAGCGGACCAGTGCCTCGTCGTCCACCACCACTACCCGGATCACGCGCTCCGCCTCACCTTCGTTCATGCCGTCCGGCCCATGCCGACTCGACCCTAAAGCCACGCAGAGCCCCGGCGGCCCGACGAGCGGCAGCTCCAGCCACACGGCGGGGTAGCACCCACCAGTCGGCAGGGACATCACAGCCTCCTGCCGGACAGTCCGTGATCGGCCCGGTCTCCGGGCGGTGCCCAGGGCCGGCTGTCCGGCCCTGATGGCTGCTGCGCTCGTGTGACGTACCGCGCTGCTTGCGGTTGGCGGTCCGGTACACGCTGCCAGTCGCCGACTGCGTGCACCCGGATCAGCGGGGAGGGCGCCGTGCGTGGTCCAGCTCGGCGCCCTCCGCTGTCCGTCGTCGGTCTTTGCGCTACGACCAGGGCAGGACCAGGGCGCCCCACGCGACGACGGGGCCGAGGGCGACGATTCCGCCGGTGTAGCCGATGACCTGGCGGTAGAAGCGGCGGGTGTCCACCCCACGGGCGTTGCTGAGGACGAGTGCTCCGTTGGTCGAGAAGGGAGAGGTGTCGACGATCGTCGTGGAGACGGCGAGCGCGGCGATCAGTCCAGCGGCGCTGAGATGGCTGGAGAGCAGCAGCGGTACGGCGATGGGGATGATCGCGGTGAGGATCGCCGTGGACGAGGCGAAGGCGGAGGTGATGGCCACGGTGAAGCACAGCAGCAGGGCGACGACGATTGGGGCGCCCAGGTTGGCGGCGTGTTCGGAGATCTCCTCGATGATGCCGGCCTTCTCCAGCATCGCGATGTACGTCATCATGCCCGCGACCAGAAGCAGGGTGGACCAGCTGACACCGTCTACGGCCTTCTCCTGCCGCTTCATGTCCACCAGGGCCAGCAGGGCACCGGCAGCCAGCGCAAGGAAGCCGATCTCCAGGTGGAAGCCGAGCGCGCCGACAACGAGGGCCACCAGAGAGGCGAGGGTGAGCCACTGCCGCCAGTCGGGCCTGCCGGAGACGGCGAGGTCCTCGTCGTCGGCCGCCTCCGCGGCGCCCTCGGCCAGCGGGGCGGGACGCTTGGCGAGCAGGGCGTAGGTGAGGATCGAGAGCACCAGGTTGATCACGAAGCTGGCGCTGAACAGCGCGACGGCGGAGACCTGCAGATCGGTCTTGTCGACGAGGCCGAGTACCAGCGCACCGGAGACAGCCAGCGGGGAGAACGCGCCCGCGTGCCCGCCGCTGATCACCATCATGCCGACGACCAGCGGGTTGAGCTTGTAGCGGTGGGCGAAGTTCATGCCGATCGGCGCGAGGATCGCGACCGCGGCCGGGGTGAACGTACCGAACGCCGTCAGCAGGGCGGCCACCAGGAACAGCACCCAGGGGATGAGCTCCACCTTGCCGCGTACCAGCCGCACCCCGGCCGCGACGAGCCAGTCGATGGTGCCGTTGCGGCGGGCGACGGAGAACAGGTAGGTGACTCCGACGATGGTGACGAAGAGCTTCGCCGGGAACCCCTCGAAGATCTCGTCCTCGGTGAGGCCGAGCGAGGCGGTGCCGACCGCGAAGGTGGCGACGAAGGCGAGGATGCCCAGGTTGATCGGCAGCACGGTGCCGACCACGAACATCACCAGCAGGGCGCCTATGGAGATCACTTCAGCAGACATCTTTGTCCTTGGTGCGGCGGGGACGGGGTGGCGCGCCCCGAGGGGGGCGCGAGGGTATCCCGGTGCGGACGGCTGGGAGCCGGCCCGACCGAGGTGATGTTCGTCGCGGCTCAGGCGGCTTGCGGGCTGCCTGCTTGCGGTACGTAGATTCGGGCGTCGGCGAGCAGACGGGCCGCGCGCTGCACGGTGACCCGGTGCGGCAGGCCGTCCCTCACATCGGTGCAGCGGACCGCGACGACGCCGGCGGGCGTGCCGAGGCGCAACCACTCGTCGGTCGGGCCGCCCGCGGTCCGGGAGACCACGGACCCCTCCAGCAGCCCGGCCGCCGCGACGGCGACGGCAGAGGTCAGGCCGATCGCGGGGTGCGGGGCGTTCATGGTGAGCATGCGCACCGACACGTCGTAGTCCTCGGCACCGATCGGTTCACCGAGGGTGGTGGTGTACGGCACCGGCGGGCCGACCAGGCCCACCTTGGGCACCGCGTCCCCCGGTTCCCCACCGGGCTGGAGCAGCCCCATCAGGGGTGCGGCGGTATGACGGACGGTGCGCAGCCAGGCGACGTCTGCGCTCATCCGCTCCAGTGACTCGGCACCGGTACGCCCGGCGCTGGCGGCGTCGACAAGGACGACCGGAGCTCCTGCGGTCACCATGCTCACGCGCACCGGCTCGGCGGCGCCGACCCGCAGGTCCTGGGCGGCCTTGCCGGTGGGGAGCAGCCGGCCGGTGGCACCACCGGCGGGGTCGCGGAAGGTGAGGCCGACCGCGACCCCGCCGGCCCGGGTGCCGGGTACCGTCTGGCGGCCGAAGTGGTGCACCACGCCTCCGGGGGTGTCGACGATCCCTTCGAGGACCGCGCCCGTATTGGTGTTGCGCATCACCACGCGCGTCCGGTCGCCAGTAACCGGAACCATTCCCTTGGACACCGCGTACAGGGCGACGCCGGTGGCGCAGTTGCCGCAGTTGCTCGTCCACTCCACCGAGCCCGTCCCGATGCCGACTTGAGCGAACAGGTAGTCGACGTCGACGCCGGGCTGGGGTGAGGCGCTGACCACCGCCGCTTTCGAGGTGGTGGGGGTTGCCCCGCCCACCCCGTCCAGCTCCACGGGGTCGGTGGCACCGTACGCGGCGACCAGCAGCCTTTCGAGGTCGCCACGGTCGGCAGGGACTTCGACCTGGTTGAACAGCCAGCACTTGCTTGTGCCGCCACGCACCAGGGTCGCGGGAATGTGCACGTCTGAGGCTCTTCCTGGATCAACGAAGGCAGGGAAAGGGCCGGAGCAGCGGTTACGGGCGCATTGCGGGCCGGTGACCGCTCGGCGATTGCGGAGACCTTCGCAGAGGCATGACTTCGGAACAATCGCAGTTCGCTTCACCTGGGTTTAGCTCAGCTAAAGTCGTCGGCATGCTCAACGTGCGCCGTCTGTTGCTGCTCACCGAGGCCACCGAACGCGGTTCACTCACTGCCGCGGCGGAAGCCCTCGGCATGACCACCTCCGCCGCCTCCCAGCAGATGTCCCTGCTGGAGCAGGAGGCAGGCCAGCCCCTCATCGAGCGGCTGCCGCGCGGTATCCGCCCCACCCCGGCGGGTGCCGCGCTGGCCGGGCGAGGTCAGGCGATCCGCCGTGAACTGCGCGCGGCGCAAGCCGACTTGGACTCGTTCACGGCCCTCGACCAGGGCACGTTGCGACTCGGCTCCTTCCCCACGGCGAGCGCGTCCCTGCTGCCGCTGGCGCTCACGCGTTTCCGACGTCGCCACGCCGGCATCCGCATCGAGGTACGCGCCGGAGTCCTCGCGGGGCTCCGGGAGATGCTGCACACCGGGGAGGTGGAACAGGGGCTGCTCTGGGACTACGAATGGAACCGCCTCGACGATCCGGCGCTCGCCCTCACCCACCTGCTGGACGACCCCACGGTGCTGGTCGTCCCTGCCGACTCACCCCTGCGCACACATCCCTCCGTGCGCCTCGGCGACCTCGCCGACCAGGAGTGGATCATCCGCGCCGACAACCACCCCGTCGCCGACGTCCTGCGCCGAAGCTGCCGCCAGGCGGGATTCGAGCCGCGCATCGCCTACTCATCGCACGACTACCAGGAGGCACAGGCCATGGTCGCCGCCGGTCTCGGCATCGCGCTCGCACCCCGCCTGGCCCTCACCAGCCGACGCAGCGACGTACGCCTCCTGCCGTTCGCCTCCGACGTCCCCGCCCCGACCCGCCGCATCCTCCTCGCCCGCGCCACGGCACGCCCCGCCACCCCACCGGCCCAGGCGATGGCCCGCGTCCTGCGCACGGTGGCCCAGCGATTCACCGCCCCAGACCTGCACCGGACCCAGCTCGGAGCGGTCCGGCGCGGCTGACGGTTCGGCCACGAACTGCGCCCCCAAGCAGAGGTTCGCACTGGCCGTCGACGAACATCCGGCGCCGCGGGTCTGAGTGCACGCCGACCGCCGGATAGTGCCGCCCGCTTGCCGATCGCATCCCGCTCTGCCCGCTGCCAAGACGCGGTTGGGAGGAGGACCAGAGAAGATCTCCGTCCTCCGTCGCGCTGGCTGATCTTGCACTGAGCGCCGGCCAGACTGACGCGGAGCCCTTCGATCTCGCCGAGCCGGCCCTCCCTTCCGCTTCGGCGATGCGTTCAACGAGGTTGTCTCGAATTTCCACCAGCCGACCATCCCAGCACGATCCCAGCACGGGAAAAAAACCAAGGGCCCGACTCCGCAGAGCCGGACCCTCTCTGACCTGCATGTTGCCAGATCAGCGACGTGGAGATACCTCAGCGGCTACACGTTGAACCGGAACTCCACCACGTCCCCGTCCTGCATGACGTAGTCCTTGCCCTCCATCCGCGCCTTCCCCTTCGCACGGGCCTCCGCCACCGAGCCGGTCTCCACCAGGTCGGCGAAGGAGATGACCTCGGCCTTGATGAAGCCCTTCTGGAAGTCGGTGTGGATGACGCCGGCGGCCTCCGGGGCGGTGGCGCCCTTCTTGATGGTCCAGGCTCGGGATTCCTTGGGGCCGGCCGTGAGGTAGGTCTGCAGCCCGAGGGTGTTGAAGCCGACGCGGGCGAGGGTGGCGAGGCCGGGCTCCTCGGCGCCGACCGACTCCAGCAGCTCCATCGCGTCCGCCTCGTCGAGCTCGGCGAGGTCGGCCTCCAGCTTGGCGTTCAGGAAGATCGCCTCGGCGGGGGCGACCAGAGCGCGCTGCTCGTTCTTGAAGTCCTCGTCGACCAGTTCGTCCTCGTCGACGTTGAAGACGTACAGGAAGGGCTTGGTGGTCAGGAGGTGCAGGTCGTGCAGGAGCTCGTTGCGCTCGGTGCCCTGGACGATGCCGTGCGCGAAGAGCGTGTCGCCCTTCTCCAGGATCTCCTTGGCCTCCTCGACGGCCTTCACCTTCGGCGCGACGTCCTTCTTGATCCGCGACTCCTTCTGG
The DNA here is from genome assembly GCF_000719285.1 of Streptomyces bicolor. Classification (GTDB taxonomy): domain Bacteria; phylum Actinomycetota; class Actinomycetes; order Streptomycetales; family Streptomycetaceae; genus Streptomyces; species Streptomyces bicolor. The sequence continues at coordinate 149,884 of NZ_JOFS01000014.1, read as the reverse complement.
AGCCGGGGCAGGACCTTCTCGATGGTCTGGAGGTCGGCGAGGATCAGCTCGGTGTTGATCGTCTCGATGTCGTCCTTGGGCGAGACCTTGCCGTCGACATGCACGACGTTCTCGTCCTTGAAGGCGCGGATGACCTGGCAGATCGCGTCCGACTCACGGATGTTCGCCAGGAACTTGTTGCCCAGGCCCTCGCCCTCCGAGGCGCCCCGCACGATGCCCGCGATGTCGACGAAGTCGACGGTCGCCGGGAGGACGCGCTGGGAGGAGAAGATCTCGGCCAGCTTGGTGAGGCGTGCGTCCGGGACGCCGACCACGCCGACGTTCGGCTCGATCGTGGCGAACGGGTAGTTGGCCGCCAGCACGTCGTTCTTGGTCAGGGCGTTGAACAGGGTCGACTTGCCGACATTCGGCAGACCGACGATTCCGATCGTGAGCGACACGTTGCGACTTCCCGTACGTGAGAGGACTTCAGGGGCTGGGCTGGGGCCCGGTCCTTCTTCGATCTTCGATGCAGACCGATCTTCGATGCAGATGCACGGGCCGATCCACAAGTCTACGGCGTGCCGGACCCGGCCCCGGCGCCGTGTCGAACACCTGGCCAAGGTCCGCCCCTGGGCGTGTCTCATGGGCCATTCGGCACATAAACCGACCTAGGTTGGTCCAGTGGAGCAAGTCAGGACGCGATCTGCCGGGTACGGATCGCCACGCGGTACGCCGCCGTCGTTGCCGTTGTCGTTACAGCTGCCGGCACAGGTGGCGCGGCGGGGCGCGGGCGGGGCCACGCGGGGTGTGGGCGGATTCGCGTCGGGCGAGGGCGGAATCGCAGCGGACGGGGACAGGGTGGAGCGGGGCGAAGGTCGTACTGGGCGCGGCGAGGGCGGGTTCGCCCGTGGCGGGGGTGGTTCGGCTCGGTCCGCCTGGCCTGCCCGGTCGGCCCGGTCGTCCCGGTCGGCGGGCGCCGAGTCGTCGGGGGCTGCGGGCGCCGGGTCGTCCCGGTCGGCGGGCGCCGGGTCCCGGTCCCGGCTCGCCGCCGCCCGTTCCGCCCGGGCCACGGCCTCCGACCGGCCCGTGCGTTCCTCCCGGCCCGTCCCCCAGCGCCGCCCGGTTTCGGGTACGGCCCCGGCGGCAGCGGCCGTACGGCGGCCCGGGCCGTCCCCCGCACCGCAGGCGGTACGCCGGTTCCCCAACCCCCGGCTCACGGGGCTGGGCAGCGGGCTGTTCTGCGGTGCCGTGATGGCGCTGCTCGGCTACCTGGACGCGCTGCTCTTCGGGGCCTCGCTCACCGTGTACAGCGTGCTGTTCCTGCCGGTGTGCGTGCTGACCGCCGTCTGGGTGCGCAGGGGCGACCTGGTGACCGCACCGGTCGTGCTGCCGATCGCGTTCGCGGTGGGGCTGGTTCCGGTGGCCGACAACGGCGGGGGGATGAGCGGCCACCTGATGGGCCTCTTCACCGCCCTCGCCACCCAGGCCGGATGGCTGTACGGGGGGACGCTGATCGCCGGTCTCATCGTGACCGTACGAAGGGTCCGGCTGATCGCACGCCGGGTGGCGGCCCGGCGCCGGTCGCGGTGACCGTCGGCGGCGGCTAGCCGGCCTGCTCCGCCGCGTGCATCGCGGCCCCCACGATTCCCGCGTTGTTCTGCAGCTGGGCCGGAACGATCTCCGCCTGGATGCCCTCGATGTAGTGCAGGAACTTGTGGGATTTCCGGCTCACCCCGCCGCCGATGATGAACAGCTCCGGGGAGAACAGCATCTCGACATGGGCGAGGTACTTCTGGACGCGGTGGGCCCAGTGCTCCCAGGTCAGTTCCTCGTCCTCCTTGGCCTTGCTGGAGGCGCGCTTCTCGGCGTCATGGCCGTGGAGTTCGAGGTGGCCCAGCTCGGTGTTGGGGACGAGGGCGCCGTTGATGAACAGGGCGCTGCCGATGCCGGTGCCGAAGGTGAGGAGGATCACGGTGCCCCGGCGGTCGCGGCCCGCGCCGAAGTGCATCTCGGCGACGCCGGCCGCGTCCGCGTCGTTGACCACCGTCACCGGGTGACCACCGAGGCGCTCGCTGAACAACGCGCGCGCGTCGGTGTCGATCCAGCTCTTGTCGACGTTCGCCGCCGTACGGATCGTGGATCCGTCGGTGACCACACCGGGGAAGGTGAGCCCGACCGGTCCTGTCCAGCCGTAGTGCTCGACGACCTGCTTCACACCGTCGGCCACCCCGTCGGGCGTGGCCGGGTGCGGAGTGAGCACCTTGAAGCGCTCCTGCGCGAGGTCGCCTCTGTCCAGGTCCACCGGGGCGCCCTTGATCCCGGATCCACCGATGTCCAAGCCGAAGATCTGCATGGCCCTACGTTACGACGGTGGACTGACAGTCACTCCGCGGAGTCGCCGGAGCCCGCGGCCCCCGTGCGCTCGGCGATCAGCGCCGCCGCCTCCTCGCGCAGGTCGCGGCGGAGCTCCTTCGGCAGGGAGAAGGTGATGGACTCCTCGGCCGCCTTGACCAGCTCGACGTCGCCGTAGCCGCGCTGCGCGAGCCACTCCAGGACCTCCTCGACGAGCACCTCCGGGACGGAGGCGCCTGAGGTGACGCCCACCGTCGTCACGCCCTCCAGCCAGGCCTCGTCGATCTCGCTCGCGAAGTCCACGAGATAGGCCTCGCGCGAGCCGGCCAGCTTGGCGACCTCGACGAGCCGCTTGGAGTTGGAGGAGTTGCGCGAGCCGACCACGATGACCAGCTCGGCCTCGGCGCCCATCTGCTTCACCGCGAGCTGGCGGTTCTGCGTGGCGTAGCAGATGTCGTCGCTGGGCGGGGAGATGAGCTGCGGGAACTTCTCCTTCAGCGCGTCGACGGTCTCCATGGTCTCGTCGACGGAGAGGGTGGTCTGGGAGAGCCAGACCACCTTCGACTCGTCGCGGACCTCGACCTTGGCGACGTCCTTCGGCCCGTCGACGAGCTGGATGTGCTCGGGGGCCTCGCCGGAGGTGCCGATGACCTCTTCGTGGCCCTCGTGCCCGATCAGGAGGATGTCGTAGTCCTCATTGGCGAAGCGGACGGCTTCCTTGTGCACCTTGGTGACCAGCGGGCAGGTCGCGTCGATGGTGGCGAGCTTGCCGCGCGCGGCCTCCTCGTGGACGACGGGGGCGACACCGTGGGCGGAGAACATCACGATGTTCCCCGGCGGGACCTCCTCCGTCCGCTCGACGAAGACGGCGCCCTTCCGCTCCAGGGTCTGCACGACGTACTTGTTGTGGACGATCTCGTGCCGGACGTACACCGGAGCGCCGTACTGCTCCAGGGCTTTCTCGACGGCGATCACGGCGCGGTCCACACCCGCGCAGTAGCCACGGGGGGCGGCGAGCAGGACACGGCGGCCAGGCGAAGCAGTCATGCGTCCCATCGTAAGGGGGCGTTCGGGGGCGCGAAGATCGCGCGGGTGACGGGTTGGTGGCGAGGGGGTGGGGGACTGTGGGGTTTCAGCCCGTCTGGGGGGTGCCCCCTCTGGGGGAGTTTGAGGACGAGGCCCTTCGGGCCGAAGCGGGGGTCTGGGGGCGGCAGCCCCCAGGGACGGGACGGGTAGGGGCGGCGGGGCGAAAACGCTCCCTGCCCGCACCCGACCGCCGGCCGGTGATGTCGGCGGTGGCCGTTACGCTCGGCGCATGGCTGTGAACACGTCGCCCGAATCCCCCCTGCCCGTAGGTGAGGTGTCGCGGCTCATCGGCGGCTGGATCGACCGGCTCGGGGCGGTCTGGGTCGAGGGGCAGATCACGCAGTTGTCGCGGCGGCCCGGTGCCGGCGTCGTGTTCCTGACGCTGCGCGACCCGTCGTACGACATCTCCGTGAGCGTGACGGCCTACCGGCAGGTGTTCGACGCCGTCGCCGACGTCGTGAGCGAGGGCGCCCGTGTCGTCGTACTCGCCAAACCGGAGTGGTACGCCCCCCGCGGCCAGCTCTCCCTGCGCGCCACCGAGATAAGGCCCGTCGGCGTCGGCGAGCTGCTCGCCCGGCTGGAGATGCTGAAGAAGGCCCTCGCCGCCGAGGGGCTGTTCGCGCCGGAGCGGAAGAAGACACTCCCCTTCCTCCCCCAGCTCATCGGCCTCGTCTGCGGACGGGCCTCCGCCGCCGAGCGGGACGTGCTCGAGAACGCCCGCCACCGCTGGCCGGCCGTCCGCTTCGAGGTGCGCAACGTCCCCGTGCAGGGCGTGCACGCCGTGCCGCAGGTCGTGCAGGCGGTGAAGGAGCTCGACGCGATCGACGACGTGGACGTGATCATCGTCGCCCGTGGCGGCGGGAGCGTCGAGGACCTGCTGCCCTTCTCCGACGAGCAACTGGTACGGGCCGTCGCCTCGTGCCGTACGCCCGTCGTGTCGGCCATCGGACACGAGCCGGACACGCCCCTCCTCGACTACGTCGCCGACCTGCGCGCCTCCACCCCGACCGACGCCGCCAAGAAGGTCGTGCCGGACGTCGGCGAGGAGTACGAGCGGGTGCGGATGCTGCGGGACAGGGCCCGGCGGTGTGTCGAGGCCTTCATCGACCGGGAGGAACGCGGGCTCGCCCACGCCCTCGCGCGGCCCTCGATAGAGGATCCGCACCGGATGATCGACGAACGCGCCGATCACGTGGCCTCCCTCCTCGACCGCGGCCGCCGCTGCCTCGGCCACCACCTCGACCGCGCGGAGTCGGAATTGACGCACACGCACGCGCGCGTGGTGGCCCTCTCCCCCGCGGCGACCCTCAAGCGGGGGTACGCGGTGCTGCAGAGGGCCGACGGGCACGTGGTCCGCGACCCGGGCGAGGTGGCGGCGGACGAGGCGCTGCGGGCGCGGGTCGCCGAGGGTGAGTTCTCCGTACGGGTCGACGCACGAAACGACGCACGAAACGACGCACGAAGCGATGCATAGGGTGGGCGAATGACCAGCAAGGTGGAAGAGGCACTGGGCTATGAGCAGGCCCGGGACGAACTGATCGAGGTCGTACGGCGTCTGGAGGCGGGCGGTACGACGCTCGAGGAGTCCCTCGCGCTCTGGGAGCGGGGCGAGGAGCTGGCCAAGGTGTGCCGGCGCTGGCTGGACGGGGCGCGGGCCCGCCTGGACGCGGCGCTCGCCGAGGAGGCCGAGGCGGAGGCCGCGCAGGAGAACGGCGGGGACGACTCCTGAGCCACGGTACTGAGACACGACTGCTGAGCCACGGCTCCTGAGACGGGGCGGGCTGTGAACCAGGTCACCGAAGCCCGCCCTTTGTTGAACCTTGAACTTGTCTCGCGTACTGTCGACTCGGTAAGCGGTCCCCGGTCCGCTTAGCTCACGACACCCGACGCACCACGTACTCCCCGAGAAGGTTCACGCATGTCTCTCGTCCTTGACCCCGCCGCCCAGGACCTGCTGTTCCGCGAGGCCCGTACCGCGAACACGTTCACCGACGAGCCGGTGACCGAGGAGCAGGTGCAGGCGATCTACGACCTGGTCAAGTACGGCCCGACCGCCTTCAACCAGACCCCGCTGCGCATCACCCTGGTCCGCTCCGCCGAGGCCCGTGAGCGCCTGGTGCAGCACATGGCCGAGGGCAACCAGGCCAAGACCGCCGCCGCCCCGCTGGTCGCGATCCTCTCCGCGGACAACGAGTTCCACGAGGAGCTGCCGACCCTGTTCCCGGCGTTCCCGCAGGCCAAGGACGTCTTCTTCAGCGAGCGCGCGGCCCGTGAGAACGCCGCCGGTATGAACGCCGCCCTCCAGGCCGCGTACTTCATCGTCGGCGTCCGCGCCGCCGGGCTGGCCGCCGGCCCGATGACCGGCTTCGACTTCGAGGGCGTCCGCAAGGAGTTCCTGGACGACGACCACACCCCGCTCATGGTCGTCAACATCGGCAAGCCGGGCGCCGACGCCTGGTACCCGCGCTCCCCGCGCCTGGAGTTCGACCAGGTCGTGACCACGGTCTGAGCGGCCAACGGTCCGCAACGGCCCCCAGTGGTCCTTGCCGACCACACGGCGAAGGCCCCCGGTGGCGAGGCGACACCGGGGGCCTTCGCCATGCTCATGAGGCTCAAGCAGCGCCCACGAGGCCTACTTGGCCTTCAGCGCCTCGGCCATCTCCGTCAGCTGCTCGAAGGACCCCGTGCCGGCCACCACGGTCGTCACGTCCGCCTGCTGGCGTACGAGCGCGTCGTACCGGCCCCCCGTGTACCGCGTCCACGTCATGCCGTCGATGCTCTGGGTGACCTTCGTCGGCTGCGCGCCCTGGCTGGCCTCCTCGATGAACGGCGCCGGCTCCTGAGTCGACTGTTCGATCTGCACGTACTCCCCGTCGGGGGCATGGAAGCCGAGGTGCCAGGCGTCGTTCTTGTCGCCCTGGAAGCGGACGGAGGTCGCCTTCCAGGTATCGGGCAGGCCCTCGGGCGCCTCCACCCCGTAGGGCGCCGCGCGGCGTGCCGTCAGCAGCTCCACGCGGTAGTCGACCCGGGGGAGGTCGGGAGTGCCGTCCTCATGGGGGACGAAGAGATACATGACCCCCGCCGCGAGCACGGTCACCCCGAGGGAGAGGACCATGTTCCGGACCGACTTCTGCTTGCCGTTCGAACCTGCCACGCCCACTATCGTCGCAGGTGCCCCGGTCTGCTCATCCGTGGGGTCCCCTGCTCATTCTGTCCGCCCGGGGATAGAGTCAGGGCCGTCACCCTCATCCGGCCGTCGTCGTATCAGAAAGGTGCGCTCCGATGACCGAGAATCATCATCATCTACCGTCCGAGCTCGAGGTACCGAGCGAAGCTCCCGACCGCAACCTGGCCCTGGAACTGGTCCGTGTCACCGAGGCGGCGGCCATGGCCGCGGGTCGCTGGGTCGGGCGCGGCGACAAGAACGGCGCCGACGGTGCCGCGGTGCGCGCCATGCGGACCCTCGTCCACACCGTGTCGATGAACGGCGTCGTCGTCATCGGTGAGGGCGAGAAGGACGAGGCGCCGATGCTCTTCAACGGGGAGCGGGTCGGCGACGGGACCGGGGCCGAGTGCGATATCGCCGTCGACCCGATCGACGGGACCACCCTGACCGCCAAGGGCATGCCGAACGCGATCTCCGTGCTGGCCGCGGCCGACCGGGGGTCCATGTTCGACCCGTCCGCCGTGTTCTACATGGACAAGCTGGTCACCGGCCCCGAGGCCGCCGACTTCGTCGACATCGACGCGCCCGTCGCGGTGAACATCCGCCGGGTCGCCAAGGCGAAGCGGTCGACGCCGGAGGACGTCACCGTCGTCATCCTCGACCGGCCTCGGCACGAGGGCATCATCAAGGAGATCCGGGACGCCGGTGCGCGGATCAAGCTGATCTCCGACGGCGATGTCGCGGGGTCGATCTACGCGCTGCGCGAGGGCACCGGCGTCGACATGCTGCTCGGCATCGGTGGTACGCCGGAGGGCATCATCTCGGCGTGCGCCGTGAAGTGCCTCGGCGGGACCATCCAGGGCAAGCTGTGGCCGAAGGACGACGAGGAGCGGCAGCGGGCGATCGACGCGGGGCACGACCTGGACCGGGTGCTGCTGACCGATGACCTGGTCGCCGGGGACAACGTGTTCTTCGTCGCGACCGGGATCACCGACGGTGAGTTGCTGCGGGGTGTGCGGTACCGGTCGGAGACCGCGACCACGGACTCGATCGTCATGAGGTCCAAGTCGGGGACGGTGCGGCGGATCGACTCGGAGCATCGGCTCAGCAAGCTGCGGGCTTACAGCGCGATCGACTTCGATCGCGCCAAATAGCTCGGGGGCTGCGGAGCGTTGGCGGCCGCGGGTTGTGGGTGGCTTGTCGCGCAGTTCCCCGCGCCCCTAGGTGGGCCATCTCCCCGTACGCCGAAAAGTGAGGAGCGCCCCCGGTGCGGAGGGGGCGCCCTTTCTTTTTTGCCTTTCAGCCCGCCTGCGCTATCCGGTTCGCCGCCCGCGTCGCCTTCTTCAACTCCATTTCGCGGCGGCGGCGCCTCGCCAGGACCACGCGGCGTTCCGCTGCCGTGAGGCCGCCCCAGACGCCGTACGGCTCGGGCTGGAGGAGGGCGTGTTCGCGGCACTCGACCATGACCGGGCAGCGGGCGCAGACCCGCTTGGCCGCCTCCTCGCGGGAGAGGCGTGCCGCGGTGGGCTCCTTGGAGGGGGCGAAGAACAGGCCGGCCTCGTCGCGGCGGCACACGGCCTCTGTGTGCCATGGGGCGTCTTGGTCCCTGTCTCGCACTGGCACCCGCTGGGCCGGAACGGCAGCGACCTGCAGGGACGAATGCGGCGGTTGCAGCACGGTCTACTCCTGACGACGGCTTCGCGAGCGAGAGACGATGCAGCAAGGTCTACCCGCTGTGCGCGCGCCTATGCAGGCAGTTCCGAACCGCTGGATTTCGGGGGGTCCTGCGCACCCCTGTGCGGCGGGCGAGAGAGCCGCGGAGGCGGGTGCGAATCGCTTCGATTCACAACCGTCAACGATCCAAATGCTTGCGCAAACTCTTGTCGACCTTGCGCTGAACACGGTCGAGGATGTCAGCGACCAGCTTGCCCCGCTTGGGCCTGCCCTCGATGCTGCCGAGCACCGCCCAGCCGTCGACATGGACGACGGGCGCCTCGGGGTCCTCGGCGTCGAGCGTGTCCACCTCGAAGGTGCCGAGCACACCGCCGCCCGCGCCGCGCAGCGAGACGTTCTCCGGGACGCGGACCTCGACACTGCCGAAGACCGATATCGCGCGGATCACGACCTGCTGGTACTCGAAGAGGGCCTCGCTGAGGTCTATCTCCACGCTGCCGAAGATCGCGTACGCGTGGATACGGCGGCCCGCGCGCCAGCGGCCCTTGCGGACGGCGGCGCTGAAGACCGCGACCACGTTCTCGTCGGGGTCGGCGGGCACCGCGACGGGGGCGGGGCGGCCGGCGGCCGGCACCTGGGGTGCGCGGCGGGGGTGGGCGGCCGGCAGATCCCGTATGAAGACGTCCAGTTCGCCGACCGTCTTGGCCGCCAGCACGCCCTCGACGCGCTCCGCGTGCTCGTCGGCGGTGAGGCGGCCCTCGGCCAGGGCTTCACGCAGGATGTCGGCGATCCGGTCGCGGTCGGCGTCGGAGGCGCGGAGCTCGGTGGTGGCAGGGGGCGCGGTCTGCTTCTGAAGGTCCACGGCAGCAGCGTACCCAAACACGATAGATCGCGATAGCCCCTCTCTCGCGTCGATCGGTGTCGAACTGAGCCTTACCTCACAAGCTCGCCGTCAGTGGCAGGTTCTACGCTGGTTGGCGCTTGCCAATGGAGGCCGGCCGCAGGCGAGAGCGCCTCGAAGAAGCTGCCGAGTGAGGAATGGGCACCGATGCCTGAGTTCGCGTACACCGATCTGCTCCCCATGGGAGAGGACACCACCCCGTACCGGCTGGTGACCGCCGAGGGTGTCTCCACCTTCGAGGCCGACGGGCGGACGTTCCTCAAGGTGGAGCCCGAGGCGCTGCGCAAGCTGGCCGAGGAGGCCATCCACGACATCCAGCACTATCTGCGGCCCGCGCACCTGGCCCAGCTGCGGCGCATCATCGACGACCCCGAGGCGTCGGGCAACGACAAGTTCGTCGCGCTGGACCTGCTGAAGAACGCCAACATCGCGGCGGCGGGCGTCCTGCCGATGTGCCAGGACACCGGTACGGCCATCGTGATGGGCAAGCGCGGGCAGAACGTGCTGACCGAGGGCGGTGACGAGGAGGCCCTCTCCCGCGGCATCTACGACGCGTACACCAAGCTCAACCTGCGGTACTCGCAGATGGCTCCGCTCACCATGTGGGAGGAGAAGAACACCGGCTCCAACCTGCCGGCGCAGATCGAGCTGTACGCCACCGACGGCGGCGCCTACAAGTTCCTCTTCATGGCGAAGGGCGGCGGCTCGGCCAACAAGTCGTTCCTCTACCAGGAGACCAAGGCCGTCCTGAACGAGGCCTCCATGATGAAGTTCCTGGAGGAGAAGATCCGTTCGCTGGGTACGGCCGCCTGTCCGCCGTACCACCTGGCGATCGTGGTGGGCGGTACGAGCGCCGAGTACGCCCTCAAGACCGCGAAGTACGCCTCCGCCCACTACCTGGACGAGATCCCGGCCGAGGGCTCGCCGCTCGGGCACGGGTTCCGGGACAAGGAGCTGGAGGAGAAGGTCTTCGAGCTCACGCAGAAGATCGGGATCGGGGCGCAGTTCGGCGGCAAGTACTTCTGCCACGACGTGCGTGTGGTGCGGCTGCCGCGGCACGGGGCTTCGTGTCCGGTCGCCATCGCCGTGTCCTGCTCCGCCGACCGGCAGGCCGTCGCGAAGATCACCGCCGAGGGCGTCTTCCTGGAGCAGCTGGAGACCGACCCGGCGCGGTTCCTGCCGGAGACGACGGACGAGCACCTCGAGTCGGACGGCGACGTGGTCAGGATCGACCTCAACCAGCCGATGGACGACATCCTCGCCGAGCTGACCAAGTACCCGGTGAAGACGCGCCTTTCCCTCACCGGTCCGCTGGTCGTGGCGCGTGACATCGCGCACGCCAAGATCAAGGAGCGGCTGGATGCGGGCGAGGACATGCCGCAGTACCTGAAGGACCACCCCGTGTACTACGCGGGGCCGGCCAAGACGCCGGAGGGGTACGCGTCCGGTTCCTTCGGGCCGACCACGGCCGGCCGCATGGACTCCTACGTCGAGCAGTTCCAGGCGGCGGGCGGTTCCAAGGTGATGCTGGCCAAGGGCAACCGCAGCAAGCAGGTCACCGACGCGTGCGACGCCCACGGCGGCTTCTACCTCGGGTCCATCGGCGGGCCCGCGGCGCGTCTCGCCCAGGACTGCATCAAGAAGGTCGAGGTCGTCGAGTACGAGGAGCTCGGCATGGAGGCCGTCTGGAAGATCGAGGTCGAGGACTTCCCGGCGTTCATCGTGGTCGACGACAAGGGCAACGACTTCTTCCAGGACCCGGCGCCTCAGCCGACGTTCACGTCGATTCCGGTGCGGGGGCCGGGGCTGGCGTAGCGCCTCGGGTGCGGCGGGGAGGTTTTCGCCCCCGCCGCCCCTACCCGTCCCATCTCTGGGGGCTGCCGCCCCCAGACCCCCGCTTCGGCCCTGAACGGGCCTCGTCCCCAAACTCCCCCAGCGGGGGCACCCCCAGACGGGCTGGATACAACCCCTCCGGCGGGCGAGAAAGCAACCCCCGAGCGGACCAACCCCGGAACAACCGCCCCCGCCCCCACGCTGTACCCGGTATGAGCGACTACCGCATCGAGCACGACTCCATGGGCGAGGTCCGCGTCCCCGCGGACGCCAAGTGGCGGGCGCAGACCCAGCGTGCCGTCGAGAACTTCCCGATCTCCGGGCAGCGCATCGAACGCGCCCACATCGAGGCCCTCGCCCGTATCAAGGGCGCCGCCGCCAAGGTGAACGCGCGGTTGGGGGTGCTCGACGAGGACGTCGCCGGGGCGATCCAGGAGGCGGCGGTCGAGGTCGCCGAGGGGCGGTGGGACGCGCACTTCCCGATCGACGTGTTCCAGACCGGGTCCGGCACCTCGTCCAACATGAACACCAACGAGGTGATCGCCACCCTCGCGACCGAGCGGCTCGGGCGGGACGTCCATCCCAACGACCATGTGAACGCCTCCCAGTCCTCCAACGACGTCTTCCCCTCCTCCATCCACATCGCCGCCACCGCCGCCGTCACCCGTGACCTGATCCCGGCGCTGGAGCACCTGGCCGCGTCCCTGGAGCGCAAGGCCGAGGAGTTCGCCGATGTCGTGAAGTCGGGGCGGACCCATCTCATGGACGCCACGCCCGTGACGCTGGGCCAGGAGTTCGGCGGGTACGCCGCCCAGGTGCGGTACGGCGTCGAGCGACTGCAGGCCTCCCTCCCCCGCCTCGCCGAACTCCCCCTCGGCGGCACGGCCGTCGGCACCGGCATCAACACGCCCCCCGGCTTCTCCGCCGCCGTCATCGAGGAGGTGGCCCGGGTCACCGGGCTGCCGCTCACCGAGGCGCGGGACCACTTCGAGGCGCAGGGCGCCCGGGACGGGATCGTGGAGACCAGTGGGCAGCTCAGGACGATCGCGGTCGGGCTGACCAAGATCGCCAATGATCTGCGGTGGATGTCGTCCGGGCCGCGCACCGGGCTCGCCGAGATCAGCCTCCCCGACCTCCAGCCGGGGTCCTCGATCATGCCCGGCAAGGTCAACCCGGTCATTCCGGAGGCCGTCCTCATGGTCGCCGCGCAGGTCGTCGGCAACGACGCCACCGTGGCCACCGCCGGAGCCGCCGGCAACTTCGAGCTGAACGTGATGCTCCCGGTGATCGCGAAGAACGTCCTGGAGTCCATCCGGTTGCTGGCCAATGCCTCCCGGCTGCTGGCCGACCGTACGGTCGACGGCATCGTCGCGCACCGCGAACGGGCCCTCGAGTACGCCGAGTCGTCACCCTCCGTGGTCACGCCGCTCAACAAGTACATCGGGTACGAGGAGGCCGCCAAGGTCGCCAAGAAGGCCCTCGCGGAGCGCCGGACGATCCGCCAAGTCGTCCTGGACAACGGGTACGTGGAGCGCGGTGACCTCACACTCGAGCAGCTCGACGAGGCCCTGGATGTCCTGCGGATGACGCGGCCGTAACCAGTGGCCGCCGGAACGCCTCGGCGGCGTGAACCGTGACACTCACCGCAGCGTCGTATGCCTGTGGCACCTAATATCTGCGCATGGAAGACGGTGGAGCGGTGACGACGGAAGTGGAAGCGGGCGGCTCGACGGGCTCCTGGGCGCCCGGGACGCAGATCCTGTGGCGGTACCGGGAGAACGCGGGCCGTGGCTTCCACATCGCGCGTCCCGTCACCGTCGTACGGGACGACGACGAGCTCCTCGCCGTATGGCTGGCGCCTGGGACGCAGTGCGTGAAGCCCGTCCTCGCGGACGGAACCGCCGTGCACCTGGAGCCTCTTGAGACGCGGTACACCAAGCCGCGCTCCGTCCAGCTCGACCGCTGGTTCGGCACCGGGGTGCTGAAGCTCGCGCGGCCCGGTGAGCCGTGGTCGGTGTGGCTGTTCTGGGAGCCCGGGTGGCGGTTCAAGAACTGGTACGTGAATCTCGAGGAGCCGCTGACCCGTTGGTCGGGTGGGGTGGACTCCGAGGACCACTTCCTCGACATCTCCGTGCACCCGGACCGCAGTTGGCACTGGCGGGACGAGGACGAGTTCGCGCAGGCCCAGCGGGACGGGCTGATCGACGAACGGCTCGCCGCGCGGGTGCGGGAGGCGGGGCGCGAGGCGGTGGAGGTGATCCGCGCCTGGGGGCCGCCGTTCTCGGACGACTGGCCGCACTGGCGCCCGGATCCCTCCTGGGCTGTACCTTCTTTGCCTGAGGACTGGGATCGCACGCCCGCGCACCTGTCCTCATGAGACCCTTGATGCGCCCCCGGGCAACAAACGTAGGATCGTCCTCCGCAAGGGCGCGCATGGGCAACTTCCGGAGTGCGCGCCGGGCTTGACCGATCGTCACCGAGGGGCGGCAGGACGTGAGCGAGGGTTACCAGGGCAACGCCCGTGGCACCGGTACGGGCCGCGGAGGTTCCACCGGCGGCACAGGAACTGTCTCTGGCCACGCGGGAATTCCGTTCCTGGGGCACGTATTGCGGGTATCGGAGTTTCGGCGGGACGAACTGCACGCGTGGCGCGCAGCCCCGGACGGATGGATTCGAAAGGCGTGACGGAGCAGCCGACCTCCTTCGAACGCCCCGAGACGGGCGTCGACCCCGCGGAGTCCCGCGGGGCGCTCGTGCGTACCTCGACGCCGTCGACGACGCACTCCACGCCGCCGCACACCCCCGGCGGCACAGCCGCCTTACCCGCGCAGGCGCGCACCGGAGAGACCCCCTCCACGCCGGGCACCACCACGCCGTCCGGCCCGAGCAAGGAGCCCCCAGTCATCGTCGGCAACGGCCCCGAGCACTCGCAGCCCTCCGTCGCCGCCGAGCCCATGGGGGTCCCTCCCGCGGGAGCGGATTCGACCGTGGGTGAGCACCGGCCTCGGCCCGTTCCGGAGGCCATACCGCCCCAGCCGGGCACCGAGCCGGCGCAGGCGTCCGCCGAGCGGCGCACCGGGCAGGGTCTGCCTCCCGGGCGTCCCACGCCGATGCGGCGGGACGGCGACCGGCTGCGCTTCGTGGGCGCCGCCACCCGGCGGATCGCCCGCGGCATCGACCTGGACGAGATCGTGATGGGGCTGTGCCGGGCGACCGTGCCGACCTTCTCCGACGCGATCCTCGTCTATCTGCGCGACCCGCTGCCGGTCGGCGACGAGCGGCCCACGGGTCCCGTCGTGCTGCGGCTGCGCCGCACCGACCGGATCCCGGAGGAGCGCGACACCGAGGGCGGTGGCTTCCTGCCCGCGCAGACCCAGCCGGAGCCGACCGAGCTGGCCGAACTGTCCGCCCTCACCGCCGAGCTGTGCGAGGTGCGGCCCGGCGGTGCGCTCGCCGAGGTGCTGCGCGGCGTACGTCCCGTCTTCGCCGACGCGCCCGCCGCCCGCGCCGCCCTGCCCGAGCTCCTCGGCGACGACGGCCAGTTGATCATCCCCGACGGTCAGCGCGCGATCCTCGCCCCACTGCGCGGCCGCCGCCGTGTCATCGGCGCCGCGGTCTTCCTGCGCCGCCCGGAGCGCCTCGCCTTCGAGCCCGACGACCTCCTCGTCGCCGCCCAGCTCGCCACGCACAGCGCGCTCGGCATCGACAAGGCGGTGCTGTACGGCCGTGAGGCGTACATCGCGGACGAGCTGCAGCGCACCATGCTGCCGGAGACGCTGCCGCGTCCGACGGGCGTACGGCTCGCCTCCCGCTACCTCCCGGCGGCGGAGACGGCCCGGGTGGGCGGCGACTGGTACGACGCGATCCCCCTGCCGGGCAGTCGCGTGGCGCTGGTCGTCGGTGATGTCATGGGCCACTCCATGACGTCGGCGGCGATCATGGGCCAGCTGCGCACGACGGCCCAGACCCTCGCCGGTCTCGACCTGCCCCCGCAGGAGGTCCTGCACCACCTCGACGAGCAGGCCCAGCGGCTGGGCACCGACCGCATGGCGACGTGTTTGTACGCCGTCTACGATCCGGTCTCGCATCGGATCACGATCGCCAACGCCGGCCATCCGCCGCCCGTTCTGCTGCACCTGGGCGGCCGGGCGGAGGTACTGCGGGTTCCGGCGGGCGCGCCGATCGGCGTCGGCGGCGTCGACTTCGAGGCCGTCGAGCTGGACGCGCCGGCCGGAGCGACGCTGCTCCTCTACACCGACGGTCTGGTCGAGTCCCGCCTGCGCGACGTGTGGACCGGCATAGAGCAACTGCGCGAGAAGCTGGCCGCGACCGCGCAGCTCACGGGTCCTGATCACCCGCCGCCGCTGGAGGCCCTCTGCGACGAGGTCCTCGACATGCTGGGCCCGGGCGACCGGGACGACGACATCGCGCTGCTCGCCGCCCGCTTCGACGGGATCGCGCCGAGCGACGTGGCGTACTGGTTTCTGGAGCCGGAGGACGCGGCGCCGGGCCGGGCCCGGCGGCTCGCGCGGCGGGCGTTGGCGCGGTGGGGGCTGGAGGAACTCACGGATTCGGTCGAGCTGTTGGTCAGCGAGGTCGTGACGAACGCCGTGCGGTATGCCTCGCGGCCGGTGACGTTGCGGCTGTTGCGGACCGATGTGCTGCGGTGCGAGGTGGGCGATGACGTGCCTCAGTTGCCGCGGCTGCGGCAGGCTCGGGCGACGGATGAGGGTGGGCGGGGGCTCTACCTGGTTAATCGGTTGGCTCGGCGGTGGGGGGCCACGCGGTTGAGCACCGGAAAGGTCGTCTGGTTCGAGTTGAATCGCGGCTGAGCGCCGTAGGGGGAACTGCGCGTCGCCGGCCGCGTGTACTTCGTGGCTGATCGCGCAGTTCCCCGCGCCCCTATCGGGGCGCTGTTCTACTGGCCGTCATCCGGTCTGACCGGGTCCAGGGTGACGTCGTCCGTCGGTTCGCTCGTCGGCGGTGTCGTCGGCTGCTGCGTCGTCGGCGTCTCCGTCGGCTCCTCGGTCGTCGGCGTCTCCGTCGGCTCCTCGGTCGTCGGCGTCTCCGTCGGCTTCTGGGTCGTCGGCGTCTCCGTCGGCTTCTGGGTCGTCGGCTCCTGGGTCGGAGTCGGCGTCCAGGTCGGCTGGACCGCCGCACCCTGGTCGGTCTCGAGGTCGAACCTGGCGTCCGTCTTCGTCACCCCGAACATGTACGCCGCCCAGATCTCCGCCGGGAAGCCACCGCCGTTGACGCGGTCGAAGCCGCCGGCGCCGTACATCTTGGTCTGGGCGTGCGTCTTGTCGTCCTCGCCGAACAGGCCCACCGAGGTGACCAGGTCGGGCGTGTAACCGGTGAACCAGGCCGACTTGTTGTCGTCGGACGTACCCGTCTTGCCGGCGACCTTCTGGCCGTCGTGCTCGGGGTTGTTCGCCACGGCCTTCCGGGCCGTACCGTCGTCGACCACGCCCGTCAGCACCGAGGTCACGGTGTCGGCGGACTCGCGGCTGATGACCTGCTCGCCGATCGGGTTCGGCAGCTCGACCGTCCGGCTGTTGTGCTCGGCCGCCTTGATGATGCTCGGCGTGACCTTCTTGCCGTGGTTGTCGAGGGTGGCGTAGACCCCTGCCATCTGCAGCGGGCTCGCGCCCATGGTGCCCAGCGTCTGGGCGGGTACGGCCTGCTCGTCGGAGACGTCCATGCCGAGCTTGCCGGCCACGTCCATGACGTTCCTCATGCCGACGTCGACGCCCATCTGTGCGAAGACGGAGTTGACCGACTTGTTCATCGCCGTCTGGACGGTGATGGGGCCGTAGTTCTCGTCGTCCTCGTTCTCGGGGGCGAAGCCGACCTTGTTGCCGTCGCTGTCCACGACCGGCCGCTTGCTGGTGCCGTCGTAGACCGTGTTCGCGGTGATCGGCTTGCCGGACCGCGTCTCGGCGTTCTCCTCCAGCGCGGCGGCCAGGATGACCGGCTTGAACGTCGACGCGGGCTGGTAGTCCGTGCGGGTCGCGTTGCTCGTGTAGTGGTCGAAGTAGTCCACACCGCCGTACAGGGCCACGACCTTGCCCGTCTTGGGGTCGACGGAGACCGCGCCGGCCTGGATGTCCGCGTCGACCTTGCGCTTCTTGCTGTCCAGCTTGCTGGTCAGCTGCGCCTTGACGGCCTTCTCCAGCTCGGACTGCTTCTTCTTGTCGATGTTCAGGGTGATGGTCCAGCCCTGGTCGACGACCGCGGCCTCGGCCTGGGAACGGGTGAGGCCCTGCTCCTTCATCAGCTGGTCCTCCAGCTGACGGTTGGCGAGCGCGATCAGATAGCCCTTCTGCCCCTCCAGGCCGGCGGTGGGCTTGGGCTCCTCCGGCTCCGGGAACTTCATGTCCTGGCGCTCGGTCTTGTCCAGCCAGCCCTCCTCGACCATGTTGTCCAGGACGTAGTTCCAGCGGGCCTTGACCAGCCTCTTGCCGGTGTCGGAGGCGACCGCCCAGTCGTACTGGCTCGGCGCCTGCAGCAACGCGGCGAGATACGCGCCCTGCGCGACGCTGAGCCTGTCGGCGTCGACGCGGTAGTAGGCCTGGGCGGCGGCCTGGATGCCGTAGGAGTTGCGGCCGTAGTAGCTGGTGTTGATGTAGCCGGCGAGGATCTCGTCCTTCGACATCTGGCGGTCGACCTTCAGGGAGATGACGATCTCCCTGAGCTTGCGGCTGACCGTCTGTTCCTGGCTGAGGTAGTAGTTCTTGACGTACTGCTGGGTGATCGTCGAACCGCCCTGCGCGCCCTTGCCCATCAGCGTGTTGAGCACACCGCGGGCCGTGCCCTTCAGGTCGATGCCGTTGTCGTTGTAGAAGGACTTGTTCTCGGCGGCGACGAAGGTGTACCGGACCTCCTTCGGCACCTTGGACAGGTCCACGATCTCGCGGTTGACCTCGCCGTCGCGGGCCAGGGTCGAGCCGTCGCTGTACTTGTAGATGTTGCTCTGGCGCTGGGCGGCCTGGGCGGCGGCGTTGTCCTCCGGGATGTCCACGTAGAGGTACAGCGCGATGAACGCCCCGATGACGAGCAGGCAGCTGCCGAGGAACGCGCCGAGCATCTTCTTCCAGGTGAACAGCCGGCGTATTCGGCCCTTGCCGTCGCCACCCTTGCCCCTGCCCGCGGACTTGGCCGCCCGGCGGGCCGCGGCCCGTCCTCCCGGGACGGGCTCCGAGCCCACCACGGTGACCGCCTCGCCTCTGCCGGTGGCCGACGGCGTCCCTGAGGAGCGCCGGGGGGCGGCGCGGCGACCGCCACGCTGACGCGCTCGTCTCTCTTCCGCTCGTCCCATGGGTCCGTTCCGCTCCGCTTCGTTCTTGTGTGCACGCCTGCAACACAGGTTCGCCGCTCAGGTCAGCTCAGAAAGCTAACACCGGAAGTTGTGACAAAGGACTGCCGATCCGGGCTTTTACGGACGTGACAATCAGCACCTGTCCCAACGGAACCGACGACTGAGGGGTGCGTAGGGTTGCCCGGGTGGGGTAAAGTGATATCACTTAGCTAGACCGAAGCTAGAAGCAGGAAGCCCGCGGAAACCCCGCCGAGGCTTCCGCGGGAAACGGGGGACACACCCATGCCGAACGACAAGAACGACGCCACGTCCATCGCCGCCGACGTGCCGGCCATGCCCGCGCCCCGCGTGCGGGAGTTCGCCGCGCACAGCATCGGCGGCGGGCTCGCCCTGCTGCTGGGACTGGTCGGCCTGGTGGCCGGGGCCGGGCTGATCGCCGCTTCCGGGGCGGTCTCCGGGGGCGGCGGCAAGGCGGCCCTGATCATCACCGGCATCCTGGTCGCCATCGCCGCGGTCCTCGCCATGTGCGGGCTGAACATGGTCGCGCCGGGCGAGGCGCGGGTCGTCCAGCTCTTCGGGCGGTACCGGGGGACGATCCGGCAGGACGGGCTGCGCTGGGTGAATCCCCTCACGTCCCGCACGAAGATCTCGACCCGGGTCCGCAACCACGAGACGGCCGTCCTCAAGGTCAACGACGCCTACGGCAACCCGATCGAGCTCGCCGCGGTCGTGGTGTGGAAGGTCGAGGACACCGCGCAGGCGACGTTCGAGGTGGACAACTACCTCGAGTTCGTGGCCACCCAGACGGAAGCGGCCGTGCGGCACATCGCCATCGAGTACCCGTACGACGCCCATGACGAGGGCGGCCTGTCGCTGCGCGGCAACGCCGAGGAAATCACCGAGAAGCTCGCCTTCGAGCTGCACGCGCGCGTGGAGGCGGCCGGCGTGCAGATCATCGAGTCGCGTTTCACGCATCTCGCGTACGCTCCCGAGATCGCCTCCGCGATGCTCCAGCGGCAGCAGGCGGGGGCGGTCGTCGCGGCGCGGCGGCAGATCGTCGACGGTGCGGTGGGCATGGTGGAGGCGGCGCTCGCGCGGATCTCCGAGCAGGACATCGTGGAACTGGACGAGGAGCGGAAGGCTGCGATGGTGTCGAACCTGATGGTGGTGCTGTGCGGCGACAGGTCCCCGCAGCCGGTCCTCAACACCGGGACGCTCTACCAGTGACGGCTCCCTCCGGGGGGTCAGCCCCTCAGGGTCGGCCGCAGCGGAAGCAGGTTTTGCTGCGGCTCGACCCGTCCGTGTACGAGGCGTTGGCGCGGTGGGCCGGGGACGAACTGCGCTCGGCCAACGCGCAGATCGAGTTCCTGCTGCGCCGTGCTCTCGCGGAGGCAGGCCGACTGCCGGGTGAGGCCAAGCCGATTCCTCGCCGAGGGCGGCCTCCCGTGGACCCGCCCGAGTCCCAGTAGCAGAACCGTGACAATCGGCCCCCACCTGGGGCTTCACACCCTCGGCCAAGATCTACACACTGGGCGTATACATGCGGCGTATACACGCCGTGTACAGTCCCTGTCATGTCCATCGGTCACACCCTTCTAGGGCTCCTGGAGTCGGGCCCCCGCCACGGTTACGACCTCAAGCGGGCCTTCGACGAGAAGTTCGGTCACGACCGGCCGCTGCACTACGGCCAGGTCTACTCGACGATGTCCCGGCTGCTGAAGAACGGGCTCGTCGAGGTCGACGGGATCGAGCCCGGCGGCGGGCCCGAGCGCAAGCGGTACGCCATCACCGACGCCGGGATCACCGACGTACAGCGCTGGCTCGCGACGCCCGAGAAGCCGGAGCCGTACCTCCAGTCGACCCTCTACACCAAGGTCGTCCTCGCCCTGCTCACCCGGCGCAACGCGGCCGACATCCTCGACACCCAGCGCGCCGAGCACCTGCGCATGATGCGGATCCTCACCGACCGCAAGCGCAAGGGCGATCTCGCCGATCAGCTCATCTGCGACCACGCCCTGTTCCACCTCGAGGCCGACCTGCGCTGGCTGGAACTCACCGCCGCGCGTCTCGACAAGCTGGCCGAGGTGGTGGCCAAGTGACTCCGCCTCCCGGTTCCCTGCTCGCGGCCGAAGAGCTGCGCAAGGCCTACGGCCCGACCGTCGCCCTCGACGGCGCCGAGTTCTCCATCCACCCCGGCGAGGTCGTCGCCGTCATGGGGCCGTCCGGCTCCGGCAAGTCGACCCTGCTGCACTGCCTCGCCGGCATCGTGCCGCCCGACTCGGGGTCCATCACCTACAACGGGCGCGAGCTGGCCACCATGAGCGACGCCCAGCGCAGTGCGCTCAGGCGCTCCGAGTTCGGCTTCGTCTTCCAGTTCGGCCAGCTCGTACCGGAGTTGACCTGCGTCGAGAACGTCGCCCTTCCGCTGCGGCTCAACGGGACCTCCCGCAAGGAGGCCGAGAAAGCGGCCCTGACCTGGATGGAGCGGCTGGAGGTCGACGACCTGCGCAAGAAGCGGCCCGGTGAGGTCTCCGGCGGTCAGGGGCAGCGCGTCGCCGTGGCCCGTGCGCTGGTCACCAACCCGCGCGTGCTGTTCGCCGACGAGCCGACCGGCGCGCTCGACTCCCTCAACGGCGAGCGCGTGATGGAGCTGCTGACGGACGCCGCCCGGTCGACCAACGCCGCCGTCGTCCTCGTCACCCACGAGGCGCGGGTCGCCGCCTACTCCGACCGCGAGATCGTCGTACGGGACGGCAAGTCCCGGGACATGGAGCGCGTCGTATGAGCGTCCGCCAGTGGGGCAAGGATCTGGCCCTGGGGGTTCGGTTCGCCTTCGCCGGCGGACGGGAGGGATGGGTCCGGGCCCTGCTGACGGCCGTCGGCGTCGGGCTCGGGGTGGCGTTGCTGCTGCTGACGACCGCCGTGCCGAGCGCGCTGACCGAGCGCGAACACCGCGGCACCGCCCGGGACGACTTCACCTACGGCGCGGAGCAGCTGTCCAAGGCGGACGACACGTTGATCATCGCGAATGTCGACACGACCTTCCGCAGCGATGACATACGGGGCCGCCTCCTGGAGCCCGAGGGCTCGCGGGCGCCGCTGCCGCCGGGTGTCGAGAAGTTCCCCGCGAAGGGCGAGATGGTCGCCTCGCCCGCGCTGAAGCGCCTGCTGGAGTCCGACTCGGGCAAGCTGCTGCGCGAACGCATCCCCTATCGGATCACCGGCACCATCCAGAAGTCCGGACTCGTCGGGCCCGCCGAACTCGCCTACTACGCGGGCGGCTCGGGGATGGCAAGCCATCTGAGCAACGGTTCCATCGAGCGCATCGACTACTTCGGGCCCTCCTCGGGGCCGGTGGATGACGGGCTGGACCCGATCCTGATCCTGCTCGTCATGATCATCTTTGTGGTGCTGCTGCTGCCGGTCGGCGTGTTCATCGCGGCGGCCGTGCGCTTCGGCGGCGAGCGCCGGGACCGTCGGCTCGCGGCCCTCAGGCTGGTCGGCGCGGACGGGGGGATGGCGCGCCGGGTCGCGGCCGGCGAGGCACTCGCCGGAGCGCTGCTCGGGCTCGTCCTCGGTACCGGGTTCTTCCTGGCGGGGCGTCAGCTGGCGTCCCTGCTGAAGGTGCGCAACATCAGCGTGTTCCCGAGCGACCTCAATCCGTCGCCCGCGCTCGCCGCGCTGGTCGCCGTCGCCGTACCGGCCGCGGCCGTGCTGGTGACGCTGTTCGCGCTGCGCGGGGTCGTCATCGAGCCCCTCGGCGTCGTCCGTACGGCGAAGCCCCCGCGCCGTCGGCTGTGGTGGCGACTGCTGCTGCCGCTGGCCGGCCTCGCGCTGCTGTACCCGATGATGGGTCAGGGCAATGGCAACGGGAACTTCAACGAGTGGATGGTGATCGGCGGCACCGTACTGCTGCTGGTCGGCGTCACCGCGCTGTTGCCGTGGCTCGTCGAGGCCGTGGTGGCCCGGCTGAACTCGGGCTCGGTCTCCTGGCAACTGGCGGTTCGCAGGCTGCAGTTGAGCAGTGGTACGGCGGCCCGCATGGTCAACGGCATCGCGGTCGCGGTGGCCGGGGCGATCGCCCTGCAGATGCTGTTCGCCGGGGTCGAGTCCGACTACACCAAGGACACGGGCAACGACCTGAGCCGGGCTCAGCTGACGTTCTACGTGCGGGACGACGTCTCGCTGGGCGAGCTCGCCGGGCAGCTGACGCGCACCGAGGGCGTGAGCCACACGACGGCCCTCGCCGAGGGCGTGCTCGGCGACCGGGCCAAGGAGCCGGACACCTCGGTCGAGGTGACCGTCGCCGGCTGCGCCGAGTTGCGTGAGGTGGCCCGTCTGACGTCCTGCCAGGACGGCGACGTCTTCAGGATCCTCGGCACGGAGTACGACGGCGAGACGGAGAAGCTCACGGCGCCGGGCCGGACCCTGTACTTCGACCCGGCCTATCCGGATTCGCCGAGCCACACGGTGTCCTGGAAGGTGCCCACCGGCATCAAGGCAGCGGCGCAACGCGAGGATCCCACCGGCTACGCGCGCGGCGGCCTGCTGTTCACCCGGGGCGCACTGCCCGAGGGCGCGGCAGCGGGCATGTTCGAGAAGGTGTACCTCTCGCTGGACACCTCGGTGCCGGACGCCGCCGAGTTCGCGCGCAACACCGCCGCGCGGGTCGATCCGCTGACGGACGTGAGCGCCCTGACCGCCAGTCGGCAGTCCGAGGAGTTCCGCGCCATCCGCAACGGCCTGTTCGTCGGCGCGACCTGTGTCCTGCTGCTGATCGGCGCGAGCCTGCTGGTCTCCCAGCTGGAGCAGCTGCGCGAGCGCAAGAAGCTGCTCTCGTCCCTGGTCGCCTTCGGCACCCGGCGCCGCACGCTGAGCCTGTCGGTGCTGTGGCAGACGGCGATCCCGATCGCGCTGGGTCTGCTGCTGGCCTCGGTGGTGGGACTCACGCTGGGCGCGGTCCTGCTGAAGATGGTGGAGGCCACGGTGAGCGTGGACTGGGCGAGCGTGCTGACGATGACGGGCATCGGCGCCGGGGTCGTGCTCGCGGTGACGCTGCTCAGCCTGCCGCCGCTGCTGCGGCTGATGCGGCCGGACGGGCTGCGCACGGAGTGACGGCGTGACCGACTGACGGCCGGCCCCTCTCTTCCGGGAGGGGCCGGCCGTGTCGTGTACGGCCGCCGGTCCTGCGGCGCACAGAACCGGGAAGATCGCGGCCGGACGCCAACTCGCGCTCGGTCCGAGGGGAAGGGCTGCGGCTGCACATCGGCTGGGTGCAGGACGCAGGCCCGGATGTGCGGGAGATGGCGCGCCGACTCGGACCCGACGAGCGCCGACTCGGGCGGCCGGGACTCACGCCTCCGTGCCCACCACCCGTACGGGCAGCGGACGCAGAGCCTCGCGCAGCGCTGCCGCCAGCTCCGCGTACTCCGCTCCACGCGCCGCCCCCGTCCGCATGGCGAGGGCGACGCGGCGGGTGGGGGCCGGGTCCGCGAAGTACCCGGTCAGGAGCTGGCTGCTGCGGCTGGTCTCGACCTTGAGGGCGGTGCGCGGCAGCAGCGTGCAGCCCAGGCCGCCCGCGACGAGCTGGACGAGCGTCGACAGGCCGGCGGCGGTCGTGGTCACCGGCGCATCCTCACGGCCCGCCTCCCGGCAGATGTCGAGGGCCTGGTCGCGCAGGCAGTGGCCCTCGTCCAGGAGCAGCAGGTTCAGTTCCTTGAGGACCTCGCGCGGGATGCCCTCGCGGCCACCGAGCCAGTGGTCGAGCGGGGTGACGAGCACGAAGTCCTCGTCGAAGAGCGGGAGTTCGGCGATGCCGGGCACACCGAGAGGCACGGCGAGCAGAAGCAGGTCCAGGCGGCCGGTGGTGAGCCCCTCGACGAGGCTCGCGGTCTGCTCCTCGTGTACCTGGAGGTCGAGGTGCGGGTAGCGGTCGTGGACGAGGCGCAGAACGGTGGGCAGGAGGTACGGCGCGACGGTGGGGATGACGCCGAGGCGCAGGGCGCCGGTGAACGGGGCTCGCACCGCCTCCGCCTCCTCCATCAGCGCCGCGACCTCCGCCAGCACCGCCTTCGCCCGTACGGCCAGACGCTCGCCGGCGGGCGAGAGCAGCACCTTGCGGGTGGTGCGCTCCAGGAGCGTCACTCCGAGTGACTCCTCCAGAGCGGAGACGGCACCCGACAGAGCGGGCTGGCTCATGCCGATCGCCGCGGCGGCGTCCCGGAAATGGAGGTGCTCGGCGACGGCTGCGAAGGCACGCAGCTGGGCGAGGCTGGGCTGCCTTCTCTTACTCACGGTCACTGATAGAACCCTCCGATCAACCCGACCGAGTGTAGCTATTTCCCGTATCAATGCAGCCTGTGCCAGGATCGGTAAGGTCCAACCCACAGGGAGACACCTGTACCGAACGGGTGTCTCTTTCGCTGCAAGGAGAGCGTGTGCTCACTGTCGGTGACAAGTTCCCCGAGTTCGAACTGACCGCCTGCGTCTCGCTGGAGAAGGGCAAGGAGTTCGAGACGATCAACCACAAGACCTACGAGGGCAAGTGGAAGATCGTCTTCGCCTGGCCGAAGGACTTCACCTTCGTCTGCCCGACCGAGATCGCTGCATTCGGCAAGCTGAACGAGGAGTTCGCCGACCGCGACGCCCAGGTCCTCGGCTTCTCCGGTGACTCGGAGTTCGTCCACCACGCCTGGCGCAAGGACCACGACGACCTGCGCGACCTGCCGTTCCCGATGCTGGCCGACTCCAAGCACGAGCTGATGCGCGACCTCGGCATCGAGGGCGAGGACGGCTTCGCCAAGCGCGCCGTCTTCATCGTCGACCAGAACAACGAGATCCAGTTCTCCATGGTGACCGCGGGCTCCGTCGGCCGTAACCCCAAGGAGGTCCTGCGGGTCCTGGACGCCCTGCAGACCGACGAGCTGTGCCCGTGCAACTGGACCAAGGGCGACGAGACCCTGGACCCGGTCAAGCTCCTCGCCGGAGAGTGAGTGACATGTCCCTCGACTCCCTGAAGTCGCGCATACCGGACTACGCCAAGGACCTGAAACTCAACCTGGGTTCGGTCATCGGCAACTCCGACCTCCCGGCGCAGCAGCTGTGGGGCACGGTGCTCGCCACCGCGATCGCCTCCCGCTCCCCGATCGTGCTGCGCGAGCTGGCGCCGGAGGCGAAGGCGAACCTCTCGCCGGAGGCGTACACCGCGGCCAGGTCCGCGGCCGCCGTGATGGCGATGAACAACGTCTTCTACCGGACCCGGCACCTGCTGTCCGACCACGAGTACGGCAACCTGCGCGCCGGGCTCCGTATGAACGTCATCGGCAACCCCGGTGTCGACAAGGTCGACTTCGAGCTGTGGTCCTTCGCGGTGTCCGCCATCAACGGCTGCGGCCTGTGCCTCGACTCGCACGAGCAGGTGCTGCGCAAGGCGGGCGTGGACCGGGAGACGGTCCAGGAGGCGTTCAAGATCGCGTCGGTCGTCCAGGCCGTCGGCGTCACGCTGGACGCGGAGGCGGTTCTGGCGGATTAGCGCTTCGCCTGGAAACGCGGGGCCCGTTCACCCTTGGGGTGAACGGGCCCTTGTCATCACTCGGATGTCATCACTCGGAGCCCGACTTGTCCTTGTCGGACGGGGGCGGCGGGTCGGCCGAAGCCACACCCACCGCCGTGGCCCCGCGCGGCTCGGGCGCGTAGCGAAGCGCCGCCTCCTGCGAGTACGCCCGCAGATACCCCACGATCGTGTTCGTCACCGCCACCAGCGGTACGGCCACCACCGCGCCGCCGATCCCCGCCACCATGCCGCCGGCCGCCACCGACAGCACCACCGCCAGCGGATGGACGCGGACCGCGCGGCCGAGGATGAACGGCTGCAGGACGTGGCCCTCGATCTGCTGGACGGCCAGCACGACCACGAGGGTCATGACCGCGGTGAAGACGCCCTGCGTCACCAGGGCGACGACCACGGCGAGCGCACCGGAGGCCACCGCGCCGACGAGGGGGATGAAGGAGAACAGGAAGATGAAGACGGCCAGCGGGACGGCCATGGGGACGTCCAGGAAGTAGATCCCGATGCCGATGAAGACGGCGTCGATCAGGGCGACCATCACCGTGCCGCGCACATACGCCGTCAGCGTCTCCCAGGCCCGCGGCCCGGCGCCCGCCACGCCCGGACGGGCCGCGGCCGGGACCAGCTTGAGGGTCCACTGCCAGATCCGCTTGCCGTCGTAGAGCAGGAACAGCGTCGAGAAGGCCGCCAGCAGGATGCCGGTGAGCGCCTCGACGATGACCGTCACGCCTTCGAGGCCGGCCGAGGTGATCGCGTCGGTGTTGGCGCCGATCGCCTCCCGGAGGTTCTCGGCGATGTCGTTGATCTGCTTGTCGGTGACGTGGAACGGGCTGTTGAGCAGCCAGTTGCGCAGCTCGTCGATGCCGTCCTGGACCTGGTCGGAGAGGTTGTCGATGTTCTCCATGACCTGCCAGGTCACGAACCAGCCCATCAGCCCGATGACGACGAACCCGAGGATCGCGGTCAGCGCGGTGGCGAGCCCGCGCGGCAGCCCGCGTCGCATCAGCCACGCCACCGAGGGCTGCATCAGGGCGGTGAGGAGCAGGGCGATGACGAACGCCAGCACCACGAGCTGTACGGCGCTGATGACCCGCATCAGCACCCAGAGCGTGCCGGCCAGCACCAGCAGCCGCCAGCCGGCTTCCGCCGCGACCCGTACGCCCCACGGCACGACCTGTGCGGGGTCGGGGCGGGGCGGCGGAGCTGCGGGCGCGTAGTCGGGGGGCCGTGGGACGTGGTCGGCGGGCGGTGCCGGGGCGTCGGCGGCCACGGACTCGGGCGCGACGTCAGTGGCGGTGGCGGCCCCCCGCTCCGGCCGGAACTCGGCGTCCTCCCGCTCCACCGCGGCACGACGCTCGTCCAACCGCTCACTCATCTCGGTCAGTCCGGCGCCGAGCCGACCGAGCCACCCTGGCACTCGCGACATGATCCGTCCTCTTCCCCCGTCTCTCCTCACCACTCCCCCCTGGAGTCGCTGCGTCCGACCGTACATGGCACCGGGGCACGAAAGCGCGAAGGCCCCTCACCAAAGGACGGTGAGGGGCAACGCAGGGTTGAGAAGCGCCGCCAGGGGCGCGGGGCTGCATGAGATGTGCGGCTCCGCCGCGCGGGCGCGACCAGCCGCAACGGCGCCGCACGCAACCAACGACGTATCTCGGCTGGATCGGCGGAGCGCCTAGTACCAGTTGTTGGCCTGCCAGAACGACCAGGCACCGCAAGGGCTGTCGTACCGCTCGTTCATGTAGTTGAGGCCCCACTTGATCTGGGTCGCCGGGTTCGTCTGCCAGTCCGAGCCGACGGACGACATCTTGGAACCGGGCAGGGCCTGGAAGAGGCCGTAGGCCCCGGAGGAGGGGTTGACGGCCCGGTAGTTCCAGTCCGACTCGTGGTCCACGATGTTGCTGAAGCACTGCCACTGGTCGGCCGGCACCATCTGGCGCGCCATCGCCTGGATCTGCTCGATCGTGTAGGAGCTCTGGATCGGGAAGTCACCGGCGGAGGACCGGGAGGCCTTCGCCTCGGCCTCTTCGCGCTCCTTGGCTTCCTGCGCCGCCTTCTCGGCGGCTTTCTTCTTCTCGATCGCGCTCTGGGCGGCAGCCTTGCGGGCCGCCTCCTCCGCGTCCTTCTTGGCGCTCGCGTCCGCGGCGATGGCCTGGACATTGGCCTGTGCCGTCAGGGATTCGGTCTGCACCTGGGCCTGCTGGCCCGCGGGTATGTCCGCGAGGAGCGTCGAATCGGCAGCCGTCGCCTCGGCGTCGTTGTTCTGCGCGGTGCTGCCCGAGGCAACGCCGACGACGCTTCCGACAGCGGTGACCGCGGTGGCCGAGGCCACTGCGAATCCCCTGACCGAAATCGGACTCACACGGTTTCCTTCCAGCATCGCCCGCTTCGGTGACCCTGGCGGACGCAATCGTGCCCCTGGCGCTGGCCTCCCAACTGCGGGTCACGGGAGGCACTGACCCGGTGGGCAACTCCCGTGCGGGAGCGCCGCGTGAAGACTCGGGCGGCATACGACGGCACTATGCAGTTGGTTGTAGTGCTGCTGTGGTTCCGTACCGCTGGGGGTACAGGTGTGTCGTATGCGGGGCCTGACAGGAGTGAGACTCTGCCGTACCTGGACGCCGCAAGGCAATTCTGTGTTGCGTGTGAAAGCTCACACCTCGTTTGTCCCTGGGGTTTTGCGGAAAGCCGCACACGCCAAGGCGCCGCCCGGATAGGCTCTCGGCCTTTCCGAACGGCGCCAACCAACGAGTAGCTACCGCAAGTTGAGCACTTGGGTCAGATCTGCCCGTCCTCCAGCATTTCGGTCACAAGGGCGGCGATCTGGGACCTCTCGGACCGCGTCAGCGTGACGTGGGCGAAGAGGGGATGCCCCTTCAGCTTCTCCACGACGGCGACGACACCGTCGTAGCGCCCGACGCGCAGGTTGTCCCGCTGGGCCACGTCATGGGTGAGAACCACTCGCGAATTGGCACCAATTCGGGACAGAACAGTCAGCAGGACATTCCGTTCCAGCGACTGCGCCTCGTCCACGATCACGAACGCGTCGTGCAGCGAGCGGCCGCGGATGTGGGTGAGGGGCAGGACTTCGAGCATCCCGCGCGCGGTGACCTCTTCGATGACCTCGCGGCTGGTGACCGCGGACAGCGTGTCGAAGACCGCCTGCGCCCAGGGGCTCATCTTCTCGGCCTCGGTGCCGGGCAGATAGCCGAGCTCCTGCCCGCCCACCGCGTACAGCGGCCGGAAGACCATCACCTTCTGGTGCTGACGACGCTCCAGCACCGCCTCCAGACCCGCGCACAGCGCCAGCGCCGACTTGCCGGTGCCGGCCCGGCCACCCATGGACATGATCCCGATGTCCGGGTCGAGCAGCAGGTCGAGCGCGATCCGCTGCTCGGCACTCCTGCCCTTGATGCCGAACGCCTCCCGATCCCCGCGCACCAGACGGACGTTGCCCTCGGGCGTGATCCGGCCCAGCGCCTTGCCGCGCTCGGAGTGGATCGTCAGTCCGGTGTGGACGGGCATGTCGGCGGCCTCGGGGACATATACGTGTCCCGCTTCGAAGAGGACGTCCACCTGCTCGCCCGGCAGGGTCAGTTCGGACATTCCGGTCCAGCCGGAGGAGTCCGTGATGGCGAGCTCGGCGCGGTACTCCTCGGCGAGGAGGCCGACGGACGAGGCCTTGATCCTGAGCGGCAGGTCCTTCGACACGACGGTGACGTCGAACCCCTCGGCCTGCAGATTGCGGGCGACCGCGAGGATACGGGAGTCGTTGTCCCCCAGGCGGTAGCCGGTGGGCAGCACGCTGGGGTCCGAGTGGTTGAGCTCGACACGGACGGTCCCGCCGAGGTCCCCGATCGGAATGGGGGCATCGAGACGGCCATGCTTCACCCGGTAGTCGTCGAGCAGGCGCAGCGCCTGCCGGGCGAAGTAGCCGAGTTCGGGATGGTGCCTCTTGGCCTCCAACTCCGTGACCACGACGATGGGGAGCACGACCTCGTGCTCGTCGAAGCGGCTCAGGGCGTTCGGGTCGGCCAGCAGGACGCTGGTGTCGAGAACGTAGGTGCGCCGGTCGGGCTTGTGGCGCTTTGTGCTGGTCACCACGGAAGGACGTACCCCCTCGGATGAGGTCGGGGAGCGACGGAGTGGAGCTGGACCGGTCGTCGGCCGCCCTGCACGCCATGCACGGGCCGAAAACCGGCCCTCCACTGCTTCTTCCGTGCCGTGACCGCACGGTCGAACTGGTGCAAAGGGCCTCCCGGGCGGACGGCTCCGGCGCCGCCCGCTGAGATACGACACCCGTGGTTCGGGTGTCGACCTGCTTGGCTTATGCCCTCGAACATGCGGTGCCATGCTTACGCATATGACGGCGCCCTGGTGAACTCCTTGTTACTTCCGCCCCAAATGCGGTGCTCGCACCCCCCGCTGGAGGTGTGGTGTTTCAGCCGCCGTAACGCCGGTGACGCGCCGCGTAGTCGCGCAGGGCGCGCAGGAAGTCGACCTTGCGGAAGGCCGGCCAGAAGACCTCACAGAAGTAGTACTCGGAGTGGGCCGTCTGCCAGAGCATGAATCCGGACAGCCGCTGCTCGCCGCTGGTGCGGATCACGAGGTCGGGGTCGGGCTGGTCGCCGGTGTAGAGGTGGCGGCCGATCAGGTCGACGCTGACGGACTCGGCGAGGTCCTCCATCGAGGTGCCCTTGTCATGGGCGTCGACGATCATCGAGCGCACGGCGTCGGCGATCTCCTGGCGCCCGCCGTAGCC
Source organism: Streptomyces bicolor (assembly GCF_000719285.1). GTDB lineage: Bacteria > Actinomycetota > Actinomycetes > Streptomycetales > Streptomycetaceae > Streptomyces > Streptomyces bicolor. The sequence continues at coordinate 119,243 of NZ_JOFS01000014.1, read as the reverse complement.
GATGGCGACGTTGACCAGTATCCCGTCGACGTCCGCGGTGGCCTCCTCGGCCTCCTTGAGGGTGGTCTGCATCCCGGCCGGCAGCAGGTCGGGCGTGCCGACGTGGTGCACCCGCCAGCGGCCGTCGGCGGCGAGGGTGCGGACGACGTCCTCGATGATCCCGAGGAGCGGGACCAGCTCGTCCTGCGGCCGGTCGAAGTTGTCGGTCGACAGCAGCCAGAGGGTGACGACCTCGACGTCCGTCTCGGAGCACCAGCCGAGGAACTCCTCGATCTTCTCGGCCCCGGCCCGGTGACCGTGCACGGTGGTGGAGCCCGCGGCCTTCGCCCAGCGGCGGTTGCCGTCCATGATCACGCCGATGTGCTTGGGCACCTGAGCGTGGTCCAGGTGACCCTCCACCCGGCGTGCGTACAGCCTGACCAGCAGGCCGCGCAGCTTGTCGCGCAGGTTCACGTGATTGTCAGCCCCTCCGTACGGATCGGACAGGCGCGCGGGCGCTGCGGCGTGGTGCGCGTGGCGCGCTGCGCAGTCGAGGGCGGTTGCTGTCCGGGTGGCGGTCGCCTACCGGCGAAGCGTACCCCTGCGGGGCTTGGGCCGTGGTTGTGGGGTGCGGGCGGTTGGGGGGCGCCTTGGGTGGGGGGTGGCTGGTGTTGGGTGGCGGGTGCGGGTGAGTGGGGGCTGGTCGCGCCCACACGGCGGAGCCGCAAATCAAACACAGCCCCGCGCCCCTTTGAGTGGGTGCCGTGGTTGGTCGGCCGACGGGGCTCCGGCTGCTTGGGCAGAAAAAACGGGCCGGTCCGTGGGGGGGAGACGGACCGGCCCGAGGGGGGGTTTCCACCATAACCCTTCGTAAGGGATGCTGCGCGCATCGGCGTGCCACAACTACTCTCCGAAATCGCTCGGCGACGGCGCGGTGGCCATGAGAGGGCGTCTTCGTGGCGGAATCGCGGCCGTGACGGAGCGGATTGCCTGGGGAAACGCGGGGAATGCGGAGGGATCCGTAGGGTTTGCCGTGGCTTGGGGGCTGCTCGGCGACTTGTCCGGGCTTCCCTCCCCCGGGTGACCCCGACCGCGAACGTCGCCTTGACGGCTTGGACGGCCCGGCGGGGCGGAGGTGGGGGCGAAGCGATGCGCGTCCAGCAGGGGGGCGGGGAAGTGCATGGCACCGCGCAGCCCCCTCCACTGCGCGGTGCCACCGCGCAACTTTGCTTACGCGAATTACCTTGGTCTGAACTTACGCGGGGAGTGAAGAGAAAGCGAGTCGGCCGTCATAACAATGCGGAAAAGGTGTGGGCTCCTTTGATGTGCAGGGGGCGAGGGGCGTTCGCCCATGGATGCACGGTTTGCACCGAATGGCACGGGTGGGGTGCGCACCACGTCGAGAAGCGGACAGCATCTGACCTCTGTCCGGCCTAACGTCGCCGTATGACTGTCACTGTCACGTGGGATCAGGCGAGCGCGCGGCGGCTGGAGCGGCAGTTCCTGGACCGTCCCGCAAGGCTCGGGACGCCGGTCGCCGATGTCGTCGCGGCGATGCTGGGCGCGCATGCCCAGGTGCTGTCGGCGGCCGAGGTGTCGGTGGGGGTGCGGGCCGCCGGGGTGACGCGGGCGGATGTGCGGGCTGCGCTCTGGGACAACCGGTCGGTGGTGAAGACGTTCGGTGCGCGCGGCACCGTGCATCTGCTCCCCGCCGCCGGACTGCCGGTGTGGTGCGGTGCGCTGAGCGCCGTTCCGAGGGGGCCGAGCCCGTTTCCGCCGGATGTGCGGGTGACCGACGAACAGGCGGAGCGGATCGTGGCCGCGATCGGGGACGCCCTGGACGGGGTCTGTCTGACCGTGGAGGAACTGGGCGAGGAGGTGGTCGCCCGTACCGGTCCCTGGGCCGGTGACCTGGTGATGCCCGCCTTCCAGGACCTGTGGCCGCGCTGGCGGCAGGTGATGCACCGGGCGGGACAGTCGGGCGCGCTGTGCTTCGGGCCGAACCGGGGGCGGAAGGTGACGTATACCCGGCCGACGGGATTCGATCCGGGGACGGCGGGCGAGGGGGCGCTTCGGGAGTTCGTACGGCGGTATCTGCGCGCGTACGGTCCGGCGACTCCCCAGCACTTCGCCAAGTGGCTGGCGGCGCCCGTGGGGTGGGCGGTGGCGCTGTTCGGGGAGCTGGCGGAGGCCGGGGAGGTCGAGGAGGTGTCGTTCGAGGGAACGGTGGCCTGGGTGGCGGCGGGTGACACGGAGTTCCCGGGCGGGCCGGTGCGGGGTGTGCGGTTGCTGCCGTACTTCGACGCGTACGCCATCGCCGCGCAGCCGCGGGAGTCGCTGTTCCCCGGGAAGGCCTACCGGCGGGCGCTGGCGGGTGGTCAGGCGGGGAACTATCCGGTGCTGTTGGTGGACGGTGTGGTGGCCGGGGTCTGGCACCAGCGCCGCCAGGGCCGGCGTACGACGGTCACGGTGGAGGTGGTCGGACGACGGCTGACGACGCGGCAGGAACGGGAGCTGGGCGAGCAGGTGGAGCGGGTCGGGGAGGTGCTGGAGGCGAAGGCGGAGCTGGTCGTCGGGGAGGTGACGGTCGGTCCGCACGCGTGAGGGCCGCCCCGGGCGGGTTCAGGCGTCGGGCTTGCGGGCCTCGAAGAGGTGGCGGGTGCTGTGCGCGACGAAGGGGCCGTGGGTCCGGATCCGCTCGTGCAGCGCGCGAAGGCGGGGCTCGTACGCCTCGACGGTGAAGCCGGGGACCATCCACACCACCTTGCGCAGGAAGTGGACGACCGCCGCGATGTCGTGGAACTCCATGCGCAGTCGCTCGGCCCGCAGCTCGACGATGTCGAGCCCGGCGGCCTCGGCGGCGGCGCGCTCGCGGTCGGGGTGGCGGACGTTGGCCTGCTCGTCCGGGATCGGGCCGAGGAAGTACTCGACGAGTTCGAAGACGCTGCGCGGCCCGACGTGCTGGGCGAAGTAGCTGCCGCCGGGCTGCAGGACACGGGCGATCTCGGACCAGTGCGGGCTGACCGGGTGCCTGCTGCCGACCAGGTCGAAGGCACTGTCGGCGAAGGGCAACGGGGCGTCCTGCGGGCAGGCGACGACGGCGACGCCGCGCGGGCGGAGGAGGGCGGTGGCCTTGGCGACGTTCGGCTGCCAGCCCTCGGTGGCGACGGTGAGAGGCGGAACCTTCACGGCGCGGCCGAGGGCGAAGTCGAGTACCTCTCCTCCCCCGGTCTGGATGTCGAGGGCGGCCGTGGCACGGGACAGCCGCTCGGCGAGGCACGTTGAGTATCCCCAAGAGGGACGGGCCTCGGTGGCGCGCCCCTCGAACCAGGAGAAGTCCCAGCCTTCGGTGGGGACGGCGGCGCCTTCGGCGACGAGGTCTTCGAAGGTGCGGGTGTGCTGCGGCTTCTCCATACGGTGATCGTCCCAGGGCGTCGTCAGTTGCCGCCTCCGCTTTTCCGCTCGTGGCCGGCCTCGGCCTCGGGGAGCACGAGCAGCACGTGTTCGTCGTCGCCGTGGTGGACGGTGCCGGCGCGCTGGAAGCCGTGGCGTTCGAGGAGGAGTACGGAGGCGGTGTTGCCGTGGAAGGGGTCGGCGTACAGCGGACGCGTCCGGTCGAGTTCCAGGAACAGGGCGAGCGCCCTGGTGGCGATGCCCCGCCCCCAGTACGGCCGCCCGAGCCAGTAGCCGAGGAAGCGGCGGTCGCCGTCCCACCAGGAGATGACGTTGCCGGCCACCTCCTTCCCCACCATGACCGTCTGCACGAGGCAGGTCTCGTCGCCGAGCACGCTGGTCCGCCAGTGCTTCATGAAGGCGTCGCGCGGCCGAGGCGTGAATCTCGACCGCCGGCGGGCCTCCGGGTCGTGCTCGTAGGCGAGGAAGGCTTCCAGGTCGGAGTCCAGCACGTCACGGAGGCGGACGTCCACGGTGTCGTGGCTCGGTTCGTCGCCCTGTCCAGGGCTCAGTTCGTCGCTCATCTCGCTCATGTCCAGGAGTCTGGCAGGCGCCACTGACAACGCCGCCGTACCGGGACGCGGGCCTGTACCGCTATGGAACCAGCGGCCGCACTTCCTCCGCCACGAACCGTACGAACCCCTCCGGGTCGGGTTCGTCCCCCGTCGGCTGCAGCACCACGGTGTCGGCGCCCGCCTCCGCGAGCCGCCGCACGGCCTTCGCGACGGCGCCGGCGTCCCCGGCGACACCGAGATCGGGCACGGAGCCGAGCCCTTCCGCGGCGAGCTCGGCCTTGAGGCGGGCGGCGCCGTCAGGCCCGGTGGCGGCGAGCAGATAGACGACGACCGGATGCGGCTCGGCACCCGAACGTCCCGCTGCCTCCCGCCCCTCGTCGATGAGTTGCCGTGCCCGTCGTACCCCCTCGGGCGACGTCGACGCGGTGAGCAGGGTCCCGTCGGCGGCCTCCCCGGCGAGCCGCAGCGAGCGGGGCCCGGTGACCCCGGCGATGACGGGCACCGGCTCGGCGGGCGGCCAGTCGAGAGCGACGTCGTCGAGCCTGACGTAGCGCCCCTCGACGGTGAGCCGCTCCCCGCGCAACAGGGCACGCAGCGCGTCGAGATGCTCCCGCAGCAAGGTCACCGGCGACTCGACCCGGGCCCCGACCTGGCCCATCCAGTCCTGCACGCCGTGCCCGACGGCGAGGATCGGCCGCCCCGGGAACATCCGGTGCAGCGTGGCGGCCTCCATCGCGGCGATGGCCACGTTCCGCAGCGGGACGGGCAGCAGCCCGACACCGACCCTGACCCGCTCGGTCCAGGCGAGGGCGGCCGCCGCCGTGGAGATCCCGCCCTCCCGGAAGCAGTCCTCCCAGAGCCAGAGTTCTTCGAGGCCTGCGTCGTCGGCCAGTCGGGCGACGGATCGGAGTCGTTCGGGGGCGAGTTGGGGGCGGAATACTGCGCCGAGTCCGGTCATGCGACCTTTCCTACCCGGGTAGCACTCGGCGGACAACACAGATTCCGGGATCCAGGAGGTGGCCGGGCATGGGACGGCGGTGGCGTGACGGGCGAGGGACCCTCGTCGTCCATGGGGAGCGGGGCGACATCACGGTCCCCCTCGAGATCGCCGCGTCCTATCGGGCCCGTACGAAAGGGCTCCTGGGGCGTGACGCCGTCGACGGGGCGATGCTGCTCACGCCGGCCAGTGGTGTGCACACGTTCCGCATGCGCGTCCCGATCGATGTCGCGTACCTCGACCGCAAGCTGAACGTCATCGCCGTACGCACGATGAAGCCGGGACGGTTGGGTCTGCCGCGGCTTCGTTCGCGGCATGTGCTGGAGGCGGGGGCCGGGGCCATGGCGGGGTGGGGGGTGCGGGCCGGGGTGCGGGTCGGCGTCGACTCCGGGTGACCGTGAGGCTTCGGCGCGGGGTCTGCCTGCGGACCGGCCTGTGGAATTCTCGTAAAGCTCATACAGCGCAAGGGATTCCCCGGTATCAGTGGTGCATGCCCGAGCCAATAACGCTGGCCGCTGTCTCGCTTGCGGGGATACCGGTCATTGCCTCGTTTCTCCTCGATCGCGTCGGACATGTGCTGGACCGCCGACGTGAGGACAGGGGCTTTCCGGTTGTGCGGGAGCCGTCACCGCAGCAGCGGGACGAACTCGAGGAGCTACAGGGGACCCTGAGCGGGCTGGTCGCACGGCCGGCCGCTGAGGTGCGGAACGACGCGGACGCGCTGGCGACGATGGACCGGGCGCGGACGCTGCTCGAGCATCTCCATGATCAGCAGATCGACTTCGCGGGCGAGAGGCGGGCACCGGCGAAGCATCGGATCAGGGCTTTCGTCGACATCGAGGAGCTCGAGGACGGGACCGTGGCGGTCAAGCTGCGCCAGGTGCGGGCGTCGACGAACATCGATTCGACGATCAAGTCCAAGTCGGCGAGCGGACCGGTCGTCGCCGTCGAGATCGACACGCTCGAGTAATGCACCGCGACGAACTGCTCTTCGAGGACCTCCTGGACGAGCACCTCACCCGCGATCTCGTCCGGCGGGACTGGCTCTTGGCGCAGGTCAAGGATCTCCTGGATGCGCCGCGTGTCCGGTTCATCGTGCTCGAAGGGGTCGCCGGGACCGGGAAGAGCACGTTTCTCGCGTCGCTGGCGCGGGAGCCGGGGATCAATCCTCGCTATTTCATCCGGCGTGACAGTGTCGCGCCGTTGTCGTCCGGAGACGGGCGGGCGTTCCTGGTCCGCGTGGGGCACCAGATCGCGGTACTGCGTCCCGAGCTGATGGATCTGGACCTGAACGTGACCGCGACGATGGAGGTCGAGCAGGCCGACGACCTGATCGGCGTCGAGATCCGCAGGCTGGTCGTGTCGTCCTTTCGCAGGACGGCCTTCGCGATCAGGCAGTCGGCGGCGAAGGCCGGGCAAGTGATCGCGGTCAGGATCGGCGAGCTGATCGACGACCTGTCACGGACCAGTCTGGCCGATCTGACCAGGCAGGCACTGATCGAGCCGGCGGCCCGGCTGGCCGAGGCCGATCGGTCGGCCTCGATCGTGCTGCTGATCGACGGACTGGACGAGATCGGCGCGGCCACCGGCTGGGCCGGCGGCGAGGACTCGATAGTCGACTGGCTCACCGACTGCGCGGAACTGCCGGAGAACCTGCGGGTGGTGGTGACGACCCGCCCACTGCCGCTCAAGCAGTTCTACCTGCGCCAGCAGAACCGGTACGCGCGGATCAGCCTGGACGGGCACCGCCGGCAGATCGAGGACGAGATCGCGGAGTACGCCGCGTCCGTCCTCGCCCGGGCCGGGATCACCGGACGCCCCGGGCTCGACCGTGAGGTGGCGCGCAAGGCCGACAACGTCTTCCTCTACGCCGCGCTCTGGGCCAGCACCGTCCCCGACCTGCTCGACCCGCAGAGCCTCCCCGACGGCCTCGACGATCTCTACGAGTATCTGGTCGGCCAGGCACGCCGGGCCTCGGGCCGCCGCGTCCCCGGTGAGAGGGCGGGAGACAGCCGCTGGAAGGCCTACTACCAGCCCCTGCTGGCCACGCTCGCGATCGCTTTCACCCCGCTGCCGCCGCGGAGCCTGGCACGGTATCTCGGGTTCCCCGCGGACTCTCCGGACCTTCTCACGGCCGTCCTGGAGGACCTCGGGCCGATCCTGCGCGTCGACCAGGACCGGGTCAGGTTCTGCCACGGGAGCCTGGCGGACTTCCTCACCGCCGAGTCCGGGCACGAGTATTGGAGCGTGCAGCCTTCGACGAACCACCTCCAACTGGCACGGAACCTTCTCGGTCTGTACGGCCACGACTGGGCGTCCTGCGAGGACGTCTACGCGTTGACCAACACGGCCAGACATCTGGTCACCGCGCTCGAGGAGGGCGTCCCCGAGGCCCTGGATCCGCTCGTGGGCCTGCTGGGAGGCCTGCCGTTCGGCCGGGCGAAGGCTCAGCACGCCGAGGTCGGTTTCGGGAGCCTGGTCACCGACTACATCGCCGCCTGTGCGGTCGCGCCGAACCTGCGGGACGAGCTGGCCCGCGGGCTCGCCCGGGTCGTCATCAGCCTCGAGGCGCACGACCAGCTCGGCGACACACTCGGCTACCGCGCCGACGGCAACGAGCTGCACGAACGGGTCCTGACCCTGCTGGGGGACGAGGAGTTGCTGGGGGAACACGCGTCCCCGGGCCGTCAGCAGGCGCTGGCCCTGGTCGCGGCGCACCGCGAGTCGGCCCGGATCCGTCGTCTGGGCGGCGCGGCCAACCTGGCGCGGGCGGGCGAGATCCTGCGCCGTCTCGTCTCGGCGGACGTCTCCGGCGACGAGGAGCCGGGCAATCTCTCGGCGATGTTCTACGACTTCGCCTATCTCGAGTTCCTGCTCGGCAACGCCGAAGCGGCGCGCTCGTGGTTCCACCGCTCCATCGAGGTGGACGAGCGCCGGGGCAACGCCAAGGGCCGCTACATCACGACGTCCGCGCTGCGCCGCCTGGAGTACCACCTCGGCGAGCTGACCCCTGACGCGTACCGGGCCTTCCTGGACGAGGCCGAGGCCTACTTCAGCGGTCTGGGACCCGACGCCCAGGGCGAGCGCTGGATCATGACCCTGACCTTCCACCGCCTGGAACTCGCCATCGCGACGGACGACCCGGCCCTGGCCGGCCTCCAACTGGCCGCACTCGAGGACAACGCCTGGCTCCGCGACCACGGCCGCACCGACGACCGCGCCAAGGACGACCTGATCACCATCGCCCGCGCCAGAACGGAGCTGGCCCGGCGGAACTGGACAGACGCCATCCCCCTGTTCGAGCAGCGCCTCGGCGAGGACCTCGACGGCGACCCGGACCACCGCGAGGAGATGGCCCGCGACCTGTACGAATACGCCAGGGCCCTGGTCGGCGCGGACCGTCCCGACGACGCCCGGCGCGTGCTGGCCATGGCGGCCGAACTCCCGGACGGCACCGGAGCCTGGCTGTGGAAGCCGCACATCCGCGCTCTCCAGGCCTCCCTGGAGTAGCCGGTTCACCGCTGAGGCGGCCGGCTCCGGGTGGCTTTCGGTGGCCTCGGTTGAGTACGCGTACCCAGTCCCGACCAGGTAGCCGCGCCCATCCACGGCGCTCAACCGCCGGCCTACCCTCCCGTCATGTCCGAGACGACCATACCGACCAGCGCACCCCCCGCACCGACCGATTCCAGGTCCCGCCCGTCCACCCGCAAGGTCCTCGGATGCGGCTGCGCCGCGCTCATCGGCATACCCCTGGTGACCGTGCTCGCTCTGATCGGCAAACTCGCCTGGGAGAACCGGGGATGGGCCGACTTCCCCCGCGTCGCGCCCGAGGACATGGCGAGCCGCGCCTTCCAGCACTCCCAGGAGGCGTACGACGTCATGGGGTTCGAGCGCACCGTGGAACCGGGAGTCGAGGACATCGGCGTCAGCACGGAGAACACGTTCAGCTCCGACTTCTGCTGGACAAGCGGCTCGCTGGGCTTGGAGGACAAGACCGTCGACGGCGCCTATCAGGTGAGCCACAGCTGGGCACTGGACCACGTGCCCGCGGACCAGGCCGTCTCCGGCCTCCGCCGACTCCACCAGCACCTGAAGGCCGACGGCTGGAAGGTCACGGCCTACCGTGAGGGCGGCAAGGGCAAGGACTGGGACCTGTCCGTCCAGCGGGACGACGGGAACGAGCGCATGTCCTTCACCTGGCACCCGGACCGGGAGTACCTCACCGGTGGCGCCGCCATGCCCTGTGCCTACGCCCCCGGCTGGAAGACCGGCGACCCCGGCCCGTCCGACGACCACCGGACGCCACCGGCCCTCGGTCCCGCGCAGCGGGCCTCGGCGAGCTGAATCCGGCCGATCTCGCCGGCCCCTCGGTCGGCGCACCCACGTCGGAGCGGAAGGTAACGGGCTCCGGGAGGGTTCCCGGCAGACCGGTCAGTTCTCCGAGCGCGGGAAGGAGACCTCCACCCTTCGGTTCTTCTTGCGGCCGGACTCCGTCGCGTTGGAGGAGATCGGGTACTGCTCGCCGTAGCCCCGCACCTCGTACGTGATCGTCGAGTCGTTCAGCTCAGACTCCAGGACGCCCTGTACGGCGTTCGCACGCTTCCTGGACAGGACGTCGCCGTGGGCCGAGGAGCCCAGGTTGTCCGTGAAGCCGAAGACGCGGATCCGGGTGGCGTTCTGGGTCTTGATCTCCTCGGCTATCGAGGAGATACGGGCCTTCGCCTCGCCGGTCAGCTTCGCGCTGTCCTTGGGAAACAGGACCTCCGCCTGCAGCGCGAACTTCACGTCCGTGTTGGTGTCCTCCCGGCGTTCCTCACCGGCCTGGTCCTCGACGACCTGCTTGATGTCCAGCACCTTGGGTTCGGCGAGCGTCGCGCCCTCCGGGAGTTTGAGGTCCGGATCGTTCGCGTCCACCTCGACGGGCGCGGCGGCCGTGGCCTCGGTGCCGGGCGGGACGCTGGGGTCGTCGGCCGCGTCGGCTGTGGTGGCGCCGAGGATGTTGGCGGCGACCATGAGGGTGGCAGCGGTGAGGGTGAGGGGGAGGCGGGGGGTGCGGGTCATTGTTGGCCTCACCCGGAGATCGTGATGTCGGCCGGGGCGAACATGGGCAGTTGGAAAGACACGTCGGTCGTGTCCTGGGGCGGTGCCGGGAACTGCATGAACACCGGGATGTCCTCACCGGACTTGATGGACGTGACGCCCGTCGTGGTGAGAGGACGACCGTCCGTGTCCCGGAGCACGTAGTAGCGCTTCTTTCCCTTGGGATCGACCAGTGTGGCTCCGCCGAAGGACCGACCGTTCCTGAGGATCTCGGTCTCGTTGCCACTCAACTGGGCAGGAAGCGACAACGTTTTGTCGGCGTCGCTCTTCAAAGTGCCGCTGACGGTGACGAATCCGCCGGTATCCCGTGTGGCGGAGCTTATCTGGAGCGACAAGCCGTTGGGGCCCTTCAACTCAGCCAGAGGCTCCTCCGCCTGGCCCTCCTGAGCACTCGGCACGGATCCGCTGCTCTTGGATGCGGGCGTCGACGCCTCAGGCTTGTTGTCGTCGCCCCCTCCACTGCCGCAGCCGGCCACGCCGAGGGCCAGGCCAGCCGCAACGGTCAGCGCGACCATCCCCCTGTGGGCCTTCGTGGTGAACCGAATGCTCATGCCTCTGCTTCCCTCGTCACTCGTCGATCGCTTGTCAGTCGGCCAGATGGACGTCGAAGAGGTCCTCGGGCCCTGGTAGATCGTCGAGATCCTCCGGGTCCAGGGTCCAGTTCCGGTCCTTGCAGGTGAGCTCCGGCAGTACGTCGTCTCCGGCATCCTCACCCGGGAGCTCGAACTCGCAGAGCGGCTCGATGACGGCGGTGGCTGTCGCGGTCGAGTGCATGTCCTCTGTGCCCGGCACAATGGAATCACCGACGGGTTTCGTGGTCTCGACGTCGACCTCGTAGCCCGGAGGCAGTCCGAGCGTCGACTGGCAGTCCGCCGTGGCGTCGTTCTGCGCCGCCAGCTCTGCCGCGCGGCCGCACCCGTCGAACACCACGCCCTCGCCGTCGAAGATGGCCTGCCACTTCGTCGGGTCGAGTACGTTCTCCACCCACTCGTCCGTGAGCTTGTCCCGAGTGTCCAGAGCCGCCGCGAGCGCTGCCGCGTCGGCTGCCGTCTGGGCGCCGTTCCGATTTGCCGCCGCCTGGCCGACGGCAAGGTAGGCGAACGCGAGAAAGAGCAGGCCCGCCACCACCGTGATGTAGATGGGGAAAGCCTGCCCTGCGTCGCCAGACCTTCGGGGCCGCATCAGCCGCCGGTGACTTCGAGGATCTTGTCGGTGATCGCGTTGTAGATCGTCTGACCGATGTCGGTCCCTGTAATCGCCAACACAATCGCCACCACCACCGCAATGATCCCCAGGTATTCCACCGCCGTCTGCCCCTCGTCCCCCCGAGCAGCCCGCGCGCGGAGGTGTGCGACGGTGGTGTTGATCCAGTTGCTCATGGTGTTCCCCTCTGGTGTCCGGCGATCGCTGAGCACTTGGCTCGTATTGCTCAGGAGAAAAGTAAGCGGGATTACCCGGAACACCAGAGGGTCCCTGGGCCCAATTACGGGCCCAGGCCGAAAACCGTCGCTGTGTCATCGCCGGTCAGCTCCGTCCTGGGTGTGAACCCGGGGCCGTGCCCAGCCACTTGGCCGCGGCTTCCGCCCGGCTGGTGCTGTGGAGTTTGGCGAAGATGCGGTTGATGTGGTTCTTGACCGTCTTCTCGCTGATGAAGCAGGCGGCGGCGATCTGCTGGTTGTTCATGCCCGATGCGATGAGGTCCATGATCTCCGCCTCCCTCCTGCTCAGCTGGAACCCTGACCGATACGACGACGACTGTCCCACATCCGGTTGCACTTGCGAAAGGCGTTCCAGGGAATTGCCCGTAGGGGTTGGTAGTTGAGTATTTGCTTCCGTTAGTGATGCCGCCGCCGTGGGGGTGAGTCGAGGCGGCCCGCCCCGCCTGATGTCCCGTACGGCCTCCACCAGTTCGTCCGTCGTGAACTCACCGTGGACCAGGTAGCCGACGGCCCCTCGGCGCAGGGCCTCTCGGACCGTCTCCGACTCACTGCTGTAGGTCAGCATCATCACCGGAGCCATACGGACCAGGTGCGGCAGTGCCTCGATTCCGCCCACACCCGGCATGCGAACGTCCAGGAGGATCACGTCGGGACGGTGATCGCGCGCCGCGGCCTCGGCCTCCTGGCCGTTGGTCGCCTCCGCTACGACCGTGATGTCCTCGTGGCTGGAGAGGAGAGCCGTCAGACCTGCCCGGACCACTGGGTTGTCGTCGGCCACGACGATCCGCAAGGGGGTGTTCATGGGGTCGCCTTCGTCGTCGTCAGGGCCGCCAGCGGGAGTTCCAGGCGGACCTCCGTGCCGCGTGCGTGCCTGCCCTTGCCGATGTGGATACGGGCTCCTATCGATGCGGCCCGTTCCGTCATGCCCAGCAGACCGAAGTGGCCCGTCCTGCGTTGCTGTTCGACCGTCGTGCCGGCGGGGAGGCCCTGGCCGTCGTCCCGGACCGTCAGGCGGAGTTCGTCGGCCTCCACTCCCGCGCGTACCTCGACCCGTGTCGCGTTCGCGTGGCGGTGGGCGTTCTCCATGGCCTCCTCGGTGATGGTGAGGAGGTGGCGGGCCACCGTCGGCGGGACCGAAGGCAACGGGGCCTCGCCTGTGACGTCGAACGTGGTGTGCAGGCCGGTGCGGGATGTGAAGTCCTGCGTGCGGGCGGCCAGTTCCGGCGCGATGTCCGTCGTGTGGTCCGGGTCGGACTCGCGGCGCAGGTCCGCCAGGAGCTCCCGGGACTCCGCGGCGGCTCGGCGGGCCGCCCGGGACACCAGCTCCGCCTGCTGCCTGATCACGCTCGGGTCCACGCGGGACGGGTCCTTGGAGGCCGCCGACGAGATCGCCAGTCCCTCCGCCGCCAGCGCCACGCCGTGCAGCGTCTTCGCCACCGAGTCGTGCATCTCACGGGCCAGGCGGGCCCGTTCCGCGCTCACCGCCTCCGTGACCGCCAGGCGGGCCTGGATCGTCGTGAGGGCCTGGGTGGCCGTGCCGAAGCGGAGCATGAGGTTGCGCAGGGACGAGCCGAGGGCGCCCGTGATGACGCAGAAGCCCGGGAGGAGGAGTTTCTCCGCCAGTCCGCTGCCCGCCTGTGCCTCCCGGTCGATCGCATAGGCCAGGAGCAGGATCAGGGACTGCACGCTGGCGAACGCCGCCGCGCCTCGGTAGCCGTAGACGATGCCGGCCAGGAGCGGGGTGCAGACGCTGACGTAGGCGAGAGTCGTGTCCGGGCCCGCGGAGATCAGGAGGAGGGAGGTGAAGAGGGTGTCCGCCGCCAGGAGGGTGGGGTGGCGCAGGAGGAGGGGGCCGAAGCGTTCCCAGTCGCGGAACAGGGCGTAGGAGACCATGAAGGTGATCACCACCGCCGCGCCCACCAGACGGGTGCCCAGGCCCGGCGCCGCGTTGAGCAGTGCCCCGGGAGCGGCGAGCGCGATCATGGCGAGCCGGAAGCCGAAGACCTGGCGGCACAGCGCCTGGAGCGCGTTTATCTGGAGGGAGATCGTCGCGGACCGCTCCGGCTGCTCCCCGGTCGCCGACCGGGACGTCCAGCGGCGGCGGATGAGCGCGCGGCCGCCCTTCGTCGCGCCCCGGCCCGCTGCCGTACCGACCCCCGCACTCATCCGCACCGGCATCCCCGCCATACCGCCCGCCCCCTACTCCCCCGTCAGCGACCCGAAGTCCGTCCCCGACCCCAGCAACAACCCCGCCCCCAGCAGGATCATCGTCGCCGGAACCATGAACGTCGTGATCATCATCGTGGCCTTGGGCACCGCCCTGGCCGCCTTCCGCCGGGCGTTCTGGGCATCCGTCCGGCGCATGTCCTTCGCCAGCGCCACCAGTGTGTCGACGATCGGCGCACCCAGCTCCTCGCCCTGCTGCAGCGCCGTCACGAACATCGCGACCTGCTCCGAGTCGTTGCGCCGCCTCAGCTCCGCGAAGGCCTGGCGGCGGCTCATGCCGAGGTCCATCTGGCGCAGGGTGATGCGGAGTTCGTCGGCCCACGGGCCCTCGTACTTCGAGGCCACCCGGTCGAGTGCCTGACGGAAGCCGAGGCCCGCGCTCACGACGACGGCCAGTACGTCGAGGAAGTCCGGCAGGGTCCGTTCGATCTCGTCCTTCCTGATGCGGATCGCCGACCAGATGCCGACCTCCGTCCAGAAGGCGCCGAAGGCCAGCAGCAGCAAGGCCACCAGCACCTGGCCCCGGGCCAGGAAGACCAGGAAGCCGACCGCGCCCAGGAAGCCGTACACCGCCCGCCTGGCCGCATAGCGGTCGATGGTCAGGCCGCCGGGGTTGCCCGCGAGGTCGATCTTGCGGCGGTACTTGGCGACCAGTTTCGGGCCCATCAGGCGCAGCACGGCGGGGGCGTAGCGCATGCCCATGCGGTCGATGAGCGAGTCCACGGCGCCGGTGCGGGTCGCGCCGACCTCCAGGGCCAGCGCCAGGTCGCTGGGCAGTTTGGCGTCCGCCCGGTACATGCGGATGCCGGCGAAGATCCCCCACACGCTCAGGCCCGTCACCAGCGCCAGGAGCAGGCCCAGTTGTCCCAGTGTCATCGTCGTCCTCCCCTCGAGAGCCTCAGGCGCCTCAGACGTCGATCCGCGACAGACGGCGGATCAGGATGAAGCCGACCGCGTACAGCCCGAACGCGATCAGCACCGCCGCCTGGCCGAACGGCGAGCCCGTCATGCGGTCCAGGGCGCCGTCCTTCACGCCGTTCATGAGGAACAGCGATCCCACGCCCAGCGCCGGGACCGCGTACGACGTCATGCTGACCTGGGAGAGCTGGGTGCGGACCTCGCGTCGGGTCTCCTTGCGCTCCTCCAGCGTCTCCGTCAGGTTCCGCAGGGCGCTCACCACCTGGCCGCCCGCCCGGTTCGACAGCACCAGGGTCGTGACGAGGACGACCAGTTCGCGGGACGGGAGGCGTTCGGCGAGTTCGCCGAGGGCGTCGTCCATCGACGCGCCGAGGGCCAGCTGGTTGGAGACCTTGGCGAGTTCCTCGCCCGCCGGGGCCTCCAGTTCCTCGGCCGCGAGGCCGATGGCGGTGCGCATGGCCAGGCCCGCGTGGGCGGCGTTGGCCAGGATGCGGGCGAGCTCGGGGAGCTGGTTGATGAACTTCTCGATGCGCTTCTGGCGCTGCCAGTTGAGGAACTGGACTGCCGCCCAGACGCCCAGCAGGCCCGCGATCGGGCCGAAGAAGGGTGCGAGGGTCGCCTGGCCGATCAGCCACAGGCCCGCGACCGTCGCCAGCATGTAGACGAAGAACTCGCCGGGTGTCACGTCCAGCCCCGTTGCCGCCAGGCGTAGTTCCAGCCGCTTGCCCGGCTTCGTACGGCGCAGCCGGCGGTCCAGGTCGGCGAAGCGGCGCCGGCGGCCCCCTGCCCCGGTGATCTGGCCGGTGGAGGTCAGACGGTCGACCAGTGCCTGGCGCTGGGCCCGGCCGGAGGCGTACGCGTGGACACCCAACACCGCCAGTGCGCAGGTCAGCAGGGCTATGCCGGTCGTGAGCGTGATGCGGGTCTGCAGGTCCATAGCGACCGTGACGGTGTGGGGTTCCATGGCAAGGGTTCCTACCTGGCTTCTCGGGTGGCGAGCTCGAGCGGGGACTGGGCGACGCCGAAGGCCTGCGGGATCGGCTGGCTCGCCATGTAGAGGCGGTCGGCGGTGCGGCGCGGGAGCGGGAAGTAGCCGAAGGCGCCGTGCACGCGGCCGTCCGGCGTCATGGGCTGGGCCTGGAAGCGGGCCACCGTGGCCAGGCGGTACGGCTCCGCCCCGTGGCTGTCCAGGATCGCGATCTCGGTGATCCGGCGGGCGCCGTCCGGGAAGCGGGTCAGCTGGATGATCACGTCGATGGCACTGTTGATCTGGTCGTGCAGCGCCTCGAACGGGACCGCGACGTCGGACATGGACGCGAGGGTCTTGAGACGCATCAGGGCGTCCTCCGCGCTGTTGGCGTGCACGGTGGCCAGGGAGCCGTCGTGGCCGGTCGACATCGCCTGCAGCATGTCCAGGGACTCACCGCCGCGGACCTCACCGACGACGATCCGGTCGGGGCGCATGCGCAGGGAGTTGCGGACCAGGTCGCGGATCGTGACCTGGCCCTTGCCCTCGACGTTGGGGGGCCTGGACTCCAGCCGGATCACATGCGCCTGTTGGAGCTGGAGTTCGGCCGAGTCCTCGATGGTGATGATGCGCTCGGACTCGGGGATCAGGCCCGAGAGGGCGTTCAGCAGGGTCGTCTTGCCGGTGCCGGTGGCGCCCGAGACGATGATGTTGGACTTCGCCTGCACCAGCCCGGCCAGCAGGTACACCATGGGCTCGTCGAGCGAGCCGAGGCCGATCATCTCGTGCAGGGTGAAGGAGCGGGGGAAGCGGCGGATCGTCAGGGTCGCGCCGGTCAGGGACAGCGGCGGGATGATGACGTTCACGCGCTCGCCGGACGGCAGGCGGGCGTCCACCATCGGGTTGGACTCGTCCACGCGCCGGTTCACCGTCGAGACGATGCGCTCGATGGTCTGCATCAGCTGGTCGTGGGAGGGGAAGCGGAGCGGCAACTGCTCGACGCGGCCCCCTCGTTCGACGAAGATCGCGTCCGGGCCGTTCACCATGATCTCGGTGATCGACGCGTCCTCCAGGAGGGGCTCCAGGATGCCGAGGCCCAGCGCCTCGTCGACGACCCGGCGGATCAGCTGCGAGCGCTCGACCGTCGACAGCACCGGGCCCTCACGGCTGATGATGTGGCCGAGGACCCGTTCCAGGCGTGCCCTGCGCTCGGCGGCGGCCAGCGAGCTCATCTCCGCGAGGTCGATCTCCTCCAGGAGCTTGGCCCGGTAGGAGGCGACCAGGTGGCCGTCCTCGCCCCGGCTGCCGTTCTCCTCGGGGGTGTTGATGCGTGACCTCAGGCTCATGGGGATCCTCGTTCAGCGGTCGAGCGGCATGGTCGCGGTCTTCTGGGCGTCGCCGAAGTCCCAGCCGGGGACGATCGACGGGATGTCGACGGTGGCGGTGACGGTGACCTCGTCGCCGCCGTACGACTCCGGACAGCTGGTGCCGTCCGCGAGCCACCCGCTCACCGCGGTCCGGCAGCCGTCCTCGGCGCTCTGCTCCAGTGAGGCCGCGCGCGCCCCGGCCCGGGCCGCCGTGCCCGCCTGCTGGGCGGTGTAGGCGATCAGGCCGATCTGCACGCCCGCCAGGGCGACGAGGATCAGGATCGGGATGAACCCGAGGTACTCGATGGCGACTTGGCCGCGCTCACGGCCTTCACGGGCGTACGGCATCTCAGTCCGTCTCCTCCTCTACGGCACCCGCGTGGCCCTCGACCTCGAACGGGAAGCCGATCGCGCCGGGGAAGAGGACGGGAACCTTCAGGCTGACGTCGGCGGTGACATAGCCGCCCCCGGTGGAGCAGGTCACCTCGCCGGCCCACGCGTCCGGAAGCTTCTCCAACCCGGCCTCCTGGCACGCCGCCTGCCGGCCGCCGGGGTCCGCCGCCGTCCCCGCCCGCACCGCTTCGTCCGCAGCATTCCCCGCGAGCGAGAACGTGTACCCCACCAGCACGAACTGCCACAGCAGCACCAGCGTGACGATGATCAGCGGCATCATGCCGAGGAACTCGACGGTGACCTGGCCTGTGTCCCCCCGCCGCCTGCGCCCCGGCCCCCTCACCGCCCCAGCTCCTTGCGCCGCCGGAACGTCAGCGCCGCCCGCTCCCCGCCCCGCGCCTTGTCGTTGCGCCGCTGAAGGGCCCCCTCCGTGCCCTTGACCAGCCCCAGCTCCCCGGCGAGCGCCCACAGGGCCTGCCGGACCGCCCCCTTGCCGTCCAGCTCGTGCACGCGGCCGGCGTCGACGGCGCCCTGGAGTTCCTTGTAGTTGGCGGGGATCGCGGTGGCGGCGATCGAGGTGCCGGTGATCTTCTGGATCAGGGCGGGCTGGATCTCCGCGCCGCGCGAGTACCGGTTGACGACGATCGTGGTCTCCTCCGCCTTGCGGATCTGCAGGCGGTCCCACATCCGTACGGTGCGCTTGGCGCCGCGGACGGCGACCACGTCCGGGGTGGTGACCAGGAGCGCCGTGTCGGCCATCTCCACGGCCGCCGCGCTCGCGCCGGTCAGCTGGCCGCCGCAGTCGATGACGACGACCTCGTAGCGGGAGCGCAGGGCGCTGACGATGTGGCGGGCGGCGCGGTCGGTGACCTCCTCGCCGCGCTCGCCGTCGCCGGGGGCGAGCAGCAGGGCGACCCCCGAGTCGTGCCGGAACACCGCGTCCGCGAGCACGCGCGGCGAGATGTCGTTGATGGCGGCGAGGTCGACGACCGAGCGGCGGAACTGGACGTCCAGGAAGGCGGCGACGTCCCCGGTCTGCAGGTCCATGTCGAGCAGGGCGGTGCTGCGGCCCGACGCCTGCGCGGCGAGCGCCAGCTGGATGGCGGTGAGCGTGGTCCCCACCCCGCCCTTGGCGCCGCTCACCGTCACGACGGTGCCGCCGACGCCGCTGAACACGTCCCCGCCGGCGCCCAGATGCCGCCGTACGCCCACCGACCACTGGGCCACCGCGTGGACGCGGCTGGCGAGCTCCTCGTAGTGCAGGGGCAGGGTGACCAGTCCCCGGGCGCCGTAGTCCATGGCGGCCTGGAAGAGGCCGGGGCCGGCGTCGGAGGTCACGAGGATGACGCCCACCGCAGGGAAGCGCAGGGCGACCTCCCGGATGAGCTCCAGGGCCGGGACGGGGCCGATGCGTTCGTGGACGACGACGACCTCGGGCAGTTCGTCGACGGACTCGGCGGCCAGGCGGGCGAGGGCGTCGACGAGCTGGGTGGAGTCGGTCACCGGGGCCACCGGCTCGGCGTCGGGGAGCTGGCTGAGCAGCGTCGTGAGGGACCGGACCGCGTCCGCGTCGCCGACGGCCGGGAGGATCCTCGTGGGCATGGGGGCCTCTCACTTGTCCTTGGCGAGTTCGTACGTGCGGTCCGTCGGGGAGATGTCGGACTCGCCGCCGGGTGCCACCAGGGCGAGCCGGACCTCGTCGGCGAACGACTCGGCGTAGGTGATGCGCTGGGCGTCGACGGCGGTCAGGGCGAAGGTGATCGGGACGGCCTCGGTGGTCCGGCGGGTGCGGTCGTCGTCGTCGGGCTCCAGCGAGGTCAGCCTGCCCACGTCGATGACCCTGGCGTTCTCCACGATGAGCTTGGACTGGTCGGGGTCGCCGTCGCGCTGCCCCTCGAAGGTGGCGTAGACGTTGACCTTTGCGCCCGGGGTGATCTTGCCGGCCACGCCGGTGGCCGCGTCGATCATGATGGCGATCTCCTGCTCGCCGGCCTGCAGGGCGGGCTGGTCGACGATCATGTCGCTCTGCAGCAGGGAGCCCTCACGCAGGTTCGTGACGGCGATCTTGCCCTGGATCTCGCGGAGGTCGGTGACCGCGTTCCTCGACAGCCACCGCTCGGGCATCTCGATCTTCTCGAACTGGCCCGCGCTGAGCGGGGTGTAGGGAGCCACGTCCCGCTTGAGCTGGTACGCGAAGACCTCGGGACCGACCTTGGACTTCACGTCGCTGATGACGGAGAGGACGCCGGCGAAGGCGCCGAGGGCGCAGACCACCGACAGGAGCAGGAGTATCACGCCGCGGCGCTGACGGGAGTTCATTGAACCGTACAACCTCATTGGGGGAATCGGTCGGGAGCGGTCGGGTGGGGTCGGGGCGGCCTCGGTGGGCCGGGGTCCGGTCAGCCTGCGCGGGCCGGTTGCTCGTGGGCGGGCGGGATGGCGGAGCAGAAGACGCAGCGGTCGCCGATGACGTCGATGCCGCACCAGTGACAGGAGTTCTGCCGTACGGAGGTGACCAACTGGTAAAGCACCGACAGGTCGGGCAGATAGGCGCAGAACTCGATCAGCTTGGACGTCCCCCACCAGGCCGCCGACTCGGCGGGCAGCGCCGCCTCGCGCAGGCCCTGCGCCTTCCAGGACGGGGCCAGGGCGGTGGTGACCCAGTCGGACTGGAGCTGTCCCTTGGCGAACAGCAGCGAGGTGCCGAACTCCGGGCCGTCGAGGGCGACCCCGGGGCCCATCCTGACCAGTTGCGGGTTCGGGTGGGCGAGGACGCCGAACTGGCTGCCCGGGACCCAGGACTTGGCATGCGACTTGAGGTCGACGGGGATGCGGTCGAGCTTGGCGACGGAGCCGAGCAGGGCCCCGGCGTGGATGTAGTGGGTGAGCAGCCGGCCGGCCGAGGCGAGGACGCCGGGGCTGAGGTCGCAGGAGGCCAGCTGCCGCAACTGGCGGGCGAGGACGGCGAGTCCGAGCGGGGGCAGTTCGGGGCGGAACAGGGCGATCCGGTCACTCTCCAGCAGGGACCGTACGGTGCGCAGCCGCTGCTCCACACTCCGGGGGACGGCCTGTGAGCAGACGACGACGACATGCCCGTGCTGCTCGATGAGCGTCTGCATGTCCGCCAGCGAGTGGTCCAGCGGCTCGCGGTCGAGGTCCCCGAGCACGACGGCGGGCACGGTTCGCTGGTCCTGCGCCGGCAGCGCCATGTCGGCGCTGGTCACGGCAATGGCAGTTGGCACGCGCAGCTCCCCGATGACTTCATTGCGTGACTGTCTCAGCACTGTATCCACGGCTCTGTGGCCGGAGAACAGCTTCTCTCCAGCCGAGAAGCAACTCCACTCGCCCAAGTCACGCCAAAACGGGGCAGGTTACGCACACGATTTCTCCACCACCGCAATCCCTTGACAGGCGAATTGGTCTGGACCAAGTTGTTCAACATGTCTCTTGTCATGTCCATACGCGGCAGATTCCGGGTGGTGGGCGCGGTCACCGCAGCCCTCGCCCTCTCCTTCCTCCCGGCGGGCCAGGCGTCCGCGGCGGACGTCAACAACGCCAGGAACGCCGGCTTCGAGTCCGGCCTGAGCAACTGGACCTGTTCGGCGAACAGCGGCACGACCGTCTCCTCCCCGGTGCACGGCGGCACGACCGCGCTCAAGGCGACCCCGGCCGGGCAGGACAACGCCCGGTGCTCCCAGACGGTGGCGGTGAAGCCCAACTCGTCGTACACGCTGAGCGCCTGGGTGCGGGGCGGCTACAGCTACCTGGGCGTGACGGGCACGGGCACCACCGACGTGTCCACCTGGACGCCCGACTCGACCGCCTGGAAGCAGCTGTCGACCACCTTCACCACCGGCGCCGCCACGACCTCGGTGACGGTGTACACGCACGGCTGGTACGGACAGGCCGCGTACTACGCGGACGACGTGTCGGTGTTCGGCCCCGACGGCGGCGGTGGCACCGACCCCTCCCCCACGATCCCGGGGGCGCCGAGCGGGCTCTCCGTGTCGGGTACTTCCTCGTCCTCGGTCTCCCTCGCCTGGAACACCGTCTCGGGTGCCACCGGCTACCACGTCTACCGCAACGGCACGAAGGTGACCGCGGTGACCGGCACCTCCGCGACGGTGACCGGGCTCGCGGCCTCGACGTCGTACTCCTTCCAGGTCACGGCGACCAACGCGGCCGGTGAGTCGCCGAAGTCGGCGGCGGTGACGGGGACGACCACGGCGGGCCCGGTGGGTCCGGCCCTGCCCAAGCACGCGGTGACCGGCTACTGGCAGAACTTCAACAACGGGGCGACGGTCCAGAAGCTCGCCGACGTACAGTCCCAGTACGACATCATCGCCGTCGCCTTCGCGGACGCGACCTCGACGCCGGGCGCGGTGACCTTCAACCTGGACTCGGCCGGGCTCGGCGGCTACACCGTCGACCAGTTCAAGGCGGACATCAGGGCCAAGCAGGCCGCCGGGAAGAAGGTCATCGTCTCCGTCGGGGGTGAGCGCGGCACGGTGACGGTGAACGACTCGGCGTCGGCGACGAACTTCGCGAACTCGGTGTACGCGCTGATGCGGGAGTACGGCTTCGACGGCGTCGACATCGACCTGGAGAACGGCCTCAACGCCACCTACATGACGCAGGCGCTGCGCTCCCTGTCGGCGAAGGCGGGCTCGTCGCTGATCATCACGATGGCACCGCAGACCATCGACATGCAGTCGACGTCGAACTCCTACTTCCAGACCGCGCTGAACATCAAGGACATCCTCACGGTCGTCAACATGCAGTACTACAACAGCGGTTCGATGCTGGGCTGCGACGGCAAGGTCTACAGCCAGGGCTCGGTGGACTTCCTGACCGCCCTGGCCTGCATCCAGCTGGAGGGCGGCCTCGCCCCGTCCCAGGTCGGGCTGGGCCTGCCGGCCTCGACGCGGGGCGCGGGCAGCGGGTACGTCTCGCCGACCATCGTGAACAACGCCCTGGACTGTCTGGCGAGGGGCACGAACTGCGGTTCCTTCAAGCCGTCCAGGACCTATCCCGACCTGCGGGGCGCGATGACCTGGTCGACCAACTGGGACGCGACCGCGGGCAACGCGTGGTCGAACGCGGTGGGGCCGCATGTGCACGCGCTGCCGTAGGCGCCGCCGGCCTCACCCCGTCGGACGGTAATGGCCGAGCACCCAGGCGAGCTGCGGGAACCACTCCTGCAGCCTCGTCCGGGGCTTGGCCTCCACCACGCACTCGTAGAACCGGCCGTCCATGTGGACCACGGCGACCATCAGGGCCTTGCCGTCCGGGCTCGCCTTGTAGTGGACGCTGCGGATCTCGGGCCACTGGAACTCGAGCGTGTTCCCGGACATCTCGAAGGCGACGCCGGACGCGTCGACGACGACCGCGTTGCGCTTGTCGACGGCCAGGAAGTCCGGGCCGGCCGGAGCCGGGTGGGGCGGGACCGGGGCGTACGGGGACTGCGGCGCGGGGGCGTACTGCGGCGCGGGCTGGTGCGCCGGCGGGTACTGCGGCGGCTGCGCGGGCTGCCCGGGCGCATACTGCGGTGGGGGTGGGCCGAAGCCCGGGCCGGGTGGGGGTGTGGGCTGCTCGGTCATTCGTGGGGTCCTCGGTCGATGTGCTCGCGGTGAGCTTTCTGCGTGCTGCGGTGAAACATTCTCCCTGCCCCACCGCATCAGTGAAGTGAGGACCTCACCAGCAGCCGGCGCACAGCAACAGGGGGAGCCGATGAGACAGGCCCGCGCGGACGAGTACGCGGAGTTCGCGGCGGCCAGGGCCGGCCATCTGTACCGGTCGGCCTGTCTGCTGACCGCCGGGGACACCCACCTCGCCGAGGACCTCGTCCAGGAGACCCTCGGCCGGATCTACGTCCGCTGGGGGCGCGTGTCGCGGGTGGGGAACCCCGCCGGGTACGCGCAGACCGTCCTCACCCGTGCCTTCCTCGCCCACCAACGGCGGCGCAGCAGCACCGAGCGGGCCACGGACGCGATTCCCGACCGCGCGGCGACCTACGGCGGCCACGGCGACCTGCCGCTGCGGCTGACCCTGCTCCAGGCGCTCGCCGGCCTGCCCGCCAAGGACCGGGCGGTGATCGTCCTGCGCTACTGGGAGGACCGGTCCGTCGAGGAGACCGCCGACGCGCTGAACGCCAGTTCCGCGGCGGTGCGGACGCGGTGCACGCGGGCGCTCGGGCGGTTGCGCCAGCTGTTGGGCGAGGACCTCGGCGAGTACGCGACGCCCTGACCCGCGGCCCCTCTACGACGACCCCGATCCCCACCCCGACCCTGAGAAACGGTGGTTTCGCCATGCCTGTGGAACACGACGAGGAGCACTTCGCGGGGCGGCTCAGTCACGCCCTGCACGACGCCGGCGACCGCTTCGACGCCGACCGGGCCGCGCTGGTCGCCGGCGGCCTGGTGCGGGGGCGCCGGCAGCGGCTGCGGCGGCGGGCCGCCGTGGTGGGCGGCGCGGCCGGGATCGCGCTGGTCGGCGTGGGCGGGGCGCTGCTGGCGCCGTGGGGCGGCACCCCGGCCCCGCGGCCGTCCACGTCCACGTCCGCCTCCAGCGTGGCCGGGCAGCCCTCCGGCACACCGTCCGCCGTGCCCCTGACGGGCCGCGAACTCATCGCGACACTCGAAGACCTGCTCCCCGAGGGAAAGTTCAGTGAGCAGCAGGCACGCGGCACCGAGGACTCGATGCCGGCGCCGT
The DNA here is from genome assembly GCF_000719285.1 of Streptomyces bicolor. Taxonomy (GTDB): domain Bacteria; phylum Actinomycetota; class Actinomycetes; order Streptomycetales; family Streptomycetaceae; genus Streptomyces; species Streptomyces bicolor. Next base: position 95,178 of record NZ_JOFS01000014.1, on the reverse strand, counting down.
ACGTCCGCCTCGTCTACGACGACGGCAAGGGCCCCGGGGCCATCGGCGTCAGCCTGAACCGGGTCAAGCCCGGCAGCGACCAGGCCCGCGAGACGACCGACTGTCCGGACAACGCGCTCGTCCCGCACGACAGCTGCGTCTCCACCAGGCTGTCCGACGGCTCGCTGCTCAAGCTGTTCCAGGGGTACGAGTATCCGGACCGGCGCGTCGACACCAGGCTGTGGTCGGCCGACCTGATCACGCCCAGCGGACAGCATGTCTCCGTCAGCGAGTGGAACGCCGCCGCCGAGAAGGACGCGCCGATCAGCAGGCCCGAACCACCGCTGTCCACAGCTCAGTTGAAGGAGCTGGTGACGGCGCAGGTGTGGCGCAAGTACGTCGAGTTCATTCCCGACGATCCCAGTAAGCCGACCGCGACGGTCACACCGCCGAGCGCCCCCGCCGAGCCGACCGTCGAGGCGATCCTGGGCACCCTGGTGCCGCTCCTCCCCGAGGACGCCGAGGTCGTCGACAGGGGCAGTGACTACTCGTACGTCGTCGTCGACGACGGCAAGGGCAGGAGCCTCGTCCAGATCGACGTCCAGCACGGCATGGGTGACGTCGCCGACGAGCTGTTCGGCTCCGGCTCCGAGACCCTGGCCGACGGCACCAAGGTCATCGAGCGGAAGGGGCCGGGCGACAAGGGCGTCGCGGGAGGCGCGATGTGGACCGTCGACACCCTGCGCACCGACGGCTTCCGTATCGCCGTGAGCGCCTTCAACGCGGGCACCCAGCACGAGGCACCGACGCGCGAGACGCCCGCCCTGACCACGAAGCAGCTCCGGGAGATCGCCCTCAGCCCGGAGTGGGACCAGTACCGCTAGAAGAAGTCCGCCCACGGCTGGTCCCAGATCTGCTTCACGCACAGGACCAGGAACAGCAGGCCCGCGATCGCGAGCATCGCGTTGCTCACCGGCCCGTTGCGCCACTCCCTCGGTGTGCGGGCGGAGTTGAGGAGCCAGATCAGGGTGCCGGCGAGGAAGGGGAGGAAGGCCGCGCCCAGGACGCCGTAGATGATGATCAGGCGGAAGGGCTGGCCCTGGAAGAGCAGGACGATGGGCGGGAAGGTCAGCCAGAGCAGGTAGGCGCGGAAGGGCCAGGAGCGCTCCCGCTCACCGGAGGCGACCTCCTCGCCCTTCAGCTCCTCCCGCCCCCGGTAGCGCGCCACGAAGTCCGCGAACATCAGGCTCACGCCGTGCCAGACGCCGATCAGCGAGGTGAAGGAGGTGGCGAAGAAGCCGATCAGGAAGAACTTGGCCGTCGCCGTGCCGTACTCGTCCTCCAGGATGTCGCCCAGCTGGATCAGGCCCTTGTCGCCGCTGGCGATGGCGATGTTCGCGGAGTGCAGCAGCTCGGCGCCGACGAACAGCATCGAGATGACGAAGATGCCGGTGGTGGCGTAGGCGACGCGGTTGTCGAGCCGCATGACCTTCATCCAGCCGGTGTTCGTCCAGCCCTTGGCGTTGACCCAGTAGCCGTACGCGGCGAGGGTGATGGTGCCGCCGACGCCGCCGATCAGGCCGAGGGTGTTGAGGATCGAGTCCTTCTCGTCGGGCAGGACGGGCAGCAGGCCGGCGAAGGCGTCCCCGAGGTTGGGCGTGACGCGGATCGCCAGGTACACCGTCACCACGAACATGACGCCCACCAGGACCGTCATGACCTTCTCGAAGACGGCGTACTTGTTGAACCAGACGAAGACCAGGCCGACCAGGCCGCAGGCGATGGCCCACCATTCGAGGTCCATCACGTCCGGGAACAGCGCCTGCAGCGGCAGCGCGCTGGACGACATCGCGGCCGCGCCGTAGACGAAGCCCCAGATCACGACGTAGCCGACGAAGAACCAGGTGGTCCAGCGGCCGAGGCTGGCCCAGCCGTCGAAGAGGGTGCGGCCGGTGGACAGGTGCCAGCGACCCGCCGCCTCGGCGAGGGAGATCTTCACCAGGCAGCCGATGATCGCCGCCCAGAGCAGGGTGTAGCCGAAGTTGCTGCCCGCGATGAGAGTCGCGACCAGATCGCCCGCGCCCACACCGGTCGCGGCGACGACGATGCCGGGGCCGATGTAGCGCCAACTGGACTTACGGGGACGGGAGTCCGTCTCGCCGACTGGTGATGCCGCTGTGTTTCCCGTGGTGTCCGCCATGAGCGTCAAGAAAGCGCAAAGGCGCCGACGGGACAAGAGGGCGTGCGCGATCTCCACTCGATGTGCTCACCGAGGTTTGGCGGGGCCCTACGACTGCCGCCGACAGCAGTCGTCGGACCCACACGTCCCGAGCTCGAACCACACCGTCTTGCCCGTCCCGTCCTGATGGCATCCCCAGCGCCGGGCGAGCGCGTCCACCAGGAACATCCCCCGACCGCTCTCCGAGCCCCCCGCGTCCAGCACCGTGGGAACGCGGCGACCCGCGTCCCGGACCTCGCAGCGCAGGATCCCGTGCGCGGCGAAGAGGGTGAGGCGGAAGCGGCTCGCCGAGTGCAGCAGGGCGTTGGTGGCCAGCTCGCTCACCAGCAACTCGGCCACGTCCGCCACGTCGTCCAGATCAGCGAGCCCCCATCCCTCCAACTGCCGCCGGACCTCCGCACGGGCCTCACGGACCGCGGAGGGACGGGGGTCGTACTCGACGCTCAGATGGCCGGCTCCCATGGGCGGTTGGGGATACGAGCCGTACTGGTGATCAGGATCAGGGAAGCGCGCCCCGGAGAGGTGCAGCATGGGTACAGGGTTGCGGATACGGGGGTACGGCCGCACGGGGAGGAATACCCGATTCCATACCTGCACCGGGACTCCGCTAGCCGTACTGCAGCCGTACGCTCGTCCCCTCACCCTCCGCACGCACATCGACGTACGCGCACACCTGCCGCGCGAACCACAGCCCCTGCCCGGGTTCCAGTTCCGCGCTCGGCGGCGGCACGAAGCCCGCGAGCGGGTCGTCGACGCGGCGGGGGGCGCGCAGTTCGGCGACGCAGGCCGGGGCCATGCCCCACAGCACGGCTCCGTCGAGCGGGCCGAGGGCCTCGGCCGCCTCGGTGACGGCCGTGGCGAACAACTCGGCGTCCGCGACGGCCAGTCCGCGCGTGCCCGCCCAGTCGCGTACGGCGTCGGCGGTGGGCGCCGGGCCGGGGAGCCGCTCGGCGTCGGCGGGAGCCGGTGGCAGTGGTACGGCGTCGAGTTCCGCGGCGACGCGGACCGGGTCCTCGTACACGTCCGTGTCGGGGTGGGCGCGGCGGGCCGCGGCGACGATGGCGGGGCCCGCGACGCGGGAGTCGTAGGCGCACAGGGCGGTCGTCGCGAGCGGGGCGAAGAGGAGGTTGGCGAGGGCCTCGTAGCGGATCCACTCGGCGGTCTCCCGAGGTGAGCGGCCCGCGCGGCCGCCCCAGTCGGGTTCCATGAGGAGATGGATACGGCCGCCGGGGCCGGCGTTCGCGGCGAGGTAACCGGCGCCCTGGGCGATCGCGTTGGCGGCGGAGCCGGTGTACCACTCGGTGTGCGGGACGAGACCGACGTCCTTGGCGTCGGTGCCGAGGGCGTCGCGCAGGAGGTCGAGGTTGCCGGGGGCGGCGATGGCCACCGGCGGGGGTTCGGCAGGGGCGGCGAGGGCTTCGGTGAGGAAGGGCAGGGCGGTGGCGAGGAACTCCTCGTCGGTGGCGTAGACGGCCATGCGGTGGTCGAAGGGGGACTGGGGCGGGGCGGGCTGGGGGGTCATGGGGGTGGGCTCTCCTTGGGAGCGGGGTGTCGGGTGTGCCGGTCGTGTGGCTCAGCGCTGGGCCGCCACCCAGGCCGCGATCTGGCTGCGGTTGCTGAAGCCGAGCTTGCCGAGGATGCGTTCCACATGGCCCTCGGCGGTGCGGCGGGCGATGATCAGGCGGTCGGCGATCTGCTGGTTGGCCAGGCCCTGGGCGACGAGTTCGGCGACCTCGGTCTCACGGCGGGTGAGGTGGACGCCGGTGGCGGGGTGGGGGGAGCCGGGTCTGCCGTTCGTCTGGCGGGGGCCGGTGGCGCCCGTCGTGTTCGTGACGCCGGTGATTACTGCGCTGAGTGTCCTGCTCGTGGTGCCCGGGGTGCCTGCCGGCCGCCGGGGCTGTCTGTCGTCGACCGCGTAGGCGACGGTCTCGGCGAGACCGAGTCCGGTGCCGTGGTCGTACGACCGTTGGAAGGCGGGTCCGTCAAGGGCCTTGCGGGCGCGGGTCTCGCTGTCCTGACGGGTCGCGTTGAGGGCCGCCGATCCCCAGCGGTCGCTGTCGATGCCGGACCAGGTGCGGTCGGCGGCGCCGAGCAGGACGGCCGCGCGGTCGTGGGCGCCGGTCTCCGTGGCGACGCGGGCCAGGAGGTCGAGGGTGAGGGCGATGCCGATGACGTCGTGGACGGCGAGTTTGAGACGCAGGGCCTCGCGGGCCTGGCGTTCGGCCCGCCGCCAGTCGTGCCGCACGGTGTGGGCGAGGGCGAGCATCCGCAGGACGTACGAGTGCACCCACTCCTCGCCGTGCCGTTCGCACATCCGCCGGGCCCGCTCACAGACCTCGACGGCACGGTCGGCCTCACCCAGGAAGCCCAGGGCACAGGCGAGTTCGACCTGGTCCAGGCCGTACAGGCTGAGGTGCTGGCCGGGGACGGGGCCGCGGGCGACGCTGGCCTCGAAGTGCTTCAGCGCGGTCGGGAGGTCGTCCAGGAACAGGGTGATGACGCCGATGGCGTACGCGGCGTGGGCCGCCTCGGCCTCGTCGGCCAGTTCGCGGGCCAGGGCGTGGGCGTCGCGGGCACGGGCGAGGCCGGCGGTGAGGTCGTGGGTGGCGGCGGCGAGGAGGCCGGCGATCCACAGGCCGCGGGCCCGTTCGCGGGTCGGCTCCGGGTTGGCGGCCAGGGCGCGGTCGAGCCAGTGGCGGCCCTCGCGGGGGGCGCCGCAGGCGTGCCAGTAGAACCACAGGGTGCCGGCGAGGCGCAGTCCGGCGAGGCGTTCGCCCGGGGTGGTGAGGCTGAAGTCGAGGGCACTGCGGAGGTTGTCCTGGTCGGCGCGCAGGCGTGCGACGATCTTTCGCTGGCCGGGTCCGAACCAGGCCTGCTCGCAGGCGGTGGCGCGGTGCAGCATCCAGTCCCGTTGGCGGCGGCGGGCGGCGGGCTCCTCGCCGGGGAGCCGGCGCAGGCGGTCCAGGCCGTAGTGGCGCAGGGTGTCGAGGAGGCGGTAGCGGATGCCGTCGGGGCCGTTCTCCCGGGACAGTACGGATTTGTCGACGAGGCCGGTGACGGCGTCGAGGACGTCGGAGGGTCGAAGGGGCTCCGCCCCCTGGACCCCCGTCGGCCCTGAAGACACCGCCTCCGCCGTATCCAGATCAAAACTGCCCGCCAGCACCGACAACCGCGCCCACACCAACCGCTCCCGCTCGGTGCACAGTTCATGGCTCCAGTCGACCGCCGCGCGCAGCGTCTGGTGGCGGGGCAGGGCGGCGGGGCTGCCGCCGGTGAGGAGGCGGTAGCGGTCGTCGAGGCGGTCGAGGAGCTGGTCGACGTCGAGGACGCGCATACGGACGGCGGCGAGTTCGATGGCCAGCGGGAGGCCGTCGAGGCGGCGGCAGAGGCGGGCGACGGCCACCCGGTTCGCGGCGGTCAGGCGGAAGCCGGGGACCACTGCGGCGGCCCGGTCGGCGAAGAGGGCGAGGGCCGGGTAGCCCTCGGGGGTGGAGAGGTCGCCGTCGGGGTCGGGGACCGGCAGCGGCCGTACGTCCAGGAGGTGTTCCTCGGTCAGGCCCAGGCGGTGGCGGCTGGTGGCGAGGATCCGTACGCCGGGCGTGCCGTGCAGCAGGGCGGCGGCGAGTTCGGCGCAGGCCGGCAGCAGGTGTTCGCAGTTGTCGATGAGCAGGAGCAGCCGGCGGTCCCGCACCCGCTCCACCAGCGCCTGCAACGGCGGCCGCGCGGAGTGGTCGTGCAGGTCGAGCGCGTCGGCGGCGGCCAGCGGGACGAGTGCCGGGTCGTCCAAGCCGGAGAGGTGCACGAACCGCACCCCGTCCGGGAAGGTGCGCCGTACGGCGGCCGCGATGCGCGCGGCGAGGCGGGTCTTGCCGACGCCGCCGGGTCCGGTCAGCGTGACCAGCCGGGTCCTCGCCAACAGCTCGCGTCCCGCGGCGAGTTCGCCACGCCGGTCGACGAAACTGGTCGTCTCGACCGGCAGCCGGTGGTCCCGTCGTGGCGCTGATCCGCCCATGATCAGCCGTTCCTCTGGGGTGTCGTCCGCAGGAGCCGGGGAGACGGAGGGTGCGGCGTTCCCCACCACTCCCGCCGCTCCCACCGCTCCCCCTTGCGCGGTTTCTCACCCTTCCCCGCTCCCGCGCCGCCCCGCACGTCCGGATCACACCCCTGGGTGGACTTGGTCCGGGACCACTCCGCACCGAGGGCGCACGCGTACACTGCGCGGCTGATTTCCGCATGGTTCTCGCCATCGATCAGCGAGTCACCCTTGACCTGCACATGCCATCGGCCCACCATGAGCGCCACACCCGCACCAGCACGTCGCACTGAACCCCACCCCCCACTCCCACAAGGAGAATTCATGCGACTCCGCATCCGCGGCTCAGGCGCTCGAAGCGGCAGACGAACCGCCGCACTCGCCACCCTGCTCGCCCTCGCCCTCGCGGCTCCCCTCTCCTCGAACGTGACCGCGAACGCCGACAGCGCCGCCAAGGCGGCCTCTTCGGCCGATGACGTCCGGCAGTACGAGGTCCACATGCACTCGACCGCCAAGGACCGCACGGCACTTCAGCGGACCGGCGTGACCGTCGACGAGGTCCACGGTCACGGCGTCGTCGTCTCCGGCCGCGCGGACCAGATCAAGAAGCTGAAGTCGCTCGGCTACGACGTCACCCCGCTCGGCGCGGTCCCGGACCGGTCCGCGGGCGAGGACGACGTACGCCTCTACGACTTCCCGTCGGGCGACTCGCGCTATCACAACTACGCGGAGATGACGAGCGAGATCAACTCGATCGTCTCGGCCAACTCCTCGATCGCGAGCCAGCGCGTCATCGGCACGTCGTACCAGGGACGGAACATCGTCGCGATCAAGATCAGCGACAACGTGGGGACGGACGAGTCCGAGCCTGAGGTCCTCTTCACCCACCACCAGCACGCCCGTGAGCACCTCACCGTCGAGATGGCGCTCTATCTGCTGCGCGAGCTGACCTCCGACTACGGCAGCGACTCCCGCGTCACCAGCATGGTGAACAACCGCGAGATATGGATCGTGCCCGACCTCAACCCGGACGGCGGCGAGTACGACATCGCCACCGGCTCCTACCGGTCGTGGCGCAAGAACCGGCAGCCCAACTCCGGTTCGTCGTACGTCGGGACCGACATGAACCGGAACTGGAACTACCGGTGGGGTTGCTGCGGCGGTTCGTCGGGGTCGCCGTCCTCGGACACGTACCGGGGTACGTCCGCCGAGTCCGCGCCCGAGGTGAAGGTGGTCGCCAACTTCGTGCGCAGCCGGGTCGTGGGCGGCGTGCAGCAGATCAAGGCGGGCATCGACTTCCACACGTACAGCGAGCTGGTGCTGTGGCCGTTCGGGTACACGTACTCCGACACCACGACCGGGATGACGGCCGACGACCGGAACGCCTTCGCGACGGTCGGACAGAAGATGGCGGCCAGCAACGGCTATACGCCGGAGCAGTCCAGTGACCTCTACATCACGGACGGGTCGATCGACGACTGGCTGTGGGGGTCCCAGAAGATCTTCGGGTACACCTTCGAGATGTACCCGTCGTCCAGCGGCGGTGGAGGGTTCTACCCGCCCGACGAGGTGATCGAGCGGGAGACGTCCCGGAACAGGGATGCGGTGCTGCAGTTGCTGGAGAACGCCGACTGCATGTACCGGTCGATCGGCAAGGAAGCCCAGTACTGCAGTTAGGACTCGCTGTCCTCGAAGTAGGCGTCGAGGACAGCGTCCAGCTGCTCGTCCCACTCCTTGAAGCGGCTCCTGGCCGTCGCCTCGATCTCGATCGGGTACCAGCGGCGGTCAGGAGTGTGCACCGTGACGGTGAATCGCTTCCCGAAGCGCGGGGACTCCGTCTCGACGGCGCCGATCTCGTCCCAGCGGAACTCGCACTCCTGGTCGTCCAGGGAGAGCCGTACGCCCTTGTGGTCGGCGACGATACGGGCCCGGCGGTCGGCGGCCTCGAAGACGGGGCCGTCGACGGGAGCCTCCTCGCCGTCCTCCGCGTCGGCTTCCCCGTCGTCGTCCGCTTGGTCGTCCGCGTCGTCCGCGTCGTCCTCCGCCACGGCCTCGACGTCCGTCGCCTCGGAGTCGGGGTTCTCGGAACCCGGGTCCTCGGATCCGGTCTCCGTCTCCTCGGCGGCGGCCTCCTCGGCGACGTCCTTCTCCTTCACACCCCCCGGCTTGGCGGACGCGGGCGAGGTGAGCCCAGGGATGAAGGCCGGGTCGAAACCGGCGCCTTCCAGAGGCTGGCTGCCTGAACCTATGCGCTGCTCCACAACGGGCAGTATGGCGGACGAGCCTGTGCCTTGGGGCGCCGGGGGCGGAAGCCGTCTCACGGTGCGGACGGGACGGGGCCTCACTCGTCCATGAAGACGATCCGGCGGGCGGGACCCGCGGAGCCGGCTGCCGTGCTGGTCGCCGTCCGGCCCGCCGGCACCGCGCGCTCGCGGCCCCAGGCGCGGATCTCCTCGATCTGCTCGGGGTTGACCCGGCTGAGCGGGACGGTGTTGGCGAAGGCGTCGAGCAGGAAGGACGGCTTCAGACGGTCGGCGCCGCCGCAGCGGTAGGCCTCCTGGCCGGCGTCGTGCAGGGTGGACTCGATGTCGGACCCGGCGAAGCCCTCGGAGAGGTCGACGAGGCGGTCCACCTGCTCCCGGTCGGGATCCGTCTTCAGATAGCGGCGGTAGTAGAGCTCGATGATCTCCTTGCGGTCCTCGCCGTCGGGCAGGTCCACGAAGAACAGCTCGTCGAAGCGGCCCTTGCGCAGCAGCTCCGGCGGCAGGCTGCGGATGTCGTTGGCGGTGGCCACGACGAACGCCCGGGACCGGGACTCCTGGAGCCAGAACAGGAACTGGCCGATGATCCGCTGCGGGACGCCGGACATGTCGTCGCGGCCCGCGAGGCCCTTCTCGATCTCGTCGATCCACAGGATGCAGGGCGCCACCCGGTCCGCCATGGCGAGCGCCTCCCGGAAGCGGCCCTCGGACTCGCCGAGGTACTTGCCGTGGATGCTGGCCATGTCGAGCCGGTAGAGCGGGAGCCGCCACTCGTGGGAGATGGCCTTCGCCGACAGCGACTTGCCGCAGCCGGGCACGCCCACGAGCAGGACGCCCCGGGGCGGCCGCAGTTCCGTGTCGCGCAGGTCGGCGTGCATCATGTCGTGCTTGCGGCGCAGCCACTCGCGCAGACTGGTCAGGCCGCCGACCGTGTAGTCGCTCTCCTTGAGGTGGACGCGCTCCAGTCCCGTGAGGTCGCTGAAGATACGGTCCTTGGCCTGGGCGAGCCCGAGGACGTCGCTCTTGAGGATGGAACCCTTGGCGGCGATGGTGGCCATGAGGTTGATGCACTCGGCCTCGGTGACGCCGCTGAGGAACTCGGCTGCGCGCCGGGCGTCGTTCTCGTCCCACTCGATGGGGATGTGGCCCTGGTGGTCGCTGAGGAAGCCGGAGAGCGTGCCGTACATCTCGTCGGTGTCCGGCAGGTCCAGGTGCAGGCTCATGCCGAGCCGTTGCAGACCGCTCCAGATCGGGGCATCGGTGATCAGGACGATGCTGCCCGAGTTGTTGTCGGCGAGCCGGGCGAGTTCGGCGATGTGCCGGGTGACGGGAGTGTCGTCCTCGAGGTGGTCGGGGTCGACGAACACCACGGTGGCGTTGGCGCGGCTGCTGAACTGCGCGGCGGCGAAGTCCATGGCTCCGGTCAGCGAACGGTCGTCGTGCACCGGGGCGTTGGTCCTGAGGTCACGCAGGCCGGTGGCCCGGGTGTAGATCCAGAACGGCATGCTGCTGCGGCGCGCCTGGGTGGCCGCCTCCCGCAGCAGCCGCAGGGCACGCTGCTGCTCGATGGTCCGCATGCCGATCACGGGCACTCGGGCGGAGATGTAGCTGTCGAGGTGGGCCAGGCTTTCGGTGAAGTTCGACATGCGGGCCTTCGGTGGCGTGGGCGGACGGCGTGTGTGCGGTGGGGATGCGGGGTCAGTCGGTGATCACCCGGCGGCGGGGACCGGCTGCCGGGGGCTGGGCCGCCCACGGGTCCGGGACGGCACTGGCCGCCGGGGTCTGCGGGGCGTCCGTGAGCAGGGCGGTGAGGGGGTTGTCCCGGAGGGTGCGGCGCCGTCGCTCCACCCAGCGCGGGTCGGAGCCGCCCGCGGCCGCGAGTCCGTCCAGGGCGCGTTCCATCTGGTCCTGCAGGTCCCTGATCTGACCGTCGACCAGTTCGGTGAACCGGGTACGGGCCGACTCGGGCAGCCCCGCGTGCCCGGCGAGCGCGCGCACCGACCGCAGCCCCTCCCTGGCCTGGGTCAGCGCCCGGCCCGCCGAGAACTCGTCCGGTGCCGCGGTCATCGCCGCCAGGAACCGGTCGGCCCAGGAGCGCAGCCGGGTGTCGAGGGCGTTCCCGAGGTGCAGCCCGAGCCGCTCCCAGGTCTCGCCGGGCCACTGCTCCTCGGCGAGCGCCGGCAGCGCCCCCGGGTCCACCGGTTCCTCGGCGGCCCACCGGCGCAGGAACTCCACCCAGGTCTCGTACGCCCCGCCATGCCCCCAGTACGTGCTCACGCCGTGCCACGGGGTCGACGTACGACAGTCTCACCGGGCGGCAGCGGCTCCCATTCCGGCAGCCCCTCGGCGATCTTGCGCACCCGACTGGTGACCCGCTCCCCGGCGGACCTGCGGGTGGCCCCCCACGGCGAGGCCGCACCGCTCGCCCCGGCGGCACCCCAGGGCGAGGGCGCGGGGGAGGCAGGCGCGGGGGCGCTGGGTGCGGGGACGCCGGGTGCGGGGGCGGCCGCGGGCACCTGCCCTGCGTAGGCCCGCCGGCCGGGGCCGGGCGCGGATGCGGGCGCGGTGCCTCCCGGGGCGCCGGCCGGAGGGGCGTAACCGGGCGCCGGGACCGAGCCGGGCGCCGGGGCTGCCGCGGGCTGCTGCCCGGCATAAGTCCGCTCAGCGGGACCGGATGCCGGTGCGGGCGCGGTGGCCGACGGGGCCGTGGACGGCGGACCGAAGCCGGGCGCGGGGCCCGAGCCGGGGCCCTGACCGGGGGCGGGCGCAGCGCCAGGAACGGACGGCTGACCGGGACCGGAGGCCGCACCGGGACCAGAGCCCTGACCGGAGACGGGTCCCGCGCCGGGCGCCGCCCCCGTGGGTGTCTCCGCCGGTGTCGCCCACTGGGGGTCGCCCGGCGGTCGGCGGGGCGGTGGCGGAGCCGATGCGTGGGCGGCGGGGTCCGGGCCGTTGGTGGTCATGATGCGTTGTCCTCCTTGCTGACGGTGCGGCCCTCGAACGGGGAGGCGCCGCCCCGCGTCGCGGTGGCCAGGGACTGGATCAGTTCCCGGCAGCCGGGCTCGACGCCGTCGGCGGTGCGCAACTTGGCGTTCCAGTCGGTGAGTTCGGCGGAGGCCGCCCGCAGATGGTGCAGCGACTCCTGCTTGGCCGACGCCAGGATCCCGCGGGCGTTCTGCTGGAGGCGCTGGGCTGCCTGGGCGCCGTTGTGCAGGATCAGCCCCCACACGCCGCCGGTGATCAGGGCGACCACCAGTGCGAACCCGAAGCTGAAGGACCCGACGACCACCAGGATGCCGAACAGGACCAGCGCGAGCGGCGTCGCCTTCTTCGCCCACGGAAAGGCGAAGGAGTCGATGAAGGGCCCCATGTGCTGGTCCCAGTGCGTGGACAGCGACCGCTCCAGGTCGGCCAGCGACTGGGTGAACGAGCCGGTCCACGGCGGCAGTTGGAAGGTCCGCGCGGCCACCGTGTACGCCGTGCCGAACCGCGCCTGCACATCCTGCGGCACCGCGGCCCGGTAGTCCCGGGTGAACTGGGCGTGCGCCTGCAGGAACCACTCCTGGCAGGCGGCGACGGCCAGCCGCTGGGTCGCGGGCGAGGTGCCGATCGCCGCCGGGTTGAGCGCCGCGGTGGTCTGCACGGTCAGATAGTCGAGCGTCTCGTCGTACGAGGCGGAGTCCGCGTCCGCCGACCTGCGCGCCTCGTCCAGATCGCCGCCGTGGTCGATGACCGCGTGGTTGAAGGCGAGTTCACGGCGCAGCGGCAGCTCCTCGTTGTCGTACTCGGACACGAGCCGGTCGAGGATGTCGTCGACGGCGTCCTCCAGCCGCTCGGACGGCTGGAACTCGCGGGCCATGATCGCCTGGTACTTGTCGAGCACCGCCTGCTGGGCGCGGGCCCGTCCGAGGACGGCGTCGAGCTGCGGCCACTGCGGGCTGACCTGGGCCAGCCGCGGGAACTCGGCGGCCGCGGACGGCTGGGCGAGGGAGTCGATCTCCTCGCGCCAGCGGGTGATCTGCCGCTGCTGGGCGTCCGCGCTGTCCATGAGCTGCTCGCGCCAGCCGGCCAGCGTGCTGTCGAGCAGTTCGCGGCCGGCGAGCCCGAACGCGCCCTGCGCGATGGACTCCAGGATGACCGCGAACTCCCGGCCGAGGGCCGCCGGGTCCTGGGCGATCAGATAGTGCCGCAGCCAGCGCACCGCCGCCTCCCGGCGGTCCTGGCGGCGCAGCACGAGGGCGAAGAACAGCGAGGTGCGGTCCGGCGAGCGGCGGAAGGCCTCCTCGACGGCCTTCTCGCACAGCGTGCGGTCGTCGGCCGACCAGGAGGCGAGTGCCACCAGGGCGGGCGCCAGCCAGTAGCGGGGCGTCTGGATCATCAGCTGGTCGCCGACGAGCCGGACGTTGTCCTCGGAGACCAGGCCCAGGTCGAAGGCCTGGAGCATGCCGACGGCGGTGCGTCGTACGGTCTTGTGGTGGCCGAACTCGTGGTCGACCTGGTCCTGGATCACGCCGACGCGGGTCTCGGCGCGCTGGACGTTGGCGGTGAGCTGGGCGGTCTTGACGAAGGCGAGGAATTCGTCGCGCAGTTCCTGCAGTTCGGTGCGGGTCTGCTGCTGGTTGGCCTCGACGGCCGAGACCTGGCCGGACACGGAGCCCACCTGCTCACTGAGCCGGACCACGAGGTTGCTGACCTGCTGCACCTTCTGGTGAAGGGCGTAGTCCACCTCGGACATGCGGTTTCTCCGATCAGACGTGCGATGTCAGGGACGGGCGTGTGTGGGGGCGTCGGGGACGGGCGTGCCTCAGGGGCGGACGACCGTCCCGTCGTCGAGGACCGGCAGGAGCAGGCCCCCGGAGTAGACCTCGACGAAGGCGTAGCCGCCGGAGCGCACCAGCATCCGGGCGCCCGCGAACGGTTCGGGCACCTGGTCGGTGGGGGCGAAGTGGCGGACGATCACCTGGAAGAGGTCGAGCTGGTGGTCGACGTAGGGCGGGCCGAGGTAGCAGCGGGCGAGGAAGCCGAGCGGGATCTCGCCGTAACTGGCCTGGTACTGCTCGCCGATCCACTCGGCCAGCTGCCGGCGCGCGTTCTCGTCCAGGCCCGCGTCGAGGCGGCCCACCGCGTCGCGCAGTTCCCGCGGGCGCGGAGCGAGGCGCTCGCGGCGCAGCGGGGCGGCGGGGCCCGGTGCGCCGACGGCGCGGCGCGAGGTGCCCGTCGTGAGGTTCTGGCCGGTGCCCCGCAGGACGTCCGACGAGGTGGAGGGTGTGCCGGCGCCGCCCGGCTGCACGATGCGTCGAGGCCGCTCGAACTGGCCCATGTCTCCCCCGACTTGAGTTCCAGCGCGGTCCGCAGTTCTGGGGCGTTCCGCGAAAGGTGAAGAATAGTGACGTCAGGTCAATAGTGCGACCGGATCGGCCGCTTGACACACCCGCGACCGGTTTCGGGTCAGGATCCGCCCCGGCTCCGACCAGTTCACTCACGTCGCGGGGCCGCCCGGGGTGTCAGACTTCCCGCCATGGGGTCGATCTACGCGTTCATGGCGGGTGTCAACGACTACCCGTCGCACATCGCCACGCCGCTCACGGGCTGTGTCAACGACATCCGCGAGGCCCGGCGGCTGCTGGCGGAACGGACCGGGGGCGCCGCCGAGGTGCGGACGGCGCTGGACGGCGAGGCGACGGTCGGGGCCGTCGAGGACGGGATCCGTGGGTTCCTCGGGTCGGCCGGGTCCGGGGACACGGCGCTGTTCTGGTTCTCCGGGCACGGCACCCGGCGGATCGCCACCGGCGCGGATCTGCTCATCGAGGCGACGGGCTGGAACCAGGCGCTGGTCTGCGCGGACGGTCCGCTGCCCGACAAACGGCTCGGCGTGCTGCTCGACGAGGTGGCGGCGCGCGGGGTCACCGTGGTGGCGGTCCTCGACTGCTGCTACTCCGGGGGCGCGACGCGCGAGGACGACCTGGTCCCGGCGGGCCTGACCGCCCGGTTCGCGCCGCCTCGCCCCGAGTGGGCGGCGGTGCGGGACGCGGTGGCGCCCGAGGGGCCCGCGCGGCATCTGCTGCTGGCCGCGAGCCGGCTCGACCAGCTGTCGTACGAGGACTTCTTCGACGGCCGCCGGCACGGCATGTTCACGCACGCGCTGCTGAACGCGGCGCGCACGGCGGGCCCGGACGCCACCTACCGGCAGCTGCTGGCGGCGGCCGACGCCCGGGTACGGCGCTCGGGCGGGCGGCAGCAGCCGGTGCTGTACCCCGAGGCGCCGGGCCCCGCCGATCTGCCGTTCCTCGCGGGCGCGGTGGCGGGCACGGCGAGCGAGCATCTGCTGCGGCGCGGGCCGGACGGCTGGGAGGTGGACTGCGGCACCGGTCACGGGCTGCGGGACGGCGCGGGCGCCGAGGGCACCCGGTTCGCGGTCGTGGGGGACGGCCCGGACGCGGGTGCGGTCGTACGGGCCCGGGTGGTGCGGGCCGACCGGTCGCTCGTGGACCCGGTGGACTGGACGCCGGACCCGGAGCGGGTCTACCCGCTGGCCCTGACCGCGCTGGCGTCGGCGCCCGCGACGGTGAGCATCGAGGGGCCGCACGGACAACTGCGGGCCGCCGTCGGGTCGTACGGCGCCGGAGGCGGGCCCGCGCCGCTCGTGCGGGTCGTCGAGACCCCGCAGGAGTACGGCGACCCGCACTTCCGGGTGGTCGTGGCGGACGGCACGGCACAGGTGCTGGGCCGGGACGGGACGGCGTTCGTCGAGCCGCTGCGGTTCGAGGACGGCATGACCCCCGGCGGCGCGCGACACATCGTCGACTGCCTGACGCACCTCACGCGCTGGCATCGGCTGCGGGATCTGACCTCCCGTCCGTCGGTGCTGGACAACCAGGTGCGGGTGGAGGTCGTGCCGTGGCACACGCCCGACGGCCCCGCGCTCACGCCGGACGGCAGGGGAGAGATCGTCTGCGCGTACGGGCCGCAGGACGCGGGCGGCCCGCGCGAGCCCTGGGTCTCCATCCGGCTGCACAACCGCTCGCAGCGCCCCCTGTGGTGTGTGCTGCTCGACCTCACCGAGAGCTACGCCTCGGACCCGGCGCTGTTCCCGGGCCACTTCATCGGCCCCGGGCAGACGGGATACGCCCTGGACGGCGATCCGGTGCAGCTCTTCCTGCCCGAGTCGCGGCCCGCCGTGCCCGGCGCGGAGGTCCGGGACTGGCTGAAACTGATCGTCGCGGAGGGCGAGTTGAACACACTGCCCTTCCAGCTGCGGGCCTGGGACCCGGTGGCGCCGCCGGGCAGCCGCGACCCCGGCGAGGGGGACGACGGGGTGCTCCGGTTCGACGGCGTTCCACGCCCCTCGCGTGACGCCGGGCGCGTCCCGGGCGGCACCGCAGGGCGCTGGAGCACCCGCACCATCGCCCTGCGGACCGTCGTGCCCCCGGCGGCCTACTGACCGAGATGGGTGAAGCCCGCCCAGGAGCTGAGGTCGTCCGGGTCGATGCAGCGGGCGCGCTCGGCGAGACGTTCGGGCAGGTCGGCGGGGAGTTCACGGGCCGGGTCCAGCATCCACAGCTGGGCCCGGCGCAGGGCGCGCGCGGGCGGCTCGCCCTCGGTGCGCAGGTAGTGGTGGGTCAGGAACATCAGCACCGAGGTCGCGTCGTCCGGCACGGGCCACAGCGACCCGACGACGGACCGCGCTCCGGCCACCAGGAAGGCGGTGGCCAGACTGTAGGCCTCGTTGTACCCGCGCCCGGAGACATGACTGCGGCACGCGGCGAGCAGCACGAGCCCGAGCCGCCCCCGCCCCGCGCCGCCGACGGCCTCGGTCAGCTCCTCGGCCGCCAACTCACCGCCGTGCAGCGAGAGATGGGCCGTGCGCCGGGCGTCCCGCGCGATGGCGGCATGACAGGCGAGATGCAGTACGGCCCCTTCCTCGACGCCTTCCCCTGGGCCTCCTTCGGCACCGGGACCGCCGTGCGTCAGCCACTGCAGCACCTCCCCTGGCGTCCCCGTCCCGTCCGCCTCCCCCGTCTCCCGGCGCCCGAGGAAGCGGCCCCGCGGATAGAAGACCCGCTGGACCGCGTCCGCCTCCTCGCCCGCGTACCGGAGGTCTCCGGTGGGGTTGCCCACGACGAGGGCGGCGCCCGAGTGGTCGACGGCGGGGCGGGCGGCGACGTCGCACAGGAGGCGGGCGGAAGCGGCGTAGGAGATCTCCGCCTCGTGCAGCGCGTACCGGCGTCCGTCGTCCGGGCCGCCCCACGCGGCGTGCCAAGGGACGAGGCTGAGCGTGTCCATCGGTATGAACACCAGCCGGGGCACGCGTCCGGTGCGCGTGGCGAACATGTCGAGCAGCGGCCGCATCCCGGCGTACCAGGCCCAGCCGCACAGCCTGTCGAGACGCTGCCGCAGCGACGGGCCCGCGGCGGCGGCCGACGTGTAGCCGGGTACGGGCCCCATGTCGCGGCCCGCCGCGCCGCCCGCTGCCGCCGCGTACTCCCGCAGCGGCGCCGCGTCCGCCCTCAGGGTCGGCAGCGGGACTGAGTGGACCGCGCCCGTGGAGGTGACGACCACAGCGGTGCCGGGGGTGTCGTCGGTGACGGGGACCAGGTAGACGAGGGCGTCCTTGCGGAGCGTGCGCAGGGCCGTGCCGATCTCGTCGGGGGACGGCGGGTCGAGGAGGCGGTCCTGGACGGAGTCGGTGCCGGTGAGGGCGGCCAGCACGCGGCGGCGCAGGCTGCTGGGGACGCTCTGGGGCGCGCGCATCGCGGCGAGCGGGTCGGCCGGTTCGCTGCCGAGGCCCGCGGCGTGCCACTCCTCGGCGAGGTCGTCGCGCCCGGCCGCGACGAGGCGTTCGGGCACGGTGCGGGAGGTGGTGGCGGCGTGCAGGACGAGGCCGCGGCAGGCGTCCAGGGCCCGCACGGCCTCCTCGGCGGTGCCGTCGCGCAGACACCATCCGGCGACCTCGAACGCCGTGTCGGTGGCCTCCCGTACGGCCTGCGCGGCGTGTTCGGTGCCGGACTGCAGCAGCGCGGCCCAGGCGTGGCCGCGCAGGGCGTCGAGGCCGGTGCGGCGGCCGGCGGCGCGGTCGTCGCGGCTCAGCTCGCCGCGGGTGCGGTAGGCGCGGCCGAGGGCGAGACCGGCTCCGGCGTAGAGGCGGTGCTCGGGGCCGCCGGCCAGGTCGAACGCGGTCTCCAGCAGGGCGATGCCGCGGGTGAGGTGGCGGGTGCGGGCGGCGGGCAGGCGTTGCATCTCGGCGAGCGCGCAGTGGCTGCTGCCGAGGCAGTGGGCGTAGCGCAGCTTGCTGTCGCTGCCCTCGTCGACCAGGTCGTAGGCCTCCTGGAGCAGTTCCATGGCCTCGGCGAGCATCTGGGGGTCCCGCGCCTCGCTGGCCCGCACGCAGCGGGTGATGCCGTTGTCGCCGAGCACCCAGGCCCGGTGGTCGCGGGGCAACTGCTTGGCGGCGCGCCGCAGTTCGAACAGGGACGGCCGGCCGACGAGGGGCGGCGCGGGCGGTGCTCCGAGGGTGCGGGCGAGACGGTCGCGGGCCGAGCGGGCGTTCTCCAGGTGGGTCCACAGTTCGACGCGGGAGTGGTCGTCGGGGTCGAGGGTGGCGTGGGCCGCCTGAAGGTCGGCGAGGTGCCGGTCGGTGGCGGCCAGGTCGCCGCGCTGGGCTGCGGCCACGGCGTCGAACGCGGACTGCTGGGCCGCCATGACCTTGCGCAGATGCGGGGTGAGCGCGGGGTTGTCGCGCAGCTTCCCCCACATGGCGGCGGCGGCCTCGATGTCGTCGCCGGCGCCCGCGGTCTGCCCCCGGTGGTGGGTGGCGGCGATCCGGGCCAGGTCGATGCCATGCCCGAGGCGCTGGTCGCCGCCGTTCGGGTCGGCCGCCTCCTCGGCGCGGGCGAGGTGGTCGAGGACCTCGTCCATGCCGCGGCCCGTGCCGGCGAGTTCCTCACGCAGCCGCACCGTGGCGACGACGGCATGGGCCCTGCGCTGCCAGACCGGGTCGTCCTCGCCGTAGGAGAGGGCGCAGTCGATCAGCTCCTCCTTCTGCTCGGCGGGGATGTGGGTGCCGTGCGGGTCGAGGAGCATGCTGTGCGAGAGCAGGGCGACGGCGAACCAGGCCCGGTCCCGCCCCGGCTCCAGTTCACGGAAGCGCGCGTAGCCGTGGTCGAAGCCCTCCCCCAGCCGGCCGACGCCGCCGAACGACTTGAAGATGCCGGGGAAGTCCTCGCTGGTGTCGCTGAAGTCGAGGAAGCCACGCCCGGACTCGAGGTCCCTCAGCATGGCGAGGTAGGCCTCCCGGGCGTCGTCGGTGCTCATTCCCGCCGGGACGCCTGCGCCCGCCTCGGGCGCGATGCCGTGCGTGTCCTCCAGGATGATCCAGGCCCAGGCTCCCATCATCCGGGCGAGCTGACGCATCCCGTCGTCGAACGCCTCGTCGGCGAGGACCAGCCCCGCGGCCTCGGCCACGTCGTGCAGGCGGCCCGGGTCGGGATCGTCCCGGTAGCGGCTCTGCTGGAAGACGCCGAGGAACAGGGCGGTGGTGGTGACCGGGCCGTCGCGTTCGGGCACCCACTCGTCGACGGCCTTGCGGATCAGGGCGATCGCCCGGTCCTGGGCGGCCCCGTCACCGCGGACGCCGCCGCGTTCGAAGAGCAGCCGGCCGAAGGTGTCCAGGTACAGCGGCAGCAGCCGGTCGACGTCGGCCGGGTCGGCGAGCAGCCCGGCGAGCTCCACCTCGGCGGCGGCGGCCTGCGCGTGGTCCTTCCAGTGGGCCCAGATGGTGGCGCGGACGAAGACCGCGCGGATCTCGGCCTCCCAGGCCCAGGAGGGCGGCGTACCCGTCGTCCGCCGGACCTCGAGCAGCGCGGCGCCGAACTCCTCCCGTGCCCGCTCCAGTTCCTCCCGGTCCTGGGTCATCCGGCCGTGCGCCATCAGCGCGAGGCCGAGGCTGTGCCGCAGCAGCGGCACATCGGCGCCGGGCAGGCCGGCGTCCAGCGCGGCGCCGTAGTGGCGGGCCGCGGCCTCGGCGTCCGCCGGGTCGGAGCGCAGCTCGACGCGCTCCAGGTGCAGATAGCCGCGCGACACCATCAGGTCGACGGCCTCCTCGCTGCCGGGTTCCAGGGTGCCGGCGGCGTCCTCGTGCAGCCGCAGCGCCTCGTCGAGGAGTTCCAGGCGCCGCTGGGCCGGCCCCTCGCAGCCCATGTAGCGCTGCTTCGCGCAGGCCGCGAGGAGTTGCCGGGCCAGATCGCGTACGAGGTCGTGGTAGTCGTCCCCGTCGTCCAGGCCGGACACCCCGTCCCGCAGCAACTCCCACATCTGCTCGCGGAGTTCAGGGCTCGGGTCGGCGTCGTACTGGAAGGCCCGGACATGCCCGTAGAAGATCCGCCAGGCCGCCCAGTCCCCGTCGTCCCCCGGTGTCCGGAAGGCGAGCGCGAACGCCTCGGCGGCCAGCCTCAGGTCCTCCTCGCCGCCTTCCATCACCAGCAGGCGGTAGCTGAGCTCGCCGACCAGCCCGCACAGGGCGGGCGCGTCGGGGTCGTCGGAGGCGGTGTCGGCGAGGGTGTCGAGGAGTTCGTCGCGCCGGGCGCGGACTTCCTCGGCGGTCGGGTTCAGGTCGGTCACGGTGCGAGCATTCCAGGAAGCGGGGGGATCAACCCGTCGTGTCAGGGGGCGAGTTGGACGAAGTAGGGCGCGAGGACGGAGTTGAGCCACTCGAGACCCTCGGCCGTGTCGAAGTCGGTGACGTCCTCCGCGTCAGCGGGCAGCTCCGCGGCGAGGCCGCGGTCACCGAACAGGACCACCGCCCGTTCCGCCGGCTCCCGCTTGGACGACCACACCAGCCCCTGCGCCCACGGGCCGGCGTTCCGGCGGATCCAGTGCGCCCAGTCACGTGTGTAGGCGTACTCCTGGGCCTCGGCGTGCACCAGCCAGCTGTCCTGGTGCACGGCGGCCAGGTCGCGGGCGCTCATCAACGGCAGGACACGCAGGTCGGCGGTGAGCCGCAGGGTGGTCATCCGGCGGCCCTCCACCGCGCGGTGCGGCAGCAGCCGGGGCCCGCCCGTGGGGTCGAAGGGCAGGGAGCGCAGCAGGGTCTCGCAGACGGCGGCGGCCGGGCCGAGTCCGGCGTACAGATAGCCGTACCGGTCGCAGGAGGTGGCGTCGAACCGGCCCCCTCCGTACAGACAGTGCGAGGGCTTCGGGTTGAACGAGGCGGCGGGGTGGCGGGAGGCGTGGACGCGGTACAGCAGGGTGCCGCGGGTCAGCGTGACCTTCTCGGGGGTGCCGGTCAGCGCGGCCGGTGGCCGGTAGTTGGGCACGGTCTACTCATCCTCCATCAGGAACCGCGCGGTGTCGGCGAGTTGGCGGTCGCGGCCGGTGCCGAGCAGGCGTGCGGGGCTGGTGCCGAGCCAGGCGTTGGCGGACAGCCACCAGTCGGCGGCGCCCCACGGGTCGCGGTCGGCGGCGAGCAGGCCGTTGACCTCCAGAACGACGGGCCAGGGCAGGGTGTCCTCGGAGAACTGGAAGCGCGGCAGCCGCACCTGTCCGCCGGTCCCCCGCAGCCGGATCAGATCGGGCGCGAAGGGGTCGCCGCCGCACCGGCGCAGCTCCTCGGCGTCCAGCGCGGGCTGGGCGAGCAGCCGTTCGCGTACCGGGCCGAGCACCGGCCCCACCATCCGGTGCCCGTCGATGAGCAGGATGGCGAGATCCTCGGGCGCGAACCCCTGCACGGTCACCCGCCCGTCGGCGGCCGGGGTGGCGACGAGCCTGGCCCCGGCGTCCTCGCCGAACTCCTCGGGCACCCGCTCCCGCAACAGCCCCGCGGCCTGGCGAGCGGCGTCGAAGCGGATGTCCGGATCCCGGCCCCCGGCCCGTACGAGATCCAGCAGCTCGGCCAGCCGGTCGCGGGTGGCCCGCTCGATCCGGCCCGCGACGAGCCCCCACTTCGCCGCCGCGGCGGCCAGGACGACGTACGCGTCGAGCGGCTCCTCGCTCTCCGGGTCGAAGTGCTGGGGCGGTGGGACGTGTCCCATCAGTCCTCCCTGGAGGCCAGCAGCCGTTCCAGCAGATCGGCGCGGGCGTGTCGGCGTACGACGAAGTGGATCTCCCAGTCGGCCCCGCGGGCGAGTTCGGCCTCGACCGCGGCCCACAGCGCGGCGAAGCTCTCCAGCGGGCTGAGGCCGCCGCGTCCGGCGCCGAGGAGCGGCAGGCAGACCGAGCGCAGGGGCGGGTCGTGCCGAGCGGTCTCCTCGGCCAGCAGCGCGAAGACGCGGGCGACGCCTCTGGTGATGTCGGCCGGCTGCACGTCGTAGTCGTTGGTCTCCGGGCGGGGTACGGCCACGGCGACGTGGTAGATGCGGCGGATGCCCTGCCCGTCGAGCGCGCCGGCGGAGGTGACGGCGACGGTGCCGGGCTGTGCCGCCCGGCCGGGAGCCCCGTGCCGGGCGGTCCAGCCCCGTAGCTCGTCGTCGATCCTGTCGTCGACGAGTCCCCCGACGGGGTCGCGGTGCGCGCCCGCGCGGCGCAGCGTGGCGGAGACGGACGACTTGTAGGGCGCGGGCAGCGCGAAGTAGGTGTTCGTCGGGGAGACGACGACGTCGATGTCGCGGAGCAGGTCGACGGAGTGGACGTGCAGGGTGACGGGGACGGTCCCGTGGTGGACGCGGACGGGCAGCGTGCGATGGGCGGCGGGGATGCGGTCGTACGACGTCGGCGCGGGCCGCGCATGAGCACCGCTCTCGGCGCCCAGCTGGACTACCTGCTCGGCGACCTGCCCGAGGACCATCAACTCATGGTGTTTGCGGAAGCGTTCGACGCTCACCCCGTACACCTGGGCGGCCCTTCGGCGCCGGTCGGCGGCCGGCCAGTCGCGGGTGCCCTGCGCGAGGCCGAGGCTGTACTCGGCGGCGGTCTGCAGGGTGCCGCCGCCCATGCGGGAGACGGCGAGCCGTAATACCTTCTCCACCGGCCCCCCTGGCGACTCGCCGTCTCCCCGCGGAAGTTCACGGGCGACCCCGGCAAGTGCCGGCACGTCGAGTGCGCGCAGTCTGACGACTCCCGCTCGCCGCACCTTCCGCACCTCCGCGAGGACCGCTCCGTGATCGGGCGCGTGAGGAGACGGCGGCATGACGATCAGCATCGCACCGCCGCCACGGCCCTCACAACCCCGTTCCCGCCCCTCCATTCCACCGCACGCCCCGGGCGCGAACGGGTCACGTCCGGGGCGTATTCGGGGCGTTGAGGCCGGGGCGTGTTCGGGGCGTTGAGGCCGGGGCGTGTCCGGGGCGTGAGGCCGGACCGTTCGGTCGACGGCGCGGAAGGCCTAGACGAACACGCTCAACACCGCAGCCACCACGAACCCGGCCACCGACAGCACACTCTCCAGCACCGTCCACGTCTTCAACGTGTCCCGCTCACTGATGCCGAAGTACTTGGCGACGATCCAGAAGCCCCCGTCGTTGACGTGCGAGGCGAAGATCGAGCCGGCCGAGATGGCCATGATGACCAGGGCGATGAAGGGCTGGGAGTGGTCGCCCTCGGTGAGGAGGGGGGCGACGATGCCGGCCGTGGTGACGATGGCGACCGTCGCCGAGCCCTGGGCGACCCGGAGGACCACGGAGATCAGGTACGACAGGACGATCACCGGGAGGCCGACGTCGTTGAAGGTGTCGGAGAGGGCCTGGGCGACGCCGCTGCCCTTGAGGACGGCGCCGAAGACACCGCCCGCGCCGACGACCAGGAGGATGTTGCCGACCGGCTTCAACGACGACGTCGAGACCGTTTCCAGGGACTTGCGGGACCAGCCGCGGCGGATGCCCAGCAGGTAGTACGCGAGGAGCAGGGCGATCGTCAGGGCCACGAACGGGTTGCCGAAGAACTCGACCACCGAGCGGGTGGTGGACGGGTCCAGGGCGATCGAGGAGAACGTCGCGGCCAGGATCAGCACCAGCGGCGTACCGATGATGGCGAGGACCGTGCCGAGCGGGACCGGCTTCTCCTGGGGCTCGACCCCGGCCGCCCGCTGCTCGTCGATGACGGCCTGCTTCGCCTCGTCCGCCGCCTCGACCATGTCCTGCGGTACGGCGACGAAGATGCGCCGCCCGATCCAGGCCGAGAACGCCCACGCGGCCAGCACCGCCGGGATGCCGCAGACGATGCCCATGAGGATGACCCAGCCGAGGTCCACGTGGAGCAGACCGGCCGCCGCCACCGGTCCCGGGTGCGGGGGCAGGAAGGCGTGCGTCATCGACAGGCCCGCGAGCAGCGGCAGACAGTAGAGGAGGATCGACTTCCCCGAGCGCTTGGCGGCGGCGTACACGATCGGCGCGAGGACGAAGATGCCGACGTCGAAGAAGACCGGGATACCGAAGATCAGGCCGGTCAGACCCATGGCGAGGGGGGCTCTCCTCTCGCCGAAGAGATTGAGCAGTCGGGACGCCAGCACCTCGGCGCCACCGCTCACTTCGAGGATCGCGCCGAGCATCGTGCCCAGGCCGATGATGATCGCGACATGGCCGAGGATGCCGCCCATTCCGGACTCGATGGTCGACACGGCGTCGCTTCGCTGGACCGTGCCGAAGAGTTCGGTGACCGACAGGCCGGCCATCAGGCCGACGGCTATGGAGACCGCGAGCAGGGCCACGAAGGGCTGCAGGCGCACCTTGATGATCAGGAAGAGCAGGAGGGCGATACCGATCGCGGCGACGGTCAGGAGACCGGCCGTACCGTCGATCCAGAGGAGGAGGCCGCCGGTGTGGGGTGGGGTCTCGGCGGGGGCGGATGCGGCGAGCGGGAAGGACAAGGGGGACATTCGGGGGTCCTCGGGGTAAGTACATCTGGCTTTCGGGCAGGGGGGATCGCGGCATGGCGCCCCAGGGACAGCGGGCACCATGCCGTGTACGGAGTGCGGGAGTTGAGGAGGCGTCAGCCGAGTACGGCCAGCGCGTCGATCTCGATGAGGAGCCCCGCGGGCAGACCGACGTACACCGTCGTGCGCGCGGCGGGCGGCTGGGTGAGGTTCTGCGCCTCGAAGTAGGCGTTGTAGATCTCGTTCATCTCGGCGAAGTGGGCGACGTCCGTCAGATAGACGCGGATCATCATCACGTCCTCCCACGAGGCGCCGCCCTCCTCCAGGATCGCCTTGACGTTGGCGAGGGTCTGGAGGGTCTGCTCGCGCAGGGTGGGGCCGGCGGGCGTCGGAGGCTGTCCCTCGGCCGCGGGGAGGAACCCGACCTGGCCGGCGACCTGGAGGATGTTCCCCTTCTTCACGCCGTGCGAGAACTTCGCGGGCGGGGTGGTGTGGGTCTTCGGGGTGAGTGCGGTCTTCTCGGTCATACGGGTTCCTTGCCGTCCTCGGTCATACGGGGTTCTTCGCTGAGGTCCTGCCGGAGTACTCGCCGCTGATGTCGTCCGCCGTACGGCGCACCAGCGGGAGCAGGGTGAGGAGTTCGTCGGCGGTGACCACGACGTTCGGCGCGGAGACCGACATCGCGGCGACGACCCGGCCGTCGGCACCACGGATCGGCGCGGCGACGCAGTTGATGGACTCCTCGTGGCCACCGAGGTCGGTGGCCCAGCCCTGTTCGCGCACCTTGGCCAGCTCCTTGAGGAAGGCCTCTTGATTGGGCGTCGAACGGGACGTGTACATGGGGTAGTCGAGCTTGTCGGAGAGGGCGCGGCGCTCGTGCTCGGGCAGGTCGGCGAGCAGCAGCTTCGCGACGGCGGCGACCGTGATGGCGACCGGCTTGCCGATCCGCGAGTACATCCGCACCGGGTAGCGGCTCTCCACCTTGTCGATGTAGAGGACCTCGTCCTCCTCGTACACGGCGAGGTGGACGGTGTGTCCGCACTGCTCGTTGAGGCGTACGAGGTGGGGGTGGGCGATCTCGCGGATGTCGAGGTTCTCCATCGCCTCCTGGGCGAGGGCGATGAGGCGGGCGCCGAGGCGGTAGCGCTGGTCGGACTGGCGGTAGACCATGCCGTGCTCGTGGAGGGTGCGCAGGAGGCGGAGGGCCGTGGATTTGTGCACGCCCAGGCGGTCGGCGACCTGGCCGAGGTCGGCGGGGCCCTCCGCGAGCAGCGGCAGGATGCTGAGTGCGCGGTCGACGGTCTGGCTCATGGTGTGCGTACCTCCTCGTCGGCCCTGTGTGCGGCTTGCGTCCAGCCGGGGCCGAGTCGAAGTTTCTCCCACGCGACGTCGTCGAGGGCGGCCAGGCGGTCGGCGTGGTCGCGGGAGGGGGGTGGGGCGAGGTCGCCGGGGGCGGTGAGGGTGGCGGCGGCCCAGAGGTGGGCGTGGCGGAGGCGGTCCTTCATGGGCAGGTCGCGGAGGGTTGCGGAGAGGAAGCCGGCGGCGAATGCGTCGCCTGCGCCAACCGTTGCCACGGGGGTGACGTGGAGGGCGGGTGCGAAGGTGGTCGTCGGCTGTGCGGTGCCCGGAGTCGGGGTGGGCCGGGGGTGGGACGCGCAACTCGGCGCTGACGAGGTGCCGCCCTTCTTTGGGTCGGGAGCCGCCCCAGCGGCACGACTGCCCGCAGGCTGCGCGGGTCGGCCGTCCGCGGCTTGCGACTGGCGGCTGTCGGCCAACCCAAGGGGCGCGGGGCTGTGACACTTGCGGCTCCGCCGCGTGGGCGCGACCAGCCCACCACCACCCGCAGCCGACACGAAAGCTGTAGCCCCCACTGGCCCCCGCTTCACCACCAACACCCGCGGCTCCGGCAACAACGCACGCACCGCCTCCGGTCCCCCCGTGATCCCCCAGGCCGCTTCAGCCTCGTCCTCCCCCACGAACACCACATCAGCCCCGCGCGCCAGATCCAGCAGCACCATCGGACCGCTGCCGTCTCCCCACAACCCCGCCCGGTAGTTGACGTCGAAGGACACCAGCGGCCGCCCCTCCACCGGCCCCGTCAGCTCCCGCATCAGCTCCAGGCACCCCTCCGACAACGCCGCAGTGATCCCCGAAAGATGCAGCACCCGCCCCGCCCGCACCGCCCCAAGGTCCACGTTCGCCACGGACATCGCCGACGCCGCCGACCCCGCCCGGTAGTACGCCACCTCGTGCGCATCCGTCCCCCGGTCCTCCGCCGTACGGAAGTACACCCCCGTCGGCCGCACCGGATCCCGGCGGACGGCCGAGACGTCGACGCCGTACCCTCCGATCGCCTCCACCAAGTGGTCGCCGAACCCGTCCGCCCCCACCCGGCTCACCCACCGCACCGCATGCCCCGCGGCAGCGAGCCCGCAGGCCACGTTCGACTCCGCGCCCCCGATCCCCCGCTCGAACGACGGCACATCGGCGAGCCGCCCCGGTCGGGTCGGCAGGAACGTGACCATGGACTCGCCGAGCGCGACAACGTCGACGACGTCGAGGGCATTGCGGGGTCCGGTGACAGTCACGATCGTCGTAGCTCCTCGGCGGGTTCGCGGGACGCGGCTTTCGTTGACCCCGCGTTGGCCGAGATGTTAGACAGCGGTAAGCGATATACGCAATGAGCATTGCAGCTAATGCAACCACCCAGATCAGGGAGGCTCCATGACAGCCGACAGCCCTCACGAAGCCCTCGCCCGCCTCGCAGAGGACCGCGTCGACCACCGCTTCAAGGGCCTCCCCCCGGACGCCGACGGCCTGACCGTCGCGGAGCTCGCCGCCCAGCGCCGCAACCTCTTCACCGGCGGTTTCGCCACTCCCGTCCTCGCGCTCTCCGCCGAGCGACTGGAGCACAACCTCGACCTCATGGAGACGTACGCCGCCCGCCACGGCCTCGCCTTCGCCCCGCACGGCAAGACCTCCATGGCGCCCCAGCTGTTCCAGCGGCAGATCGAGCACGGCG
This sequence comes from Streptomyces bicolor, assembly GCF_000719285.1. Lineage (GTDB taxonomy): Bacteria > Actinomycetota > Actinomycetes > Streptomycetales > Streptomycetaceae > Streptomyces > Streptomyces bicolor. The sequence goes on along the minus strand of NZ_JOFS01000014.1, from coordinate 67,845 downwards.
CGTGGGGCATCACGCTCGCGGTGCCGCACCAGGTGCGGGTCGCGCGGGCGTACGGCGTCCAGCGGGTCTTCCTCGCGAACGAGCTGGTGGACGCGGCCGCCCTGCGCTGGATCGCCGGCGAGCTCAGCGCCGACCCGGACTTCCGTCTCGTCTGCTACGTCGACTCCGTGCGCGGCGTGGAGCTGATGGACGCGGCGCTCAGCGGCGCGGGAGCCGCCCGCCCGGTGGACGTCGTCGTCGAACTCGCCGCCGGTGAGGGCGCCCGTACCGGCGTCCGTACGGAGGCGGAGTGCGCGGCCGTCGCGGACGCGGTGGCCGCCGTGCCGTCACTGCGGCTGGTCGGTGTCGCGGGGTACGAGGGCGAGGTCCCGCAGGCAGACACCGAGCGGGTGCACGCGTGGCTGCGGCGGCTGGTAGCGCTGGCGGTCGAGTTCGACAAGGCGGGCCGGTTCGCCGGGCTGGACGAGATCGTCGTCAGCGCGGGCGGCAGCGCGTGGTTCGACGCGGTGGCGGACGTGTTCACCCAGATCCCCGAACTGTCCGTTCCCGTACTGAAGTTGCTGCGCTCCGGCGCGTACGTCTCGCACGACGACGGCCACTACCGCAAGCTGACCCCGTTCAACCGGGTCCCGGAGGAGGGCGCACTCGAACCCGCCTTCCGGCTGTGGGCCCAGGTCGTCTCCCGCCCCTCCCCCGACCAGGCCTTCGTCAACGCGGGCAAGCGGGACGCGGCGTACGACCTCGATCTGCCGTTCGCCCAGGTGGTCCGCCGCGACGGCGCCGAGCGCCCGGCCACCGGCATCTCGGTGACCGGCCTGTCCGACCAGCACGCGTGGCTGCGGACGACCGAGGAGGCGGACCTGGAGGTCGGGGACTGGCTCGGCATGGGGCTGTCCCACCCGTGCACGTCGTTCGACAAGTGGCAGTTGATCCCGGTCGCCGAGGCGGACGGGACGGTCGTCGAATACATCCGCACGTTCTTCTAGGAGGTGGCGGCAGTGGAAGAACTCGTCATCCGGGACGCGGAGGTCGTGGACGGCAGCGGCGGCCCCTCCTACCGCGCCGACGTGGTCGTGGACGGCGGCCGGATCGTGTCGATCGTCCAGGAGGCGGCCGCGGCCGGCTGTCAACGCCCCAGGGCGCGACGGGAGCTGGACGCGGAGGGCCTCGTCCTCTCCCCCGGCTTCATCGACATGCACGCCCACAGCGACCTGGCGCTGCTGCGGGACCCCGACCACAGTGCCAAGGCCGCGCAGGGCGTCACCCTGGAGGTCATAGGTCAGGACGGGCTGTCGTACGCCCCGGTCGACGACCGCACCCTCGCCGAGGTCCGCCGCGCGATCACCGGCTGGAACGGCTCCGGCGACGACATCGACTTCGACTGGCGGTCGGTGGGTGAGTACCTGGACCGCCTCGACTCCGGTTTCGAAGGCCGGGGCATCGCCGTGAACGCGGCGTACCTCATCCCGCAGGGCACGGTCCGCGCGCTCGCCGTCGGCTGGGAGGACCGGGAGGCGACGCCGGACGAGCTGGACCGGATGCGGCAGCTCGTCGCGGAGGGCATGGAGCAGGGCGCCGTCGGCCTGTCGTCCGGGCTGACCTACACGCCCGGCATGTACGCCAAGGACGCCGAGCTGACGGAGCTGTGCCGGGTGGTGGCGTCGTACGGCGGCTACTACTGCCCGCACCACCGCTCCTACGGGGCCGGCGCCCTGGAGGCGTACGAGGAGATGGTGGCCCTGACGAGGGAGGCGGGCTGCGCTCTCCACCTGGCCCACGCCACCATGAACTTCGGCGTGAACAAGGGCCGGGCGCCCGAGCTGCTGTCGCTGCTGGACGAGGCGCTCGCCGAAGGAGCCGACATCAGCCTCGACACCTACCCCTACACACCCGGCTGCACGACGCTCGTCGCCATGCTGCCGAGCTGGGCGAGCGAGGGCGGGCCCGAGGCGGTCCTGGCCCGCCTCACGGACGACGACACCGCCGAACGCATCCGCCACCACATGGAGGTCATCGGCGCGGACGGCTGCCACGGGGTGCCCATCGAGTGGGACACGATCGAGATCTCCGGCGTGAGCGACCCGGCGCTCGGGGACTTCGTCGGCCGTACGATCCGGCAGTCGGCGGACGCGCGGGGCGAGGACCCGTGGGTGACCGCTCGCCGTCTCCTCCTGGACGACCGGCTGGGTTCGACGATCCTGCAGCACGTCGGCCACGAGGAGAACGTGCGGACGATCATGCGGCACCACGTCCACACGGGCGGCTCGGACGGCATCCTGCAGGGCACGAAGCCGCATCCGAGGGCGTACGGAACGTTCCCGCACTACCTCGGCCACTACGTACGGGAGTTGGGGGTCCTGTCACTGGAGGAGTGCGTGGCCCATCTGACCTCGCGCCCGGCGGCCCGGCTGCGACTGCCGGACCGAGGGCTGGTCCGCGAGGGTCACCGGGCGGACCTGGTGCTGTTCGACCCGCGGACGGTGGCGGCGGGTTCGACGTTCGAGGAACCGAGGAAGCTGCCCACCGGCATCCCGTACGTCCTCGTCGACGGCCGCTTCGTGATCGAGGACGGCCGCAGGACGGACGTACTGGCGGGGCGGGCAGTCCGCAGGACACCGCGCTGAACTGCCGCGGTACCCCGGGACCACCCGCCCCGATCCCCTTGCCGCTGTTACGGCTTGGGCAGTACGCACCCGCTCGCGCTCAGGTCGAGCTTGTTGTCGACGCCGAAGCAGGCGGGGATCTGGTACGTCTGCTGGGCGTAGTTGATGCCCTGGCGGACGGTGACGTTGCCGCTCTCGTCCACCTCGCACGGGTTGTTGACCGTGCAGCGCTGGCCGTCCTCGTTGCCGGTGTTGTTGACGGCGACGACCTGCTTCGTGGCCTGGTCGATGACGGGGGAGCCGGAGGTGCCGCCGATGGTGTTGCAGGCGGAGGTGTAGCGGACCGAGTCCTTGAAGGTCCAGTCGCCTTCCTTGAGGCGGTATGCGAACCCGTCGATGTTGCAGTTGTACAGCCGCTTCCAGTAACCGGAGGCGACCGTGATGGCCGTGCCGGCGACCGGGTGGGTGTCGGCCACCTTCAGCGCGTCGATCCCGTACGAGCTCTTGATCTGCGCGTACGTGGTGGTGAGCTGATAGATCGCCACGTCCGTGTCGGTCATGGTCCCGTAAGCGATCTTGCTGGCGCGCAGCGTGCCGACCCGGGAGCCGGACGAGTTGAGCAGGCCGAACGTCCGGCTGGACGCCCGGTCGACGACGACCTGTCCGGGTCCCGGCATGCCGGTCTCCAGACAGTGGCCGTTGGACATCACCAGCGCCGGGTCGTTGTCCTCCGAGTCCGGGAACCGGACGACCGAGCCGGAACAGTTGCTGAGCGAGACGGTACCCGCGAAGTCGACGGCCTGGACCGAGGGGTTCAGGGTCCGGTTGAGGCTCTCCGTGGTGGACGTGACGGCGTCGTGGACCACGGACGTGATCGTGTCCGCGTCCACGCTCTTGCCGAAGGACTCTGCCGTGTCCACGGGAGCCGCGACCGCGGGCGCGGCGCCGGCCCCGGCTATCGCCAGGGCGAGGAGGGCGGCGCCGAGAGGTTTTCTCATGTGGGGGTCCCCTCATACGAGGAGGGTGACCGGAAAATCTCCGGCCACCCGCACTTTTGTCATGCGCATTCTCACGCAGGAGGGGGGTGTGGACAAGGAGTTGGTTACTGGTGAGTTCGCGCCGTAGGGGATTCCCTATCACGGCGGACCGGTGTGTTCGGCGGGCGGCGCAGGACGTTCACGAGAGGGTGATCGGATCACCACAAGCGAGCGGCAGCGGGCGTGGTGACCTACCGCCGCGACCCCGACGAGCGCGCGGCACGGCTGCAGTTCGTGCGTCAGGAGCCCCCGCTTCGCCAGCGAGTCGGCGTTGACCGCGATCGACACCCGGGTCGCTTCCCCGGCCCCGCGCAGCCCCAGCTCGGCACGCGAGTTGACGCGGCCGTGACTACTTGGGGCGCTTCGTGTTTCCCTGCCCCCGGCCCGGCTTGTCGGCGGAGGTGCCCGTCGCTGTCGCCGTCGCCGTCACTGTCGCGGTGGGTGCGGAGGGAGCCGTCCCGGCGGCGGTCGGGTCGGTCGAGGGTTCCTCGGTGCTGTCGTCGGACGCGGCGGCGTCGGAGGCGGCCTCGTCCGACACGGTCGGGCTCGCCGAGGCGCTCGGGGACGTGGTTCGCGGCGGATCGGCGTCTTCGGACCGGCGGGTACCTGGTGACGTACCCACGGATGGCTCACCCGGCACCACCGAGTCGTCGGACGTCGTGGCCGTCCTGTCGCCCTTGGTCTTCGTGCCGCCCGTCGAGGAGGGCCCGGACAGGGAGAACCCGGCTATCAGCGCCCCCACCGACACCGCCCCCACCACACCGGCGACCACCGCGACGCGACGCGAGCGCCAGACGCCGGGCTGGTGGCGGCCTCGGTGGCTGCGGGGGCTGCCGCGTCCCGCGTCACGGGCGGCGTCGTAGTCGTAGCCGTGGCCGTCCTCGTAGACGTAGTCGTAGCCACCGCCGGGACCGGAGCCGCCACCGGCGCCGCAGTCCTCGTGGGCACCATCCGCCCCCTCGACCACCGGAGGCAGCTCGGTCGTCTCGTCGTACGCGTTCTGCCACCCGTGGGCGGTCGCGGGGTCGGCGTACGCCTCGTAACGCGGGGACGACTCGACCCGCGGGTGGTACACGTTCGGTGACATCCCGGGCACGTCCGTCGGCCGAATCCCGCCAGGGGTGACGTGCGCACCGGGGGCACCGTAGGCGCTGTTCGCCCCGTACCTTCCGTTGTCGTGCTCAGGCGGGCTGGACATGAGCGCGCATTGTAGGGACCGGAGGGACCGGCGGGACAGCTACCGGCGATAACGGGCCAAACCCCCGCGTCTCACGTGTCGGAAAACACGGCCCACCGGACGTTACGCGGCCGTAAGCTCCTTGACATGCAGGTGATCCAGTCGACCAAGCTCGCCAACGTCTGTTACGAGATCCGGGGCCCGGTGCTCGAGGAGGCGATGCGGCTCGAGTCGGCGGGGCATCGGATCCTCAAGCTGAACACCGGGAACCCGGCCGCGTTCGGTTTCGAGTGTCCGCCCGAGATCCTGGAGGACATCCTCCGGAACGTGTCCACGGCACACGGGTACGGGGACGCGAAGGGGCTGCTCGCCGCGCGCCGGGCCGTCGTCATGCACAACCAGACCCTCGGCATCGAGACCGACGTCGAGCACGTCTTCATCGGCAACGGCGTCTCCGAGCTGATCGTCATGGCGATGCAGGGGCTGCTGGACGACGGCGACGAGGTGCTGGTTCCGGCTCCCGACTATCCGCTGTGGACCGCCGCCGTCTCGCTGTCCGGCGGCACCGCCGTCCACTACCGGTGCGACGAGCAGGCCGACTGGATGCCCGACCTCGCCGACATCGAGCGCAAGGTCACCGACCGCACCAAGGCCATCGTCATCATCAACCCCAACAACCCGACGGGTGCCGTGTACGACGCGGCCGTGCTGCGAGGGCTGACGGACATCGCCCGGCGGCACAACCTGCTCGTCTGCTCGGACGAGATCTACGACAAGATCCTGTACGACGGGGCCTCCCATACCCCGACCGCCGCCGTCGCCCCCGACCTGCTCACCCTCACCTTCAACGGCATGTCGAAGGCCTACCGGGTCGCCGGATACCGGGTCGGGTGGATGTCGATCTCGGGCCCCCGCGCCCACGCCGACTCCTACATCGAGGGCCTCACCATCCTCGCGAACATGCGGCTGTGCGCGAACATGCCCGGTCAGCACGGGGTCGTGGCCGCGCTGAGCGGGCGGCAGTCCATCAATGACCTGGTGCTGCCCGGGGGGCGGCTGAAGGAGCAGATGGATGTGGCGTACGAGCTGCTGACGCAGATCCCCGGCGTCACGTGCGTACGGCCGAAGGGGGCGCTGTATCTCTTCCCCAGGCTCGACCCCAAGGTTTTCAAGATCAAGGACGATCGACAGATGGTCCTGGACCTGCTGCGGCGCGAGAAGATCATGGTGGTGCAGGGCAGCGGCTTCAACTGGCCGGAGTCCGATCACTTCCGGGTGGTGACCCTTCCGACGGTCACGGACCTGCGGGACGCGGTGGGGCGGATCGGGCGGTTCCTGGACGGCTACAGCCAGCCCTGACGCTCACGCTATGTATGCGGACCGTCCTGTTTTGCGAAGCGCTCAACTTTAGACGGAATCTAAGCTAGGATGGCTTCCTGTCAGCGCACAGGAGGCCATCCCCATGTACGAACCGATCCGCACCAAGTCGGTCCACAGCACGATGGCCGGCAACACCACCGACTTCCCCCACCGCTCGCGTGAGGAGGAGCTGGACATCCAGCTCGCGGGCCATCTCGCCGCGCTGCTCGCCGTCACGGATGCGCTGCGCTCGCTTGAGCCGTCGACCGACCTCGACGCGGCCGCCGAGCGGCTCGCCGAGGAGGTGGGCCGGCTGCGGGGTGGCACGACGCCGGTCCGGACGTCGGCGTCGGCCGCCGGCGGCGAGGCGGGGACTGCGGCGCTGCACCGCCGGGCGCATGCCCTTGCGGGGCGGGCGTTGGTCGTTGCCGCGTCTCGTGCGGATACCGCTGCCGCGATTCTCGCCGCCGAGCGCATGGACGCGCATGCCGCTGCGCTGGCCGAGCCGCAGGAATTGACCGGCGTCGGCTGACGCCCCCTTTAACGGCCCCGGTCCGCGTGCACCCGCAGTGACGCGCGGACCGGGTTGCCATAGTTTGTCGTTTAGCGGCTGACGGTTGTGTGTGGCTGGTCGCGCAGTTCCCCGCGCCCCTAAAAGCAGGGCGTTGCCGCTGACCCGTGTTGTACCGGGACCGGTATGACACCTCCCGTTCATCCCTTCCGGCGGGGAACGTTGAATTCCGCGAGCACTCTCCCCGCGTGAGACGTATCGCAGGAATCATCCTCGCGGTGTTGCTGATCGGTGGCGTGGTGGTCGCCGTCGTCGCGGGCCGCAGTAGTGAGGACGGCACGGCAACGAAGACCGTGCAAGCTGTGATCGGGTCGGAGAAGGCCGAGTTCTTCGCCGATCCCGACGTGGTGAAGGCCCTCGCCGCCAAGGGCTACACCGTGAAGGCCGAGACCTCCGGGTCCTGGGCCATGGAGGGGCTGGACCTCGAGGGGTACGACCTCGCGCTGCCGTCGAGTCAGGCGCCGGCCGTCGAACTCGCCGCGAAGTACAAGGTGACGGGGACCCTCCCCCGCCTCTTCTACTCGCCCCTCGTCGTCGTGGCGCACAGGAACGCCGCCGAGGTGCTCGCGGCGAACAAGCTGGCCACCCTGGACACCGAGCATCGCGGCACCTTCACGATGGCCGCCTATCTGGCCGCCGCCCGCGCAGACCGCACCTGGCAGCAGCTCAAGGGCGCCCAGAAGTACGGCGAGTTGACGGGCACCCTGTACCTGTCCAGCACCGATCCCGAGACCTCGAACTCCGGCGCCCTGTATCTGGCCGCCGCCTCCTATGTCGAGAACGGCGGCAAGGTGGTCGCCACCGACGCCGAGATCGGGCGCACCGCACCTCTGCTGCAGAAGCTGGTCCGCGTGCAGGGCGCCCAGCAGTCGAGCAGTGACGCCGTCTTCCGGGACTTCGTCAGCGGGGCCGGCAATCCGCTCGTCGTGGTCTACGAGTCCCAGGTCGCCTCCCTGCTGGCGGAAGGGCAGCAGCCCGACGACCTCGTCGTCCTGTACCCGGACACCACGGTGAACAGCGACCACACGGTCGTACCGCTGACCGAGAAGGGCAATGCCGTCGCCGCACTCCTCTCCCAGGACAAGCGGTTGCGGGAGCTGGCGGCCCGGCACGGGTTCCGGCCGCAGGGCGGGGCCGCCGAGTTCGCATCGGACACCACCTATCTCAAGCAGGAACTGACCGGCGTCCACCAGGCGGCCGTGCCCACCTCCGAGGTGCTGCACGAGCTGGCGCGACGGGCGCGCGGATAAGGGGGGCAGCAGTACATGACCAACAGCGACGACACCTTCGTCCTCACTCCGCCCGAGCCCGTGGCCACGGTGCCGCGCGAGAAGGCCGGCGGACTCGTCCCGGTCGACGAGGGGGTCCGTACCGACATGGCCAAGAAGGCGTCCGAGTATGTGGCGGGGATCGCGGCGCTCGACGCCCGCTCCCCCGAGTTCGCCGGCAAGGTCGGGGAGATCACCGCACTGGGCGCGGGTGAGATGCGTACCGCCGCCGCGCAGTCCAACCGCATGCTGGAGCGGACCATCCGCAGCCTGCCCGACAAGGGCGGGGACGCGCAGTCGCAGGTCGCCGGCTCGCTCGTGGAACTGCGGCGGGTCGTGGAGGACCTGGATCCGCGGGACCTGCCCGCTTCCAAGGGGCGCAAGTTCCTGTCCAGGCTGCCCGGCGGCAACAAGCTGCGCGACCACGTCGCCAAGTACGCCTCCGCGCAAGGGACGCTGAACAGGATCGTGGGATCGCTGCGGGGTGGGCAGGACGAGCTGCGGCGGGACAACGCCGCCCTGCAGACCGAGCGGGTGCGGCTCTGGGAGAGCATGGGCAAGCTCCAGGAGTACGTCGTCCTGACCGAGGCCCTGGACACCGCTGTCGAGCAGCACATCGCCCAGGTCACCGACCCCCAGCAGGCCGACGGTCTGCGCGCCGACATCCTCTTCCCGGTCCGGCAGAAGCACCAGGACCTGCTCACCCAGCTCGCGGTGTGCGCGCAGGGATACCTCGCCATGGACGTCGTACGGCGTAACAACGAGGAGCTGATCAAGGGCGTCGACCGGGCGGCGACCACGACCGTCTCGGCGCTGCGGATCTCGGTGATGCTGGCCTCCGCGCTCGACAACCAGAAGAAGGTCGTCGAGCAGGTCAACGCCCTGCGCGGGACCACCGAGGATCTCATTCGGGGCAACGCCGAGATGCTCGCCACGCAGAGCGGTGAGATCCAGCGCATCGCCGCCGATCCGGCGGTGGGAGCGGAGACCCTCCGCAACGCCTTCCAGCAGATCTACCGCACGCTCGACGCGATCGACACCTACAAGGTCCAGGCGACCGAGGCGATGGCGACGACCGTGGAGAACCTGACCGCCGAACTGCAGCACGCGAGCGCCTACCTGGAGCGCAGCCGTTCGCAGGGCGCGCTGGAGGGTGGGCTCGGATGAGACACGCCCAAGGCCGACGTCTGCTCGCCGTCGCCCTCTCCGCGCTCGCCCTGCTCACGGCCTGCACCTCACAGAAGGCGGCCGACGAGCCGGACAACGCCCCGCAGCCCGGCACCCTGCGTCCTCGCCTCCAGCGAGCTCGGTGACATGACCCCGGTCCTCGACCGGATCGCCGACGACACCGGCATCAAGGTCCGGCCCACCTACATGGGCACCCTGGACGCGGTGGAGCTGCTGGCGAAGGGCAAGGCGGACGGGCAGTACGACGCGCTGTGGCTGTCCAGCAACGACTATCTGCGGCTACGGCCGGAAGCGGCGAAGAAGGTCGTGTCGGAGACCCCGGTGATGTCGAGCCCGGTCGCCGTCGGGGTCAGGACCACGACCCTCGGCACGCTGGGCTGGAAGCCGGACGACGTCACCTGGTCGCAGGTCGAGCAGGCCGTCCAGGACGGCCGTCTGACCTACGGCATGACCGATCCGGCCCGCTCCAACTCCGGCTTCGCCACCCTCGTCTCCGTCGCCTCCGCCCTCTCGGGCGCCCAGTCGGCCCTGACGGACGCGGACGTCGACAAGGCCACGCCCCGGCTGAAGGAGTTCTTCAAGGGGCAGAAGCTGACGTCGGGTTCGTCGGGCTGGCTGGCGACGGCGTACAAGCGGCGCGGAAACGTGGACGCGCTGCTCAACTACGAGTCCGTTCTCAAGGGCATCCCGGGCCTGACCGTGATCCGCCCCACGGACGGCGTCGTCACCGCCGACTATCCGCTCTCCTCCCTCGCGTCGACCGACGCCGCGACCCGCGACGACGTCCGCCGTGTCACCGAGGCGCTGCGCACCGAGGACGTCCAGCGGCTGATCACCGAGCGCACCCATCGCCGCCCGGTCGTCGCCTCCGTCCCGCCCGCGTCCGGTCTCGACCCCGCCCGACGGCGCGAACTGCCCTTCCCGGGCACCCGTTCCGTCGCCGACGGCCTGCTGGACTCGTACGAGAACGAGCTGCGCCGCCCGTCCAGGACGGTCTACGTCCTCGACACCTCGGGCTCGATGGAGGGCGACCGCCTGGAGCAGCTGAAGCGGGCGCTCACCGACCTCACCGGCGACTTCCGTGAGCGCGAGGAGGTCACGCTGATGCCCTTCGGGTCGGACGTGAAGAGCGTGCGGACGCATGTCGTGGAGCCGGCCGACCCGAAGGCCGGGCTCGACGGGATCCGCGAGGACACCGAGGCGCTGTCCGCCGAGGGCGACACCGCGATCTTCACCTCGCTGGAGAAGGCGTACGACCATCTCGGCGCCGGTCGGTCCCAGGACACGTTCACGTCGATCGTGCTGATGACGGACGGCGAGAACACCGCCGGCGCCGAGGCAGCCGACTTCGACTCCTTCTACGCCGGGCTCGACCGCGACCGGCGGGAGACGCCCGTCTTCCCCATCCTCTTCGGCGACTCCGACAAGTCCGAGCTGGAGCACATCGCCGAGCTGACCGGCGGCCGCCTCTTCGACGCCCAGGAGGGCTCGCTGGACGGCGCCTTCGAGGAGATCCGTGGCTACCAGTAGATTCACCGGGTACCTGGAGTCCCGCAAGAACATCGCCGGCAGCGCGTGCGGGCTGGTCGGCCTGGGGCTGACCTTCACGGGGGTGGCGGGTCCGTACTGGCCCGTCGTCGTCGCCGGCCTCTACGGCGCGGGCGCGCTGATCGCCCCGCCGGAGCGGCCCGCGCTGCCCGAGTTCCCGGACCCGTCGGCCCAGTTGGACGAGGTACGGGACGACTTCGAGAAGCTGCGCGGCTATCTGACGGAGATCGAGCTGTCGGTCACGGCCGCTGCCCGGCTACGTGAACTCACCGAGCTGCTGGCCGCGCTGCTCGACAAGGGCTGGGTGGCCGAGCTGCTGGCGCACGATCCGGAGGGCGTGCACATGCTCTCCCGGATCGTGCGGCGCGACCTTCCGGAGGCCGTCGACAGTTTCGTACGGACTCGGTGGTGGACGCGGATGACACCGGGCACGGAGTCTCCGGAGCTGCATCTGGAGCGCCAGCTGGGCCTACTGAAGAAGGAGGCCGAGCAGCTGGCGGCAGCCTTGCGAGAGACGGAGGCCCGTCGGCAGGAGTCCCACACCCGCTACTTGGAGGACCGTTCCCAGTAGCGCCCCAAAGGGGCGCGGGACTGTGTCGATTTGCGGCTCCGCCGCGTGGGCGCGACCAGCCACAACGCAACCCGCACCCGGCACACCACACGCACCGCCAACGGCGAGCCCCGCACATGGCGAAGGCCTGCCGCCGTCACCCCCGTCGGGGCGGACGGAGTCGACAACAGCAGGCCCAGAACCACACACGCCATTGTGCGCGGCTTCGCCGTACCGCACCGCGGCCGGCCGTGACGATCACTGGTCAGGGCATCCCAACCGGCCGCGGAGTCTTCGGGTCGGGACTCAGCCCAGGCGCTCAACCAACGCGCGGTACTCGTCCCACAGCTCCTTCGGCGTGTGGTCGCCGAAGGTGTTGAGGTGGTCAGGGACCAGCGCGGCCTCCTCGCGCCAGACCTCCTTGTCGACGGTGAGCAGGAAGTCGAGATCGGAGTCCGACAGTTCGAGGCCGTTCGTGTCCAGCGCGCCCTTGGCCGGCAGGATGCCGATCGGGGTCTCGACGCCCTCCGCCTTGCCCTCCAGGCGCTCGACGATCCACTTCAGGACCCGGCTGTTCTCACCGAAGCCGGGCCAGACGAACTTGCCCTCGTCGTTCTTGCGGAACCAGTTGACGTAGTAGATCTTCGGCAGCTTGGACTGGTCCTTGTCCTTGGCGACGTCGACCCAGTGGGCCATGTAGTCGCCCATGTTGTAGCCGCAGAAGGGCAGCATCGCGAACGGGTCGCGGCGCAGCTCGCCGACCTTGCCCTCGGCGGCGGCGGTCTTCTCGCTCGCCACGTTGGCGCCGAGGAACACGCCGTGGTTCCAGTCGAAGGACTCGGTCACGAGCGGTACGGCCGTGGCGCGCCGCCCGCCGAAAAGGATCGCCGAGATCGGCACGCCCTTGGGGTCCTCCCACTCGGGCGCGATGATCGGGCACTGGGACGCGGGGACCGTGAAGCGGGCGTTGGGGTGGGCGGCCGGGGTCTGGCTGTCCGGCGTCCAGTCGTTGCCCTTCCAGTCGGTGAGGTGGGCCGGGGTCTCCTCCGTCATGCCCTCCCACCAGATGTCGTTGTCGTCGGTGAGGGCGACGTTGGTGAAGACCGAGTTGCCCCACAGCGTCTTCATCGCGTTGGCGTTGGTGTGCTCACCGGTGCCGGGAGCGACGCCGAAGAAGCCGGCCTCGGGGTTGATGGCGTACAGGCGGCCGTCCTCGCCGAAGCGCATCCAGGCGATGTCGTCGCCGATCGTCTCGACCGTCCAGCCGGAGATGGTGGGCTCCAGCATGGCGAGGTTCGTCTTGCCGCAGGCGCTCGGGAAGGCGGCGGCGACGTACTTGGACTCGCCCTGCGGCGGGGTGAGTTTGAGGATCAGCATGTGCTCGGCGAGCCAGCCCTCGTCGCGGGCCATGACGGAGGCGATGCGCAGGGCGTAGCACTTCTTGCCGAGCAGGGCGTTGCCGCCGTAGCCGGAGCCGTAGGACCAGATCTCGCGGCTCTCCGGGAAGTGGGAGATGTACTTGGTCTGGTTGCAGGGCCAGGGGACGTCCTCCTGGCCTTCCTCCAGCGGGGCGCCGACGGAGTGCACGGCCTTCACGAAGAAGCCGTCGTCGCCGAGCTCGTCGAGGACGGCCTGCCCCATGCGGGTCATGGTGCGCATGGAGACGGCGACGTAGGCGGAGTCGGTGATCTCCACGCCGATCGCGGACAGCTTGGAGCCGAGCGGGCCCATGCAGAACGGGACGACGTACATGGTCCGGCCGCGCATCGAGCCGCGGAAGACGCCCTTCTCACCGGAGAAGACCTCACGCATCTCGGCCGGGTCCATCCAGTGGTTCGTCGGGCCCGCGTCCTCTTCCTTCTCGGAGCAGATGAAGGTCCGGTCCTCGACGCGGGCGACGTCGGTCGGGTCGGAGGCGGCGTAGTAGGAGTTGGGGCGCTTGATCGGATCGAGCCTGCGGAAGGTGCCCTTCGCGACGAGCTCCTCGCTCAGACGGTCGTACTCGGCCTCGGATCCGTCACACCAGACCACGTTGTCCGGCTGCGTCAGTTCAGCGATCTCGTCGACCCACGAGATCAGCCCCTGATGGTTGGTGGGAACGACGGGGGGAGCCGCGATGTCGCGCGCCACGGTTGCTCCTAAGTGAGGGATTTTGTCCTGAAATATGCCCTTGTATGCCCCGTGGGGGCCGCGACCCGGATGCTTCGCGGACGGGATGCGTCTCGATCTTCCGCGCTCATCCGGTGCCGACCGCACTCATTTGATCATCCGACGGGTCTGCGCATATGTCCAGAGGGCGTCACAGGTGAGCGGCGTGAGCATCGCCACTCATCCAGATGTTTTCGATGCGTCACCACGGCTTCACCCGTGGTGTGGCCACACCGGGTACCCCATGAGACGATGGCCACTTACGGGCCCCCATCTGGCCGCCCTGACGCGTAACTTACGGTTCCGTAGGTACGATGCCCCGCATGACTGCGCCCGTCCCCGACGCGCCCACGGACAGGCCGGCCGACGGCCGCGATCCCGACGCGCCCTCCCTGCCACACCAGATCGCGCACCACGCGCACCAGATCACCGAAGAGATCAAGCCCAGACTCCGCGGCTGGCTGCACCTCGGCATGTTTCCGGCCGTCCTCGTCGCGGGCCTGGTGCTCACCGCCCTCGCCGACTCCCCCCGCGGCCGGCTCGCCTGCGGGATCTACGCCCTCACGGCCTGCCTGCTGTTCGGCGTGAGCGCGCTGTACCACCGGGGCAACTGGAGCCCGCGCATGGACGGCATCCTGCGCCGACTGGATCACGCCAACATCTTCCTGATCATCGCGGGCACGTACACACCGCTGACCATGCTGCTCCTGCCGGGAGCCAAGGGGCAGTGGCTGCTGTGGGGAATCTGGGCGGCCGCGCTGGCCGGAATCGTCTTCCGGGTCTTCTGGGTCGGTGCCCCGCGCTGGCTCTACACCCCCTGCTACATCGCGATGGGCTGGGCGGCCGTCTTCTTCCTGCCGGACTTCATGCGCACCGGCGGCATCGCGGTACTGGTCCTGGTGATCGTGGGCGGTGTCCTCTACAGCGCGGGCGGCGTGATCTACGGCATCAAGCGCCCCAACCCGTCACCGCGCTGGTTCGGCTTCCACGAGGTCTTCCACTCCTTCACGCTGGCGGCGTTCATCGCGCACTACGTCGGGATCTCGCTGGTGGCGTACCAGCACGGGTAACCCACCACGCAACTCCTTCAAGGGCCACGGCTAGCGAGCCGGGGCCCTTTTTGCATGCCCTTTCCCCGCGGACAGCAGCATTCTTTTGATAGCACCTCTCATTTCATGGACACTGTCACTTCAGGCACTATCCTCCTCGCCGGGTCGCTGGTCGGCGCGCTGGCCGACGCGGCTCAGCTCGCGGCCTCCGCGAACAGCGCGTACGTGCACGGCACGGGGGTCGCCTGCTGGTGTGCGGCGTCGCGGCCCTCGTCGCCGCCCTGCCGGCGGCGGCGTTCCTGCCGGCCACACCCCGCCCGACCGAGACCTCCACCACCGCGGACATGGCCGCCGAACAGGCCGATGCCCGACAATGACCCGCATGACACCCGCACGCCCCGTCCCCCTCCCCGAACGCCCCCAGCTGGGGCTTCGCGAACGGAAGAAGATCAAGACCCGGATGGCGATCCGTGAGGCGACGTACACCCTGATCAAGGAGCAGGGCTACGACGCCACCACGATCGAGCAGATCGCCGAGCGCGCCGAGGTGTCGCCGTCCACGGTCTTCCGCTACTTCCCGACCAAGGAGGACATCGTCCTCACGGACGAGTACGACCCGATCCTGCTGGCGGAACTGCGCAAGCGGCCTGCGGACGAGCCGTGGATGGAGTCCCTGCGGTACGTCGTGCGGCTGGCCATCGGCGCCGCGACGGAGGAGGACCCCGAGGTCGTCCGGCTGCGTTCGCATCTGCTGGTCCAGGTTCCGGCGGTGCGCTCCCGGATGCTGGAGAGCATGTCGGTCACCGGCCGGATGCTCGGCGAGGCCATCGCCGAGCGCACCGGCATGGCACAGGACAGCTTCGAGGTACGGGTCTTCACGATGTCCCTCATCGGCGGCCTCGCGGAGATCTCCCTGTACTGGGCCGAGCACGACTTCAAGGACGACCTCCAGGACCTCCTCGACCGCGCCCTGGACGTCATCGAGCACGGCCTCCCCGCGAAAAACACCTGAAGCACGAGCCCTGGGCCGTGACATCCTGACCTGGTGAACGGTCCCGAGATCCATGTCGAGTTCGCCCCCGAGCTGCGCTTCTTCCTCCCCAACGGACGGCGTGAGAACGGTGCCGCCCGGGCCGCCACCGACGGCGTCTCGACCCTCGGCCATGTCGTGGAGTCCCTCGGCGTCCCGCGGACCGAGGTCGGCGCCGTGGTCGTGGACGGCCGGGAGGTGCCGGTGTCGTACGTCCCGGCGGGCGGCGAGTCCGTCACGGTACGGCCCGTCGCGCGCCCCCAGCGGGTGCCCGGCGCTCCCCTGCGCTTCCTGCTCGACGTCCACCTCGGCACCCTCGCCCGCCGTATGCGCCTGCTCGGCGTGGACACGGCATACGAGTCGACGGACATCGGCGACCCCGCGCTCGCCGCGCGCTCGGCCGCCGAGCAGCGGGTCATGCTGAGCCGGGACCGGGGGCTGCTGCGGCGCCGCGAGTTGTGGGCCGGCGCATACGTCTACAGCACCCGGCCCGACGAGCAGCTCAGTGATGTACTCGACCGGTTCCGGCCCGAGTTGCGTCCCTGGACCCGCTGCACCGCCTGCAACGGCCTGCTCAAGGAGGCCACCAAGGACGAGGTCGCGGACCAGTTGGAGGGCGGGACGCAGCGGTCGTACGACGTCTTCGCGCAGTGCACCGCATGCGGGCGCGCGTACTGGAAGGGCGCGCACCACGAGCAGCTGGTTGCCATCGTGGAGCGCGCCCTCGCCGACTACGCGAACTAACGCCGGGTCACATCACCCTTTCCGCACGCGATTCCGTCCTTGTTCCTGTCCAGCCTGAGCGGGTCGTCCTTGCCGTTGACGTTCAGGCGGCCGTAGTCGTTCTTCGTCAGCCAGTCGCAGCGGGACTTCGTCGTCGCCTGCACGGTCGGCGGGAAGTCCGTCGGGACGCAGACGTTGGCGGAGCCGTAGTGGCGGTCGCAGCCGGAGACGGTCGGGCTGACCTTCTGCGACGTGCGCTTCTTGCCGGGGCCCGTGACCTTGCCCTTGAGGTCGTCGGCGAAGTCGTGGACGTGCGGCGAGGCGGCCGTGGCGCTCAGGGCCTGCGGGCCCTGGAGGTGGACCCACTTGGCGACCGACGGGACCCCGTTGGCATCGACCGCGAAGAGCATGTACCAGCCGGGCGGGGCCAGGTTGGGGTTGCTCGTCACGTTCAGGTCGACGTTGTTGCCGTCCACCGACAGGGGCAGGTCGACGAAGCGCTGGTTCGGGTCGGAGGAGTGGGTGACGGCGGCCGGGCGGATCAACTCGGCCTTGGCGATGGGCCGGTCGACGGTGATCCGCTGGGTGTCGCCGTACGTCCACTCGGTGTCGATCACCGATGTGATCGTCGGGCGGGGGCCCTTGAGGAGATACGGCGGGGTGTAGATCGACACGTCGTGGTTCCAGCTGCCGTTGCCCGGGTTGTCGCCGGTCGCCATCACGCGGCCGTCGGGCAGGAGGAAGGCCGAGGAGTGGTAGCCGCGGGCCTCCGGGTCTACGGCCACCGGGTCGAAGGTGTTGGTCTGCGGGTCGTACAGCGAGGTCTCGAAGACCGGGTCGGCACGGTTGTGCAGGGCGCCGCCCGTCTCCAGCACCTTGCCGTCGGGCAGCAGCACCGCGGAGGCGTACATCTTGCCCTGGCCGCCGGTCTGCGGGACCTTTCCGTTGCCGAAGTCGACGGTGCCCTGCGGGAGCGGCGGGCCGGCGACGTAGGACGGGTTGGGCTGCTTGAGGTCGATCACGTCGGTGAGGCGGTTGGCGTCCGGGTTGGAGTCGATGTTGCCGCCGCCGATGGTGAGGACCTTCTGGTCCTGGGCCGGGGGCAGCAGCACGCTCGCGGACTGGTCGCGCTCGTCCTTGTTCCGGAGGCCTGGAACCTGGGTGATCGTGTTGGCGTTGTAGTCGTAGATCGCCGATCCGGTGCCCGGGATGTTGTTGCCGAAGGTGTGGCTGCCCGAGTAGAAGAGGCGGCCGTCCTGCATGAGGATCATCGACGGGTACAGGCCCCAGAACGACCAGGTCTGGTTGACCTTCCAGGTCGGCTGCCACTTCTGCTCGGCCTGCGACCACACCTCGGCGGTCACCGAGCCGGTGGAGTCCTCCTTCAGACCACCGAAGGAGATCACGTCACCGTTGCCGAGGATGGTCGCCGACGGGTACCAGTGCCCGTCGTTCATGTCGTTCGTCCTGACGTACGCCTCGGTGGCCGGATCGAAGAGGTACGAGTCCTTGTACCCCTGGTAGCCGATCCTGCCGTCCGCCGACGGATAGCCCTTGTTGCCGCTCATGATCAGCACGCGCCCGTCCTGGAGCTGGACGTGCCCGGCGCAGAACATGTCCTTGGGCGTGGGAATCTGCTTGTACGTGCCGTTCGCCGGGTCGTAGACCGCCGAGGTGAAGGTGCCCGCCGCGAACTTCTCCGGGTCGTTGCCGGAGCCCGCGATCAGCAGGACCTTGCCGTTGTGGAGGACGACCGAGTGCATGGACCGCACCGGGTTCTGGGTGGGCAGTACCTCCCACTTGCCGTTGGCGCACTCGTCCGCCGTACCGGTGCACACCGGGGGCGGGACCGGGTCGGCGACCTGCTCCATGGTGTAGTCGTCGGTGGTGGCGGAGCCGGTGCCGTAGACGGAGACGCCCCAGCTGATGCGGTCGGTGCCGGCCGGGATCTCGGGGGTGCGGACCGACGCCTGGGTCCACGTCCCCGCCATCTCCAGCGTCTTGAGGTCGGTCCAGTACTGCCAGCCCTTCGTGGTGTCGTGCCGGAAGAGAGTGACGTTGGCGTCCGGTGTGGTCGTCTTGTACCAGAGGGACAGGTCGTACTGCTTGCCGACCGTCACCACGGGCGCGCAGTCGGCGGACTCGGTGATCAGCGCCTTGCGGTCGCCGTCCACGCGCCGGGTCAGCGTGACCTTCATCGCCTTGCCGCCGGAGTGGGCGTCGGTGGTCGTGGCAAAGGTGAAGTCGTTGTCGCCCCAGCCGGATTTCTGCCAGCAGTACGGCATGTCACCGGTGCCCGCCGTCTCGAACCCGGGGTTCTTGATGAGGTTGGCGGCGGAGGCGGACTGGGGCGAGGTGAGGAGAAGGCCTCCGGTGAGGCCCATGACGGCCAGCAAAGCCGATCTCCGTCTGAATCTCATGCAGTACTCCTTGCTGTGCGGCTCCTGCGCGGCAGATAGACCAGCGCCTCGGTACCGACGAAGCGCAGGACGAAGGTGATGACCAGGGCCAGCGCGGTGGCCGGCAGCACGGCCAGCCCGAACTGGCCCACCAGCAGCGCGATCAGCGGGATGCGCAGCACCAGGTCGGCGTTGGCGAGCAGCGCGAACCGGACGGTGCGGTCGGCCCAGTGGCGGTGTCGGCGCCGGTCGCGGAACAGCAGCTTCTCGATGAGCAGGAAGTTCCAGGCCACGCCGAACTGGTTGGCGACGATCTCGGCGGGAAGGTAGTGCAGCCCCGCCTCGGTCATCGCCCACAGCGCTGCCAGGTTCGGCACGAAGCCGGTCAGCCCGATCAGCCCGAAGACCACCATCCGGGCCAGCGGGTCGGCCGTACGCAGCCCGGCCAGGTGCCGCAGGAAGCGGCGCCCCTCCGCCGCCGTGGACTTGGACTCCCCCGCGAACCGCTCCTGGAACACGAACGGCACCTCGGTGACCGCGCGCGGGCGGCTGCGGACCGCCAGCTCCAGCAGGATCTTGTAGCCGAGCGGCTTCAGCGCCTCGGCGGTGATGTCGCTGCGGCGGATGGCGAAGAAGCCGCTCATCGGGTCGCTGATGCCGTGCAGCCGGCGCGGGAAGAGGGACTTGGTCAGCCAGGTCGCCGCCCGTGACACGGCCACCCGGTAGCTGCCCGCGAGCCCGGCGCGGCTGCCGCCCTTGATGTACCGGGAGGCGACCACGAGCCCGGCGTTCGCCCGCTCGCCGGTGACCACCAACTCCGGGACGAGCGACGGCGGATGCTGGCAGTCGCCGTCCATGACGACGATCCAGTCCGAGCCGGCCGCCTTCATGCCCTCGACGACCGCGCCACCGAGCCCGCCGACGGGATCGTCCCGGTGGATGACGGTGACGGGGAACGGGCAGTCCTGCGCGGCCTCCTTGATGACCTGCGGGGTGTCGTCGGTGGAGTCGTCCACGAAGACGACCTCGCAGGGCAGCCGGGACGGCACCGACTCGGTGATCTGGTGCAGCAACTGCCGTACGTTCGCAGACTCGTTGAAGGTCGGCACGACGATGGTGACGGCGCCCGGCTCGGCCACCTCGGCGGCCTCGACCGCCGGATCACCGAGCTCCTCGGGGGCGGTGTACTCGTGGGTCATCGCACGCCTCCGGCGGCTGTCTGGATCTGGCGGATCTCGATGCGGTCGTCGCCGCTGCCGAACACGGCGACCGGGGTCGAGTGCTCCATCGCCGCCTTGACGTTGGGCAGGTCGACCGCGTCGCGCCGTACCGTCGGCGAGGCGACGACGTAGTCGAGGTCCTTCCAGCCGCGCGGCATCGTCTTCGTCACGGCCGGGTCGAGGTCGGCCTTGTAGAACCAGATGACGCCGCGCCCGGGCTGGTACCCGGCGTGCACCAGGTCCAGCCACAGCGCGTCGTCGACGAGGACGCGGGTGTCCTTGGGGTCCTCCACCTCGGTGGACAGCCACTTCGAGGCGGCCTGGTAGGGCGCGTTGGCGTCGGCGGTGACGGCGGTGCGGTCGCCGTCGTACCAGCGGGGCACGACATAGGCACCGGCCGCGATCGCGAGCACGGCCGCGAGGGCGTACCGCCCGCCGGTGACGTACCGGTGCTCGGCCTCGGACCGCCACCGCCGCAGTACGGCGTGGGCGACGGAGGCCGTTCCTCCGGCGAGGACCAGGGCGAGGAACGGGAGCGCCTGGATGACGTACATGGCGGGCAGGTAGCCGCTGGGGCGCATGGCCACCAGGGCGAGGATCGCCACCGCGAACGACGGTCCGGCGAGAGCGCGTGCGGTGACCGACCAGCGCCAGGTGAACAGGAGCAGCAGCGCGCCCGCGAGGCCGCCGACGATGAGGACGCGGTCGTAGTAGAGCCACGACTGCAGGACGCCGTGCGAGCCGGAGCCCTGGTCGAGGATGAAGCCCGAACCCGGCCTGGTCATCTGGTACTTGATGCCGTCCCACAGCGAGACGTGCCCGCTGCCCGGGAACAACTCGCCCTTCAGCAGGGCGAACAGGGGGTACGCCAGACCGATCAGCGCGCACGCGGTGACGGCGCCGGTCAGGGCGAACTTGCGGGTGTCGCGGTGGCTGTGCCACCACATGGTGATGAAGACCGCCGGGAGGACGAAGAGCATCGTCTCCTTGGTCAGTACGGCCGTCGCGGCCGCGATCCCGGCGCCGAAGTGGTGCCAGAGGTGACGGCTCGGCGAGGCGGCGAGGGCGAACGCGAGAAGCGTCCACATCACCGCCAGGTTGTCGAGGAAGATCTCCCGCTGGAGGACGACCGACAGCGGCGAAAGGCCGAACAGGACCATGCCGAGGCCCGCCGCCCAGCGCGGCAGGGACAGCCGCCGCCCGAGCACGTAGACGAGGACCGCGCTGACCGCGCTGATCACGAGCATCGCGGCGCGCATGCTGCCGACGGTCATCGACTCGGGGCTGAGCGCGGCCGGTATCCAGGTCAGCAGGGCTATCTGGATCCAGCCGAGGGGCGGGTGGTCGTACCAGTACGTGTAGTGGGCGAGGCCCCGGCCCTCCTGGACGGCCCAGGCCTGGGCGAGGTAGGTGCCCTCGTCGTCGCTGAGGGTGGGGTAGTCGGCGATGTTCCAGCCCTGCACGACGAGGATCGCGACAAGGAGTACGCCGCACAGGATCAGGTCGGGGCGGGAGGAGCGGAGGCGGAGCGGCAGGCTTGTTCGATTGGTCGAACGCTCGATAGGGACAGGTTGTCTCTGCGCGGGGACCTTCGGAGTGGTCACCGCGGGAAGGGTGGAGGTCACGCAGGGACGTCCTCTCGGAGGCCTCGGGCGGCTTCGGCGTCGGCGAGATGCGCGCCGACGTGGGTGGTCAGCTCCCAGTCGTTCTGGCCGCGCTGCTCACGCCATACGGCGCGGACGGCGGCCCCCGCGAGGAGCACCTGGTAGAAGGGACCGCCCACGACGAGCTTCAGGTAGTGGACGAAGCGGACGCGAAGCCCGTACTGCTTGCCGAAGTCGTGCAGTCCGACGACCTCGAAGACGAAGGTGACGAGCGCGGTGACGGCCGGCAGGAAGGTGATGAACGCGACGCTCACCGGAACGTCCAGCCAGAGCGCGACGGCCACGTTGAGCGGGATGATCAGGCCGGTGAAGGCCTGCATGAACGGCGTGGTGAGGGTGTAGCGGGCGAGCAACCGCTGCCCGAAGGTGGGCAGTTGCTTCCAGTCCTTCTTCCGGTAGACCTGAAGGAAGCCCTGGTTCCAGCGGGTGCGCTGCTTGAGCAGCGACATGAGGCTGCCGGGCGTCTCCTCCTTGGTCACCATGTCGGAGTCGTAGGCGACGACGACCTTCTTGCCGACGCTGGACAGCCGCACGCCCAGATCGCAGTCCTCGGCAAGGCAGTCGGGGTCCCAGCCGTCGGCTTCCCTGAGCACGTCGGTGCGCACGAAGACGGTGTTGCCGCCGAGCGGAATGAACCCCTTCTGCGCGTGCAGGTGGAGTCGCGACCGGAACCAGAAGAAGTACTCCAGGCAGTTGCGCAGGCTGTACCAGCTGGAGTGGAAGTTGATGAGCTGGACGCCGCCCTGGACGACATCGGCTCCCGTGGTGCGGAAGGCGTGGTCCACGTGCGCGAGCAGCTCCGGATGCACCTGGTCCTCGGCGTCGAAGACCCCGACGACGTCGCCGCGGCAGTGCGGCAGCGCCGTGTTCATGGCCTTCGGCTTGTTCTTCTTCTCGTGGGTGTCGACGACGACACGGACCCGCGGGTCACGTGCCGCGGCCCTCTCGGCGACCTCCGTTGTCTCCGGGTCGTCGTGCCCGACGATGACGATGATCTCGAAGTCGGTGTGCGTGGATTCCAGCAGCCGCTGGATGGTGTGGTCCAGCACGGCCTGTTCGTGCCGTGCCGGGAGCAGCAGCGAGAACGACACGTGCTCGCCACCGTCCGGTCTGCTGAACCGGGTGGAGGCAAGCACCTCGGGCGTACGCCACGCGTGCATCTGCCACCACAAGGTGAAGGCCGCCATCCAGAACAAGGCCAGCGAGACAGCCGATATGAAGACAGAAGTCAACAACAGATCCCCCCAGATCCCAATGCCCCCTGTCGCGACGGTGCGTCACACCAGTCGCGGCACTGTGCAGAGATTAGGGGGGATCTGTGAAGTCCGCAGTCCGTTTCAGTGAAGAGCGCGTTTCATCACAACGATCCCCGAGAGTGAACAATTCGAACACAGCTCACGTAACCGCCCCGTACCCACCGACATTTCAGCTGGTCAGCGCGGCTCGCAAGCGGTTCGGATCGGTGGTCGGGGCGTCGCACGTGAAGTTGCGGCAGACATAGGCGGCGGGTTGACCCTGCTGCAACGGCCGGTCGGCGAGAAGCGGAAATTCGTCACTCTCCGGAGTTCCCAAGGCCACGACCGCACCCGGAGCGGTGGCCAGAAGTGCCGTGTGGTGCAAGGCCTTTGTCGCCTCGTCGTCGAGGCCCGGCCCGACGATCGCGACCTCGCGGGGCCCGTCGAGGTTGGCCTCGGCGACGGCCAGCCCCCAGCCGATGAAGCGGGGGACGCGCGGGCCGAGGGCCTTGACGACGCCGAGCGCCTTCTCGGCGGCGGCGCGATGGGGTTCCGCGCCGGTCTGGGCGGCGTAGCTCAGCAGGGCGCCGGCCGCCGCGGTCCAGCCGGAGGGGGCGGCGTTGTCGGTGGGGTCCTGGGGGCGGCGGATCAGCCGCTCGGCGTCGGCCGCGGTGTCGTAGAGGGCGCCGGACTCCCCGTCCACGAACCGGGCGAGCACGTGGTCGAGCAGGAACCCGGCGAAGTCCAGCCAGACGCCCTCGCCGGTGACCGAGGCGAGCGCGAGGAAGCCCTCGGCGACGTCGGCGTAGTCCTCCAGCACACCCGCGTTGGCGCCGACGCGGCCGTCCTTGCTGGTGCGGGCGAGGCGGGCGGCGTCGTCGAGATGCAGCCGGACGAGCAGGTCGGCGGCGCCGAGGGCGGCGTCCACGAGGTCCGGGCGGTCGAAGTAGGCGCCGGTCTCGGCGAGGGCGGCGATCGCGAGGCCGTTCCAGGCGGCGACGATCTTGTCGTCGCGGCCGGGGGCGGGGCGCTCGGCCCGCGCGGCGAGCAGCCGCTCCTTGACGGAGGTGATCTTCTCGGCGTCGAACACACCCTCGTGCTGAGGCAGTTGGAGGACGGAGGAACCCTGCTCGAAGGTGCCCTCCTCGGTGACGCCGAAGTACTGGGCGGCGAGTTCGGCGTCGTCGTCGCCGAGGACCTCACGCAGCTGCTGCGGGGTCCAGACGTAGTAGGCACCCTCGACGTGCCTGCCGGTGCCGTCGTCACTGTCGGCGTCGAGCGCGGAGGCGAACCCGCCCTCGTCGGTGCGCAGTTCGCGGACCATGAAGTCGGCGGTCTCCAGCGCGACGCGCCGGGCGAGCTCGGAGCCCGTGGCACGCCACAGGTGGGCGTAGACGCGGCACAGCAGGGCGTTGTCGTACAGCATCTTCTCGAAGTGCGGCACGACCCAGTCCCGGTCCACGGAGTACCGCGCGAAGCCGCCGCCGAGCTGGTCGTAGATCCCGCCCCGGGCCATCCGCTCACACGTGTCCTGCGCCATCTGCAGCGCACCCTCGGCCCCGGTCCGCGCGTGATGCCGGAGCAGGAACTCGATCACCATGGACGGCGGGAACTTGGGCGCCCCTCCGAACCCGCCGCGCTGCGGGTCGTACTCCCGGGTGAGCCCGAGCAGCGCCTGCGCGAGCTCCTGCTCGCCGGGGGCCTCGGTGCCGCCGAAGGAGATCTCCCGCTCGGCGAGATCCCGGGTGATCTTCCCCGCGACGTCGGCGACCTCGTCCCGCCGGTCGGCCCAGGCGCTGCGCACGCCCTCCAGCACCTGGCGGAAGGAGGGCATGCCGGCGCGGGGGGCGGGCGGGAAGTAGGTGCCGAAGTAGAAGGGCTCGGCGTCGGGGGTGAGGAACACGGTCATGGGCCAGCCGCCCTGGCCGGTGGCCGCCTGGACGGCCTCCATGTAGACGGCGTCCACGTCGGGTCGTTCCTCGCGGTCGACCTTGATGTTGACGAAGTGGGCGTTCAGGTAGGCGGCGGTCTCCTGGTCCTCGAAGGACTCGTGGGCCATGACGTGACACCAGTGGCAGCTGCTGTAGCCGACGCTGAGCAGGACCGGTTTGCCGCTCTTACGGGCCTCCTCGAAGGCCTCGGCCGACCACGGCCACCAGTCGACGGGGTTGTCCGCGTGCTGGAGGAGGTAGGGGGACGTCTCGTGAGCCAGTCGGTTCGGCATGGGGTCCATCCTGCCGCAGTACCCCTCTGACGTCCGACATCACACAGCCTGGGGCCGGTGCGGGGGCGGGATGATCCGTTCCGGCCCTCTCCACAGGGCGCTCCGTCCGCAGCACACTTGACCAAGAACGCCGTTGCCGCCGGAGGGGGACGTGACATGCGAGACAGCCATCGGACCGATGCCGAGCGGCTGTTGGCCCGGGCCGTGGAGGAGGAAGTGCGGCGCTCGGGCGGGCGCACCGACGGGCAGGTGCTGATGTCACGGGCGCGCGGGGCGCTCGACGCGATGGCGCAGACGGCGGCCGAGGAGTACGAGGCGTACACCCGGGCCCTGGACGAGGCGGAGGCCGGCCGGCTGACGTTCGGGCAGCGCTTCGCCCGCGAGGGCGGCGGTACGCCGCTGATGGTGGCCGGTGTCGCCGCGGTCGCGGCACTCGTGTCCGACCTGGCCCTCGGCACCAGCACGGGAACCGCGGTCAGCGCGGGCGTGACCGTCGGCGTCGTGGGCGCGGCGGCGACGGTCGTGAAGGTGGCCGGCACCCACCTCCCCGCCGCGCACCAGCGCGCCGGCGCCGTCGGCCAGCCCGGCGGTCCGGAACAGCTGCGGCTGCAGTGGCTGACGGCGCTGGAGGTACGGGGTATCCGCCCGTTCCTCGACCAGCAGCGGGTGCTGAGCGCGTCCACCGGCCCGAAGAAGACAGGGCCGCGGCTCAAGGGCGCGGACAAGAGCGCGGCGGCGCGCGGGCGCAGTGTGCTGGAGCAGTCGTTCGGGCAACTCCCGGAGGCGGTGGGCCCGTTCGCGGGGCGCCGGCAGGAGATGGCCCGCATCCGGCAGTGGGTGCAGGCGGCACGCGCGAGTACGGAGACGAAGCCGACGGTCGTCGTGCTGCACGGGGCGCCCGGCAGCGGTCGTACGGCATTGGCGATCCGCGCCGCTCACGACCTGAAGGACCAGTTCCGCGGCGCGTGCGTGGTGGACCTGCGCGGCGACACCGCCGACGAGCCGCCACTGTCCACGAGAGACGCGCTGCTTCATCTGCTCAACCGTTTGGGCGCACCCCGCGAACAGCTCCTGTTCCGCGAGCGTTCGTCCGCCGACCAGCAGGTCAAGCGGCTGAGCGAGCTCTACCACCAGCACCTCACCGGCCTCCCGGTCACGGTCGTACTGGACGACGCCTCGGACCCGGAGCAGGTCCGCACCCTCGTCCCCGAGCGCTCCGACAGTCTGGTCCTGGTCACCGCCCGCGAGCCCCTCGGCCTGCCCGCGGACCTCGCCGCCCGGGTGTACGAGCTGCCGGTGGAGTCGCTGGACGCGGCGGGCGCGGAGGAGTTGCTGACCGCGGCGGCACAGGACTCGTCCGGCCCCTATGACGCCGAGTCCGCCGACCGGATACGGCAGTTGTGCGGCGGGCTGCCGCTCGCGCTGCGCATCGCGGGCTCGTCGCTGGGCCCCCGTTCACCGCGCACCCTGGCTACGGACCTGGGCGCGTACGGCCCGGTGGAGCCGGTCGAGCGGGTGCTGTGGCTGCGCTACACGGACCAGTCGGAGGCGGCGCGGCGACTGCTGCGCAGGCTGGCGCTCGCGGGCCGCGCCTCGCTGGGCGCGGCGGCGGCCGCGTCGCTCCTGGCCACGGACGAGGCGGAGGCGACCCGGCACCTGGTGGCCCTGTCCCGGTCGGGCCTGATCGACCACGTCCGCGGCAGCCGCTACCGCCTGCACGACCTGGTCCGCGCCTTCGCCCAGGCCCGCCTTCTCGACGAGGAGGAGCCGGCGGAGCGTACGGCGGCGCAGGAGCGCCTGATCGTGAACTACGCGGAGTTGGCGGACTCCGTCCTGCGGCTGGTCGACGGCAACATGTCGACCCGCTCGGACCGCTTCAGC
The DNA here is from genome assembly GCF_000719285.1 of Streptomyces bicolor. Taxonomy (GTDB): domain Bacteria; phylum Actinomycetota; class Actinomycetes; order Streptomycetales; family Streptomycetaceae; genus Streptomyces; species Streptomyces bicolor. The sequence continues at coordinate 40,971 of NZ_JOFS01000014.1, read as the reverse complement.
CCGCACGGATTCACCTCACTGGACGACGCGCTGCGCTGGCTGGACGACGAGTCGAGCTTCATCACGGCGGCGCTGCGGCACGCGGAGGAGGTGAACCAGGCGGCGGTCCTGAACCTGCTGGGCGCCCTGTGCGACTACTGCCTGCTGCGCGGCGACCTCTACCGTCTCGGCGAGATCAGCGAGCTGGCGGGTGGGGGTCCCCCCGCTCGAGCGAATTCGAGAGTGGGGGAGGTGGACCAGGGCCTGCTGGTCCGCTCGGTGCAGTGGCGCACCGGTATCGCGGCCCGCCAGCTCGGCGAGCTGGACAAGGCCCGCACGACCCTGACCTCGGTGGTCGACCTGTACATGGAGGCCCACCACGACGCGGGGGCGGCCCGCGCCCTGTGCTCCCTCGGCATCACGCTGCACCACCAGGGCAATCTCACCGAGGCGGCGACGAAACTCCGCGAGGCCTTGGACCTGCAGTCGGCACCGGCGCTGTCGACGGACCGCGCCTGGACGATGCACGCGCTGGCGGCGGTGGAACGGGACCGCGGCCGGATCTCCGAGTCGCTGGACCTGCTGACCGAGTCCCTGTCCCTGCACCGCGCCGGCGAGTCGATCCACGGCGAGGCCTGGGCGCACTTCCAGCTCGGCCAGCTGGGCCTGCGCATGGGCGACGTGTCGCGCGCGGAGTCGGAGCTGCGGACGGCCCTGGACCTGTACGGCCGTACCCGCGACGCCCGGGGTGAGGCATGGGCGCTCACCCAGCTGTCCCGTGCCCGCCTGGTCGCCGGCGACCCGTCCCCGGCGGTGGACGGACTGCGCCGGGCGGCCTCCCGCCACCGCGACAACGAGGACGCGCGCGGCGAGGCCTGGTCCGTCTACTACCTGGGCCAAGCCCTGGAGGAGACGGGCAACCTGGACCTGGCGGTCCGCGAGCTGGAACGCTCCCGGACGATGTTCTCCCGCATGCGCGACGTGTACGGCCTCGCCTGCGCCCGCCACCACTCGGCCCGCGTGACCCGCGACCAACGTGCGGCCCAGACGGGCTCGTTGAAGAACTCCGGGTTCGCCCGGCAACTGCTGATGGACGGCCGCGCCGACTTCCAGCGCATCGGTGTCGCGCACGGCGAGGCGTGGACGTGTCTGGAGCTGGCGGTGGTGGACGCCGGGAACACCCGTACGCAACAGGCGCTGACGCTGTGCGACGACGCGCTGAGGCTGTTCGCGTCGTACGGCGACCTGAGAGGCGAGGACTGGGCCCGCTTCCTGCGCTGCACGCTGCTGCCGTACGCGGCGCCCGGCGGCGTGGACGTCGGCACGGCCGTGGCGCAGGAGGAGCTGGCCCAGCTGTCCCGCGCCGCCCATCCGCTGCGGGACGCGAAGCTGGACGAGTACGTGGAGGCGTACCGGCTCCTGCTGGAACGCGGCGTGAACCTGGAGGCCGGCTGGCAGGCATGGCGGCTCGGCATGGTGCCGAACCGCCATGCGCGGGAGGTCATGGGGGTGCCGGTGGCGGCCCGGCAGTGACACGCCGCCGATCAGGCCGGCCCGCGAGGGCTCTCAGCCCTGCTGCTGCTTGGCCGGGCCGGTCGCCTCGGCGCCCTCGCCGGAGGGCTGCGCCTCCGGGTCCGGGGGCTCCTTGAAGTCGACCCTGCTCATGTGGTGGTTCATGGACTTCATCAGCCCCCACACCGCCACCGCCATCACCGCGAAGACGATGAAGCCGAGGACGCCGGGGGTGACCTTGTCCTTGTCGACCTCCTTGGCGAGGGTGACGAGCTGTGTCATTGCCAGGCTTGCGCTTGCGCTCATGTCAGGCATTGTCGCGGATGCCCGCAAAGAGGTCGTCCTCGGGGAGGGAGGTATCGACGAGGGACTTCGCCAGCTCGTACTCCTCCGTCGGCCAGACCTCCTTCTGAAGCTCCAGCGGGACGCGGAACCAGCCGCCGTCGGGGTCGATCTGGGTGGCGTGCGCGATCAGGGCCTTGTCGCGGATCTCGTAGAAGTCGCCGCACGGGACGTGCGTGGTGAGCGTGCGCTGCCCCATCCCGAACTCGTCCCAGCGCTTGAGCCAGTCGCCGTAGGGGGACTCCAGGCCGCGGTCGAGCATGGCCTGGTGCAGCGCCTCGGTGCGGGGGCGGTTGAAGCCCTGGTTGTAGTAGAGCTTCTGCGGCTGGTACGCGGGGCCGTATTCCGCCTCCGGGTACTTCTCGGTGTCCGCCGCGCCCTCGAAGGCCACCATCGAGATCTTGTGGGTCATGATGTGGTCGGGGTGCGGGTAGCCGCCGTTCTCGTCGTAGGTGGTGATCACCTGGGGACGGAACGAACGGATCTGCTTCACCAGCTCGCCGGCCGCCTTGTCGACGTCCTCCAGGGCGAAGCAGCCCTCGGGGAGCGGGGGCAGCGGGTCGCCCTCGGGCAGGCCGGAGTCGACGAAGCCGAGCCACTCCTGCTTCACACCGAGGATCTCGCGAGCCTCGTCCATCTCCTTCTTGCGTACCTCGTGGATGTGCTCCTCGATGTACTTGTCGCCCTGCAGCTTCGGATTGAGGATGGAGCCGCGCTCCCCGCCCGTGCAGGTCACGACCAGCACGTCCACCCCCTCGGACACGTACTTCGCCATGGTGGCCGCGCCCTTGCTCGACTCGTCGTCGGGGTGGGCGTGGACGGCCATCAGTCGCAGCTGGTCAGTCAAGACTCAATCCTTGTAGTCGGCGCCCCGGCGTCAACCGGTGCGATCGGCGGCTTCTATAGTGACCGAATCGGGGGGCGGATAATTCCGGGGTACGGCCCGGAGGCGCTCCTTTGGGACATCCGTCCCGCTCCGGTCGAGAGGACGATCATGAGTACGGCGAGCACGCGGCTGCCCGAGGGCCGCTACGGCCGCTCCTCGGACGCACGCGCCGACCGCACGCTCAAGGTCGTCGGCGCCGTCCTCGGGGTGGCGCTGCTGGCGCTGGTCGGGTACTTCGGCTACCACTACGTCGGCGAGAGCAAGATCAGCGCCGAGGTGATCGAGTTCGACGCGACGAAGGACGCGGTGAAGGTCCATCTGGAGGTCCGCAAGGACGCCGGCGCCTCCGGTTACTGCACGCTGCGCTCCCAGGCCGAGAACGGCGCCGAGGTGGGCCGGGCCGACTTCCGCTTCGACGGTGACGCCACCCGCATCGACAAGGTCGTCACGCTCCGTACGACGTCCCTGGGGACGACGGCCGAGCTGCTCGGCTGCCACGCCGACTGACCCCGTCGACCGAAACCGACCGACGCTGGTCGACACCGACCGGTTGTGTCCGCAATACGTAGGCGCTGACCTGCGTTGATGTGATTCTGATGGCTTATGTCCTCCCCCTTCGGCCATTGAATTGTTAGGCTCGTGGTTTCGCCCTTCCGTGAGGGAACATCCTTCTGGGTAGGGCGATGCTTTGTATTCCCAGTAACTACGAGGAGCACCTGTGACCCAGACCAGCGAGAACGTCACCTGGCTGACCCAGGAGGCGTACAACAAGCTCAAGGACGAGCTTGCGTACCTTACTGGTCCTGCGCGCACGGAGATCGCCGCCAAGATCGCGGCCGCGCGCGAGGAGGGCGACCTGCGCGAGAACGGCGGGTACCACGCGGCCAAGGAGGAGCAGGGCAAGCAGGAGCTCCGTGTGCGCCAGCTGACCCAGCTCCTGGAGAACGCCCAGGTAGGCGAGGCGCCGACATCGGCGGAGGGCGAGGTCGCGCCCGGCATGGTCGTGACGATCGCCTTCGACGGTGACGAGGACGACACCCTGACCTTCCTGCTCGCCTCCCGCGAGTACGCGAGCGCCGACATCGAGACCTACTCGCCGCAGTCCCCGCTGGGCGCCGGCGTCATCGGCCACAAGGTCGGCGAGGACGCCGAGTACGAACTGCCGAACGGCAAGAAGGCCTCGGTGAAGATCATGAAGGCCGAGCCCTACAGCGGCTGACCCGGACACTGCGGGGGCTGACCCCGACCGACATGTCCTTGACCGGCCCCCGGCGCCCATCTGGCGCCGGGGGCTTTCGTCATGCCGTCGCCGAGCGGTACTTCCGGACCGACAGGGTGCGGAATATGACGATGATCAGGAGCGAGTAGATCAGCGAGGCCCAGACCGGATGCTGCATGGGCCAGGCGTCCGAGGGTGAGACCCCTGGATTGCCGAAGAGCTCGCGGCAGGCCTGGACGGTGGCGCTGAAGGGGTTCCAGTCGGCGACGTGACGCAGCCAGGGGGTCATGTGGCTTGTGTCCACGAACGCGTTCGAGATGAAGGTGACCGGGAAGAGCCAGATCAGCCCGCTGGACGTGGCCGCCTCCGGCGTACTGACCGACATGCCGATCAGGGCGCCGATCCAGGTGAACGCGTAACCGAGCAGGAGCAGCAGCCCGAAGGCTCCCAGCACCCGGCCGGCGTCGGTGTCCCCGTCCGACCCGACGCGCCAGCCGACCAGTAGGGCGACGACGGCCAGGACGACCAGCGTCAGGGCGGTCTGGACGAGGTCGGCGAAGGTGCGCCCGGTGAGCACCGCGCCCCGCGCCATGGGCAGGGAGCGGAACCGGTCGATGAGGCCCTTGTGCATGTCGTCGGCGATACCCGCGCCGGAGCTGGCGGTGGCGAACGTGACGGTCTGCGCGAAGATGCCCGCCATCAGGAAGTTCTTGTAGTCCTCGGCGCTGGTGCTGCCCCCGATCTGCATCGATCCGCCGAAGACGTAGGTGAACAGCACCACGAACATGATCGGCTGGATGAGCCCGTAGATGATCATCTCGGGAATCCGCGACATCCGGATGAGGTTCCGTTTGGCAACGACCATGGAGTCCCGGACGGACTGGCTGACCGGGTTCGTGGACGGAGCGACGCGTACCGCGTCGAGAGCACTCACTTGACGGCCTCCTTGCCGTTCTCCTCGTCCTTCACCTCGGCCACGTGTCCCGTCAGGGACAGGAACACGTCGTCGAGGGTCGGGCGACGCAGGCCGATGTCGTCGATCTCGATGCCGCGGGTGTCGAGCTCGCGGATGACCTCGGCGAGGAGCTTGGCGCCGCCGGTCACGGGCACGGTGAGCTGACGCATGTGGTCCTCGACCGTGGTCTCGCCCTTGCCGAAGCCGCGCAGCACCTCGGACGCGGCCGGGATGTCCTCGCGCTCGTGCACCACGACCTCCACGCGCTCGCCGCCGGTGCGGGCCTTGAGCTGGTCGGAGGTGCCCTTGGCGATGACGCGGCCGTGGTTGACCACCGCTATGTCGTGCGCCAGGTGGTCGGCCTCTTCGAGGTACTGGGTGGTCAGCAGCAGGGTCGTACCGCCCGAGACCAGCCGCTTGATGACGTCCCACAGCATCTGGCGGTTGCGCGGGTCGAGGCCGGTCGTCGGTTCGTCCATGAACATCACGGGCGGCGAGACGACCAGCGCGGCCGCGAGGTCGAGGCGGCGGCGCATGCCGCCGGAGTAGGTCTTGGTGGGGCGGTCGGCGGCGTCGGTGAGGTCGAACTGCTCCAGCAGTTCCGCCGCGCGGGCCTTGGCCGCCTTCGCCCTCATCTGGTAGAGCTGGCCGACCATCTGCAGGTTCTCGCGGCCGGTGAGGTACTCGTCGACAGCCGCGAACTGGCCGGACAGGCCGATGGAGCGGCGTACGGCGTCGGGATGTTTGAGGACGTCGATGCCCGCGACGACCGCCGAGCCGCTGTCGGGACGCAGCAGGGTCGTCAGACAGCGGACGGTCGTCGTCTTGCCCGCGCCGTTCGGCCCGAGCAGACCGAGGACCGTGCCCTCGGGGACATCGAGGTCGACGCCGTCCAGAGCCCTTACGTCACCGAAGGTCTTCACCAGGCCTTCGGCATAGATGGCGCCTGGCATATGAATCTCCACGTCGTCGGGGATGGATTCGGAAGCGTGCGGAAAGCCTAGGTTTGCACTGGGTCGGCACTTTTCGCTCCATGCCGTGACTCAGCGTTGTGGCGAGGATACGAGACACACCATAACGCGATGTATCGCGTCTCTCAACGAGGATTACCCGAACGAGTGACAAAGGGTCTCCGACCTGGCCTTTCGCCGGCTCGAGCCTCAGCCGATGACGGTGTAGCCCGCCTCGCGCAGGGCCTGACCGACCTCGACGCAGTGCGCGGTGCCCTTCGTCTCCAGGTGCAGCTCGACCTCCGCCTCCGTGAGCCCGAGCCGTGGGTCGGTCCGTACGTGACTCACATCGAGGACGTTAGCGTCCACCACTGACAACACCCCCAAAAGCGTGGCGAGCGCGCCCGGCCGGTCCGTCAGCCGCAGCCGTACGGCCAGGTAGCGGCCCTGCGCCGCCATGCCGTGCCGCAGGACACGCTGGAGCAGCACCGGGTCGACGTTGCCGCCGGACAGCACCGCCACGACCGGGCCCTCAAAGGCGCCGGGGTCGCTCAGCAGCGCCGCGACGGGGCTCGCCCCGGCCGGCTCGACGACCAGCTTCGCCCGCTCCAGGCACAGCAGCAGGGCGGTGGCCAGCTCGTCCTCGGTGACCGTCCGGACCTCGTCCACCAGGTCGCCGACGATGCGGAACGGCACGTCACCGGGCCGCCCGACCTTGATGCCGTCGGCCATCGTCGCCGGATTGTCGACCGCGACCGGGTGCCCGGCCGCCAGCGAGGGCGGGTACGCCGCCGCGCCCGCCGCCTGCACGCCCACGATGCGCACGTCCGGCCGCAGCGCCTTCACCGCCGTGGCGATCCCCGCCGCGAGCCCGCCGCCGCCGATGCCGACGACGATCGTCCGCACCTCCGGGCACTGTTCCAGGATCTCCAGGCCGACCGTGCCCTGGCCCGCGATGATGTCGGGGTGGTCGAAGGGGTGGATGAACACCGCGCCCGTCTCGGCCGCGTACTCCTGCGCGGCGGCCAGCGTCTCGTCGACCACCTGGCCGTGCAGGCGCACCTCCGCGCCGTAGTCCCGGGTGGCGCTGATCTTCGGCAGCGGGGCGCCCTTCGGCATGAACACCGTGGAACGCACGCCGAGCAGCGCCGACGCCAGGGCGACACCCTGCGCGTGGTTGCCGGCGCTCGCGGCCACGACCCCCGCCGCCCGCTCCTCCGGGAGGAGCCCGGCGATCCGCACATACGCGCCGCGCAGCTTGAACGATCCCGTCCGCTGGAGGTTCTCGCACTTGAAGTGCACCGGCGCGCCCACCAGCTGGGTCAGGTGCCTGCTGCCCTCCATCGCCGTCACCCGCGCCACGCCCGTCAGCATCTTCTGGGCGCCGCGCACGTCGTCGAGCGTGACGGGAGGCAAGGAGTCAGCCGTGCTGTTGCTCATGACCCAAGTCTCGCAGTTCACAGGCGCGACGCCCTGGTGTGACCAAGCACCGAGATGGGTTTCGGCAGCCCTGGTACACCCCGGGTCCGGGCCGCGTACCCTGTCCCCCAACCCAGCACCCCCTTCATGAAGTGAGCCCCCGGCCATGCCCACAACACCTGAAATGTCGATGGACATGACGACCGTCGCTGACAGCGGTCTCCTCGACACGCTGCAGCACGAGGTGGCGGTGTTCGCCCGCCGTGCCGAACAGACCCGGCTCGGTGGGGTCGGCCAGGTGCGCAACTCCATGGACCGCGCCGCATACCTGCTGCTCAACCGCCTCGACAAGGAAGGCCCCATGGGCGTCAAGGCGCTCGCCGCGAGCATGGGGATCGACTCGTCGACGGTCACCCGGCAGGTGGCGCCGCTCGTCGACACGGGGCTCGTCAAGCGGACCTCGCACCCCGAGGACGGGCGGGCGGTGGTGCTCCAGCTGTCCCCGCGCGGGCAGTCGCGGCTGGAGGAAGTGCGCTCGTCCCGGCGCCAGTTGATGGCCGAGCTGACGCACGACTGGGCACCCGAGGAGCGCGAGGCGTTCTGCACGCTCCTGACTCGCTTCAACACCGCGCTGTCCACGCGGATGGCGGCACAGGGCATCTCGGGCGCGGAGACGCCTACGGCGTCCTGAAGGGCGGGGCGGCGGGGGGTGGCCGTCCCGCGCGTGCGATCGGGAGCCGGCACAGGAACCGGCACGCGTACGTGATCGTGTGATCAGGCACCGGCACGCGTGCGTGGACGTGTGATCGAGTCCCGGCTCTTGACCCTGAGCCGCCGCTGGCCTCATATGAAACCGGGTCCTCTTCTCGTACGCGAGCGATGTCTCATGTACCTGGGTCGGGGCCCGGTTCCGCAGGGCTCACTCAGGCGGGAGGGGCGGTGGGACGACGGCGTGCGGCCCAGGACGCCCGCCGGGCCCGGGAGTTCAAGGCGTTCGTCGCGGGCGCGGCAGGGCGGCTGCTGCATGCCGCCACGCTGCTCACCGCGGAGCCGCCGGAGGACAACCCGCGCGCGAGGCGCCTGGTGACGCTGTCCCTCGCGCACACGTACGCGTGCTGGGACCGGCTGCGCGGCGAGGACCCGTACGACCAGGCCCGCCAGTACCTGGCCACCCGCTTCTCCCGCGCCGCCTGGCACCAGTACGGCGGCCTGGGCGGGCTCGGCCGGTTCCGCCCGCACCCCGACGGCCCGCTCGCCCGGCTCTCCCCGCAGGAACGCCTGATCCTGGTCCTGCGGCTGTACGAGGGCGTTGCCGAGGAGCAGGTGGCGGCGCTGCTGGGCCTGCCGAGGGAACGCGTGCACGCGATGTGCGACCGGGCGACCGCGACCCTGCTGCATCCGCCGCGGGGGCCCGCACCGGCCGTGCTCGGAGCGAAGGCGGTCTCGCCGTGAATCGTCCCCAACGGGAAGCGGCCGTACGGCGGATCATGGAAGGCACGCCGCCGCCCGTGCCGCCGGATCTGTACGCGGAAGCAGTACGCCGCGGTGGCCGCATGCTGCGCCGAAGGACGGTCGCCGTACGGCTGATGTGGCTGCTGCTGTTCGCCGCGACGGTGGCGTTCGTGGTGTGGGCACTGACGGCCCGCCCCTGGGTGGAGCCGCCGTCGGAGACGACTCCACCGCTGACGGGCTGGTGAGGACCGCTGACCGGCTGGTGAGACCTTCCTGCGGGCCCCTGGCCGGTCTGGGCCCGCGTGGGCTAGCCGAGCGCCTGCTGGAGGTCCTCCAGGAGGTCGTCGACGTTCTCGATGCCCACGGAGAGACGGACGAGGTCGGCCGGCACCTCCAGGGCGGAGCCGGCCGCCGACGCGTGCGTCATGCGTCCCGGGTGCTCGATGAGGGACTCGACACCGCCCAGGGACTCGCCGAGCGTGAAGATCTTGGCGCGGTTGCAGACCTCGACGGCCGCCTCCTCGCCGCCGGTGACCTGGAAGGAGATCATGCCTCCGAACGCCCGCATCTGCTTGGCGGCGACCTCGTGACCGGGGTGCTCGGGCAGGCCCGGGTACAGAACGCTCGTCACGCGCGCGTGCCGGGTGAGCATGTCGGCGATCTTCGTGGCGTTCTCGCTGTGCCGGTCCATGCGCACCGACAGCGTCTTGGTGCCGCGCAGCACCAGCCAGGAGTCGAAGGGCCCGGCGACCGCGCCCATCGCGTTCTGGTGGAAGGCCAGTTCGTCGCCCAGGTCCGGGTCACTGACGACCAGCGCCCCGCCGACGACATCGGAGTGCCCGCCCATGTACTTGGTCAGGGAGTGCACCACGACGTCCGCGCCGAGGGACAGCGGCTGCTGCAGATACGGCGTGGCGAAGGTGTTGTCGACGACCAGCTTCGCGCCCGCGTCCCGGGCGATCTGGGCGACGGCGGCGATGTCGGTGATGCCGAGCAGCGGGTTGGAGGGGGTCTCCACCCACACGACCTTGGTCTTCGGGGTGATGGCGGCTCGTACGGCGGACGGATCGCCGGTGTCGGCGACCGACCACTCCACCCCCCACCGCGCGACGACCTTCGCGAACAGCCGGAACGTACCGCCGTACGCGTCATTGGGGATGACCACGTGGTCGCCGGGGCTGAGCAGCGTACGCAACAGGCAGTCCTCGGCCGCCAGTCCGGACGCGAACGCAAGGCCGCGGCGGCCGCCCTCCAGGGCGGCGAGGTTCTCCTCCAGGGCGGTCCTGGTCGGGTTGGCGCTACGGCTGTACTCGTAGCCGCCGCGCAGGCCGCCGACGCCGTCCTGCTTGTAGGTCGAGACCTGGTAGATCGGCGGGACGACCGCACCGGTGAGGGGGTCCGCCGTGTTGCCCGCGTGGATGGCGAGCGTCTCGAAGTGCTGACTGATGTGCCTGTCACTCATGTGCACCGAGCGTAGTGCGCGGACGGGGCGGATGCCGCCCGCTGGTGGGTTGCCCGGTGTGAGGGGGGCTGGGCGGGGGTGGATCGCGCGGCCCGGCGCCGGCGGGATGCCCCCGTTTTTCCACAGGTCACCCACCTCGTTGGCCAATTGTCGGCGGCGTCTGGAACGCTGGAGGCATGGAGATTCTCTGGGTCCTGATCGCGCTCGTCATGCTCGGCTTCGTGGTGCTGCCGTTCATGAGGCGCAGGCGGGGCATGATCGAGCAGGTCCCGCCGGGCCACCCGGACGCCGCGGACCCGGCGAACTACGGCTTCGTCCGGCAGGAGGAGCTGGACATCCGCATGCCCGGCCCCGACCAGGACCTGCTGGACGTCCTGGACCTGGTGCAGCGCACCCAGGACTACCGCGCGGCCTCGCAGCTGCTGGCCGGCACGGAGGCGGAGGGCGAGCTGCGCTGGCAGCGCGTACAGGCCTTCGCCGGCGCCGCGTCGCTGGAGCTGCAGCAGCGCCCGGGCGGCGTCAGCGAGTCGCCGGGCGGGCAGTGGCTGCGGGTGTGGCGGTCCGAGCAGCCCAAGGACGCGGGCGGCGCGGCCGTGCACGCGGAGTTCCTGGTGCAGCAGGCGTGGCGCACGGCGACGCCGGGCACGGACGAGTTCCGGATCATCATGGAGGAGGCGAAGTCGGCGTGCTCGGACGCGGCGCTGCTCGCCCCCGGTGACCCGATCCCGTACATCATCGAGCTGTCGGTGGCCCGTGGACTGGCCTACCCCCGGCCGGAGTTCGAGCAGCTCTGGCTGAAGATCCTGGACCGCGCCCCCGCCCACATGGGCGCACACCTGGCGGCCCTGCACTACTGGTGCGAGAAGTGGCACGGCTCGCGCGACCAGGCCTACGACTTCGCGGAGGCCGCGGCGGCCCGCGCACCCCAGGGCTCCCTCCTCGCCGCCATGCCGCTGTTCGCGGTGTTCGAGCACATGCCCGACCTGAACCTGGTCCGCGGCTTCTACCAGAGCGAGGTCGTGACGAAGGCGATCCACGGCGCGCTGTTCGCGGTGCACGCGGCCCGCCCCGACGACCCGATGCTGGCGCACGTACGTCATCTGCTGCTCTTCTTCCTGGTCCGCGGCGAGCGCTGGGCCGAGGCCATGAACCAGCTGATACACGTCGACGGTCATGTCGGCGCCCTCCCCTGGACCCTGTCCGGCGACCCGGCCGCCGAGTTCGCGGTCTACCGCGCGCTGGCGGTGGCGGGCTACGAGGCGAACGGCGGCAGCCCGGCGACACTCCCGCACTGATCCACGCAGGCACACCGCGGGGCGTCTCAGCCGGCCGCACGGGCGGCGGCGACCAGGGCCAGACGACTCCGCCGGACGTTGAACGGGGTACGCCGGCGCGGACGTATCCCGTCGGCGTACCGCACGAGCAGGCGCTGCAGGGCCGCACGGAGCCCGCCTTCTCGGTCCCCGACCGCCACACCCCGGAGCAGGCGAAGACGGCCGAGGCCTCCCGCAGTACCCGGACAAGAACCCGGCGGGGTACTGCGGGATCGGCGGGACCGGTGTCTCCTGCCCCATCGGCGTCGCTCCCGCTGCGGGCTGAGCGACAGTGCCGGCGGCGCTACGCTGCTGATTCATGCAGGAGACGCGCCTCGACACCGCTCGGATCCGGGCGGCTCGCCAGGTGATCGACCCGATGTTCCTCGACACTCCGCTGTACCGCTGCGAGGCGCTGGAGCCCGGCCTCGGGTGCAGGGTGAGCATCAAGCTCGAAACGGCGAACCCGGTCCGCAGCTTCAAGGCCCGCGGGACCGAGCTGGTTGCGAGCCTGCTCGCCGACAATGGCTCGCGAGCCGTGGTGTGCGCCAGCGCGGGCAACCTCGGCCAAGCCCTCGCTTGGTCCGGCCGCGGCCGGGGGCTCGACGTCACCGTCGTGGCATCCCGCTTCGCGACCGCGGCCAAGCTTGATCGCATCCGCGCACTGGGCGCCGGGTTGGAGCTGGTGGACGGCGACCACGAGATGGCTCGCGAGCGGGCGGCGGCCATCGCGCGCCATGACGGCATCCGGCTGCTCGAGGACAGCCTGGACATCGAGACCTGCGAGGGCGCGGCGACCATCGGCCTGGAACTGCTGGACGCCGCGCCGTCGTTCGACGCCGTCCTGATCGCTCTCGGCGGCGGGGCACTGGCCACCGGTGTGGGACATGTGGTGAAGGCCTTGGCGCCCGAAGTCGAGGTGATCTGCGTCCAGCCGCTGGGCGCACCGGCGTTGACACGCTCGTGGCACCAGCGCCGCGTGGTCACCACCGACTCGACCGACACCATCGCTGACGGCGTCGCCGGCCGGTGTCCCATCCCGGCCGTCCTGGACGACCTCCTCCTGGTCGCCGACGACGCCGTCCTCGTCCAGGAGGCGTCGATCATCGCCGGTATGCGGATGCTCCTCGACCACGCGGGCCTCGTCGTCGAACCGTCGGCCGCGCTCGGCGTCGCGGCGATCCTCGAAGACCCTGACCGCTTCGCCGACCGCCACGTGGTCGTCATCGTGTGCGGCGGCAACGTCGACGTTGACGCCTATCGCCGCTGGGTCTGTGCGGCTCCCAGCCACCAGTCTTGACCATTGCTTTTCAACAGCCAGGGCATCTGCGGCCGGTCGGCTTCCGCCGTTCCGCCGTTCCGCCCTGGCCGCCTCTCGGTCAGCCCTCCGCGCGGGCGGGCAGCCGCCATCCCGGGCGCGGGAAGTGGCAGGTGTAGCCGTCCGGGTATCGCTCCAGGTAGTCCTGGTGCTCGGGCTCGGCCTCCCAGAAGGGGCCGACCGGCTCCACCTCGGTGACGACCTTGCCGGGCCACAGGCCGGAGGCGTCCACATCCGCGATCGTGTCCTCGGCGATCCGCTTCTGCTCGTCGTCCACGTAGTAGATCGCCGAGCGGTAGCTGAGGCCGATGTCATTGCCCTGGCGGTTCTTGGTGCTCGGGTCGTGGATCTGGAAGAAGAACTCCAGGATCGCGCGGAAATCGGTCTTCGCGGGGTCGAAAAGGATCTCAATGGCCTCAGCGTGCGTGCCATGGTTACGGTACGTCGCGTTCGGCACGTCGCCCCCGGTGTATCCGACCCGGGTCGCCGTCACGCCCGGGAGCCGGCGGATCAGGTCCTGCATCCCCCAGAAACATCCGCCGGCCAGCACGGCCCTCTGCGTCTGCGCAGACATTGCGACCCTCCATTGATCTCAGCATGCCGACTCGGGCTCTCGGCTCACACCATCTGCATCCGATGCCCACCCTCCTCAACGCACGAGGGCTCCTGGCGATTCCGTCCCCGCCCAGTCCGTCCAGTCCGTCCAGTCCGTCCAGTCGGCCCTGAGGTCCCTTTCCGTCCGCAACCAACGGAACTCGCCCGCTACTCCTTCCAGTTCGGAGTAGGACTGCCAGCACGTCCGGCGACCGTCCTACCGCCGGCCATCGGTGCCATGGTCATCGTGCGTCGTTTCGGGTTTCGTGTGGAGGATTTCGCGAGCCTGTTCCGCGGCACGGACGATGCTCTCGGAGATGAAGTCGACGAATCGGGCGATGTTCTCGAGGCGGGCGGCGGCCGGGGTGCCGGGGCCGAGGACGCCGACGCCCTGCCGTGCGGTCTCGCCGAGGTGGGCGGTGGCACGGGCGCTGGCCATCGTCGATTGGTACATGACGTCGTCGTCGACGATGTAGCGCTCGCGGCGACGTTCGTCGCGTTCCCGGCGGACGAGACCCTGACTCTCGAGGAACGCGATCGCCTTGGAGACCGTCGCCGGGCTGACCTGGAGGCGCTGGACGAGGCCGGCCGCGGTGAGGCTGCCCGCGTCGGTGGTGTAGAGGCAGGTCAGCACACGGGCCGTCATCTTGGGCAGGCCCGATTGCATGCAGACGGTGGTGAGCATCTCCTCGTACTCGCGCACGGCCTCGGCGTCACGCCCGTGGGGCTGCGCGGACGCGTTCGGGTCCCTGGGCGCGGCCTGCCTGCGGCGGTGGGCGCGGTGTTCGGTGGCGCGGTGGGCTAGGTCCGCGCGGTAGCCGACGGGGCCGCCGTTGCGCATGACCTCGCGGGTGATGGTCGAGGTCGGGCGATCCAGGCGTCTGGCGATCTCCGCGTAGGCGAGGCCGTCGGCCAGTCCCAGCGCGATCTGCTGACGTTCCTGCTGGGTGAGCCTGCCTCCCGGCATCGCGGTCTCCTTCGTGGTCCGTGGCGTCTGCAGCATAGCGTTCACAACCAATCCATTGCAACGAAGCCAGGCAGTGCCCGTTGCGTTAGATTCAAATTCATTGCAACGATTTCTCGGCTTTTACCTGCGCTGATCGCAATTTAACGCAACAAGCTTGTTGCCTCATCTATGAACGCAACGTAGCGTTTTCGTCATCGGAAACGACGACGGGCCGCACCGGCCCCGCGACGCAGCTGCAGACGCAGATGCACATTCAGCAGATGCACATTCAAAGGAGCGCACGATGCAGAAGTTCGACTCTCCCGCCCAGGTGACCGCCGTCCTGGACATCCCCGCCGGCCGCATCCAGCTCATCGCCGCCGACCGCGCCGACACCACCGTCGAGGTCCTGCCCGCCAACGCCGCCAAGAGCCGCGACGTCAAGACCGCCGAGCAGATCGAGGTCAGCTACCGCGACGGCGTCCTGCGCATCGAGACCCCGCAGGCGAACAACCGGCTCCTCGGACACTCCGGCGCCGTCGAGGTGACGGTCCAGCTGCCCGTCGGCTCCCGCGTCCAGGCCACGGCCGGCGCCGCCGAACTGCGCGGCGTCGGACGCCTCGGCGACGTCACCCTCGACGGCGGCTACCGCTCGGTCAAGCTCGACGAGGCCGCCGGCGCCCACCTCACCGCCCACGACGGCGAGATCACCATCGGCCGCCTCACCGGTCCCGCCGAGATCAGCGCCCAAAGGGGCGACATCCAGATCACCGAGGCCGTACGCGGCACCCTCACCCTGCGCACCCAGCAGGGCGACATCACCGTCGGCGCCGCCCGCGGAGTCTCCGCCTCCCTCGACGCCGGCACCACCTACGGCCGCATCCACAACACCCTCACCAACACCGACGGCCCCGACGCCGCCCTGACCATCCACGCGACCACCGACCACGGCGACATCACCGCCCGCAGCCTGTAGGTGCGGGTGGGTACGCAGGGCATACGCGGACCGCGGCGCCGGCAGAGCACGGTCGTCGCCTCGGCCGTCGAGCGATTGTCAGACCCTGCTGCTTTCATGGGTGGCATGACCAGCAGAAGCGTCCTCGTGGAGCGGCGTATCGCCGCGGGCCAGGGGCCCGTGTGGGAGGCTCTCACCGATCTTCGGGGCATGGAGCGGGTGCTCAGCGGTGTCTCGAAGGTCGACGTGATCACGGAGGGGGCGTTCGGTGTCGGGACTCGGTGGCGGGAGACCCGGCGGATGTTCGGCAAGGAGGCCACCGAGGAGATGTGGGTGACCGCCTGCGAACCGCCCGAGAGCTATGTGGTGGAGGCCGAGTCGCACGGCACCCACTACATCTCGGAGTGGGTGCTACGGGCGGACGGGCCATCGGCGACGACGGTCCGGATGACCTTCACGGCCGAGGCCTCCGGCGGCGTCACGGGCCTGCTCGCCAGGATTCTGGGCGGCCTGGGGTCGCGGGCGGTGAGCAAGGCGATCGCCAAGGACCTGGACGAGGTCGCCTCGGCGGTCGAGGGACGCAGCCGCTGAAAGGGAGCGGGCGGTCGGCGTCGGTGAGCAGCGCACCGTCGGCGCCGCGTACGTCGGCGGAGCGTAGCCGGACGGTTCCCCTACACCCTCAGCCGACCCCACCCACTCACATGGCCACACGCACTCACGTGACCCCATACACTCACGCGCCCCCATACCCTCACACTGCCCCGCACATCTACGGCGCCGAGGTCCCCGTCCCCGCCTTCGTCGCATCCGCCCCCCAGCTCGCCAGCAACCGCAACGCCTCCGCCGACGGCGACCCCGGCTCCGCGTGGTAGGTGATCAGGACCTGCTCCGTGCCGTCGGACAGACGGAACGACTCGAAGTTCAGGGTCAGTTCGCCCACCAGGGGATGCCGGATGTGCTTGACGCCGTACGTCTTCTCCTTGACGTCATGCGTGGCCCACAGCCGTCGGAACTCCTCGCTCTTGACGGAGAGTTCGCCGACCAGGGCGGACAGGCGCGGGTCGTCCGGGTGGCAGCCCGCGTCCATGCGCAGATAGCTGACCATGTCGGACGCCTTCTGGTCCCACTCCACGAACAGCTCGCGGTACTCGGGCCTCAGGAACACCAGCCGAGCCCAGTTCCGCTCCTGCACCGGCAGCTCCGACCAGTCGCCGAAGACGGCCGCCGCCATCCGGTTCCAGGCGAGGATGTCCGACCGCCGGCCCGTGACGTATGCGGGCACCCCCTCGATCGAGTCCAGCAGCTGCGCCAGCGCCGGCCGCACCTGCTCCGCCCGCGCCGCCGGCTTCTTCTTGTGCTGCTTCGGCTTCGCGAGGTGCGTGAGGTGGGCGTGCTCGGCGTCGCTGAGCCGCAGCGCCCTAGCGATCGCGTCGAGGACCTCCGCCGAGACGTTCCGCCCGTTGCCCTGCTCCAGGCGCGTGTAGTACGCCACGGACACCCCGGCCAGCTGCGCCAGCTCCTCGCGTCGCAGCCCGGGCACCCTGCGGTGCCGCCCGAAGTCCGGCAACCCGACGTCCTCGGGCTTCAGCCGGGCACGCCGGGTGCGCAGAAACTCGCTGAGTTCGGCGCGCCGGTCCAGGCCGGCACCGGTGTCGGCGGCGGTACCGGCGGAGGGCCCCGTCGCGGATTCGGGCTTTTCGTCCATGCACTCCAGTATTCCCGGTCGTACGCACACGAGCCTGACCCCGTCAGTGGTAGGACCGGCGAACGTACGAAAACCCGAGGTCTGGGTAGCTCCGCAGCCCTTCGGCAGGCTTGACGACGTGCCCGGACGGAAGCAGGACCAGCAGGACCAGACCAGAAGGCAGCCGGGCGCGAACCCCCTAGGAGATCCCGGCATGACCACCGTTGCCGCATACGCAGCACCCGCCGCAAAGGCTCCGCTGGAGCGCACCACCATCGAGCGCCGTGAGGTCGGCGAGTTCGACGTCCTGATCGACATCAAGTTCGCCGGTATCTGCCACTCCGACATCCACCAGGCCCGGGAGGGCTGGGGCGAGGCGATCTTCCCGATGGTCCCCGGCCACGAGATCGCCGGCGTGGTGTCCGAGGTCGGTCCGGGTGTGACGAAGTACAAGGTCGGCGACCGCGTGGGCGTCGGCTGTCTGGTCGACTCCTGCCGTGAGTGCGAGAACTGCAAGGCAGGGCAGGAGCAGTACTGCCTGAACGGGAGCATCGGCCCCACGTACAACGCCATCGGCCGGGACGGCACGCCCAACTACGGCGGCTACTCGCAGAAGATCGTCGTCGACGAGGGCTACGTCGTCCGCATCCCCGACGGCCTGTCCCTGGACGTCGCCGCACCGCTGCTGTGCGCCGGCATCACCCTCTACTCCCCGCTGAAGCGCTGGAACGCCGGCCCCGGCAAGAAGGTCGCGATCCTCGGCATGGGCGGCCTCGGCCACATGGGCGTGAAGATCGCGCACGCCCTCGGCGCCGAGGTGACGGTGCTTTCGCAGTCCCTGCGCAAGCAGGAGGACGGCCTCAAGCTGGGGGCCGACCACTACTACGCCACCAGCGACCCGAAGACCTTCGAGGAGCTTCGCGGCACGTTCGACCTGATCGTGTCCACGGTGTCGGCCCCGCTGGACTTCAACGCCTACCTGACGCTGCTGAAGACGGAGGGCGCGCTGGTGAACGTGGGCGCCCCCGAGGAGCCGATCTCCCTCAACCTCTTCTCCGTGATCGGCGGCGGCAAGACCCTCGCCGGCTCGATGATCGGCGGCATCGCCGAGACGCAGGAGATGCTGGACTTCTGCGCGGGGCACGACTTCGGCGCCGAGATCGAGCTCATCCGCGCCGACCAGATCAACGAGGCGTACGAGCGGGTGCTCAGCAGCGATGTGCGGTACCGGTTCGTGATCGACACGGCGACGATCTGATACAGCGCTCGGACAGGACGATCTGACACGGCGAGGATCCGATACGTCGACCGCTGACGCCGATGGCCTGAACGGCCGCCGATGACCGAGGGGCCCCGGAGCCGCACTGCTCCGGGGCCCTCAGCGTGTCGCCGTACGGCGCCCCAGCAGCCACAGCGGATACGGCCCGCCGACGCGCGCGGTGAGCCCGAGCCGCACCCGGTCGACCCGTACCTGGATTAGCGCGGCCGCGCCGAGTCCCCCGAGGACGGACACGAGGGGCACGGAACGAGCAACTCCGGAGGCCGAGCACCGGAGGAGTACGGCCACCCCCTCCCTGCGACCGATGTGCCGCGCGACAGCGCTGCCTAGCGTGAAAGCAGGCCAGTCCGAACCGTGCACACGAGGAGGCAGCCCCGATGACCGTCCAGCTCAACCACACCATCGTCGCCGCGCACGACAAGAAGGCGTCGGCCCGGTTCCTCGCCGACATCCTGGGCCTTCAGGTGAGCCCGCAGTACGGTCCGTTCATCCCGGTCGAGATCCCCAACGGCGTGACCTTGGACTACCTGGAGTCCCCCGGCGACATCACGCCGCAGCACTACGCGTTCCTGGTGTCGGAGGACGACTTCGACACGATCTTCGGCCGGATCCGGGAGGCCGGCCTGACGTACTGGGCCGACCCCTTCCACAGTCACCCCGGCGAGATCAACCGCAACGACGGCGGCCGCGGCGCCTATTTCGAGGACCCGAACGGCCACAACCTGGAGATCCTGACGAGGCCGTACGGCAGCGGCGCCTGACGTACCGCCGCCGTCATCCCCGGTAGGGCGGTGCGGCCCCCCAGTTCCACTTCGGCACCGGCTGCTCCGCCGGCGGCGCCGCGTCCGGGCCGGAGAAGTACACCGCCAGCCGCGTACCCCACTCCACATACGCCAGGAACGCCGAGCGGAACTCCGCGTCCGTCGGCAGGCCCGCCTCGTCGGCGGCGTCCTGGATGAGGTTGACCCAGCGGCGGCGCTGCGGCTCGGTGATCCCCCGGCCCAGGTGCTTGGCGACCATGTGGCCGTGGCCGCCCTGGGTCTCGGAGTAGGCGGGCGGGCCGCCGAAGACCTCGCCGAGCCAGAGCGCCACGTGTTCCGCGTGGTGCGGGTCCAGGTTGGCGAACAGCGGGGCCAGCAGGTCGTCCTTGCGGACCTTGTCGTAGAAGGCCGACGTCAGGCGGGAGAACGCCTCCGCCCCGCCCGCCCAGGCATACAGCGTCGGCGCCGAGGCGCCCGCGCCGCGCACCACCGTCGGCTTGTAGTGGCGCATCTCCTCGATGTGCGTGATGTACGGCCGGATCTCGGCGAGGAAGTCGGGGAACAGCTCCGACTTGCGGAAGCCCTCCAGGTGGTCCTCCGTCGACGTCCAGGTGATGCGCAGGACGAAGTGCTCGAAGTCCTCCTCGCAGCGGGCGAGTTCATAGTCGACGCAGTGCGGGGAGGCGGCCAGTTGGGCCGCGGCCCGGGTGTAGGCGGCGAGGAACTCCGCCGACTTCTGCTCGGGGATGCGGTACCGGATGTATTCCACCGTGTGAGCCGTCATGGCCTCACGGAAACACGAAAACCGACCGGACGCTCGCCCTCCGCCGCTTCCGGCCTCAGACAACCGCCCCGGCCGACGCCCGCATCGCACACGAGAGCCCCACCGGAGGCGGCACCTCCGGCGGGGCTCTCGCTCAGGGACCTGTTACTTCCCGTAGTACGCGTTGTAGATCGAGATCGTCGACTTGTTGCCCTTCTTGTCGGCGACCTTGGCGTGGAAGGAGATGGCCTTCCCCTTCGCCGGGTTCTTCACGGTGATCTTGCCGTTCTTGACGTCGACCTTCTTCCAGGTCTGCCCGTAGTCGTACGACACGTACACGTGCAGCGACTTGAGGTTGCTGCCCGCGGCCGAGCCCACGACGGTGACCGGGAACGTCACCTTCTTGTCGGCCTCGACCCGGCTGTCCAGGCCCGTCTTGGCGTTGAAGCGGACCGTGGACGCGGGGAGCATGACCCGCTCGGCGGCCGGCTTCTTGGAGCGGAAGGTCCAGCTCGCGTCGATCCGCGTGGACGCGGCCGCGACCTTGACGCTCCGCTTGACCGAGGTCGTCAGCTTGTACTCGGCGTCCCCGACCGGGACCTTGAACGTCTCGCTGCCGAACAGCGGGTCCTGGTTGGTGCCGATCTTGGTGCCGTTGCGGTACAGGCTGGTGGTGACCGAGGTGAAGTCGGACGAGCCCGCGTGCTTGCTGCCGTCGGCGAACAGCGGCAGGAAGCCGTAGATCTCGTTGCCCTCGCGGATCAGGCCGTAGTCCTTGTTGATGTGCGGGCCGAAGACCGCTGTGTTGAAGGTCTTCGAGTAGCTCTGGCCGCCCTTGAAGGTCTGCGGGTCACCCAGGATGTAGTACGCGTCGACGATCGGGAAACCGTCCGCGTCCTTGCCGGCGTACTGCTCGAAGTCGAGGGTCCACTTGATCTTGTCGGACGTCGACAGGTACACCGTCCGCGAACCGGGCAGCTTCTGCTCGATCGGCGTGCTGAGCGCGGCCTCCTCGGGGAAGATGCCGACCGGGAGCAGCGCGCCCGTCTTGTTCGGGGCCGAGGCGCCGAGGCTGTTCTTCACCTTGGCGAGCTCGCCCGCCTTGAAGTGGCGGACCTTGTGGCCCTGGATCTTCTTGACCTTGGCGGTGGTGGCGACGTCGTACTCGGTGCCGGCGCCCTTGGTCCACTGGCCGTTCCAGGTCTGGCTCAGACCGCTCGCGACCTCCGGACCGACGTGCGCCATCCGCAGGTCGGCGAAGGAGTCGAGGCCGACGCCGACGCCGACGGCCGCCGCGTCGTAGAAGTAGTTGCTGGCGGCGAACACCTGCTTGGCCTGCGCGTCCGGCACGGTGATGTCGGCGCTCTTGGCCGTCCGGGCGTCGATGGTCACCGAGGTGTTCTTGGTGACGCTCAGCTTCGGCTGGACCAGCCAGTCGAGGCCGCCCTCCAGGTTCACCCAGTCCTTGGCGATCCAGGCGTCCAGCAGGTACGTGCCCTTGGGCAGCCGCATCTTGGTGGTGCCGGACTCGGCGAGCGGCACCTCGTAGAGGCGGTCCTTCGCCAGGTCCGAGTAGCCGAACAGGGCGGTGTTGTACTCGGGGGCCGGCTTGCCGTCCTGGCCGATGTGCTTGACGGTGACGTCGTACGACTCCACCTCACGCTGCACCGCGGCGGCCGTACGGACGCTCTGCCCGCCGCCCGTCGCCGTCACATACGCGCTGTAGGCGCCGTCGACCGTGCCGCCCAGCTTGGTGTTGACGGTCATGTCGACGGAGGCCTTGCCGCCCGCCGGGACCGTCACCTTCGTCGCGCCGAGCTTGAAGAAGCCCGCGGGAGCCGGCTGGCCCTTGGGGTTGGTGGCCGTGGCGGACAGCGTCAGCTCGACGTCCTTCGTACCGAGGTTGCGGTACGTCAGTCCCTTGGTGACCGGCGTGTCGTCGGTGTGCGGCCAGGCCTGCGTGCCGAAGCTCACCGACACCGGGTCGGCGATCACGGTCTGCTTGATGGCCTTGTCGACCTGGATACGGCCCGAACCCTGCTCGAACGGCGTGTACTTGCCGCCCTTGGTGGAACCGGTCAGTGCGCCCTTGAGCTCGGCGTACGTCCAGTCCGGGTGCTGCTGCTTGAGGATCGCCGCCGCGCCCGCGACATGCGGGGTCGCCATGGACGTACCGTCGATGGTCAGGTAGCCGGGCGGGTTCTCGCCGACCTCCTGCTCGATGAGGCTGCCCTTGGCGGACGCGGCGGTGATGGCCACGCCCGGCGCGGTGACGTCCGGCTTGATGGCGCCGTCGCCGAGCCGCGGGCCGGTGCTGGACCAGGGGGCGAGGACGTCCTTGTCGTCGACGGCGCCGACGGTGAGCGCGGCCTCGGCGCTGCCCGGCGAACCGACCGTCTCCGGCCCGGAGTTGCCCGCCGCGATGGCGAACAGGATCCCCTTCTCGGCGGACAGTTTATTGACCGCCGCCTCCAGCGGGTCGATCTCCGGCGTGTCCATGCCGCCGAGGCTGAGGTTGACGACCTGGGCGCCCTGCTCGGCGGCCCACTCCATGCCGGCGAGGATGCCGGAGTCGTCGCCGAAGCCCTCGTCGTCGAGGACCTTGCCGTTGAGGATGTCGGCGCCGGGCGCCACACCCTTGTACTTGCCGCCCGACTTGGCACCGGTGCCGGCCGCGATGGACGCGACGTGAGTGCCGTGGCCGACCTTGTCCTCCGCGGAGGTGGACGGCGTGAAGTTCTTGGCGGCGATCACCTGGTCCTTGAGGTCCGGGTGGGTCGCGTCGACGCCGGTGTCCAGGACGGCGATCTTGACGCCCTTGCCGTCGTAGCCGGCCTCCCACGCCTTGGGGGCGCCGATCTGCGGCACGGACTTGTCGAGGCTGGCCTCGCGGACGCCGTCGAGCCAGACGTGCGCGATGCCGGAGGCCGCCCTGTCGCCGTTGGTGAGCGCGTCCCACAGTTCGGGCGCGTCCTGTTGCGGGGTCTGCACCGCGTCCGCGTTCAGGGACTTCAGGGTCCGGCGCAGCGTGCCCGCGTCGCGGACGTCCGCCTTGGCGCCGGCGGCGGCGCCCTTGTAGCCGACGATGACCTTCAGACCCTTGGCCTGGGAGGCGCGGGTGGCGGACTTGGTCAGCTCGGTGATGTCGAACAGCCGCTGGTCGAGCTTGCCGGTGGCGACCAGGCGGACCGCGTCGGCCGGGATGACGAGCGTGCGCCCGTCGACCTTGCGTATCTGTACGGGTATGTGCTCGCGCCCCTTCGCCCGCTCCAGGCCGACCACACGGCCCTTGGAGTCGACGGAGACCCGGTCACCCGTGATCAGGGTGATGCGGTGGGGGGACGCGATGGAAGCGGCGGCGCTTGACGCGCGCTGCTCCGGTTCGGCCGACGCCGGGCTGGTCATGCCCGCGGCGAGGGCGACGGCGGCCGCCGTGGCGACAGAGGCCGCGCATGCTCTTTTGAATTGTCTGCGCAAGTTTCCCCCTTGCAGAAGGTCCGGGCGAATTACCCGTTCACCCGGCCGGGGGAGATCCCGTACGCATGCTCGTCACCCCCCGGAATACGCAGTATGCCGAGGGGTGATCAGGCTCTCAATAGTTGAGAGGGAGGCAAGAAGCACGCCGGCCGGCTGTTACGTGACGGCGTGAACTCCGTTACAGAATCGTCGAGTTACGCCCCAGCGTTCTCCTTGACACTGATGCGTCCCTTGCGGATCGTCGCCAGCCGGGGGGCCTTGCTCGCGATCGCCGAGTCGTGGGTGACCATGACGAAGGTCAACCCGAGCTCTTTCCACATGCGTTCGAGTACGTCCATGATCTCGTCGCGCATCGACTCGTCCAGGTTTCCGGTGGGTTCGTCGGCGAGCAGTACCTTCGGCTCCTTGACCAGGGCGCGGGCGATGGCGACGCGCTGCTGCTGGCCGCCGGACATCTCGGACGGAAGATGGCCGAGCCGCTCGCCGAGCCCGACCGACTTCAGCGCATCGGCGGCCCGTTCGCGCCGTTCCTTGGTCTTGACGCCGAGGGGGACGAGGGCGGTCTCGACGTTCTCCTGGGCGGTGAGGGTGGGGATGAGATTGAACGACTGGAACACGAACCCGATGTTCTCGCTGCGGACCTTTGTCAGCCGGGTCTCGGAGAGCTTGGCCAGGTCGGTGCCGTCGAGAACGACCTCACCTTCGGTGGGCCGGTCCAGGCCGCCGAGCATCTGGAGGAGGGTGGACTTGCCGCCGCCGGTGGGGCCCTGGATGACGAGACGGTCCCCGTCGGCGATGGTGAGGTCGACGCCGTCGAGGGCGTGGACGGTGTCCTTGCCTCGGGGGTAGCGCTTGGTGACGCTTCTGAGTTCGTACATGGTGGGTTGCTCCTGGGAGAGGCTCTTCGGGGGGTGAATCGTTTGTGGCTGCGGGTGCGTGGGGGCTGGTCGCGCAGTTCCCCGCGCCTCTGAAAGGGCGTTGCAGTCCCGCCAGCTGCCATGGCCTGCCTGGCTGCGGGCAGTCGTGCCAGCCGACGTCGGTTACTCGACGCGCCGCAGCGCATCCGCCGGACGGAGCCGTGACGCCCGCCAGCCACCGAAGGCACCGGCGATCAGCCCACCCGTCACCGCCAGCCCCACCGCGAGCGCAACCGTCGTCAGACTGACCGGCGCCGTCAGCGCCACGTCCAGCGTCGTGCTCGAAGCCTGCCGCCCGGGACCGCCGCCGAAGCCGCTACCACCCGGACCGCCGCCCATACCGCCGCCACCGGTGCCACCCCCCAACTGCGCCTGCAGCGTCGGACTGATCGCCGTGACCACATACGCCCCCGCAAGCCCGACCGCGATCCCCAGCGCACCGCCCAGCAGCCCGTTGACGACCGCCTCCCCGACCACCTGCCGGGTCACCCGCCCCGACTTCCACCCCAGCGCCTTGAGCGTGCCGAACTCCCGCACGCGGCGGGACACAGCCGAGGAGGTGAGCAGCCCGGCGACCAGGAAGGCCGCCACGAGCACCGCGATCGACAGCCACTTGCCCACACTCGCCGCCAGCGAGGACGCCGTGGACAGCGAGCCGGACACCGTGTCCGCGAGATCCGCGGAGGTCGTCACCGTCGTACCGGAGATGTTCTTCTGGATGGTCGACTTGACGGAGTCGATCCGCTGGGAGTCGGTCGCCTTGACGTAGATCGTGGTGACCTTGTCCTTCGCATCGGCGAGCGTCTGCGCCTGCTTCAGCGGGATGTAGAGGTTGGCGGCCGCGTCCCCGCTGTCGGGCGTGGCGATGCCGATCACCTCGAACTTGGTGCCCTTGACGGTGACGGTCGAGCCGACCTTGAGCTTCTTCTCCTTGGCGTACGAGGTGTCGGCGACGACGACCTCGGCATTCGTCTCCGTCGTCTTGAACGTACGCCCGCTGGTGATCTTCGACGACGTCAGTGGACCGAGCGCCGGCTCGGTGACGTCGGTGCCGTAGACGGAGTAGTTGTTGACGTCGAAGTCGGCGCCGCCACCGCGCACTTCGCCCTGCGGCTGCCCGCTGCCGCCAGTGCCCTGCTGCCCGGGTCCACCGCCCTGCTGGCCCCCGCTGCTCTGGTCCTGCTGGAACTGCCCCCGTGTGAACTGCCCGCTGACCTTGATGACCTGCAGGCTCAGCCCGCCCACGGCGTCCGAGACCCCGCTCTGCGAGCCGACCTTGGTCACCGTGGAGGCGGACAGGGTCTGGAAGCCCTGGACCATGACGCGGTCGCTGGACTGCTCCTCGTCGGAGCCGTCCTCCTGCGCGTCGAACTGGAAGCGCGGGCGCTCGGAGCTGCTCGCCGCGGGCTCGGCGGCCTTGGTGACGGTCATGTCCGTGCCCAGGCCGTACAGGGACTGCAGGACCTTGTCCTGCGCCTTGCTCATGCCGGAGGACACGGAGTTGACCACGATGACCAGCGCGATGCCCAGCGCGAGTCCGGAGGCGACGACGAGGGCCGCCTTTCTGCGGCGGCGCAGCTCGCGCCTCAGGTAGGTGAAGAACATGCGCCGCAAGCTAGGGACGGCGCGTGATGACTGGATAAGGCCGAAATAAGAGATGGATGAGAAGGCTGAGACGGTCCCAGGAAACACCGATGCCGCCCCTGGGGGCGGCATCGGTCATCTGTGAGAGAGCTGTCGGGCGGCTGAGCGTCCAGGACCGTCAGACGGCCGAACCGGCCTTCCACTGCGCCCAGTCCATGTTCCAGCCGTTGAGGCCGTTGTCCGGCGCGATCGTCTTGTCGCCGGTGTTCTCGACGACCACGACGTCACCGACGATCGAGTTGTTGTAGAACCAGTAGCCCGCCGTGCCCTTGTCGTTGGCACCCTTGGTGTCGTTCAGGCCCACGCAGCCGTGGCTGGTGTTCACGCTGCCGAAGATGGAGTCGCTGCCCCAGTAGTTGCCGTGGATGAACGTGCCGGAGGTCGACAGGCGGATGGCGTGCGGCACGTCCTTGATGTCGTATTCACCCTTGCCGTCGTCGTCCGTGAAGCCCACGGTCGCGCCGTTCATGCGCGTCTCCTTGAACTTCTCGGACATCACCATGATGCCTTCGTAGGTCTTGTTCTCCGGCGAGCCGGCCGAGATCGGGATGGTCTTGACGGTCTTGCCGTCCTGCGTGACCTTCATCTGCTTGGTCTTCGCATCGACGTAACTGATCTGGTTGCGGCCGATCTTGAAGGTGACCGTCTTCTCCTGGACGCCGTAGACACCGTCGGCGCCCTCGACGCCGTCCAGCGCCATCTTCAGGGTGACGGTCGAGCCCTCCTGCCAGTACTCGTCGGGCCGGCAGTCCATGCGCTGGTCGTTGAACCAGTGGCAGACGACTTCCTGGCCGCTGGTCGTGGAGACGGTGATGCCCTTCTGGACGCCCGCCTTGTTGCTGATCGCCTTGTCGAAGTTGATCGACACGGGCATGCCGACGCCGACCGTGGAGCCGTCCTCCGGCGTGAAGTAGCCGAGGAAGCTGTTGTCCGGGGAGACGGTGGTGAAGGAGGCGTTCTCGTGGGCCTCCAGGCCCTTGGAGTCCTTCGCGGTCGCCGTGACCTTGTAGGTCGTGGAGCGCTCGAGCTGGGCGCTGGGCTTCCAGCTGGTCTTGTCGGCGGATATCTCGCCCTCGACGGCCGCGCCCTCGGCGGTCGTCATCGTCACCTCGGTGAGCGTGCCCTTGCTCACGGTGACGGCGGCGGAGTTGTTGATGGAGGCGTTGTCGGTGCCGTCCTCGGGCGTGATCTTGATCTGGGCCTCGGAGGTCTTCTTGGCGGCCGCCTCGTCGACCTTGGCCTGCGAGGTGTCGCCGTCGCCGCTTCCGGAGGCGTTGTCGCCGCCGCCGGAGCAGGCGGAGAGCACCAGGACACCGCCGAGCAGTGCGGACACGACCGCGAGGCCCTTGCGCCGCTTACTGTTCGTCATCACACGCTTCTCCATAGTTCCCGAATCCCAAAAACCCCGAGAGTCCCCGTCAAGAATCTTCAACGCTACGACCGGTTCATCCCGTTCCACATACCTGGTATGTGTGGGGCGCACCACGTCACATACGCCGTGACGGATGGTGCGGGTGTCGGCCAGTGCGCACCATGAGACGACGAAACCCCGGACGGCGGTTGCCGTCCGGGGTCACGTTTTCCCCAAGACGCCTCAGCCGACCCTGTTCGGCGCTTCGTCGTCGAAGTCCTCGTCGACATCATCGTCGTCGAAGTCCCACTCGGGCGAATCCGGATCGTGCTCGATGCGTTCGCTGGACCAGGAGGCCTGCGCGAGCTCGATCCCGGGTACCTCGCTGACCAGGTCGAATGGATCAACGAGATAGGCGAGGGCCTCCGCGGTGTCTTCCGTCACACTCCCCT
The DNA here is from genome assembly GCF_000719285.1 of Streptomyces bicolor. Classification (GTDB taxonomy): domain Bacteria; phylum Actinomycetota; class Actinomycetes; order Streptomycetales; family Streptomycetaceae; genus Streptomyces; species Streptomyces bicolor. The sequence continues at coordinate 13,341 of NZ_JOFS01000014.1, read as the reverse complement.
CGGCATGGGCCCGTTCGTCGGCCGGCATGGTGCTGTCGCCGGCGATGCGCCGCAGCGCGGCCTTGGTCAGGGCGTCCTCGTCGTCCACCTCCAGGACGACTTCAACGCGAAGCCGGACAAACCGTGATGTTTCTGGATTGCTCATGCCCGGAGCGTACGGCTCATTTCCCCCGTGACTTTCCCGTGACCCGCGACTTTCACTAACATCGCCCCACACGGCCAATTCGCCAGCACCACAAGGGGATCGATATTCCGTGTCCGCCGCTCACCGATCGTCGTCCACCGCACGCCGATCGCTGCTGACCGCCACCGCCGCGGGGGCCCTGCTGGGCGCCCTGTGGTTCGTTCCCTCCGCGAACGCGACGGGCGACGAGCCGGCGAGAACGGAGCCTTCGGCGGCCCCCTCGGCACAGACCACCCAGCAGGCGCGGGCCGCTTCCGCGAGCTCCGACGACACCACCGGCGACGGCACCCGGCTCGCCGACACCGGAAGCTTCGACACCACGCCGTACATCGTCGGCGGGACCGTCTGCCTGGCGCTGGGCGCGGGCTTCGTCGCCTATTCGGTACGGCGGGAACGTCTCGGGTTCTGAAATCACTTGACGCCCTCTTGACCCGGGCTTCATAGTCCGCGCATGAAGAGATCATCGGGCGTGCGTGCAGCCGCCACGGTTGTCGTGAGCGCGCTGTCGCTCGCCCTTGTCACGGGTTGCGGCGGGGAGTCCGGCGGTGCTGACGCGAAGGCGCTCAGCTCCGCGGAGTTGAAGAAGGCCCTCATCGCCGAGGGCGATGTCGACGGGTACAAGGTCTCGACGGCCGAGGCCATGAAGATCCAGACCCCCAACACCGTGGACGAGAAGTGCAAGCCGCTCGTCCAGGTCATCACCGGCGACGCCCCGGCCGACGCGGCCGCCGAGGCGAAGACGGTGGCCACGCAGGAGAAGAAGCCCACCGACACCGCCTCCAAGTCCATTGAGGACTTGTCCGAGGGGGAGTTCGAGGACGCGTTCAACGAATCGTTGAGCGTCGACGTCACCGTCGTGGGGCTCTCGTCCTACGACGGCGACGGCGCCGAGAAGGCGTTCAAGTCCGTCTCCGACGCGGTGGAGAACTGCGCGGGCGGCTTCACCGCCGACGAGAAGAGCGACGACGGCAAGTTCACCGAGGTCGCCGCCGAGAAGGGCTCGGGCGCCGGCGACGAGTCGGTGGCGTTCGCGCTGACCTCGGACCTGGAGGACGGGGAGACCGGTCAGGCCCACGCCGAGGTCGTGCGCCACGGGAACACCGTCGCGACGTACTACACGATGAACATCGGCGCGTTGATGACGGGTAAGGCCTACACGGTCCCGGCCGCGGTGGTCGACGCCCAGGGCGCCAAGCTGAAGTAACGAACCGCCGGGGCCCTGTCCGCCGTACGACGCGAACCGCTCGTACGGCGGACGGGGCCTCCTTCCATGTCACCGAGGCGACACGGGCGTCACTGGAGCGGCCCGGTGACCTTCTCCGCCGCCGCCACCAACTCCCCGCCGCGCACGAACGCGTCGGCCGCGGCGAGGTCGGGGGCCAGGAACCGGTCGGGGCCGGGGCCCTGGACTCCGGCGGACCGTACGGCGTCGATGACCGCCTGCGAGGCCGGTGCCGGGGCGAGTCCCTCGCGCAGTTCGATGGCGCGGGTGGCGGCGTACAGCTCGACGGCGAGCACCCGGGTGAGGTTGTCGATCGCCGTACGGAGCTTGCGCGCGGCGGACCAGCCCATGGAGACGTGGTCCTCCTGCATGGCGGAGGACGGAATCGAGTCGGCGGACGCGGGAACGGCCAGCCGCTTCATCTCGCTCACCAGGGCGGCCTGGGTGTACTGGGCGATCATCAGCCCCGAGTCGACACCCGCGTCGTCGGCCAGGAACGGCGGCAGCCCGTGGCTGCGGTTCTTGTCGAGCAGCCGGTCGGTGCGGCGCTCGGCGATGGAGGCGAGGTCGGCGGCGGCGATGGCGAGGAAGTCGAGGACGTAGGCGACGGGCGCGCCATGGAAGTTGCCGTTGGACTCGACGCGCCCGTCGGGCAGTACGACGGGATTGTCGACGGCCGAGGCGAGCTCCCGCTCGGCGACCAGCCGCGCGTGCGCCATGGTGTCCCGCCCGGCACCGGCGACCTGAGGGGCACAGCGCACGGAGTAGGCATCCTGCACCCGGGGCGCGTCGTCCTGGTGGTGCCCGGTCAGCCCCGAACCCTTCAGCACGGCCAGCATGTTGGCGGCGGAGGCACCCTGCCCCGGGTGCGGCCGGATGGCGTGCAGCTCGGGCGCGAGGACCTTGTCCGTCCCGAGCAGGGCCTCGAGGCTGAGGGCCGCGGTGACGTCGGCGGACTTGTAGAGCATGTCGAGGTCGGCGAGGGCCATGACGAGCATCCCGAGCATGCCGTCGGTGCCGTTGAGGAGGGCGAGGCCCTCCTTCTCGCGCAGTTCGACGGCCGCGATGCCGTGCGCGGCGAGCAGTTCACCGGCGGGCCGCACGACCCCGTCGGGCCCCTCGGCGTCGCCCTCCCCCATGAGCGCGAGGGCGCAGTGCGAGAGGGGAGCGAGGTCGCCGGAGCAGCCGAGAGAGCCGTACTCGTGGACGACGGGGGTGATACCGGCGTTGAGAAGGTCGGCCATGGTCTGCGCGACCTCCGGCCGCACGCCCGTGTGCCCGGAGCAGACCGTCTTCAGGCGCAGGAACATCAGGGCCCGTACGACCTCCCGCTCCACGCGCGGCCCCATCCCCGCGGCGTGCGACCGGACGATGTTGCGCTGCAGCTGTGCCCGCAGTTCCTGGCTGATGTGCCGGGTCGCCAGGGCGCCGAACCCGGTGGAGACGCCGTACACGGGGTCGGGCTTGGCCGCCAGCGCGTCCACGATCTCGCGAGCCGCGCCCAGTGCCGCGACAGCCTCCACCGACAACTCGACCCGCGCCCCGCCCCGCGCCACGGCGAGCACGTCGGACGCGGTGACCCCGGAGGTCCCCACCACCACAGTGTGCATATCCATATTCAGGAGCGTACGCAGTGAAGACGAAGATGTCACTAGTGGGTGGGGGGTACACCCCTTACCACGCCGGACAGGGACGACGAGGCCGAGGACGAGGAAAGCCAAGGCCCGCTCCGGGTGCCGGCCGCCTCACGGCACACGCCCCCGGAACCGCCGCCGCTCCACGACCCCCTCCTCCCCGGACGGCTCCGCGTCGGCGAGCCGCAGCACCGGATCGTCCGGGCCCTCCCGCCCCGCCACAACGGCCCGGTCCGCCCGCACGGCCTTCGCCTGGTACTGCGCCGCATCGGCCAGCCGGAACAACCGCCGGGCGGACCGAACGGGCCCGACGGCGTCGTCGGTCGACGCCACCCCGCACGCGACCCCCTCGCCGAGCTCCAACTCAGCTGCCCGACGGCACAGTTCGTCGGCGGCCTTCACCACCTCGTCGACCGGCGACCCCACGGCGAGCAGGCAGAACTCGTCCCCGCCGAGCCGCGCGGCGAGCGCACCGGGCAGCATCGCCCCGCACAGCGACAACACCGACCCGAACCTCTCCAGCAGCCGGTCACCGACGGCGTGCCCCAGCGTGTCGTTGACCCGCTTGAGCCCATTGAGGTCACACACGACGAGGCTGACGACGACGCCGTGATCACGGTGCCGCTCGATGGCCTCCTCCAACCGCACATCCACCGCACGCCGATTGGCGAGCCCGGTCAGCGCGTCGGTGAACGCCAGCCGCCGCGCCTCCTCCAGCCGCTCGCTCTGCGCCATCCCGGCGGCCACGACGGACGCCAGCACGGTCGCGAAGTCGGCGTCGCCCCGGTCGAAGACGGGCGCACCGGCGGATCGGGCGACATACAGCTCCCCCCAGGCCCGACCGTTCAGCACGATCGGCGCGACGACACAGCACCCCCGCCCACGTCGCCGTAGAGCGGCGACCCGCTGATGGCAGTACCCGGGGTGCCCCGTGGCGGGACCGTCGGCGGTCTCCACCCAGGCGTTGGGCTCACCACCGGACGCCCACCGCTCGTGCAGGAACTCGGTGATCTCCGGAAACTGATGCACGGGATAGGCCTCGTCGCCCGGAAACTCCTCCTCCCCCCGTGCCCGGTCCCCCACGTTGACGAGCACCCGCAACCGCCCGAGCTCCCGCTCCCACACCGACAGCGCGGCAAAGCTCCCGGCCAACGCCCGACACGCCCCGAGCGCCGCCGCCCGCCAGGACTCACGCGGGGTGTGCGCCGCCGCCATCCCCTGCGCCAGCGCCACCACGGCCGCGAGCCGTCTGTCCTCACCCATCACTCCAGGCTAGGAGGTTTAGGGCGAACTAGGACATTGATACGGCGGTGGAGTGACGGACGGCCACCCGACCACCCTCCCACCTACTCCCCCGGCCACTCCGGCTTCCGCTTCTCGTTGAACGCCGCCACCCCTTCCGCCCGGTCCCCCGAGAACGCCACCGCCCGCCACGCCGCGTCTTCGACCTCCAGCCCGGCCCGCAGATCCAGCCCCTGCCCCAGCCGCAACGCCCGCTTGGCCGCCCGCAACCCCACCGGCGAGTTCCCCGCGATCCGGGCGCCCAGCGCCAGCGCCTCCTCCCGGTCCCGCCCCTCGTCCACCAGCTCGTCCACCAGCCCCAGCTCCCGAGCCTCGACGGCCTCGACCCGCCGCGCCGTGAAGATCAGCTCCGCCGCCCGGGCGGCCCCCACCCGCCGCGGCAGCAACTGCGTCCCGCCACCGCCGGGAATGACCCCGACCGACACCTCCGGCAGCCCCACCACAGCCGTACGGTCGGCCACGATCACATCGCAGGCCAACGCCAGCTCGAAGCCACCGCCCAGCGCGAAGCCGTGCACCGCCGCGATCGTCGGCACCGGCAACTCGAGCACCCCGGTGTACGCCCCCCGCGCCACCGGCCGCTGCCGTACCAACTCCGCGTCACTGAAGGAATTCCGCTCCTTCAGATCCGCCCCGACACAGAACGCCCGCTCATGCGTCGAGGTCAGCACCACCACCCGTACGTCACGGTCCGCGCCCAGCGCCGCACACGCCCCCGCGATCGACCGGGCCATCTCCGTCGAGACGGCGTTCATGGCCTTGGGCCGGTCGAGGACGAGCTCCGCGACATGCCCGACACCCCCGTCGCCGTGTCGCCGCACCAGCACGAACTCCCCGTACCGCTCCTCACTCATGACGCCCTCCGGTTAACGCGGGTTAACAACACTCGCCCCGATCATCGCAGCCGTACCCCGCCGGGGAAAGGCCCGCCGCGAGCGGTTCCCGGGTCGAGGCCCGACACCCCGTTCGAGTGACATGCCACCCAAGTCCCGCCGCACCGTCACGGACAGCGCATAACGTGCGCGACACCACGGCGCATTGGGGGCGCGAGCGCATGGGGAGGGGTAACGATGGGCGGTACGGCGAACGGGTCGAGGGCGAGCGCTACGGGGAACGAGCCGACGGCGAGCGGCACGGTGAACGGGGCAAGGGCGAGCGGCACGGGGAACGAGTCGAGGGTGAGCGGCACGGGGAACGAGTCGAGGGTGAGCGGCACGACGCCCCCTACCGGAGCCACGGAGCCGTCACCGGAAACCGAGGCGAACGAGGCGTACGCCTCCACCGCCCGTCTCTTCGGCCCCCGCGGCCGTCACCGCCGCCCCCGCCCCCGCAAGGCCCTCCTCGCGGCCGGCGGCCTCGCCCTGGCCGCCGGCGCCCTGAGCCTCGTACGCCTGACCCCCGACTCCGACGTCACCGGCCTCGGCACGCCGCAGACCGACCCCGCCTCGGACCCGATCAGCGCCCCGGAGCACGCGAACAACGCCGCCGCCACGGTCCCGACGACAGCCCCGAAGCCGAGCCCGTCAACGACCCACGTCATGGGCGGCCAGGGCGCGACACCGACGACGGCCACGATCGTCGTACCGACCGCGAACACCGGGGCTACGCCGCGGCCGGACAGGACAGCAGGCCAGACCCCTGCGCCTCACCGACCCGCGCCGACCAGCCAGGCACCCGACCCGGCTCCAACCCGGCCCCCGACTCAGCCCCCGGGCCGGCCCACCCCGAACCCCCCGGCCCCACAACCGGATCAGCCGACCGACGACGGCGTGTGCGTCCCGGTCATCGGCCTGTGCGTCGATCCCCTGAACAACTGACGGCACCGCAACGCCGCTCACTCGCCCCCGGCGGACGCCCTCCGCGTCAAAAGCCACGGCTCGACAACGCCGAGCCCTCGCACCGGCCGCTGCCACATCGGCTGCAACGCAAACCGGTACACCGGCGGCTCCTCCCCCTCCTTCTCGGCGGCAGCAGCCGCTTCCGCCGCCTCCGCCTCCGACGCCGGCGCTTCACCCGTTCGGACGAGCTCCTCCGCGAACGCGCTGTCGACGAGAACGGCGTCACGCGGAGCTATCGACGTCAGCCGGGAGGCAAGGTTCACGGTCGTACCGAAGACATCGCCCATTCGAGTGGTCACCGTGCCGAACGCGATGCCGACGCGCAGCTCGGGCATCGTCTCGTCGTTGGCCATGGTCTCGATGAGGCGAAGGGCGATCTCCGCGGCGACCCCGGCGTCGTCGGCCGCGTACAGAACCTCGTCACCCAGGGTCTTGATCAGCCGTCCGCCGCGCGCCGCCACCAGGTCGGCCGCGGTGGTCTCGAAGGCCTCGACGAGCTCGCCGAGTTCCTCCTCCTCCATACGGCGGGTCAGCCGCGTGAAGCCGACCAGGTCGGCGAAGCCCACGGCCAGGCGCCGGTCGACCATCTCCTCGTCGTCGGCGGCCTGGATGACCCGGCCCGCCGAGGCGGCGAGCTGACGCCGCCAGACGTAGACGAGGAACTCCTCCAGCTCGGGCAGGAGCAGTTCGATGATCGGGTACGTCACCTCGGTCCGTGTCATCCCCGGCTCGGGCGGCTCGGTCAGCCCCTCCAGGAACGAGTCGATCTGCCACTCGGCCAGCCGGGCGGTGGTCTGCCCGGTGGACCGGGCCACCTGCACGGCCATGGCCTCGCTGAGCAGCCCCGCCTCGACGAGACCGGCGAGACGTCTGAGCGCCAGTACGTCGGCCTCGGTCAGCGCCTTCGCCTGCCCGATGTCGGCGAACCCCATGGCCCGCCAGAACCGGGACGCCAGCTCCATGGAGACACCGGCGCTACGGGCCGCCTGAAACGGGGTGTAGCGCCGCTCGGCGCCGAGGATGAGCTGTTCCAGGCGGAGGGCGAGCGGATCCTCGCCGGGGTCGGCGGCGTGGGGGTCCACCCGGCCGTCCGCGCCCGCGCCGGAGCCCGAATCGTCGACGGTCACGCCTGCTGCCCTTCCGATCTGCCGCGGTCAGTACTCGACCGGCCTTCACTGTACGGCAGGTGTGCGCCAGCTCACTCCGTTAGGTTGAGCCGACGGTTCCAGTGGCCGCCTGCTGGTGGGGCGCCCGGCGTGCGGGCCGGCCTGGCTGGGGGCTGCCGCCCCCAGACCCCCGCTTCGGCCCCGAAAGGGCCTCGTCCTCAAACGCCGGACGGGCTGATATTCCTCACGCCAACCGCAGGTGCACGATGTCCCCCGCCCCCACCGGCTCCTGTACCCCTTCCTCCGTCGCGATCACCAACCGCCCGTCCCCGTCGATCGCGACCGCCTCGCCCGTGATCGCCCGATCCCCCGGCAACTCGGCCCGCACCACCCTCCCCAACGTCGCGCACCCCGCCGCATACGCCTCCTGCAGCCCGCTCACCACCGGATCCCCCGCCGCGGCCCGCCACCGCCCGTACCACTCCTCCAGCGACCGCAGCACCGCCCGCAGCAACGGATCCCGGTCCGTGCTCACCGCCCCGGCCAGCGCCAGCGACCCCGCCTGGGGCACCGGCAGCTCATCCTCACGCAACGTGACGTTGATGCCGACGCCGATGACCACCCCGGCGCTCCCGGCCCGCTCCGCGAGGATCCCGCCGGCCTTGCGTTCCTCGCCGCCCACGGTCACCAGCAGGTCGTTCGGCCACTTGAGTGCCGTGTCCACGCCCGCCGCCCGCGACAGCCCGGTCGCGACGGCGACGCCCGTGAGCAGCGGCAGCCACCCCCACCGGGCCACCGGCACCGGCACCCCGGCGGGATTCAGCAGCACGGAGAAGAACAGCCCCGAGCGGGGCGGAGCCGACCACTGCCGGTCGAGGCGGCCCTTGCCGGCCGTCTGCTCCTCGGCGACCAGGACCGCGCCCTCCTCCGCCTTGCCCTCGGTGGCCAGGGCCACGAGGTCCGTGTTGGTGGAGCCGGTGCTCCGCACCACGTCCACGTCGCACCACAACCCGCCCTCCCGTACGAGCCCGCGCCGCAGTGCGGCGGCGTTGAGCGGCGGACGGTCCAGGTCGGACCAGCGGCTGTCGTCTGATGCATCTCGCGGCGTCATGCAAGCCACCCTAGGTGTGGCAAACGCCGCACTGCTGTTTCGTAGGCACCCCACTACGCTACGGATGAGTAACCGTCCCCCCTTTTGAGCAGGCAGGGAGCGCCATCCCGATGTCCGAGCCGGAAGAGCGTCACGAGATCCAAGAGCCCCAAGGGATCGACATCCACACCACCGCGGGCAAGCTCGCGGATCTCCAGCGCCGTATCGAGGAAGCGACGCACGCCGGCTCCGCACGCGCCGTCGAAAAGCAGCACGCCAAGGGCAAGTTGACGGCCCGTGAGCGCGTCGAGCTGCTCCTCGACGAGGGGTCGTTCGTCGAGCTCGACGAGTTCGCGCGGCACCGCTCCACCAACTTCGGGCTGGAGAAGAACCGCCCGTACGGGGACGGGGTCGTCACCGGGTACGGGACCGTCGACGGCCGTCCGGTGGCCGTGTTCTCGCAGGACTTCACCGTGTTCGGCGGTGCGCTGGGCGAGGTCTACGGCCAGAAGATCGTCAAGGTCATGGACTTCGCGCTGAAGACCGGCTGCCCGGTCATCGGCATCAACGACTCCGGCGGCGCCCGCATCCAGGAGGGTGTGGCCTCGCTGGGCGCGTACGGCGAGATCTTCCGCCGCAACACCCATGCGTCCGGGGTCATCCCGCAGATCAGCCTGGTCGTGGGGCCCTGTGCGGGTGGCGCGGTCTACTCCCCCGCCATCACCGACTTCACGGTCATGGTCGACCAGACCTCGCACATGTTCATCACCGGCCCGGACGTCATCAAGACCGTCACCGGCGAGGACGTCGGCTTCGAGGAGCTGGGCGGCGCCCGCACCCACAACTCGGCCTCCGGCGTGGCCCACCACATGGCCGGTGACGAGAAGGACGCCATCGAGTACGTCAAGCAGCTGCTGTCGTACCTGCCGTCCAACAACCTCTCCGAGCCCCCGGCCTTCCCGGAAGAGGCGGACCTCTCCGTCACCGACGAGGACCGCGAGCTGGACACGATCGTGCCGGACAGCGCGAACCAGCCGTACGACATGCACGCGGTGATCGAACACGTCCTGGACGACGCCGAGTTCTTCGAGACGCAGCCGCTGTTCGCGCCGAACATCATCACCGGGTTCGGGCGGGTCGAGGGCCGTCCGGTCGGCATCGTCGCCAACCAGCCGATGCAGTTCGCCGGCTGCCTCGACATCGACGCGAGCGAGAAGGCAGCGCGGTTCGTGCGCACCTGCGACGCCTTCAACGTCCCGGTCATCACCTTCGTCGACGTCCCCGGCTTCCTTCCGGGCGTCGACCAGGAGCACACCGGCATCATCCGGCGCGGCGCCAAGCTGATCTACGCCTACGCCGAGGCGACGGTCCCGCTCATCACGGTCATCACCCGCAAGGCCTTCGGCGGCGCCTACGACGTCATGGGCTCCAAGCACCTGGGTGCCGATCTCAACCTCGCCTGGCCGACCGCCCAGATCGCCGTCATGGGCGCCCAGGGCGCCGTCAACATCCTGCACCGCCGGACCATCGCTGAAGCGGAGGCAAACGGTGAGGACCTGGAGGCGGTGCGCGCCCGGCTGATCCAGGAGTACGAGGACACCCTCCTCAACCCCTACGTCGCGGCCGAGCGCGGCTACATCGACGCGGTGATCATGCCGTCCGACACCCGCCTGCACGTCGTACGCGGCCTGCGTCAGCTGCGTACCAAGCGGGAATCCCTGCCCCCGAAGAAGCACGGCAACATCCCCCTCTAGGCCTGCTGGGAGCCGTCATGAACATCAAGGTCCTACGGGGCAACCCGACACCCGAGGAGCTGGCCGCCGCACTGGCGGTGGTCCGCGCCCGCGCCGCGGCGGCCAGCGCCCTCCCGCCCGGCGCACCGACCCCGCGCGACTCCTGGGCGGACCCGGCCCGCATCGCGGCCCAGAGGGTGCCGCAGCCGGGGCCGACGACGTGGGCGCGTACGTACTGGCCCGCTTAGAGGAGCGTTGACACGACTTCGGCCATCACCTCGTACCCGGCATCGTTCGGGTGCAGGTGGTCGCCGAAGTCGTACGACGGCCGCAGCCGGTCCGGGTCCGCCGGATCGGCCAGCGCCCGGTTCAGGTCCACCACCGCGTCGTACGCCCCCGAGCAGCGAATCCACTCGTTCAGCTCGTGGCTCACCTTGGCCGCGTGCTCACCCCAGTGGTCCGAGCCCCCGAACGGCAGCAGAGTCGCCCCGATCACCCGCAGTCCCGCCGCCCTGCCCTGCCGTATCAACTCCCGGTGCCCGGCGATGAGTTCCTCCGCCTCCACCACCGGCGCCGGTTTGTAGGTCGGCTGCTCGTCCGTCTCGCTGAAGCCGATGTCGTTCAGACCGAGCAGCACGACGAGCGCGTCCACGCCGGGCCGGTCGAGGACGTCCCGGCGCAACCGCCGGACACCCCGCTCGCCGTACCACGCCGAGTCGTTGAGCAGCAGGTTCCCGCCGATACCGGCGTTGAGCACCGGCCGTCCCGTGCGCCCGGCGAGCGCGTCCGACCAGCGACGGTTCGCGCCCGGCGTCGAGCCGAACCCGTCCGTGATGGAGTCGCCGAAGAGGGCGACGGCGTCCGCGCGGCCGGAGTCGACCTCCACGGCCGACAGGAAGTACCAGGACTCGGTCGTCGCGTCGAAGCCCTCGCCGCCGGGGTCCGCCGACAGGTCGCCCTCGCCCCGGTGGCTGGTCGTGAAGGCCTGTGCGTGGAAGGTCGCGGGGCCGGTCGTGGCGTCGAAGTACAGAGTCACGGTCAGGGACTGCCCGGCGGCGACGGCGAGGGGGACGTCATCGCTGACCAACTCCCCGCGCGCCGGTATCGCCGCCGCACCGGCACCCCCGAAGGTGAGCCCCGTGAGCGACCCCGGCGCCACACGGGCCCCGGCGGCCGTAAGCCCCACGCTCGCCCGCACGACCCGCACGGGCGAGGTGCCGTACGCGTTGGAGAGCCGCACCCGCACCCGGTCACCCCCCGCCGCCAGCCGTACGACCTGCCGCAGTGACTGGCGCCAGAAGCCCTCGCGGGACCAGTTCGGCGTGAAGCCCTCGCTGGGCAGCTGAGGTGACGCGATCCAGGAAGCGATGAACATGATGCATCCTCCAAACGGAACCGAAGGCCCATTAGCTAATGGCACGCTAGCACCGTTTGGAGGGAAGTTGAGTACGCGTACTCAGGCGCCGCACCGGACCGCCGACGGACGATGGAAGGCATGCTGTGGTCCGACCCCGAGAACGAGCCGCCCAAGGAACTGCGTGACATGCAGGAGATGTTGCGGCGGCTGGGCGTTCTCATGGCGCTGGCCATGGTGCTCACGATGATCGTGCTCGGGCTGTGGTGAGTCCGGCCGTGGTGAGCCCCGGCGGGCGCGCCGATACGCTGACCGCATGACTGATCAGCCCCGCCGCCGGCTCGTCCTCGCCTCCCAGTCCCCCGCCAGGCTCAACCTGCTGCGCCAGGCCGGACTCGACCCCGAGGTCATCGTGAGCGGCGTCGACGAGGACGCCGTCACCGCGCCCACGCCCGCCGAGCTCGCGCTGGCCCTGGCCGAGGCGAAGGCCTCCGTCGTGGCGGCGAAGCCCGAGGTCAAGGGCGCGATCGTGATCGGCTGCGACTCGGTCCTCGACCTGGACGGCGAGGCCCTGGGCAAGCCGGCCGACGCCGAGGAGGCCACGGCCCGCTGGAAGTCGATGCGCGGCCGGGCGGGCACACTCCAGACCGGCCACTGCGTCTACGACACCGTCACCGGCCGGTACACCTCCGCCACCGCCTCCACGGTCGTCCGCTTCGGCGAGCCGACCGACGAGGAGATCGCGGCGTACGTGGCCTCCGGTGAACCCCTCTACGTCGCCGGGGCGTTCACCCTCGACGGCCGCTCGGCCCCGTTCATCGACGGCATCGACGGCGACCACGGAAATGTGATCGGCATCAGCCTGCCGCTGGTGCGCCGGCTGCTCGGCCAACTGGGCATCGGCATCACGGAGTTGTGGGCGCCGGCGGAGGGCTGACCGGGGAGCCCCCGGCCGGGGAGCCGTCGTCGCCCCGATCCCCGTCGGGAACGGCGTCGGTGGGCTCCTCGGGCGCGCCCTGGGCGTCGTACGTCATGAGCAGCAGCACTATCAGGGCGAGCACGACCATCATGAACAGGAACGCCGTCCAGCCCACCAGCCCCCAGACGAACGCGCCCAGCAGCCCGTGCACCACGGCCGCGCTGATCAGCAGGATGCGCCCCAGGCCGGCCGGGGCGCGGTTGCGCACGCCGACGAGCAGCGCGACCAGGCCGCACAGCGCGAAGTAGGCGCCGAAGACCAGGCCGCCGATCTTCGACGACATCGACATCACGTCCGGGTCCAGCCCCGCCAGGGACATGTCCTGACCGTCGACGACATTCCCGAGGAGCCAGTTCAGCCCCGCGATGCCGAGCGCCTCGACGAAGAGCACGAGCGCCAACACCCACGCCACCGGCCTGCGCACCACCGGCCCCCACCCACCTTCGGCCGCCGCCCGAGCCGGGCGCCGGTTACCCCTAGTACGTTCGAGACATCGCGAACGCTACTAACGGGTAAACCCCGGGACAAGGGTTCGGGCAGGGGCAAAGAATCATTGGGCCATTCGTAGGGATTCCACAAAGAAACCAAGTGGCCCGCAGCACGTGATGACAGAGACCTTGACCACAGCGGAGGGCTAGGGTTTTCCGGGAGAGACCTGCGTGCCGAGGCGCGACATGGGATTTCGCAGGTGGAGCGAGCCTGGAATCACGCTCCGTGTGGGCAAGCTCACCACCGGGGACGGGTCGATGTGGCGTGTCGGCAGTCCCTAAACTCGGCTTGTTTCAAGGAGGGAGCCTCAATCGTGCGCAAGGTGCTCATCGCCAACCGTGGCGAAATCGCTGTCCGCGTGGCCCGGGCCTGCCGGGATGCCGGCATCGCGAGCGTGGCCGTCTACGCCG
>NZ_JOFS01000013.1 GCF_000719285.1 Streptomyces bicolor | reverse complement strand
CGGCACCGTCTCCTGCTGCCGTACGCCCGTGATCGACTCGACGACGTCACCCAGCGACTCCAGGTGCTGGATGTTGACGGTCGATATGACATCGATCCCGGCCGCCAGCAGCTCCTCGACGTCCTGCCAGCGCTTGGCGTTGCGCGAGCCGGGGATGTTGGTGTGGGCCAGCTCGTCCACCAGCGCCACCTTGGGCCTGCGGGCCAGGACGGCGTCGACGTCCATCTCCGTGAAAGCGCCGCCCCGGTACTCCAACTCCTTGCGCTGGATCTGCTCCAGGCCATGAAGCATCACCTCGGTGCGCGGCCGGTGGTGGTGCTCCACGAAGGCCACCACGCAGTCGGTGCCGCGCTCGGCACGGCGGTGCGCCTCGGACAGCATCGCGTACGTCTTGCCGACGCCCGGTGCCGCACCGAGGTAGATCCGAAGCCTGCCGCGTCCCATGGTCCCCATTGTGTTCTGGCCCTTGCTGCCTACGCAGCGTCGACCTTACGGCCAATAATCGCGACAAATGGGGCCGCGTGCGGCGGCGGGAACGTCTTTGACGCAACTCTGACGCTCCCGCCGTCCCCTGGGGCTCAGCCGGGGTTGTCGCCGTGGGTGAGGGTCTCCCAGGCGACGAAGAGGTTGTTGGAGCCGGACGGCCGGTTGCGCTCGGTGACCGTCCCGGTGTTGGTCATGGCGTGGCCGAGACGGTTGGCCAGGGCGTTGTGCCCGACCTCGGTGACCGGGCCGAGCCCGAGCTTCAGCGAGCCGCGGCACAGCCAACCCGGGACCGCCGCTCCCAGCTCGTACTTGGCCTGGAACCCGAGCGCGTGCCGCAGCCGCTCGCCCACGTCGGTGCCGTACAGGTCCTGGCCCTGGATCCGGCTGGTCTCGGCGACGTGGGAGATCGCGGAGATGCCGTACCCGGTGTGGGTGAGATCGCGGCAGGTCTCCTGGGTGAGGCCGGTGACGAAGGTGGACTGCCCCTGCCAGTACTTGACGATCTTGTCCCGGGTGTCGAGGTTCTGGCTCGGCACGGTCTTCGGCAGGTCGCCGTCGGACGACAGGTAGACGTAGGCGGCGGTGCGGGTGCGGAACTTCGCCATGGCCTTGTCGTACGACGCCTTATCCTCCAGGAAGACCGAGATGCCGACGGCGGCCTCCATCATCGACAGCTCCCAGTTGCCGTTGGAGTTCGAGCCGTCGATGATCTCGGGCAGGTACACGGTGCGGAGCATGGTGGCGAACCGGCCGGAGTTCGGCCAGTTTCCGCTGTACGTGTACTTGATGATCTCGGCGGCCTTGGGCCAGGAGGAGCCGGCCCAACCCGTCTGGAGGGGCGCGTTGCTGTTGGTGTGGTCCCTGATCACCGCGGACCAGGCGTCCATCAGCTCGATGGCCTTCCTGGCGTGCCGTTCGTCGCGGGTGATGTACCAGGCGAGGGCGTGGGTGTAGGCGGCTATCGCGTCCTCGCGCTCGTCCGTACAGCCGTGGTTCGGGTTCGAGTACGAGCCGCACTCGACGACGGCGCGGGGCTTGGGGGTGCGGTTCAGATCGGCGTACCTGCTCGCCATCATCCGGTCGAAGGCGCCCTTCCAGGGCTGGGCACCGGCGTCGACCTTGGAGCGGGCGAAGTCCAACTGGCCCTTGGAGACGGTGACTCCGGGGTGCACGAAGGTGGTGGGAGCCGCACCGGCGGGCCAGGCGAGGACACCGGCGACGAGGGCGGCCGCGGCCGCGAAGAGAGCGGTTCTGCGCATGCGTGGGGGGCCTTCCGTTCTCGTATATGAACGTGAAGCGCCTTTATGAACAGACGCGTTGGCCGGAGACGGTAGGTACAGACCAATGCGCCGTCAAGAGTCCACGCAGGAGAAAAGGGCCGTACCCCTTAAGGGATACGGCCCCTGCAGCGCCCTAGGGGCGCGGGACTGCATTCGATATGCGGCTCCGCCGCGTGGGCGCGACAAGCCACGACGCACCCGCAGCCGAACAGACGACTTGTCGCGACCCTCCAAGCGGAGCGCTAACGCACCTCGGTGATCTCCGGTCCGCGCTGGAGCTGGCCCATGCCGCCGGAGAAGCGCGAACCCGCCTCCTCCTGCTGGACGCCCTCGGGAACCATCTGGGCGTCGTTCGGCAGCTTCAGGACGATCGGGTCACGGGGAGCCATCGGGCCCTCGCCCCGCACCACGACCGTGTCCCGGAAGATCTGCTCCAGCAGACCGGCCGCCTGCGGCTGCACCGCACCCTGGCCCGAGATCACACCGCGCAGGAACCAGCGGGGACCGTCCACACCGACGAACCGCACGACCTGGAAACCACCCGTGCCGTCCGGCAGTTGCACCGGTACCTGGGCCCGCAGCTCCCAGCCCAACGGCCCTTCGACCTCATCGATGATGCCACCCTGCTGGGTGATGCCGGAGCCGATCTCCTCGCGCACCTCGCCCCAGATGCCCTCGCGCTTGGGCGCGGCGAAGGCCTGCAGCTGGATGGCGCTGTCGCGCAGCACGACGGTCGCCGCGACGATCGCGTCGCCCGCGACCTCCACCCGCAGCTCCATGCCGTCGACGCCGGGCACGAGCAGGCCGCCCAGGTCGACCCGGCCCTCGCCGGGCTCACGAACCTCGGAACTGTCCCAGGGCCCGTCGGGCCGCGGTTCCGGCTCGAGCCGTACGCGCTCGCGCGTGCCGTCGTCGTCCGCCTCAGTGTCGATGTCGACGACCTGCTCGGGCTCGCCGGCCGCGTCCTCGGCGGCACCCTTCTTCTTGCGACGTCCGAACACGTCACTGTCCTTCCCGGTCGGATACGACCGAAGCGTATCGATTCCCACCCGCCCGGCCGCCGTCGGCGGCCTGACCGCTTGTGCTGCTTGTGCCGCCCACCTCGGCATGACCGCCGGTGGACCCGAAGCCCCCTTCGGCCCGTGCCGAATCGGGAAGCTCCGCGACCTCCTGGAAGCGAACCCTCTCGACCTGCTGGACGACCAGTTGGGCAATCCGGTCGAAGCGCTCGAACCGCACGGTCTCATGCGGGTCGAGATTCACCACGATCACCTTGATCTCCCCACGGTACCCGGCATCAACCGTCCCCGGGGCATTCACGAGGGCGACACCGAGGCGGGCGGCGAGACCGGAACGCGGGTGCACGAAGGCCGCGTACCCCTCCGGGAGAGCGATCGACACACCGGTGGGCAGTACGGCCCGCTCCCCCGGCCCCAGTTCGCGGCTCTCGGTGGTGCGCAGATCGGCACCGGCGTCACCGGGGTGCGCGTACGTCGGAAGCGGTACGTCGGGGTCGACGCGCCGGATCAGCACGTTCAGGGGGTCACGGCTCACGGGTTCACCTCGAAGGCACGGGCACGCCGGACCTGGTCCGGGTCGTTCATGGCGGCCCGGATCTCCTCCGGGCGGCCGTTGTCGATGAAGTGGTCGACCTTCACCTCGATGAACAGGGCGTCGGCGCGGACGGCGACGACTCCGTCCGGGCCGCCGATCCGCCCGGTGGCGGAGGAGTAGATCTTGCGGCCCGCCACCGCCGTCACCTCGGCCTCCAGATACAGCACCGTGCCCACCGGAACGGGACGTACGAAGTCGGTCTCCAGCCGCCCGGTCACGGCGATCGTCCGCAGCAGCCAGTTGAGCGAGCCGAGGGTCTCGTCGAGGGCGGTGGCGAGCACACCGCCGTGCGCGAGCCCGGGTGCTCCCTGGTGGGCGGGCTGCACGGTGAACTCGGCGGTGATCCGCACGCCTTCCCCGGCTCGCGCCGCCAGGTGCAGCCCGTGGGCCTGCTCACCGCCACAGCCGAAACACTCGCCGTAGTGCGCACCGAGGAGCTCACCGGGCGCGGGAGCATCAGGGTGACGGACCGGTTCCACGGCGTCGGCCGGGGGCTTGAGAGCCGCTGAAATACCACTCACAGCCGCAGACCTTACCCGCGCGTCGGCGGTATCAGGACACCGTGCCAAGCTTGGCTCCATGCAGCTCTCCGCCGCCCCGTTCGAAGAACGTCTCACCGCCCCCCGCTCCTGGTGGCTGATCTCGTTCCTGGCCGGGGTCTCCCTGGCCCTGATCGCCCTGCCCTTCGGCACGCTGCCCATGCTCGTCGGCCTGGTCGGCGGCACCGCCGCGGCGGCCGTCATGGCCAGCTCGTACGGCTCGGTCCGCATCCGCGTGGTGGGCGACTCACTGATCGCGGGCGAGGCGAAGCTCCCGGTGCGGGCGCTGGGCGAGGCCCATGTCCTGGACCCGGAGGAGGCCCGTGCCTGGCGTACGCACAAGGCCGACACCCGGGCCTTCCTGCTGTTGCGCGCCTACATCCCCACGGCCCTGCGCGTGGAGGTCACGGACCCCGAGGACCCGACCCCGTACCTGTACCTGTCGACCCGCGAGCCGGAGCGTCTGGCGGAGGCGATCAAGGCGGCGAAGGCCTCGGCCTAGCACACCCGACCGGGCCGTCACCGGGCTGGTCAAGACGTGTCCTGCCGGTCGCAAAGATCTCGTCGGCGGGCGCTCAGCCGCCCCCGAGCTCCTTGCGCCCGCGCGGCCGCATGATCTCCCCCATGTCCAGCGGTTGCTCGGGGCTCTCCAGCGGGGGCAGTTGCGGCAGCTCGTCCCACGGCACCTGAACCTTCCGCAGGTCCGCGCGGATCCGCGCCGCGAGTTTCTTGGTGTCCCGGCGGTTCATGGCCGCGCCCACGGCGGCGCCCACCAGGAAGGGCATCAGGTTCGGCAGGTTCCGGACCATCCGCTTCATGATCTGCTGACGCAGCTCCCGCTTCATCTGCCCGCCGAGCGCGGCGTTGACCGTCGCCGGCTTCATGGGGTCGATACCGCGTTCCTCGGACCACGAGGACAGATACGCGGCGCTGCGGTCCTTGAGTCTGCCGGGCGGGCGTACGCCGTACACCTCGTGCAGCTCGGCGATCATCTTCAGCTCGATCGCCGCCACGCCGGTGATCTCGGCGGCCAGCTCCGTGGGCATCGCGGGCGGCACCGGCAGCATCGCCGCCGCGCCGACTCCCGCGCCGACCGTCGAGCTCGCGTTCGCCGCGCCCGCCACGAGCTTGTCCGCGAGCTGCTCGGGCCCGAGGCCCGGGAACTGCTTGCGGAGCGTCGCGAGGTCCCGTACGGGGATCCGCGGGGCGTTCTCGATGATCCGGTCGGCCAG
Source organism: Streptomyces bicolor (assembly GCF_000719285.1). Lineage (GTDB taxonomy): Bacteria > Actinomycetota > Actinomycetes > Streptomycetales > Streptomycetaceae > Streptomyces > Streptomyces bicolor. The sequence continues at coordinate 169,112 of NZ_JOFS01000013.1, read as the reverse complement.
GTACCCGAGGCCGGCCCTGGCGCGGCTGCCGCCCTTACGGACGCCTTCCCGGGCCTTCTCCCGGATCACCGCGGCCCTGCGCCTGGTGGCAGGCGCCGGAACCGCCGTCTGCGCCGGGACGTCGGCCCGGCCGGACGCCGGTTCGAGCGAGGCTCCCGCATCGGGTGAGCCCCGCTCGTCCTCACGCGTGACGTGCGGGCCGTCGGACAGCCCTGGGTCCGCTCCCCGGAACGGGAAGCGGCGCTTCCGAGGTGGGGTCGAGCCAGTCATGCCCGACCCTGCCTCAGTCGCAGTCGCGGCAGATCGGCTGGCCGTTCTTCTCCCGGGCCAGCTGGCTGCGGTGGTGCACCAGGAAGCAGCTCATGCAGGTGAACTCGTCCTGCTGCTTCGGCAGCACCCGGACGGCCAGCTCCTCATTGGAGAGGTCCGCGCCGGGCAGCTCAAGCCCCTCCGCGGCCTCGAACTCGTCGACGTCCACAGAGGAAGTCGACTTGTCGTTCCGCCGGGCCTTGAGCTCCTCAAGGCTGTCCGAGTCGACGTCGTCGTCGGTCTTGCGTGGGGTGTCGTAATCCGTAGCCATGTCGCTCTCCCCCTCTGGGTGTCTGCGGTGTCTCCAGCGCACGTAACGCGTGAGAGGCCGGACTTGTGCCCGACCCGAGGCGGAGATTTTGCCTCACATCAAGGTCTGTTACTCAATCGACACCCAACCGGACTCCTCAAGAGTGATCGGCTTGGATGGCGAACGGGACCGTACACGGTCCTGATACCGCAGTTCAAAGGCGTCTCACCGTGTACTTCCCGTGATCAAGACCCCCGAAAACCCGGATTTTCCCGGCTTTCCGACAGGTCACATGATCACGGAGAGTAGATGGCCGGAAATTCGCCCTTGTGATCGATCACACATGGGACTGCTCGACGAGTGCCCAGAAAATTCCGCGCAAAGAGAACATCCCCGGGAACCCGGCGTGTGTCGGCGCACATGGTCTCAGATCGGCAGGGTGACCCGCATCACGAGACCTCCGCCCTCACGCGGCTGCGCCGAGATGTGCCCGCCGTGCGCCCGCGCCACGGACCGCACGATGGACAGCCCGAGGCCCACACCCTTGTCGCTGCCCGTGCGCTCCGTGCGCAACCGTCTGAACGGCTCGAAGAGGTTGTCGATCTCGTACGCCGGCACCACCGGCCCGGTGTTCGAGACGACCAGGAGCGCCTGCCCGTGCTGGACCTCGGTGGTGACCTCGACCCAGCCGCCCTCCGGCATGTTGTACCGGACGGCGTTCTGTACGAGGTTCAGCGCGATCCGCTCCAGCAGCACGCCGTTGCCCTGGACGACCGCGGGCTTCTGCTCGCCGCGGATCAGCACGCCCTTGGCCTCCGCCTCCGCGTGCACCTGGTCGACGGCCTGCTCGGCCACCTCCGCGAGGTCCACCGGTTTGCGCTCGACGATCTGGTTGTCGCTGCGGGCGAGCAGCAGCAGGCCCTCGACGAGCTGCTCGCTGCGCTCGTTGGTGGCCAGCAGCGTCTTGCCGAGTTGCTGCAGTTCCACCGGCGCGTTCGGGTCCGACAGGTGCACCTCGAGGAGCGTGCGGTTGATCGCGAGCGGGGTACGCAACTCGTGCGAGGCGTTGCCGACGAAGCGCTGCTGGGCGGTGAAGGCCCGCTGCAGCCGCTCCAGCATCTCGTCGAAGGTGTCGGCCAGCTCCTTCAGCTCGTCGTCCGGCCCGTCCAGCTCGATACGGCGGGACAGGTCCGAGCCGGCCACGGCGCGCGCGGTGCGGGTGATCCGGCCCAGCGGCGACAGGACACGGCCGGCCATGGCGTAGCCGAAGGCGAAGGCGATGATCGCCAGGCCGAGGAGAGCCAGGAGGGAACGGCTGAGGAGATCGTCCAGCGCGACCCGGCGCTGGCTGTCGATGCATGCGCTGATCGCCTCGTTGAACTGGGAGATCGTGACGTCGGCCTTGATCGCGGGGCAGTTGTCGCTGGTGACCTGGAGTTGGGTGCCGCCCACGATCTTGAACGGGGGTTCATTGCCCGTGTTGATCGCCTGTGCCGCCAGGAGATAGATGATCGACAACAGCAGGATGCCGGCGATCAGGAACATGCCGCCGTACAGCAGGGTGAGCCTTATCCGGATGGTGGGCCGCAGCCACGGGAAGGGGGGCTCCACCCTGCGGGGGTCCCAGGTGGGCTTGGGGGGCGCCTGGGGAGGCGCGGGAGTCGCTGCCATGGCCGATCAGATCCGGTAGCCGGAGCCGGGCACGGTGACGATGACCGGCGGCTCGCCCAGCTTGCGGCGCAGCGTCATGACAGTGACCCGCACGACGTTGGTGAACGGGTCGGTGTTCTCGTCCCAGGCCTTCTCCAGGAGCTGCTCGGCCGACACGACCGCGCCCTCGCTGCGCATCAGCACCTCCAGGACGGCGAACTCCTTCGGCGCGAGCTGCACCTCCTTGCCGTCGCGGAAGACCTCGCGGCGGTTCGGGTCGAGCTTGATGCCGGCGCGCTCCAGGACGGGCGGCAGCGGGACGCTCGTACGGCGGCCGAGGGCACGCACGCGTGCCGTCAGCTCGCTGAAGGCGAAGGGCTTGGGCAGATAGTCGTCGGCGCCGATCTCGAGCCCTTCGACACGGTCGCTGACGTCGCCGGAGGCCGTGAGCATCAGCACGCGGGTGGGCATGCCGAGTTCGACGATCTTGCGGCAGACGTCGTCGCCGTGCACCAGCGGGAGGTCGCGGTCGAGGACGACCACGTCGTAGTCGTTGACGCCGATGCGTTCCAGGGCGGCCGCACCGTCGTACACGACGTCGACGGCCATGGCCTCCCGGCGCAGTCCGGTGGCCACCGCATCGGCGAGCAGTTGCTCGTCCTCGACGACGAGTACGCGCACGTCGCTTGTCCTTCCTGTGTCCACCCGCGTAGCGCTCGTCCGGCGCGCGGGCAGGGTCTTGTAGATGGGGTTTCCTGGCCTCCATCCTGCCCTTTTCCGCCATAAGTCGGCGGTAAGACGGGTGTGTGGAGCATGAAGGGCGGGTGTGAAGCCCGGGAATGCGAGATTTTCTCGTCCGGTTGAGGTTTCCGTGGAAGGGAGCGGGGGGAGGACGGCTTGTACACCCCGCGATCACGCTCTGCATGTACCGCAACACCATGCGGTACAGCGCAATCCGCTTTCCGCAGAGCGGGTGTGGGTGTCCGGCACCGTCGCCGCCCAGCATGGGCAGCGCTGGGCATCTACTGGAGACGTGATCGCCCCTTCCGAACGGCACACCCCCGTGCCACCGACCCACGACCCAGGACGAGGGGGCGCAGCATGGACGCATTCACCGCAGGACTTCTGCAGCGCATAAAGGCGACCGAGTCCGACCTGACGCGGGCTCGTGACGAGGGCGACGACTTCCTCGTCGAGGTGGAGCAGGGCGAGCTCGACGACCTGCGCCGCCTCGCCGCCGAGCACGGTGTGGAAGTCGGCGCGTCTAGCGTCTGACCGGCTTGTGAGCGGAAAGCGGGCCCCCGGCGAATCCAGCGCCGGGGGCCCGCTTCGTTGCCTTCGATGTCTAGTCGTGCCAGGCCCCCAGGTCCTCCAACAGCCGCTGGAGCGGCTCGAAGACACCCGGAGTGGCGGCGACCGTCAGATCCCACGACGGCCGCTCTCCGGGCCGCCCACCGGTCAGCGCGCCCGCCTCCCGGGCGATCAGGTCTCCCGCTGCCACGTCCCACGGGTTGAGCCCCCGCTCGTAGTACCCGTCCAGCCGGCCCGCCGCCAGGTCGCACAGGTCGATCGCGGCCGAGCCGCCGCGGCGGATGTCGCGGAGCAGCGGGATCAGCCGCTGGGCCACGTCGGCCTGGTGGGTGCGGACCTCGGTGACGTAGTTGAAGCCGGTCGAGACCAGGGCCTGGTCCAGTGGCGCCGTGGGACGGCAGCCGAGCCTGCGCTCGCCCTCCCAGGGCCCGGTGGCCCAGGCACCACCACCACGCTCCGCGTGGTACGTCTCGCCCCGCATCGGAGCGGCCACGACCCCGACGACCGTCTCCCCGTCCTGCTCGGCGGCGATGGAGACGGACCAGGTCGGCAGCCCGTAGAGGTAGTTGACCGTGCCGTCGAGGGGGTCGATGACCCAGCGGATGCCGCTCGTGCCCTCGGTGGAGGCGCCCTCCTCGCCGAGGAAGCCGTCGTCCGGGCGGTGCTCGGAGATCAGGTCGGTGATCAGCTTCTCCGCCGCGATGTCCATCTCCGTGACCACGTCGATCGGGCTCGACTTGGTCGCGGCGACCGCGAGGTCGGCCGGGCGGCCGTCGCGCAGCAGTTCTCCCGCGCGGCGGGCGGCCTCCCGGGCCAGGGCGAGCAGGTCCGTGTGCAGAGCGTCGGTCACGGGGCTCCTCATGCGTAGGGGCTGTCGGCGCCCGCGGCGGCGGGCCTGGGCGCTCGGGACGGGCAGCAGCCCACCGGGCACAGGTTGTGGCTCGCGCCGAGCCCGCCGAGGACGCACGGCGTGACCTCCTCGGCGCGCTCCACGGCGGCGCGCTCCAGGACGAGGTCACGGACCGCGGCGGCGAACCGCGGGTCGTCGCCGACGGTGGCCGAGCGGCGCATCGGCAGGCCCAGCTCCTCGGCCTTCGCCTTGGCCTCGGTGTCGAGGTCGTAGAGGACTTCCATGTGGTCGGAGACGAAGCCGATGGGCGCGATGACCACGGCCGGTGCGCCGGCCTGCTGCCGCTCCTCCAGGTGGTCGCAGATGTCGGGCTCGAGCCACGGGATGTGCGGGGCGCCGGAGCGGGACTGGTACACGAGCTGCCAGGGGTGGTCGACGCCGGTGCGCTCGCGGACGGCCTCGGCGATCAGCCGGGAGACCTCCAGGTGCTGCTCGACGTACGCGCCGCCCTCGCCGTGGTCCTCGACGGGGCCGGAGGTGTCGGCGGCGGCGGTCGGGATCGAGTGGGTCGAGAAGGCGATGTGGGCGCCGTCCCGGACGTCCTCGGGCAGGTCGGCGAGGGACTCGAGCACGCCGTCGATCATCGGCTCCAGGAAACCGGGGTGGTTGAAGTAGTGCCGCAGCTTGTCGACCCTGGGCAGCTCGAGGCCCTCGGCTTCCAGGGCCGCCAGCGAGTCGGCGAGGTTCTCGCGGTACTGGCGGCAGCCCGAGTAGGAGGCGTAGGCGCTGGTGGCGAGGACGAGGATGCGACGGCGGCCGTCGGCGACCATCTCGCGCAGGGTGTCCGTCAGGTACGGCGCCCAGTTGCGGTTGCCCCAGTAGATCGGCAGATCCAGACCGTGCTCGGCGAAGTCCTTGCGGAGGGCGTCGAGCAGGGCGCGGTTCTGGTCGTTGATGGGGCTCACTCCGCCGAACAGGAAGTAGTGCTCGCCGACTTCCTTCAGGCGTTCCTTGGGGATGCCCCGCCCACGGGTGACGTTCTCCAGGAACGGAATCACGTCGTCCGGCCCTTCGGGGCCGCCGAAGGAGAGCAGGAGCAGGGCGTCGTAGGGAGTGGCATGGCGCGCGTCTGGCATGGCTCGATCCTGTCATCCGGTACTGACAGCCGGGAAACGGCGGGGTGACCACCCGGGTTCCCGGTTCGCCCGGACGGGTGCGTTAGGGTCACCTAACTCGTAAGCTGTGTGTACTGCCCACGCGCCTTACCGCGCTGCCCCTGAACTTCCCTTGTGCTGCCCCGAGTTACCCCTGTTGTGCCACTGATCTGCCCCTGACTCGCCTTGAGCCGCCGCAGCGCCGCTGCTCCCGCCCGACCGGAGACCCCCGTGCCCAGCCCCTACCGCGCCCTGTTCGCCGCCCCTGGCACCAAGGCCTTCTCCGCCGCGGGTCTCCTCGGCCGGATGCCGCTGTCGATGATGGGCATCGGCGTGGTCACGATGGTCTCCCAGCTGACCGGGCGGTACGGCCTCGCCGGCGCGCTGTCGGCCACCATCGCGCTCGCCGCGGCGGTGGCGGGCCCGCAGGTCTCGCGGCTGGTCGACCAGTACGGGCAGCGGCGGGTGCTCCGCCCGGCGACGCTGGTCTCGCTCGTGGCGGGGGCACTGCTGCTGTTCGCCGCGCACTACGGGTGGCCGGACTGGGTGCTGTTCGTGGCCTGCGTCGGCATCGGGTGCGTGCCCAGCGTCGGGGCGATGATCCGCGCCCGCTGGGCCGCGCTGTACCGGGGGACGCCGCAGCTGCACACCGCGTACTCCTTCGAGTCCGTGGTGGACGAGGTGTGCTTCATCTTCGGGCCGATCATCTCCATCGGCCTGTCCACGGCGTGGTTCCCTGAGGCCGGACCGCTGCTCGCCGGCTGCTTCCTGGCGGTCGGCGTCTTCTGGCTGACCGCTCAGCAGGCCACCGAGCCGGCACCGCATCCGCGTGAGAAGCAGGGCGGCAGCTCGGCCCTGCGCGCCCCGGGGCTGCAGGTCCTGGTGGCCACCTTCGTGGCGACCGGAGCGATCTTCGGCGCCGTGGACGTGGTCACCGTCGCCTTCGCGGACGAGCAGGGACACAAGGCCGCCGCGAGCGTGGTCCTCGCGCTGTACGCCGCGGGCTCCTGCGCGGCGGGCCTCGTCTTCGGACTGCTGCGCTTCAAGGGGTCGCCCGAACCTCGCTGGCTGCTGGGCATATGCGCGATGGCCGTGAGTATGATCCCCCTCCTACTGGTCGGAAACTTGCCGTTTCTGGCCGTGGCGCTGTTCGCCTCGGGCATGGCCGTCGCTCCCACGATGATCACCACCATGTCCCTGATCGAAGAGCACGTACCACGCGCGCAACTGACCGAGGGCATGACCTGGGTGAGCACCGGGCTCGCGGTCGGGGTGGCGCTCGGCTCCTCAGCGGCCGGCTGGGTGATCGACGCCGCCGGTGCGAGCGCCGGGTACGGGGTTCCGGCGGTGTCCGGGGCCGTCGCGGTCGCGGTCGGTTTCCTGGGGTACCGCCGGCTCAGCAGGCCGGCTCCGCGTCGGGGAGGCACCGTTGAGCAGCACAGCGAGCGGGAAGAACGGCACGTGGCGTAACTGGGGCGGCAATGTCGCCGCCCGTCCCGCGCGTGAGGTCACTCCGGCCTCCGTGGAGGAGCTGTCGGCGGCGATACGCCGGGCCGCCGAGGACGGCCTGAAGGTGAAGGCGGTCGGGAGCGGACACTCCTTCACGTCCATAGCCGCCACCGACGGCGTGTTGATCCGCCCTCAACTGCTGACCGGCATACGCGACATCGACCGGGACACCATGACCGTGACGGTCGAGGCAGGCACCCCGCTCAAGAGACTCAGCATGGCCCTGGCGCGCGAGGGCCTGTCGCTCACGAACATGGGCGACATCATGGAGCAGACGGTCTCCGGCGCCACCAGCACCGGCACCCACGGCACGGGCCGTGACTCGGGCTCGATCGCCGCCCAGATCAAGGGACTGGAGCTGGTCACGGCCGACGGTTCGGTGCTCACCTGCTCCGAGAAGGAGAACCCGGAGGTCTTCGCGGCCGCACGGATCGGCCTCGGCGCGCTCGGCGTCGTCACCGCGATCACGTTGGCCGTGGAGCCCGTTTTTCTCCTCACCGCGCGCGAGGAGCCGATGCCCTTCGACCGGGTCCTGGCCGAGTTCGACGAACTCTGGGCCGAGAACGAGCACTTCGAGTTCTACTGGTTCCCCCACACCGGCAGCACCAACACCAAGCGCAACAACCGCAGCGCGGGCCCGGAGAAGCCGGTACCCCAGCTCCAGGGCTGGATCGAGGACGAGTTCCTCTCCAACGGCGTCTTCCAGGTGGCCCAGTGGGTCGGCCGCGCGGTGCCCGCCACCATCCCGGCGATCGCCCGGATCTCGAGCAAGGCCCTGTCGTCGCGGACCTACACCGACATCCCGTACAAGGTCTTCACATCGCCGCGCCGAGTGCGCTTCGTGGAGATGGAGTACGCCGTCCCGCGCGCGGCCGTCGTCGAGACGCTGCGCGAACTCAAGGCCGTGATCGACCGCTCCGGCCTCCGGGTCAGCTTCCCCGTCGAGGTGCGCACCGCCCCCGCCGACGACATCACGCTGTCCACCGCCTCGGGCCGCGACAGCGCGTACATCGCCGTCCACATGGTCAAGGGCACCCCGTACCAGCGGTACTTCACCGCCGCCGAGCGGATCTTCACCGCGCACGAGGGGCGGCCGCACTGGGGCAAGGTGCACACGCGGGACGCCGAGTACTTCGCCCAGGTGTACCCGCGCTTCGGCGAGTTCACGGCGCTGCGGGACCGGCTCGACCCCGACCGCCGGTTCCAGAACGACTACGTGCGGCGGGTGTTGGGGGCGTAGCGCCCGACCGGCCCGAGCCGGCGTTCGGCCAACCGTGCGGCAAGGGGACGTATGCGCGAAACCATTAGTTCCGTTTCGGCGGATTGCGTGAAGTACGCCACGTTGAAGATCAGACAACGGCTCAACGGTCGGCCGAGTCACGCTTCTTGTCAGAAGTTGGGCGGCGTGCCAATCCACGCACGTGGCCCAAATGGAGTACTGTTGCGAGCCCTGGGTCCGGTCTCCCGCCAGGGCGTCCGTGGCCTTCAAGGACCGCCGGGAGGGGGCTAGTTGCACAGGGTGACGGAGTTGGTCACTTAGCGTTGCGAATAGGTAACCGTGCCATAACGGCGATCCAGGGCCCGTGCCCGACACGCCGGGCAACTCGGCAAGGTTGTGGCAGGCTGCACCCGGGCAGGCCACACTCGACTAGCGGAAGCAGCGACGCACGTGACGTCGGCAGGCACCACCCGGGAGGTCCCCATGCCCGAACTGCGTGTCGTGGCCGTCTCGAATGACGGCACACGGCTGGTGCTCAAGGCTGCCGACGCAACGGAGTACACCCTTCCGATCGACGAACGGCTGCGCGCCGCCGTACGTGGCGACCGCCCCCGCCTCGGGCAGATCGAGATCGAGGTGGAGAGCCATCTCCGCCCCCGTGACATCCAGGCGCGTATACGCGCCGGTGCCACCGCGGAAGAGGTGGCCCAGCTCGCCGGCATCCCCGTCGACCGCGTACGGCGCTTCGAGGGCCCCGTGCTCGCCGAGCGCGCGTTCATGGCCGAACGGGCCCGCAAGACCCCCGTCCGCCGCCCCGGCGAGAACGCGGCCGGTCCGCAGCTCGGCGAGGCCGTCCAGGAGCGGCTGCTGCTCCGCGGTGCCGAGAAGGACAGCGTCCAGTGGGACTCGTGGCGCCGGGACGACGGCACCTGGGAGGTGCTGCTGGTCTACCGGGTCGCGGGCGAACCGCACTCGGCGAGCTGGACGTACGACCCGCCCCGGCGGCTCGTCCAGGCCGTCGACGACGAGGCGCGCTCGCTGATCGGCGAGTCCGACGACCTCGCCGCGCCGGAGCCCAGCTTCCCGTTCGTGCCACGGATCGCCCGGCTTCCGCGCGAGCGTTCGATGGATCGTGCCCTCGACCGCGGCGACCGGCCGAGCCTGCCCGCGCAGGCCTCCGAGCCGGCCGAGGAGATCACGGAGGAACGGGACTCGCTGACCAGCCTGCTGGAGGCGGTGCCGAGCTTCCGCGGCGACCTGGTGGTGCCGGAGCGCCCGTCCGAGCCCGACGTGGAGGAACCTCCCGCCGAACCGGCCACGGAGGAGCCCCCGGCGCCGGCCGCCTCGGCGGGTTCCGCCTACGCGGACGTCCTGATGCCCCGCTCCGTCGGCAGCCACCGCGACCGTCTCATCGGCGCCACGGACCGCCAGGCCGAAGCGGACGGCGTCCGCCCCGGCCGCCGGGCCGCCGTCCCGAGCTGGGACGAGATCGTGTTCGGTACGCGCAGGAAGAAGCAGGAGTAGTCGGTCGTACGGCTGCGCAGGCGACCGTACGAAGACGAGGGCCGCGTTGGTCGCAACGCGGCCCTCGTGCCGTTCGGGGCCGTCCTACGCCCTACTGCGGATCCGGTCCCACAGCCACGGGACGGGACGGATCCGACGACCACTCCGACCACGAACCGACGTACAGCGCCGCCGGAATCCCCGCGACCGCCAGCGCCAGCACCTCATGGGCGGCGGAGACGCCCGAACCGCAGTACACGCCGACCTCCGTGCCCTCGGAGGCGCCCAGCGCCTTGAAACGGGCCCGGAGTTCCTCGGCGGCCAGGAAACGGCCGTCCGCGCCGACGTTGTCGTTCGTGGGGGCGGACACGGCGCCCGGGATGTGGCCGCCGACCGGGTCGATCGGCTCGACCTCGCCGCGGTACCGCTCCCCCGCACGGGCGTCCAGCAGCACCCCGGACCGGGCGAGCGCCGCGGCCCCGTCGGCGTCGAGCAGGCCCGTCGCTCCCGGCACCGGCTCGAAGTCGCCCTCCGCCGGAGTCGGTACGGACGTCTCCAGAGGCCCCTCCCAGCTGGGCAGTCCGCCGTCGAGGACCCGCACGTCCGGGTGCCCCGTCCAGCGCAGCAGCCACCACGCGCGCGCCGCCGCCCAGCCCTGCCCGCCGTCGTACACGACCACCGGCGTCCCGGACGACACGCCCGCCCGGCGCATCGCCGCGCCGAATCCGGCCAAGTCCGGCAACGGGTGACGGCCACGCGAACCGGGCGTGGCGGCCAGTTCCCGGTCCAGGTCGACATAGACCGCGCCGGGGATGTGCCCCGCCTCGTAGGCCTTCCTGCCGTCGAACGGGAGCTCACCGGGCGTCTTGGCCAGGGTCAACTGCCAGCGGACGTCGAGCAGCACCGGCGGGTTCTCCCCCGCCGACGCGCTCGCGAGTTCGGATGCGGAGATGATGGCGTTCATGGCCACCATCCTTGCGCACGGGGTGGCCGCAGCGGCTCGCTCCGGATACTCTGCCCGCCGGACAGGCCCGATCACGAGGCGTACGGGACCGGGCACATGCTGTACAGGAGATCGACATCCGTCGGCAATCGCACGGAAACGGGCGGTAAATCGCACACCGGGCATCCTCCGGGCACCGGCCGCCGTGCGCGGCGCGCCCGCAGCGCGCGCGGCCACGGGTGGTGCGAGCATCGGCACGGGGGTCCGGACAGCGGAAGCGACACGGCCACCGCGAGGGACCGAGGAGAGAGTGACCATGACCGAGGCACGGGGGTCGGCCGGCCCGAACGGCGCGACGCACGCCCGCCACGCGCCCGGCACGCCCTGCTGGGTGAGTCTGATGGTGCACGGCCTGGCCGCGACCCAGGACTTCTACGGCGCGCTGTTCGGCTGGGAGTTCCAGCCCGGCCCTCAGCAACTCGGCCCCTATGTGCGGGCCCTGCTGAACGGCCATGAGGTGGCCGGCATCGGCCAGTTGCCGCCCGACCGCCACCTCCCCATCGCCTGGACGCCCTACCTCGCCTCGAACGACGTGGACCTGACCGCCGAATCGGTACGGCTGTGCGGCGGCACGGTAGGCGTGGGCCCGCTGGACGCCGGCGAGGCCGGCCGGATGGCGATCTGCTCCGACCCCGCCGGCGCCGTCTTCGGCATCTGGCAGACGGCGGCCCACCTAGGCACGGCGGTCACCGGCGTGCCCGGCACCCCCGCCTGGAACGAGCTGCTGACCTTCGAGTCCGTGAACGTGGCCAAGTTCTACGAGTCCGTGTTCGCCTACGAGGAGGAGCCGGTCGTCTCCGCCGACCTCGACTACGTCGCCCTGCACATCGACGGCCGCCCGGTCGCCGGCATCCACGGCGTCGGCAACGCCCTGCCCCGGGACCGGGGCCCGCACTGGATGACGTACTTCGAGGTCGCCGACACGGACGAGACGCTGGCCACGGTCGTCGAACTCGGCGGCCACGTCCTCAAACCGGCCCACGACAGCGCCCACGGCCGCGTGGCGACGGTGTCGGATCCGGAGGGGGCGCGGTTCTCCGTCATCGAGAATCCGCGCTGACGACGCCGGGAGCCGGGCCGCGGGACGGGACCGTGGATCAGGCCGGCTGCACCGGCAGGACATCGGGCGACAGCGCCGCCGCGTGTGCGGTGGCCGCCGTCATACGGCGGCGGTGGTGGCGGCGGCACAGGACCTCGTAGCCGACGGCGTCCGCCTGGTTGACGTCGCCGACGACCACCTGGGCACCCTCGACGACCATCTCGCCGCCTATCGTGCGGGCGTTGTGCGTGGCACGGGCACCGCACCAGCACAGCGCCTCGACCTGGAGCACCTCGACCCGGTCGGCGAGTTCCACCAGCCGCTGGGAGCCGGGGAACAGCTTGGTGCGGAAGTCGGTCGTGATGCCGAAGGCGTAGACGTCGAGACCCAGATCGTCGACCACGCGCGCGAGTTGGTCGATCTGCTTCGGCGCGAGGAACTGGGCCTCGTCGGCGATGACGTAGTCCGCGCGGCCGCCCCGGGAGAGGTGGTCGACGACGTACGCGTACAGGTCCATGCCGTCCTCGACCTCCACCGCGTCCGTGACCAGGCCGAGCCGCGAGGACAACTTGCCCTCGCCCGCGCGGTCGTCACGGGTGAAGATCATGCCCGCGAGGCCACGCGCCGAACGGTTGTGCTCGATCTGGAGAGCCAGCGTCGACTTCCCGCAGTCCATCGTTCCGGAGAAGAACACCAGCTCGGGCATGTTGAGTTGAGCACCTTTCGGCAACGAAGGGAGTGAGGGGGGCGGCGGGACGCGTCAGGAGCGTACTTCGAGCAGGGGGACCAACTGCTCGGCGGGGGTCATGGAGCCGTGGTTGCCGACCATCGCCGACTCCTTCGGCTCCCGCTCGGACGCGATGATCAGGACGTCGTCCCGAGCCGCCGCGACCACGTCGCCGATGCGGTCGTAGACCCGTTCGTCGATCCGCGGCCCGAACCAGCCCGCCGCGATCGCCTCGTCCCGTGAGGCCACCCAGAACTGCTCGCCGAGCACCTCGCGCCAGCAGGTCAGCACGTCCTGCTCGGCCCCCGGCACCGCGTACACGTGCCGCGCCCGGCCCTCGCCGCCCAGCAGGGCGACCCCGGCGCGCAGCTCCCAGTCCTCGTCGAAGTCGATGCGGTGCTCCTCGTCGAAGGGCACGTCGATCATGCCGTGGTCGGCGGTGACGTAGAGCGCGCTGCGCGGCGGGAGCTGCTCGGCGAGGCGCTGGACGAGCCGGTCGACGTACATGAGCTGGCCGCGCCAGGTGTCCGAGTCGACGCCGAAGCGGTGGCCTGCGCCGTCCAGCTCGGCGTAGTACGTGTAGACCAAGGAGCGGTCGCCCGCGGCCAGTTGCCCGGCCGCGAGATCCATGCGGTCCTCGCCGGTGAGCCGCCCGAGGAACGTTCCTCCACTGAGCGCGACCTTGGTCAGCGGGGTGTTCTCGAAGGCGGGCGACGACACCTGGGCCGCGTGCACGCCCGCCTGCTGCGCCAGCTGGAAGACCGTGGGATACGGCTGCCAGACGCGGGGCGACGTCCACGGATTCCAGCGCAGCTGGTTCATCAGCTCGCCGGTCTCGGGGTTGCGCACGGTGTAGCCGGGCAGGCCGTGGGCGCCCGGCGGCAGGCCGGTGCCGACGGAGGCGAGGGAGGTCGCGGTGGTCGCCGGGTAGCCGGCGGTGATCGGGCGTCCGGTGCCGCCGCGCGAGCTGCCCAGCAGCGAGTTCATGAAGGGGGCGTCTTCGGGGTGCGCCCTCAGTTGCTCCCAGCCGAGGCCGTCGATCAGGAACACGCAGTTGCGGTCGGCGGGGGTCAGCTCGGGGATCGCGGCCGTCATGCCCGGTACGGCCATGCCGGCGGCCAGGGTGGGCAGCAGATCGGCGAGCGAGCCGCTGCCGTACTCGGGGGGCGGCGCGGAGGTGACGGCGAGGGGTTCCGGGTGGGAGTCCCAGGTGGCGGGCTGGATCATCTCAGTGTGTGACGTCCGCGGTCGCCTCGGAGAGCGACTGCGCGAAGGCGAGCGCCTGGCGCACCGTCTCGGGGCCGTCGCCGGCCTCGCTGACGCGCAGGCTGAGGTCGTCCGCCGTCGAACTGCCCGTGTAGCCGTGGTCGGCCTCGCAGTTGGGGTCACCGCAGGCGGCGGGCTCCAGATCGATGCGGGAGACGGCGCCCCAGCCGATGGTCAGCACGACCTCGCGGGGCAGCGTGCCCGGGGCGTACTGCTCCGGGTTGGCGACGACGCGGCTGACCACGACCGAGGAGATCCGGCCGAGCTTCACGGACTCCGTGGACGTCGTGGCATACGGCGTCGGGGACGTGTTGTCCGCGGCCTGCTCGTCGGTGTGGCTGACGATGAAGCGGTTGCCGGTGAGGACGAGCACGGTCACGTGCCGCCGCACCTCGTTCTGGTCGAACGTCGTCTCCTGATGGACCAGGTACGACCGGATGGGCTCGCCGCCCACGGCGGCCTCCACCGCCTCGGCCACGAGTGCCGGGTAGTAGCCGCTGCGCTCGATCGCCGCACGCAGCCCCTGGGTCGTCGTACTGGTCTTGGCCATGACGCCCATCCTACGGGGGTGCACTGACTGCGAGGCACCGCTCGCGGCGGTCTCAGTATGCGGGGAGGGTTCTCGGCCCGAGGTCGTCCCGGGCGGGCGGCGGCGCGAGCCGCACGGAGGCGCCGAGCACGCTCAGGCCGTGGGTGGCGACCACGACCGGCTCCAGGGTGACCGCGACAACCTCCGGGTGGTCGTCGACCAGCCGCGACACCCGCAGCAGCAGCTCCTCCAGGGCAGGGGTGTCGACGGGTGCGGAGCCGCGCCAGCCGAACAGGAGCGGTGCCGTCCGGATGGATCGGACGATCGAGGTCGCCTCTCGGTCGGTGACCGGGATCAGCCGGTGCGCCATGTCTCCGAGCAGCTGGGAGGCGGCTCCAGCGAGCCCGAAGGACAGCACGGCGCCGGCCGCCGGGTCGATCACGGCCCGTACGATGGTGTCGACGCCGCGCGGCGCCATTCCCTGCACGACCGGGCGCAGCTCCTCCGGCTTGCCGAACAGCGCCGTCAACTCGGCGTATGCGCGCCGCAGTTGCTCCTCGTCCGCGAGGTCGAGCCGTACGCCGCCGAGGTCGGCGCGGTGTCGCAGGTGCGGGGCGGTGGCCTTGAGGGCGACGGGGTAGCCGAGAGTACGGGCGGCTTCGGCTGCGGCGTCGGGGGTGGGGGCGTGCAGGGCGCGGTGCACCTGGACGCCGTACTTGCCGAGCAGGTCGCAGGTCTCGTCCGTGCCGAGCGTGAGGCCCTGCCCGCGCGCGAGCAGCCCGTCGATCAGCCGGGCTGCCCCCTTCTCGTCGATGTCCTCGTACTCGGGCACCTTGCCGGGGTCGGCACTCTCGCGTCGCCACTGGGAGTACTTGACGGCCTCGGCGAGGGCACGGACGGCGCGCTCGGCCGCGGGGTAGGCGGGGATGAGGCGAGGGGTGTCGTCGGCGGTGTCCGGCTGCTCCGGTGGCGCCTCGGCCAGGAAGTCCAGCGGGCGGAACGGGTGGGGACGGACGGTGGTGCCGGATGCCGGTGTACCCGCCCGGGGTGCGGTGCTCGCGGCGGCCGACAGTGCCTCCGCCAGCCCGCCCAGCTCCACGTGCACCACCAGCACGGGCTTGCCCGGCATCCGCTCGGCCGCCGACCTCAGGGCCTGAGCCAGCTCGGCGTCACCGGTCGTGGCGTCCCCGATCGCCGGGATCGCGGTGACGACGACCGCGTCGCACGTCTCGTCGGCCAGCGCGCGGGACAGCGCCTCGTGGAAGTCCGCCGCCGACGCCCCGGTCGTCAGGTCCAGCGGCGGCAACGGCCGCAGCCCCTCCGAGAGGCACGCGTCGTAGGTCAGCAGTCCCAGCGATTCGGAGTTGCCCAGGATCGCCACCCGCGGCCCGGCCGGCAGCGGCTGGCGCGCGAGGAGCAGCCCCGCGTCCACCAGCTCGGTGATCGTGTCCACCCGGATCACCCCGGCCTGCCGCAGGAGCGCGGACACCGTGGTGTGCGGCAGCCGCGTGGCCCGTACGGCGTGCCCCTGCGGCGCCGCGCCGCCGTGCCGCGCCCCCTGCACCACGACCAGCGGCTTCGCCGCCGCCGTACGCCGGGCGAGGCGGGTGAACTTGCGCGGGTTGCCGATGGACTCCAGGTACATCAGGACGACGTCGGTGTCCGGGTCGTCGTACCAGTACTGGAGGACGTCGTTGCCGGACACGTCGGCCCGGTTGCCGGACGAGATGAAGGTCGACACACCGGTGACCCCCGTCACGCCGCCGCCGCGCCGGTGCAGCCGGGACAGCAGCGCGATCCCGATCGCGCCGGACTGCGCGAACAGCCCGATCCGGCCGGGGCGGGGCATCTGGGGAGCCAGTGAGGCGTTGAGCCGTACGTCGTCGGCGGTGTTGATGACCCCGAAGGCGTTCGGCCCGATGATGCGCATGCCGTACGCGCGCGCGTGCCGCACGAGTTCGCGCTGCCGCTCGCGTCCGTCGGGCCCGCTCTCGGCGTACCCGGCGGAGACCACGACCAGCCCCTGCACACCATGCTCGCCGCACTCGGTGACCACCTCGGGGACGTACTCGGCCGGCACGGCGACCACCGCGAGGTCCACCTGCTCCTCGATGTCCCGCACACAGCGGTGCGCGGGCACTCCGTCGAGCTCCTTGAGGTCCTCCGGGAAGGCCTTGTTCACGGCGTACACCCGCCCCGTGAACCCGGCGTCCCTGATGTTGCCGAGGACGCTGCGGCCCACCCCGCCGGGCGTGCGGCCGACACCGATGACGGCGACGGAGCCGGGCACCAGCAGCCGCCGCACGGACCGGGCCTCGGCGCGCTGCTCGCGCGCGTACTGCACGGCGAGCGAGCGGTCGGTGGGCTCCAGGTCGAACTCCAGGCGGACGACGCCGTCCTCGAAGCTGCGCTTCTGGGTGTACCCGGCGTCGGTGAACACCTTGATCATCTTGGTGTTGGCGGGCAGCACCTCGGCGGCGAACCGGCGGATGTCGCGCTCGCGCGCGACGGCGGCGATGTGTTCGAGGAGGGCGGAGGCGACGCCGCGCCCCTGGTGGGCGTCCTGGACCAGGAAGGCGACCTCGGCCTCGTCGGCGGGTGCCGACGCGGGCGTTCCGTCGGGGCCGATCCGGTCGTAGCGTACGGTTGCGATGAACTCGCCGCCCACCGTGGCCGCGAGTCCCACCCGGTCCACAAAGTCGTGGTGCGTGAAGCGGTGGACGTCCTTCGCGGACAGTCGCGGGTAGGGCGCGAAGAAGCGGTAGTACTTCGACTCGTCCGACACCTGCTCGTAGAAGCTGACCAGGCGCTCGGCGTCATCAACGGTGATGGGGCGGATGCGCGCGGTGCCGCCGTCGCGCAGCACCACGTCGGCTTCCCAGTGGGCGGGGTACTCGTGCCGGTCCGAGGCGCTCTGCATGGGGCCCAGAGTACGGCTCGCGTACGACAACGGCGCGAGGCAGTCTGTGGAGGACGTATGTCGGGTCGAGGCCGCGACCCGACGGTCACCTCAGGAGGGGCGTTTTGTCCCTCCCGGCATGCTTCACGGGTGTGGGAAACTGGTCTAGACAACCCTGAACACCGAAGGGCAGCATCACATGGCTGAGCGCCGCGTCAACGTCGGCTGGGCCGAGGGCCTTCACGCCCGCCCCGCTTCCATCTTCGTCCGGGCCGCCACGGCCGCAGGTATCCCGGTGACGATCGCCAAGGCCGACGGCAACCCCGTCAACGCGGCCTCCATGCTGGCTGTCCTGGGCCTGGGCGCCCAGGGCGGTGAGGAGATCGTCCTCGCCTCCGACGCGGAGGGCGCGGACGCCGCCCTCGACCGCCTCGCGAAGCTGGTCTCCGAGGGTCTCGAGGAGCTGCCCGAGACGGTCTGAACGACCTGAGCGGGTCTCCCGCAGCAAGCGGTGAAGCCGCGCCCGCCTTTCGGCGGGCGCGGCTTCGCTGTTTCGGGCAGACGGACGACGAGTTTCCGGCGAGTGACCGACGGAATTCACCGCGCACCTGAAAAAGGGCAGCGGAAATTCCCCGCCACCGAATATCTCTTCTTTGTATACGGCGCCCTTGTTAATGCCGCAGGCTCGGCATGTTTACGGGATGTTGCGAATTCCTCACACGGTCCGCGCGGTCACCGCCGGAGCCGAACCGCAGCCGGTGCGCGGAGATCGCGCGCTCGGTGTGCAGCGCCGTGATCGCACGGGCGCGTTCGCCGTCGCCGCGCGCCACCGCGTCCACGATCGCGCCGTGCTCGGTCCAGTACTCCACGGGGTCGGCCGGCGACTCCACGGCGTACATCCACGCGATCTTGTGCCGCAGCTGGGTCAGCATCGAGGTCAGGGCGGGGCTGCCGGAGGCCTGGGCCAGCGTCTCGTGGAACCAGCCGCCCAGGGAGCGC
The DNA here is from genome assembly GCF_000719285.1 of Streptomyces bicolor. Taxonomy (GTDB): domain Bacteria; phylum Actinomycetota; class Actinomycetes; order Streptomycetales; family Streptomycetaceae; genus Streptomyces; species Streptomyces bicolor. The sequence goes on along the minus strand of NZ_JOFS01000013.1, from coordinate 150,895 downwards.
AGATCGTCGCTGTTTCCCCGCCTTGCCCGCTCCTGGCCCAGCCTCACCAGGCCGCGCAGGACCTTCAGATGGGCCTCGGTGCGCCGCTGGGCGGCCCGGGAGGCGCCGAGCGGCTCCAGGAGGGTGCGCATCTCCAGCAGGTCGGCGGCCTCCTGCTCGGTCGGTTCGGCGACGCACGCGCCCGCGTGCCGCCGGGTCACCACGAAGCCCTCCGCCTCCAGGGTGCGCAGGGCCTCCCGCACGGGGACACGGGAGACGCCGTAGCGGCGCGCGAGGAGTTCCTCGGTGAGCCGGCTGCCACGCTCGTAGACACCGGCGACGATGTCGTCCCGGATCGCCGTGCACACCGAGTGCGCCGGAATACGCATGACCGACCTCCGCCTTAATCCCCGTGAAACGTCGACGAATGACGTGTGTTCAGTGACTCTATTGCAACCGGCCGGAATTTCCGACGGCGGGCCGGAATCCATGGATATTTTTTGGACAGCGGGTCGTGCGAAACACCGAAAGCCCCGGCCAGGAGAGCCGGGGCTTCGGGGAGCGGAGTGTGTGTCGTCAGACGATCACGAGGGGTGCAGCGAGCGCACCTTCACGCGCGCGTGGCAGGCGTCAGACGTTCACGCCGTGCGAGCGGAGGTAGGCGACGGGGTCGATGTCGGAGCCGTACTCCGCCGTCGTGCGGGCCTCGAAGTGCAGGTGCGCTCCGGTGACGTTGCCGGTGGCGCCGGACAGGCCGATCTGCTGGCCCGGGGTGACCGTCTGGCCCACCGAGACGCCGATGGACGACAGGTGGCCGTACTGGGTGTACGTGCCGTCGTTCATCTTGATCACGACCTGGTTGCCGTACGCCCCGCCCCAGCCGGCCTCCACGACGGTGCCGGAGCCGACCGCGTGGACGGAGGTGCCGCCGGCGGCGTGGAAGTCGACGCCCGTGTGGCTGCCGGAGGACCAGACGGCGCCGCCGGCCTTGTAGCCCGTGGAGACGTACGAGCCGGAGATCGGGGCGACGTAGGACAGCAGACGCTTGCGCTCGGCCTCGCGGGCGGCACGCTCCTTGGCCTCGCGCTCCTTCTTCGCCTTCTCTGCCGCCTTCTTGCGCGCGGCCTCCTCGGCGGCCTTCTTCGCGGCGGCGGCCTCCTTGGCCGCCTGCTCCTGGGCGTCGGCCTGGGCGTCGATCTGGTCGGCGATCGAGTTGTCGACGCTGATGACGGGGATGAGGCCGGTCTGTTCGGCGGCGGGTTCCGCGGCGAGCGCCGGGGCGGCCAGGGTGCCTATGACGCCGGTGGCGGTGAGCGCGGCGACGCCGGCCGCACGGGCCGTGGTGCGCTCGAACCGGCTGGGCCTACGGTGCTTCCCGGCGGGACGATTCTTCCCGGTGGCGCAGGTGAACGCCATGTAGTGGCTGGTCCTTTCCTTCCCTCTCGCCTACCGGGTTAGCTGACGGGTTCGGAGCAGGAAGGTCTCCTACGGGCCCCCTCGCGGCTCGCGCGGGCGTCCGATTCACCCCAGGGACTTCGAGTGGGTCCCCGGCTCCCCTGGCTCGCGCCGTACGGGGACTCGGCGATGGCTGTCCGGTGCCGCGGGCGCGGCGCACTGCCTGACGGACAGCCCGGAAGACGCTAAGCGGGACATCTGTCAATCCCCAAACGGATCCCGGGTTTTGTAGCGCATCCCACAGGCCAGACAGGCAACCTCTCCTCAATTCGGGCATAAGGGGCCCTGGTGACTCTTTCGTCACCAGGGCCCCTACGCGCGCGTGGCGCCGTAAAGCCGTCTACTCGGCTGCCACCACGGTGACTTCGCCGATGCCGAGGGCCTCGACGGGCTCCCGGATCTCGGCCGCGTCACCGACGAGGATCGTCACCAGGCGGTCCGCCGGGAAGGCGCTCACGGCCGCGGCGGTGGCCTCGACGGTGCCCGTCGCGGCGAGCTGCTGGTACAGCGTCCCCTGGTAGTCGTCGGGCAGGTGCTGCTCGACCTGGTCGGCCAGAGTGCTCGCCACGGACGCGGCGGTCTCGTACTTCAGCGGTGCGACGCCGACGAGGTTCTGCACGGCGAAGTCCCGCTCGGCGTCCGTGAGGCCGCCCTCGGCGACGCCACGCAGCACCGTCCAGAGGTCCTGCAGCGCGGGACCGGTGTTCGGGGTGTCGACGGAGCCGCTGATGGCGAGCATGGCCGCGCCCGTGCCGTCCGGGGCGGACCGCAGGACCTGCCCGAACGCGCGCACGCCGTAGGTGTAGCCCTTCTCCTCGCGCAGCACCTTGTCCAGCCGGGAGGTGAGGGTGCCGCCGAGGCAGTACGTGCCGAGCACCTGCGCGGGCCACACGCGGTCGTGCCGGTCGGGGCCGATCCGGCCGATCAGCAGCTGCGTCTGGACGGAGCCGGGGCGGTCCACGATGACGACGCGGCCGGTGTCGTCCGCGGTCACCGGCGGGACGGGCCGCGGCTCGGCCTGGGAGCCGGTCCAGGCGCCCAGGGTGTCACCGAGCAGGGCGTCGAGGTCGACTCCGGTGAGGTCGCCGACGACCACGACGGTGGACGTGGCGGGGCGGACGTGCCGCTCGTAGAAGGCGCGTACGCCCGCGGAGTCGATGCCCGCGACCGTGTCCTCGGTGCCCTGGCGCGGGCGGGACATGCGCGAGGTCGCCGGGAACAGCTCCTTGGAGAGCTCCTTGGCGGCGCGGCGCGAGGGGTTGGCCATCTCGTGGGGGATCTCGTCGAGCCGGTTGCGCACCAGGCGCTCGACCTCGGCGTCGTCGAACGCGGGCGCCCTGAGGGCGTCGGCGAGCAGGCCGAGGGCCTTGGGCAGGCGGGAGACGGGCACCTCGAGGCTGACGCGGACGCCGGGGTGGTCGGCGTAGGCGTCGAGGGTGGCGCCGCAGCGCTCCAGCTCGGCGGCGAACTCCTCGGCGGTGTGCTTGTCGGTGCCCTCGGAGAAGGCGCGCGCCATGATCGTGGCGATGCCGTCGAGGCCCTTCGGCTCGGCGTCCAGGGGCGTGTCCAGGAGCACCTCGACGGCGACGACCTGCTGGCCGGGGCGGTGGCAGCGCAGGACCGTCAGGCCGTTGTCCAGCTTGCCGCGCTCGGGCGCCGGGAACGCCCAGGGCCGGGCCTGGCCGGCCTGGGGCTGCGGGTGGAACTCCATGCTGGCGAGCTCGGTCACTGCGCCGACTCCTCGTTCTCGTCGGTGGTCTCGTCGGCCTCGGCTGTGGTCGGCTCGTACACGAGCACCGCGCGGTTGTCGGGGCGCAGGCGGGCCTTGGCGACCGCCTGGACCTCCTCGGCGGTGACGTCGAGGACGCGCTGTACGGCGGTGAACGCGAGCTGCGGGTCGCCGAACAGGACGGCGTACCGGCACAGTTCGTCGGCGCGGCCCGCGACGGTGCCGAGCCGGTCCAGCCACTCGCGCTCGAGCTGGGCCTGCGCGCGCTCCATCTCCTCGGCGGTGGGGCCCTCCGCCGCGAAGCGGGCGAGCTCCTCGTCGACGGCCGACTCGATGACGGGGACCTCGACGTCGCCGGAGGTCTTCACGTCCAGCCAGCCCAGGGAGGGCGCCCCGGCCAGGCGGAGCAGGCCGAAGCCGGCCGCCACGGCCGTACGGTCGCGGCGTACGAGCCGGTTGTACAGGCGGGAGGACTCGCCGCCGCCGAGGACGGTCAGCGCCAGGTCGGCGGCGTCGCACTCGCGCGTGCCGTCTTTCGGGAGCCGGTAGGCGGCCATCATCGCGCGCGCGGGGACGTTCTCCTCGACGACCTCGCGCAGCTGCTCGCCGATGATCTCGGGCAGCGAGCCGTCGCGCGGCTCGGGCTTGCCGTCGTGCGCCGGGATGGAGCCGAAGTACTTCTCGACCCAGGCCAGCGTCTGCTCCGGGTCGATGTCGCCGACGATCGACAGGACGGCGTTGTTGGGCGCGTAGTAGGTGCGGAAGAACGCGCGGGCGTCCTCCAGGCTGGCCGCGTCCAGGTCGGCCATCGAGCCGATCGGCGTGTGGTGGTACGGGTGGCCGTCGGGGTACGACAGGGCGGTCAGCTTCTCGAACGCGGTGCCGTAGGGAACGTTGTCGTAGCGCTGGCGGCGTTCGTTCTTGACGACGTCGCGCTGGTTCTCCAGACCCTCCTCGTCGAGCGCCACCAGGAGGCTGCCCATGCGGTCGGCCTCCAGCCACAGCGCGAGCTCCAGCTGGTGGGCGGGCATGGTCTCGAAGTAGTTGGTGCGCTCGAAGCTGGTGGTGCCGTTCGGTGAGCCGCCCGCGCCCTGGACGAGCTCGAAGTGGCCCGTGCCCTTCACACTGTTCGATCCCTGGAACATCAGGTGCTCGAAGAGGTGGGCGAGTCCGGTACGGCCCTTGACCTCGTGGCGGGAGCCGACGTCGTACCAGAGGCAGACCGCGGCGACCGGCGTGAGGTGGTCCTCGGAGAGCACCACGCGCAGGCCGTTGGCCAGGCGGTGCTCCGTCGCGGTGAGGCCGCCGGATTGTGCCTCCGGTGTGGCCGTGTGACCCATGGGCAAGGTGTCCTTCCGGTCGCGTGCACTGCGTTGTGCCGAGCAGTTCGGCTTCAGTTCCTGCCACTGTATGCAGCGTCCGAAGGGTCGGCGAAGTTCCCGGTCAGAACGCCGTGCCCGGACAGGGGTGAACGTGGGCAGGGGGCACCGCGGAGAACGGCGGTCGGACAGGGCTCGGTGTCCGCTTCCGGGGCACTGTCGAGGCGGACGGGGATGCGGGGACCGGCCGCGCCGGTGGGAGCCCGGACCGGCACGGTGCCCGGCGATCACTCCGGCGAGTGAACGGTTGCGTGGCGCGAGCTTGCCGTCGCCGAACGGCGGCCGACGGCGACGGTCCGCACTGATCCTTGCCGGGGCCGCTGTCCGGCGTCGCGCGAGACGGGTGGGAGGCCGTGCTGCCTCGCCACAGGGCATGCGCATGACGCCGCCCGGCGTCACAGGGCCTCGCAGGCCGAATCGAGCGGCCCGCGGCGAGAAGGGCGGCCTCCGACAGGGCGGTTGGTGCCCGATACCACCTGCCGGTCGCAGGTCGGGCCGTGCGTCGGCGACACTTCTCGGACGCCGGGCGGGAGCCCAACAATGGGTCCTGGTCGGTGGTTGTCAGTGCCTCGGTCCACAATGGTCCGCGTCAGATCCCGTCAACGCTTCAGCAAGGAGCCGGCAGCGATGGCCCGCCGCAGCACGAAGACCCCGCCGCCCGACGACTCGTACGAGGAGAAGATCCTCGACATCGACGTCGTCGACGAGATGCAGGGCTCCTTCCTCGAGTACGCGTACTCGGTCATCTACTCCCGGGCCCTGCCGGACGCCCGCGACGGCCTCAAGCCGGTGCACCGCCGCATCGTCTACCAGATGAACGAGATGGGTCTGCGCCCCGACCGCGGCTATGTGAAGTGCGCCCGCGTCGTCGGCGAGGTCATGGGTAAGTTGCACCCGCACGGCGACGCGTCGATCTACGACGCCCTGGTGCGCATGGCCCAGCCCTTCTCGATGCGCGTCCCGCTGGTCGACGGCCACGGCAACTTCGGCTCGCTGGGCAACGACGACCCGCCGGCCGCCATGCGGTACACCGAGTGCCGGCAGGCTCAGGCGACGAGCCTGATGACCGAGTCGATCGACGAGGACACGGTCGACTTCACCCCCAACTACGACGGCCAGGAGCAGGAGCCGGTGGCCCTGCCCGCCGCCTTCCCGAACCTCCTGGTCAACGGCGCCTCGGGCATCGCCGTCGGCATGGCGACCAACATGCCGCCGCACAACCTCGGCGAGGTCATCGCGGCCGCCCGCCATCTGATCCGCCACCCGAACGCGGATCTGGACACGCTGATGAGGCACGTCCCGGGCCCCGACCTGCCCACCGGCGGCCGGATCGTCGGCCTCTCCGGCATCCGGGACGCGTACGAGACGGGCCGCGGCACCTTCAAGATCCGCGCCACCGTCGAGATCGAGACGGTGACCGCCCGCCGCAAGGGCCTGGTCGTCACCGAGCTGCCCTTCACGGTCGGCCCGGAGAAGGTGATCGCCAAGATCAAGGACCTGGTCGGTTCGAAGAAGATCCAGGGCATCGCCGACGTCAAGGACCTCACCGACCGCGAGCACGGCCTGCGCCTGGTCATCGAGATCAAGAACGGCTTCGTGCCGGAGGCGGTCCTGGAGCAGCTGTACAAGCTGACGCCGATGGAGGAGTCCTTCGGCATCAACAACGTCGCGCTGGTCGACGGCCAGCCCCTCACCCTCGGTCTCAAGGAGCTCCTCGAGGTCTATCTCGACCACCGCTTCGAGGTCGTACGGCGCCGCAGCGAGTTCCGCCGCGGCAAGCGCCGGGACCGTCTCCACCTGGTCGAGGGCCTGCTCACGGCGCTGCTGGACATCGACGAGGTCATCCGCCTGATCCGGTCCAGCGACAACTCCGCACAGGCGAAGGGGCGCCTGATGGAGCGCTTCTCGCTGAGCGAGGTGCAGACCCAGTACATCCTCGACACTCCGCTGCGCCGCCTGACCAAGTACGACCGCATCGAGCTGGAGGCCGAGAAGGACCGGCTCAACGAGGAGATCGCCGAGCTGACCCGGATCCTGGAGTCGGACACGGAGCTGCGCAAGCTGGTCTCCTCCGAACTGGCGGCGGTGGCCAAGAAGTTCGGCACCGAGCGGCGTACGGTCCTGCTGGAGTCGGCGGGCGCCCCGGCCGCCGCCGTACCGCTGCAGGTGGCGGACGACCCGTGCCGGGTGCTGCTGTCCTCGACGGGCCTGCTGGCCCGTACGGCGAACGGCGACCCCTTCGCGGAGGCCGAGGACGCCAAGCGCACGAAGCACGACGTGATCGTCTCTGCGGTGCCGGCCACGGCCCGCGGTGAGGTGGGCGCGGTGACGTCCGCGGGCCGTCTGCTGCGGATCAACGTCGTCGATCTGCCGCAGCTGCCGGAGACAGCGTCGAGGCCTAACCTCTCGGGCGGCGCGCCGCTGTCGGAGTTCGTCTCCCTGACGGACGGCGAGACGCTGGTCTGCCTGACCACGCTCGACGAGTCCTCGCCGGGCCTGGCGCTCGGCACGGAACAGGGCGTCGTCAAGCGTGTGGTGCCGGACTACCCGTCCAACAAGGGGGAGCTGGAGGTCATCACCCTCAAGGAGGGCGACCGGATCGTGGGCGCGGTCGAGCTGCGCACCGGTGACGAGGACCTGGTCTTCATCACGGACGACGCCCAGCTGCTGCGCTACCAGGCCTCGCAGGTCCGCCCGCAGGGCCGTCCGGCGGGCGGCGTGGCGGGCATCAAGCTCGCGGAGGGCGCGAAGGTCATCTCCTTCACGGCGGTGGACCCGGCGGTCGACGCGGTCGTCTTCACGGTCGCGGGCTCGCGCGGCACGCTGGACGACTCGGTCCAGACGACCGCCAAGCTGACCCCGTTCGACCAGTACCCCCGCAAGGGCCGCGCCACCGGAGGCGTGCGCTGCCAGCGGTTCCTGAAGGGCGAGGACTGCCTGTCCGTGGCCTGGGCGGGCCCCGCCCCGGCACGGGCCGCGCAGAAGAACGGCTCCCCGGCCGACCTCCCGGACATCGACCCGCGCCGCGACGGCTCGGGTGTCTCGCTGCCGAAGACGGTGGCGGTGGTGGCGGGACCGGTCTAGGCCGGAACGTCGTCGAGGTCCTGCTCGTCAGGGTCTTGCACGTAGCGGAGGACGCCCCACATGCCGTGCTCGTCGGCGTGTGGGGCGTCGCTCTTGCACGCCTCCAGCTCCTTGGCCAGAGCGGCGGAATCGATGCCCGAGCCGATGAGGACGAGCTGGGTGAGGCGTGCGTCGGGGTCGGCCCACGGTTCCGGATAGAAGCGCAGGAAGGGCCCGACGGCGTGCACGGCGTAACGGTTCGCGGCGTCGTGGGGGCCGAAGTCGACGTACCCCTTGATCCGGTACAGCCCCTCCGGCCTGCTGTCCAGGAATGCCATCAACCGGCGTGGATCGAGGGGCTCTTCGGAGACGAAGGAGAGGCTGTCGTAGGCGGTGTGCAGGTGGCCGTGGTGGTCGTCGTCGCCGTCGGTGCCGTCGTCGGTGTGCTCGTGCAGGTCGTCGAAGGACAACTGCCCGATGCGCTCCTGGCTGGGCCTGCACTCGAAGAGGAACTCTGGGTCGATCCGGCCGCAGGTGGCGGGGACGACCGCGGCACGGTCGGCGAGCTCGCGCACCAGCCCGAGGACACGCTCGCCGTCCGCCGCCCGGTCGAGCTTGTTGACCACGACGAGGTCGGCGAGGGCGAGGTGCCGGTCGATCTCGGGGTGCTTCGCGCGGGTGCCGTCGAACTCGGCGGCGTCGACGACCTCGACGAGCCCGCCGTACACGATGCCCGGATGCTCACTGGCGAGCACCATGCGCACGAGTTCCTGGGGCTCGGCGAGTCCACTGGCCTCGATGACGATGACGTCGATGCCGGTGGAGGGGCGGGCGAGCCGCTCGAGATAGACGTCCAGCTCACTGGCGTCGACCGCACAGCACAGACAGCCGTTTCCGAGGGAGACGGTGGAGTCCCCGAGCGCGCCGGCGACGGCCATGGCGTCGATCTCGATGGCGCCGAAGTCGTTGACGATGGCGCCGATGCGCGTGCCCCCGCTGCGGTGGAGGAGGTGATTGAGCAGAGTCGTCTTGCCGGAACCGAGGAATCCGGCGAGCACGACGACCGGAATCTGCTGCGCACCGGGGTTCGGCTGGCTCAACGTGCGACCTTTCTCACGCCGACGGGTGCACCGGCTCGCGGCTCGGCGCACGTACGAGGATTGACTGCCGACCCAGGATACGAGCCGGAAGAATCACGGCGAAGTGAACGATTGTTAGCAGCACTTGCCGGGCAGACGTTGGGCAAGGCACCGGAGTGTGCGACCCTCGCTTCCCTCCGTGCGCCTCCTCTCCGCCTCCCCGCCGATCAGAGCCGCTCGGCACTCTGGGAGACGGCAAGCGCCGCCCATCGCTCGCCGGTCCCCTCCAGTCGACCCGCACCCCGACGACCGGCGGACGGCCGCCTGATTCGGGGGTTGACATGGCCACACGGAAGCGTTCTGCACGGAGGCTGCGTTCCGCCGCGCTCACACTCCTGGCCGCCACCGCCACCGTGACGCTGGCAGCGCGTCAATGGCGGTCGGACCAGGCACGACTGCACGAGCGACGGCTGGAACTCGAAGAGCTGGCGATCCGGCGGACAACGCTGGCCCATCAGCAGCGCATGCACTGGGAGTTGCTCGCGAGGGCGATCGACGATCCCTCCCTCGCCGCGGTGATCGACACCTACGACCAGAGCATCCCGGCGGAGAGGCGACGCCAGTTCTTCTACGCCAACGCTTGGTACGCCCACCTCTACCACCTCTACCAGGCGGAACTCCTGGACCGGGAGGAGCTGTACACGCGCCTGCGGGAGTTCTTCCAGAGCCCGGTCTTCCGCGAGTACTGGGAGGCGTCGCGGCACATGCGCGCCAGCCTGAAGGAGTCTTCCGTAGAAGCCCAGTTGGGACACATGGTCGACGGGCTCGTCCGGGATCTCGACGAATCCGACACGGACGAGTGGTGGGTGGTGGGTGATCCGCCGACTGACTGACCGGAGCCCGCGGACGCAGCGGCCGGAGGATGAGGCGCGGCGCGACCCGGATGACTTTTCGCCATGCCTTCGGGGTTGGTTACTGGCTCTCGCAACGCCACGGCGGTCAATCCCGCAGCGGCAACAACGCAACCGGGTGACTTTTCGCCATCCAGCCTCAAGGGACTCAGAATCACCAGTAACCTGCTCCCCACCCAGTATGCCTAGCCCCTTGTTCCTAAGGACCGGTACCTTTGAAGATCGTGCGCCGCATCGGTGTGCCTCCCAGCGCCCGAGGCAGTAGTTCAGGAGCTACCTGCCCGGACGTGTTCGAACTCAGCGACGGCAACTTCGCCGTGATCGGCACCGAGGCCACCGAGGCGCTTGAGCCGGAACTGCCCGCAGACGCCGCCCGCGCCGACTATGAGCGCATCGTCATCGTGAGCAGAGAGACTCTGATTCGCGCCAAGGCAGACATCCCCGACGCCTGAGACCACCGCACGAGCACGCGTCCACCCAGACCCGTACCGTCACGCTCCCCCGGCCGCGCGCAACCGTTGAGCGAGCCGGGCCACCGATCCGGCGGGCAGCCGGCACCCCGTCACTGCTCGATCCTCACCGATGAGGCCTGGCGCCAGAACGGCACCAGGCCACACGCGTTTCTCGGGCCGCCTCCGGCACCCTCCATGGCCCCCCGCCGCCCGCCCCACGCCCCGCGCCGCCGCCGACCGCGGCAGGACAGCACCCCCTCGGGAAGCCACCCCGACCCAAGTCAGGTTAGGCTCACCTCTGTGAGTACGTGCTCAACCGTCTCGCAGGACCTCGACGAGCCCATCGCGGGGACCGCGGCGACCGCGACGACCTGGCTGCTGCTGGAGCAGCCCGGTCCGTGGGGTGCCAAGGCGCTCACCCAGAGCCACCTGGATCCCGGGCTGGGCCGCGTCCTGGAGGCGGCCGCGAAGGGCACGGGCGTACGCGTCGCCCTCATCCGTCGCCCCGGTCGGCACGCCGACTGCGGAGCCCCCGCCGAGCGCCAGGTCTACGTGGCCCACACCGTGCCGGGCAACGTCTGGCTGCACTCCGCCACGACGCGCGACGCGCAGCGGTTGCTCGACCTGGACTTCGCCGCGCTGGGCACGGGTGACCCGCGCACCTTCGACTCGGTCCTCCAGGGGCGGCCCCACACAGGCGATCCGCTCGCCCTCGTCTGCACCAACGGCAAGCGGGACCGCTGCTGCGCGCTCCTCGGCCGCCCTCTCGCGGCCGAGCTCGCCGCCTCCGGTGTCGACGGCGTCTGGGAGGTCACCCATCTGGGTGGACACCGGTTCTCGCCGACGCTGCTCGTGCTGCCGTACGGCTACGCGTACGGCAGGGCTGAGGCGCACGCCGTCAAGGAGGTCCTGCACAGCGTCCAGGACGGCCGGATCGTCGTCGACGGCTGTCGCGGGAACTCGGCGTGGGAGCGGCCGGGGCAGGCTGCCGAGCTGGCCGTGCGCCGGGCTACCGGCGAGGACGCCGCCGAGGCGCTGAGCGTCGTACGGACCGACGGCGCGGCCCCGCGGTGGGAGGTGACCGTCGCCCACAGGGACGGGCGCCACTGGCGGGTCGGCGTGGCACAGGGCACCTCGCTGCCGCCCCGTCCCGAGAGCTGCGGGTCGGTGCTCGGCTCGCCCGCGCGGATGGACGTCACAGCGGTGCGCGAGCTGACCATGGCTACGGCGCTCGCGAGCTGACCGAACCGGGCGCGCCGGGGGCCTGAGTACGCCGACCGCCGGATACCGGCCCGTCCCGCGCGCGTGCCGCGACCGTCCCAAGCCACCGTCGGCTGCCGCTCCCGGGTACACCCACCGCCGGATCCCGTTCCTGGGTAGACCGGCCCACCTCCCGTTCCCGCACCCCTGCACGACGTCGATCAAGAGATCCACACCACATCCCTCTACGGGCCTCCCCGCGCACCCACGTACCGTCATGGGTATGAGCCCCTCTCCCCCCGCCCGCCGCCTGCGCCTCGGTCTGCCGCGGCAGATGTTCGCGCAGGTGCTGCTGATGCAGGTGGCGATCGCCGCGGGAGTCGCGGTGCTCGCGACCGGCCTGTTCCTCGCTCCGCTGAGCGACCAGCTGGACGACCAGGCGATGCGCCGCGCGCTGTCGATCGCGCAGACCACCGCGGCCCAGCCGCAGATCGCCGAGGATCTGGTGAACACCCCCGCGACGGCCGGCGGACCGGTTCAGCGGGAGGCGGAGCGGATCCGTGAGGCGACGAAGGCCGAGTACATCGTCGTGATGGACCGGCGTGGGGTGCGCTGGTCCCACCCCACGGCGAGCGAGATCGGCAGGCGCGTCTCGACCGACCCGGGCCAGGCACTCGCCGGCCACGAGGTCATGCAGATCGACAGCGGCACCCTGGGCCGGACCGCGCGCGGGAAGGTGCCGTTGCGCGACGGGGAGGGGAAGATCATCGGGGCGGTCTCGGTCGGGATCGCGTACGACAGTGTGCGGGCCCGGCTGCTGCACGCCATCCCGGGGCTGTTCGCCTACGCGGGCGGCGCCCTGGCGGTCGGCGCGCTGGCCGCCTGGCTCATCTCCCGCCGGGTTCAGCGGCAGACCCGTGACCTGGCCTTCTCCGACATCTCGGCGTTGCTCGCGGAGCGCGAGGCGATGCTGCACGGCATCCGGGAGGGCGTGGTCGCCCTGGACCGCGGCGGCCGTATCCGCCTCCTCAACGACGAGGCGGGGCGGCTGCTCGGCATCGGTGACGAGGCCGTCGGCCGGTCCCTCGACGAGGCGCTCGGCGAGGGTCGTACGACCGACGTGCTGGCGGGCCGGGTGACCGGCACCGATCTGCTCACGGTCCGTGGCCAGCGCGTCCTGATCGCCAACCGTATGCCCACCGACGACGGCGGCGCCGTCGCGACCCTGCGCGACCGCACCGAGCTGGAGCAGCTCGGCCGGGAGCTCGACTCGACGCGCGGCCTGATCGACGCCCTGCGCGCGCAGGACCACGAGCACGCCAACCGCATGCACACGCTCCTCGGGCTGCTGGAGCTGGAGATGTACGACGACGCCGTGGAGTTCGTCGGCGAGGTGGTCGGTGATCACCGGGCCACCGCGGAGCAGGTCGCCGAGAAGATCCGGGATCCACTGCTCGCGGCCCTGCTGGTCGGCAAGGCCACCGTGGCGGCCGAGCGCGGCGTCGCCCTGCGCCTGGCGGACCGGACCGGGCTTCCGGACCGGCTGATCGACCCCAGGGGGCTCGTCACGATCGTCGGCAACCTCGTGGACAACGCGCTGGACGCCGTCGCGGGCACGCCGCACGCGCGCGTGGATGTCGAACTGCGCGCCGAGGGGCGTACCGCGATCCTCAGGGTGCGCGACACGGGACCGGGAGTCCCCGAGGAGCAGCGCGAGTTGATCTTCACCGAGGGGTGGTCCACCAAGCAGCGCCCGGCCCACCGCGAGCGCGGCATCGGGCTCTCCCTCGTGCGCAGGCTCGCCGAACGGCAGGGCGGCAGCGCGACGGTGGGCGAGGCGGGCGGCGGGGGCGCGGAGTTCACCGTCGTCCTGCCCGAGGCGCTGGCGGAGCCGGACCTGCAGCCCGCCCTCACCGTGCCGTCAGATGGGCGGTCCGTCGCCGAGGAGGAGTCGCGATGATCGAGGTCCTGGTCGTGGACGACGACACGCGCGTCGCGCGGGTCAACGCCGCCTACGTCGAGAAGGTGCCGGGCTTCCACGTCGCCGGTGAGGCGCACAGCGCGGCGGAGGCGCTGCGCCACGTGGAGGAGCTGCCCCGGCTGGACCTGGTCCTCATGGACCACTATCTGCCCGACGGGACGGGACTGTCGGTCGTCCAGGAGATGCGGCGGCGCGGCCACCAGACCGACGTGATCATGGTGACGGCGGCACGGGACGTGTCGACGGTGCAGGCGGCGATGCGGTACGGCGCCCTGCAGTACCTGGTCAAGCCGTTCGCCTTCGCCGGTCTGCGCGGGAAGCTGGAGGCGTACGCGGACCTGCGCCGCACCCTCGACGGCGGCGGCGAGGCGGAACAGGCCGAGGTGGACCGCATCTTCGGCGCTCTCTCTGCCCCCTCGGAGCCCGACCTGCCCAAGGGCCACTCCCCCACCACCGCGGAACTCGTACGCCGCTCCCTGATGAACGCCGAAGGCGCTCTGTCGGCCCAGGAGATCGCCGAGCGGACCGGGGTGAGCCGCCAGACCGCCCAGCGCTATCTGAAGCTCCTGGAGCGTACGGGGCGGGCCCGCCTCACCCTGAAGTACGGCGACGCGGGCCGCCCGGAACACCGTTACGTGTGGGCGACCCGCGCCTGAGGCACGGCCCGTGGGGGCGGGGGAAGGAACCGTGCCCGCCACTTCATACGGACGTGGACCGCCCAAACGTCAGCCGACAGCCCGGCGGTCTCGCGAGTCGCCGGCTGACGGGGCCGTGGCATGGACCGCTTCAGCCGTCGACGACCGGGAAGTCGTACGACGGTGGAGGCGCCGCTGGCCCAAGTGAGGCGTGCCAGATCCCGCGACGCCGGCATGATCCGCCGGACAGGCCCTAAACCGCCCCCGCCCCCGTCAGCGACCGCACCTCGGTCTCCGCGTGCTTGGCCTCGTCGGGGACCTCGGCCGACGTGAGAGTGCCGAGCCAGCCGGCGACGAAGCCCAGGGGGATCGAGACGAGGCCGGGGTTCTGCAGGGGGAAGTACTGGAAGTCGACTCCGGGGAACAGTGAGTCGGGGCTGCCCGACACCACCGGTGACAGCAGCACGAGCACCACGGCCGGGACCAGTCCGCCGTACACGGCCCATACGGCGCCGCGCGTGGTGAAGTCCCGCCAGAACAGGGAGTAGAGCAGCACCGGCAGGTTGGCGGAGGCGGCGACGGCGAAGGCGAGGCCCACCAGGAAGGCGACGTTGAGGTCGCGGGCCAGCAGGCCGAGGGCGATCGCCAGCACGCCGATACCGACCGCCGCGACGCGTGCCACGGCCACCTCGCTCCGGGGCTCGGCGCGCCGCCGCCGTAGTGAGGCGTACAGGTCGTGGGCGACGGAGGCCGAGGACGCGAGCGTGATTCCGGCGACCACCGCGAGGATCGTGGCGAAGGCGATGGCCGCGACGAGGGCGAAGAGAACCGTTCCTCCGGTGGAAGCCGCGCCGCCGCCGAGATCGAGGGCGAGCAGCGGCACCGCCGTGTTCCCGGCCGCGTTCGACCCGCGTACCGCCTCGGGCCCGACGATCGCGGCCGCGCCGAAGCCCAGGACGATGGTCATGAGATAGAAGCCGCCGATGAGCCCGATCGCCCAGACCACGGAACGCCGTGCCGCGCGGGCGGTCGGCACGGTGAAGAAGCGGGACAGGATGTGCGGTAGCCCGGCGGTGCCCAGCACCAGCGCCAGGCCGAGGCTGATGAAGTCGAACCGGGCCGTCCAGTCACCGCCGTACTTCAGCCCGGGCGCCAGGAACGCGTCACCGTGGCCACTGCGCTCGGCCGCCGTGAGCAGCAGCCGGTCGAAGTCGCCGTGGAAGCGCAGCAGGACGAGCGCGGTCAACGCGACGGTGCCGCCGAGCAGCAGGACCGACTTGACGATCTGGATCCAGGTGGTGGCCCGCATCCCTCCCAACGACACATAGATCACCATGAGCGCGCCGACGCCGATGACGGTCCAGGCCTGCGCCGCCTCGCTCCTGCCCCCGAGCAGCAGCGCGACCAGGGCGCCCGCGCCCACCATCTGCGCCACCAGATACAGAACGGACACGGTGACCGAGGAAGTTCCCGTCGCGATCCGCACCGGGCGCTCCCGCAACCGTGCGGCGACCACGTCGGCGAGCGTGAACCGCCCGCAGTTCCGGACCAGTTCGGCGACGAGGAACAGCACCACCAGCCAGGCCACGAGGAAGCCCACCGAGTACAGCATCCCGTCGTAGCCGAACAGGGCGATGAGCCCGGAGACCCCGAGGAAGGAGGCGGCCGACATGTAGTCGCCGGCGATGGCAAAACCATTCTCCATGGGTGTGAAGAGCCGGCCGCCCGCGTAGAACTCCTCCGCCGAACCACGCCGGTTGCGGCTCACCCACGTCGTGATGGCCAGCGTGATCGCCACGAAGACACCGAACAGCAGCAGTGCCAGGGCCTGGTGGTCCTCCGTCACGAGACACCGCCCCGTGTGACGCGCGTCAACTCCTGGGTGTCCCAGCGCAGTTCCAGTGCCGACCGGTCCCTGCGCAGCCGCGCGTGGCGGGCGTAGGCCCAGGTGAGCAGGAAGGTGGTGAGGAACTGTCCGAGCCCCGCGACCATCGCGACGTTCACGGCACCCACGACGGGGCGGGCCATCAGCCCCGGCGCGGTCGTGGCGGCCACGACATACGCCACGTACCACGACAGGAACACAGCAACCGCCGGAACGACGAACCTGCGATACCGGCTCCGCACTTCCCGGAAGGCCGCGCTGCGCTGCACCTCGAGGTACACGTCACCCGCGACCGGAGGGTCGGCCTCCGGAGCGTCCGTACCGCCCGACTCCCCCCACCCGGAGGCGAGGGCGTCGTACCAGGGATCGTCGTACCGTGCGCCGCCGGCTGCGCACGGACGACCGTCGCTTGAGCACATGCCCAAGCATGGACAGAACGGAAAGATCGCCGACTCGGCTTCTCGGCGGGCTTCACCCCATCAGGTGATTCATGCGGGGGTGGCCAGGCAGATCAGCAGACGAACGCGCGGCCGCCGACGGCGAACAACTCCCTCTGGGGCCACCCGCACCCGGCGACGAAAGCGTCACGGGCGGTGCGGGTGGGAACCCAAAGCAGGGGCCGAAGGCGAAGCCGAGGCCGAAAAGCCGGCCCAAGCCCAGCGCAGCGGCTACGCGTCGATACGCGACCGATCCAACGTCGCCGCCGAGCTGGAGATGAACTCCTTGCGCGGCGCCACGTCGTTCCCCATCAGCAGATCGAAGACCCGCTCGGCGGCTTCCAGGTCGGAGAGGGTGATCCGGCGCAGCGTACGGTGGCGCGGGTCCATCGTCGTCTCGGCCAGCTGGTCGGCGTCCATCTCACCGAGACCCTTGTACCGCTGGATGGAGTCCTTGTACCGGACACCCTTGCTCTCGAACTCCATGAGCTTGTCGCGCAGCTCACGGTCCGAGTACGTGTACACGTACTTGTCCTGCCCCTTCTTGGGCTGGACGAGTTCGATCCGGTGCAGCGGCGGCACCGCGGCGAACACCCGCCCCGCCTCGATCATCGGCCGCATGTAGCGCTGGAACAGCGTCAGCAGCAGCGTGCGGATGTGGGAGCCGTCGACGTCGGCGTCGGTCATCATGATGATCTTGCCGTAGCGCGCGGCGTCGATGTCGAAGGTCCGGCCCGACCCCGCCCCTATGACCTGGATGATCGCGCCGCACTCGGCGTTCTTGAGCATGTCGGTCACGGACGACTTCTGGACGTTGAGGATCTTGCCGCGGATCGGCAGCAGCGCCTGGAACTCGGAGTTCCGGGCGAGCTTGGCGGTGCCGAGCGCGGAGTCACCCTCGACGATGAACAGCTCGCTGCGGTCCACGTCGTCACTGCGGCAGTCGGCGAGCTTGGCGGGCAGCGACGAGGACTCCAGGGCCGTCTTCCGGCGCTGGGCGTCCTTGTGCTGGCGGGCCGCGATGCGTGTGCGGGCGGCTGCCACGGCCTTCTCGAGGACCACGCGCGCCTGTGCCGCGGCGTCGCGCTTGGTGGACGTCAGGAACGCTTTGAGCTCCTTGGAGATCACGGTGTTCACGATGCGCCGGGCCGCCGAGGTGCCCAGGACCTCCTTGGTCTGGCCCTCGAACTGGGGCTCGGCGAGGCGCACGGTGACGACCGCGGTGAGGCCCTCCATGGCGTCGTCCTTGACGATGTCGTCCTCGGCGACGCGCAGCAGCTTCTTGGTACGCAGCACCTCGTTCACCGTGCTGGTGATGGCCGTCTCGAAGCCCGCGACGTGGGTGCCGCCCTTGGGGGTGGCGATGATGTTCACGAACGACCTCAGGGTCGTGTCGTACCCCGTGCCCCACCGCAGCGCCACGTCGACGTCTAGCTCACGGGTGACCTGGGTGGGGGTCATCTGGCCGTGCTCGTCCAGGACGGGGACGGTCTCCCTGAAGGTGCCCTGGCCGGAGAAGCGCAGGACGTCGCAGACCGGCCGGTCGGTGGCGAGGTACTCGCAGAACTCGCTGATGCCGCCGTCGAAGCGGAAGGACTCCTCGCCCTTGCTGCCGCCCTCGCCGAGGCCGAACTCGTCGCGGACGACGATGGTCAGGCCGGGCACCAGGAACGCGGTCTGGCGGGCGCGCTGGTGCAGCGTCTCCAGCGAGAGCTTGGCGTCCTTGAGGAAGATCTGGCGGTCGGCCCAGTAACGCACGCGCGTGCCGGTGCGGGTCTTGGGAATCTTCTTGGCCTTGCGCAGGCCGCCCTTGGCGTCGAACTTGGCGTTCGCGCCATCGCCGGCGAAGGCTCCGGGGACGCCGCGCCGGAAGCTGATGGCGTGCGTGTGCCCACCCCGGTCCACCTCGACGTCGAGCCGCGCCGACAGGGCGTTCACCACGGACGCGCCCACACCGTGCAGACCGCCGGAGGCGGCGTACGAGCCGCCGCCGAACTTGCCGCCGGCGTGCAGCTTGGTCATGACGACCTCGACGCCGGACAGGCCGGTCTTGGGCTCGACGTCGACCGGGATGCCGCGGCCGTTGTCCCGGACCTCCACCGACCCGTCGTCGTGGAGGATCACGTCGATGTGATCGCAGTAGCCGCCGAGAGCTTCGTCGACGGAGTTGTCGATGATCTCCCACAGGCAGTGCATCAGACCGCGGCTGTCGGTCGAGCCGATGTACATGCCCGGGCGCTTGCGCACGGCCTCGAGGCCCTCGAGGACGAGCAGGTGCCGCGCGGTGTAGTTGGAACCGTCCCGGTCTGCTCCTGCCAGCAGCGCTGTGGACGGCACGGACGTCTCGGCGGTCACGCGGTTCGCTCCTCGCTGAATTTCAGGTGACGCCCTGATGGGTAAGGGCGCGGCTTCGGTAGCCGTCAAGAGGGTACCGAGGCCTGGTAGAGCCGTTGTAACGCCACCCTCGTGCGAAACACAGACTAGTCCAGGGTCGCATGCGTGTTCGATCCCTCGATGGGGTGAAGTACATATCACGTTCCCTTCCAGGCATGAACCATTTAGGCTCCGGGCACGTCCTCATGAACAAACCGGCAACCAGCCGGGAGGACCTGACCTTGACCGACAGCGCGAAACCGTAAGCAAGCCAGAGACGCACTACGGCACATTCGCCGCCAAACCCGGCAGCAGCCGGCCCCCTCGGAAAATTTCACTGAGGGAGAAGCCACGAGCGGGAACGTTTTGGGGCTGGTTGGATGTTGACCCTGGTACGACAGCTCGTCGAGCTAGAGAAGAGGCGACGTGACTACTGTTCTGACCCCCGCGAGCCCGCTGACGGCCGCTGACCGCTGCGACCGCTGCGGCGCACAGGCATACGTGCGTGTCGTCCTGCTCAGCGGCGGAGAACTGCTCTTCTGCGCCCACCACGGCCGCAAGTTCGAGCCGGAACTCAAGAAGATCGCCGCTGAGATACAGGACGAGACGGAGCGGCTGACGTCCGTTCCCGCATCGGCGTCCGAAGAAGAGCGCTGACACCTCGCACCAACGACGAGCCAGCTCCGGCACAGGCCGGTTGACGGGCGGCCGCCCCTGACGTCAGGGGCGGCCGCCCGCGCTCATACCCTCAGGCCTTCAGGCCTTGTCGGCCGCCCGGACGCTCCACCGCAGCGCCCGGGCGATCTCGGACACCCGCGTATAGACGCCAGGACTGCCCGCGCGACCGCAGCCGGTGCCCCAGGACACCAGCCCGATCAGCTTCCCCTGAGCGACCAGCGGCCCTCCGCTGTCCCCCTGACAGGCGTCCCGCCCTCCCTGCGGTTCCCCGGCACAGACCATGCTGGCGGCCTGGTACCTGCCTTCACCGCCGCCTGGATAAGCGTTTCTGCACAGAACGTCGGGCAGCACATGCACACGCGCCGCCCGCAGCCCCCGCGCGTAGTCACCCGCGCCCGTGACGTCCCCCCACCCGTAGACCAGGGCCGACGACCCCGGCAGATAGGCGGGATCGCCGGCGCCCGCCATCCTGATCACCGCACCGGCGGGAAGCGGCTGGGCGAGGGTGAGCACGGCGAAGTCGCCCGCGTTGGTGGCCTTGTCGTAAGCCGGGTTCACATAGGTGCGGCGGACCCGGATCTCCTGGCCGCCGCTCGACAGCAGGTCCGTACGGCCCGCGATGACACTGAAGTCGCGCAGCCGGTCCGGCGTGGTCCCGAGGACCTCCTCGCCCATGCAGTGGGCCGCGGTGAGGACGGTGTGCCGGCTGACCGCCACACCGACGCAGAACTGACCGGCCCGCGTACCCCCGAACCGGTCACGGCTGGCCAGCGCCACGGTCCAGGGGCTGTTCGACACATCGACCGGGAACCCGCCGACGACGACACTGTCAGCGGCCGCGGGGGCGGCGGACACCAGCGGTACGGCGGCTGCCGCAGCCGCCAGAACCAGCGGCCCGGCCAGCGCCCGGGCAAAGGTACGACGCATGGCGCTCCTCACTCTCGGGTGGTCGTGGGAAACCCAGAGTGAGTCAGCCCGCAGCACCCCGCACCTGCGGCGACAGCGCGAAGGCCCGGTCCCCGCTCGGGGGACCGGGCCTTGGGTGCCGTACGAACGCGACCTGGTCGGCAGTCGCGCAGTATGGACGTGTGAGCGCTGTGCTCGGCCTGCGCGGACGCAGGTGGGTGGGGAGCGCAGGCCGCGGAAACACCTTGGATTGGGATGACCCGCCATGACCCTCCGCACGATCGCCCACCACCTCGGTCTGCCTGTCCGGCGCGACCCGCAGGAGGTGGCGAAGATCATCGAGGGGCTCCGCCCCAGGCTGGACGAGCTTCCTGACGACAGGCGGGAACAGCTCGAAGGCGAGTGGGCCGAGGTCCTCAGCGAACGCCACTGGCACCGGCCCTACCTCCGGGACTGACCGCACACCGCCGGTGACCGCCGAGGCGGGGCCGGCTCAGCCGGCCCCGCCGGCCTTGTCCTGCACCGGCTCCGGTGCCTTGCCGGGCCAGAGCGTGGTCACCACGGGCCAGATCAAGCTGTACACAAGGACCTTGGTGAGCGGGTTGAGCCAGACCAGCAGCGGGGCGCCCCTGTCCAGGCCACCGACCAGCACCACCAGACCGAAGATCATGCCGACGCTGATCGCGTAGGCCAGCAGGAACCTGAACCAGGACTTCCACGCGTCGACGACGGCCGCACGGCCATAGAGCTTGGGGCGCGGCGGCGGGGCGTCACCGCCGAAGCGGCGGGCGAACTTCGCGTCGGCCCAGCGCACGGTGCGGTGGCCGTACACCACGGTGAGGCCGAGGTAGGCCGCGGACAGGCCGTGCCAGACGGTCGGCTCCGCGCCGTCCCGGACGCTGAGGACGGTGGCGCCCAGGAGCACGACGTCGATCAGCGGGACGCAGAGCAGCAGTGCACCGCCCAGTGCCCGCCAGCCGGCGGCGTAGCGCGCCGCCAGGCCGCCGACGAGGAAGACCCAGAACAGCACGTCACAAGCGAGAATCAGATAGAGAATGACAAGCCCCCTTGTGCGAAATTTCGATCATCATTGTCCCGGGCGGTCCCCGTCCGATATCCGGTTTCGGCCATCCCGTTCAGGGGGCGGGTGCTGCCTGCGGAGCGAGCAGTGTCGTCAGGACCGTGGCCACGGTCGCGCCCCGGGCGTCGCGCAGCAGACTGCGGAAGACGACGCGGTCACGGCCGGCCTGGGTGTCCAGGGTCTCCGGAGTGACCTCGGCCCGGAGGGTGTCACCGGCGTGGATGGGCCGTGTGTACAGGAACCGCTGTGCCAGATGC
Organism: Streptomyces bicolor; assembly: GCF_000719285.1. GTDB lineage: Bacteria > Actinomycetota > Actinomycetes > Streptomycetales > Streptomycetaceae > Streptomyces > Streptomyces bicolor. The sequence goes on along the minus strand of NZ_JOFS01000013.1, from coordinate 129,415 downwards.
ACCGTGCCCTCGGGGCCGAAACCGAAGTCCGGGTCCTCCAGCAGCGGCCAGTACGCGTTCCCGGCGACCAGCGCGGCGAACGTCGGTGGGGCGACCAGGTCCGGGTGGCCGGCCGCGCGTGCGGCGTCCGGGCTGTGGTAGACGGGATGCGGGTCGCCGATGGCGTCGGCGAACGCGCGCACCGCGGCGCGGGTGACCTCGTACGGCTCGGTGACGGGGAAAACTCGGCCGAGATACGCCCTGTTGACCGCCATCGGGATCAGCTGCCGCCCACGGCGTGCGCGCCGCCGTCCACATGCACGATCTCGCCGGTGGTGGCGGGGAACCAGTCCGACAGCAGCGCTGCGCAGGCCCGTGCGGTGGGCTCCGCGTCCGCCGCGTCCCACCCCAGCGGCGCGGCCCGGTCCCAGAAGTCGCCGTCGAACCCGGGGACGCTGCGGGCGGCGGTGGTCGCCAGCGGGCCGGCGGCCACCAGGTTGACTCTGATCGCGCGGGGGCCCAGCTCGCGGGCGAGGTAGCGGGCGCAGGACTCCAGCCCTGCCTTGGCCACGCCCATCCAGTCGTACCCCTCCCAGGCCCGGGAGGCGTCGAAGTCCAGGCCGACGACCGAGCCGCCCTCGCCCATGAGCGGAAGCACCGCCGTGGTGAGGGACTTGAGCGAGTATGTCGAGACGTGGACCGCGGTCGCGACGTCCTCCCACGGCGTCGACAGGAAGTTGCCGCCGAGGGCGGACGGCGGGGCGTACCCGATGGAGTGCAGGACTCCGTCCAGGCCGTCCACGTGCTCCCCCACACGGTCGGCGAGGGTGGCGAGCTGGGCGGTGTCGGTGACGTCCAGATCGATCACCGGGGGCGGTTCCGGGAGGCGTTGCGCGATGCGCCGCACCAGGCTGGGCCTGCCGTGCGCGGTGAGCACGACCCGCGCACCCTCGGTCTGCGCGACCCGCGCCACGTGGAAGGCGATGGATGCCTGGGTGAGGACGCCCGTGACCAGGACGCGCCGGCCTTCGAGGATGCCCATCAAGTCTCCTTGCGATCGTACGGGGGCTCAGTGCCCCATCGAGGAGCCGCCGTCGACGGGGATGACGGCTCCGGTGACGTAGTCCGCGGCGGGCGAGGCCAGGAACCCGACGACACGGGCCACTTCCGCGGGCTGCGCCATGCGGCCGAGCGGGATCTGCCGGAGGTACTCCTCGAGCAGTGCCGGGGCCAGCCGCGCGGTCATGTCGGTCTCGGTCAGGCCCGGCGCGACGATGTTGACCGTGATGTTCCGCGGCCCCAGCTCGCGCGCGAGGCTGCGGCCGAAGCCGATCAACCCCGCCTTGGAGGCCGCGTAGTTGGCCTGCCCGGCGGATCCCTGCAGCGCGACCACCGACGAGACCAGGACGATTCGTCCGCGCCGCTGCCGCAACATGCCGCGGACGGCGCGCTTCACCACCCGGTAGGCGCCGGTCAGATTGGTGTCGAGGACCTCGGTGAAGCACCGCTCCGGCATGGCGGCCAGCAACTGGTCCTGAACGATGCCCGCGTTGACGACCAGGACCTCCACCGCGCCCTGCTCGGCCTCTACGGCGCGGAAGGCGGAATCGACCTCCGCGGTGTCGGTGACGTCGCACTGGACGGCGAACAGCCTGTCGGGCGGTGAGCCCTTGCGGTAGGTGACGGCGACCCGCTCACCCGCCGCGTGCAGTTCCTCCGCCACGGCCCGGCCGATGCCGCGGCTCCCGCCGACGACGAGACAGGACCGCGGCATCAGGCGCTCCGGATCGCTTCGGCGGCCGCGAGGCGTTCCGCCACGTGCCGGTTCAGCCGGTGGCCGCCGAGCACCGCCGGGGAGGCGGCGCGTGCTCCCGCGACGGTGCCCAGGCAGTCGGCCGCGCCGCACAGGCAGTCGAACGGGGCGACCATGTCCCATTCGGTGGAGGGGTAGAAGAAGGCCAGCTCCTCCCCGGCGGCGACCGGCCGCAGGGCGCGTACGTCCATCCGCTCCGCGTCCACGTACACGTTGGGCGTGCAGGAATGGTTGAGGTAGCGGACCTGGGGACCGTCGATGTGCCGGCCGCCGCCGACGTCGATGGTGTAGACGGACGGGGCGTCGGCGGTGACGCACTCGCTGAGGTCGGCGACGACCTCGCCCGCGGCCAGCGGACGGGCGGCGACGACACCGGCTCCGTACGGACGGTCGTGGACGACGACGAAGGCGTTCTCGGACATGGCGGTTTCCTTCTTTCCTCCGCGGGCGGACGTGCCCTCGGTGTGGGTGCGAGGTGGTGGGTGGTGGGGAACGGGCACGGGCGCCGGGTCAGACCGCTCCGGTCTCCTCCCGGTGCCGGAGCACGGCGTCGGCCAGGGCGGTCACCGTTCGGTGCGGGCTGATCGCGGCCAGGTTGAGACCGGGAGCCAGTGCCTTGAGGCGTCGTAGGACGGTCATGGTCATCAGCGAGTCCATGCCGTGGGCATGGAAGTCGGCGTCGGGGTCGAGCGCCTGTGGCCCCTCGAGGTCCAGGGCCCGGGCGACCGTCGCCCGCACGTGGGCCAGGACGATCTCGCGGCGCCGTTCCGCGGTCCGTGCGCCGGCCAGAAGGGCCGCCACGTCGTCCTCGGCGACAGGCTCCGCCCCGGAGTCTTCGGCCGTGCGGGGGCCGGGCAGGACGGGGTCGACGTCCTGGCGGAGGTCCGCGAGGAGCGGCACCGGGGTGCGTACGGCGTAGGCGGCGGCGACGGCCGGCCAGTCGGCGTCGGCGATCACGAACTGCGCCGTGTCCGCGCCGAGTACCTGGTCCAGTGCGGCGGCGGCCTGCTCCCCCGGCATGAGGCGCATGCCGGTCGCGGTGATGGCCTGGTGGACCGCGGGGTCCAGGCCGTCGCGCCACGGGCCCCAGTTGACGACGTGTGCGGGCGCTCCGTTGCGCCGGCGCTCGTGGACGAGTGCGTCCATGTAGCAGTTGGCGGCGGCGTAGTGGGCCAGGCCCTGGGACCCGAGCAACGCCGTGGTGGAGGAGAAGCACACGAAGTGCTCCAACGGGTGGCCGGCGCTGAGGCGGTGCAGCAGGGCGGTGCCCGCGACCTTGGGCCGCAGCACGGCCGTGACCCGCTCGGGGGTGAGGTCCGCGAGGGGGGCGACGTCCTCGACGAACGCCGCCTGGAAGACGCCGCGCAGCGGGGGGAGTTCGGCGCCGAAACGGGCGAACAGCGCGCGCAGGGCGTCCTCGTCGGCGACGTCGGCGGCGACCTCGTGCACCGTGGTGCCCGTGGCCCGCAGCCGTTCCACGGTCCGTGCCGCGGCCCCCGGCACGCCGCGCCGGGAGAGCAGCACCAGATGGCGGGCGCCGAGGGCGGCGAGCCTGGTCAGCAGGGCGGGACCGGTCCGGCCGGTGGCCCCGACGACGAGATGCGCGCCGTGCGGGTCCAGCCGGACGGCACGGCCACGGGTCGTGGCGGGCGGGCGTGCGGTGAGCCGGGGGACGTGGCGCGCGGTGGCGCGGTACGCGCTCTGGGTCCCGGTACCGGGAGCGGCGGCCAGTTCGGTCACCAGCGCCCGCGCCGAGGCGGCGGCGTCGTCCGGCTCCGCGGGGGCCTCCAGGTCGACCAGGCCGCCCCATGCGGACGGGTGCTCCAGAGCGGCGCTGCGGCCGATGCCCCACAGGGCCGCGTGGCCGGGGTCGACGGGGCCGCCGCTTCCCACCGGCTGGGCCTGCACGGTGGCGAACCACAGCCGTGGCCCGTCGGCTTCGGCGACGGCGCGGACCAGCCGGACGGCGTCGAGGGTCAGCGCGAGGGCGGACTCCGGTCCGGTGCCGGGGGCGGGCAGGTGGACCACGTGCCGGACGCCGTCGTCCAGGCCGAGGTGCCGGCGCAGCTCGGCGCCGGTGAGTTCGGCCGGGCCCGGACCGGCCACGGACCGGCAGGTGACGCCGAGTTCCGTGAGGCGCTGCGCCAGGGAGTCGGCGAGTACGCCGGATCCCACGACGACGACCGGGCCCTCCGGGACACCGTCGGGCTGAGGTGCCGGCTGCCATTCCAGTCCGTGCAGCCAGGCCGGTCGCACGGCGGCGGGACGCGCGTCCGTACGGCGCACGCGTACGCCGCGGGCGCGGGCGACCGGCGTTCCGGACCGGTACCAGTCCAGCTCCGCGACGAGCGCCGGCCCGGCAGGATCGCCAAAGATCCTGGCCCGGACCGTGAGCGCTCCGGGGGGACCGTCAGGACGCTGGACCAGGCTGTCGAGTCCGGTCACGGTCCAGCCCGAGGCGGGCGGCAGCACGGCGGGCAGCGCCTGGAACGCGGCGTCGAGTTCGCGGAAGGACCCGGTGGCGGTGTGCGGCTCGGCCTCGGCGACGGCTTCGCCCGGGGCGCTCCGCAGCCGGCGCAGGGTGCGCAGGGCGGGGCCGTAGGTGAGGCCCGCCTCGGCCAGCCGTGCGTAGTACTCGACGGTGTCGGCCCGTTCGGCGGCCTCGTCGGCACCGGTCCCTTCCACTTGCCCGGTGACGGCCGCGTCGGGTGCCTCGTCGACCAGGGCGCCGGGGTCGTCGTGCAGTCGGGCGGAAGCGTGCCGCTGCCAGTGTCCGGCGGGGTCCAGGGCGTGGATGTCCAGGTCGGCGGGCTCGCCGGGGGTGTCCCCGGTGCGCAGGGTGATCTGCAGGGCGCGGACCGTCTCGTCGAGGACGAGCGGGCTGTGGACGGTCAGATCGCGTACGTCCGGAGCACCGAGGCCGGCTTCCCGTGCGGCGGCCAGCGCCAGGGCCGCGTAGCCCGACAGCGGCATGACTTCCCGGCCGTGGAGGAGGTGTGCGCGCAGCGGGTCCCAGGCGGGTCCGACCGGCTGCGGCTGCCACAGCCGGGTGCCGGGATGGGCTGCCAGGGTGGTGACCGTGCCGAGCAGTCCGGCGCCGGACGGTACGGGGGCGTCGACGGGAGTACGGCTCACTGCCACGGTGGGGACGGCGGTCCAGTGCCGGGTCCGCCGCCAGGACATGAACGGGAGGTCGGCGGTGCGTCCGTCGGGGGTGAAGTGCTCCCAGTCCGGTCGCAGGCCGTGGCAGTGGAGGCGCCCGACGGCCGCCAGGAAACTCTCCTGGGCGTCCTGGTCCCTGACGAGGGTGCCGGTGACCAGCACACCGTCGTGGTCGCCGAGGGTCGCGGCCGTGTCGCGGGTGAGCAGGGGGTGGGCACTGATTTCCACGAAGGCGGTGTGTCCGGCGCGGAAGGCGGTGTGCACGGCGTCGGCGAAGCGGACGGGGGCGCGCAGGTTGTCGCACCAGTACGCCGCGTCGCAGGCGGGCGTACGGTCCAGTCGCCCCTCGACGGTGGAGAGGAAGGGGATACGGGGCGATCGCGGCGTGAGATCGGCGAGTTCCGCCATCAGCGGGTCCAGCAGGACGTCCATCTGGGGCGAGTGCGACGCCACGTCCACCTGGACGAGGCGGGCGTTGAGCCCGTCCGCCTCGTAGGCCTCGGCCAGCCGCCGGACGCCCTCGGGGTCTCCGGCGATCACGGTGGAGCGGGGACTCGGCACGACCGCCACGGTCACCGCAGCCGCCTGAGCCGTCCGGTCCAGCCGGGCGGCGACCTCCTCGGCAGGACTCTCGATCACCGCCATGGCGCCCTGGCCGGCGACCTTCAGCAGCAGCCGCGACCGCCGGCAGATCACCTTGACGCCGTCGCGGATGTCGAGGGCGCCCGCGACGACGGCCGCGGCCACCTCCCCCATGGAGTGCCCGACGACGGCGGCGGGCCGCAGCCCGTGCGCCCGCCACAGCTCCGCGAGGCCGAGCTGCACCGCGAAGATCAGCGGCTGCACGACGGAGACGTCGGTGGGCACCTCCGGGTCGTCGAGCACCCGGCGCAGGGAGAAGCCCGACTCGGCCGCGATCATCGGTTCCAGCTCGTCGATCACCCGCCGGAAGGCCGGAGCGGTGTCCAGCAGGGTCCGTGCCATGCCGGCCCACTGGGAGCCCTGGCCGGAGAACAGCCAGACGGCGCCGGGCGGTTCGGCGGCGGCCCGGCCACGGGCGAGTCCGGGCACGGCGGTGCCGGCCATGTGGTCGGCGAGCGCCCGCCGCAGCCCGTGCGCGTCCCGGGCGGGTACGGTGAGCCGCTCCGGTTCGTGGGACCGGCGCAGGGCGAGGGTGTGCACCACGTCGTCGAAGGGCACATGGGCGCCCTTCCGGGCCAGCCAGTCCTCGAGCCGTCGCAGCCGGTCGTCCAGCGCGTCCGCCGATCCGGCGGAGACCGGCACCAGCAGGACCTCACCGGATCCGGCACGACCGGTGCCCCGGCGGGGCGCCTCGGGCGGCGCCTCCTCCACGACGACATGCGCGTTCGTACCGCCGAAGCCGAAGCTGCTCACACCGGCCCGGCGGGGGCGCTCGGTGCGCGGCCACGGTGTGCGCTCCGTGACGACGCGCATCCTCAGCTCGTCGAAGGGGATGAGCGGATTGGGGCGGTCGAAGTTCAGGCTGGCCGGCAGGGTGTCATGGCCCAGGGCCAGCACCACCTTGATGAGGCCCGCGACGCCCGCCGCCGCCTCCAGATGGCCGATGTTCGTCTTCACCGACCCGATGAGGAGGTCCCGGTCGCGTCCGTCGAGGAGGGCGGCGCTGAGGGCGGCCGCCTCGATGGGGTCGCCGAGGGCGGTCCCCGTGCCATGAGCCTCGACGTAGTCGATGTCCGGTGCGGTCAGTCCGGCCGTGGCCAGCGCCGTGCGCAGCAGGTCCTCCTGTGCCTCCGGGTTGGGGGCGAGCAGGCCGTTGGACGCGCCGTCCTGGTTGACCGCGCTGCCGCGGATCACCGCCAGCACGCGGTCGCCGTCGCGCCGGGCGCGGGACAGCGGCTTGAGCATCACCACGCCGCAGCCCTCACCCCGGCCGTAGCCGTCGGCGTCGGCGGCGAAGGTCTTGCAACGGCCGTCGGAGGCCATGACTCCGGCCTCTTCGAAGTTCACCGTGACCGCCGGGGAGAGCAGCAGGTTCACCCCGCCGGCCAGCGCGAGATCGCTCTCCCCCGACCGCAGGCTGCGTACGGCCTGGTGCACGGCGACCAGCGAGGAGGAACAGGCCGTGTCGACGACCAGGCTCGGGCCGCGCAGCCCCAGGACGTAGGAGACCCGGTTGGCGATGACCCCGAGCGCGGAGCCGGCACCGCTCCAGGCGTTGATCTCCGGAAGGTGGCTCATCTGCACCGCCCCGTAGTCGGAGACCGAGGCGCCGACGAACACGCCGGTCCGGGAGCGGGCGAGGGAGCGCGGGGGGATGCCGGAATGTTCCAGCGCTTCCCAGACGACCTCGAGCATGAGGCGCTGCTGCGGGTCGGTGGCGGCGGCCTCACGGTCGGACATGCCGAAGAAGGCGGGGTCGAAGGCGGCCAGGTCGTCGCTGAGATAGCCACCGCGGGCGGGCGTGCGGTCCAGCACCGCGCGGGCGGCGGGGTCCAGCGCCCCGAGCAGGTCCCACCGTCCCGGGGGCGGATCACCGACCGCGTCCCTGCCGTCGCTCAGCAGCTCCCAGAAGGACTCGGGGGTGGCCACCGCTCCGGGCAGGCGCATGCCGAGCCCGATGACGGCTATGGGCTCGGCGTCCGGTCCGGCGGTGGGCGCGTCCGGGAGGGCCGGCGGGTCCGGCTCCGTCCGCTCGGTGGGTCCGGGCGCGAGGAGCCGCCGGGCGAGGGACTGGACGGTGGGCGCCTCGTAGACCAGGGCGGGCGACAGGGCGCGGTCGAGGAGCTCCTCCAGGCTCCCGGAGAGTTCCACGACCTGCCGGGAGGTGAGGCCCATGCCCGCGAGGGGCTGGTCGGGAGCGATGTCGTCCTCGGCGACGTCGAGGTGCCGCGACAGCCAGGAGACGAGCCAGGATCGCAGGGTCTGCTCGTTCATGCGGTCCACCACTCCGTTTCCAGGTAGTCCAACGTCCCGAGGCGGTGGCGTTCCGCGCAGGCGTGGCGTCGTACCTTGCCGCTGCTGGTCTTGGGCAGGGCACCGGGCCGCAGGAAGACGACCTCGTGCGGTTCGACGCCGTGGTGCTCGCCGACGGCGCGGCGCACGGACCGCACCGCCTCCGCGCGGGTGACGGGCAGCTCGGCTCCCGCCGCCCGGCGCAGTTCCACGGCGACGACCAGCCGTTCCCCCTGCTCGTCGGTGACCGGGAAGGCCGCGGCGGTCGCGACGGGCATGCCGTCGAGTGCGGTGCCCACGGTGGCTTCGATGTCGGACGGATAGTGGTTGCGGCCGTCGATGACCACGAGGTCCTTGATCCGCCCGGTGACGAACAGCTCGCCCTCGTACAGGAATCCGAGGTCACCGGTGCGCAGCCACACGGGCGCGGTCCGGCTGCCGTCGCGGCGGAGCAGCTCGGCCCCGAAGGACCGCCGCGTCTCCTCGGGACGGCCCCAGTAGCCCGGCGAGACGTTGGGTCCGCTGACCCAGATCTCCCCGACCCGGTCGGCGGGCTGCTCGGTGCCGTCGTCGGCGATGCGCACCTCCACCCCGGGCAGGGGCGTGCCGCAGCCCACGAGTTGCCATGCCCCGGGCGCCTCAGGCGGACAGCGGCGGACGCGGCCGTCGGCCAGTTCGGCGCGGTCGAACGTGAGGATCGTGGCGCCGTCCAGGGCGGAGGTGACGCCCAGGGTGGCCTCCGCCAGGCCGTAGCCGGGGGCGTGGCCCGAGAGGGCGAAGCCGCAGGCCGCGAACTTCTCGGCGAAGGCCCGGACACTCTCCGAGCGCACCTGTTCGCTGCCGTTGCACAGCGTGTGCAGGGTGTCCAGGCGCAGGGACGTCATGTGGTCGCCGGTGACCCGGCGTACGCACAGGTCGAGGGCGAAGTTGGGGGCGGCGGTCCAGGTGCCGCCGTAGTCGCTGATCAGGCGGAGCCAGCGGTACGGCTGCTGCACGAAGGCCATCGGGGTCAGGTGCACCGCGCGGGCGCCCGCGAGGAGGGGCATGGCGATGCCCGTGATCAGGCCCATGTCGTGGAAGTACGGCAGCCAGGAGACGATGACGTCCTGCTCCGTGAGGCCCGACTGCTCGGCGCTCTGCCGCGCCGCGGCCACCAGGTTGTCGTTGCCGATGAGCACGCCGCGCGGGGACTGGGTGGATCCGGAGGTGTACTGCAGGTAGGCGATGTCGCCGGGGTCCGCCGGTTCCGTGGCCGTGCCGGCCGGGCCGTCGGCCGCCGTCAGGTCGTCCAGGAGCAGTACGGTCGTGGCCTCGCCGCATGTGGTGCGGGTCAGCGCGGTGACCCCTTCGGCGGCGGCCCGGGTGGTGAGCACGCACGACGGCCCGGCGTCCCGCAGAACGGCCTCCAGCCGGTCGTTGCTGCGGAAGAGCTCCGGGGCGTACAGCGGCACGGCGACCGTACGGGCGTACAGGCAGCCGAGGAAACCGACCACGTAGTCCAGGCCGTGCGGAGCCGTCAGCGCGACGCGGTCGCCGGGGCGGCAGCGCACGGCCAGCGCCGCCGCGACGGCGGACGCCCGCCGGTCCAGTTCGGCGTAGGTCAGGGTGGTGGCCACGCCCTTGCGGTCGGTGCCGTGGTCGACGAACGTCAGCGCCGGGGCCGCACCTCGGTCGCACGCCCAGTGCCGGACGGCGCGTGGCAGGTCGTGGAACCCGGTGCCGCGGACGGCGGTCACCGGTGCGTGGGAGGGCATGGGTGGGGCCTCTTTCATGCGGGAAGCTGGGGTGCGCGCCCGCTTCGGCGCGGCTCAGCGGCGTTCGTGGACGTCGCGCAGGTATCGGGCGTCGGTGCGGTCGAGGTGCTCCAGGAACAGCCGCCGTGCCTCGGCCTTCTCACCGGCGGGCACCACGTCGGCCGCGAGGCCCAGTTCGGAGGTCCGGGCCAGGGCGTAGAACTCGTCGCGCAGCAGGGAGCAGACGACGGCGTCCCAGTACCGGCCGTCGAGGAAGAAGTAATCCCTGAGGACCCCTTCGAGGGTGAAGCCGCCGTGCGCGATGATCTGCACCATCTGCCGGTTGTGCAGTCCCAGGGTGAGCTGGACGCGGTGCGCGTTCTTCGCGTGGAACAGGTAGTTGAGCAGCAGGACGTTGGCCTCGGCTCCGTAGCCCTGCGTCCACATTCCGGAGGCGCCGATCGCGGAGCCGATGGTGTAGCTGCCCTCGTAGGCGAGGGGGCCCCAGTTGACCGCGCCGACCCGGGTGCCGTCGTGGGTGGCGATCATCAGGTAGCGCATGCCGCCCTGGTGGACCGCCTGGCGCAGCTGGTCGGCGGAGAGGAACTGCGGCGATCCGGAGGAGTAGGTGCTCACCGTGCTCGCGGACCAGTCCGCGATGAGCTGGAAGTCGTCGTCGGTGCACGCCTCCAGCGAGACGAGGTCGCCGCGCATCACGGCTCCCAGCGGCGCACGGCGAGTACGGCGTTGTGGCCCCCGAACCCGAACGAGTTCGTCAGCGCCGTGCGTACGTCGTGGTGCTGCGCCTCGTTGGGCACGAAGTTGAGCTCCGCGTCCTCGGGGTCGTCGCAGTTGAGGGTGGGCGGCACGATCCCGGTGGCCAGGGTGCGCAGCGTCGCGATGAGTTCCACAGCGCCGGCCCCGCCGATGAGGTGACCGATCATCGACTTCTGCGAGCTGATCGGGATGCGGGGGGCGTGGTCGCCGAAGACGCCCCGTACGGCGGCTATCTCGGTGGCGTCGTTGAGGGCGGTGCCGGTGCCGTGGGCGTTGATGTAGTCGACGTCCGCCGGCCCGATCCCCGCGTCGTCCAGCGCCATCCGCAGGGCGCGCTGGGCGCCGAGGCCCTCCGGGTGCGGGGCGGTGGCGTGGTAGGCGTCGGTGGTGGCGCCGTAGCCGATGATCTCGCCGAGGATCGGCGCGCCGCGTCTGACGGCGTGCTCGGCCTCCTCCACGACGACGATCCCCGCGCCGGCCCCGAAGACGAATCCGTCACGGCCCCGGTCGAAGGGGCGGCTGGCGCGGGCGGGTTCGTCGTTGCGCCGCGACAGGGCACGCACGTTGGACATGGCCGCGACGTCGAGGCGGGTGATCGGGTCGTCGGTGCCGCCGGCGATGACGGCGTCTACCCGGCCCGAGCGGATCATGTCCACGGCCTCGCCGACACACGTGGTGCCGGTGGCACAGGCGGTGATGATGGCACCGGTCGGGCCCTCGACGCCGTACCGCATGGCGATCTCGGCGGAGGGGTTGTCCGGGGAGCCGCCGATGGCGTAGCCGGTGGGCACGCCGCGGGGGCCCCGCTCGCGCAGGCGGTCGACCGCGTCGATGCCGGCGATGTTCGCCCCGTATCCGGAGCCGATGAGGGCGCCGATCCGGGGGCCGAGGCCGTGTTCCGCGGAGAGCTTGGACTGCTCCATGGCCTCCGTGGTGGCGGCGACGGCGAACCAGGCGAAGCGGTCCATGCGCCGGGCGGCGATCCCGGTCATGTACCGGGTGGGGTCGAAGCCCGTCACTTCGGCGGCGATGCGCGTGGGCAGGTCCGAGGCGTCGAATGCGGTGATCGGCCCGACGCCGCTGCGTCCGTCGACCAGCGCCGACCAGTACTCGTCGACGGTGGAGCCGGTCGCCGTGACGGCGCCTGCGCCGGTGACGACGACGCGCCGGCGCGGCACACCCTCAGCGTTGCGTGACATGGGACCTTCCATTTCGTTCGTTCCGGTCCGGACGGGCCGCCGGCACCCGGATCCGCTGTTCCAGGGTTCCGACGACGCGGGCGGTCAGGGCGGGCACGTCGACCTTGCCGCGGTGGGTGACGGGGAAGCTGTCCACCACCAGGAGGTGGTTGGGCTGTTCGAAGGGGGCGAGAAGGGCGCAGATCCGTTCCCGCCAGTGCCGGGCGTCCCCGCCCGTGGGATCCGCGACGACGAAGACCAGCTCGTGCCCGCGCCGCGCGTCCTCCAGCGGGATGATCTTCACGGGGCGCCCGCAGGCCGCGGCGCGGTGCTCCAGTACCTCGGGGTACAAGGTGTGGCCGAGCCGGTGGACGGCGGATGCGCGGCCCAGGACGAAGAGGTTGCCGGCCGCGTCCAGGTGACCGAGGTCGCCGGTCCGGTACGGCCCGGCCGCGGGCGGGTCGAGGGCTGCGGCCGTGGTCATGTAGCCGGCCATGAGATCGGGGGTGCGGAGCCTGATCTCGCCGATCTCGCCGGGCGGCAGCGGGGTGCCGTCCTCGCCGGTGACGAGCACCTCGATGCCGTCCAGCACCCGACCGCAGCCGACCGGGTTGCCGGGTGTCGCGAAGGCGACGTTGCCGGCCTCCGTGCTGCCGTAGCCGTCGAGCAGCGGCGCGCCGGCGGTGGCCGCGAAGCGCCGCCCGAGGCCGCCGTCCATCGGAGCGCCACCGGTGCACCACAGCCGGACCCGGTCCAGTGCGGCGAGGAGCCCGGGCCGGCGGTCGTCGAGGTTGAGCATGCTGAGGTAGGTGGCCGGGGTGGCGTCGACGACGGTGGCCCCGTGCTCGGCGCCGAGCCGAAGCGCCCGGTCGAGACGGGTGTAGGGGGTGATCAGGAGATCGGCACCGGCCATGCGGGCGAGCAGGAGCAGCGACAGCCCGTACTGGTGCGAGAAGGGCAGCAGCGGAAGGAAGACGTCCTGCGGCCCGTAGTCCATCAGGCGGCGGGTGCGCTCCAGGTTCTCCAGGACGGCCCGGCCCGGCTTGACGATGCCCTTGGGCTCGCCCGTGGAACCGGAGGACCACAGGACGAGGGCGTCGTCGCGCGCCCGCCAGCGGCTGTCCGACAGCGCCGTCGCGGGGGCGGCGGGCAGGTGTGCGGCGGCGTCGGCCGCCAGGTCCGCCGTCGACAGGGCGGTGACGCCCGTGGGTGCCGGGTCCGCGCCGTCGAGGACGGCGTAACGGGCCCGGGCCAGGGCGGCGAATCGCTCCGTGGCCCGGTGGGTCTGCTGGCCGTCGAGGAGGACGACCGAGGTGTCGAGGTGGATCAGCGCGAACAGCAGTGCCGGGTACAGGGCGGAGTTGCCGGCCTTGACCAGGACCCGGTCGCCGGAGCGCACGCCCCGGTCGCGCAGAACCCGCGCCACGGCCGCCGCGTACGCCTCGGCGTCGAGGCTTGCGTGAGGCGCGAGGGGATCGATGATCCTGGTGGTGGCCATGGGGCTGTCGCTTCCTGGTTCCTGGTGGTACGTGGCCGGGTGACGGGGATGCTGACGGGTGGGGTGGGTATCCCGCCTGTCGGGATGGCGTGAGCCGAAGTGCAGCCGGCTCACGCCATCCCACGCGGTCCTGCTAGTGAGCTGCCGTTCAGCAGTTCCAGCTGGACGCGCTGGCCGCCATCAGGGCGGTCTCCTCCTCGGAGGTCTCCAGCTCCTGAAGGTCGAGAATCGACTCGGTCATGTCACACACCTCCTCATGCGGTCTCGGTGGTCCGTGGCCGGGCGTCGCGGCCCGGCCGGCCTCAGCACTCCCAGCTGGTGACGCTGGCCGCCATCAGGGCGGTCTCCTCGTCAGAGGTGTCCAGCTCCTGAAGGTCGAGAACGGGCTCGGTCATGGTCTTGCGCCTCCCTCCTGGGGGCCGTGGTCCTGCGGTGGGTCACCGCGGTGACTCAGCAGTTCCAGCTGGACGCGCTGGCCGCCATCAGGGCGGTCTCCTCCTCGGAGGTCTCCAGCTCCTGAAGGTCGAGAACGGACTCGGTCATGTCACACCTCCTTTCGCATGCCGATGGGTGCCGAGCCGGCGGGCGCGGCAGGTCTGGGGGCGGTCGGCGGACGGGGGCGCGTTACGCGGGCCCGTCGGCCACCGGGCGGGGAGTGAAGAAGGGCAGGAAGGGGCCGGTGCCGTCCACCGCGGCCCGGATGCCGAGGAGCACTCCCGCGTTCCCGGTCGCCAGGTCCATCGAGAGGCGGTACGACTGGTCGCCGGGGAAGGCGAGCCGGCCACGGTAGGCGAGCTTGTGCCAGGTGAGCGCCCTGAGGTGGCGGCGCACCGCGTCCCGGGCCTCGGTGCCGGGGTCCCGGTGGGCCAGCCGTGCGGCGGTCGCCATCAGCCCGCTGCGGCCGTTGAGCAAGTGCGGCTCGGCCACATACTCGGTCTGGCAGGCACGCCGGATGGCGGGCAGGAGCTCCTCGATGCCGGGGTCGGGCCGTGCGGCGAGCAGTTCGTCCGCCACCAGGGCGATGCCGCCGCTGCCCACCTCCAGGTACGCCAGCGTGCGGATCCCGCGGTCGGCCACCTGCACGCTGCCGTTGGACCGGGTGACGCACACGTCCAGGTCGCGGTGCAGCGCCTGGAAGGCCAGGTCGAGATGGCGCGGATCGCCGTCGGCCTCGTACATGCGCTGCAGGAACAGCGCGCAGCCGGACCAGCCGTGCATCAGTCCCGCGCGGGCGGCCGTGGGAGCCGCGGGGTGCCCGGGCTCGTTCAGCAGGCGCTCGATGCGCGCGGCGCGGAGCCGGGCCTGTTCCCGGTGGCCGGCGTCGTCGTACCGGTCGGCGAAGTACAGGTGGGTCAGACCCTCTCCGGCTGTACCGCCGTACAGTCCGGCGTCGACGGTGGGCGGGGGGTCGCCGGCGTCGGCGAGCAGTTTGGCCGCCTCGTCGGCATGTCCGAGCTGGTCCAGGACGTAGGCGATGCCGTACCGGCCGCTGTAGAAGCCGCGCCGCAGGACCGGCCCGCGGGCGAGGGCGTCCAGGAGCCAGCGCTCGTGCTCGGGGAACCGTCCTGCTCCGGTGGCGTGCAGGGCCCACAGCACTCCGGCGGCGCCGTGCGCGAGGTTGAGTCCGTCGTGCAGGAACTGCTGGACGTCGCCCGGGAACAGGCGGTCCGTCCGCTCCGGTGTCGCGCTGAGCAGGATGGCCTCGGTCAGTGAGGTGCCGACGGCGTCCCAGTCCGGGTCGGGCGCGTCGAGATCCACATCCAGCGGTGCGTCGAGCAGCTCGCTGCGGCGTCGCACCAGGGCGGCGGGCAGGGGTGAGGCGGCCGGGACGGTGCCGGGACCAGCGGGTACGGCGGTGTCCTCGCGGAGCCGGGCGACGAACCCGTCCGGCAGGTCGGCGAAGCGTCGCTCGACGGTGTCGATGGTCTCCGCCAGCTTGGTCCGCGACAGCGGGAAGAGGCGGTTGACCGGCAGGAACAGCCACAGCCTGAGCATGGCGAGGGCGTAGCGGTCCACAGCGGTGCCGGTGACGCCGGGGGGTGCCACGAAGCCCTGGGCGCCGAGCGCCGGGCGGGCGGAGTCCTCGGACGCCTCGAACGCGGCCTCGAAGTCGATGAGGGACAGCTCGCCGTCCGGTGTGATCAGCACGTTGCCCGGGTGCAGGTCACCGAAGACCACGCCTCGCTCGTGGACGGCGGCGAGGAGCGCTTCGAGGCGCTGGGCCACGTCCACCGCCTTGGCCGTGTACGCGGTCTCCTCCGCCCGCCCGGTGCCGAAGTGGACCATGGGGTGGAAGGTGGCCAGCCACAGCCAGAGGACGTCGCCCGCCATGTACTCCATGGCGAGGAACTGGTGACCGTCGGCCTCGAAGCTGTCGAAGAGCCGCGGTATGCCGGGTATGCTGGCCAGTCGCTCGAGGGCCCAGCGCTCGCGCTCCAGCCGCTCGACCGCGTCCCGCCCGGACATGTCCAGGCCGGCCCCGGGGCGCGCCTCCTTGAGCACGACCTGCCGGCCGTCCGTCAGCCGCTCGGCGAGGTAGACACCGCCGCCGTTGGAGAAGTGCAGGGCGCGCAGCACCCGGTAGGGGAAGTCACCTCCGCCGGACCTGCGGCGCTCCAGATGAGGGCGCAGGAAGTCGGGGATCTCCACCCACGGTGGGGCGTAGTGCCCGGGGCGGCGTTCGTCCGGTACCAGCGTTCCGTCGGCGTCCTCGATGGCGAGAACCCGGTCACCCTTGGCATCGGTACAGAAACGCTGGCGAAATCCCCCGTACCGGACATGGAGCGGACCTGCTCCCCATCGCAGATCACTGAGGATGTAAGGTCCAGAGGTGCCCTGGAGCAATGACGCCAGCTCCTCGAGCGTGCGCTCGAGCTGTTTGTCGTCGGCAGGGTAAATGGTGACGAGTTTCCCGCTCGCCTGCCGCGGCATGTACTTCGAGTTGTACATCCGAAACAGGTGCCGGTCGCGCAGGAATTTGAAGGGTATTTCTCGCTCGACACAATAGGACCATGCCACGTCCACTATTCGCTCGGCGTCGGCCGTCACCGCGGAGATGTGAATTTTCCAGCCCTGCGCGGGAAGCTCGGCGCCGTCCGGTTTGAGGGACACCCAGACGTCCTGCCCGGTGCGGGACCACCCGACCGGCGCCTCGCGGTCGGCCGCGGGGAATCGGCCCTGGTCAGCAGCCCATTGAGCAGGCGTCTCATAGAAGACGAGGTCTGCCCAGCCGTACAGCTGGCGCTGCTCGATCACTTGGCCTCCTGACAGGTCCATGACGCATAACCCGGGTTGTGCGGCAGAAACCGCGTTCCGGTGCCTCCGTTTTCCAGGCAGACATAGCCTGCAGTTCAGGAGGGTCCGAGCGCGTCATTCCAGCCAGTGAAGTCGGCTAGTTCTTAGGTTTACATTCCGGGTCACCCGAAAGGAGGATTCCTTCACCGAAAGATCATGTTGTGATGATCAGAGATGGGCACACCGGACCCCTCTACCCCACATGGGAGCTCACGGTGTGCCTTCGACTCGGGGGTTAGTTCAGTACATGACCATTCGCATACTGGTGGCACACACCGAAGGACTCGCAAGAGCCGGCATTGTCCGGATCCTGCACAGCGACGACGACATAAGCGTCGTCGCCGAGGCCTCCTCGGGCAGTCAGGCAGTGCAACTCACTCAACGTCTGCGACCGGACCTCACCATCATCGACGGCGGCCGGCTGGGACTCGGCAGTCCGGACGTGATCAGAGCCATCGCCGACCCCGGCACCACCGACGTCCTGGTGCTGACACCGAACCAGGTGGACGGCGCGATCCTGCAGTCGCTGAGCGCCGGTGCCGTCGGCTTCCTGCCGATGGACACCGACGCACAGCAGCTGATCCACGTCATCCGGCTCATCGCCGACGGACTGGGCTTCATGGATCCCACCGTCATCAGGGCCCTGGTGAACGCCGCGACCAGCCTGGGGCCCGAGGAACTGGTGACGTTGGACGACCGGTTCGCCCGCGTGCTGACCCCACGCGAGCAACAGGTACTCGCCTACGTGAGCCAGGGCCTCTCCAATCTTGAGATCGCCGCCCTCTTGACCGTGTCCGAGAACACGGTCAAGACGCATGTCAGCCGCGTCCTGGGGAAGCTCGGCCTGCGCAGCCGGGTGGAGGCGGCACTCAGCGTTCGTGACAGCTGGGTGAGACAGCGGGCCAGTTGACCACCCCGCACAACCCTCAGCGCCCAAACCGACGCACGAAAAGATGGGAACAAACATGACCACTCAGTCCGCCGATGCCCTCGACCAGGAGCTGTTCGGTGCCGTCGCCGACCTTCTCGTGGAGATAGCCGAGATCCCCGCCGAGGACATCACGCCCGAGGCCCGCTTCCGTGACGACCTCGACGTCGACTCCCTGCTGATGGTGGAGTTCGGCGTGTCCATCGAGGACCGCTTCGGTGTGGCCATCCCCGACGAGGAGTTCACGCAGCTGCACACCGTCGGGGCGCTCGTCGCCTTCGTCCAGCGGCACAAGTCCGGCTGAACCCGCGGAGGTTGCCGCGGTCCGGTCCGCGGGCGTCTGCGCGGCAGGCACCCGCGGACCGGGGCCGGTGAGGCGGTCACCCTGCGGTCCATGCCGCGCAGCGCTGACACCCCCTGTCGATCACCCGGCGGCACGAGTACCTCTGCGGACCACCACCGACGGCGCCCCGCGGCAAGGGGCCGGCGGGGCGCGGGTGTCCTGGACGCCGGGCTCCGAGCCGACCGACCATCGACTCGGAGCCCGGCGTCCTCTGCACGGTCCACACCAGTCCTCGTCCCGGTGCAGGGCCTGTCCGGCGGATCATGCCGGCGTCGCGGGGCCTGGCACGCCCATCTGCGCTGATGAGATGCCGTTTCGTGCAGCCGGCCTGATCCGCCGGACAGGCCCTAGGCGGATACGGACGGGTCCGCGCCCTCCGGCGCCTCGGGCCGCAGGACGGCGGCCGCGAAACGCAGCGTGGTGTTGATGTCCGGCATTCCGGCGGCCACCCCGACCTTCGCCTTGTGGACGGAGACGCCCGGCTGCATGGGGGCCACATGGAAGCCGTCCTCCGCCAGCCGGCTCAGGTTGCGCCGCACGGACGGCCGCTCGAAGGCGCCTTCCGGGATGCTGGGCGCCAGCACCACAGGCGCCCGCGTGGCCAGTACGGCGCTCAGCGCGAGGCTGTCCGGCATGCCGAGCGCACACTTGGCGACGAAGTTGGTGGTGGCCGGAGCGACGATCACGAGGTCGGCCCACTCCGCCAGTTCCTGGTGCGGTGTCACCCCGCGGGCGGTGTCCCAGTCAGGGCCCTCGACCGGCGCCTGCGTGGCGGCGGCCAGGGCCTGGGAGGACACCAACTGGGACGCGGCATGGGTGAGACAGGCCCGGATGTGCCAGCCGTACCACATCCTCATCAGCACCGCCCAGCTCGGCAGCGCCGTGACACCGAACGCTCCACAGCCCACGAGCAGCAGCCGTGAGCGCGGCAGGTCGATGGCGGGGGGACCCGCCTTCGCGGTGCCGGCGCGGCTCTTTTCCGGTTCTGCGGCCATGTCACTCCTCAGGGCTTCCTGTTTTCTTCCGCCCCATTCCATCGAAAGCCCCATAATCCCCGGATCCATCGCACGCATGACTCCGGCGTCACCTTTGGAACTACCCGTCGCCAACCTTTCTATGATTTGTCGCCGAAGACCGGGAGACGGCTTGCCGTTTGCGCGCCGACCTGCCTAACGTTCGAGTGCACCGGGCCAGATGAATCCGTTCAGCACATGTCAGGAATGAGACCGGTCACCGATGAATTCCGTTGATTCCGCAGGGGATTCCCGCATCTTATGGGAGCTTCAGGAGGTCGTCGAGAAGGAGCTCAACCGGCACCTTTCGGCAACCCGGGAATGGTTTCCGCACGAGTATGTTCCGTGGAGCCGCGGCCGTGATTTCGACAGCCTGCCCGGCGGTGAGCCGTGGTCCCCGGAGCAGTCCCCGGTCGGCGAACTGACCGCCATCGCCCTCAAGGTGAACCTGCTGACCGAGGACAACCTTCCGACGTACCACCACCAGTTCGCGACGCTCTTCGGAGCGGACGGCGCCTGGGGCACCTGGGTGCACCGGTGGACCGCCGAGGAGGCCCGGCACTCGGTGGTGATCCGCGACTACCTGCTCACCTCCCGCGCCATCGACCCGGTCGACCTGGAGCGGGCCCGGATGGCGCACATGTCCACCGCCCCGCCCAGCAACGACGTCGGAGTGCTGGAGAACGTCGCCTACGTCGCCTTCCAGGAGCTGGCCACCAGGATCTCGCACCGCAACACCGGCCGGGTGTCGGGCGACCCGGTCTGCGAGCGGCTGCTCGCCCGGGTCGCCATGGACGAGAACCTGCACATGGTCTTCTACCGCAACGTCCTGGCTGCGGCGCTGGATCTCGCGCCGGACGAAACCATGCGAGCGATCAACAACGTGGTGTCGTCCTTCGCCATGCCGGGAGCCGGCATTCCGGGATTCGCCCGGGCCGCGGCACGCATGGCCGTGGGAGACATCTACAACATCCGGATCCACCACGACGAGGTGCTCCAGCCGGTACTGCGCCATCTGAACGTGCTCAACCGCTATGGACTCGGTGCCGAGGGCCGGCGATTCCAGGACGAACTCGGCCGCCATCTGGAGGCGGTGGACACACAGGCGAACCGCTTCGACGAAAAGCGCGCCACCGTGCTGGCCCGTATGGCCGACCGGGAAAAGCAGGGCCGGTAGGCCGGCACCGTCAGACGTGAATGCGCTGATCCCGATTTCACGCATTCACCGTGCAGACGGCGACGTACTGCACGACGTTCTCACGAACATCCATATTCGACTCACAGGAGATATCCGTGGACGTAGCCACCCAACTGAACAAGCAGGCCGAGCTCCGCAGCGTCGCCATCGACGACGAGGAGGGCGTGGTCTTCAGCCGCCAGGAGCCGGTTCTCGCCACTCCCACCCTCATCATGGCCGCCCGTGTCGCCGTGGCCACGGCCCTCGTCTACACGGCACGGCGCTGAGCCGGAACTCGAAGAACGACCCTGGTGAGCCGCCCCGTTGACCGGTGGTCACCAGGGTGACCCTCGCCGGGCCGGACCACAGGTCCGGCCCGGCGAGGCGGCTCGCGCGCCCACCCGTTTCCCCCTCTCCACCGCTCGTGGTACCGGAGGCCACCCTGTGAGCATTGCCAGAAAGATCGCCTCGGCGTTCCTCGGGCCGATACCCGTGTCCCGGAGTCGCGCGCTGGGCACCTCGGAGCGGCTGGCCGCCGCGACGGCCCTCACCTCCTCCCTGGAGTACCTCTCCCAGCGCAGGCAGATCCGCAGGGGAGGATTCAACGACTGGTCCGTGGCCCGCCAGGCCCACGTCGACTCCTCCCCCGTCACCCGGAAGCTGCTGGACCTCGTCAGCGGCGAACGGACCACCACCGCCCTGCACCTGGCCCGGGTGGCCGTGAGCACCGGCATGCTGCTGCCCGGCGACAGCCGGCTGCGCGGCGCCGGCAGCCTCTTCCTCGGTGCGACGGCCCTCGCCCTGTACCCCCGGCACCGCTACGGCACCGACGGCTCGGACCAGGTCTCGACGCTGGTGCAGACCGCCATGGGCGCCGCCCGGCTGTCCCGCTCCCCGGCCACGCAGGACGCCCTGATGTGGTACGTCGCGCTCCAGGGCAACCTCTCCTACGTCGTCGCCGGCTGGGCCAAGCTGCTCGGCACGTCCTGGCGGGACGGCACCGCCCTGGGCGGCATCATGCGCACCCGTACGTACGGGCACGGGCCGACGTACGCGCTCACGCAGAAGTACCCCCGAGCCGCGAGGTACCTCACCCACGGGGTGCTCGCCCTCGAGTGCCTGTTCCCGGTCGCCTACCTCGCCGGTGGCCGGCTCGCGAAGCCGGTGATCAGCGCTGCGGCCGGTTTCCACCTGGCGAACGGCTTCGTCATGGGGCTCGGCCGCTTCGTCAGCGCGTTCGTCGCGATGCACCCGGCGATCGCCTACACCTCGGCGCCGAAGAGCCATCCGCTCGTCGCCGGCCGCGACGACCGCGTCCTGAAGACCGCCGCCGTGGTGTTCGCGTCGGCCGTGTCCGCGGCCGGAGCCGTCGCCGCGCACCGGCGGCTGCGGGCGATGGAGGGCTGGCCGCGTTCCCTTCGCGCGACCACCCGGCACGGCAACGAGCTCCAGTACGAGATGAACCAGGGCGATCCGGGCTTGCCCGTCCTGGTGTTCGCCACCGGCATGCTCTCGACCTCCGAGCACTTCGGCTGGATCACCAACAGGATCCGCGAGGACGGCCGGTTCGGCTTCCTGACCTACGCCCGGGCCGGGTACGCGGGCAGCCGGTACCGGAGCACGGCTCCCTACCGTCTCGCCGAAGCGGTGGACGACCTGGTCGACCTGGTCGGCGCCGCCGTCCCGGCGGACCGTGACGTGGTGCTGGTCGGCCACTCCCTGGGCGGCGAACTGGCGCGGCGCGCGGCCGCCGAACTCGGCGGGCGGGTGCGGGCGGTGGTCTACCTGGACTCCTCCCACCCGGGTGAGCTGAACCGGTCGCAGCAGCAGAGCGCGTCGGCGAAGCCGCTGGGTGCGTCCCTCTCCCTCATGGTGTGGTCCCTGCGATGCGGCGCGGGCGTCCTGCTGGCCCGCCCCGGGTGGCTGGAGGCCCTCCCCGTCATGTTCCGCAAGCGGGTCTTCGACCAGTACGCGGACGCCCGGATGTGGGAGGCCGGGCACCGTGAATGGAAGGCCGTGGAACGGGAGTTCCGCGCCCATGCGGGCGACCTGGCACCCGTGGGCAGCGACGCCCTGGTGGTCTCGGCGCAGCGAACCGTCGACAAGGATCCCGAGCACCTGCTCATGCATCACGAGATCGCCGACGCGCACCGCGGTGCCGGGCGCACGGTCGAGACCGTCGTGCTGGAAGGGGCCGACCACGACTCCCTGCTGACCGACGGCCGGTACGGCGTGGAGGTCGGCCGTCTCCTCCTGGACTTCCTGACCCGCACGGCCGAACCGGCGGACACCGTGGAGAGGAAGGAACAGACCGCATGAAGAGGTTCCTCGTGGAGGCGTTCCGCGGCCCGGGGGCGGCGGCTCGTCTCGCCGGCACCGCGCTGCTGCTCGGAACCGTGGCGATCCAGCACCCCAACACCGCCTTCAACCGGCTGGAGGCCAGGGACAGGTTCTCCCTCCTGCCCAACTGGCGCTTCTTCGCGCCCAATCCGGCGACGTACGACTACCACTTCTTCTACCGCACGCAGGACACCTCCGGCTCGACGTCCGAGTGGCGCACGGTCGACGTGATCGAGGGCCGCAAGGTCCACCAGATCCTGTGGTTCCCGACGCGGCGGCCGGAGAAGGCCGTCTTCGACATCTGCACCGAACTGCTGGGGCCGATGAACGCGGGCATCGACGCGATGACCGAGACCACCGGCTACGCCGTGCTCGTCGCCCATCTGCGGGAGCGGATCCGCGCCGAGAACGCCCCGGGGAGCATCCAGGGGTTCCAGTTCGGCCTGGCCCGCGCCGCCGGGTTCGCCGAGACGGATCCGGAGACGATCTTCGTCTCGCCGTTCACCCCCATGGACCCCCGTCCCACACCCCCGCGCGTGCGCCCCAAGGCCCCCGCCGCGCACGCCTGAGAGGGAAGGACTCCTTGAGCACCATCGACGACATCGGCTACGGCCGGCAGTTCAGCGGCTGGTACGACCGGATCTTCCCGCGCGACGAGGCCGCCCGGCTGACGGCACAGCGCCTGGCCGAGCTGCACCCGGCGCCCGGCACGGGCTCCCTCGAGCTCGGCGTGGGCACGGGCCGGATCGCCATCCCCCTGGCCGGGCTGGCCGGGCCGGTGACCGGCGTGGACTCCTCCCCCGAGATGCTCGCCGTACTGGCCCGGGAGGCCGACAGCGCCGACGCCGCGGTGACGGGTGTCGTCGGCGACATCCGCCTCCCGACCGGTGACGACACGTACGGGCTCGTCTACTGCGTCTGCGCGACCCTCTCGATGCTGCTGACCGCGGAGGAACAGCAAGCCGCGGTCGGGCACGCCGCCGCCCGGCTGGCCCCGGGCGGCCGACTGGTGATCGAGACGCACAACCCGGCCGCCGTCGTCGAACTGCACGACGGGCAGCGGCACATCAGCTACTTCGTTCCGTACCCGGAGCCGGGCACCGGTCTGCAGACCTACTCGACGCTGGTCGCCGACGCCGGCATGTGGCATGTCTCCCACATCTGGCACGAGAAGGACGGCACCACCCGGGTCGGCACCGAGGCGAGCCGGCTCACGACTCCGGACGAGGTCGACGCGTACGCGACGGCGGCGGGGCTGCGCCCGGCCGACCGGTGGGCGGACTGGCTGGGCACGCCCTGGGACGGGCGCAGCGCCCTGTTCGTCAACGTCTACGAGCGCCCGGCATGAGCGGATGGGCCATCGCCCGACGGCACGGGCGCCTGCTGGCTCTCGGTGTCACCGTCGGCCTCCTGGGGACCGCCGCCTCGCTGGCGCAGCCGCTGGTCATCAGCGACCTGATCGACGCCGCGGGCGGTGGCAGGCCCCTCGCCCCGGTGATCGCCCTGGTCGCCGCCCTTTTCTGTGCCGACGCGGCCCTGGCCGCGCTGGAGGCGTACCTGGTGGGCCGGGCGGGAGAGAACACGGTCCTCGTGATCCGCCGCACCCTGACGGCGCGGCTGCTGCGGTCGACCCTCTCCGGCTACCGGCGCTTCGATCCCGGCGACGTCTTCACCCGCATGGTGGCGGACACGGCCCTCGCCAGGATCGCGATCACCCAGTCGCTGTCACAGATCACCACGAACGCCTTCATGGTCGTCGGCGGCATCGTGCTGATGGCGTGGATCGACCTGCCCTTGCTGCTGCTGACCCTGCTGTGCCTGGGTGCGGCGGCCGCCGTCTCGCTGCTGCTGGCCCGCCGGGTCCGGGTCGCCGCGGCCGACAACCGGGAGGACACCTCGCAGTTCGGCTCCGCACTGCAGCGGGCGCTCGGCGCTCTGACCACCGTGAAGGCGTCACGCGCCGAAGAACGGGAGACCGAGCGCATCGCCGGCCTGGCCCGCGACGCACACCGGTCCGGCGTACGCGTCAGCGCGTACTCCGCACTGCTCACCCCTGCCATGAACGTCGGCACCCAGGTGGCCCTCACCGCCGTGATCGGCTGGGGAATGACACGGGTCGCCGCCGGACACCTGTCCACGGCCGACCTCACCGCGTTCATGATGTACCTCTTCTACCTGATCTCCCCGCTGGTCACCCTGTTCATGGCCATCGGGCAGTTCCAGCAGGGGCGGGCGGCCGTCGACCGGCTCACGGAGCTGGCGGAGATCGAGCAGGAGGAGGATCCGCGGCACGACGCCGACCCGGATCCGACGGGCCGGGGCGGCGGGCCCGCGCGGCTCGCCGACTCGGACGTCCCGGCGGTCGAGTTCCACGGCGTCACGTTCGGCTACGGCGCCGAACCCGTGCTGCACGACATGACGTTCTCGGTGCCCGCACGCGGCCTGACCGCCCTGGTGGGCCCGTCCGGCGCCGGGAAGACCACCGTGTTCCAGCTGATCGAGCGCTTCCACCAGCCCGACGCCGGCACGGTTCGCGTCGGCGGCGCGGACGTGGCCACCCTGCCCCTGGACACCCTGCGTGGCACGGTCGGATACGTGGAGCAGGAGCATGCCCTGCTCAGCGGCACGATCCGCGAGAACCTGCGCTACGCCGCACCCGACGCCGACGAGGACGCGATCGCCCTGGCCGTGGACCGCGCGGGGCTCGCCGAGTTCGTCGCCCGCCTGCCCGAGGGCCTCGACACCGAACTCGGGGACCGCGGCACCGGACTGTCCGGGGGGCAGCGACAGCGGCTCGCCATCGCCCGGACACTGCTGCAGCAGCCCTCGGTCGTCCTGCTCGACGAGGCGTCCGCCCACCTCGACGGGGAGACGGAGGAGTCACTGCGCCGGGCGGTCGCCGAACTCGCACGGCAGTGCGCGGTCGTCACCATCTCCCACCGCCTGTCGAGCGTGACCGACGCCGACCAGATCATCCTGCTGGAGGGTGGCCGGGTCCGGGCGGTCGGCGTACACGGTGACCTCCTGGCCGACGACCCGCTGTACCGGCGTCTGGCCGGGACGCGGCTCGCCGTCGGCGGCGACGACCCGGCCGCCGGCAGCGGCGCTGCCGTCGCGGAGGCGGTCAGGTGAGCGCCGTGGACGCCGCGATCGTGGGCACCGGACCCAATGGGCTGGCCGCCGCCGTGACACTGGCCCGGGCCGGGCTGCGGGTAGAGCTGTACGAGGCGGCCGACGAGATCGGCGGCGGCCTGCGCACGCGCGCGCTCTTCGACTCCGACGTCGTGCACGACATCTGCTCCGCCGTCCACCCCATGGCCGCCGCCTCCCGGTTCTTCCGCGAGTTCGACCTCGCCGCCCGCGACGTCGAACTGCTCCAGCCGGACATCGCCTACGCCCACCCCCTGCCGGACGGTCCGCCCGGGATCGCCCACCGCGACCTGGCCCGCACCTGTGCGGGCCTCGGCCCCGACGGGAAGCGCTGGCACCGGCTGATGGCGCCGCTCGTGGAGCGCGGAACCGCCGTCACCGACCTGGTCATGGCGGGGGGCCGCGCGCTGCCGGGCGACCCGGTCGCCGGGGCGCGGCTGCTCACCCGTGTCCTCGCGCACGCGAGCCGGTTCGTCCCGGACGGGTTCACCACCGAGCGGGCCGCGGCCCTGCTCACCGGGGTGGCCGCGCACGCCGTCGGCCCCCTGCCGAGCCTGTCCTCGGCGGGCGTCGCGATGCTGCTCGGTCATCTGGCCCACAGCTCGGGCTGGCCCCTTCCCCGCGGCGGCAGCGCGTCGATAGCCCGCGCCCTCGCGGCCGACATCCGCGCACACGGCGGCGTCCTGCACACCGGCACCCGCGTCGACGACCTGCGGGACCTGGGCGCTGTGCCCTTGGTGCTGCTGGACACGAGCCCGAAGGAACTGCTGCGCATCGCCGGTGACCGGCTGCCGCCCGCCTATGTCCGAAGGCTCCGGGCCTTCCGGTACGGGCCCGCGGCGGCCAAGGTGGACTTCCTCGTCTCCCAGCCGGTTCCATGGCGCGATCCGGAGGTCGGCCGGGCCGGCACCGTCCATCTCGGAGGCACCCGCGCCGAGATGCACCGCCAGGAGACGCTCACCGCCCGCGGCACTCCCACCGACCGTCCCTTCGTCCTCGTCGTGGAACCCGCTGCCACGGACCCCGGCCGTGCCCGTCCCGGGAAGTACCCGGTCTGGGCGTACGCGCACGTGCCCCACGGTGACAGCCGGGACCCGACCGCGCTCGTCACACGGCGGATCGAGCGATACGCCCCGGGATTCGGCGACACCGTGATCGCCCACCGGGCGGTGTCCGGCCGGCAGTTCGAGGCCTACAACCCGAACTACGTCGGCGGGGACATCGGCGCGGGAGCCATGACGTTGCGGCAGAGCCTGCTGCGTCCCACCGCCCAGCTCGATCCCTACCGCACACCTCTGCACGGTGTGTACCTCTGTTCCGCCTCCACGCCCCCGGGTCCCGGGGTGCACGGGATGAGCGGCCATCTGGCAGCCCTGTCCGCCCTGCGCCGCGCCTACGGTGTGCGCAGTCGGCCCTCGTTGGCTCCTGTGGTGGAACCCGCCGATCCGCTCGGCGGGTAAATCCGGGTCAACTTTCGAACCATGCAAACTCACCCCTCTTTACGATCTTTCTCTTCAGCACTGACGCCGCAATCACGAAACGGATAGCGTTGCCGAGACCTCGTTCACGCCCTCGGGTTTCCCTGGAGAGCAGGACGAGGAATTCCCGGTCGTGGACGAGCGGATGAAGAATCCGAACGTCGCACACGGGATAAGACACAGTGCGAGAAAGGACCCATGAACTCATGCAGGACATAGCCGAGTACATGAACAACCACCCCGACCTCCAGGGCGACATCACCGACGCCGACGGTGCCGTGCGCACCGAGATGCTGCCGGTCCTGGCCACGCCGGTCATCGTCGCGCGGACCGCCCTGGCGACCGTCGCCGCGTACACCGTCACCAGGAACCACATCGGCTAGCAGGCGACGTCCGCTCATGAACATCCGTCGGGCCGGGAGCCGGAAAGAGGCCTCCGGCCCGACGGGCCGGGGAGAATTCCTTGAAACTCGTAAAGAGGCTCGGCTCACTGCTTTTCGGGCCCATTCCGGTGTCGCGTGACCGCGCCATCGGCATCTCCGAACGGCTCGCCGCAGCCACCACTCTCACGTCGTCGGTCGAATACCTCGCAGGGCGCGGAGAAATACGCGAGGGCGGGCTCAACGACTGGAAAGTCATACGGCAGGCGCACACCGAGTCCTCGCCGATCACCCGCCGGCTACTGGACCTGATCAGCTCGCCTCGGACGACAACAGCCCTGCACCTTGCGCGCACCGCCGTCAGCGCGGGTCTCCTCCTGCACCCCGGCAACAGCCGCTGGCGCGGAGCGGGCAACCTCTTCCTCGGCCTGAGTTCGGTCGCGCTGTACCCCCGGCACCGGTACGGCACCGACGGCTCCGACCAGGTGGCGATCCTCACCCAGCTGTGCACCGGCCTGGCCCGGACGACCAAATCCCCGCAAACCCAGGACGCCCTGCTGTGGTACCTCGCGGCCCAGTCGAACCTGTCGTACGTGGTCGCGGGCTGGGTGAAACTCATGGGCGAGTCCTGGCGGGACGGCTCGGCCCTGCCCGGGATCCTGCGGACCAGGACGTACGGGCACGAGCCGTCCTTCCAGCTCGCCCGGAGGTACCCGCGCGCGGCGAAGGTGCTCACGCACGGCGTACTGGCGCTGGAGTGCCTGTTCCCCCTGGCCTACCTGGCGGGCGGCAGGTTGGCCCGGCCGGTGATCGGCGGCGCGGCCGCGTTCCACGTCACCAACGGATTCGTCATGGGGCTGGGCCGCTTCGTCACGTCGTTCCTGTCGATGCATCCGGCGGTCGCCTATACGTCGGCTCCGAAGGACCACCCTGCCGTCGCGGGCCGCGACGACCGCGCGATGCTCGCCAACGCCCTGCTGCTGGCGGGGGCAACCGCGGGGGCCGCCGCCGTCGGCCTGCACCGTCGGCTGCGCGTACTCGCCGGGCCCGGCTCCACCCGCCATGTGACGACGCGTCACGGCAACCGGCTGCAGTACGAGTCCGTCGGGGGCGAGGCGACGGAACAGCGTCCCGTCCTGGTCTTCGCGGCGGGTATGGCCTCGACGCCGGAACACTTCACCTGGCTCGTGGAGAAGATCGTCGCGGAGGCCGGCTGCGCGGCCGTCACCTATGCCCGCGCCGGGTACGCCGGAAGCCGGCGCGGCGCCACGGCCCCCTTCCGGCTGAGCGAGTCGGTCGATGACCTCGTCGACCTCGTACGGAGCGTAGTGCCCCGGCACCGCAAGGTCGTCCTCGTGGGCCACTCGCTCGGCGGAGAACTCGCCCGGCGTGCCGCCGCTCAGCTCGACGACCAGCTGCACGGCGTCGTGTACCTGGACCCCTCCCACCCGGACCAGCTGAACCGCTCGGCACAGCAGAGCGCGACGGCCCGGAACTTCGGCGCCTCGCTGTCCCTGATGATCTGGTCGCTGCGCTGTGGACTGGGTGTGCTGCTGGCGCGCCCGCAATGGCTCCAGGACCTGCCGCCCAGCTGCCGGCGGCGCGTCTTCGACCAGTACGCCGACAGCCGTCTGTGGGAGGCGGGCCGACGGGAATGGCGTGCCGTGGAGAGTGACTTCCGCGGCTTCACCGGCCCCATCGGGCCCACGCCGGTGCACGCCCTGATGATCTCCGCCCAGCAGACGGTGGACCGGGACCAGGAGCAGTTGCTGATGCACCACGAGCTGGCCGAGGCACACCGGGGCGAGGGCCGCCACGTCCGGACGGTCGTCCTGGAGGGGGCGACCCACGACTCGATGCTGACGCACGGCAGGTTCGCGGCCGAGGCGGGCCGCCACATGGTCGATTTCCTGAACAGCACGGCCCCGTCGCTCGACCACGTCGGCACGGACGTCGAGATGGAGCCCCGGCGATGAATCAGCTGCGTACCCTCAAATCCCTGGTCAGGACCGCCTTCGCCACCCCCGGCGGTGTCGCGAGGGCGGTCGGCGCCGCGGCACTGGTCGGCACCCTCGCCGTGCAGCACCCCAACTCGTCCTTCAACCGCCTCGCTCTGCGGGACAGGTTCTCGCTGCTCCCGAACTGGCGCTTCTTCGCACCGACCCCCGCGGTGCACGACTTCCACCTCCTGTACCGGACGCTGGACCTGCAGGGCCGAACATCGCCGTGGAAGACGGTGGACGTCATCGAGGGGCGGAAGCTGCACCAGATCGTCTGGTTCCCCGGCCGACGGCCGGAGAAAGCCGTGTTCGACCTGTGCAGCGACCTGCTGCCCGTGCTGGACCAGGGCTTCACACAGACGAGCAAGACCCCCGCCTACCAGGTGCTCGCGGCCTACCTGCGCCGGTGTATCCGTGCCGACGGGGCACCCGAGGTCAGGGGGTTCCAGTTCGCACTGACCCAGGCCGCAGGCTTCGACACCGGGCACGAACCGCAGATCATCTTCGTCTCCCCGTACATGGAGATGGCGTCCGACCAGACCGGTAGCCCGTCGGCATCCCGCCAGGACCGCGCTCAGCCCTGAGCACCCCTGAACATCCGGAGCAACCCCCGCCACCGCGAGGACCAGCGACAGCACACCAAGGCGCCCCCGACCCGCAAAGGAGCAGGTCGGGGGCGCCGTAGTG
This sequence comes from Streptomyces bicolor, assembly GCF_000719285.1. Lineage (GTDB taxonomy): Bacteria > Actinomycetota > Actinomycetes > Streptomycetales > Streptomycetaceae > Streptomyces > Streptomyces bicolor. The sequence continues at coordinate 99,551 of NZ_JOFS01000013.1, read as the reverse complement.
GATCTGGCTCAGTCGAGGTAGTCGCGCAGCACCTGCGACCGAGACGGGTGTCGCAGCTTCGACATGGTCTTGGACTCGATCTGGCGGATGCGCTCACGCGTCACGCCGTACACCTTGCCGATCTCGTCGAGGGTCTTCGGCTGACCGTCGGTGAGACCGAAGCGCATGGAGACGACGCCCGCCTCGCGCTCGGACAGCGTGTCCAGGACCGAGTGCAGCTGCTCCTGGAGGAGCGTGAAGCTGACCGCGTCCGCCGGGACGACTGCCTCCGAGTCCTCGATGAGGTCACCGAACTCGCTGTCGCCGTCCTCGCCCAGCGGGGTGTGCAGCGAGATGGGCTCGCGGCCGTACTTCTGGACCTCGATGACCTTCTCCGGGGTCATGTCGAGCTCCTTGGCCAGCTCCTCCGGGGTGGGCTCGCGGCCCAGGTCCTGGAGCATCTGGCGCTGTACGCGCGCGAGCTTGTTGATGACCTCGACCATGTGCACCGGGATACGGATGGTGCGGGCCTGGTCGGCCATGGCGCGGGTGATCGCCTGGCGGATCCACCAGGTGGCGTACGTGGAGAACTTGTAGCCCTTGGTGTAGTCGAACTTCTCGACCGCGCGGATCAGACCGAGGTTGCCCTCCTGGATGAGGTCCAGGAAGAGCATTCCGCGGCCGGTGTAGCGCTTGGCCAGGGAGACCACCAGACGGAGGTTGGCCTCCAGGAGGTGGTTCTTGGCGCGGCGGCCGTCCTCGGCGATGATCTCCAGCTCGCGCTTGAGCTTCGGGGCCAGCTTGTCGGCGTTGGCCAGCTTGTCCTCGGCGAAGAGGCCCGCCTCGATGCGCTTGGCGAGCTCGACCTCCTGCTCGGCGTTGAGCAGGGGGACCTTGCCGATCTGCTTCAGGTAGTCCTTGACCGGGTCGGCGGTGGCGCCGGCCGCGGCGACCTGCTGCGCGGGCGCGTCGTCCTCGTCCTCGTCGGAGAGCACGAAGCCGGCGCTCTCGGCGCCCTCCGGCTCGTCGCCGACCTTGGTTTCCTCGAGGACCTCGTCCTCGAGCAGCTCGGCGTCGTCCTTCTTCGCGGTGGTCTTCTTGGCCGCGGCGGTCTTCTTGGTGGCGGCGGTCTTCTTCGCGGCCGCCTTCTTGGTGGGGGTCGCCTTCTTGGCGGCGGCCTTCCTGGGCGCCTCGTCCTCGACGGCGGGTTCGGCGGCGGGCGCCGCGGGGGTGGCGGTCGCGGTGGCCTTCTTGGTGGTCACCGTCTTCGCCGCGACCGTCTTGGTGGCGGTGCGCTTGACCGGACTCTTCGCTGCGACGCTCTTTCGGGTGCGCTTGGGCTCCGCGGCACTGACCATCAGCGTCACACCCTCTTCCTCGAGGATCTGGTTGAGGCTGCGCAGTACGTTCTTCCACTGAGTGGCCGGAATCTGGTCAGCTTCGAAGGCCCGACGCACATCGTCGCCGGCGATCTGCCCCTCAGCCTTTCCCCGCTCGATAAGAGCCATGACAGAGACGGACTCGGCGATCTCCGGCGGGAGCGTACGGGATGTGCTGGCCGACACGAACAACCTCTCGGAACGTTGGAAAACGGCTTCCGGCCCCGTCCACGGCGGACAGGAGCCGACCACCGGCTTGGGGATGGGCCGACGGTGCGGGCGGGGGCCGGGAAGATGCACAGCGCCTTGAGCGGCGTCCGTATTCCCTCCTCGGCTGTCACCTCTTAGGTCATCGCGCTGTTCCCCAGAGCGTTACGCCCAATCTGCGTGGCCCGAGTCACATCCCGTAATCGGTCAAAGACGGGCGGATACCGACAGAAGGGTGCACCCATGGCCTCAACCATGCACTGTACGGCGATTCCGCGGCCTCGTCGCACCGTCGGACCCGCAGGATCCGGGGTGGATCCTGCGGGTCCGACGGGAGGGCGCGCAGACCGGGCGAAGCCCCAGGAGGGGGGAGGCGTCGTCCTCGGCCGCGCGGCCCGGGTGTGCGGTCAGTGCTCGCGGGGTGCGGGCACCACGCGCTCCACCTCGGGGTGGACGGTGAGCAGCTGCCGCATGGCCGCCTCGGCGGCAGCGCCGTCTCCGGTGGCGAGGGCGTCGACGATCCTGCTGTGCTGCGCCAGCGACGTCTCGTTCGGCCGGTCACAGCCCGTGACGGGGCCGCCGGAGACCTGGAGGGCGGCCGAGACGATCCCCGACAGGTGCTCCAGCATGCGGTTGCCCGCGACCTGGATGAGCAAGCTGTGGAACTCGGCGTCGGCACGGGAGAAGGTGAGGACGTCGCCCTGCCCCATCGCGTGACTCATGATCTCGACCATGTCGGCGAGCCGCTGCTGGACGTCGTCGCGCCCGTGCCCGGCGGCGAGGCGGGCGGCGAGCGGCTCGATCGTCCAGCGCAGCTCGCTCAGCTCCCGGCGCTGGTCGTCGCGCTGCGGCCCGAAGGCACGCCACTCGATGATGTCCGGGTCGAGGAGGTTCCAGTCGCTGACGGGACGCACGCGCGTGCCGACGTTCGGGCGGGCGCTGACCAGGCCCTTGGCCTCCAGGACGCGGAGCGACTCACGGACGACGGTGCGGGAGACCTCGAACCGCTGGCCGATCTCCTCGGGCACGAGCGGACGGTCGGCGCCCAGGTCGCCGGAGACGATCATCTGGCCGAGCTGCTGGACGAGTTGGCCGTGCAGCCCGCGTCCGCGGCTGCCGGCGGCGCGCCTGCCGACACGGCCCAGGTCCGGGTCCGCGCCTTCCCAGGCGGGGGATCCGACGCGGTCGGCGACGGAGGCCTCGGCGTACGGGTAGCGGTCGAGTTCGCCCGGGCCGGCGAGACCGGAGTCGGCGGCGCGGGCGGCGGTCATCATGGTGTGCGCAAGGGTACTCACGGATCCTTTGTCGGCGCCGTCCTCAACTCCCTTGAGGTCTTTGGTGAAAAGCACACGAAAGGGTGATCGCTCACCCCGTCGCAATTGACGCCTTATCGGAAAGAAATGGGCTTTCCCCGGGGAGTTGTGTGCATGACGGGGCCGAGAAGTGCACGGACGGTCGTCATCGGACCCTGCTGCGGGCGGTCGTGAGCAGATAGGCAGCGAGCAGCGCGGCCAGCGACAACGTCAGTGCGCCGCCGACGGGTTGGGCGATGAGGCGCGCGGCGGCGGCGAGATAGCGCTCTCCCCCGAACGGCCACTGCGACAGCAGCACCTCCCGCAGCCGCAGCGGAAAACCGGCCGCCGTGCGCACCGACGGCCCCTCCATCACCTTCTGCACCAGGGGTACGAGCAGAACTGGTACGGCGACCACCGCCGCGAGCCCCGCCGTGGTCGAGCGGAACAGACCCGCGGCCAGCACGCCGGCCCAGGCACAGCCGACCAGGAGCCCGATCCAACTCGCGCTCAGCGAAAGCCAGTCGGCGGGAACTTCCGCGAGTTCCCGTCCGTAGACGAGATAGAGCACTTCGATGTCGCAGCCGACGGTGAGGACGGCCAGCACCAGCGCGGTGGCGGAGGCGACGAGGAGTTTCGCGGCCAGCAGCCCCAGCCGGCGGGGGACGGTGCCGCGGTCCGCCGCCAGGGCGGGATGGCGGAACTCCTCGCCGAACGCGATCGCACCGAGCAGCCCGGCCCCGAGCGCCGCGGGCGGCAGCGGGAGCTCCCGCGGCCACGCGACCAGCAGGCGGTGATGCGGGGTGTGCCCGACACGGGCGAGCAGTACGGCGGTGAGGGCGGACACCACGAGCACGGCGCCGGCGGTGAGGAACCCGGTGCCCACGCCGGCGGCCCGACGGAGTTCGTAGCGGAGGGGGCGGAGGGGGCTGGGGGCGGGGCGGACGGAGATGGGCGGCGGGAGGTCGGGAAGGCGGTCGGTAGTGGAGTCCGCGGGGCGCGAGGCAGCGGGTTGCGGGGCGGTGGCTTGCGAATCGGCGGGTTGAGTGGCGGACTGCGGAGCGTTGGGATGCGGTGCGGCCTGCGAGGAGGGCCCGTAGCCCTCGGTGACCTCGTCGTCCTGTCGCGGCTCGCCGGTGGCCGCCTGGTGCGTGGTCGGCTTGCCGTCCGGCGCGGGTGACGCCTCGCGCGGCGCCGGGAGATCATCGGCCGTGGCCGACCCCTTGTGCCGCATCGGCACCGGTACCTGCGACGTGGCCGCACGCCCGTGCTCCCGGACTGCGATCGCCTCACGGACCGGCGTCAGCGGCGCCTCGTCGGCTCGCGGCTCCGTCGAGAGGCCCGCCGCCGCGGCCGATCCCATGTCGCCGATCTCGTCGGCGAGTTGGTGGACGAGGATGCCGTGACGGTATGCGGTCTCGCCGACCGCGGCGCATGTACTGCCGTACACGGAGAGGCGGTTGCCGCCCTCGCGTACGACCTCGACGGAGCGCCGTGTGGTGCGCGCTTCCTTGGCCAGCAGAGCGGCGAGGCGGGATGCGTGCGGCGTACGGACGGCGACGCGGGGGCGCAGCCGGGTGCGGGAGAAGTCGGCGGCATCCTGGTCGGCGGCGAGTCTGCCCTGCTCCAGGGTGACGACCTGGTCGGCGGTGCGCGCTGCCTCCTTGGGGTCGGCCGTGGTCAGCAGGACCGTGCCGCCCTGGGCCGCGTGTGCGCGCAGCATGCCGTGCAGCCAACGGCCCTCGCGGGACGAGAGCCCGTCCGCGGGTTCGTCGAGCACCAGGGTGTGCGGGTCGCCGAGCAGCGCGCAGGCCAGACCGAGGCGGCGGTCCATGCCACGCGAGAGGGTGCCGAGGCGTTCGTCGCGCAGACTGACGAGGCCGACGACCTCCAGGACTTCGTCGGCGCGCCGTGCCGGGACGCCTGCGGCGGCGCACAGCATGCGCAGATGGCCTCGGACGGTGCGGGCCGGGTGCCCTGGAACATCGCCCAGAAGGACACCGACCTCGCGCGACGGATGGGCGATGCGGTGGAGCGGACGACCTCTGAAGTAGGTGATCCCCCGGCCGCGTTGGAGTTCGAGCATGAGTCTGAGCGCCGTCGTCTTGCCCGCTCCCGCCGCCCCGAGCAGCGCGGTGACACGGCCCGCGCGCGCCTCGAAGGACACGTCGTCGACGGCGGGAGGAAGCTGCTTGCGAGTCTCGCTGGTCAGTCCGATGGCCTGGATCACCCTCAGCAAGATAGCGCGTTATGTCCGTTTTTCCGGGCAGCGCAAGGCCCGTAGCCCGGGCGGCAGTCGACCGGACCGGATCCTTGTTCGCCTGCATCCGCCCATATCCGGCCTTCGCCCCGGCCGTTCCATTGCCCGGATCGCTGTGGTTCCAGCGTCCGGATCGCTGTGGTCCGACTCCGGCGGGCGCCTCGCCCAAGGCGCTCTGGTCAGACCTCGGGGCGCAGCATCGGGGGGTTGAGCAGTGTGGCTCCGCCGGCGCGGAAGAGCTGGGCGGGGCGGCCGCCCTGACGTGTGGTGGTGCCGCCGGTGGGGACGAGGAAGCCCGGCGTGCCCGTCACCTTGCGGTGGAAGTTGCGGGGGTCGAGCGCCACGCCCCACACCGCCTCGTAGACACGGCGCAGCTCGCCGACCGTGAACTCGGTGGGGCAGAACGCCGTCGCCAGCGACGAGTACTCGATCTTGGAGCGGGCGCGCTCCACTCCGTCTGCCAGGATCTGCGCATGGTCGAAAGCGAGCGGCGCGACCGGCTCGCCGTCGCGGCCATAGCCGCCCTGCTGCAGCAGTTCGTCGACCGGCGCCCAGCGGGCGTTGCTGGCGTCGCCACCCGCCCGGGGGGCGGGCAGGTCGGGGGCCAGCGCGAGGTGGGCGACGCTGACCACGCGCATCCGGGGATCCCGCTTGGGGTCGCCGTACGTCGCGAGCTGCTCCAGGTGAGCACCGTTGTCCTGCGCGGGCACGGCCGGGTCGTGGGCACGCAGCCCGGTCTCCTCGGCCAACTCGCGCGCCGCGGCCTGCGCCAGGTCCTCGTCGGCCCGTACGAACCCGCCGGGCAGCGCCCAGCGCCCTTGGAACGGCGGTTCGCCCCTGCGCACCGCCAGCGCGCACAGGGCATGGCGGCGCACGGTCAGCACGACCAGGTCCACGGTGACGGCAAAGGGCGGAAAGGCTGACGGGTCGTAGGGCATGCGGCGATCATAGTCGTCTGCCTGACGATAAACACTCCCTTCGCCGGCCGCATCGACGGCTGATCCAATTCGGCCATATGCGCCTCGCCGCCCCTCCGGCATGTCGTTCCCTGTCGCGTCGCAGGGCTGCTCGCGGCCGCTGTGGCTGGTGGGCGGCGCGGCGGTCATGTACGTCGTGCCGAATGGCGTCGTCCCAGGTCACGCCCGCAGCTGGAGTCCCTCGGCCGCCTCCTCGACCATGGCGAGGCCGAGTCTGCTGACGCGTAAGGAAAAGGGGGCTCCGGCGATACGCAGGCCCGTCAGGACGATCTCGCCCAGCGGGGCGCTGCGCATCGGCCGCAGGGTGACCGTCCCTCCGGGTGCGTCCGGGCGGATGCCCGCGAGCGTCGTCAGCAGGAGAACCCCGGCGGCCGCCGACGTCGCAGCCGGGCGGCAGGCCGCGGGGTGCGGGAGGGGAGCGCTCCCGTCGGTGCGCTGCTCCCCCGCGTACATTTCGGGAAGCCGGTGCCCGAACGCCGCTGCCGCCGCCAGCACACCCCGCAGCAGCGCGCTCGCCTCCCTCTCGTAGTCGGCGCCGGCCAGGCCCGCGATGGCGAGGGCGGTCGCGTGGACCCGCACGGCGCCGCTGCGATGACCGAACGGGTTGTGTCCCGCCTCCTTCGCGCCCAGTCCGCGAAGGCCCCAGCCCGAGTCCATGGCCGGAGCGCCGAGCAGCCGGGCGAGCTGTTCGGTCTGCACCTTGTCGAGCAGGCCGGGCGCCTGTTCTCCCCCACCCAGCAGGCCGGTGTCGAGGAGATGGACGGCGGCGGCACCCAGCTGCGGCACGAGGCGTCCGTCCGGGGTCCGGGCTGCGGCGGGTCGGCCACCGCCCACGTCGTCGATCCAGAGGTCCGCGCGGAACGCCGTCCGCAGTGCCCCGGCCAACTCCCGCAGCTCGGCACCGCCCGGTCTGCCACAGGCGTCGAGGAGATCGGCGCCGAGCAGTGCCGCACGATGGGCGTGGGCCTGGGTCTCGCAGCGGACGGGGCCGCCGGGGTGCGGGTCGCGCAGGTACGTACCGTCGCCCACGGTGGTCCGCAGCCAGGTCAGGCACCGCTCGGCCGCCGGGAGGAGCTCCTCGGTCTCGGGCTCCGGCAGCCCCCAGCGTCGGGCCTCCGCGAGCAGCGCGGGAAACAGCAGCGTGGCCTCTGTACCGGTGCAACTCGGTGGCAGATGCGTGCCCGCGTCCCGTATCGGCCCGGGGATCATCCCGGATCGCGCTCCCTGAAGCCGGAGTTGGGTGCGGGCGAGGGTGCGGAGTGTGCCCACGGCGAGCCGGGTACCCAAAGGCAAGGTCATCCTGGCCGCGGCCAGGGCGTCGGCCGCGGCCGGACCGCAGCGCCAGGGCACCCCGGCGGCCAGGTGGGTGCCGGAGGGATGGGCGGGGTCGCGCAGCAGGAGGGCCCGCAGGTCCTCGATGCTCGTCCGCAACAGGGGCTCCACCCGGGGGTCGTCGCCGGACGCCCGCGCGGCGGCCAACGGGCTCGTCGCCGCGCGGCCCACGGCCCGCACGGGTCCTGCCCCGTCCGGCCGCACCCGCAGTTCGATGCTCGCGGTGCCGCCCGGGGGCAGTGCGAGCTCCCAGCGCAGCAGCCCTGCGGAGGCCAGCGCGTCGGCGGGCGGAGGGTCTGCCGTCACCACTGAGCTCCCCCTGGCGGACGACCACCGCAGTCCGGAATCGTGGACAGTGGCGGGGAGTTCCGGTCCGACGTCGCCGCATGCGATCGCCCCGAGGTCGGCGAGGTCCGTCCCCAGGGCGACCTCCACCGGCACATGCAAGGGCCGAACGGCCGCACTGTGCAGCGTGATCCGCTCGGTGCCGTCCGCGTGCCGGGTCCGTTGGACGACCACGTCCGGATCGGGGCCCGCCTGCGGTGAGGCGCGCAGTGTGCCCACGAAACGGGCGCAGTCGGCTCCGCTCATCCTGGCCTGCACCGCCAGCGGTTCGCGTCCGGCCACTCGCACCTGACAACGCGAGAGCACCCGCCGCCCCGCGCGGTAGAACCCCTCGAGCCCCCGACCGGTCAACTGCCCTTGGTCCGAGGAGATGGCGAGGCCCGGGAGGGCGACGCAGATCATGGCGTTGTGGGTGGGAGGGAGGTCGGTGGGCCGGCGTGCGGGGGACGGTGGTGTTGGTGAATGGGCCGATGGCCGAGTCGGCCTGGGAGGCGATGACAGCGCCTGAGAAGGGACCGACGGCGGTACAGGTGAGGGCTGCGAAGACCGCCCAGACGCAGAGGTCGCAGTCGGCACCTGTGAGGACATCGGCTGTGGTGCGGCCGCGCGAGCCGACGGCCCAGGGGGCGCCGGGGTCGATGACGGTGGCGGCGAGGTGGCCGACGGTCGAATCGGCGAGGGGGCGTCTTGAGTTGGCTGGGCAGGCTGGAAGGAGCGCCGCATGGGGTCGGCATGCGGCGATGTCCCGCCCTGTCCGACGGGCGATGAGGACGCGGGGCTTGGACTCCGGTGTGTCGGCCTCGCGCGTCGTGTCGGCTGTACAGGCAGCTCGGACCGCCCTTCCCACGCGTAGGCACGACCGTCCTGGTCTGCCGTCGGCCGCCACACAGGAGGTGGAGTCCGGTCCGCCGATCGGGCAGCGGGCCCCTGATCCATCGCGTCCGGAGGAGACCAGCCGCGACTGCTTGGTGGGGAACTGCGAGCGGAATCGCCCGGAGACCTGGACCTGCCCTGCGTCGAACTGCCTCCGACCGCAGGCTGCCCTTCCCCCAGGAAGAGGGCCGGCACCGGTCCGTCAGTCACGGCGCGACCGTCGGCGGCCCGGGAGGTCGGAGTCGGCTGTGGCATGGCGGCTTCCTCTGTTCTCAGTGCGCCTCAGGCAGGTGCGGCGCCGGCTGGGGGATCCGGAGTGACAGGGGCGGTGCGGCGGCACGGTCGGTCCAGCCGTTCCGCCACTCAGGTGAACGGGGCGGGACTCCTGCAGGTCACGCCCGGTATGGGGCAACCCCGCCGAAGGGGAGCGGCGTTCAGCGTGTTCGCCCGGCGGGTTGAGGCGGTGCGGGGCGCCGAAGCGCAGCCCTGCTGCCGGCCCCGGCTGTCCGGGCCGACTCGGATCGGGGAGTTGCTCGTCGCGCCCCGGGGCATGGACACCCCCGGCCGATCGGCGCCCGCGCCCCGTCCCACAGCCACCGTCCCTTGATGGCATCGCCGAGTGCGCCTGCCGCGACGGCCGTCATTTCGACGGGATCCGGCAAGCGTCTGGCCGGGGGTGATGCGGCCCTGGGCGAGTCCCAGTCCGGGCTGCCCTCGGGAGCTCATGCATCCCCCTCAGCGCCGGTGTTCTTGGAACCCACACCATCCGGACGGGGCCCGCTCCGACGCACGCCTCCCTTCTTCGGTGTGCGCGGAGCCGTGCTCTTCGGCGTGCGCGACGCCGTGCCGGCCGGGCGCGGGCCACCGAGGTGAGCACCTGCCGAGGTTCGAGGGCGCAGGACGCGGCTAACCCGCTCTCGCCCGGCGGCCGTTACCGAGCGCCGACGGCTGTCGGCCGAACCCGCGGGGTGCCGAGCCCGGCGACGGACACCCGAGCCAGCTGTCGGGCCGGCGTTCACCTCCTCATCCCGTACCGGCTCTTCGCCGCCCCCCGGCTCGTCGAGCCGCCCGACGCCCCGCTCCTCTCGGCCCGTACGTTCGGCTCGCAGGCAGCGGCGGATCGACTCGGGATCCAGCCCCTCGTTGCAGGCCTGGTGCAGAAGACGGGCGAAGAGGTAGTCGGAGTCGGCGCCGAGTGCCATGGCAAGGGCTTCTCGGGCCTCCAGGTCGTCGCCGCTGGACCAGGCGACCCAGCCCGCGAGAGTGAGGGGCGCCGCGGCGTGCTCGCGGTACGGTCCGACACAGCGACGAGCCAGCGCTCGCCACAGCCGGAGCGCGGGAGCGGCCTCGTCGCCCTCCATCCACTCGGCCGCGCGGTCGCGGGTCGCGCGGTCCTGCAGGCCAAGAATGAGCCTCGCGGCCTCGTCGTGTCCGAGCAGTTCGTCGTCTCGGAGATCCGCGGTGAGCGTCCCGGACACGGGCGGTGCTGCGGCGAACCTGCTCATCAGCCGTTCGGCCAGCCGCAGCGTCTCCTCCGCCACGCCCGAGCGTGTCGCATCGTCCAGGATCCTGGGGACCAGTGCCATGCCCGCGGTGTCCAAGGCGATCTCCTGCTCCAGGGCGGCGGCAGTCTCCCAGGGCAGCAGCCTGGCCCGCAACTCGCGCAGTGTGCCGCGCACCTGAACTCCGGCGTACGTGGCCGCGGCGGCCAGTACGGACGTACCGGGCAGGCCCATCGGCCGGCCCTCAGGCGGACAGCACTCCTCCCTGTCGCAGCAGTACGACCAGAAGCGCCCGTCCGAGATGCACAGGGCCTCGATCACCGGCACGTCCAGGCTGCCGCACGCGACACGCATCCTCTGGGCCAGTGGCCGAAGCCGCTCCATGACCTGTCGGCCCGTCTCCCCCTTCACCGGTTCCTGGCAGATGAAGGCGACCATCTGCTCGGGCCGGGCTCCCCTGCGCTCGCTGCCCCTCACCAGTCCGTCGGCCAACTGCCTTGCGGCGGACTCCCAGTCGTCCGTACTCGCGGGAATGCCGAGCCGCGCACGGCCGCCGAACCGGCCGCGCCCGTCGCTGTCGTGCAGGGCGACGAGCACGACGCTGTCCTCTGGGCGGTATCCGAGGAGATACGGCAGCGCGTCGGCCAGTTCGGCGGGTGTACGCAGGGTGACCTGATGCTCGGCCGGCGGGCCGTCGTACCCGGTGCAGTCGAGTTGGTCCGCTCCCGGTGAGCGCCCCGGGTGCTCGCCATGCCCACCCCGCACCCCGTGAGCCTCAGACACCTCAGCCGCTTCATGTGCCTGATGCACGCTCTTCGACTCGGTTGCCTCAGGGGCGAGATGCTGGTTGCTGTCTGCGGTGTTGTCGTATTCGGGAGTTCCACTGGCTTCGCTGTGATTCGTCATGCGAAGACGATCTCGCGGATCGCAAGACTCCGGTTTGCCCTGTGGATAAGTCCGACCAGGGACACGACAACCCGCCCACGGTCAGCGACTCGTAGGCGTACGTTGGCGTCAGATTCCCTCTCCGCACCGGCCAAGGCGACCTACCGGCACTGCAGAGTTCCGACGCGCCCGTCGCGCCTCGCCGATACGGCTCCAGAAACAACCGCCAACCAGCCCGCACCAGTTCACGGGGGACAGAGAAGAGCCCGCCCGGGGAACTGGAGAGGGAGCGCAACGAGGAGGATGGGAAGGCATCTGCCCGGCACCTTCCCCTTGGCCACGGAGGGCCCTGCGCCCTCGCGCAGCCAACGGTCGGCCGCGTCGCCCAGAATCGCGTGCTGCCCTGGGTCAGCCCGCGGCCGCGAGGACCAGCGGGAGAACCTGCTCGCTGCCTGCCCGGCGGAGGAGGCGGGCGGCGACCGCGAGGGTCCAGCCGGAGTCGGTGTAATCGTCCACGAGCAGGACAGGGCCGGGAGAACGAGCCAGGGCAGCGGCCAGTTCCTCGGAAACGGTCAATGCGCCGACCAGCCCGCTGAGCCGTTGGGCGGAGTTGCTGCGACGCGCGACGTGCGCGCCACCCTGCCCGACGTACGTCAGTGTGCCCAGGAAGGGGAGGCGGCCGACGGCCGCGATTCCCTGCGCGAGCGAACCGACCAACTGCGGGCGGCTCATGGACGGTACGGCGACGACCCCCACCGGCCGGGCGGAGGCGTCCGGGACATCGGGCGCCCAGCCGCCCGGGGAGCGCGCCCAGTCGGCGAGGACCGCCACCGCGGCCCGCAGGACATCGTCGGGCACCGGACCGTCGGGCGCGTTCTCAGCCAGCAGCGGGCGCAGCCGATTGCCCCAGCCGATGTCCGAGAGCCGTCCCAGGGCCCGCCCGGTGGAGCACTGCTCCTTGACCGGGATGCGCCCCTTGAGGTCGATGCCCAGCGCCGGCATCCCCGTCGGCCACATGCGGCGCGGCTCGATCTCCACGCCCGGGCGATCCAGCTCCTTCACCGCCCCGGTCAAACTCTCCGCGGAAACGTCGGAATCGACCCAGGCGCCCGCGCAGTTGTCGCAACGGCCACACGGGACCGCCCCCTCGTCGTCCAGCTGCCGGCGCAGGAACTCCATCCGGCACTGGGACGTGCTCACGTAGTCACGCATGGCCTGCTGCTCGGCCGCCCGCTGCCGAGCGACCCAGGCGTACCGCTCGGAGTCGTACTCCCACGGCTCTCCCGTGGAGATCCAGCCGCCCTTCACGCGTTTGACGGCCCCGTCCACGTCGAGCACCTTGAGCATGGTCTCCAGCCGGGTGCGCCGGAGGTCGACCACAGCCTCCAGGGCCGGCACGGACAGCGGCCGTTCCGCACCGGCGAGGGCCGACAGAGTCTCGCGGACCCGCGCCTCGGGAGGGAAGGCCGTATCGGCGAAGTAGCGCCAGATGGCCTCGTCCTCCTTGCCCGGCAGCAGCAGCACATCGGCGTTCTCCACGCCGCGCCCCGCGCGCCCCACCTGCTGGTAGTAGGCGATCGGCGAGGACGGCGAGCCGAGGTGCACCACGAAGCCCAGGTCCGGTTTGTCGAAGCCCATACCCAGCGCCGAGGTCGCGATCAGCGCCTTGACGCGGTTCCCCTGCAGGTCGGACTCGGCCTGCAGCCGGTCGGCGTTCTCGGTGCGCCCTGTGTAGGAGGCCACCCGGAAGCCACGCTGCCGCAGGAAGGCGGTGGCTTCCTCGGCCGCGGCGACCGTGAGGGCGTAGACGATCCCGGAGCCCGGCAGGTCGTCCAGGTGCTCGGCGAGCCAGGCCAGGCGATGCGCGGCGTCCGGCAGCCGGACCACGCCCAGCCGCAGGCTTTCCCTGTCCAGCGGGCCACGCAGCACGAGGGCCTCGCCGCCACCGGTGCCCAGTTGCTCGGCCACATCCGCGGTGACCCGCGCGTTGGCGGTCGCGGTGGTGGCCAGGACCGGCACACCGGCGGGCAGCTCGGCGAGTATCGCCCGCAGCCGCCGGTAGTCCGGGCGGAAGTCGTGGCCCCAGTCGGAGATGCAGTGCGCCTCGTCGACCACCAGCAGTCCGGTCGTGGCCGCAAGCTTGGGCAGCACCTGCTCGCGGAAGTCCACGGAATTGAGACGTTCCGGACTCACGAGGAGGACGTCGGTCTCGCCGCGCTCCACCTCGCCGTGAATGGCCTCCCACTCCTCCGGATTGGCCGAGTTGATCGTGTGCGCGCGGATACCCGCCCGCGCCGCCGCCTCGACCTGGTTGCGCATGAGCGCCAGCAACGGCGAGACGATCACCGTCGGCCCCGAGCCACGTCGGCGCAGCAGGGCGGTGGCCACGAAGTACACCGCCGACTTTCCCCAGCCGGTGCGCTGCACCACCAGGGCGCGCCGACGCTCCTCCACCAGAGCCGCCACCGCCTGCCACTGGTCCTCCCGCAGCCGCGTCGGCCCACCGGGGTCACCGACGAGCTCGGCGAGGATGGCATCGGCTTCAGCGCGCAGCTCCAGAACGTCCATGCCTCCATGCAACCCGACGGCACTGACAATCGGCCACTTCACCCCGCGCACCAGGGCAGAGTGCCCGCTCCTGACCGCCCGCGACCGGCCGCTGGACCGAGCGGTCGGGTGTGCGTGGGCATGGCGGGACACCCGCCCGAGCTGTCGGTGCGGCGCGAATCCCAGCCGCACCGACGCGCCCCGGATCGCTCCCGCGGCAAAGCCGTACGACCTGGTTGTGCGCGGTTGCCGCATGCGTCGCGCGGTGGCCGACTGGGTAGGGATATAACCCACACACCATTGGATATCGGGCGGTGGCCCCAATTGCTCGTTGCCGCATTCCGGTTCGGCAGGAAGAATTGAGGTCCGCTCCCCGCACGGCTCGCCCGTGATCCGGTAGGGCTCTGCTGCGGTGCGCGCTCCCCCGATTCCGACCCCGCCCGCAGTGTGGGCGCGTAGCCGAAGGGAGGACCGTGACCTTCGGATTCGCTCCGTCCTCCGCGGCAGCCACGTCGACGTCAGCCGACCTGTCCGCCGCATCCGCCAACCCTCTGGCCCGCATGCTCGAGCCGGCGGAGTGGGCTGCCGCCGGAATCCCGCTGCTGCGCAACCCTCGGGAGGTCGTCAGCGGTCTGCACTCCCGGCACCGCCCCGAGCCCGCCACCGCGATCGTGGCCGTGCTCGACCCGGACGAACGGCTGCGGGCGAGCGCCTCGTTCACTCGCCGCCAGGCCGCTGCCGACGGCTGGATGTTCCGCAACGCAGTGCTCGCCCAGTTGCGTCGCGTCATCCCGCACGACCTCCGCCGCCGTACCCCGGTGCGCACCGCGGTGCTGCTCTACTGCCGTGATGGGGACGCCCGTTGGACGGAGGAAGACGGCGCCTGGATGTGGGGCCTGCGTGACGCCTGCACCCTGCACGGCCTGCGCTGTGGCGCGTACATCACGCTGACCCGTGACGGCTGGCAGGTCCTCGGCGAGGGTCGCGGCGGCCGCCGCCCCAACGCCGAGTCGCAGCCGGAGCCTTTGGGCACGTCCGAGGCACCGCTCGCGCTACCGCGCACCGGCGGCGCGGCCTCGGAAGTCCTGCGCCGCGCGGCGGCCCGCTGAGAGAACACCCACAGAGGTCTTCGTCCACGGCACGGACGGTCGCGCCGTATCGTGCCTGCGATACGGCGGCGTAAGGCAGCCCTGGCCACGACGACCACGGCCGACGTGCGTCTGGACGCCTCCACGACGACACATGCGTACGGCATGGAGGCGCATCCCGCCCCGGCGAGGACCGCGCACGGCGAACGCCGCACACCTCCGCCGCACGTCGCGCACGCCGAGTACCCCGCTGTGCTGAGAACACCACGGCGGCAACCTGTTCCCCGGTGTTCCGCGAAGTCCCCCCGGACGAACCGGAAACGGCTCAGACGCCGGCGCCCAGCACCGAGTTGATGCGCTGCGGGTCGCCGCAGACGATCAGCAGGGCGCCCGCCCGGCTCAGGGCCAGAGGCAGGGCGGTGGCGGCAGCTGTGTCCGAACCGCCGTTGACGGCGACCACGACCACGGGACGCGACGCGGCCCGGCCCGCAGCCGAGGCATCGGCGTAGAAGACGTCGTCACCGGCGTCGTGCTGCGCCCAATAGGAGGCTTCACCGAAGGACAGTTCGTGGGCAGCCCACGGGTGCTGTTCGCCGGTGGTGACCACCAGGACCTCGCCGGGAGCACGGCCCGACTCCAGGAGCAGGTCGACGGCCTCCTCGGCGGCGTCGAGCGCACCCTCGGGCGAGGCCGGGATCAGCTGGATCTGCGGAGTCGCCACAGCCTGGGCGGAGGCGGCAGGGGCAGCCGGGCCCGAGGGGCCGGGCTTGGTAGCGGCCACGTCACGCGGCGTACGTTGCACCGGCGGCGCGGGCCGCGGGGGCCCGGGTCGGCCGGGACGCGACGAAGCCGCGGGGCGGGGGCCGGGTACGGGGCGGGGGGTCGGCGCGGTACGGCCGCTGGCCGGGGTGGCGCGGGGACCCTGGGCACTCTCGTGAATCTGAGGCTCCTCGGGAATGAGAGGCATGAGCTGATGTTTATCAAACGCTGGTACGGCTCGCGCGAGCGGGTGGCACACAAGTGCGAGCGGAATCGTCAGAAATCGAAGCCGAGCTGCCCCTCGATCTCCGGAACGCTTCCTTCCACCCAAGTGCGGACCTTCTTGAGATGCCGCCACTGGGGCAGCGCATCAAGATACGCCCACGACAACCGGTGGTACGGGGTGGGTCCCCGCTCCGCCAGTGCGGCCTTGTGCACGGGCGACGGATACCCGGCGTTGTCCGCAAAACCGAAGTCTGCATGGTCGATACCCAGTTCGGCCATCATTTTGTCGCGCTGAACCTTGGCGATCACCGAGGCCGCCGCGACCGCCACGCAGGACCGGTCGCCCTTGATCACCGTACGGACCCGCCAGGGGTCCCCGAGGTAGTCGTGCTTCCCGTCGAGGATCACGGCTTCGGGACGGACCGGCAGGGCCTCCAGGGCGCGCACGGCGGCGAGCCGCAACGCGGCCGTCATCCCGAGCTCGTCGATCTCCTCCGGAGAGGCGTGCCCCAGGGAGTACGAGGTCACCCACTTCCGCAGCTGCTCGGCAAGCTCGGTGCGCCGCTTGATGGTGAGCAGCTTGGAGTCGGTGAGGCCTTCGGGGGGCCGGCGCAGTCCGGTGATCGCCGCACAGACGGTGACGGGCCCGGCCCACGCTCCCCGCCCCACCTCGTCGACACCGGCAATGATCTTCGCTCCGGTCGTGGCTCGAAGGGAGCGCTCGACGGTGTGAGTAGGCGGTTCGTACGGCATGGCGCCCTTAGCGTACGCCGCCCGGAACCTGCTTCGACACCCTGGTCCACCGAAGCAACCTCCGGGCCGTCGAAGCGATCGCTCAGCGCCCCGTCGAGCGGACCGTCAGCGCCCTGTCGGACGGAGCAGAGGAACCATCAAGTGGTCGATCATCTCCTCCAGATCCCGATCGTCCCATTCACTCCCGCACATCTTTGACCGGTACATCATCATCGCCGGGATGGCATCGAAGACATAGCCGTTCGCCGCGTCGGCCCGCACCTCCCCTCGCTCTATTCCGCGGGTGATCACCTCTCGAAGCAAGGCGATGGTCGGCTCCACCACCCCCTCGAAGATCACGCCATGAAAACGCTCGGCCTGGAGGCTGTCGCATTCGTGAATCACCGAGCGCAGCGCGAAACCGGGGCGCGAGAACATCGCCTCCCGTGCCTGGCGGCACAGCTCGAGCAGATCCTCGCGCACACTGCCCAGGTCGGGAGCCGACTCGAAGCGCGGCAATCCGGCCCGCAGCGCATCGGCGACAAGGTCTTCCTTGGACGGCCAGCGGCGGTAGACGGCCGCCTTGCCTGTCTGGGCGCCGGCGGCGACGCCCTCCATGGTGAGGCCGTTCCAGCCGACCGTACTGAGCTGCTCCAGCGCGGCATCGAGGATCGCGCGTTCGAGCACGGCGCCGCGCCGACGGGGGGAGGCCGCCTGAGCGGAGGCGGCCGTCCAGCGCGAGGTAACCATCTGAGCGTCTCCAACGAACAAGGGAAGCGGGGACTTCGGGGAACACAGAACCACCACCACGCGGCAACTGCTGGGGACGCACCGCGCGGCGACAACACAAGTGAACGCTTGCGTTCACTACCGGGGACTCACTACGGTTGACGCGACAGTGAACGCGAGCGTTCACTAACGCTCTTGTGGGGGACCCATCGTGACAACCTCTCAGTTGATCAAGGATCAGAAACCTGGTGCGGCCCGCCGGGAGGGGCATCCCGGCATCGCGCTCACCGTCATCGCGGCCTGCCAACTCATGGTGGTCCTCGACGCGACGATTGTGAACATCGCGCTGCCGCACATTCAAAACGCGCTCAAGTTCAGTACCACCGACCTCACCTGGGTCGTCAGCGCCTACACGCTCACCTTCGGCGGTCTGCTGCTGCTGGGCGGCCGCGCCGGTGACATCCTCGGGCGCCGCCGGGTCTTCATGGCCGGCATCCTGCTCTTCACCCTCGCCTCGCTGCTCGGCGGACTCGCCCAGGAACCCTGGCAGTTGCTGGCCGCACGCGTGCTCCAGGGCGTGGGGGGCGCGATCGCGTCGCCCACCTCGCTGGCGCTCATCACCACCACGTTTCCGGAAGGCCCGGAACGCAACCGCGCGTTCGGCGTCTTCGCCGCCGTCTCCGCGGGCGGTGGGGCCATCGGCCTGCTCGCGGGCGGCATGCTCACCGAGTGGCTCGACTGGCGGTGGGTTCTCTTCGTCAACGTGCCGATCGGCATCCTGATAGCCGTACTCACACCGCTGTACATCAGCGAGTCCGAACGGCACACCGGCCGCTTCGACATAGCCGGCGCCCTGACCTCGACGCTGGGCATGGCCTCCTTGGTCTACGGCTTCATCCGCGCGGCGGACGAGGGCTGGCGGGACAACCTGACCATCGGGTCCTTCGGCGCCGCGGTGGTGCTGTTGCTGGCCTTCGCGTTCGTCGAGTCGCGGGCCAAGGAGCCCATCACCCCGCTCAGGATGTTCGCGGACCGCAATCGCTCCGGCACGTACGTGATCATGCTCAGCCTGGCCGCGGCGATGTTCGGCATGTTCTTCTACATCGTGCTGTTCGTGCAGAACGTGCTGCAGTACAGCCCGATCGAGGCCGGTCTCGCCTTCCTGCCGGTGACGGTCGTGATCGCGCTCGGCGCAGGGCTGTCGCAGCGCTTCCTGCCGGTGCTCGGCCCCAAGCCGTTCATGCTGGTGGGCTCGGCGCTCACGGCGATCGGGCTGGCCTGGCAGACCCTCATCAGCGCCGACAGCTCGTACGTCGGTGGGGTGCTCGGGCCGATGCTGATGTTCGGCTTCGGTATGGGACTGAACTTCGTGACGCTGACGATCACCGCGGTCTCCGGCGTCGCACAGCACGAGGCCGGTGCCGCGTCCGGGCTGCTCAACGCCACGCAACAGGTGGGTGGTTCGCTCGGGCTGTCCATCCTGACGACGGTGTTCGGCTCGGCCAGCAGGGACGAAGCGGAGAAGCAGGTGCAGGCGTTCATGGCCGAGGCATCGCCCGAGCAGAAGGCGGAGTTCGCCAAGACGCAGCAACTGCCTGGTCCGTGGGGTCACGAAGTGCTCACGCACGGCATCTCGATGGGTTTCGTGGCGGCCGCCGCGATGGCCGTGCTCGCCCTGGCCACCGCGTGGTTGGTGATCCGGGTCCGCAAGAGCGACCTGGAAGCCCTCGCCGGGACTGCGGGGCCGATGGCCGGCTGACCCGGCCGGGTCCGCGAAGGGCCGCGGATGGCCGGATCGCGTCCGGGGGACCGGCGGGGAGGACGATGAGCCGGCCATCCGCACCACCCTCACGACGATCGGCGGCGGGCAGAACAGGGCGGCGCTGGGAAGCCGAAGCCCGGCCCACACCGCAGCCGCCACGAGGAACAGTGCGCTCAGCACCGACATGAGTCCCATGACCCCACCCCCGCGCGACTTGAGTGTCACCTGCCTGTGCGGCCCCAGCGGTCGCACACCAACTGCCACGACAACGGCCCCACGGTCACGCAGAGTTCCCAGCATGCACAGAAAGTATTGAGGGTCCGGCAGGGCAACGATTCGCGCGGGCCAAAGACGCCGAGCTACGCCGACGTCGGCATCCACTCCGGGAACGCCTCGGTGCGCTCCACCCACGCGACCGGCACCGAACCCGCCTTCCCGGAGCCGATCACGCCGCCCACGATGGCGCACGTGGTGTCCACGTCACCGCCGACCTGCGCGGTCGTCCAGAAGGCTTCCTCGTAGTCGCCGAGGGCCCGCGCGGCCGACCAGAGCGCGAAGGGCACGGTGTCATGGGCCGTCGTGCGCCGGCCGCAGCCGAGCACAGCCGCGACAGTGGCCGCGTCGCCGTAGTCGAGCATGTCCCGGGCGCGCCGTAGACCCGCTCCGACCGCACTCTTCGGTACGAGGGCGATGACGTCGTCGAGGAGCGCTTCGGGCCTGGGCGGACCGCCGGGCGCGGCGGCCAGCGAGGCAGCCGCGGCGACGGCCATGGCGCCGACCACGGCCTCGCGGTGCTGATGGGTTGGGTAGGCCGAGATCTCGGCCTGGTGGGTCGCCTGCTCCGGGTCATCGGCGTACCAAGCACCGAGGGGAGCGATGCGCATCGCGGCACCGTTTCCCCAGGATCCCTGTCCGTTGAAGAGCGCGGCCGAGAGCTCACGCCAGTCCCCGCCCTCCCGGACCAGGCGCAGCAGCCGGTTGACCGCAGGGCCGTAGCCCCGGTCGAAATCGTGGTGCACGGCGAAGGAGCGGGCCAGAGCGTCCTGGTCGATGCGGTGGTGAGTGGCCAGGACGGCGACCACGGAGCAGGCCATCTCCGTGTCGTCCGTCCACTGCCAGGGGCCGGAGGGCAGCTCGCGGCGCTTGAGCAGCGGATAGTTCGCCGGGACGAAGAACTGCGAGCCCAGCGCGTCTCCCACCGCGAGTCCGCGCAGGCTGGCGAGGGCGCGCTCCAGGCGCCCTTCGGTAGAGGAATCAGCGGTCATCGCTCTGCCACTCTATCCGGTGATCCCGTACGGTTCCGGATCCCGCCAGCGGTCGAACGGCCGGTCCAGTGTGTACTTGCCGTCGTCCCCGAGAACGAGCATCCGCATCTCGGCGTTCCCAGGGTTCGACAACGACTCGAACTCCGCGACCGTCCAGTGAAACCAGCGCATGCAGAACAGCCGCATGGCCAGGCCGTGGGTCACGAGCAGCACGTTGGGCGGGTGGTCGGGGGCCTCGAAGCTGCGGTACAGGCTCTCCAGGAAGTTGCCGACCCGGTCGTACACGTCGGCGCCGGACTCGCCCTGGGCGAAGCGGTAGAAGAAGTGGCCGTAGGCGTCACGGTAGGACTTCTGCAGGCGTACGTCGTCGCGGTCCTGCCAGTTTCCCCAATCCTGCTCGCGCAGCCGGGGCTCCTCGCGTACCCGTATGAGCTCGGGATCCAGATGGAAGGCGCGCAGCGTGTCGTGCGTACGGCGGTAGGGCGAGACGTACACGCTGACGCGCTCACGTCCGAACACGTCCCGCAGCCGTTTTCCCGTCTCCTCGGCCTGCCGCCAGCCCCGCTCGGTCAGGGCAAGCGCGTGGTCGGGCTCACGCTCGTACACGGTGTCATCAACATTGCCCGTTGACTCGCCGTGCCGGACAAGGACGATGCGCCGTGGTCGTGCCATGCCAAAACCCTAGATCGGGTGAGGGCCGATCGAGCACTCGAACGGGCCCCATACGGCGTAGGTCACACACTTCCTGCACCATCAGCCACATCAGAGCGCAGGTTTAACGGTCCGGAATTCAAACGGTCCAGGTGGATTCGAGTTCCACGATGTCACCCGTGAGAGCTGCGACGTCCGCCTCCGTCTGGGCCCGCAGCGCCAGTCGCTCCACGCGCTCCGTGCGGTACTTGCCGTGCTCCGCGGCGGAGTGCCACATCGACAGCACCAGGAACTCGTGACCCGGCGCCTCGCCGAACAGCCCGCGGACCATGCCGGGTGAGCCGGCCATCGCGGGGTTCCAGACCTTCTCCTGCATGAGGGTGAAGTGCTCGGCGCGCTCCTCGTGCACACGGCAGTGCGCCACCCTGACGAGGTCCGCGTCGGTGAAACGCGGCTCGAAGCCGGTCTTCACGTCGAAGCGGTAGTCGAAGAGTTTGACCTGCATGTCCTTGTAGGTGCCCGACTGGGCCGCCGCCAGCCTGTCGTGGGAGCGGGCCATGAAGGAGTCGTAGAAGGAACGGCTCTCCCAGAACGAGAAGATGTGCGCCACCCCCTGCCGCCCCCGGCTCCAGCCACCCCCCTGCCCCCGAAACCCCGGCTCCCCCAGAAGCCCCGCCCATTTTCGCTGCCCCCGCTCGAACCCGCGGCGGTCCACCACGGTGCAGCGAATCCACTTGACCAGCACCGCGCCATGGTAAGGCCACGGAGCGTGGCGTCGGTCACGCTCGACCGCAGTGCTCCCCGGCGCACGAGCCCGCGCGCGTGGCAGGATGGACAACCGGCCTCTTCTGCTGGGCAGTTCGGGCTGAGGGCATACGCGAAACGGGGAAGGGGAAGCCTGGTGAGCGCCATCAACAAGGGGATCCGGAAAGTCGAGATCTCGGTCAAGTGGGACCCCAGTCCGGCCGGGCAACCGCCCACCGACCTGGACATCGTCGCCGCTACCTACCTGGCGAGCGACCCGTACGGCGATCCCGCCTACGTGGTGCACTTCGACAGCCGCTCTCCCGACGGCACCATCTATCTGAACCGGGACAGCAAGGACGGCAAGGGCTTCGGCTGGGACGAGGTCATGACCGTGGAGCTCAACCGGCTCGACAGCCGGTACGCGCGCGTGATGGTCGGGGTCGTGATCCAGCAGCGCCCCGCCAAGCGCACCTTCGTCAGCGTCGTCAAGCCGGCCCTGCGCATCCGCGAGGACTACACCGTCCTGGCCGAGGACGACTTCGGCGGCGTGCTCGGTGCGACGGCGACGACGGTCGCGGAGTTCGTACGCCAGGACTCGGGCACGTGGGAATTCCGCCCGGGCATCCACGGTTTCGAGGACGATCCGGCGACGTTCACGGCGACCATGGGCAGGCCCCACCAGCCCTGAGCGTCGCGTGTACATACGCGAAGAGGGGCGGGTCGCCGACATAAGGCCGGCGCCCCTCCCTGAAGCAGCCGAGCGGGGAGTCAACTTCGGTGACTCCCCGCTCGGCTCAGTCATTCACGCCTGAAGGCGCTCCTGTTCAGCTGCAGCCGCTCGTCGAGCCGCAGCCCTCGCAGATGTAGCAGGAGCCGGCGCGCTGCATCTTCGTACCGCAGGAGAAGCACAGCGGGGCGTCGGCCTGGATGCCCAGCTGCATCTCCACCAACTCGGCGCTGGTGTGCGCCTGCTGCGGGGCGGGCTTGGCCGGCCCGGCGTCGGACTTCGGGGTGGCGACGGCCCTCAGCTCCTGGGCGCGCGGCGCCGACTGGGCCAGGCCCTCGACGTCGACCTCGTCCTCGTTGGGCTCGTACGAACCCGTCTCCAGATGACGCTGGCGCTCTTCGGCGGAGTGGATGCCCAGCGCGGACCGCGTCTCGAAGGGCAGGAAGTCGAGCGCAAGGCGACGGAAGATGTAGTCGACGATCGACTGCGCCATCCGCACGTCCGGGTCGTCCGTCATGCCGGCCGGCTCGAAGCGCATGTTCGTGAACTTCGAGACGTACGTCTCCAGCGGCACGCCGTACTGCAGACCCACCGAGACGGCGATCGAGAAGGCGTCCATCATGCCCGCGAGGGTCGAGCCCTGCTTGGACATCTTCAGGAAGACCTCGCCGAGGCCGTCGTCCGGGTAGGAGTTGGCGGTCATGTAGCCCTCGGCGCCACCGACGGTGAAGGACGTGGTGATACCGGGACGCCCCTTCGGGAGACGCTTGC
The DNA here is from genome assembly GCF_000719285.1 of Streptomyces bicolor. Classification (GTDB taxonomy): domain Bacteria; phylum Actinomycetota; class Actinomycetes; order Streptomycetales; family Streptomycetaceae; genus Streptomyces; species Streptomyces bicolor. The sequence continues at coordinate 76,517 of NZ_JOFS01000013.1, read as the reverse complement.
GGACCGGGCGGTACTCGACGACCTTCTCGACCGTCTCACGGATGGTGGCCTCGGCCTTCTCCGTGATCTCGGCCTTCTCCTTCTCCTTGGTCTTGGCGGAGAGCGGCTGGCCGACCTTGCAGTTGTCACGGTAGATGGCGAGGGCCTTGACGCCCATCTTCCAGGCCTCGAAGTAGATCTCCTCGACCTCCTCGACGGTCGCCGACTCCGGCATGTTGACCGTCTTGGACAGGGCGCCGGAGATCCACGGCTGGATCGCGGCCATCATGCGGACGTGGCCCATCGCGGAGATGGAGCGCTCGCCCATGGCGCAGTCGAAGACCTCGTAGTGCTCGTGCTTGAGGCCCGGGGCGTCGACGACATTGCCGTGCTCGGCGATGTGGGCGACGATCGCCTCGATCTGCTCCTCCTGGTAGCCCAGGCGGCGCAGGGCCTGCGGGACGGTGCCGTTGACGATCTGCATCGAGCCGCCGCCGACCAGCTTCTTGAACTTGACCAGCGCGAGGTCGGGCTCGAGGCCGGTGGTGTCGCAGGACATCGCCAGACCGATGGTGCCCGTCGGGGCGATGACGGACGCCTGGGAGTTACGGAAACCGTTCTTCTCACCGAGGCGCAGCACGTCCTGCCAGGCCTCCGTGGCGGCTGCCCAGATCGGCGTGTCCAAGTCGTCCATGCGAACGGCCGCGGTGTTGGCGTCGGCGTGCTGCTTCATGACGCGCAGGTGCGGCTGGGCGTTGCGGGCATAGCCGTCGTACGGGCCGACGACCGCGGCGAGTTCGGCGGAGCGCTTGTACGAGGTGCCGGTCATCAGGGAGGTGATGGCACCGGCGAGGGCGCGGCCGCCGTCCGAGTCGTACGCGTGGCCGGTCGCCATCAGCAGGGCGCCGAGGTTGGCGTAGCCGATGCCGAGCTGGCGGAACGCGCGCGTGTTCTCACCGATCTTCTGCGTCGGGAAGTCCGCGAAGCAGATGGAGATGTCCATCGCGGTGATGACGAGCTCGACGACCTTCGCGAAGCGCTCGACGTGGAAGGACTGGTTGCCCTTGCCGTCGTCCTTCAGGAACTTCATCAGGTTCAGCGAGGCGAGGTTGCAGGACGTGTTGTCCAGGTGCATGTACTCGCTGCAAGGGTTCGAGCCGTTGATACGGCCGGACTCCGGGCAGGTGTGCCAGTGGTTGATGGTGTCGTCGTACTGGATGCCGGGGTCTGCGCAGGCCCAGGCGGCCTCGGCCATCTTGCGGAACAGGGCCTTGGCGTCGACCTCTTCGATGACCTCGCCGGTCATCCGCGCGCGCAGGCCGAACTTGCCGCCCTGCTCGACCGCCTTCATGAACTCGTCGTTCACACGGACCGAGTTGTTTGCGTTCTGGTACTGGACGGACGTGATGTCGTCGCCGCCCAGGTCCATGTCGAAGCCCGCGTCACGCAGGGCGCGGATCTTCTCCTCTTCCTTCACCTTGGTCTCGATGAAGTCCTCGATGTCGGGGTGGTCGACGTCGAGGATGACCATCTTGGCGGCGCGGCGCGTGGCACCACCGGACTTGATCGTTCCTGCGGACGCGTCGGCGCCGCGCATGAAGGAGACCGGACCGGACGCGTTGCCGCCGGAGGACAGCAGCTCCTTGGAGGAGCGGATACGGGAGAGGTTCAGGCCGGCGCCGGAGCCGCCCTTGAAGATCATGCCCTCTTCCTTGTACCAGTCGAGGATCGACTCCATGGAGTCGTCGACGGCCAGGATGAAGCAGGCGGAGACCTGCTGAGGCTGAGGAGTGCCCACGTTGAACCACACGGGGCTGTTGAAGCTGAAGATCTGGTGCAGGAGGGCGTACGCCAGCTCGTGCTCGAAGATCTCGGCGTCGGCGGGCGAGGCGAAGTACTTGTAGTCCTCGCCGGCCTTCCGGTACGTCTTCACGATGCGGTCGATGAGCTGCTTCAGGCTCACCTCGCGCTGCGGGGTGCCGACGGCACCGCGGAAGTACTTGCTGGTGACGATGTTGACCGCGTTCACCGACCAGAAGTCGGGGAACTCGACGCCGCGCTGCTCGAAGTTGACCGAGCCGTCGCGCCAGTTGGTCATGACGACGTCACGGCGCTCCCAGGCCACCTCGTCGTACGGGTGTACGCCGGGGGTGGTGTGGATGCGCTCGATACGCAGTCCCTTGGCCGCCTTGGTGCCCTTGGCGCGGGAACTCCGTGCCGGACCGCTCGCCGTCTCTGTCATGCCGCCTCCCTGTACGGGCTAAAACGCCCTGAAGTGCCCCGATGTTCCCCGTGGCACGGTGTTCTGTCTTGTGCTGCGGGCACCCTCTGATCGCCACCCGCAGCAGGTCTTGTGTCGCCGCCTCTCGGCCGGATCCGGAGTCCGAGGACCGGAACCGGCTCGCCCTCAGTCGGCGGCGTTGGCGGGCACGGGGACCTGTGCAGCCCCGCCGGACCCGCGATCGTCTTCCCGGCCCCCCGCGACAGCCTCCGTGTCGCCTTCGCGGTCGTCGTCGTCCGCGGCGGGGCGTCCTGTCGCCTCCCTCAGTTCCGCGATCGCGGCCTCGAAGTCCTCGAGCGAGTCGAACGCCCGGTAGACGGAGGCGAATCGCAGATATGCGACGAGGTCGAGCTCCTGCAACGGGCCGAGTATGGCCAGCCCCACGTCATGGGTGGTCAGCTCGGCGCTTCCGGTGGCCCGCACCGCCTCCTCGACCCGTTGGCCGAGCTGGGCGAGCGCGTCCTCGGTGACGGGTCGTCCCTGGCATGCCTTGCGCACGCCGTTGATGACCTTGGTACGGCTGAACGGCTCGGTGACTCCGGACCGCTTGATCACCATCAGCGAGCAGGTCTCCACAGTCGTGAAACGACGGGAGCAGTCAGGACACTGGCGGCGCCTGCGGATCGACGTGCCGTCGTCGGTCGTACGGCTGTCGACGACACGGCTGTCGGGGTGCCTGCAGAAGGGGCAGTGCATAACTTCCAACCCTCCTCACAGCAGACTCAATAGCCTCGCTGGGCCTCATGGGCCCCTCGAAGCAGCCCCAAGCATAGGCGATCTCCGAGCGTCCGAAGACCGGGGGGACCACAACTTCTGGGCTGCTGCCGCAATCCAACCACTAGATGTGGGGATTGGCTCATACACGCACGCCACGCGCGCGTGTCGCGCGTGCACGGCTGTGCGCGGTGCCGCCTACCGACACGCCGCACGCATGTGTGCACCGCCGTATCGCAGCGACACATACGGAGATACCGTGAGCGCCACACGGAGGGGACGTGGGACTCCCGCACAGATGGGGGTCACTTCACGGTTGAACCGATGCCGGATGGCAGACTGGGCAACGACCCACGAGGTCGCCCACCGGCGGTGAAGGGTACAACAATGGGCTCTTTTGTCCGCCGGCAAGGACGTCAGCCATACACCCAGACACATGATCACGTCAGGTGCTTCGCGATTTTTCACTCGAACGTGTGTTTGGCGCAACCTTTCGAAAGCAACTACCGTTGTGCAGCAGGGAGACCATCGAGAGGGGCCGACGTGACCACCACCGCAGACAGTGCCACCATCACTGCCCAGGACCGCTCCCAGAGCCGACTCGAGCCGGTGCATGCGATGAACGAAGCCATGAATCCCGAGGGACACAAGCGGTCCCTTCCGGGCCGACCTCCGGGCATTCGGGCGGACAGCTCGGGGCTCACGGACCGGCAACGCCGCGTGATCGAGGTCATCAGGGATTCCGTGCAGCGGCGCGGCTACCCGCCGTCGATGCGGGAGATCGGCCAGGCCGTCGGCCTGTCCAGCACGTCCTCGGTCGCACACCAGCTGATGGCACTGGAGCGCAAGGGCTTCCTCCGCCGCGACCCGCACCGTCCGCGCGCATACGAGGTGCGCGGCTCCGACCAGGCCGCCTCCGTGCAGCCCACGGACACCGCGGGCAAGCCCGCCGCATCGTACGTCCCGCTGGTCGGCCGTATCGCCGCGGGTGGCCCGATTCTCGCCGAGGAGTCGGTCGAGGACGTCTTCCCTCTCCCCCGGCAGTTGGTCGGCGACGGCGAGCTGTTCGTGCTGAAGGTCGTCGGTGACTCGATGATCGAAGCCGCGATCTGCGACGGCGACTGGGTCACCGTCCGTCGCCAGCCGGTCGCCGAGAACGGCGACATCGTGGCCGCGATGCTCGACGGCGAGGCCACGGTCAAGCGCTTCAAGCGCGAGGACGGCCACGTCTGGCTCCTCCCGCACAACGCGGCGTACGAGCCGATCCCGGGCGACGACGCGACCATCCTGGGCAAGGTGGTGGCGGTGCTGCGCCGCGTGTGACGGCTGCGGCGGGCGAAGCCGACGGCGTCGCCCACTGACCGGGCCCCGGGACCCCTGCGCCGGTTCCGGGGCCCTGTGCTTGTCTCGGGCCAGGTTCTGTGCGGGTCTGGGTTCCTGCGGGTCTGGGTTCCTTGGTGCTTTGCAAGGCCCGACGTCACCGGATTCCGGGGTCGGGGTGGCCTGTCGCAGCGCTGCGACAGGCCACCCCGACCCCGGTCACTGCGGCTCGTCCGCCTCCGTCTGCTTCGCCGCCGCGTCGATCGCGGCCAGCGACTTCCGTACCTGGTTACGGTCCGTCGTGTACCAGAAGTCGGGCAGTGACGCCTTCAGATAGCTCCCGTACCGCGCCGTGGCCAGCCGCTGATCCAGTACGGCGACCACGCCACGGTCCCCCGACGCCCGTACGAGGCGGCCGGCGCCCTGAGCCATGAGCAGCGCGGCATGGGTGGCCGCGACCGCCATGAAGCCATTGCCCCCGGCATCCTCCACGGCCTTCTGGCGAGCGCTCATCAGTGGGTCGTCCGGGCGCGGGAACGGGATCTTGTCCATGACGACCAGCTGGCAGCTGGGGCCGGGCACATCGACGCCCTGCCAGAGGGACAGCGTGCCGAACAGGCAGGTCTTCGGGTCAGCCGCGAAGTTCTTGATCAGCTCGCCGAGCGTCTCCTCGCCCTGCAGGAGGACCGGGAACTCGGGGATGCGAGAGCGAAGTTCCTCGGCGGCCAGCTGAGCGGCCCGCATGGAGGAGAACAGGCCGAGGGTGCGGCCGCCCGCCGCCTGGATCAGTTCGGTCAGCTCGTCGAGCATGTCGACCCGGTCGCCGTCCCGCGCGGGCCGTGACAGGTGCTTGGCGACGTACAGGATGCCCTGCTTGCGGTACTCGAAGGGCGAGCCGACGTCCACTCCCTTCCACTGCGGGAGGTCGTCGCCCTCCGTCCCCTCGGGGGCGAGGCCCAGGGACGCGCCGACACCGTTGAAGTCGCCGCCCAGCTTCAAGGTCGCGGAGGTCAGCACGACGGAGCGGTCCGCGAAGAGCTTCTCCCTCAGGAGTCCCGACACGGACATGGGGGCCACGCGCAGGGACGCGCCGAAGCGGTCGTGGCGCTCGTACCAGACGACGTCCCACTCGGAACCGTTGGTGATCCGCTCCGCCACGTCGTGCACGGTCTCGACCGAGGCGAGCGCCTGCTTGCGGACCGCGTCCTCGTCCTGCACGGACTTGTCGCGGGTGGACCCGATCGCGGAGATGACGGTGCGGCAGGCGTCGCGCAGTGCCATGAGCGCGTAGGCGAGGTCCTCCGGGATCTCCTCCAGGCGGCCCGGGAGGGCCAGCTCCATCAGCCGTTCGAAGCCCTCGGCGGCGGTCTGGAGCTGGTCGGCGGCCTTCTCGTTGACGAGCTTCGCGGCGCGCCGCACCGCGCGGTTGACCTGGCCGGGAGTGAGTTCGCCCGTGGCGACTCCGGTGACCCGGGAAACCAGTTCGTGCGCCTCGTCGACGATCAGGACCTCGTGCTGTGGGAGGACCGGTGCGCCCTCGATGGCGTCGATCGCGAGCAGCGCGTGGTTGGTGACGACGACCTCCGCGAGCTTGGCCCGCTCACGCGCCATCTCGGCGAAGCATTCGGCGCCGTATGCGCACTTCGAAGCGCCGAGGCACTCCCGCGACGACACCGAGACCTGGGCCCAGGCGCGGTCGGACACACCGGGCGTCAGGTCGTCGCGGTCGCCCGTCTCCGTCTCGTCCGCCCAGTCGCGCAGCCGCAGCAGGTCCTGGCCGAGCTTGCTGGTGGGTGCGGCCGCCTCGAACTGGTCGAAGAGGCCTTCCTCCTCGTCCTGCGGGACGCCCTCGTTCAGGCGGTGCAGGCACAGGTAGTTGGACCTGCCTTTGAGCATCGCGAACTCGGGGCGACGCCGCAGCAGCGGGTGCAGTGCGTCGACGGTGCGCGGCAGGTCCCTCTCCACCAGCTGGCGCTGCAGCGCCAGCGTGGCCGTCGCCACGACGACGCGCTCCCCGTGCGCGAGCGCGGGCACCAGGTAGCCCAGCGACTTTCCGGTGCCGGTGCCGGCCTGGACCAGCAGATGGGAGCTGCCGTCGATCGCCTCCGCGACGGATTCGGCCATGGTCACCTGGCCGGGGCGCTCCGTGCCGCCGACAGCAGTGACGGCAGCATGCAGGAGTTCGGGGAGTGAGGGCTTCGTCATAGCGTGACCACCCTACGGCCCGGCACTGACAAGCGGGTGATCACGGTGGAGGCGAGGGGCGGGATCAAGACCGGGGGTTCCTCAGGTGGGGATCGGATCGGTTCGGGTTCGCATGGAGTCGGGTTGTTTGAGGTCAGAAACGGTTCGAGCGCGATCGAAATCAGCCGATCGGTTGGTCGGCAGTGGGAACCGGATCGGCGCGAGCGGTGTGCCAAACGTGACGACGCTGCGACATGGCGTCACAACAGATGGCGCAGACTCCGGTCTCTGACCATGAGCGCGGCCCGCTTGGCGGGCAGCTCAATCTCGGCAGAGAAGCGGAAGCCGGCGCTCAGGAAAGCGGCGATGGAAGGGGTGTTGCGAATGTCGGGTTCGGCGACGACGCGCGCGCAGGCAGGCCGCCTGTCCAGCACGAGGTCGGCGACAGCTCGGAGCAGGGTTCCGCCAAGCCCTCGCCCGCGGTCCCCGACTGCACCGATGAGGAGATGGAGTCCGGTGTCATGGGGCCGGGCCGGGTAGTGCCGGGCCAACGGGTCGAGGTCGGCCCGGTAGATCTCCCAGTAGCTCATCGGCGTGCCCTCCAGCATGCCCAGGCACGGAATGCTGCGGCCGTCGCCGGTGAGCTGGGATCGGAGATGTTCCTCGGCGGTGTCCTGAGGTCCACCGAGCCCCCAGAACGCTGCGACGGCAGGGTCGTTCATCCACCGGCTGATGATCGGGAGGTCTCGCTCGACACTGACGGGGACAAGGTGTAGCACGCCTTCCGGTGTGCTGATCGGCCCCCAGTCGGCAACGCCGTCGAGCAGATCATCGGTGATCGCGAGCACGGAGGCGGGTACAGCCGTGCCGAGACCGCCCGGGCTCCGCTCCCCGTCCCGATGGGCGCCGTCCGTGAGGAGCGCCGCGAATTCGTCGGTCAAGCGCAGTTCCAGCGTGTCCTCACTGTCTGCGCCCTCATCAGCGACCTTGTCGAAGGAGCTCGCACGAGAACCCGGGCTCGTAGCGACGCCGATATCGGAGACGGGGACAGTGCGGGCGTTGGCACTCGCGTCAATGGGAGGCACGGCGACACTCCTCTCAGGAAGCGGGGTGGGTCATGTTCCCCAGGGAGGAAGGGGGTTGGTGGAACGCAGAGGCGTTGGTTCGTGACGAGACGCGACGGCGATGGTCAGGAATGCAGGGGGTTGGCGATGGTGACGTATACGGACTGGGTCTCAACCGGTCCGACGAGTTCATCGAGGCCGCGCAGCCGGGTCAGCAGGTTGGCCTTGCAGCGCAGAACCGGTGAGTCGAGCAGGTGGGCAGGCAGTGACGTGCGCAGCCGATCGGGACCGGAGGCCAGATCACCCAGGAACCGTCGGAAGGCGGCGAGCAGCAGTTGTTCGTCGACGAGACGCTGGGAGCCGAACGCTCCGATGAGACCGAATACGTTGTTGATCGCGAGGTAGTACGCGAAGCGTTCGTCAGTGACCTCGTCCGAGACGAAGGTGTCACTGTGCTCGCCGATGCCGGGCAGCCGGGCGTCGAGATCCGCGCGGCGGGACTCACGGAAGTAGTAGCCCTGGTTGTCGCGGTAGCGGCCGCCCATAGGCCAGCCGTCGCCGTCCAGCAGGAGCAACGTGTTCTGTTGGTGTGCCTCCAGGGCGATCCCCGCCTCGGCGTCCAGCCACAGCACTGGCCGCACGACCTGTTCGAGGTAGCGCAGGAACCACTCCGCGGCTACGGCTCCGCGAGGGCGACCCGTCCGGGCGGCCAGGTACGTGATCAGGTCCGCGAGACGGGACTGCAGGGGTTGCGTGTCCGACCGTCGTGGACCAGCGGCGGCGCCGGCCTGCCCCCGAGGGCGCGGTGAGACGAGTCCAGCTACGCAGGACACGTCGTCGGACGGCTGGAACGGGTTGTGCCGGATCATCACGTCGAGGCCGACGACGGGGTCGCCGCTCGGCGCATCGACGGCGAGCCAGGCCGGGTCGCGAACGATGTCGAATCCGGGGTGTGCGGCCTGCCACTGCGTCGAGAGGCCACTGCGCAGGAGTCGATGGACCTCGACGCCGCGGTGCAACTCCTTGCGGAGGTTCTCCCGCCGGGAATTGGTGATGCTCAGGCCCAGCGACACCTTGAGCATGGCCGGGGCGTCGGATCTGTGGACGGTTCGGACGGAGGAGGTGGGATGCCAGGGTGCCCCGTGGGCGCCGAGGTCCCTGAGCGTTCCGGCATCGAGAAGGGCCGCGGTCTCGGGGCGATGCCGGATCTCACGCGACTGCCAGGGATGCAGGGGCAGTGCCGCGTACCCCTCGGGCAAGGGCAGCCCAGGCCCGGCCAGGCGGGCGGTGAGCTGGGCTGCCGGCACGACACGGCCGCGCTCCGTCCATGCGGAGTCGGTGGCGAGGAGGGAGGGAGCGACAGCCAGCCAGTGCAGAGGGAAGGAGCCGCACAACTCGGGTGAGAACAGCCGTGCTTCAGCCTCGGAAAGACCCTCACGGCTCTTCGGGGCCGGATGGAGTGGATGCCCGAGCATGAGGGCCTGCTCGGCCGTCAGGAAGAGGTCGGAGCCTTCGGCGGGACTGTCCCGGCGCTCGCTCATGAACGCGACGGTTCGTCGGACGGAGTCGGCGACGCGGGCGACGAGGTCGGTGGCAGCGCACGTGGTGTCCGCTCCGCCGCACGTCTCCCGGCTCAGCAGTGCCGCGAGGGTGACAGCGTCGGTAGGTGGGGCGTGGTCGGGTGCGTCGGCGAGGCGCGGGAGGCCGAAGCGGTGCCAACCCGTCGGGGACCAGTAGTGGACCGGGATCAACAGGACCGTACCGGTGGCAGGCAGGGGGATGCGGAGGATCCCGTTGTCGGGAGCCGGGATGGCGGTCTCACGAACCCAGCAGCGGAGCAGGTTCTCCACGGCGGCGGCCTGGGCGGCAGTGTGCGGGGCGGGATGCTCCAGGAGGTCGACGGTGACTCCGTGCGGCCACTCGGTGCGTGCGGCGCCTGTCTGCGTCGGCGGCCGTACCGGCGCCTGCGCACCGGCAGCTACCTGTGCCGAAGCGCGTTCCTGCGGCGCGCCTCCCTCCGGCGCCGGTGCACCATCCTGCGCAGGTGTACCTGCGTGCGGCTCTTGCTGGGGGAGATGTGCGTCGGAGGAGCCTCGCGCGCGGGTGTCGGCCCGGCCGTCGGATGTGGGGGTGGTGATCAAGGCTGGTCCTCTTGAGGTGGTTCCGGCTCGTGCGGGACTGCCGGTGTTCTGCGATGAGGGTGGACGTGGGCTTGAAGTCCGCGCCGGTTGGAGTCCGTGCCGCCGCACCCTCCTGGGCTACCGCGCTACCCCGCCCAGTCGGCCCGATCGTCGCTTCGGCGGTGCTGCGGGATCGGCCGACGCGTCGGATGGCCGGCGGTGCGGTCGCGGGAGACCGCATCCACGGCGTCGGCCAACCGGTCCAGTACCGCGTCTGCCTGTTCGTCGCTGATGGTCAGGGGCGGCAGCAGCCGCACGACGCTGGAGTGGCGGCCGCCGAGTTCCACGATCAGGCCACGTCGCAGGCACTCGCGCTGGACGGCGACGGCAAGTTCTGGGGCGGCGGGCCGAGGGTGACGATCCGTGCCCTGCGCTGTCGCGGCTCCCTCGGCTTGGTGAGGGGCATCCCTGTCCCCTTCAAGTTCAAGAGCAGCCAGAAGCTCCAGCCCGGGCCCGCTGCCCGTCCTGTCGATCCCGGGCAAATTCGCCGGGGGCTCCTCGGCACGCTCGCGGTCGGTCTCCGGCTCCACCACCTCGACGCCGATCATCAGCCCCCTCCCCCGCACATCCCCGATACACGCGAACTCACCCGCGAGTCCGCGAAGTTGGCTGAGCATCCGCGAGCCCAGCTCGGCCGCCCGCTCGGCGAGACGGTTCTCGCGGACGTAGGCGAGCGTCGCCGTGCCGGCGGCCATGGCGAGCTGGTTGCCGCGGAAGGTGCCGGCGTGGGCACCGGGCTGCCAGGCGTCGAGGTCGTCGCGGTAGACGATGACGGCCAGGGGAAGACTGCCTCCGATGGCCTTGGAGAGGACCATCACATCGGGGGTGACGCCACTGTGCTCCACCGCCCAGAACGAGCCGGTACGCCCGACCCCCGTCTGGACCTCGTCGGCGATCAGCGGGATGGATCGGTCGGCCGTGATCTGCCGCATGCGCCGCATCCAGCCGTCAGGCGCGGGGATCACCCCGCCCTCCCCCTGGACGGGTTCGAGGATCATCCCGGCGGGACGCGGTACGCCCGACTTGGGATCGTCGAGGACGGATTCCGTCCAGCGCGCGGCGAGTTCGGCGCCGCGTTCGCCGCCAACGCCGAAGGGGCATCGGTAGTCCTGGGGGTAGGGCAGGCGCGCGACCCGTACGTCGTAGGCGCCCCCGGATGCTTCGAGCGCTCCGGCGGTCATGCCGTGGTAGGCGCCGCTGAAGGCGAGTATGCCGGTGCGTCCGGTCGCGGCCCGGACGAGCTTGAACGCGGCCTCCACCGCATCCGTGCCGGCCGGTCCGCAGAACTGCACGCGCGCGTGCCCGGCGAGACCGGGCGGAAGGGTGTGGAACAACTCGGTGATGAAGGCGTCCTTGACGGGGGTCGCCAGGTCGAGGACGTGCAGTGGTGCGCCCGAGTCGAGGACCTTGCGGATGGCCTCCAGGACGACCGGGTGGTTGTGTCCGAGCGCCAAGGTGCCGGCGCCCGAGAGGCAGTCCAGGTAGCGGCGTCCGTCCGCGCCCTCGATGGTCAGCCCACGCGCCCGCACCGGCACGATGGGCAGGGCGCGCGCGTAGGTGCGCGCCGCCGACTCACGTGCCGACTGCCGCCGCAGGATCCCCTCGTGCACGGAGCGCACCCCCGCCGGCTCGGATGTCCCCCCGCGCAAAGATTCGGTCACGGCCATGGCTCCCTGTCCTCCCGCTGTCCCGGGGCGAGCAGGTCTCTCGCATCCTCGCCCGACCCGACATACGAAGCCCCGCGAGCGTCCACTCGAAACTCCGGGGAACTGGGCACTGGAGGCCGCCCACGGGCGGCGGGCCCCCAACCGCTACCAACCCCGGACCGTTCACCGGGTTACGGGTTGCTTCAAGATCCTTGTCGTAGCGAAACCGTTGCCGTTCCATCGGAACTCCCCCACAGAGAACGCATAGTGTGTGATGCCGTCCCAACGCGCCGTGACATCACGTGGAACCAGTGAGTGATCAGCGGGAGTTCATGACCGCGGCGCCTTAGTACTTGCACCCCAGGGGGAGTTAGATCATGCGATCGATACGGCCGTCGTTCACCGCTCGCCGAGGGAGGAGCGCGCGCCGCAGAACCTCCCCGCTGCCCGTGGTCGCGCTCGCAGCGGCGTTGGCCCTCACCGTCACGGCCTGTGAGTCGGGCAACGCCGAGGTGAGCGGCGAGGCCACCGCGTCCGCCGTGGCCGAGGGCGACGGCAAGATCACGATCCCGGACGACATCAAGGACAAGCTCAAGGAGCACGGGATCGACGTCGACAAGTGGAAGGACGGCGCCTGGAAGGAATGGGACAAGGAGGACTGGCTGCGTGAGGCCAAGGACTTCATCAACCCGATCATCGAAGGGCTTTGGGACCCGGACCGCATGCGGGAAGCCGAGGACCCCGACCGCGGTGTCGACGACAGTGACCTCGCCGGCGACCAGGGTGTGACCGACCCGACGCCGGCGCCGGTGGACGCGCAGGCCGTGTCGCCTACGTACCACGCCAACGCCCCCGAGCTGGGCAAGGTGTTCTTCGACTCCCCCGACGGCCCGTCCGTCTGCTCGGCGACGGTCGTGCAGGACCCGGCCAACCCCGGCAAGTCCAACATGGTGTGGACCGCGGGCCACTGTGTGCACGCGGGCAAGAGCGGCGGCTGGTACCGCAACATCACGTTCGTGCCCTCGTACAACGACGCGGGCATGGAAACGGCGAAGTTGAAGGGCGCCACCCGGGAGCAGATCGCTCCGTACGGTGCGTGGTGGGCCGACTGGGCGAAGACCTCGGACCAGTGGATCGCGCAGGGCGGTCTGACGGGCGGGGACGGCGCGCCGTACGACTTCGCCGTGCTGCATGTGCAGCCGGAGGCGGGCGGTAACGGCAAGTCCCTGGAGGAGACGGTGGGTTCGGCTCTGCCGGTGAACTTCAACGCCCCCGCGGTGCCCGACGTGGCCGGCATCAAGGCGATGGGCTACCCGGAAGCTGCGCCGTTCGACGGCCAGAAGATGTACCAGTGCCAGGACAAGCCGGGTCGGCTGTCGCTCAACGCCTCGGACCCGACGATGTACCGCATCGGCTGCACGATGACCGGCGGTTCGTCCGGTGGTGGCTGGATCGCGACGGGCTCGGACGGCAAGCCTGCGCTCGTCTCCAACACCTCGATCGGCCCGGAGGACAACACGTGGCTCGCGGGCCCGCGGCTGGGCAAGGAGGCCAAGGGCATCTACGACGCGGTGAGCGAGAAGTACGCCGGTCGGTGATACTCCCCGCATCGCGACCTGACACATGCTGAAGGCCCGCTCCCCAGGACAGGGGGCGGGCCTTCGGCCGTTCTGCGCCTGCTCGGGCCGCCTTCCGACGACGGCCCAGGCAGTCGGCCTACGACAGCTCGGACGGTCGAGCCGAGACGTACGGCTCAGACGGTCGGGGCCGGAGCGTACGGCGCGAGATCCGCCGCCAGCTCCTCATGCACGCGCACCTTGAGCAGCGTGCCCTCCGGGGTGTGCTCCTCGGAGATCACCTCGCCCTCGGTGTGGGCGCGGGCGACCAGCTTGCCGTGCGTGTACGGCACGAGCGCCTCGGTCTCGATCGACGGACGCGGAAGCTCGTTGTCGATCAGCGCGAGCAGCTCGTCGATGCCCTTGCCGGTACGGGCCGAGACGGCGATGGAGCGCTTCTCGATCCGCATGAGCCGCTGCAGCATCAGCGGGTCGGCCGCGTCCGCCTTGTTGATCACAACGATCTCCGGTACGTCGGTCGCGCCGACGTCCCTGATCACCTCGCGCACGGCGGCCAGCTGCTCCTCCGGGTTCGGGTGCGAGCCGTCCACCACGTGCAGGATCAGGTCGGACTCGCCGACCTCCTCCATGGTGGAACGGAACGCCTCGACCAGGTGGTGCGGCAGGTGCCGTACAAAACCGACCGTGTCGGCCAGCGTGTACAGCCTTCCGCCCGGGGTCTCGGCCCGGCGCACGGTCGGGTCGAGGGTCGCGAACAGGGCGTTCTCGACCAGCACACCCGCGCCCGTGAGGCGGTTGAGCAGGGAGGACTTGCCGGCGTTGGTGTAGCCCGCGATGGCGACCGAGGGCACCTTGTTGCGCTTGCGCTCCTGGCGCTTGATCTCGCGGCCGGTCTTCATCTCCGCGATCTCCCGGCGCATCTTCGCCATCTTCTCGCGGATCCGTCGCCGGTCCGTCTCGATCTTGGTCTCACCGGGACCACGTGTGGCGAGGCCGCCGCCCTTGCCGCCGCCCATCTGCCGGGACAGCGACTGACCCCAGCCTCGCAGCCTCGGCAGCATGTACTGCATCTGCGCGAGCGCGACCTGCGCCTTGCCCTCTCGGGACTTGGCGTGCTGGGCGAAGATGTCGAGGATCAGGGCCGTACGGTCGATGACCTTGACCTTGACGACGTCTTCGAGGTGGATGAGCTGGCCGGGGCTGAGTTCACCGTCGCAGATGACCGTGTCCGCGCCCGTCTCGAGCACGATGTCCCGCAGCTCGTCGGCCTTGCCGGAGCCGATGTAGGTGGCCGCGTCGGGCTTGTCGCGGCGCTGGATCACGCCGTCGAGCACAAGGGCGCCCGCGGTCTCCGCGAGGGCGGCGAGCTCGGCCAGCGAGTTCTCGGCGTCCTGCACGGTCCCCGAGGTCCAGACACCGACGAGCACGACGCGCTCCAGACGGAGCTGGCGGTACTCGACCTCGGTGACGTCCTCGAGCTCGGTGGAGAGGCCCACTACGCGGCGCAGAGCCGCGCGCTCGGAGCGGTCGAACTGGTCGCCGTCCCGCTCTCCGTCGATCTCGTGGCTCCAGGCGACGTCCTCTTCCATCAGGGCATCGGCCCGGAGACCTTCGGCGTAGCTGTGCGCGAAGCGCTGAGTGTCCTGGGAAAAGGAAGAAGAGGAGGTCATTGGGTCCTTACGTCCATGGGGAATCCGTTTGCGCCGACGGTGGCAGTGACGTCCGCGCTTCGGAACGCGTCCGTAGCGCCCGGAAACTGATCCGTCACTGCTCCCAACGCACGAGTGCCCCGGAAGATTCCCGTGCCCCGTGCCGCGCCGACCCGAAAATGGTCGCACGGCACGGGGCGTCTCGTCACCGCCTTATTTCGCGGTCCTCGTGGTCTTCCCGGCCTTTCCGGCCTTCGTGGTCTTGGCCTTCGCGGCCGTCTTGGCCTTCCCGCCCTTCGCGGCCTTCTTCCGGGGATCCGCGGCCTTCCACTCCGGCTGACCGGGCATCGGCGGGGTCTTCTTCCCGTACAGCCAGGCGTGCATGAACCCGTCGAGGTGGCGTCCGGAGATCTCCTCCGCCAGCGCGACGAAGTCCGCGGTGGAGGCGGAGCTGTCCTGGTGGCGGCTCACCCACGCGCGTTGCAGGCTTTCGAAGGCCGACTTGCCGATCTCCTGGCGGAGTGCGTACAGAACAAGGGCCGCGCCGTCGTAGACGTTCGGCCGGAAGATGCCGTTCTTCTTGCCGGCCGCGGGCACCTTGGGGGCCGCGGGTGGCCCACCGGCCGCGCGCCAGCTGTCCGAGGCGGCATACGCGGCCTTCATCCGTGCCTCCAGCGGTCTGTCGGCCTTCTCCGCCGCGTACAGGGCCTCGTACCAGGTGGCGTGCCCCTCACTGAGCCACAGGTCGGACCAGGTACGCGGACTGACGCTGTCGCCGAACCACTGGTGCGCCAGTTCATGCACCATGATCGACTCGACGAACCACTTGGGGAACGCGGACTCGGTGAAGAGCCCTCTCTCGAAGAGAGAGAGGGTCTGGGTCTCCAGCTCGAATCCGGTGGCGGCGTCGGCCATGAGCAGGCCGTACGTCTCGAAGGGGTACCGGCCGAGCTTGCTCTCCATCCAGGAGATCTGTCCGGGAGTCTTCTTCAGCCACGGTTCGAGCTTTTCACGGTGCGCGGTGGGTACGACGTCCCGAAGGGGCAGTCCGTGCGGCCCGGTTCGGTGCAGCACGGTGGAGCGGCCGATGGAGACCTGGGCGAGCTCGGTGGCCATGGGGTGCCCGTTGCGGTACGTCCATGTCGTCGTCCTGCCCGCGCGGTCCACATCGGTTCGCAGACCGTTGGCGACGGCGGTGTAGCCGTTGGGCGCGGTGACCCGGATGGTGAACATCGCCTTGTCGGAGGGATGGTCGTTGCACGGGAACACCACATGGGCGGCGTCGGCCTGGTTGGCCATCGCGAGGCCGTCGGCGGTCCGCACCCAGCCGCCCTCCCGCTCCTTCCCGTACACGGGATCGCTGGTGTGCCGCACGGTGATCCGCGCCCAGCTGCCGTCGGGCAACGGCTCCTGCGGCGTGACCACGAGGTCCTCACCGGCGCTGCTGAACGACGCGGGCTCACCGTCGACCTCGACGGACTCGACCTTGCCGTGGGCGAAGTCCAGATTGATGCGGTCGAGGTCCGTGGTCGTCCAGGCGTCGATCGTGGTGACGGCCTGGAGGGGCTTGGTGTTGGTGCCCGGATATGTGAAGGAGAGGTCGTACGACTCCACGTCGTAGCCGGGGTTGCCCAGGTACGGGTAGAGACGGTCGCCGACACCCAGGGGTGTGGCAGGGGCGCTCGCGGCGAGGAGACAGGTGGAGACGGCCACGGCGAGCAGCGCGGGCATCTTGAGGCGCCGGGTGGATCGGGTTCCGGAGTGAGTGGCGCCAGGGACTGGTCGCCGGGCCTCGTTGCGGGGGGTGAGCAGCATGAACCACGGCTATCAGCGCGCGTGCGCGAGGCGTGGACGACGCGCGACCGGCACACTCGAACGGGTATGTCAGGTGGGTGCAGGGTTTGAGGGACGGTGTCGTGGGCCAAGAACCACCACGCCCGGCGTGAACCCTGCCCGTCACGCCCCCTGCATCTGCGGCTGCGCCCTGCTCACGTCATACACGCCCGCCACGTTCCGCATGGCTCGCATCAGCCCGGGGAGTTGGGCGGCGTCCGGGAGCTGGACGGTGTAGGTGTGGCGCACACGCTGCTGGGTGGGTGGCTCGACCGTCGCCGAGACGATCTCCGCGCCCTCCAGGGCCATCGCCTCCGTGAGGTCCGCCAGGAGGTGCGGGCGAACGAACGATTCGGCGACCAGGGTGACCCGGCACTCGGTGGTGTCACCCCAGCGCACGCCGACCCCCGAGCGCCCCGCGCTCTTCATCCGCGCCACCGCCGCGCACTCCACGCGGTGGACGGTCACCACTCCCCCACGCACCGAGAACCCGGTGACCTCGTCGGGCGGTACCGGTGTGCAGCAGCCGGCGAGGCGTACGGTCGCGCCGGGCGGGTCGACCAGGACGCTGGCAGTGCTGGAGCGACCGGCCGGACCCTGATCGACCCGGCGGGCATCCGGTCCGCCTGCGTCCCGACGGGCGTCCACCGCTCCTGCGCCCCGACGGGCGTCCGGATCCCCGTCGGCAACGCGGCCGGCCGTCCCCTCCGCAGCCGGGGCGACACCCGGTCCCTCGTCCTCGACAGCCTCCCGGCCCGACAGGCCGTCCGCCGTGGCCCGGAACGGCACCGTCCCGGCCCGCTCGCCGCCGGCGGGGTCGCCCTGCGACGGGTGGGCGGCCAGCCACCGTTGGATGGCGATGCGGGCGGCGGGCGTGTGGGCGTGCTCCAGCCACTCCCTCGAGGGCTCCGAGGCAGGGTCCTGGCCCATGAGGAGCTGGACGGTGTCGCCGTCCCGCAGAACCGTGCTGAGGGTCGCCAGGCGGCCGTTGACGCGGGCACCGATGCACGCGTGCGCGTCCTCGCCGTACTGCGCGTAGGCGGCGTCCACACAGGTCGCGCCCTCGGGCAGGCCCAGGGTGCCGCCGTCGGGCCGGAAGACGGTGATCTCGCGGTCCTGGGCGAGGTCCTCGCGCAGGGTCGACCAGAAGGTGTCCGGGTCGGGAGCGCCCTCCTGCCAGTCGAGCAGGCGGGACAGCCAGCCGGGGCGGGTGGGGTCCGCGCGCTCGCCGTCGTTCGAAGCGGCCTGCTCCTCCGAAGGAGGAGCGTAGGGATTGCCGAGCGCGACGACACCGGCCTCGGCGACCTTGTGCATCTGGTGGGTGCGGATGAGGACTTCGGTGACCTGGCCGTCCTCGCGGGCGACGGCGGTGTGCAGCGACTGGTACAGGTTGAACTTGGGAACGGCGATGAAGTCCTTGAACTCCGAGACGACGGGCGTCATACAGGTGTGCAGCTCGCCCAGGACGCCGTAACAGTCCGCGTCCTCGTTCACCAGCACCAGCAGCCGCCCGAAGTCGGCCCCCCGCAGCCGCCCACGCTTGCGGGACACCCTGTGCACCGAGACGAAGTGCCGCGGCCGGATGAGGACTTCGGCCTGGATGTCGGCTTCGCGCAGGACCTTGCGCATCTCGTCGGCCATCTCCGCGAGCGGATCGTCAGCGCGGGAGGCGTTCTCGACGATCAACTCCCGTGTGTGCTCGTACTCCTCGGGGTGCAGGATCGCGAAGACCAGGTCTTCCAGTTCGGTCTTGAGCGCCTGGACCCCGAGCCGTTCGGCGAGCGGGATGAGCACGTCGCGGGTCACCTTGGCGATGCGGGCCTGTTTCTCGGGGCGCATCACGCCGAGGGTGCGCATGTTGTGCAGCCGGTCGGCGAGTTTGATCGACATCACGCGGACGTCGTTGCCGGTGGCGACGAGCATCTTGCGGAAGGTCTCGGGCTCGGCGGCGGCGCCGTAGTCGACCTTCTCCAGCTTCGTCACGCCGTCGACGAGGAAGCGGACCTCCGCGCCGAACTCCTCGCCGACCTGATCGAGCGTCACGTCGGTGTCCTCGACGGTGTCGTGCAGCAGTGAGGCGGTCAGGGTCGTGGTCTCGGCGCCGAGTTCGGCGAGGATCAGGGTCACGGCGAGCGGGTGCGTGATGTACGGCTCGCCGCTCTTGCGCATCTGGCCGCGGTGCGAGGACTCGGCCAGGACATAGGCGCGGCGCAGCGGTTCGAGGTCGGCGTCCGGGTGGTGGGCGCGGTGGGCGTCGACGACATGGCTGATCGCGTCGGGCAGCCGGTCGCGCGATGCGGGGCCGAGCAGCGCCGCCCGGCCGAGGCGGCGCAGATCGATCCGGGCGCGGGCCTTCCTGCGGGGCACGGCAGGCGTCGCAGGGCCTGCTACCGGGCCTGGCGTCGCGGGGTTCGTGGCCTCCGCACTCATGGGCACCTCCGGCTGCGTGGACCGGCGGACGGGGTGCCCCATGGCGGACACGGCACAGGGGATGGCGACTTCTCCCCCGTCCGGGCCGGTGCTTGATGCTACCGAGCCCATCACGTGCGGCTGACCGCCTCTCGCCGAGCGTGAAACGGATCACCCATTCGAGCGAGGGTTTGCAGGTTTACGGTTTCGCGCCATGCAGTAAACCGGAGTTGGCGATTCCGAACGCGCTCGGGACGGCCGACAACCGCACTCTCAGGCCGGGAGCCGCCCGAGGCTGTGAAGCCAAGCCGCGGAGAGGTTCAGCGAGCGAGCGTTTCCAGCCACTCCGCGTCGATCTCACCCTCGGCCACGATCACCGCGGGGCCGGTCATCTCGATCTCGCCGTCGGGCCGCTCGGTGATCACCAGGGTGCCGCCCGGCACATCGACGGTGTACGTCGCGGGGGCGCCGGTGACCGCCGGATCGGCCCCGTCCCGCCGCGCGGCGGCCACGGCGACGGCGCACGCGCCCGTGCCGCAGGAACGGGTCTCGCCGGCACCGCGCTCGTGCACGCGCAGCGCGACGTGCCGCGGGCCCCGGTCGACCACGAACTCGACGTTGACCCCGTCCGGATAGGCCGAGGCCGGGCTGAACGGAGGCGGGGAGTACAGGTCACCGGCGTGCGCGAGATCGTCCACGAAGGCCACGGCGTGCGGGTTGCCCATGTTCACGTTGCGCGCCGGCCAGCTGCGCTCACCGACGCTGACCGTGACCTCGCCTTCGGCAAGCCGCGCCTTGCCCATACCGACCGTGACGTCACCGTCCTTGGCGATGTGCACGGTCTTCACGCCCCCGCGCGTGGCCACCGCGAGGTCACCCTCGGTGACATACCCGGCGCGCTGAAGGTAGCGCGCGAACACCCGCACGCCGTTCCCGCACATCTCCGCGACCGAGCCGTCGCCGTTGCGGTAGTCCATGAACCACTCGGCTTCGCCCGCCATGTCCTGTGCCTCGGGGTGCGCCGCGGACCGCACCACGTGCAGCAGTCCGTCACCGCCGATGCCCGCGCGGCGGTCGCACAGGGCTGCGACGGCGGCCGGGGACAAGTCGATGACGTTCTCCGGGTCCGGGACGATCACGAAGTCGTTCTCGGTGCCGTGACCCTTGAGGAAGGCGATCCGCGTGCTCATTCCTCGATCGTAAGGGGTCGGTACGACACCCCATGTTCGCGTGGCGCGCTACGACCGCCCATGCGCCCGTGGAGTCGCGCGACAGCCCACGCGCGCGTGAAGGTCAGCGCAGCCGGGCCACGCGCCACACGGCCAGCACGACCACCGCGGCGACGAGCAGGGCGTAGGCCAGCACGACCCGCCAGTCCGGTCTGCGCCCGGAACCGCGCTGCGGCAGCCCGGGCCAGGTGTAGCCCACGCGGCGGGCGGCCATCATGCCCCAGCCCGCCGCACAGGAGCAGATCAGGAGCCCCAGCATGGCGATCACGGCCCCGCTGTCGCCGAAGTCGAAGGCCAGCGGGAACGCGAACATCAGGGAGCCGACCGCGGCCAGGGCCACGATGGGCGCGAGCTGCCAGATGCGCAGTCGGCGCTGCGGACGCAGCTCGACCTCGACCTCGGGGCCGCTCGCGTACATCTCCTCCGGCTCAGGACCGTCGTCGGTGACGCCACCCTCGGCCTCGTCCAGCCCGTCGGGGATCGGACGGTCGCCGTCCTGCTCCCGTTCACCCTGGTCAGAGGTGACGTTCTCGGTGCCTTGTGCGGTGTCGCGAGGGCCGGCCTCCATCGCCACGCGCCCTCCCAACTCGGACTCCACTTGGTCGATCGAAGCTCGATGATGGCACGGCACCGGAGGCCCGGATGGCGGCCGGAGCGTCCCGATGCCATCACGTGATCAGGCTGTAACCGGTCGTTCGACCAACGCCAGTGCGAGCTGCGGAAGTTCTGTGAGATCCGCCGCAGCCCCACTCAGCCAGTGCACCCGCGGGTCGCGTCTGAACCATGAATCCTGACGGCGCGCGAAGCGCTTGGTGGCACGTACGGTCTCGGCCCGCGCCTCTTCGAGGGTGCACTCCCCGGCGAGCGCCGCGAGCACCTGCTGGTAGCCGAGCGCGCGCGAGGCCGTACGGCCCTCCCGCAACCCCTGCGCCTCCAGGGCGCGGACCTCGTCGACGAGCCCCGCGTCCCACATCCGGTCGACCCGGCGCGCGATGCGCTCGTCCAGTTCGGGGCGGGCCACGTCGACACCGATCTGAATCGTGTCGTAGACCGAGTCGTGACCCGGGAGGTTGGCGGTGAAGGGCTTGCCGGTGATCTCGATCACCTCGAGGGCACGGACGATACGGCGGCCGTTGCTCGGCAGGATCGCCTGCGCGGCCTCGGGGTCGGCGGCGGCCAGACGGGCGTGCAGCGCCCCCGAGCCGCGCAGCGCGAGCTCCTCCTCCAGCCGGGCCCTGACCTCGGGGTCGGTGCCGGGGAACTCGAGATTGTCGACGGCGCCACGGACGTACAGACCGGAGCCGCCGACGAGGATCGGCCAGCGCCCCTCGGCGAGCAGTGCGTCGATCCGCTTCCGCGCGAGCCGCTGGTACTCGGCGACCGACGCCGTGACCGTCACGTCCCAGACGTCCAGCAGGTGGTGCGGCACGCCGGCGCGTTCCTCGGGCGTCAGCTTGGCGGTGCCGATGTCCATCCCGCGGTAGAGCTGCATGGAGTCGGCGTTGACGACCTCGCCGCCGAGTTGTCGGGCCAGGAAGACGCCCAGATCGGACTTTCCGGCTGCGGTGGGGCCGACGACGGCGATGACTCGGGGGGCGGAGGGTGCACTGCTCACCGCCCCAGTCTCGCAAACCTCACAGGGTGGCCTCGAACGGGTTACGTGACGCCACGCGCGCAGTGTCGTTGCCAGTTGCGAGGTTCTCGCCGCCGGTTTCGCGGAGGCGGCGGCCCGGGGGCGCAAACGGACGCACCGGACGACGCGGGATTTCGCCCGCACGAGTAACGTATGGAGTGGATATGGGCGTTTTTGCACGACTTCTTCGGAGGTCGAAGGCCACTGAGGAGGCGTCAACCGCCGAGGCGCAGACCGACACCCCAACGGCCGAATCCGCGGTGGAAGAGGCGGCAGAGGTGAAGGTGCCGACCGAGGCGGAGGCCGAGGAGACGGCACAGTCGACGGCGGCGCGGTCGACGGCGGCGCGGTCGACGGCAGCGGAGTCCGTGGACGCCGACGCCGACGACGGCGTCGAGATCCCCAAGCAGCAGTCCGCCGAGGAGACGGCGGACAGCGAGGCCGGTGAGAGCGCCCGCACGTAACTGCCCTGCGCGGGAAGGTGAAGCATGGGTCTGATGGATAATTTGAAAGCCAAACTCGCCCCGGCCAAGGGCAAGGTCTCCGACTTCGCGCAGCGGCACGAGGAGCAGGTCCAGCACGGCCTCGACAGAGCCGCGAAGGCCGTCGACAAGAGGACCAAGGGCAAGTACAGCGACAAGATCCAGACCGGTACGGGCAAGGCCAAGGGCGCCATGGACCGACTCGCGCACAAGGGCGACGACACGGCGACCGGCCGCGGCACGCCGCCGCCGGACTCACCCCCGCCGACTCCCTGAACGGCACATCGACGGACGGCCGCGGAGCTTGACGGCTCCCGGCCGTCCGCCGTTTGACCGGCGCGCGCCCGGCGACCGGTTCGGTTGGCGTGCCCAGCGACCTGATTCGGGGAACCTGCCCGCTAACGGTTTCGGCCGACGTGCCCTACGACCAGGTCGCGACCAGGTACCCCACGCCGTACGGCGCTGCGTCGTACAGCAAGGTGCCCGAGAGGTCCGTCTGCTCGGCGGCGCCCGCGAGGACCTGCCAGGGCGCTCGGCCCGAGGCCATCAGCTCGTGCGCGAGCTCGACGTCCAGCGCCTTGAGCGCCGCCACGTCCGCCTTGCCCAGCGCACGCGCGACGGACGCGTCGAACGGCTCCGCCCGCTCGTCGAGGTAGCCGGGTGCCTTGAGCGTGCGGCAGGCGCTGGCGTCGCCCATCACCAGCAGCGCCACCCGCTCGGCCCGGGCGGCGACGTCCCGCCCGATATCCGTACACCGCTCGGGCGTCACAGGTTCCCCCACCGCGAGTGCCTCGATCGGTGCGTCCGCCCATCCGGTCCGCTGCAGCAGCCACGCGGCGACGGCGAGCGAGGACGGCAGCGGTCGTCGCGACGACTCCGGTGCGGTCGCCTCGTCCGCGGCGCGTCCCAGCCGTACGTCGATGTCCACGCCGAAGCCCCGGAACGACCCCCGCGCCCCCTCGGCGTATGCCCCCTGCTCGCTCTCCTCGGCGGGCCCGACGACCACGAGCCGGTCCGGCCGGGCGGCCGCGAGCACGCCGAGCGCGTCCGTGCAGGCGGCACGCGCGGTGGCCAGCTCGGGTGCGGCGCCCGCGGCGACCTCGGGCACGAGGAGCGGCGGGCAGGGGCAGACGGCGGCGGCGACAAGCATGATCGGGAGCCTACTGCCAGGGGCTGGGCTCCGGGTCGCTGCTCCACACCCGCTCGGCCAGCTGGAACATCACGCGATGGGTGGACATCAGGCCCTCGATCTGCGCGTAGTACGCGTCCCCGGCACCGACCCGGAACACCTCACGCCGCTGCTGCCGCAGCCCGGCGCGGGGCTTGTACGTGCAGGCGACCTCGTAGAGGCGGGCGCGGGCCTGTTCCAGGGTGCCCTGGAAGCGCGCCGCCTCCTCACAGCGGTACTGGTCCCCGGTACCGGTCTGCGCGACCACCACCCATTGCGCCATGTGCCGCCCCCCCGTTCTCCTGCTCGCCCCCGCCCCGCCCACGCTCTCGCCGCGTGCGCTCAGTGCGCCGCGCAGCCTCCCGTCGTCGCCGGCAGCGGCTCGGGAACGCCGATCTTCGGCAGGCCCAGCATGACACCCGCCGGCTTGGCGGCCTCGGCGGCGTTGCGCTTCTCCCATGCGTCACCCGCGCGCGTGCGGCGCACATCGAGGACGGGACCCTCGGCCAGGAGGTGGTGCGGGGCGGCGTACGTGACCTCGACGGTGACCACGTCACCGGGGCGGACCTCCTGGTCCGGCTTGGTGAAGTGGACGAGGCGGTTGTCGGGGGCGCGGCCGGAGAGGCGGTGGGTGGTGTCGTCCTTGCGGCCCTCGCCCTCGGCGACCATCAGCTCGAGCGTGCGGCCGACCTGCGTCTTGTTCTCCTCCCAGGAGATCTCCTCCTGGAGGGCGACGAGACGCTCGTAGCGCGCCTGGACGACCTGCTTGGGGATCTGGTCGTCCATGGTGGCCGCCGGGGTGCCGGGGCGCTTGGAGTACTGGAAGGTGTACGCCTGCGCGAACCGGGCCTCGCGCACCACGTGCAGCGTCTGCTCGAAGTCCTCCTCGGTCTCGCCGGGGAAGCCCACGATGATGTCGGTGGTGATCGCGGCGTGCGGGATGGCGGCGCGGACCTTCTCGATGATCCCGAGGTAGCGCTCCTGGCGGTAGGAGCGGCGCATCGCCTTCAGGACCGTGTCCGAGCCGGACTGGAGCGGCATGTGCAGCTGCGGCATCACGTTCGGCGTCTCGGCCATGGCGGCGATGACGTCGTCGGTGAAGTCGCGCGGGTGCGGGGAGGTGAAGCGGACGCGCTCCAGGCCCTCGACGTTGCCGCAGGCCCGCAGCAGCTTGCTGAAAGCCTCGCGGTCGCCGATATCGGAGCCGTACGCGTTGACGTTCTGGCCGAGCAGCGTGATCTCGGAGACGCCCTCGGCGACCAGGGCCTCGACCTCGGCGAGGATGTCGCCGGGGCGGCGGTCCTTCTCCTTGCCGCG
Organism: Streptomyces bicolor; assembly: GCF_000719285.1. Taxonomy (GTDB): domain Bacteria; phylum Actinomycetota; class Actinomycetes; order Streptomycetales; family Streptomycetaceae; genus Streptomyces; species Streptomyces bicolor. The sequence goes on along the minus strand of NZ_JOFS01000013.1, from coordinate 51,852 downwards.
CAGGGCCGGGACGATACAGAAGGTGCAGGTGTTGTTGCAGCCGACGGAGATCGACACCCAGGCCGCGTAGGCGCTCTCGCGGCGGGTCGGCAGCGTCGACGGGAACGCCTCCAGCGACTCGGCGATCTCGACCTGCGCCTCCTCCTGCACGCGCGCGCGTTCCAGCAGGACGGGCAGCTTGCCGATGTTGTGCGTGCCGAAGACGACGTCGACCCAGGGCGCCCGCTTGACGATGGTGTCGCGGTCCTTCTGCGCGAGGCAGCCGCCGACCGCGATCTGCATCCCGGGCCGGCTGGCCTTCTTGGGGGCGAGGTGGCCGAGGTTGCCGTACAGCTTGTTGTCGGCGTTCTCACGGACCGCGCAGGTGTTGAAGACGACGACGTCCGCTTCGCCGTTCGAGCCCTCGGGGGCGCGCACGTAACCGGCCTCTTCCAGCAGCCCGGACAATCGCTCGGAATCGTGGACGTTCATCTGGCACCCGTAGGTTCGGATCTCATAACTCTTGGATTGCTGAACGTCCACTGCCGGGCTCCGGTCGCTGCTGGTCATGCGTCAAGGGTAGGTGCTCCTGAGGGCACCATGTTCAGCGCTTGTCTCACCCACCACGGGCAGGACGCCGACCGCCCGCCCCGGCCCAGCGGCGCCGAGAGACGGCTCGCTCAGCGCGGGCGGGGCGTCCTGGTCCGACGATCAGCGGCGGGCAGCGATCGAGGGGACCTGCGGACGGGCGGGGTTCTTTCGTCGGCACGCGCCGGCCCGTACGGTCACGGTCCGCCTTGCGGTGCGCCGAGGCCTTCTACGACCATTCGATCACCCACCGGCGGCCCGTCGGCCAGGGCTTCGCTCGAGGCCCGGGAGATCATCCGCGATCCGCCCTGGCTGGCCGACGCCGTCTACGGGAACAGTCGGCACAGCTCGACGCCGCCCGACGAGCACATTTCGGCACACCGGACGACGGAGAGCACGGGACAGCACGAGGGACAGCGGGGCAGCCTGAGACCGGGCGTGCTCTGGCGCATTCGCCCCGGGGCGAGCCCGATCCGGTCTCGGACGACCTGTACGTAGGACTGCACGGGAGTGGCCGACCGGGAGAGCGGCCTTACGCCGGGGAACGCACCCAGGACGCCCGCGCGGCGGACTCGGCCCGGCATCTCACAGAGCCCCCTCCCTGTCCCGCGGACCTTTGGCTGCTGGTCAGGTCAGTGGCCCTGAGCGGTCCACCGCTCGGCGGCGCCTGGACATGCCGTATGCCGGCATCGGTCGCCCGCCGGAGCATGATCGCGCCCCGTGGTTCGACATACGGCCGCTGCGGGCACTGCGCCGCCTCCACGCTCGCCAACAGCCCTTGACCAGCCCTTTGTTGACCGTTTGGAAGAGGCAAAGGCGGCCTCTGGAGACTTGGTTGAAGGTGATAGCATTCCGCCGTCTGCGACCTTGATCCACTTTGTTCAGGTGCCGACCTGACGTTCACCTGCTCTTCGCTCCGGCATTCATGCAGTCCCCCCGCGTGACGGGTTGCGGATCCTCGCGATGCGTATCCGTCCACGCCTGCGTGCTCGCGCCGGGAAAGGTTTCCATGACTAAAGACGCGCTTCTTTGGTGCCTGGTTGCGATAGCGACGACAGCCACAGCCGCCGTCGTGGCTTTCGCGCTCCGCAACAGAGCCCTGGCGGTGAGGAAGAGAGAAGCCGAAGTCTCCCTGGGGCAGCGGCTGAGCTACACCGAAGCCGAACTCAGCCGGGTGCAGGGCGAGTTGCAGAGGGTCCGGGACGAGCAGGACGGTGTCATCCAGGAGGCCGAACGGGCCGCGGAGGAGAGCACCAAGGCAGTCCTCAAGGGTGCCGCCCGCTTTCTGCAGAGCCTTGCGGCCGAGCAGACGAACCTGCTGGACGAGATCCAGCGCAACTACGGCGGGCACGCCGTCCTCACCGACCTGATGGACGTCAACCACGCCAATGCGCAGATGGCGCGGAAGGCCCAGGGCATCGCGGTCATGTGCGGTGCGCCCCTCGGCCGCCGCAACCAGCCCGCCAGCGTCTACGACGTCGTCCGCAGCGCCCAGAGCCAGATCCGCAACTTCCACCGGGTCGAGATCATGCAGCCGAGCGGCATCGCCCTCAAGGCGACCGCTGTCGCGCCGGTTGCCCTGGCGGTCGCCGAACTGCTCGACAACGCCGCGAGTTTCTCTCAGGCGGACGCGCCGATCGAAGTGACGTTCCAGCGGGTCCAGAAGAACCTGTGCATCGTCATCGACGACGCCGGTGTGAGCATGAGCGACGAGGACCGCCAGAAGGCGACCGCGCTGTTGTCCGGCGACGCCGTCCCCCGGCTGTCCCAGCTGGGCACGCAGCCGAAGTTCGGTTTCCCCGTCGTCGGCCTGATCGCCCGCCAGTACGGCTTCAAGGTGGATGTCACCGGAGTCTCCCGGTACGGGGGCGTCCGTGCCGTCGTCCTGCTGCCCGAGGAGCTGTGGACCATGGAGGAGACCCCGCCGCCGGCCACCGAGGCGTCGGCGCCGGTGAGTGGCATCCGGCGGGTTGAGGGCCGCGAGCAGGCCGAGGCCCGTACGGTGCACGGCCTGCCGAAGCGCGGCGCCCGCAAGTCGCCCGTCGTCGGCGTTCCCTCGGGTGGGAGCGTCCCCGGGGAGCAGAAGCCCAGAAGAGCTTCTCGTGGCTCCGGCGGCGGTCTGGGGGCTTTCCAGCGCGGCACCCTGACGGGCCGTGACCTCGACGCCCCGACGCCCGAAGGGTCTCAGGACGGATGACTACTACAGACATGTCGTGGATGGTCCAGGACATCGTGGACAACGTCCCTCGGGCACGGCACGCCGTGGTGCTGTCGGCGGACGGGATCACGCGCGGGGCGACGGACGGCCTGACTGCCCAGGATGTGCGGACCATCTCCGCGGCCATGGCCGGGATGCAGTCGCTCAGCCGGGCCACCGCCCACTTCGCCGGACGGTCGCAGGACCGGCAGTGGAGCCAGACGATCATCGAGTTCGCGCACGGCTGGGTGTTTCTGATCGGAGCCGGACAGGGCGCCTACCTGGCCGCCGCCGCGGAATCCGACGTCGACATGCAGCAGATCTCCTTCCGCATGCACCGGCTGGTCGCCCGGCTGGGCAACAACCTCACGGCAGCGCCGCGGGTGACCGCCGGTGACCCGGCTCCTGGCGGAGGCGACGTCGCGGTGCGGCATGAAGAGGCGGGCAGTGCCGGATTCGTCCTCGCCGAACTGGACCAGGCGATCGCTTCGGTGCCGGGCGCCCGGCACGCCCTGTTGCTCGGGGCGGACGGTCTGCCCCGCGGTGCGAGCGCCGGGATCGGCAGGGACCTGGCGGACACGATCTCCGCGGCCATGACCGGCATCCACGCCTACAGCCGTGCGACCGCGCCGTTCGCGAGCGGGCTGCTGGACGACGAGTGGCGGCAGACGGTCATCGAGTTCCAGCACGGGTGGATCTTCCTGATCGCGGCCGGCGACGGCGCCTTCCTGGCGGCGGCCGCCGAACCGGACTGCGACATCGAGGACTTCACCACCCGCCTGAGCGACGTGATACCCACGCTCACCGCACGGCAGGTGCCGCAGGGAGAGAGGGCCGGCGATGCATGACGAACCGGACGGCGAACTGGAACTGACATCGGCATTAGTCCCACTCTTCGTCATCGCGAAGGGACGTGCCCTGCCCGCGGAGAACGAGTACGAGCACACGACGCTCGTCACCGCCCGAGAGGGCACGTCCGCCGCGGCCCGGACACTGTCTCCGGAGGCCCGCGCGGTCATGGATCTGATCGCCGAGGGCTTCCTGTCCGTGGCCGAGGTATCCGGCTACACGCGGCTGCCACTGGGCATCGTGCGCATCCTTCTGGCGCAGATGGCCGATGACGGCCTGATCTTCGTGAGGAACCCGGCGCCACGTGACCAGCGTGCCGACCGCGAGCTGCTCACCGCCGTGCTCGATGGCCTGAAGACCCGTTTCGGAGCGTAAGCCGTGTATCTGGATCCAGCCGTCTCCCGGTCCGTGAAGGTTCTGGTCGTCGGCCACTTCGCGGTCGGGAAGACCACGTTCATCGGAAGCATCTCCGAGATCGAGCCGCTGCAGACCGAGGAGGAGATCACCGAGGCCAGCGAGGGCCTCGACGACCTCTCGGAGACCCCGGACAAGTCGACCACGACGGTGGCGATGGACTTCGGGCGTCTGACCCTCAGCGACACCCTGGTCCTCTACCTCTTCGGAACACCGGGACAGGAACGCTTCAAGGAGATGTGGGAGGGCCTGTCCCGGGGCGCCCTTGGCGCTCTGGTCCTGGTGGACCCCAAGCGACTGCACGAGAGCTTCCCCGTCCTGGACCTGGTCGAGCAGTTCGGCCTGACCTACGCCATCGGCGTCAACCGCTTCGACGGAACCCCCGACTACCCGCTCGACGAGGTGCGTGAGGCGCTCAACCTCACCGAGGAGACGCCCGTCGTGCACTGCGACGTCCGTGACGAGGACTCCGCGGCGCAGTCACTCATCACCCTCGTGAAGCACCTCATGTCCACACTCGGCTAGGAGCCACGGCATGCAACAGCACTCCGACAGGACCGGGGCACCGGCCGGCTGCCCCGCTCACGCCAATCCCCAGCTGTACGGACCCGAATTCGGCTCCGACCCCGAGGGCCACTACGCCCGCCTGCGCTCGCTCGGGCCCAGTGCCCCGGTCGACATCGCGCCGGAGGTCCAGGTCGAGCTGGTGACCAGTTACGACGCGAGCCTGCACATCCTGCAGAACCCCGCCTTGTTCGTCCGGGACTCACGCCGTTGGAACGCGCTGAACGAAGGGCGTGTGCCCGCGGACAGCCCGGCCCTGCCCATGATGGGTTACCGCCCCAACGCGCTGTTCAGCGACGGAGCGGCACACGCTCGCCTGCGGCAGGCGGTCACGGACAGTCTCGCCACCGTCGACGAGGTCCGGCTCGCCCGTCTGACGCAGCAGTCGGCCGACTACCTGATCAGCCGGTTCAGCTCCGAACCCCTCGGCCAGGCCGAGCTGATGACCGCATACACCCAGCCGCTGCCCCTCCTGGTCTTCAGCGACCTGTTCGGCTGCCCGCCCGAGATCGGCGACCGCGTCATCGTCGGGATCAGCGGCATCTTCGAGGGCGCCCCCGGTGCGGACGAGATACTCGGCGGTGCGCTCGCCGAACTGATCGCCCTCAAGCGCCACCAGCCCGGCGAGGACCTCACCACCCGCCTGATGGTGCACTCCGCCCGGCTGAGCGACGAGGAAGTGCTGCACCAGCTCGTCACCCTGCTCTCCGGCGGAACCGCACCCCTCGCCGCCGCGATCGGCACCAGCAGCGCGCTGTATCTCAGCGACGACTGGCCGTCGGGCCTGCCGGTCGAGGAAGCGGTCGTGAAGACCCTCTGGAACTACGCGCCCATCGCCAACTACGCGGCTCACTACCCCACCCAGGACGTCGAGCTGAACGGCAGGATCCTCAGGGCCAACGACCCGGTCCTGATCTCCTTCGCGGCGGCCAACACCGACCCCAAGCTGACCGCACACCGAGAACAGCTCAGCGCCAAGGCCCACTTGGCCTTCGGCGCCGGCCCGCACGCGTGCCCGGCCAAGGACCCCGCGCTCATGCTCGTGGCGACGGCCGTGGAGTCCCTGCTCAACCGGCTGCCCGATGTCGAACTGCGCGTGCCGTTCAAGGACCTCGCCTGGGTGCCGACGCCGTGGAGCCGCTCCCTGGTGGCGCTTCCCGTCCGGTTCACCCCCCGTGCCGTGCCGTGGGCCGCCGACACGCAGCCCACGACGCCGGGGTCCGTCGGGCCCGTGCAGCAGTCCGCTGTCTCCGCGCAGGTACGTCCGGCGGCGCGGCCGGCCCACCACGCGGCGCAGCCGAAGGGCGGGCTGTTCAGCCGCTTCCGTGCGTGGATGAGGGGCGAGTGACGTAGGTAACCCTGTGGGGACGCAGTGTTATTGGATGATTGAACTATCTCAGGGGTACGTATGGCGGCTGGCAGAAAGGAGCCGCCACCGTGGGGAGTGTCACGACCCCGTCAGCCGCCCGTCGGGCGACCGTCTCTCTCTTCTCCCGTCTCCGGACGGCAGAGGGACAAGCGGACCCTTTTCCGATCTACGCGGAACTGCGGGCACAGGGCGGCGGGATCAGTCCTGCCCCCTGGGGAGGATTCCTCGTAACGAGTTTCCACACCTGTGACCAGGTACTGCGCAGCAGTGCCTGGCTCGAGCCGGACACGCGCTGGAGGGAACGGCAAGGGGAGCGCACCCGCTGGAGCGCCTCCTCCTCCCGGGAGATCAGCCGTACCCTGCCCGCCCTCAATCCCCCGGAGCACACCGCCGTGCGCCGGGCAGCCGGCAACTTCGACCGCGCCACCATCGACCGCATGACCCCGAGAGTGGACCGGGTGGTCGAGCGTCTCCTCGACACCGTGATGGAGCGTCTCCACACAGGGGAGGCGGACTTCGCCGCCCTGGTGAGCGAGGAACTCCCCGTCGCCACCGTCGGAGACTGGCTCGCGCTGCCGAGCGCGGACTGGCCCCGCCTGCGCGAACTGACGCACGAGCAGGTCTTCACCCAGGAACTGCTGCCGTCCGCCAGCCAGCTGGCCCGATCAGACGCCGCGATGGCCGAACTACGCGCCTACTTCCTCGACTTGGTGCGCGAGCGGCGCGCACGTCCCGGCGAGGACCCCGTGTCCAGGTGGATCAGAACCTGGGACGCCATGGAACCGGACCGGGACAAGGCCGATGAAGCGGTCTACTTCCTGGCGCTGTTCGTCTTGCTGGCGGCCCTGGAGACCACGTCCACCCTTCTGTCGACCATGGCGCTTCTGCTGGTCGAGCATCCCGACCGGTGGAATCTGCTCGCCGCGCAGCCCGACCTCGTACCCGCGTTCGTGGAGGAGACACTGCGCTACGACCCCCCGACCCATGTGATCAGCCGGGTCGGCGCGCAGGACTGCCTCCTGGACGGCGTCGAGGTCCGCGCGGACGAGATGCTCCACCTCATGGTGGGAGCCGCCCACCGGGACCCCGCCCAGCACAGCCGTCCCGACCTCTTCGATCCCCACCGCAAGCCCGCTCATCTCGCCTTCAGCGGAGGCATCCACTACTGCCTCGGAGCGCCCCTGGCCCGGCTGGAGGCACAGACCCTGCTACGCCGCATGATCACGCTTCTTCCCCCTCTCACCCTGGTCCGCACCCCCTCCCGGGCGCCCCGCGTGGCGTTCCGGCGTCTGCTCAACCTGGATGTCGCCCTCGCATGAACACGCCGACGCTCACCCCGACGCCCACGTCCGCGTCCACGCCCATAGGCATCGCGCAGGACGGTCCCGTCCTCCACCTCCGGCTCAACTCCTCCGCCCAGGACGACACCCTGAGCGCCGCCGTCCTGGACGAACTCATCGCCGTTCTCGACAGCCTCCCCGAACGGCCCGACATCCGCATCCTGGTCCTGTCCTCGACGGGCGACGACTTCTGTCTGGGGGCCGACCGCCGGGAATACCAGGACGCCCTGACGCTGGATCCGACCGGAGCCACACTGCGCCGCATCGCGGACAAGGCCCACCGCCTGTGCCAGGCCCTGGAGAACACCCACGCCGTCACCATCGCCCGACTGCACGGCAAGGTCATCGGAGCGGGCCTCGCGCTCGCCGCCTACTGCGATCTCCGCGCGGGTGCGGACACCTGCCGGTTCCGCATGCCGGAAGTCGGCGTCGGCCTCGCTCCTGCCTGGGGCGGCGCCATGGGCCGCCTGATCTCGGAGGCCGGCGCCGCGAGGATCCGCGAACTCATGCTCACCTGCGACCTCTTCGACGCGGTCACCGCCCTCCGGCTCGGTCTCCTCCACAAGGTCGCTCCCCTCGACCAGCTGGACGACACCATCGCCGCCTGGACAAGACCCCTCGCGCGGCGCTCCCCCGAGGCACTGGTCCTGACCAAACGCATGCTCACCGGCTACGCGAAGGCCGCCCGCACCGCCGACATCGCCTTGCTGGACTCCCATCTCCTGACCGCCCAGCTGATCCCGCACCGCGGCAGCGACCGACACCAGCCCTGACCGGCGCCGGGCTCGGGCACGCGCGGTGCACGGGCCCACCGGGCGCCGGAAGCGGGAAGCGGTAGGCATATTCAAATTTGAAGCGTCGGGTTATCGTCGACCCGTCGTGTTTCAAAATTGAATCAGCCGACTCGTCCCGCCCTCGAAGGAGTGCTGGTATGCCTTCCTCCCTCGCCCGCGTCGCCACCGACGCCGCCCCGCGCTACGCCAAGCAGCTCGCCTCGCACTTCGGCCGGAAGATCCCGGCGGAGGAGACGGCCGACGGCGGACACCGCCTCACCTTCCAGAACACCGACGTCGTCCTCGAACCGCAGGACGACCACCTGCTGATCCGGGTCACCGCACCCGACGCACCCACGCTCACCACCATCCAGGAGGTCGTGGGCAGCCACCTCGAACGCTTCGGCCGCCGTAACGAACTCGTCGTCACCTGGGACGAGCCCACTCAGGACTGATCACGAGGCTGCTCAGGACCGACCGAACCCCAACCCTGGCGGCGCAGCACACCCGACACATCCGGTGCCTCGTAGTGCTCGCCCTTGAGCACCTTGCCGTCGGCCCGGCGCGCGACCTGACCGTCGGGGCCCAGCTTGGTCATGTTGGAGCGGTGGATCTCGGCGAGTACGGCGTCGAGGTCGATGCCGTGCACCAGAGCCGTGCCGTACGCGACGTAGACGACGTCCGCCAGCTCGTGCGCGAGCCTGTCGAGCGGGCCGATGACGGCCACTTCGGCGACCTCCGCGGCCTCCTCCGCGAGCAGCTCTCCCCGGTGCGCGGCGATGTCCGGGGAGACCTCGGTAGGCGTGGCGCGGGCGTCCAGGCCGAAGGCGAGGTGGAATTCACGGACGAGGTCGGCGGGCGAGGAACTCATGCGCCGACTGTAGCGGCCGGGTCCGACAGTCCCTGCCGCCGAGGCGTCCGGCCCGAAAGGCCGCCATCGCGCCCTCCCTCTGTGACCCCTGCCCTGGTCAGCACCGTGCACCGGCTGGCAGGATCTCGGCCATGTCCAAGGCACTCACCCGCATCACCAGGCACCGTGCCCTGCGGGGCACGGCCGCCGGGCTCGTTGCCCTGGGGTTGCTGCTGTGGTGGCTGCTGCCCCTGGGCGAGGATCCGCCGAGCGGGACGATCACGTTCAGCACGGGCACGCGCGCGGGTGTCTATCAGGAGTACGGCGCCCTGCTGCGCAAGGAGCTCGCCAAGGACATGCCGCAGCTGAAGGTGAAGCTGCTGACGAGTGACGGCTCGCAGGAGAACGTCGAGCGCGTGGCGACCGGGCAGGCCGACTTCACGATCGCCGCCGCCGACGCGGTGGACACGTTCAAGATCGGCGGCAGGCCCGTCGTCGACCGGCTGCGCGGTGTCGCCCGCCTCTACGACGACTACGTCCAGTTGGTCGTGCCGCCGGACTCCGACATCCGCTCTGTCGCGGACCTGAAGGGCAAGCGGGTGGCCATAGGGCTGCCGAACTCGGGCGTACGGCTGATCGCCACCCGGGTGCTGGAAGCCGCCGGCATCGACCCGGAGAAGGACATCACGCCCCGGTCGGACGGCATCGACACTGGGCCCAAGCGGCTGGGGCACGAGCTCGACGCGTTCTTCTGGTCGAGCGGGGTGCCCACGGACGGGCTGGAGGAGATCGCCGAGACGTCCTCCTTCCGGTTCGTGCCGATCGACGCCGACCTCGTCGCCAAGGTGCACGCCCAGGGCGACGCGGCCCACTTCTACCGCGCGACCAACATGCCGGAGTCGGCCTACCCCACCATCCAGAACGGCGACACGGTGCCGACGATCGCCGTCTCCAACCTGCTGATCACCCGCAAGGACATGGACCCCCGGCTCACCGAGTGGCTGACCCGCACGGTGATCAAGAGCCGCGACGGCATCGGTGCCCACGTCCACTCCGCGCAACTGGTCGACCTGCGCACGGCGATCTACACGGATCCGCTGCCCCTGCACGAGGGCGCCAAGCGCTACTACCGTTCGGTCAAGCCGTAGAGACCCGGGCGGCGCCCCCGGCCACGATGCGCGGCGCCAACTCGCTACGGCGCGCTGCACCAGCCCGCGACGGGTGCCTGCCCGGCGCCGCCGTGCGCCCCGCTACTGCGTAGGCGCCGTCCTGGGCACCGTCACCGTCACCCGCAGCCCCTGCGGTTCGTTGCGGCCGTACGAGATGGCGCCCCCGCCCGCCGCGAGCAGCGCGCGAGAGATCGACAGGCCGAGGCCGGAGCCCTTGATGTTCTGGTGCCGGCCGCTGCGCCAGAAGCGGTCGCCGACGCGAGCGAGTTCCTCGTCGGTGAGGCCGGGGCCGTGGTCGGCCACCACGATGGTGGACGCGCTGCCGTTGGAGGTGACGGTCACCTCGACGCGCTCGCCCTTCGGGGTGAACTTGACGGCGTTGTCGATCACGGCGTCCAGCGCGCTGGACAGCGCCACCGGGTCGGCCCAGGCGGTGGTGGGCGGGCAGTCCCCCACCAGCCGTACGCCCTTGGCCTCGGCGGTCGGCGCCCAGGCCGCGACGCGCTCGGCGGTCAGCGCGCCGACGTCGGTGAGCCGCAGGTCGGCCTCGGTGTGCTCGGCCAGAGCGAGGTCGAGCAGGTCGTCGAGGACCTGGGCCAGGCGCTTGCCCTCCGCCTGGACCGACGCGATCTCCGCATTGCCCTCCGGAAGTTCGAAAGCGAGCAGTTCGATGCGCAGCAGCAGCGCCGCGAGCGGGTTGCGCAGCTGGTGCGAGGCGTCGGCGACGAAGGCGCGCTGCTGCTCCAGGACGTCCTCGACGTTGTCCGCCATCTCGTTGAACGACCGGGCCAGCCGCCTGAGTTCCGGCGGACCGCTGGCGACCGCGACCCGTGACTTCAGGCGGCCGCTCGCGATCGCGTGTGTGGTGGTGTCCAGCACGCGCACCGGCCTGAGCACCCAGCCGGTCAGCCTCAGCGCGGCCCCGACGGCCACCAGCATCGCGGCCGTCAGACCGGCGCCGATGATCAGCCAGCCGTCCAGGATCCGCGAACGCATCTGCCCGGTGGGCGAGTCGGTGACGACGACCGCGACGACGTCACCGTCCCGGATGACCGGTGAGGCGACGACGAGACGTCCCCGCTGCCAGGGCCATACCTGCTGCGGATCGTGGCTGCGCCGACTGAGCAGCGACTCCTCGAAGGCGTCGCGCACCTCGCCACTCTCGGGCAGGAACCAGGTCGTCGGCCCGTTCGCCAGGGGCGTGTCATTGGGCAGGAAGACGCCGGCCCGGATGCCGTAGACCTCGTAGTAGCTCTCGAGTTCCCGGCTCAGGATGCGCAACTCGTCTCGGGATCCGGTGGTCGTGTCGGCGGCGGGGCGCGCGATCGCCGCGAAGTACGCCGTGTCGTCGATACGGTCGACGACCACCTTCTGCTGCTGGGCCGAGGCCAGGCTGACGGCGAGCGGTACGCCGAGTGCGAGCAGTACGGCCGCCATCAGGACGATGAGCAGCGGGAGAAGACGAGTGCGCACCCTTGCCCGCTACGACGCCGGGGCGACGAGTCGGTAGCCGACGCCGCGTACGGTCTCGATCAGGGCAGGCATGCGCAACTTGGCGCGCAGGGACGCCACATGCACCTCAAGAGTGCGCCCGGTCCCCTCCCAACTCGTGCGCCACACCTCGCTGATGATCTGCTCCCGGCGGAAGACCACTCCGGGGCGCTGGGCGAGCAGGGCGAGGAGATCGAACTCCTTGCGGGTCAGTTGGACGATCGAACCGTCGACGCTGACCTGACGGGTGGGCAGTTCGATGTGCACCGCGCCCAGGCGCAGCACTCCGTCGCCCGCCGTCCCCGCGTCCTCCTGCACGGTGCGCCGGCTGACCGCGTGGATCCGGGCGAGCAGTTCTCCGGTGTCGTACGGCTTCACCACATAGTCGTCGGCGCCGAGGTTGAGGCCGTGGATGCGGGAGCGGACGTCGGAGCGCGCGGTCACCATGATCACCGGGGTGCTGGTGCGCTTGCGGATCTTGCCGCAGACCTCGTATCCGTCCTGGTCCGGCAGGCCGAGGTCGAGAAGGACGACGCCGAAGCCGTTGCCCTCGGGAACGAGCGCCTGGAGGGCCTCCTCGCCGCTACGCGCGTGCGTGACGTCGAAACCGTGCCGTGCCAGGATCGCGGACAGCGCGGCGGCGACATGGTTGTCGTCCTCGACGAGGAGCAGTCTCATCCCGGCCTCCTTCGGTTCATCGGCCGTACGATGCGGATAGGTACACACATCGTGCACGCGCGCGCGTGCACCAAGAGAGTCACGCTGATGGACGAGGACGCCGTCAAGTGGGTTCCGGTTGCGGGCGGCTTCCGTTATGCAGCCGGTACGCGCCCAGCTCACAAGTGCTACGACACGTGTCCGATTGCTATCGGATCGTGATGCTCAGATTCCCCTCAGAACTAATGACGCAGGTCGGATACGGTTATTACTGTCCTCCGAAACCGAGGAGGACGGAGCCTGAGAGCGATGACCGAAGTATCGGTGGCCAAGGACAATGTGGCCGCGACCGGCGACCTGGTCGTCCTGAAGAACGTCAACAAGCACTTCGGCGCGTTGCACGTGCTGCAGGACATCGATCTGACGATCGCCCGCGGTGAGGTCGTCGTGGTCATCGGACCCTCCGGGTCCGGGAAGTCCACCCTGTGCCGCACCATCAACCGCCTCGAGACGATCGACTCGGGCTCGATCGCCATCGACGGCAAGCCGCTGCCCGCGGAAGGCAAGGAGCTGGCCCGGCTGCGCGCAGACGTCGGGATGGTCTTCCAGTCCTTCAACCTTTTCGCGCACAAGACCGTGCTCGAGAACGTGATGCTGGGCCAGATCAAGGTCCGTAAGGCGGACAAGAAGAAGGCCGAGGAGAAGGCCCGCTCCCTGCTCGACCGGGTGGGCGTGGGCAGCCAGGCGGACAAGTACCCCGCCCAGCTCTCCGGCGGCCAGCAGCAGCGTGTGGCCATCGCCCGGGCGCTGGCCATGGACCCGAAGGTCATGCTCTTCGACGAGCCGACGTCGGCTCTGGACCCCGAGATGATCAACGAGGTCCTCGAGGTCATGCAGCAGCTCGCCCGCGACGGCATGACCATGATCGTCGTCACCCATGAGATGGGCTTCGCCCGTTCCGCCGCCAACCGGGTGGTATTCATGGCCGACGGCAAGATCGTCGAAGAAGCTGTGCCGGACCAGTTCTTCAGCAACCCGCGCAGCGACCGTGCCAAGGACTTCCTGTCCAAGATCCTGCACCACTGACGGACCGCTTCACGCACCAGACGACCTGCGTCATCCAACCCTCTGAGGGACAACCCTCCGAAGGACAACCGTCGGAGGGGACACCTCTCCGACGGGACGCATCTCTTCATCACGCAAAGGATGTTCACCATGAAGCTCCGCAAGGCCTCCGCTGCGGCCGCCGCTGCACTCGTCCTTTCCCTCACTGCCACCGCCTGCGGTGGCGGCGACGGTGACAACGAGGGCGGCTCGGGCTCCGGTGGCGGCGACAAGATCAAGATCGGCATCAAGTACGACCAGCCCGGTCTGGGCCTGAAGGAGCCGGACGGCACCTTCTCCGGCTTCGACGTCGACGTGGCGACGTACGTGGCCAAGGAGCTCGGTTACGACGCCGACCAGATCGAGTTCGTCGAGACCAAGACCCCCGACCGCGAGAACGCCCTCAAGCGCGGCGACGTCAAGTTCATCGCGGCCACCTACTCGATCACCGACGAGCGCAAGAAGTCGGTCGACTTCGCCGGCCCGTACCTGCTGGCCCACCAGGACCTGCTCGTCAAGGCCGACTCCGACATCACCGAGGCCACCGACCTCAACGGCAAGAACCTGTGCTCGGTGGTCGGCTCCACCTCGGCGCAGAACGTCAGGGACGACTTCGCCCCGAAGGCCAATCTGCAGGAGCGGAGCGGCTACTCGGAGTGCATCTCCTCGCTGCAGAGCGGTGCCGTGGACGCCCTGACCACGGACGACTCGATCCTCGCCGGCTTCGCCTCGCAGGAGCAGTACAAGGGTCAGTTCAAGCTCGCCGGCCTCAAGCTGAGCAACGAGAACTACGGCATCGGCGTGAAGAAGGGTGACACCGAGACCCTGAACAAGATCAACGCTGCCCTCGAGAAGATGGTCAGCTCGAAGGCCTGGGACAAGGCGGTCAAGGACAACTTCGGTCCGGCCAACTACAAGAACGAGCCCGCGCCGAAGATCGGCGTCATCGTCCAGTAGCGCAAGGATCCACCGGCGCGCCGCCGTCCACCGCGATCAGGGCGGCGGCGCGCCGCGCTATCCACATACGCCACCCACCCGGAAGCGCGGGAGATCGTGTTCGACTTTCTTTCTGACTATGACAACCCAACCCTGTTGGGTGCCTTCTGGATGACGGTGAAACTCACCGTCCTCTCCGGCCTCGGTTCCCTGGTCTGGGGCACCCTTCTGGCCGCGATGCGGGTCAGCCCGGTCCCGCTCATGCGTGGGTTCGGCACGGCCTATGTGAACATCGTCCGGAACATCCCCCTGACGGTCATCATCATCTTCACCTCGCTCGGCCTCGCCGATGTCTTCGGCGTGACGATGGGCGCCACCGACTTCAAGGTCCAGGGCTTCCGCCTGGCGATCCTCGGTCTCGTCGGCTACACCGCGGCCTTCGTCTGCGAGGCGATTCGTTCCGGCATCAACACCGTGCCGCTCGGCCAGGCCGAGGCGGCCCGTGCCATCGGGCTGACCTTCAGTCAGACCCTGCGGCTCGTCATCCTCCCGCAGGCCTTCCGCTCGGTCATCGGCCCGCTGGCCAACGTGTTGATCGCTCTGACCAAGAACACCACTGTGGCGGCCGCGATCGGCGTGGCCGAAGCCGCCTACCTGATGAAGGAAATGATCGAGAACGAGGCTCAGGTGCTGCTCATCGGCGCCATCTTCGCCTTCGGTTTCGTGGTACTGACCCTGCCCACCGGCCTCATCCTCGGCTGGCTGAGCAAGCGACTGGCGGTGAAGCGATGAGCTCCGTTCTCTACGACGCCCCCGGCCCCAGGGCCAAACGGCGCAATGTACTCCTCTCGGTGGTCTTCTTCGCCCTGCTCGTCCTTCTCGTGTGGTTCGTCTATGACGCCATGGACGAGAAGAACCAGCTGGAGTGGGCGCTGTGGAAGCCGTTCACCGAGTCCCCGGCCTGGACGACCTACCTGCTGCCGGGTCTGGCCGACACACTGACGGCCGCGGCACTGGCCATGGTGATCGCCCTGCCGCTGGGCGCGGTCTTCGGTATCGCACGGCTCTCCGACCACCGGTGGGTGCGGGGCCCGTCCGCCACCGTGATCGAGTTCTTCCGGGCGATCCCGGTCCTGCTGCTGATGCTGTTCGCCAACGAGGCCTACGACCGCTGGGCGAACTTCACCACCGAACAGCGGCAACTCTACGCAGTCGTCACCGGCCTGGTGCTCTACAACGCGGCCGTCCTCGCCGAGGTCGTACGAGCCGGCATCCTCGCCCTGCCCAAGGGGCAGTCGGAGGCCGCCATGGCGATCGGCCTGCGCAAGAACCAGACGATGCGAGTCATCCTGCTGCCGCAGGCCGTCACCGCCATGCTGCCGGCCATCGTCAGCCAGCTCGTGGTCATCGTGAAGGACACCGCCCTGGGCGGCGTGATGATCGGGTTCACCGAGCTGCTCAGCACGCGCGCCACGCTGGCGGCCGCCTTCGGCAACCCCATCGCCAGCTTCGTCGTGGTGGCGCTCATCTACATCGTGCTCAATTTCATCCTCACCAGCTTCGCGAGCTGGCTGGAGAAGAGGCTGCGGCGCAGCAAGAAGAGCACGGGTGCGGTGCTCAGCGCCGAGGACATGGAGGAGCTGAACCCGGCGGCGACGGGCGGTACCTACGGGACCGGCGCCGGAGGAACGATCTGACCTCTGGTCACATCGCTTACGTACGGAGGGCAGTGGCATGATCGCCACTGCCCTCCGTCACTTGACGCAAGCACCGGCAATGGGTTGCATACGTTCTGTGATCGTGCACCCTGCTCCAACTTTCTGTTCACTTGCGTCCCTCGGGACACCGCTGCGGGCAGGGGGCGCCGCGCCGTGGACCCGGTGATCATCGTCGGAGCGGGGCCCGTCGGGCTCACGCTCGCCCTGGCGCTGGCCCGTCAGGAGGTGCCGTCCGTCGTTCTCGACGAGGGGCCCGGCAAGGACGAGCCGCGCTTCGCCCGCACCGTCGTCCTGCGTGAGGACACCGCCGCCCTGATGGAGCGTCTGACGGGTGTGCCGCTCGCCGAGGCCGGGACCCGCTGGGCCGGATGGCGGGCGATGCGGCGCAAGCAGGTGATGCGCGAGGTCAAGTTCGACGACGCAGCAGAAGGGCGAGAGGGCGGCACGAACCCCGCCCCCCTGCACATCGCCCAGCACGTACTGACCAACGCCCTGCGCACCGCCCTCGCCGACGAACCGCTCGTCAAGATCGCCGTGGACAGCCGCCTGGACGCCATCGAGCAGGAGCCGTCCGGCGTCACCGCCCACACCCGCGGTCCCAAGGGCACCTGGTGGCGCGGCAGCTACCTGGTCGGCTGCGACGGCCCGCGCTCGACCGTCCGCAAGCTCCAGGACATCCGTTTCCCCGGCCGTACGGCGGTGGAGCGACACGCCGTGGCCGCGCTGCGGGCGGAACTTCCGTGGGACGGTGAGGCGTTGCTCCATCGGATGCCGCCGTGGCGGACGTCCGGACCTTCGGGCGGGGAGGTCACCGGACGGCCGCTTCCGGACGGGGTGTGGCGCCTCGACTGGCTGCTGCCGCCGGGCAAGGACCTGGTCACGCCCGAGGTGCTCGTCGCCCGCATCCGGGAGACGCTCGCCGGGTGGACCGGCGGGTCGACACCGCCGTACGAACTCCTCGACACCGGAGTGCACACGGTCCACCACCGCCTGGCCCGCCGCTGGCGCGTGGGCCGCGTCTTTCTCGCCGGAGACGCGGCGCACTGCCTCGGCACGCTGGGCACGCACGGGCTCGAGGAGGGGCTGCGGGACGCCGACAACCTCGCCTGGAAGCTGGCGCCGGCCTGGCACCACGGGCCGCGTGAGGCACTGCTCGACAGCTACCAGACCGAGCGGCGCGCCGCCGTCTCCGCCCGGCTGCGCGCCGCCGACCAGGCGCTGCCGCTGCTGCGTGGCGGCGGAGGGCTGCGCGCGTACGTGCCCGGCTCGGCCCGGGGCCATGACGTGCTGCTGATGGACGGCCATCTGGGGCACGGGGCGATCGGTGCGCCGGGGGCGTACACCAACTCGCCGCTCGCGCCGCAGCAGCTGGAGGGCGAGGTCCCCGTGGACACGCCGCGCGGTGCGCAGGTCGTGGACGTACGGGTCACTGCCGAGGACGGCTCCTTCGTACGGCTGCGGGACCGGCTCGGTCGCAACGCGCTGCTGGTCCTGCTGATCGCGCCGGGCACGGGCGTATGGGATCGCAAGCACTGGGCGACCGCCGGGATCATGCCCCGGCTGGTGGCAGCGGTGACGGCACTGCCCTATCCGGCGGAGCTGCTGGTCGCGGAGAGCTACCCGGGGGCGGCCGCGCACTCGGTCCTGCTGGTGCGGCCGGACGGGCACCTGGTGACGGCGCTGAGCGGGGTACGGCCCGCCGATCTGTACACGGCGGCCGAGGCGGCGCTGGGGGGACCGGTCAAGGCTCAGGCGGGGGCGACGGCGCAGGCCGGGGCCACGGAGGCCGGGGCCACGGCTGGGTCCCGATGATGCCCCTGACGTAGAACTCACTGTCACTGTGCGGTGCGGTCCGCACAGTGACAGTGAGTTGACCGGTTCGCACCGGCATGGTGTACTCCGGACCGTGACCGACACCTGTGTGCGCCTGTGGCGGAGGGTCCATATGGACCTCGTCCGCTATGCGGGCTGCGTGTGTCGCCCGTCCTCCTGAACTCGCATCCCCTCACTTCCAGCGCGCCACTCCTGTCTCCTGACGCCCCTGCGGTCGCGCGCTCTTCGCGAACTCTCTTCAGGACGGTGCTCGTGTCTGTCCCTTCTGCCTCCCCTGCCGCATCTCGGCCGGTTCCCACACCGGTCTCGACGCCCGATTCCTCGCCGGTTTCCCCGCCGGTCTCAACACCGGTTTCCACGCCTACGCAGGCAGATCTCCTCGACTTCGTACGGCGTACCGCTGCCGACGCCGACTTGATCGCCTCGCTTCCGCTCGACCCCGAGGGCCGTACCTGGGTACGGCTCGAAGGCCCCGGCGGCAGCGAGGCCTGGCTGATCGGCTGGCCGCCCGGTACCGGCACCGGCTGGCACGATCACGCCGAGTCGGTCGGGGCCTTCGTTACGGCGGCCGGTGAGCTCAAGGAGCACTCACTCGCCGTCCGGCTGCCCGCCGACGGCTGGAAGACGCTGGAACTGACGGACGACGTGGACCGGGAACGCCGACTGCCGGCCGGCAAGGGCCGCTCCTTCGGCCGACACCATGTCCACGAGGTCCTCAACGAATCCGCCGACCGGCATGCGATCTCCGTCCACGCCTACTATCCGCCGCTGCCGCAGATCCGCCGTTTCAGTCGCAGCGGGCCGATCCTGCGCTTGGAGCAGGTGGAGCGGCCGGAGGACTGGCAGTGAGCGCGGCGGGGGGATGGTCTGTGCCGGTGAGCGGACAGGCTTGGGTGCCGGTGCCGGTGCGGGGCTTGGGCGGACGGTCGGCTGGTGGGGGTGAGGTGGCTGTGAGTGGCGCGAGCGAGCAGTCGGGCGGCTTGAGTGGAGTGGACGAGCTGGGCGCGGGCGTGGGCGAGCAGTCAGCACGTGGAAGCGAGCCGCAGGCGCGCCTCGGCAGCGTGAGTGAACAGGCGGTCCACAAGGGCGAGGCGAAGGCGGGCGTGGGGGGCGTGGAGGAACGTCCGGTCGGCATCGACGAGTTGCTTCAGCGGGTGCGTGCCGGCTACACGCGGGTCGAGCCCCGGGAGGCGTACGAGGCCGCTCAGCACGGCGAGGCTCTGCTGGTCGACATCCGCTACGCGGCCCTGCGCGAGCGGGACGGACTGATCCCGGGCGCCCTCGTCGTCGAGCGCAACGAGCTCGAGTGGCGCCTCGATCCCCAGGGCAGCCATCGCGTCCGTGAGGCCACGAGCCACGATCTGCGAGTAGTGGTGATCTGCAACGAGGGCTACGCGTCGAGTCTGGCGGCCGAGTCGCTACAACGGCTGGGGCTGCGCCGGGCCACCGATCTCGTCGGAGGGTTCCAGGCGTGGCGGGCGGAGGGGCTCCCGGTGGCGTCGGGGGCGGGCGCGGCGGAGTAGCCGGCGGCGGCCCCACCCCCGACCACTCCGAACCCGGCCCCGAACGCGATGGGCGCCCCCGCGCGTCCACCGTGTCCGGGGCCGGAATCCTGCGGTTCCGGACCTTCACCGACTCCTCGCCCCACAGCCGGACTCCGGACTCAGAACCCCTCGTCCCCGAGGAACTCCGTGTCCTCGCCTTCTTCCTCCAGTGCCTGGCGGACCACCCGCAGAGCCATCCCCTCGGGGTAGCCCTTCCGGGCGAGCATGCCCGCGAGGCGGCGCAGGCGTTTGTCGCGGTCGAGGCCGCGCGTGGAGCGGAGTTTGCGGGCGACGAGTTCGCGTGCGGTCGTCTCTTCCTGCTCGGAGTCGAGCTGTGCGACGGCCGCGTCGATCAGCGTCGAGTCGACGCCCTTGGTCCGCAACTCCTGGGCGAGCGCACGCCTGGCCAGTCCCCGGCCGTGATGCCGGGACTCCACCCAGGCGTCCGCGAACGCACTGTCGTTGATGAGGCCGACCTCCTCGAACCGCGACAGCACCTCCTCGGCGGCGTCGTCCGGGATCTCCCGCTTGCGCAGGGCGTCAGCGAGTTGCTTCCGCGTGCGCGGGGTCCCGGTGAGCAGACGCAGACAGATCGCCCGCGCCTGCTCCACCGGGTCCCCCGGGGACGTCCTCTCCTCGGCCCTCGACGAGGAAGAGGCGCCTCCGTCCTCACCGGACGGCTCCGCGCGCCCGCGCCGACGACGCCCGCGCGGGCCACCCGAGCCATCCGAACGCCGAGCCCCGCCACGGCCTCGGCGCGAGCCACCCCGAGGGCCATCGGCGCCGTACGCCGATTCGCCCTCCTGCCATGCTTCGCTGTCGTGCCCCCCGTCCGCGTCATGGGCCGCGCCCTCTCCATGGGCGTAGCCGCCCTGCCCGGAGGAGTTCTCGCCGCCGTCGCTCCCCCACTCCCGCGGAGCGTCCGGGTAGACGGTGTACTCGGCCCAATCGGTTCGCCGTGTCACGGATCAGCTCTTGGCTGCCGCGGCCTTGGTCTTGGCTGTCTTGGCCGCTGCCGGAGCCGGCACCGCCTTAGCGGCGTCGTCCGGGGCGGCGGAGACCGCGGCGTCCGCGCCCGGCTCGGCGGCCGGCTCCTCCGGACGCACGCCGACGCCCAGCTTCTCCTTGATCTTCTTCTCGATCTCGTTGGCCAGGTCGGGGTTGTCCTTCAGGAAGTTGCGGGCGTTCTCCTTGCCCTGGCCGAGCTGGTCGCCCTCGTACGTGTACCAGGCGCCGGCCTTGCGGACGAAGCCGTGCTCCACGCCCATGTCGATCAGACCGCCCTCACGGCTGATGCCCTGGCCGTAGAGGATGTCGAACTCGGCCTGCTTGAAGGGCGGCGCGACCTTGTTCTTGACGACCTTGCAGCGGGTGCGGTTGCCGACCGCCTCCGTGCCGTCCTTCAGGGTCTCGATGCGGCGGATGTCGATACGCACCGAGGCGTAGAACTTCAGCGCCCGGCCACCGGTCGTGGTCTCCGGGGAGCCGAACATGACGCCGATCTTCTCGCGGAGCTGGTTGATGAAGATCGCGGTGGTCTTGGACTGGTTGAGCGCGCTGGTGATCTTCCGCAGGGCCTGGCTCATCAGACGGGCCTGCAGACCCACGTGCGAGTCGCCCATCTCGCCCTCGATCTCCGCGCGCGGGACGAGCGCGGCGACGGAGTCGATGACGATGAGGTCGAGGGCGCCGGAGCGGACCAGCATGTCCACGATCTCCAGCGCCTGCTCACCGTTGTCCGGCTGGGACAGGATCAGGTTGTCGATGTCGACGCCGAGCTTCTTCGCGTACTCGGGGTCGAGGGCGTGCTCGGCGTCCACGAAGGCGACCTGGCCGCCGGCCTTCTGCGCGTTCGCCACCGCGTGCAGGGTCAGGGTCGTCTTACCGGAGGACTCCGGGCCGTAGATCTCCACGACACGGCCGCGGGGCAGGCCGCCCACGCCGAGGGCCACGTCGAGGGCGGTCGACCCGGTCGAGATGACCTCGATGGGCTCCTTCGACCGCTCGCCCATGCGCATGACCGCGCCCTTGCCGAATTGCCGTTCAATCTGTGCGAGCGCGGCGTCGAGCGCCTTCTCGCGGTCGGTTCCTGCCATGGGTTCCACCCGGTTTGCTTGAGTCGATCGCTTCACGTCAAAGACGCTAACGCCTGCCACTGACAATGCGCCCCGACGCCCGTCCGGCCTGTGGATAACTCGGGCACTTATCTGTCGAAACCGTGGCGAAATGCCCGTCGAGATCCTCGCCGGAGCCTCCATAAGAATGGATGTTCGATTTTGGTGTCAAGCGCATCACGCGACACCTGCGAGACTGCGTTCGCGGCCTGACACGGCCGCGGATTCCCCGTCGACTCCCCGCCCCGGCCGGCTCACGTCCGCCGTCACGCCTCGGTGCCACAGGCGCGGCCGACCGCCAGTCCCGCGATGCCCACCGAACCGCTGCCTGCCGACCGGCCGACCGTGGCCGTCCGTAGCGGCCGTGGTCGGCACGAGTCTCAGGCAGAGCCCTCCCCGGAGCCCCCCGACCGCGAGTGCTCCGCTCCCGGCCGCCGGGCCCACAGCGCACGTATGCGCCTGATCAGCCCCCGCCCCGTCCCCCGGTGATGCCCGTGGACGCGGGGGTCGTCCGTGACGGCGTACCGCTTCACGTACGCCCCCAGGAACGCCTGCAGCGTGGCGACCGCGGGGATGGCGATCAGCGCGCCCACCGCGCCGAGGAGGGCGGTGCCCGCGATGACCGAACCGAAGGCGACCGCGGGGTGGATGTCGACGGTCTTCGCGGTCAGCTTGGGCTGCAGCACGTAGTTCTCGAACTGCTGGTAGATCACGACGAAGATCAGCACCCACAGCGCGTACCACGGATCGACCGTGAAGGCGATGAGCATGGGCAGGGCGCCCGCGAGATAGGTGCCGATGGTGGGGATGAACTGCGAGACCAGGCCGACCCACACGGCCAGCGCGGGCGCGTAGGGCACGTCCAGGCTCTCCAGCAGGATGTAGTGGGCTATGCCGGAGATGAGCGCCATCAGACCGCGCGAGTACAGGTAGCCGCCGGTCTTGTTGACGGCGATCTCCCACGCGCGCAGCACCTCGGCCTGCCTGGCGGGCGGCAGCACGGAGCACAGGGCGCGACGCAGGCGCGGGCCGTCCGCGGCGAAGTAGAACGAGAACAGCGTGATCGTCAGCAGCTGGAAGAGACCGCCGAGGACCTGGGCGGACACGTCCAGGACGCCGGTGGCACTGTTCTGCACGTAGTTGCGCAGCCAGTCGGAGCGGAGCAGTCCCTCCTGGACGTCCACGCGTCGCAGCTCGGTGTTGAAGTGCGTGTTGATCCAGTTGATGACGGAGTCGAGATAGTTCGGGAAGTCCTCGACGATCTTGATGATCTGGCCCGCGAGCATGGAGCCCAGCAGCGTCACGAAACCGGCGGACACGACGATCACGGCGAGGAAGACGAGGGCCGTGGCCAGTCCCCGGCGCATGCCGCGCGAGGCCATCCAGCTCACCGCGGGCTCGATGGCCAGGGCCAGGAAGAACGCGATGAGGATGTTGATCAGCAGCCCGGTGAGCTGGTGGAAGGCCCAGCTGCCCAGCTGGAACACGCCCACCAGCGCCAGCGCCAGCACCATGGCGCGCGGCAGCCAGCGCGGCATGCGGGAGTTCGCCTCGGCGTCGCCCCCGCCGGGAGGCGGGTTGGGCGGCGTCGTGCCGAACGGGGATCCCTGCCGGGCGAGCTGCCCGGTCTCGTCAGTGCGTGCCACGAAGCAAGTCTCGCCCACGCCACCGACAATCGGCCCCGGTCCTTCGATCTTCGTTACCGGTCAGCGCTTCTCCCCCGGAACGTTCATGACGGCACAGACCACACGCCACACGTCCTTGGCCTCCCAGCCGGCGTCCAGCGCCTCGTGCACCGTGCGCCCGCCGAGCTCCGACATCACGTGGTCGCGCGCGAAGATGTCGGCGTACCCCGGACCGAAGTGGTCCGCCATTCGCTCCCAGAAGACCGTCAACCGCATGCGTCCAGTATCCCGCCCCTGAGAGTGGGCCTGCGCCGGGACCGCTTGCCGAGACCGCTTTCCGCCCTACGGTCTGACGCATGGCCGATACAGGAGCCCCACTCCCTCCGACGTCCCCGGCGCACTCTCCGCTCTTCCGCGCCGAGCAGTTCGTCTGGCTCACCGCGCGCGTGCTCGAGCAGCGCCTCTTCGCGTACCACTTCCTGAACGGCGCCGCCGAACCGGTGGAGACCGCGCTGGACGCCTACCGCAACGACGACGGTGGTTACGGCCACGCACTGGAGCCCGATCTGCGCGGCCCGGTCAGCCAGCCGCTGCACACCGGTCACGCACTGCGCATCCTGGACGCCATCGAACGCTGCGGCGGACAGCGCGTGGACCGCGTGTGCCGCTACCTCACCTCGGTCTCCACGCCGGACGGCGCCCTTCCGGCGATCCACCCCGGCCAACGCGGCTATCCAGCGGCTCCTTTCCTGCCGATCATGGACGATCCGCCCAGCGCGCTCCTCGCCACCGGGCCGGTGGTCGGCCTGTTGCACCGCAACGAGGTGTGGCACGCCTGGCTGTTCCGGGCCACGGACTTCTGCTGGCAGGCGGTCGAGTCCCTGGAGAAGTCCCATCCGTACGAGATCGAGGCCGCCGTGGCCTTCCTGGACTCCGTTCCGGACCGCACGCGCGCGGAGGCAGCCGCCGACCGACTGGGCCGGCTGGTGCGCGAACAGCGCCTCGCGGTGCTGGAGCCCGACAGCCTCGACGCGTACCCGGTCCCAACCGGCTACGCCCCGGGCGAGCACCACTTCCCGCACGACTACGCGAGGACACCGCGCTCCCTCGCGCGCGCGTGGTTCACGGACGACGAGATGAGCCGCTCCCTGGACCGCCTGGCGGGCGAGCAGCGGGAGGACGGCGGCTGGCCCATCCGCTGGCGCGAATGGGCACCGGGCACCGCCCTGGAGGCACGCCCCATGGTGACGATCGAGGCTCTGCGCACGCTCAGGGCGTACGGCCGCCACATCGGCTGACCCGCCTCACCCGCCCATGGCCCGCACGCCCGCCGTCACCACCACGGCCGCCGCGACGACGAGCAGGAACGGCGCCCGCAGGGCGAGCGCCACGGCGGCCGCGGCGACTCCGGCCACCCTTGCGTCCAGCACCAGCGCCTGCCCGTCGCCGAACGTCTGCTGAGCCGTGAGGGCGGCGAGGAGTGCGACGGGCAACAGCGCGGCGAGTCGCCGGACGAGAGGCTTCTCGAGAGCACCCGCGGGGACGAGGAGTCCGGCGAGCTTGACGACGTAACAGCCGAGAGCGGTGACACCGATCGCGATCCAGGTGCTCACAGCTGTCCCTCCCGCGCATCTCCCCGGCGACGCCCCTCGGCCCACAGCACGACCGGCGCCGCGAGAGCGGCCACCAGCACAGGCACGCCGGCGGGCAGCACGGGCAACAACCCGAGCCCCAGCACCACGGCCAGGCCGGCCACGGCACGCTCGGTCGCGGACTTCAGCATCGGCGCGAGCAGCGCCAGGAACACGGCGGGCCCGGCAGCGTCGAGCCCCCATGCGTCGGTGTCACCGATGGCCTCGGCCCCCAGCGCACCGAGCAGCGTGGTGAGATTCCAGAGCACGTACAGACTCAGTCCTGTCGCCACGAACCCGATCCGAGCGCTGCGCCGCGTCGGCTGCGCCAGTGCGACAGCCGCCGTCTCGTCGATCACCCACTGGGCGGCGAACGGCCGCACCGCGCGCGGGAGGCTGAGCAACTGCGACAGCCGCAGCCCGTAGAACGCGTTGCGCACTCCCAGGAAGAAGGCACCGGCCGCCGCGGTCAACGGGCTGCCGCCGGCCGCGAGCGCTCCCACGAGCGCGAACTGGGACGCTCCCGTGAACACCAGCAGGCTGAGCGCACAGGTCTGCAGGGGCGTGAGCCCGCTGCCCGCCGATGTCACCCCGAAGGCGAACCCGGACAGCCCGACGGCGACTCCGACGCCCAGGGCGTCCCGGACGACAGCCACGTCTGGCTTGCCTCCGGCGGCGCGGAGGTTTGCGAGAGTTCTCTGTTCTGGCACGCGTGCGACGCTACGAAAGTCCCTGCCAGGCGTCTTGTACGTTCTTGCGCTCCCGCTGATAGGCCCCCGGCGGCACGCCGACGATCCTGGTGAAGTGCCGGTTCAGATGCGGCTGGTCGGTGAACCCCACGGCAACGGCGGCCTCCGCCGGTGAGCCGCCCGCGTCCAGCAGCCGCCGAGCCCGCCGTACCCGCGCATCGGTGAGCCAGGTGTGCGGCGGCATCCCGTACAGATCCCGAAATGCCCGCAACAGGGCGAACGGCCCGGTACCGAGATCGGAGGCCAGCCTCTCCAGACTCGGCGGCTCGGCCATCCGCTCCTGCAGCACCTCACGCGCGCGTACCGCGATGCGAGCACCAGCCGTCCGCACCTCCCGCTGCGGCAGAGGACCACCGTTCAGCCGCAGCAGCCGTGTCACGGCGACGCGAAGCAACGTGTCGGCGGCCAGCGCGTTGCCCTCGTCGGCGGCACACAGCACCTGATGCACCAGGGCCACGGTGTACGGATCATCCAGCACCGGCCTGACGAACCCAGGGGTGCCGCGGATCGCGGTGGTCTCGGCCGCTATCTCCGCCACCACCTCCGGCGACGGATACACGGCCCCGTACTGCCACCCCTCCGGGACCCCCGCCCGCCCGGTGTGCGCCGTATCCGGATTGACCAACGCCAGCGCGTCGGCCCCCGCGTACTGATCGGCACCCCGGCAGTGAAAGATCTCCACACCGTTCGCGATGGCGGCGATCACAAAGTTCTCATGGGTGTGCCGCACGAACGTCTTGCGTATGTACCGGGCCCGCAGCAGATCGACGCCGGGCAACTCGGTGTACTGCCAGTGCCGCGCCTGCTCGCCCGAACCCGCCATGTCCCCATTGTCTGCGACGACAGCGAACGGATGAGCGCCAAATCACCCGTCGCCGCCCTTACCCACGACGAGATCGCAGGCGCCGGGCGCACCCCTCCGGCCCCCGATTCCATGGACGCATTCCCCACCCACCGGCAGGCAGAAGACGTTTCCCCAGCTCAACCCCATTGTCAGTGCAGGGGTGCAGGATGGACGCATGGTCAGCAACGCACACCGAGCCCTCGCCGGCTTCTCCCCCGCAACCCGCGGCTGGTTCGCGGGCGCCTTCTCCGCGCCCACCGCGGCCCAGGCGGGCGCGTGGCAGGCCATCCGCGAGGGCTCGGACGTGCTGGTGGTGGCCCCGACCGGCTCCGGCAAGACCCTGGCCGCCTTCCTGGCCGCCCTTGACCAGCTCGCCTCCACACCTCCACCGGCCGACCCCAGGAAGCGCTGCCGCGTCCTCTACGTCTCCCCCCTCAAGGCCCTGGCCGTGGACGTGGAGCGCAACCTCCGCAGTCCCCTGACCGGCATCCGCCAGGAGTCCGTCCGCCTGGGCCTGCCCGAGCCCGAGGTGAAAGTCGGCATCCGCTCGGGCGACACCCCCGCAGCGGAGCGCCGAGCCCTGTCGACCCGCCCCCCGGACATCCTGATCACCACCCCCGAATCGCTCTTCTTGATGCTGACGTCGGCGACTCGCGACGCCCTGACCGGCATCGAGACGGTGATCCTGGACGAGGTCCACGCGGTGGCGGGCACCAAGCGCGGCGCCCACCTCGCGCTCACCCTGGAGCGCCTGGACGAGCTCCTCCCCAAGCCGGCCCGCCGCATCGGCCTCTCCGCGACCGTCCGCCCGGTCGACGAGATCGCCCGCTACCTCTCCCCCCGCCGCAAGGTGGAGATCGTCCAGCCGAAATCGGGCAAGGAGTTCGACCTCTCGGTCGTGGTCCCCGTCGAGGACCTGGGCGAACTGGGCGGCTCACCGGTCGCCGACGGCAGCGAAGGCGCTGAACGCCCGTCGATCTGGCCGCACGTGGAAGAGCGCATCACCGACCTCGTCCAGTCCCACCGCTCCACCATCGTCTTCGCCAACTCCCGCCGTCTCGCGGAGCGCCTGTGCAACCGCCTCAACGAGATCGCCTACGAACGGGCCACCGGCGAACCCCTGGACGAACACCACGCCCCGGCGGAGCTGATGGGCGGCTCGGGCGCGGCGCAGGGCGCGCCCCTGGTCATCGCCCGTGCTCACCACGGCTCGGTCTCCAAGGAACAGCGCGCCCTGGTCGAGGAGGACCTCAAGGCGGGCCGCCTCCCCGCAGTGGTGGCCACGTCCAGCCTCGAACTGGGCATCGACATGGGCGCGGTGGACCTGGTGGTCCAGGTCGAATCACCGCCCTCCGTGGCCTCCGGCCTGCAACGCGTGGGCCGCGCCGGACACCAGGTCGGCGCCGTCTCCACCGGGGTGGTCTTCCCGAAGTACCGCGGTGACCTGG
The DNA here is from genome assembly GCF_000719285.1 of Streptomyces bicolor. Lineage (GTDB taxonomy): Bacteria > Actinomycetota > Actinomycetes > Streptomycetales > Streptomycetaceae > Streptomyces > Streptomyces bicolor. Next base: position 24,066 of record NZ_JOFS01000013.1, on the reverse strand, counting down.
TCCAGGCGGCCGTGGTCACCGAACGGATGCGCACCGGGTCCATCGAGTCCCTCAAGGTCCCGGCCAACCCCCTGGACGTCCTCGCCCAGCAGCTCGTCGCCATGACGGCGATGGACACCTGGCAGTTCGACGACCTGCTGGCCACCGTCCGCCGAGCCGCCCCCTTCGCGTCCCTCCCCGAATCCGCCTTCACAGCGGTCCTCGACATGCTCGCCGGCCGCTACCCGTCCGACGCCTTCGCGGAGCTTCGCCCACGCGTCGTCTGGGACCGCGTCGCCGGCGCGATCACCGGCCGCCCCGGCGCCCAGCGCCTCGCCGTCACCTCCGGGGGCACGATCCCCGACCGCGGGCTCTTCGGGGTCTTCCTGGCCGGAGCCGACCCCAAGAAGGGCGGCGGCAGGGTCGGTGAACTCGACGAGGAGATGGTCTACGAGTCCCGTGTCGGGGACGTCTTCACGCTCGGCACCAGCTCCTGGCGTATCGAGGACATCACCCGCGACCGCGTCCTGGTGTCCCCCGCGCCGGGCGTACCGGGCCGCCTCCCCTTCTGGAAGGGTGACCAGCTGGGCCGCCCGCTCGAACTCGGCCGCGCCGTGGGCGCGTTCCTGCGCGAGGTCGGCTCGCTGCCCAAGGAGGACGCGCGCCTGCGCCTGCTCGCCGCCGGCCTGGACGCGTGGGCGGCCGACAACGTCCTGTCCTACCTGGACGAGCAGCGCGAGGCCTGCGGCCATGTCCCGGACGACCGCACGATCGTCGTCGAGCGCTTCCGCGACGAACTCGGCGACTGGCGGGTGGTCGTGCACTCGCCCTTCGGCGCCCAGGTCCACGCCCCCTGGGCCCTCGCCCTCGGCGCCAAGCTCTCCGAGCGGTACGGCATGGACGCGCAGGTCATGCACGCCGACGACGGCATCGTGCTGCGCCTGCCCGACGCCGACCTCATGGGCCTTGACCTGCTGGACCAGGAACCGAGGAAGGCGGGCACGGAGTACGACGCCGACCAGGCGCCCGTCGGCGCGGCGGACGTGGTCTTCGACAAGGGCGACGTGGATCAGATCGTCACCGACCAGGTCGGCGGCTCGGCCCTGTTCGCGTCCCGCTTCCGCGAGTGCGCCGCTCGCGCGCTGCTGCTGCCGCGCCGCAACCCCGGCAAACGCACCCCGCTGTGGCAGCAACGTCAGCGCGCCGCCCAACTGCTCCAGGTGGCCGGCGAGTTCGGATCGTTCCCGATCGTCCTGGAGGCGGTCCGCGAGTGCCTCCAGGACGTCTTCGACGTCCCGGGACTGACAGAGCTCATGGGCGACCTCGAAGCCCGCAAGGTGCGCCTGGTCGAGGTCACCACCCCCGAGCCGTCCCCCTTCGCGCGCTCCCTCCTCTTCGGGTACGTCGCCCAGTTCCTGTACGAGGGAGACTCCCCGCTCGCCGAGCGCCGCGCCGCCGCGCTGTCGTTGGACTCACGGCTGCTGGCTGAGCTGCTCGGCCAGGCGGAACTGCGCGAGTTGCTCGACGCCGAGGTGCTGACCGAGCTGGAGCGAGAACTCCAATGGCTCACCGAGGACCGGCGCGTCAAGGACATCGAGGGGGTCGCGGACGTCCTCCGCCTCCTCGGCCCGCTCACCGACGCCGAGCTGGTCGAGCGGGGCGCCGAAGCACACTGGGCCCAGGAGCTGGCGTCCGCCCGACGCGCCATCAAGGTCCGCGTCGCGGGCACCGATCACTGGGCGGCGATCGAGGACGCGGGCCGGCTGCGCGACGCACTCGGCACCGCCCTGCCGGTCGGCGTCCCCGAGGCTTTCACCGAGCCGGTCAAGGACCCGCTCGGCGATCTCCTCGCGCGCTATGCCCGCACCCACGGCCCGTTCACGTCGGCCACGGCGGCGGCCCGCTTCGGTCTGGGCGTGGCGGTCACGGAAGGCGCCCTCCAGCGGCTGGCGGCGAGCGGACGTGTCGTACAGGGCGAGTTCCACCCGGCCGGCATCGGCCAGGAGTGGTGCGACGCGGCGGTCCTGCGCCGCCTCCGCCGCCGCTCCCTCGCCGCCCTGCGACATGAGCTGGAGCCGGTGCCGCCGGCCGCGCTCGCGCAGTTCCTGCCGCAGTGGCAGCACATCGGCAAGGGCCATGGGCTGCGCGGCATCGACGGACTGGTCCGCGCCATCGAGCAGTTGCAGGGCGCGTCCGTACCCGCGTCCGCCCTGGAGAAGCTCGTGCTGCCGTCCCGCGTCGCGAACTACACCCCCGCGATGCTCGACGAGCTCACCGCCGCCGGCGAGGTCGTCTGGGCAGGCGCAGGCTCGCTCCCCGGCAAGGACGGCTGGGTCTCCCTCTACATGGCGGACGCGGCCCCCCTGCTCCTGCCGCAACCTCACCCCCTGGAGCTGACGCCACTACACCAGTCCGTCCTGGACACCCTGTCCGGCGGCTACGGCCTGTTCTTCCGCCAGATCGCCGACCAGGTCCGCGCCACCACCCACCCCGACGCCACCGACCCCCAACTGGCCGACGCCCTCTGGGAGCTGGCCTGGTCAGGCCGCTTGACCAACGACACGCTCGCACCCATGCGCTCCCTGCTGGGCTCCGGCCGCACCGCGGGCTCCACGGCCCACCGAGCCAAGCGCACCGTCCCGCGAGGACGCTACGGCTCGCTCACGGCCGCCGCACGCCCCGCCTCCCGCACCGGTCCGCCGACCGTCGCCGGCCGCTGGTCCCTCCTCCCGGCACACGAAGCCGACCCCACCGTGCGCGCCCACGCCCTGGCCCGCACACTCCTCGACCGGCACGGCGTCGTGACCCGGGGTGCGGTCACCGCGGAGGGCGTCGAGGGCGGCTTCTCGGCGACGTACCGCATCCTGTCCGCCTTCGAGGAGAGCGGCCAGGCACGCCGTGGTTACGTGGTCGAAGGGCTCGGCGCAGCCCAGTTCGCGATGGACGGCGCGGTGGACCGCCTCCGCGCGGTCGCCAACGCCCGCGAACGGGGCGAAGGCCTGCCCGGCCCAGCAGCCCGCGACACCAACGGCGCCCGCGACGGCTTCGGCCCAACCGACCCATCCGGCGCCCTGCACGGTTTCGACAGCACCGGCGGCTTCGGCTCCTCCGAAAGCCCCCGCACCCCCGACGCCGGACAAGGCAGCACCCCCGCATACGACAACCCCGACGGCACCCCCACCTACGACATCCCCGACCTCGACCACGACTTCCTGGACAGCCACCTCGGACCAGGCGACTACGTCTCGCCCCGCGACCTCGCTCCTCGAGGCCCCCGCACCCCGCAAGGCGCCGCGTGGCCCAACGGCGGCAGCCCGTACGGCCCCGGCCCCGGCTCCACCCCTCATCGCACCCGCCCCACCGCCGACACCCGAGCCGTCGTCCTCGCCGCCGCCGACCCGGCGAACGCGTACGGCGCCGCCCTCTCTTGGCCCGAGCCCCCCACCGGCGCCGGACACAAGCCGGGCCGCAAGGCGGGCTCCCTCGTGGTGCTCGTCGACGGCGAGCTCACCCTCTACATGGAGCGCGGCGGCAAGACCCTGCTGGCCTGGCCCTCGGCCCCGGACACCGAGCCCACCGACGACCCCCGCCTGCACACGGCCGCGGAAGCCCTCGCCGCAGCCGCCCGAGCGGGCTCCCTCGGCACGGTCACGGTGGAACGCGTGAACGGCGCCTCGGCCCTGACCTCCCCCATAGGCACCCTCCTGGAAGGAGCAGGCTTCATCGCGACGCCCCGAGGACTCCGCCTACGCGCCTGACCCACTCCACAACCGCGCCCGACCCCTCGGCTCAGGGCGTGCCACCCTTGACCCATGCCCGAAGGAGACACGGTCTGGCAAACCGCGAAGCGGCTGCACACCGCCCTCGCGGGCAAGACGCTGACCCGCACCGACTTCCGGGTGCCCAGGTACGCCACGGTCGACCTGACAGGCCGCGCCGTCCTGGACGTCATCCCACGCGGCAAACACCTCCTCACCCGCATCGAGGGCGGCCTGACAGTCCACTCGCACCTGGGCATGGAAGGCTCCTGGAAGGTCTACACCGAGCACCAGCGCTGGACGGGCGGCCCCAGCCATCAGATCCGCGTGATTCTCACCGCCAGCGCCACCCCCACCTCGGCCTCCGCCTCCACCCCCGGCCCTGCCCACACAGCCGTCGGCTACCGCCTCCCCGTCCTCGACCTCCTGCGCACCACCGAGGAACAACGCGCGGTCGGCCACCTCGGCCCCGACCTCCTGGGCCCGGACTGGGACCCCGACCGCGCCCTCACCAACCTCCTCGGCGACCCCACCCGCCCCCTCGGCGAGGCCCTGCTGGATCAGCGCAACCTGGCCGGCATCGGCAATGTCTACAAGAGCGAGCTCTGCTTCCTGCTCCGCGTCACCCCCTGGCTCCCCGTCGGCGCGCTCCCCGCCGAGCACACGGCCCAACTGCCCGTACTCGCCAAGAAGCTCCTGGAAGCCAACCGCGACCGTCCGATCCGCAGTACGACGGGCCGCCGCGGCCAGGACCTCTTCGTGTACGGCCGCGCCAACCGCCCCTGCCTGCGCTGTGGCACACCGATTCGCGCGGCCGACCAGGGCGACGGCTCCCGCGAACGCCCCACCTACTGGTGCCCCGCCTGCCAGGCGGGCCCGACCCCGACCACGACGCCCGGCACCACCGCACACCGCGGGACACAGCACCGTACGACCAATTGACGACCCGTAATTGGTCCCCTCAATTGACGGGCCGTCAGAAACCCTCGTACCGTCCCATCATGGCCGTCAAGGTGTACGAGCTCACCGGACGCACCGCATTCGTCACCGGCGCCGCGAGCGGAATCGGCCGCGCCTCGGCCGTCCTGCTCGCCCAGGCCGGCGCCACCGTGCACTGCGCCGACCGTGACGCTCAGGGCCTGCACGACACGACGACCCTGATCAAGGAGAGCGGTGGCACCGCCCGCGCCCACCACCTCGACGTCACCGACCGCGAACAGCTCCGCAAGGCCGTCGCCACCTGCGAGCGCCTCGACGTGATGGCCGCGGTCGCCGGGATCATGCACAGCAGCCCTGTCCTGGAGACCCGCGACGAAGACCTCGACCGAGTGCTGAACGTCAACTTCAAAGGCGTGCTGTACGCCTGCCAGGAGGCCGCCCGCGCGATGCTCGCGCAACGCATAGGGGGCAGCATCATCACCATGGCCTCGGGCGCCGTGGACACCGGAGGCCCCGGCCTGCTGTGCTACGGCGCGGCCAAGGCGGCCGTCGTGCAGCTGACGAAGACACTGGCGACGGAGATGGGCCCGCACGGCATCCGCGTCAACGCGGTCGCCCCGGGCTGGATCCGCACTCCCATGACCGACCGCCACGACAGCGCGGCACAGACACAGACCGAGGCGTTCATGGCCCGCATGTCACCCCTCGGCCGGGTCGGCGAACCGGAGGACATCGCCCACGCCGTGCTGCACCTGGCGTCCGACGCCTCGTCCTTCACCACGGGGCAGATCCTGCGTCCGAACGGTGGCGTGGCGATGCCTTGGTAGACCGCCCTCCCCGCCCTGCCCGCCCTGCCCGCCAGGCTTCCACCCATCGCCGCGGGTCGACGGCCCCCACAGCCCGCGCCTTGGGCACACAGTGCACCGGCAGCAGGCTCAGCCCCCACCCTCCGGTGACGACGGCCGCCTCCAGCGCTCCCGCCTCCGGCGCGAGAGCGAGCCGCAGCACAGCCCACCACCACAGCGCCCCGAAGCCGAGGAACACCCCCCAGCGCGCTATCGGCCGTGCCATCCACCCACCTCCAGCCCGAGGCTAGGCCGCCCGTTCACCCGCCGGGAGGGCGCACCAGCGGCACACGGATGCAGCACGGGCCAACGTCGTCACAGCGCGTCAGAGCGCCGTCACACCCTCCACCATGACCTCCGCACCCCGCGGCGGCAAACGCACCCCGCACGCCCCGCACAGCACGAAACCCCGACCGCACTCCCCCAGATCTCCCTGGGGAAGCCCCGGCCGGGGCCTCACACAACTCCTCAGTGCGTGGTCAGTTCACGCACACCAGCGGCGCCATCACGCGGCGACCACGTCCACCGCCTCGGAAGGCGCCTTGATGGTCACCCGTTCCGGTGGCACACCGGTCACCGACACGGAACCCAGCATCGGACGGACCGACGTGGGTACAGGCTCGCTGGGGGTGGCCGCTGCAGACTGGGCCAGCTCGGCGAGGGCGAGTTCGTCGCTCACTTCCCGCATGAGCTCGGACATCCGTACGTCCAGCGCGTCGCAGATCGCGGCGAGCAGCTCGGAGGAAGCCTCCTTCTGCCCCCGCTCCACCTCGGAGAGATAGCCGAGTGAAACTCGGGCGGACGAGGAGACTTCGCGCAGAGTACGGCCCTGGCGCTGGCGCTGCCGACGCAGCACGTCACCCAGCAGGCGACGGAGCAGAATCATCGGTGGCTCCCTCCTCGGACCGCGTAGCCGCATCCTTCACGCCCCACCGTACCGCCTTGCGCCGCGGCCGTGCGGGGAGCGATGTCGTGTTCACTAAGGGCTGCAAACATCAAAACCCCCCGTTCTGTTCCGTATCCTGTGCCCGCTCATTCCCAGTGTGTTCGCTCGCAAGCTCCTTCAGGAGCAGCGCGAGTACGCTCCGTACACTCTCCATACGAATTTCCTCGCGGCCGCCGTTCAACCGCAGGGCCTCCACTTTTCCGCCACCGGCAGAACCGGAACCCGGTCCGAGAGGCCCGTCCACCGCCACGAAGACCGTCCCCACGGGCTGACCGTCCTGCGTCTCGGGTCCCGCGACACCGGTCGTCGCGATGCCCCAGTCGGCGCCCAGAGCCTTCCGCACGCCGACCGCCATCTGGGCAGCGACCTGCGGATTCACCGCTCCGTGCTGGGCCAGTAGGGTCGCGTCGACCCCGAGCAGCTCATGCTTGAGCCCGGTGGCGTACGCGGTCACCGAACCCCGGAACGCCTTGGAGGCCCCAGGGGTGGCTGTGATCTCCGCCGCAACCAGTCCGCCCGTGAGCGACTCGGCGACAGCGAGCGTCTCGCCCCTCACTGTGAGTAGTCGCACCACGTCGGTGGCCGGGGAACTCACGCTTCCGTCTCCTCCAACGCGGCTTCGCGCTCGGCGATTCCCCGCCTGCGCAGCACAATGGCTTGTCTCACATAGTCGAGCCCGGTCACCACGGTCAGGACGACCGCCGCGGCCATCACCCACCACCTCAGCGTGGCCAGCCACCCCGTCAGGGCCAGGATGTACATCCCGACGGCCACGCCCTGCGTGAGGGTCTTGAGCTTGCCGCCGCGGCTCGCGGGGATGACTCCGTACCGGATGACGATGAAACGCAGGAGCGTGATCCCGAGTTCTCGGCCGAGGATGACGCCCGTCACCCACCACGGCAGATCGCCCAGTGCCGACAGACAGATCAGCGCCGCACCCATGATCGCCTTGTCGGCGATGGGGTCGGCGATCTTCCCGAAGTCGGTGACGAGGTCGTACGCCCGGGCCAGATGGCCGTCGAACAGGTCGGTGATCATGGCGATGGCGAAGGCCGCCCAGGCGAGCGAGCGCCACGCCGGGTCGTAGCCGCCGTCGGCCAGCATCAGTGCGACGAACGCGGGCACGAGGACCAGCCGGAGCATGGTCAGGAGGTTGGCGATGTTCCAGACGCTGGCCTGGTTGACGGCCGCGGCCGCGATCTTGCCCCCGCGCGGGGGCTTGGCACCGCCCGCCGCACCGGATTCGGTGCCGACGGCCGTAGAGGCACCGGCCTTCGAGGCCCCGGCCTTCGCACCGCCCGCCTTCGAGCCGCCGCCCTTGGACGAGCCCACCGCGCTCGCCTTGCCCGCCGCACCCGCCGGGGAGGAGCCACCTGCGGCGGACGCCGGAACTCCGCTCATCTGCCCGCCTCCTCACTACACGCGAGCGTGCCCTGCAGCGGCTCGGCCACCAGGTCGACACCTTCCGTACCGACCACCTTCGCCTCGACCATACGACCGATGCTCAGCCCCGCGCCGCTCGTGAGCAGCACCTGGCCGTCCGTCTCCGGCGCCTGGTGTGCGCCACGGCCGTACGCGCCCTCCGTCGAGTCCTCGGCGTCCACCGCCTCGACGAGCACGTGCACGGTCTCTCCGACGCGCTCCTCGGCCCGCTGCGAGACAAGTTCCTCGGCCAGCCGGGAGACATGTGCCAGCCGCTCGGCGACGACGTCCTCGTCGAGCTTGTTCTCGTACGTCGCGGCCTCCGTGCCCTCCTCGTCGGAGTAGCCGAAGACGCCGATGGCGTCCAGCCGCGCGCCGTTCAGGAACCGCTCCAGCTCGGCGAGGTCGGCCTCGGTCTCGCCGGGGAAGCCCACGATGAAGTTGGAGCGCACGCCGGCCTGGGGGGCCTTGCCACGGATGGTGTCCAGCAGTTCCAGGAAGCGGTCGGTGTCGCCGAAGCGGCGCATCGAGCGCAGTACGTCGGGGGCGGAGTGCTGGAAGGACAGGTCGAAGTACGGGGCGACCTTCGGCGTCGAGGTCAGGACGTCGATCAGCCCAGGCCGCATCTCGGCCGGCTGGAGGTAGCTGACGCGGATACGTTCGATGCCGTCGACCTCCGCCAGCTCCGGCAGGAGGGACTCCAGCAGGCGGATGTCGCCCAGGTCCTTGCCGTAGGAGGTGTTGTTCTCGGAGACCAGCATGATCTCCTTCACTCCTTGTTCGGCCAGCCACCGCGTCTCGTTCAGCACATCGCTGGGCCGACGCGAGATGAAGGAGCCGCGGAAGGACGGGATGGCACAGAAGGTGCAGCGCCGGTCGCAGCCGGAGGCGAGCTTCACCGAGGCGACCGGGGCGCCGTCGAGGCGGCGGCGCAGGGGCGCACGCGGGCCGGAAGCCGGAGCGAGCCCATCCGGAAGATCGACGGGCGCGTGACCCGGCAGCGCGACGTCGGCCGCCGAATCCTGCCGCTCGGCCGGGCTGATCGGCAGCAGCTTGCGCCGGTCGCGCGGGGTGTGCGAGGCATGGACACCGCCGGACAGGATGGTCTGCAGGCGGTCCGAGATGTCCGCGTAGTCGTCGAAGCCGAGCACGCCGTCGGCCTCCGGCAGGGCCTCGGCGAGGTCCTTGCCGTACCGCTCGGCCATACAGCCCACCGCCACGACGGCCTGGGTTCTTCCATGGCCCTTGAGGTCGTTGGCCTCCAGGAGCGCGTCGACGGAGTCCTTCTTGGCGGCGTCGACGAAGCCGCACGTGTTGACCACGGCGACGTCCGCGTCCGCGGCGTCCTCCACGAGATCCCAGCCGTCCGCCTCCAAACGGCCTGCGAGCTCCTCCGAGTCCACCTCGTTACGGGCGCAGCCAAGAGTGACGAGTGCGACGGTACGGCGTTCAGGCATGGGCTCAAGACTACTTTGTCTCACTGACAGCCCACGTCGACGGGGTTGGCCGATCTTGGCCAACCCCGTCCTCAGCTCACCCCATCAGCCGGACTTATCCGGCCTGCGGGTCGCCCTTGGTGTACGTGAGGCGCTCCACGGCGCCCGGCCGCCAGTCGTCCTCGATCTTCTTGCCGTTGACGTAGAGGTCGATCGCGCCCGCGTCACCGAGGACGAGGTTGATCTTCTCGCTGTCCTGGAAGGTCTTGGAGTCGCCCTGCTTGAGGAGGCCGTCGAAGAGCAGCTTGCCGTTGTGGTCCTTGGCGGAGATCCAGCTGCGTCCGTCGGCGGCACTGACCTGGACGGTCACCTTGTCCTGCGGGACGGCCGCGATGGCGCTGTCCGACGGCTCCGGCTCGGGGTCCTTGGGCTTGTCGGTCTTCGGCGTGGGAGTGGTCTTGTCCGCCGTCGGCGTCGAGTCGCCTTCGGCCACCGTCGACTTGCCGCCCTCGCCGTCGCCCTTGAACGCGGTGAACCCGACGAACCCGATCACCGCGACGATCGCGGCGACCATCGCCGCGGTCCAGTTCGGCCCGCGCCGCTCGGGACGGATGCGCTCCGCCTCGAACAGCGGGGCGGCCGGCGTGGGCGCCGGTCGTCCGCCGTGCGAGGCGTCGTACTGGGCGAGAAGCGGGGCAGGATCGAGGCGGACGGCCTTGGCGAGGGTGCGGATGTGGCCCCGGGCGTACACGTCGCCGCCGCAGGGAGCGAAGTTGTCCGCCTCGATGGCGTGCACGATGGCGATGCGGACCCGGGTGGCGCTACTGACGTCGTCGACGGTCAGCCCGGCGTCGATGCGCGCCTGCCGCAGGGCACGGCCGATCGAGATGCGGGCTTCGTCGGATACGTCTTCGAACGGACGCTCGTCTTCAGGGGAGTTGCCGATGGACACGGGGGCGCCTTTCGAGCGTTTAAGCCACCTGTGCTGGAGGTTCAGTCTAGGGGGGGTACGAAAGGGTGGGGCAACCGGGCGGTGGGACTTTATACGCCATCAGAATGGCCGGACACGCTGATGGTGAGGCACGAGGTTGTCGCTTCCCTCAACTTGACGTACGCCGAAGGGGAACGGTTGCTCAATGATCCCTTACGGGTGAGTCACGATCCGACATCGACGCATCACCCACCCGCCGCAAGGCGACCACCACGTCCCGTTTCCGCCCGGACTTCCTTTAAGCCTCCCCGCGGATCACCGCGAGCACGCCGTCCAGCTCGTCAGGTTTCACAAGAACGTCACGAGCCTTGGAGCCCTCGCTGGGCCCGACGATGCCGCGCGACTCCATGAGGTCCATCAGCCGCCCGGCCTTGGCGAACCCGACGCGCAGCTTTCGCTGGAGCATGGACGTGGAGCCGAACTGCGTGGAGACCACCAGCTCGGCCGCCTGACACAGCAGGTCGAGGTCGTCGCCGATCTCCTCGTCGATCTCCTTCTTCTGCTTGGTGCCCACGGTGACGTCGTCCCGGAAGACGGGCGCCATCTGGTCCTTGCAGTGCTGGACGACCGCCGCGACCTCGTCCTCGGTCACGAAGGCACCCTGCATACGGGTGGGCTTGTTCGCGCCCATCGGCAGGAACAGCCCGTCGCCCTTGCCGATCAGCTTCTCGGCGCCGGGCTGGTCGAGGATGACGCGCGAGTCGGCGAGCGAGGAGGTGGCGAAGGCGAGCCGTGAGGGCACGTTCGCCTTGATGAGACCGGTGACGACATCGACCGACGGCCGCTGGGTGGCGAGCACCAGGTGGATGCCGGCCGCGCGCGCGAGCTGCGTGATGCGCACGATCGCGTCCTCGACGTCACGCGGCGCCACCATCATCAGGTCGGCCAGCTCGTCGACGATCACCAGCAGGTAGGGGTACGGCTGGAGCTCGCGCTCACTGCCCTCCGGCGCCTTCACCTTGCCGCCCCGGACGGCCTCATTGAAGTCGTCGATGTGCCGGTAGCCGTACGCCGCCAGGTCGTCGTACCGAAGGTCCATCTCCCGTACGACCCACTGGAGCGCCTCGGCGGCCCGCTTCGGGTTGGTGATGATCGGCGTGATCAGGTGCGGGATGCCCTCGTACGCGGTCAGCTCGACGCGCTTGGGGTCGACCAGCACCATCCGGACGTCCTCGGGGGTCGCCCGCATCATCACCGAAGTGATCAAGCAGTTAATGCAGGACGACTTACCGGAACCGGTAGCACCGGCAACCAGCACATGCGGCATCTTCGCGATGTTGGCCATCACATAGCCGCCCTCGACGTCCTTGCCGAGCGCCACCAGCATCGGGTGGTCGTCCTCGGCGGCGGCCGCGAGACGCAGCACGTCTCCGAGGTTGACCATCTCGCGGTCGGTGTTCGGGATCTCGATGCCGACCGCTGACTTGCCGGGGATCGGGCTGATGATCCGCACGTCCGGGCTGGCGACGGCGTACGCGATGTTCTTCGTCAGCGCGGTGATCCGCTCGACCTTCACGGCGGGCCCGAGCTCGACCTCGTAGCGCGTGACCGTCGGCCCGCGCGTGAAGCCGGTGACGCGGGCGTCGACCTTGAACTCGGTGAAGACGGTGGTGAGCGACTCGACGATGGCGTCATTGGCGGCGCTGCGCGCCTTGCCCGGACCGCCACGCTCGAGGAGGTCGAGCGACGGCAGCGCGTACGTGATGTCGCCGGACAGCTGGAGCTGCTCGGCGCGCGGAGGCAGGTCGCGGATCTCGTCGGGCGCGGCCTTGGTGAGGTCCGGCACCCCGGACTTCGTCAGATCCGGGACCTCGCTCTTGGGGAGCTTCTCCTGCTTGGGTCGCGCTGCCGGGACCGGCGTCGGCACGGGGGTGGTCTCCGCGCGGTCGCCCACGCTGACGCCCTGGGTGAGGTCGGCGACGATCGGCGAGGGCGGCATCCCGTGCAGGACGGCACCGTCGAGCGCCGCGGCGGCGGCCGCCGCGACGTCCACAGCGTCCATGGGGCGGTTCATCTCGGGCTGCGGCACAGCGGAGCGCCTCGGGCGCCCACGACGCCGCGAGAGGGCCTCCTGCTCGGCGCTGTCGGGGTCGTACGTCTCGGGGGCCGGGGTGCGCCTGCGGCCGCGCGACGCGGGCAGCGCCTCGCGCCACTGGTCGTCGTAGCGCTGCTCGTCCTCGGTGTACTCGTCGTCCTCCGCGGGGTCGGGCAGGATGCCGAGCTTCACGCCCAACTGCCGCAGCCGCTGCGGGATGGCGTTGACCGGGGTGGCCGTGACGACCAGCAGCCCGAAGATCGTCAGCAGCACGAGCAGGGGTACGGCGAGGACCTCGCCCATGGTGTACGTCAGCGGGGTCGCCGCACCCCAGCCGATCAGCCCGCCGGCGTCCCTTATGGCCTGCATGCCCTCGCTGCGGGCGGGCGAGCCGACGGCGATGTGGACCTGTCCGAGGACGCCGATGACGAGCGCGGACAGGCCGATGACGATCCGGCCGTTGGCCTCGGGTTTCTCGGGGTGCCGGATGAACCGTACGGCGATGACCGCGAGCAGGATCGGCACGAGCAGGTCGAGCCGGCCGAAGGCGCCGGTCACGATGATCTCGACGAGGTCGCCGACGGGGCCGCGCAGGTTGGACCAGGTACCGGCCGCGACGATCAGCGCGAGGCCGAGCAGCAACAGCGCGATGCCGTCCTTGCGGTGAGCGGGGTCGAGGTTCTTGGCGCCCTGCCCTATGCCGCGGAACACCGCGCCGACGGCGTGTGCGAGCCCGAGCCAGACGGCCCGCACAAGCCGGTAGATGCCCCCGGTGGGGTTGGGAGCCGGCTTGGGTGCGGGCGCGGCTTTCTTCGCCGCGGCCTTCTTGGCCGGCGCCTTTTTGGCGGGGGCTTTCTTGGCGGCGGCCTTCTTCGCCGGAGCCTTCGCGGAAGCGGCCGCCTTCTTCGCGGGCGGCTTCTTGGCTGCGGAGGAACGTGAGGCCATGGGTGTGAGGTTACCGGTGGAGAAGACAGTGGACACGTGTGCCCACTGCTTCACCCGTTCGTGTCGCCCTTGCGGAGGCAGCGAACTGACGCCGGTTCACGGACCGGTCACACACAGGACAATTCGGCGTCGCTCGCCGGCCAACCGACGCCATCGCGAGGTCAGTTCTGCGAGGGGACCGAGGAGGTGCTCCCGGTGCCCGGCTCCAGCGCGTCCAGCGCCCGCCGCAACCCCGTGAGTTTGCGTTCGAGATGGGCCGCCGTGGCCACCGCCGCCGCGTCCGCCGACTCGTCGTCGAGCTGCTTGGACAGCGCCTCGGCCTGCTCCTCGACGGCCGCGAGCCGCGCCGACAACTCGGCGAGCAGCCCCGCCGGCTCCTTGGAGTCGCCGCCCGCGGCCTTGCCGCCGCCCTCCAACTGGAGCCGCAGCAGCGCCGCCTGCTCGCGCAGCTGGCAGTTCTTCATGTACAGCTCGACGAACACGGAGACCTTCGCCCGCAGCACCCACGGGTCGAACGGCTTGGAGATGTAGTCAACCGCGCCCGCCGCGTAGCCGCGGAAGGTGTGGTGCGGGCCGTGGTTGATCGCGGTGAGGAAGATGATCGGGATGTCCCGGGTCCGTTCCCGCCGCTTGATGTGCGCGGCGGTTTCGAAACCGTCCATTCCCGGCATCTGGACGTCCAGCAGAATGACCGCGAAGTCGTCCGTCAGCAGTGCTTTGAGCGCTTCCTCCCCGGACGATGCCCGCACCAGGGTCTGATCGAGCGCAGAGAGGATCGCCTCCAGCGCCAGCAGATTCTCCGGCCGGTCATCGACCAGGAGGATCTTGGCCTTCTGCACCATGGCCCGCCCTCCTCGCCCCGGCAGTGCACCGGGCTCCGCCCCAGGGGACGGCTCCCTTACGCCGCCCGCCCTCGTGCCGGTCATGGTAGCCGCACCCCGCCTGTCGCCACACCCTGTCACCGCGATGTCACTGTGCACGTAGCAGAAACGCAGCAGGAGACCAGAAGGTTCCCCGAATACCGCACTTCTACACGGCTTCGAGCACACTGAGTCAGCAACTGCGTGTGAACGCTGTTGGTTCCTGTCACTGCTCCCTCATCCACTGGTTCATCACCGCCAGCAGATGATCGGGATCGACCGGCTTCGTCACGTAGTCGGAAGCTCCCGACTCGATCGCCTTCTCCCGGTCGCCCTTCATCGCCTTGGCGGTCAGCGCGATGATCGGCAGTCCGGCGAACTGCGGCATCCTGCGGATCGCCGTGGTCGTCGCGTACCCGTCCATCTCGGGCATCATGATGTCCATCAGGACGACCGCCACGTCGTCGTGCTGCTCCAGCACCTCGATGCCCTCGCGGCCGTTCTCGGCGTACAGCACGGACAGGCCGTGCTGCTCCAGGACGCTGGTCAGCGCGAAGACGTTGCGGATGTCGTCGTCGACGATGAGCACCTTCTCGCCGCCGAACCGGACGCCCCGCAGCGGCTGCGGCACCGTCTGCTGCTCGGCGGCCGACCACTGCTCCTGCTGCGCGGGCCGCTGCTCCAGCTCGTGCACCGCCCTGCGACGGCGCCTGAAGAGCGCGGCGGCGCCGTTCTGCGTCTCCCGGTACGACCGCACCTCGGCCGGCGTCTCGATCTCCACGTCGGACAGCTCCGACAGGTCGGCAGCGGAGGCCACCAGGTCACCCGCGTCGAGAGGGGGCAGCTGCTGCTGGTAGCCGTGCGGTGGCAGTTCGCTGGGGTGCAGCGGCAAATACAGCGTGAACGTCGAGCCGCGTCCCGGCTCGCTCTGCGCGTGGATCTCGCCGCCGAGCAGCTGCGCGATCTCCCGCGAGATGGACAGCCCCAGCCCCGTCCCGCCGTACTTGCGGCTGGTCGTGCCGTCCGCCTGCTTGAAGGCCTCGAAGATCACCCGCATCTTGCTGGCCGCGATCCCGATGCCGGTGTCGGTCACGGAGAACGCGATCAGCGGCGCGTCCGCCTCGGTGAGCGAACCGGCCTCCAGCAGTTGCTCCCGGATCTTCATCGGGACGTCCGCCCCGGCGGGCCGGATGACCAGCTCGACCGATCCGGAGTCGGTGAACTTCACCGCGTTGGACAGCAGGTTGCGCAGCACCTGCAGCAGCCGCTGCTCGTCGGTGTGCAGCGTGGCGGGCAGCTCCGGCGAGACCCGTACCGACAGGTCCAGGCCCTTCTCCGCGGTCAGCGGCCGGAAGGTGGCCTCCACGTAGTCGACGAGCTGGACGAGCGCGATCCGGGTCGGCGAGACATCCATCTTGCCCGCCTCGACCTTCGACAGGTCCAGGATGTCGTTGATCAGCTGGAGCAGGTCGGAACCGGCGCCGTGGATGGTCTCGGCGAACTCGACCTGCTTCGGCGAGAGATTGCCCTCGGCGTTGTCGGCCAGCAGCTTGGCCAGGATGAGCAGCGAGTTGAGCGGCGTACGCAGCTCGTGCGACATGTTGGCGAGGAACTCGCTCTTGTAGCGCATGGAGACCGCGAGTTGCTCGGCGCGCTCCTCCAGGACCTGCCGCGCCTCCTCGATCTCGGTGTTCTTGACCTCGATGTCGCGGTTCTGCCGGGCCAGCAGCTCGGCCTTCTCCTCCAGTTCGGCGTTGGACGCCTGGAGGGCCTTCTGCCGGTTCTCCAACTCCTCGGACCGCTCCCTCAGTTGCTCGGTCAGCTCCTGCGACTGCTTCAGCAGCACCTCGGTCTTGGTGTTGACCGAGATGGTGTTGACGCTGGTCGCGATCATCTCGGCGATCTGGTTGAGGAAGTCCTTCTGGATCTGCGTGAACGGGGTGAAGGAGGCCAGCTCGATCACACCGAGCACCTTGCCCTCGAAGAGCACCGGAAGGACGATCACCTGCGCCGGCGGTGCTTCGCCGAGCCCGGAGGAGATCTTCAGATAGCCGCTCGGCGCGTTCTCCACGAGGATCGTGCGCTTCTCCATCGCGGCCGTCCCGATCAGCCCCTCGCCAGGCCGGAACGACGTGGGCATGGAACCCATCGAGTAGGCGTACGACCCCAGCATCCGCAGCTCGTACTGGTCCTCGCCCTCCGCGCTCATGTCCTTGCCGTCGACCAGCGGCATCGTCAGGAAGAACGCGCCGTGCTGCGCGGACACGACCGGGGTCAGCTCGCTCATGATCAGCGAGGCCACGTCCTCCAGGTCGCGGCGGCCCTGCATCAGCGCCGAGATCCGGGCGAGGTTGCCCTTGAGCCAGTCCTGCTCCTTGTTGGCGATCGTCGTGTCGCGCAGGTTGGCGATCATCTTGTTGATGTAGTCCTGCAGTTCCTGGATCTCGCCGGACGCGTCGACGTCGATCTTCAGGTTCAGGTCACCCCGGGTCACCGCGGTCGCCACGCGCGCGATGGCACGCACCTGCCGGGTAAGGTTTCCTGCCATTTCGTTCACGGACTCGGTGAGGTCGCGCCAGGTGCCGTCGACGTCGCGCACGCGTGCCTGGCCGCCGAGCTGTCCCTCGGTGCCCACCTCTCGGGCGACTCGGGTGACCTCCTCGGCGAAGGACGACAGCTGGTCGACCATCGTGTTGATCGTCGTCTTGAGCTCGAGGATCTCGCCGCGGGCGTCGATGTCGATCTTCTTGGTCAGGTCGCCCTTGGCGATGGCGGTGGTGACCATGGCGATGTTGCGCACCTGACCGGTCAGGTTGGACGCCATCTGGTTCACGGACTCGGTCAGGTCCTTCCACGTGCCCGCAACACCCGGCACATGCGCCTGACCACCGAGGATCCCGTCAGTGCCCACTTCACGGGCCACCTTGGTGACCTGGTCGGCGAACGAACTCAGCGTCTTCACCATCGTGTTGAAGGTGTCGGCGAGCTGCGCGACTTCACCACGGGCCTCGATCGTCACCGTCCGCGTCAGGTCACCGTTGGCGACGGCCGCCGCGACCTGGGAGATGTTCCGCACCTGCATGGTCAGGTTCTTGGCCATCAGGTTCACGTTGCCGCTCAGGTCCTTCCAGATGCCCGTGACACCCGGAACGTGCGCCTGGCCGCCCAGAATGCCTTCGGTGCCCACCTCACGGGCCACCCGGGTCACCTGCTCGGCGAAGCTGGACAGCTGGTCGACCATCGTGTTGACGGTCGTGACGAGCTCGAGGATCTCGCCCTTGGCGTCGACGGTGATCTTCTTGGACAGGTCGCCCTTGGCGACCGCGGTGGTGACCTCGGCGATCTGACGCACCTGGATGGTCAGGTTGTTCGCCATGAAGTTCACGGACTGGGTGAGGTCCTTCCAGGTGCCGGAGACGCCCTGCACCTCGGCCTGGCCGCCGAGCTGGCCTTCCGTACCCACCTCACGGGCGACCCTGGTGACCTCCTCCGCGAACGACGACAGCTGGTCCACCATCGTGTTCAGCGTGTTCTTGAGCTCCAGGATCTCGCCGCGCGCGTCAACGGTGATCTTCTGCGAAAGGTCACCACGGGCCACCGCGGTGGCGACCTGCGCGATGTTGCGCACCTGGGCGGTGAGGTTTCCTGCCATTCCGTTCACGGAGTCGGTCAGGTCCCGCCACACACCGGCGACGCCGGGCACCTGCGCCTGACCGCCGAGGCGGCCCTCGGTGCCCACCTCACGGGCGACCCGGGTCACCTGGTCGGCGAAGCCGGAGAGCTGGTCGACCATCGTGTTGATGGTGTTCTTCAGCTCCAGGATCTCGCCGCGCGCATCCACGTCGATCTTCTGGGACAGGTCACCGCGCGCCACCGCAGTGGTGACCTGCGCGATGTTGCGCACCTGGGCGGTGAGGTTCCCTGCCATTCCGTTGACGGAGTCGGTGAGCTCCTTCCACGTACCGGCCACACCCGGTACGACCGCCTGACCGCCCAGCCGCCCCTCCGTGCCGACGTCCCGGGCCATCCGCGTGACCTGGTCGGCGAAGGACGACAGCTGGTCCACCATCGTGTTCACGGTGTTCTTCAGCTGGAGCATCTCGCCGGAGACGTCCACGGTGACCTTCTGCGACAGGTCACCGTTGGCCACGGCCGTGGTCACCTGCGCGATGTTCCTCACCTGTCCGGTGAGGTTCCGGAACGCGGTGTTGACGGAGTCCGTCAGGTCCTTCCACGTCCCCGCCGCACCCGGCACCTGCGCCTGCCCGCCGAGCTCACCCTCGACACCGACCTCACGAGCGACACGCGTGACCTCGGAACCGAACGCGGACAGCTGGTCGACCATGCCGTTGACGGTGTTCTTCAGCTCCAGCATCTCGCCGGCCACGTCGACCGTGACCTTCTGCGACAGGTCACCACTGGCCACCGCCGTCGTGACCGTGGCGATGTCACGCACCTGAATGGTCAGGTTCCGGAACACGGTGTTGACGGAGTCCGTCAGGTCCTTCCACGTCCCCGCCGCACCCGGCACGTTCGCCTGACCGCCCAGCCGCCCCTCGGCACCGACCTCGTTGGCCACGCGCGTGACCTCGTCCGCGAAGATCCGCAGCGTCTCGGTCATCTGGTTGATCGTGTCCGCGAGCTGGGCGACCTCACCCCGGGCCGACACGGTCACCTTCTGCGACAGATCACCGTTGGCCACCGCCGTCGTCACCTGGGCGATACCGCGCACCTGTGCGGTCAGGTTGCCGGCCATGAGGTTCACCGAATCGGTGAGGTCCTTCCACACACCGGCCACACCCGGCACCTGCGCCTGCCCGCCGAGCTCACCCTCGGTACCCACCTCGCGCGCGACTCGCGTCACCTCGGAGGAGAACGACGACAGCTGGTCCACCATCGTGTTGACAGTGTTCTTCAGTTCGAGCATCTCACCGGCCACGTGAACCGTGACCTTGCGGGACAGGTCACCCTTGGCGACCGCCGTGGTCACCAGCGCGATGTCCCGCACCTGGGCCGTCAACCGGTACGCCATCGTGTTGACGGAGTCCGTGAGGTCCTTCCACGAACCCGACATGCCACGCACGCGTGCCTGCCCGCCGAGCTTGCCCTCGGTGCCCACCTCGCTGGCCACACGCGTGACCTCGTCGGTGAACGTCGACAGCTGATCGACAAGGTTGTTTACAGTCCGCCCGACCTTGAGGAACTCGCCCCGCAGCGGATGCCCGGACCCGTCCTGCGTCTGCGTGCGCAGTTCCATACGCGGCGACAGATCACCGTCGGCCACCGCGGACAGCACCCGGCCGACCTCGGACACGGGCCGTACGAGGTCGTCGACCAGGGCGTTGGAGTTGTCGACGGCGGCCGCCCAGGAGCCCTCACAGGCGCCCGTCTCGAGCCGCTCGGTGAGCTTGCCCTCGCGCCCGACCATGCGCCGCACGCGCGCCAGCTCACCCGTCAGATGGAGATTGCGGTCGGCGACCTCGTTGAAAACCGCGGCGATCTCCGACATCACGCCGTCCCCGGACACGGTGAGCCGTTTCCGGAAGTTCCCGTCGCGCATCGACACCAGGGCCGTCAGCAGCCGGTTCAGGGCAGCCGTGTCCACGGCAGTGGTCCCACCACGCGTCTTGCGCTCGTTCCTCAGGGACGGTCCGCCTTTCGCGCGCGTCTTAGTGCCCCGCGTCGCTGCGCCAGACTCCACTGTGTCCCTCCCGCAGGGGTCGACCGTTACTGCTGTGCTCGGGTTCTACTGCCGGCGTACCCACTACCGCTGGGTATTCCTGCCGGATATACCAGGCCACACCACGTGCTGCTGCCCGCGATACGCGAACGACACTCAGCCTGCCCGGACCTTCACAAGAAGCTTGCCCAGTGTTTCACCCCTGCTGAACCCGGCCATAACAGTTCGGCAGCTTCGCACACCCTCCGCACACCCTCCGGACGGAAACACTGCCGACCGGCATCCGCATGGACGGCGAAGGTAAGTAACCTTGCATGCGGCTGTCCAGCCGCGCCGGTCCCGTCCGGCCTGGGCGGTGACAGGAGGAGCACGAGCGGGCATCGGAGGGGCAGCCGGACATGACCACCGGACTGATCCCGGGGGGACCATCCCCGGACCGGCCGACGGGCGCGCACATGCCGCACCAGCGGCGCGACCCGCTCGGCCACGGGGCCCTGCACGTTGACAACCGGACGAGGAGTTCTGTGATCACCGCGCGCGCGGCAGCCAGCTTCGATCCCGTCGGGCGATCGGTCGCGAGCGCCCGCTCCTTCGTCCGCGACACCCTCCAGGGCTGGGGCTTCGCCGACATCGTCGACGACGCCGTAGTCCTCACCAGTGAACTGGTGACCAACGCCGTCGTACACGCGGGCACCTCCGCGGACGTCCTGTGCCTGCGCAGTGAAGACGGTGTACGGATCGAGGTGGCCGACCGGTATCCGGAGCGCGAGATCCCCCTCCAGGGCTCGCCCGTCAACATGGGCAGCCCCGACCGCGAGGGCGGCCGCGGCCTCCAGCTGTGCGCGGCCCTGGCCGGCCGCTGGGGTGTCGAGTACACGCCCACGCACAAGCAGGTCTGGTTCCGACTCGATCTCCCCGAACGCCCGGTGGGCACCCGCGCGGCAGGGCCGTCCCTGCCCTCCGACCTCCTCCCGCTCGCCGACGGCCGCGTCCGCGTCGCCGTGGTCCAGATCGACCGTACGGGCGCCATCTCGTCCTGGAACGAGGACGCGGAGGATCTCTTCGGCTATGCGGCCGAGCAGGTCACCGGCAAGCCTCTGACCGACCTCGCGGCCTGGCCGCACACCCCGGGCACCAGCACCGGCATCGCGGAGGCGCTCCAACTCTCCCGCTGGGAGGGCAGCTACGGCATAAGGGGCTCCAACGGCCGCGTCACACCGGTCTACGCCTCCCACCTCCGCGTCCGCGACACCGGCGGCGAACCCTCCACGGTCTGCCTCCTGGTCCGCGACCACGAACGCGCCGTCCTGCAGACCCCGTTGCGCATCCCGGCCTCCGACACCTCCACCACCTCCGAGGCCCAGAGCACCGACCCCTTCGAGGTGTTCATCGGCTCCCCCGCCCCGGACGACCTGGACGGCCTCCTCCAGCGCACGGTGGAGCGCGCCCGCGACATGCTCGACGGCGACTCCGCCTTCCTGCTCCTCGCGACGGACGACGAAACCGAGCTGGAGGTCCGCGCCTCGACCGGCCTGCCCTCCGCCCGGCAGCGCTTCGCGCGCGTGCCCGTCGAGGCGGGTCCCGGCCGCTACGGCTCGGCCCGTATGCCGGCGGTCCACGAGGACCTCACCATGGTCCCCGGTGCCGTACCCCTGCTGCGGGGCACCGGCATGCGCTCGGTCGTCACGGTCCCGCTGAAGGTCGAGGGCCGCCTCACCGGCTCCCTCGGCGTCGCCGCCGAGGCGCCCAGCAGATACTCCAACGAGGAGGCGCTGCGCCTCCAGTTCGCCGCCGACCGCATCGCGCTGGCGGTCGAGTCGGCCCGCCTCGGCGAACTCGAACGCCTGCGCCGAGGCTCCCTCAGCTTCCTCGTCGAGGCCTCCGACCTCCTCGCCGGCACCCTGGACCGCGACCAGACCCTGGCCCTGATGGCCCAGATGACGGTCCCGACCCTGGCCACCTGGTGCGCGGTCTACACGATCGCCGACCAGGCCTCGGAGCCATACCTGTCGTACGTCCTGCACGAGGACGAGGAACTCATCGACGGCATCAAGTCGTTGCTCTCGAAGATCCCCCCACCGGAACCGATCGCCACCCCCGGCGCCCGCGTCTGGTCGGCCCCCGCCGAGTCCGCACACCAGGCCGCCCTGCGCACCTCCATGCGCAGCCTGGGCCTGGGCGAGCCCGTCGGCCGCATCAGCGCGGGCATCGGCCCCACTCTGGCCACGGCCTCCGCGGTCGGTGGCGAGACGGTCGTCCTCCCGCTGGTCGCCCGCAACCGAGTCATCGGCATGCTGACCCTCGGCAAACCGACGGACGAACACTTCCGCCAGGAAATCCTGGAGTTGGCGGAGGACCTCTCGCGAAGGGCCGCCCTGGCCCTGGACAACGCCCGCCTCTACTCCGAGCGCACGGCCATCAGCCAGTCCCTCCAGCGCAGCCTCCTGCCCCCCGAGCTCCCCGAGATCGACGGCGTCGAGGTCGAGGTCATCTACCGTGCCGCCGGCGAGGGCAACGAGGTCGGCGGCGACTTCTACGACCTCTTCCCGATCAGCGACGGCGCGTACGGCTTCGCCATCGGCGACGTCTGCGGTACGGGCCCGAACGCGGCGGCGGTCACAGGCCTCGCCCGGCACGCCCTGCGCCTCCTGGCCAGAGAGGGCCTCAGCGGCCCGGCGGTGCTGGAGCGCCTCAACTCCGCGATCCTCGACGAGGGCGCCCGCAGCCGCTTCCTGACGCTCCTCTACGGCGAGTTGAGGCCGCAGGAGGACGGCAGCGCGGAACTGAAGGTGGTCTGCGCCGGCCACCCGCTCCCCCTCCGCCTGCGCCAGGACGGCTCGGTCGAACCGGCCGCTGAACCCCAGCCGCTGCTCGGCGTCATGGACGACCTGGAACTCTACGAACAGACGGTCACCCTCGACCCCGGCGATGTCCTCCTCTGCGTCACGGACGGCGTCACCGAACGCCGCGAAGGCAGCCGCATGCTGGGCGACGACGGCCTCACCGATGTCCTGACCACCTGCACGGGCCTGACGGCCGGCGCGGTGGCGGCCCGCATCATGCGCGCGGTCGAACGCTTCGCCTCGGACGCCCCATCCGACGACATGGCCATCCTGGCGATGCGCGTCCCGGGCATCCACAAGGACTGAGGCGGAAACCGGCAGAAGGGTACGAAAAAGGCCCCGCCCGAATGGGCGGGGCCTTTCCTGTCCGGAGCCCCCAAACGGAATCGAACCGTTGACCTTCTCCTTACCATGGAGACGCTCTGCCGACTGAGCTATAGGGGCCTGCTGCCATTTCGGGAAGTTTCCCTCGCGGCAACGGAATAGATCATACCCCGAACACACCCGTGCTCCAAAACCCTCAGAAGGCGGGCTGGAGCA
Source organism: Streptomyces bicolor (assembly GCF_000719285.1). Taxonomy (GTDB): domain Bacteria; phylum Actinomycetota; class Actinomycetes; order Streptomycetales; family Streptomycetaceae; genus Streptomyces; species Streptomyces bicolor. The sequence continues at coordinate 847 of NZ_JOFS01000013.1, read as the reverse complement.
GTCCTCCCAGCGCGTTGCAGGCGGACACGATCCGCTGCATGTCCCGCTTGGTCAGAGAGGCGTCTACAGGAAGAGACAACGTTTCATCGGCCGCCCGTTCGGTCTCCGGCAGGGACACACACCGCCGGAATTCAGGCAGCCGGTGCACGGGCGTCTTCACCGGCACCCGGCACTCAACTCCCCTGGCCCGCACGGCCCGTGCGAACGCGTCGCGATCCGGCCGCCCGTTCCCCGGCACGCGCACGACGTACTGCTGGTAGCTGTGCCCGTCTCCACCATCAGGCGTGAGCACACCCTTCAACTTCGCATCCAGATACGAGGCCCGCTGCCGGCGCTGAGCAATCTCGTCGTACGGAGACTCGGACTCGCCCTGCTCCAGCACCAACAGCCCATGCCGGTGCCCGATCTCGTGCAACCGCTTGATATCGGCCGACCGACCGAAGCGGTGTACGGCGACGACGGCCGCTGTCCGCGAAGTGACGGCTGCCTCGACAGCGAGGGCATCAAGGCAATAGGTCACGGGATCTATGTCGGCGAACACCGGCAGCGCCCCGGCCAGGACCACAGCCTCGGCGACTTCGACGTTCCCGAAGGCCGGTACGACAACCTCGTCACCGACTCCGACGCCGGCGGCCCTGAGCATTGCAGCAGTACCCATACGGGGGATGTTCGTTGCGCAACGTGAACTTCAGGTGACGCCCAACAAAAAAGGGTTGGACCCGGAACCAAAGTTCCGGGTCCAACCCATTAAAAGGAGTTCGGCGGCGTCCTACTCTCCCACAGGGTCCCCCCTGCAGTACCATCGGCGCTGTAAGGCTTAGCTTCCGGGTTCGGAATGTAACCGGGC
>NZ_JOFS01000012.1 GCF_000719285.1 Streptomyces bicolor | reverse complement strand
CACAGGCGGCGTACTCCTCCCGTTCTTCGCCTTCATGACGTTCCTCATCGCCGTACCCACCGGCGTGAAGTTCTTCAACTGGATCGGCACCATGTGGAAGGGCTCGTTGTCCTTCGAGACGCCGATGCTGTGGGCGACCGGCTTCCTGATCACCTTCACCTTCGGTGGTCTGACCGGTGTCATCCTGGCCTCGCCGCCGATGGACTTCCACGTCTCCGACTCGTACTTCGTGGTGGCCCACTTCCACTACGTCGTCTTCGGCACCGTCGTGTTCGCGATGTTCTCCGGCTTCCACTTCTGGTGGCCGAAGTGGACGGGCAAGATGCTCGACGAGCGCCTGGGCAAGATGACGTTCTGGACGCTGTTCATCGGCTTCCACGGCACGTTCCTGGTCCAGCACTGGCTGGGTGCGGAGGGCATGCCGCGTCGTTACGCCGACTATCTGGCGGCGGACGGCTTCACCGCCCTGAACACGATCTCGACGATCAGCTCGTTCGTGCTCGGCGCGTCGCTGCTGCCGTTCTTCTACAACGTGTGGAAGACGGCCAAGTACGGCAAGCCGGTCGGTGTCGACGACCCGTGGGGCTACGGCCGCTCGCTGGAGTGGGCCACGTCCTGCCCGCCGCCGCGGCACAACTTCCTCACCCTGCCGCGGATCCGTTCCGAATCTCCGGCGTTCGACCTGCACCACCCTGAGATCGCCGCGCTCGACGAGCTCGAGAACGCCCCTCACGGTGACAAGGCTCTGGCTGGTGGCAAGGAGGCCGGCAAGTGAAGACCCAAGGCACGATGTTCACCTGGCTGAGCGTCTTCGTCCTCGCCATGGCTGTCGTCTATGGCGTCTGGTCGAAGGAGCCGGCCGGTACCACGGCCCTCTTCCTGGCCTTCGGTCTGTGCATCATGATCGGCTTCTACCTCGGCTTCACGGCCAGGCGGGTCGACGTCGGCGCACAGGACAACAAGGAAGCGGACGTCGCGGACGACGCCGGCGAGGTCGGGTTCTTCAGCCCGCACAGCTGGCAGCCGCTCTCCCTCGCGATCGGCGGCGCCCTCGCCTTCCTGTCGATCGCGATCGGCTGGTGGCTGATGTACTTCTCGGCGCCGCTGATCCTGGTCGGCATCTGGGGCTGGGTCTTCGAGTACTACCGCGGTGAGAACCGCACCCAGTAACACGAGCTGAGCTCACAGGGAGCCCGGATACTCCGTCAGGAGGGTCCGGGCTCCTGCTTTTGCCGTAATCAGGATCACCCGTACGCGTCACCTGGCGCGCCGCCGTTGACGCCGCTTCCTAGCGTGAAGCCATGAGCAACAGACCCCCGCGCACGAAGACCGTCATAGGCTGCACGCTCCTGCTGGCCGCACTCGGCGCGAACGCCGCCGCCTGCGGCAGCGACGGCAACCCGCTGGCCGCCGAGCCCTACGACGCGGCCGACCAGATCGCCTTCAACGGCCCCTCGGGCGACGGCAAGAAGGCCGACCCCGACAAGCCCCTGGAGATAACCGCGGAGGACTCCGACGGGCGAATAACCGACGTCACCGCCAGGGACGCCGCAGGACGCTACGTCGCGGGCGAACTCTCCGCCGACGGCACCCGCTGGCACAGCACCTCCCCGCTCGCCGCCAACGCCCGCTACACGGTGCGGGTGAGCACCGAGGACGAGGACGGCGCCCCCGGCCGCAAGGTCCTCACCTTCGACACCAGCATGCCGACCACCGAGAAGCACCTGACGGTGGAGTTCGGCCCGAAGGCGGGCAAGTACGGCGTGGGCCAGCCCATCACCGCCACGCTGAACCAGCCCCTCAAGGACAGGAATCAGCGCGCCATAGTCGAACGGGCCCTGAAGGTCGACTCCACGCCCGCCGTGGACGGCACCTGGCACTGGGTGAACGACAAGGAACTCCACTACCGCCCCAAGGAGTACTGGCCCACCGGCGCCACGATCCAGGCCCGCAGCAGTCTCGAAGGCGTCAAGATCGGCGACCGAATATGGGGCGGCAAGGTCAAGCCCCTGCGAATAACCATCGGCGACCAGGTCATAGCCGTCACGGACGCCGCCTCCCACCAGCTGACGCTCTACCGGAACGGCGAAGCGGTCAGGTCGATGCCCGTCACTACGGGCAAGCCCGGCTTCGAGACCCGCAACGGCGTCAAGGTCGTACTGGCCAAGGAGTACTTCGTACGCATGCGCGGCACGAGCATCGGCATAGCGGAAGGCTCCGCGGAGTCCTACGACCTACCCGTCTACTACGCCACCCGCGTGACCTGGAGCGGTGAGTACGTCCACGCGGCCCCCTGGTCGGTCGGCTCCCAGGGCTACGCCAACGTCAGCCACGGCTGCACCGGCATGAGCACCGCCAACGCCCAGTGGTTCTTCGACAACATCCGCGAGGGCGACATCGTCAAGGTCATCAACTCGTACGGCAACACGATGGAACCCTTCGGCAACGGCTTCGGCGACTGGAACCTGCCGTGGCAGAACTGGCGCAACGGCAGCGCGTTGGTGGCCGGCACACCTGAGGGCCCGAGCCCGTCGGAACGGGCGAGGTTGAGGCCACAGAGCATCTAGGCCAACAGGCCGACAGCCAACCAAGGGGCGCGGGGAACTGCGCGACCAGCCCCCCACGACCCGCAGCCGCCGGACCACAAGCTGAATCGAGCTCCTAGGCGCTCTGAAGCCGCTTCGTCCGCAAGAGAGAAGCCAGCGCCCCGGCGAACTCCACCGGCTCCACAGGCAACGTCACCGCCGCCTCAGCCCGACTCCACGTGGCCAGCCACGCATCCTGCGGCCGCCCGATAAGGAGCAGCACCGGCGGGCAGTTGAACACCTCGTCCTTGATCTGCCGGCACACCCCCATGCCCCCCATGGGCACCGCCTCGCCGTCCAGGACACAGACGTCGATCCCGCCCTTGTCCAGCTCCTTGATGACGGCGGCCGGAGTCGCACACTCCACGAACCGCACCACAGGAACGTCCGGCGCGGGCCGGCGTCCGGTAGCCAGCCTCACCTGCTCGCGGGTGTTGGAGTCGTCGCTGTAGACCAGCACCGTGGCGGTCGGCTGCATTGTTCCTCCGTGACGTCAGCGTCGTAAGGACAGGCCCGTTGGGCCGGATGCTACTCCCTTGAACACCACGTCAACACCGGTATGAACACCCAAGACACTCCGAACGGCACCCCCCGGAGTGAGGGCGGGATAAGCGACCGACATAATGTCGGTCGTGGCGACAGCAACGACAGTAGACAAGGGTCACGCGCACCCGTCGGTCAACCGACCGAACCTCACCAGCGTCGGAACCATCATCTGGTTGAGTTCCGAGCTGATGTTCTTCGCGGCCCTCTTCGCGATGTACTTCACCCTGCGATCGGTGACGGGGCCCGATTTCTGGCACGAGAAGGCCGCGGCCCTGAACTTCCCGTTCTCGGCGACGAACACCACGATCCTGGTGCTCTCTTCCCTCACCTGCCAGCTCGGCGTCTTCGCCGCCGAGCGCGGTGACGTCAAGAAGCTCCGGGGCTGGTTCATCGTCACCTTCATCATGGGTGCGATCTTCATCGGCGGTCAGGTGTACGAGTACACCGAGCTGGTCAAGCACGAGGGCCTCTCGCTCTCGTCCGACCCGTACGGCTCGGTCTTCTACCTGACCACCGGCTTCCACGGCCTGCACGTGACGGGCGGTCTCATCGCCTTCCTGCTGGTCCTCGGCCGCACCTACGCGGCGAAGAGGTTCACGCACGAGCAGGCGACCGCCGCGATCGTCGTGTCCTACTACTGGCACTTCGTCGATGTCGTCTGGATCGGCCTCTTCGCCACGATCTACATGATCAAGTAGCCGGGCCCGATCCCGCGCGCGTTCCACAAACGCACATACCAGAAGCATCGACGCAGAAGATCCTGACACCGGGGTAATCCGTGAAAAAGCTCTCCGCACGACGACGCCATCCGCTGGCGGCAGTCGTCGTCCTACTCCTCGCGCTGGCGTGCACGGGGGGGCTGTACGCCGTGTTCGCGCCCGCGGACAAGGCGCAGGCCGAGGAAACCGCCCAGTCCCTCACCATCGAAGAGGGCAAGAAGCTCTACGCCGTCGGCTGCGCCAGCTGCCACGGAACCGGCGGTCAGGGCACCACCGACGGTCCGAGCCTGGTGGGCGTCGGCGCCGCCGCCGTCGACTTCCAGGTCTCGACGGGCCGTATGCCGGCCGCCACCTCCCAGGGCGCCCAGGTCCCGCGGAAGAAGAACATCTACTCGCAGGCCCAGATCGACCAGCTCGCGGCGTACATCGCCTCGCTGGGCGCCGGCCCGTCCGTCCCGACCGAGGAGCAGTACGGCCCCGAGGGCGCGGACATCGCCAAGGGCGGCGAGCTCTTCCGTAACAACTGCGCCCAGTGCCACAACTTCACCGGCAAGGGCGGCGCGCTGACGCACGGCAAGTACGCGCCGACGCTCGAGGGCGTCGACCCGAAGCACATCTACGAGGCCATGCAGACCGGCCCGCAGAACATGCCGTCGTTCCCCGACACCACGCTGTCGGAGCAGAACAAGAAGGACATCATCGCGTACCTGAACGCGGTCAACAGCGACGAGACGGTCAACCCGGGCGGTCTGGAGCTGGGCGGCCTCGGGCCGGTCAGTGAGGGTCTGTTCGGCTGGATCTTCGGACTCGGCGGCTTGATCGCCATCGCCGTGTGGGTCGCCGCCCGGACCGCAAAGGCCAAGAAGTCATGAGTAGCCAAGACATTCCAGAAGAGAACCTGCCCGCTGAGCAGGACGCCCACGTCGCGGTAGCGGACGAGAAGGACCCGTTCGCCGACCCCGGCCTGCCGCCCCACGAGCACCGGATCCAGGACATCGACGAGCGGGCCGCCAAGCGGTCCGAGCGCACGGTCGCCCTGCTGTTCACGGTGTCGATGCTGGCCACCATCGGGTTCATCGCCTCGTTCGTGGCGATCCCGCACGACAAGTCGATCTTCGTCTTCCCGATCGGGCACATCAACGCGATGAACTTCGCGCTGGGCCTGACCCTCGGGGCGGCGCTGTTCTGCATCGGCGCGGGCGCGGTCCACTGGGCCCGCACGCTGATGTCCGACCATGAGGTCGCGGACGAGCGGCACCCGATCGCGGCGGAGCCCGAGGTCAGGGCCAAGGTCATGGCCGACTTCAAGCAGGGCGCCAAGGAGTCCGCGCTGGGTCGCCGCAAGCTGATCCGCAACACGATGTTCGGTGCGCTGGCCCTGTTCCCGCTCTCCGGCGTCGTCCTGCTGCGTGACCTCGGTCCGCTGCCCGAGACGAAGCTCCGCCACACGCTGTGGCGCAAGGGCGCGCTGCTCGTCAACATGAACACCAACGAGCCGCTGCGTCCCTCGGACGTCGCGGTCGGCTCCCTCACCTTCGCCAAGCCGGAGGGCCTGGAGGAGCACGACCACGACTTCCAGAACGAGATCGCCAAGGCCGCCCTGATGATCGTCCGGATCCAGCCCGACGACATCAAGGACAAGCGCGAGCTCGAGTGGTCGCACGAGGGCATCGTCGCGTACTCGAAGATCTGCACCCACGTCGGTTGCCCGATCTCCCTGTACGAGCAGCAGACGCACCACGTGCTCTGCCCCTGCCACCAGTCCACCTTCGACCTCTCCGACGGTGCCCGGGTGATCTTCGGCCCCGCCGGTCACGCCCTGCCGCAGCTGCGCATCGGTGTGAACGATGAGGGCTACCTCCAGGCGCTCGGCGACTTCGAGGAGCCCGTCGGTCCTGCATTCTGGGAGCGCGGATGAGCACTACAGAGACCACCGAGTCCCGTTCCCGCGGGAAGGCACCGGCCGGCGAGCGCGTCGCCGACTGGGCCGACGGCCGGCTGGGGATCTACTCCCTGGCCAAGGCCAACATGCGCAAGATCTTCCCCGACCACTGGTCGTTCATGTTGGGTGAGGTCTGCCTCTACAGCTTCATCATCATCATCCTCACGGGTGTGTACCTGACGCTGTTCTTCCACCCGTCGATGAACGAGGTGGAGTACCACGGCAGCTACGTCCCGCTGCAGGGAACGCTGATGTCGGAGGCGTTCAGCTCGACGCTGCACATCTCCTTCGACGTGCGTGGCGGTCTGCTCGTCCGGCAGATCCACCACTGGGCGGCGATCATCTTCCTCGCCGGCATGTTCGTGCACATGATGCGCGTGTTCTTCACCGGCGCGTTCCGCAAGCCGCGTGAGATCAACTGGCTGTTCGGCTTCCTGCTGTTCGTCCTCGGCATGTTCACCGGTTTCACCGGTTACTCGCTCCCGGACGACCTGCTCTCCGGTACCGGTGTCCGCTTCACCCAGGGCGCGATCCTGTCGGTCCCGATCGTCGGGACGTACATCTCGATGTTCCTGTTCGGCGGAGAGTTCCCGGGCGTCGACTTCGTCGCGCGGTTCTACTCGATCCACATCCTGCTGCTGCCGGGCATCATGCTCGGGCTCGTGGTCGGCCACCTGATCCTGGTCTTCTACCACAAGCACACGCAGTTCGCGGGTCCCGGAAAGACCAACAACAACGTCGTCGGCATGCCGCTGCTGCCGGTCTACATGGCCAAGGCCGGAGGCTTCTTCTTCCTGGTCTTCGGTGTCATCGCCGCGCTCGCCGGCATCGCGTCCGTCAACCCGATCTGGGCCATGGGCCCGTACCGGCCCGACCATGTGTCGACGGGTGCCCAGCCGGACTGGTACATGGGCTTCGCCGAGGGTCTGGTCCGTGCCATGCCCGGCTGGGAGATCAACTTCTGGGGCCACACGCTCGTTCTGGGCGTCTTCGTCCCGCTGGTGCTCTTCGGCCTCTTCCTCGGGGTGATCGCCCTCTACCCGTTCATCGAGTCCTGGGTCACGGGCGACAAGCGTGAGCACCACCTGCTCGACCGGCCGCGCAACGCCCCGACCCGTACGGCCTTCGGTGTCGCCTGGGTCACCGGCTACATGATCATGCTGATCGGTGGTGGCAACGACATCATCGCCACCCACTTCCACCTGTCGATCAACGCGGTCACCTGGTTCGTCCGGATCGGGTTCTTCGCCGGACCGGTCCTCGCGTTCGTCATCACCAAGCGCATCTGCCTCGGCCTGCAGCGCCGGGACAAGGACAAGGTGCTGCACGGCCGCGAGTCGGGCATCATCAAGCGCCTGCCGCACGGTGAGTTCATCGAGGTCCACGAGCCGCTCAGCCAGGACGCGCTGCACACGCTCACCGCGCACGAGCAGTACAAGCCGGCCGAGATCGGCCCGACGGTCGACGAGAACGGTGTCGAGCGCAAGGTGAAGGGCTCCGAGAAGCTGCGCGCCAAGCTCAGCAAGTCGTACTTCGGCGAGGAGGGCCAGATCCCCAAGCCGACGGTCGAGGAGTACAAGGAGATCACGAGCGGCCACGGCCACCACTGATCGCCGACCTCGCCAGGGCTGCTGAGCCACGCCACGGTTGAAGGGTCCCGTCCGGTGTTCGGACGGGGCCCTTCTTCGTGCCCGCGGGCTGGATAGGGTGGACCCGTTGAGACTCGCGTCCCGTAGTGCGGGACACCAGGTGACCCAGGAGCGGCTTATGAGCGCTGTGACCCCCGCTGGAGGCGACACCGCGGCGGGCCGTTCCTGGCCCGAGGTGCTGAGTGCCCTGCTCGCCGGACAGGACCTGAGCGCCGGTGACACGGCCTGGGCGATGGACCGCTTCATGAGCGGCGAGGCCTCGGACGCCCAGATCGCCGGCTTCATGGTGGCGCTGCGGGCCAAGGGCGAGACGGTCGAGGAGATCAACGGTCTCGTCGAGGCGATGTACGCCCACGCGCAGCCGCTGGACATTCCCGGACCGGCCGTCGACATCGTCGGCACGGGTGGTGACCGGGCCAAGACGGTCAACATCTCCACGATGTCCGCCATCGTGATCGCGGGCGCCGGTGCGAAGGTCGTCAAGCACGGCAACCGGGCCTCGTCCTCGGCGAGCGGCTCCTCGGACGTGCTGGAGAAGCTCGGCATCAACCTCGACCTGTCGCCACAGGGCGTGGCGCGGGTGGTGGACGAGGCCGGGATCACCTTCTGCTTCGCGGCCAAGTTCCACCCCTCGATGCGGTTCGTCGGTGGCGTCCGGCGGGACTTGGGGATTCCGACCTCGTTCAACCTGCTCGGCCCGCTGACCAACCCGGCTCGCGTCACCTCCTCGGCCGTCGGCTGCTTCGACACCCGGATGGCGGGGCTCATCGCCGGCGTACTGGCCGAGCGCGGCTCGTCCGCGCTGGTGTTCCGCGGCGACGACGGTCTCGACGAACTGACGACGACGGCCACTTCGCGGGTGTGGGTCGTCCGCGACGGCAAGGTGACCGAGGAGAGCTTCGACCCGCGCGACGTCGGCATCGACCTGGTGCCGGTGGAGGCGCTGCGGGGCGCGGACGCCTCGTACAACGCGGAGGTCGCGCGACGGCTGCTGGAGGGCGAGACGGGGCCCGTACGGGACGCCGTACTGCTCAACTCGGCGGCGGCGCTGGCGGCGTTGGAGCCGACGGACGCTCCGCTGACCGAGCAGATCCGGCTCGGCATGGCGAGGGCGGCCGAGTCGATCGACTCGGGGGCGGCGAAGCGGACGCTGGATCTGTGGGTGGCCGCCAGCAACGCCTAGGGCCTGATCCGCCGGAGGGGCCCTAGCCCACACCGATGTCGTCCCGCGATCCGGACACGGGTTGCGGGACGACGATCAGTTCACGTAGCTTTCCGTACCAGGTCATGAGTGACAGTCATGAGGCCCCGGCCGACTGTCCGGCAACCCTCCGTCCGTGGCGGGGTGCCCCGGGTGAAGACCAGGCCGTAGGCAGCGAGGTCTGCGGCAAGCGCGGGCCCCTCTCGAAACCAGGGGTCCTGGTCGTTCGAGGGAGTCTTCCGTGAGCAAGCGAATGCGATAGGGCCGCAGAGCCCCGCCTCCGCATCCCCTTTCACACTCACCACGCTCGAGCCGCCCTGTTTTCCCTGCGCTCGCGCGGTGAATTCCACCTGCCTTCACGGGAGTTCCGCCATGTCCGTCTCCACCGCTGCCGCCGACCAGTCCGTTTGCTCCCCCCTGCCCGTTCTGGGCCGGGATGTCACCGTCCCGCTCGTCACCGGCGGCGAGGTCACCTACGCCGCGCTCGACTACGCCGCCAGCGCACCGGCGTTGCAGCGCGTCTGGGACGACGTCGCCGCCTACGCCCCGTACTACGGCAGCGTCCACCGCGGTGCCGGCTACCTCTCGCAGCTCTCCACCGACCTGTTCGAGAACGCCCGCCGGACGGTCGCCGAGTTCCTCGACTGCCGCCCCGACGACCAGCTGGTCTTCACCCGCTCCACCACCGACTCGCTCAACCTCCTCGCCGCCGCCCTCCCGGCCGACTGCCAGGTCTTCGTCTTCGAGACCGAGCACCACGCCTCCCTGCTGCCCTGGCGCGACGCCCACGTCACCTACCTCAACGCACCCCGCACCCCCCGCCAGGCCGTCGAGACCCTGGAGCGCGCCCTCGCCGACCGCGACCCTTACGGCCCGGCACTGGTGTGCGTCACCGGCGCGTCGAACGTCACGGGCGAGCTGTGGCCCGTACGGGAACTCGCGGCCGCCGCCCATGCGCACGGCGCCCGCATCGTGCTCGACGCCGCCCAGCTCGTCCCGCACCACCCGGTCAGCGTTCGTGACCTCGACGTCGACTGGGTCGCCTTCTCCGGCCACAAGCTGTACGCCCCGTTCGGCTCCGGCGTCCTGGCCGGCCGCGCCGACTGGCTGCGCGAGGCGGCGCCGTACCTCGCGGGCGGCGGGGCCAGCCGTAAGGTGACGAGGCGTGAGGACGGCGGGGTCGATGTCGAGTGGCACGAGAGTGCCGCGCGGCACGAGGCCGGGTCGCCCAATGTCATCGGCGCCTACTCCATCGCCTCCGCCTGCAAGGCCCTCACCGAGGCCGGGTTCGACAACCTGGTCGCCCGCGAGCAGTACCTGATCGAGAAGGTGCGGGAGGGGCTCGCGGAGGTCCCGGCGGTCCGCGTCCTCTCCCTCTTCGGGGACGACGCCCCGCGCGTCGGTGTCATCTCCTTCGTGGTGGAGGGCTGGAACAGCTCCCACTTCGCCGCCGCCCTGTCCGCCGAGTACGGCATCGGTGTGCGGGACGGGCTGTTCTGCGCCCACCCGCTCGTGCGGACCCTGCTCGGCAGCGACCCGCAGGCGCAGGGCGAGTGCGGTGCCCCGGAAGCCGCGCCCGGCGAGAAGTCCCTCAACGCCATCCGCGTGAGCTTCGGGGCCGGTACCCCTGACGAGCATGTCGAGCGGTTCGTGGGCGCCGTACGGGAGCTGGTCCAGGACGGGGCGCGGTGGAACTACCGCACGGAGGACGGGCGTTGCGTTCCGGACACCTCCGCGTGAGCCGGTAGCCGGGCGCCCAGCAGGATCATCCGCAGGGCGCGTTCGGTGGCGTCCGTGAGGAGTTCGGAGGCCCGGACCAGGGCCTCCGCCAGGGCCATCGGCGCCGGCAGGATCCCGCTGAACGCGTCCACGCCCGGCACTTCGTGGGCGCCCTCGCCCAGCGTGCCCGCCAGCGCGAGCACCGGACGGCCGTACAGCTTGGCCCGGCGGGCCACCTCGGCCGGCACCTTGCCGCGGGGCGTCTGGTGGTCCAGGGCGCCCTCGGCGGTGACGACCAGGTCGGCGCGGGCGAGACGGGCGTCCAGGTCGAGGTGGTCGAGCAGCACGTCGAAGCGGGGGAGGAGACGGGCGCCCAGTGCGGCGAGGCCCGCGCCCAGGCCGCCGGACGCGCCGGTGCCGGGGCCGCCGTACAGGTCCGTGTCCACGACCCCCAGGTCACGGGTGAGGACTCGCGCCCAATTCTCCAGCCCCGCCGACAGGTCCTCCACCTGCGCGGGCGTCGCGCCCTTCTGCGGGCCGAAGACCCGGGCCACGCCGCGCTCGCCGCACAGCACGTTGTACGGGTTGCAGGCGACGAGCAGCTCGACGTCCCGCAGCCTCGGGTCAAGGCCGGTCGGGTCGATCCGGGCCAGGCGCGTCAACTCACGTCCGCCCGGCGGGAGTTCGAAGCCGTCCGCGTCCAGCAGGCGGGCACCGAGCGCCTGAAGCGCGCCGGCGCCCCCGTCGGACGTACCCGAATCGCCGCAGCCGATCAGGACGCGCCGTACCCCCGTGTCGAGCGCGGCGCGGACGAGTTCGCCGACGCCGTACGTCGTCGTGGCGCCCGGGTCGCGCAGGGCGCGGGGGACGAGGGACAGCCCGGCGACCGCGGCCATCTCCACGACCGCGGTGTGCTGGGAGCCGAGCAGCGCGAAGTGAGTGCCGAGCCGTTCGCCGACCGGGCCCGTGGCGGGAAGTGCGACGAGCCGTCCGCCGGTCGCGGCGGCCAGTGCGGCGGCCGTGCCCTCGCCGCCGTCGACGAGGGGGATCAGGTCGAGCACGGCGTCCGGCAGCACCCGCCGCACCCCGTCGGCAATGGCTTCGGCGGCGGCTTGGGCGGACAGCGACTCCTTGAAGCCACTGGGGGCTACGACGACTCGGGTCAGCATCAGATCTCCTAGCGCGTGACAGGTACGCCGAGCAGCGGCCACACCGCGACGGCGAACAGCAGGACGAGGGCGGCCGTCAGCGGGGCCAGGACGGCGGACAGGCGCAGCAGGTCGCGCGGGGTGTAGGTGGGGGTGCCGGGGAGGTCGGAGAAGAGTGTGACCGGCTTGGCGGAGGCGGGGAGGGTGTGGCAGAAGCCGGCCGCGGCAGTGGAGGCCAGCGCGGCGGCGACCGGGTTGACGCCGGCGCCGACGGCCGCCGCGACCACCAAGGGGACCAGGACCGACGAGCGGGCCGAGCGGGACTGCAGGACCAGGTGGGCCGCCGTGCTGACCGCGACGACCACGGTCAGGAACAGCAGTGGGCTGGTGCCCGCGGGGAGTCCGTCGACCAGCCATTTCGCGGCCCCGGAGTCGGCGAGCGCGACGCCCATCGCCATCGTCGCCGCCATGAACAGCAGCAGCGACCAGGGAACCGTCTTCAGGGCGTCCTTCAAATGCACGGTGCCGAGGGCCGGCGAGGCCGCCACCACCGCGCCGATCAGCGCCACGACCGCGGGCGGCACCCGGTGCAGCGGCTCGCTGCACCACAGCACGACGACCGTGCCGAGCAGCAGCGCGCACCGCTTCTCCGCCTGCGACCAGGGGCCGGTGACCGGGTGGTCGCAGTTCTCCTGGATCTGTTCAGGGGTGATGCGCACGGGGCCCTTGCGGTCCGCGCGCCGGGTGCTGGTCAGGAGTACGGTCTCGGCGGCGAGGTGGGAGGACGCCACGGCCAGCGGCAGGCCCAGCAGCAGCCATTCCGTGAAGCCGATCCGGTCACCGGTCGCCTGCCACAGCACCGACACGGTGATCAGATGCGCGCCCGCCCCGATCAGCGTCGCCACCGCCGACAGCAGGATCACGGCCGGGAACAGCAGCGCCAGCATCACGACCAGCCGCCGCCGGTCGGCCAGCGCCTTGGCCAGCGCGAGGAACACCGGCAGCGCGAGGGCGGCCCGCCCCGAGGTGGCCGGCACCGCGAACGCCGTGACGACCAGGGCGGCCGTGGTCAGGTGCACGAGCTGCCGAACCGTGCGTGCCCCGCCGACCAGGAACGCCGCCGCCCGCCCCGCGAGCCCGGTCCGGGTCACCGCGGCCGCCAGTACGAAGGCGCAGATCAGCAGCCACACCGTGGAGTCGCCGAGAGTGCCGAAGAGCGTGTCGCTGCTGATCACGCCGGTCACCGTGAGCGCGAGTCCGGCGCCCAGCGCGATGTAGGTGTCGTCGACCGGGGTGGCGACCCAGGCGCAGGTCGCCAGGGCGAAGACGGCGAGGGTGAGGCGGGCCTCGGCGCCGAGGCCCGGGAAGTTGCCGGGCACGGCGAGCAGCGCGCACAGGGAGAGCGCCGCGCACAGGGCCGCGCTCAGTCGGAGGTTCAGGGTCACGTCATCGAGGGTTCACCCGGGCGGTGAGCCTTCGATGAGCCGTACATGAAAGAGACTTCACGCGGCGAGAAGGGGCTTCAGGCGGACAGCCGGTACCCCACGCCGCGTACCGTCTCGACCCGTTCGGCGCCGAGCTTCTTGCGCAGCGCCCGCACGTACACGTCCACGATGTTCGAGCCGGGGTCGAAGTCGTAGCCCCACACGTGCGACAGGATCTGCTCGCGGGACAGTACCTGTCCCGGGTGCCTCAGGAACAGCTCCAGGAGCACGAATTCACGGGCTGTCAGATCCACGGTCCGCTCGTCGGCCCGGGCCCGCCGGGTGCGCAGGTCCAGGGTGAGCGAGCCGGACCGCAGCACCGTCACCTCGGGCACCCGGGCCGCCGTACGCAGCCTCAGGCGCACCCGGGCGAGCAGTTCCTCGAAGCGGAACGGCTTGGTCATCCAGTCGTCGGCGCCGCCCTCCAGACCGGCCACCGTGTCCCGTACGGAGTCCCGCGCGGTCAGCACGATCACCGGGACCGTCACCCGGGCCTCGCGCATCTCGCGCAGCACCGTGAAGCCGTCGCGGCCGGGCAGGCCGATGTCGAGGACGACCAGGTCGAAGCCGCCGGTGACCGCGTACTCGTACGCGGCGTCGCCGTCGCCCACCACAGTTGTGGTGAACCCGTTGGCCCGCAGGCCCTTCTCGACGAAGGAGGCGATGCGCTCCTCGTCCTCGACGATGAGGATCCGGTTCACGTGTGTCCCTCTCCCAGTGCCAGTACGAACGTGGCGCCGCCGCCCTCCGTGTCGCGCAGCCCCACCCGGCCGCCGTGTGCCTCCGCGATCGCCCGGACGATCGACAGGCCGAGCCCGGCGCCGGAGCCGCGGGCGCCGCGGCGGGACGTGCCGCGCCGGAACCGTTCGAAGATCACGTCGGCGTCCTGCGGCTGGACACCGCACCCGGAGTCGGCGACGTACAGCTCGATGCCCGGCCCGTCGGCACGGGAGCCGATCCGTACGGTCTGCCCGGGCCCGGTGTGCTGCACGGCGTTCTGGGCGAGCTGGACCATCGCCTGGGTGATCCGCTGCGGGTCCAGCTCGGCCTCGACGTCGGCCACCTCGGCGAGCTGCCAGTTGCGTTCGCCGAGGGTGCGGGCCTTGACGTAGACGTCGGCGGTGAGCTCGGCGAGCTGGACCGGCTCCGGGGTGAGGAAGTCGGGGCGCTCGGCCTTGGCGAGCAGCAGCAGGTCCTCGACGATGCGGCTCATCCGGTCCAGCTCGTCGGTGACCAGCCGTATCGTCTCCTCGCGCTCGGCCGGGTCGTCGCCCATCAGCTCCAGATGGCCGCGCACGATGGTGATCGGGGTGCGCAGCTCGTGGCCCGCGTCGTCGACGAACTCCCGCTGGGCGGCGAAGGCGCGCTCCAGCCGGTCGAGCATCGCGTTGAAGGTCTCCGCGAGCGCGGCGATGTCGTCGCGTCCGTGCACGGGGATACGACGGGTGAGGTCCTGCTCGGTCAGCTGCGCCGCCGCGGTGCGCACCAGCCGCACGGGCTTCAGGATCCGCCCCGCGACCGCCCAGCCGATGCCGGTCATCATCAGCAGGGCGACGCCGGAGATGGCGAGCAGGATGCGGAACTCCTCGTTCACGGCGGCCTGTTCGCGCCCGGGGTGGAAGGCGACGACGAACGCGGCCTCCGTTTGGCCGCCGGCCCGTGCCACGGTGACCTTGGCCCAGCGGATCTCGCCGGACGCGCGGTGCAGCGTGCCGGTGGAGTCCGGGGAGTCGAAGATGCGGCGGCGGGCGTCGGCGTCCTCGTGCAGGGGCAGGGCGACGTGGATGTCGCGCTGCTGGCGGAGCTGCGCCGGGGTCTGGCCCGGCCGGCCCACCAGACCGATCAGCTCCTCGTCCGGGTCGGCGTACTGCCGTTCCAGGAACTCGTGCAGCAGCCGGGACGGGTCCGTGAACGGGCGGCCGGTCTCGGGATCGACGCCCCGCTCCTCGAAGTTGGCGAACTCGCCGGCCTCCTGGGCGAGCAGCCCGTTCACCCGGTGGTCGACGTCCCGCAACAGGATCGAGCGCGTGGTCGCCGCCACCGACGCGAGCCCGACGGCCATCACGAGCAGCAGCCAGAGCAGGATGCGGACCCGGGCGGAGATCCGCCGGCCCCCGGGACCGCGTGGCGTCTCCCGGGTCATGCCGGCGCCGTGGGGTCTGGCACGTGCATCCGGCTCCGTCCTCCGCGTCGCGGCCGCACGGTCTCCCCCGCAGGGGTGCTCCCGTCGCCGCGGCTCGGCCCGTCCACGGGGCACGGTTCCCGGCAGCCGTCCTGATCTCGGTGGCACTCGCTAGCCGTCGTCCCCGAGCTCACCGCGGTCGTCGTCCGGGGTCTCCCGGTCGGGGGCGTCGTCATCGTCGTCACTCGCGGAGCTGTCGGTCACCGGGGGCCTGGAGACGACCTCGTCGCTCGGCGTCGGTGTGGGCCGGGTCGGCGTCGGCGTGGGGGAGCCGCTGTCCAGCTCCACCTTGGGCGGGACCTTCGGCGACTCCGGCTGGTCGGTGAGGGCGAAGCTGGTCGCGGCGATGCCGAGCGGAATCGCCACGACGGCGGCCAGGGCCGCGATCCGGTGCGAGAAGACCATACGGCCGATCCTGCCCGGGCTCCCGGCGGTGCGGATGAGCCCAGGATGAAGAACCCTTCATCCTGGAGCGCGGCTCAGCTGTCCAGGCCGATGGCGAAGGCGGCCTCGATGTCGTGCTGGGAGTAGGTACGGAACGCGACGTGCGTGTCCGTGGCCTCGACGCCGGGGATCTTGCTGATCCGGCCGGGGATGACCTCGGCGAGATCCTCGTGCTGCTTCACCCGCACCATGGCGATCAGGTCGTACGTCCCGGTGACCGAGAAGACCTCGGTCACGCTCTCCAGCGAAGCGATCCGCTCCGCGATCTCGGGGATCCGGTCCACGCTGGTCTTGATGAGGACGATCGCGGTGATCACGGTTGGTTCTCTCCCTCGGGGGCCGGAGCTGGGGTGGGCTTCACTCTAGTAGGCCGTCCGAAGCGGGCCCACGCGAAGCCGAAGCCCAGCCCGAAGCCCACCAGGTGCGCCAGATACGCCACCCCCGGCCCCTGATCCGCCCGCCCCGCCGCCACCCACTGCAGGGCCACCCAGAACGGCAGGACCACCCAGGCCGGGAAGCGCAGCGGCAGGAAGAGCAGGAACGGCAGCAGGCTTGTCACGCGTGCCCCGGGGAAGAGGAACAGGAACGCGCCGAGGACGGCCGAGATCGCCCCGGACGCGCCGACCAGGGACTGGGTGGAGTCGTCGTTGGCGGCGGCGTAGCCCAGCAGGGCCAGATAGCCGCAGCCCAGATAGAAGAGCGTGAACTGGACGCGGCCCATCCGTTCCTCGGTCATCACGCCGAAGACGTAGAGGAAGAGCATGTTGCCGAGCAGGTGCACCCAGCTGCCGTGCACGAAGAGGGCCGTGGCAGGCGTGAGGGCGGCCCGGGGCGCCCCCTCGAACAGCTCGGCGGGGACCACGCCCCAGCGGTGGAAATAGGCCCGCTGCGCGGCGAGCAGCCCCTCGCCGGAGCCGTACGCCGGATTGAGCCCAGCCGCCGGGCCGGTCAGGAAGAGCAGACAGCACAGCGCGATCAGCCCGTACGTCACCGGCGCCGGCGACCGCGGGACGGATCGGCCCGCCCTGCCGAGCCGAGTCCCGAAATGCACCACGCTCCAGTTGCCGATCATGAACACAGAGCATGACGTAACCGGACGCACGCGCACAGACCGCCTCGCCGCCCGAGACGGACAGGCGGCGGGTACCCGCCAGGCCGTAGGGTTACGAGCCACACGCACCGGGGAGCCCGGGGCGTCGCGGACAATAGAAGGCCTAGAAGGAAAGAGCACAGTCACGATGACGGTTCCCCTGCCCACCGCCACGACGCGCTGGCGCTGCACCCTCTGCGGCAACCTCACGCGTTTCGACGTGACGCGCTCGTCCAGGGTCGTGGAGTACGTCCACCTCGATCTGGCCGGTGAGCCCAAGGTCGAGGAGCGTGAGGTGCTCAGTGAGACGATCGAGTCCGTGCGCTGCCGCTGGTGCAACGCCGTGGACAAGGTGGAACTCGTGGACAGGCCGGGCGCCGGCTCCTGAGGGGAGCAGGCCCCGCACAGGCAATTGGGGTGTTGACGGATGGTGGAGACACAAGGCGGGGGGCCGGGCGACGGCGCCGCTGAGGTGCTCGACCGTCCGCTGCCCGACGGTGTGCGGCGCAAGGTCGTCCAGATCGTGTCCGACGGCTTCGGCGGGCTGACCGTCGGCGAACTGCCCGCGCAACTGCGGCAGTACGCCCGGTTCGCACCGAACCGCCGGGCCAAGTTCGCCGGCAACGCGATGGCTGCCGCGCTGGAGACCGATCCGCTGTTCCGGCAGCGCATCGGGGAGAAGTTCAGAGAGGCCCAGCCGGAGCTCTCCGGCGCTCTCGACTCCGGCTCGGCGCCTGCGGCCGCGGACCCGCTCGACGTGGCGGCCGCGGCCTATGTTCTGCGGCCCACCGGCTGGGTCAAGCTGGTCACCGCGGCCGGCGAGGAGGCCCAGCGGGCCGACGCCGAGCGCGCCGACGACGAGAACCGCGCCGAGCTGGAGCGGCTGCGCGAGGAGCTCGGCCATGCCCGGGAGCACACCCGGGCCGAGACCGAGCGGCTGCGCACCGAGTTGGACGCGGCGAAGAAGGAAGCCGAATCGCTGCACCGAAAGCTGCGCTCCGCCCTCAGTGACGTCAAGCGCGGCGAGGCCGCCCTGCGCAAGGCGCATGGCGAGATCGAGGCCGTGCGCGCCGAGGGGCAGGCCCAGATCTCCGCGGCCGAGAGTGAGACCCGGCGGCTCAAGGCGCGGCTCGGGGAGGCCGAGGCGGCCCTGGAGGCCACGCGCAGAGCGGCACGCGAGGGGCGCAGCGTCGAGGACATGCGCGTACGGCTGCTCCTCGACACCCTTTTGGACGCGGCCCAAGGGCTGCGCCGCGAGCTGGCGTTGCCGCCGGTCTCCGTGCGGCCCGCCGAGACCGTGGACGCGGTCGAACCGGGACGAATGACCCCGAAGGACATCGCCGCACGGGCGTTGTCCGAGAACGACCCCGCGATCCTCGACCAGCTCCTCGCCCTGCCCCAGGCGCACTTGGTCGTCGACGGCTACAACGTCACCAAGACCGGCTATCCCCAGATGCCGCTGGAGAAGCAGCGCCTGCGGCTGCTCGGCCAGCTCTCGCAGCTCGCCGCCCAGACCGGCGCCGAGGTGACCTGCGTCTTCGACGGGGCCGAACTGGCCGCGCCGGTGCTGCTGGCGCCGCCGCGCGGCGTGCGGGTGCTGTTCTCGAAACCCGGCGTGACCGCCGACGAACTGATCCGCCAACTGGTGCGCGCCGAGCCGCCGGGCCGTCCGGTCATCGTCGCCTCGACCGACCGCGAGGTGGCCGACGGGGTGGCCCGGGCCGGAGCGCGGCCGGTGGCTTCTGCGGTGCTTCTCAAGCGACTGTCCTGATAACGCCAACGTACAGGCGCAATGCCCGAATTGGCGTCAATCCCGCGCGACTCAGCGTCAAGCCTGCGTCACCTGATGTGAGTTGTGTGTAAAGAATGACCAGTGTGACGAGAATTTTCGTGTGAGGATTTGATCTGATCACAACTGGGTCACTAGGGTCTGGCCTCGAACCTCCGAGCGGGTGATCACTCACAAGAAGGGTTTCACCTCAGTGGCGTCCCACCGTCGACCCAAGCAGCCGAGCCGAGCACGGGTGACCGTGCTGACCACCGCAGCCGCTGCTGCCGTGGCCATCAGTTCTCAGGCGGCCAACGCTGCCCCCAGCGAGAAGCCGAGCAAAGACGAGGTCAAGGCCAAGGTCGACAAGCTCTACGAGCAGGCGGAGCACGCCACCGAGGAGTACAACGGGGCCAAGGAGAAGCAGGGGAAGCTCCAGAAGGAGATCTCCACCATCCAGGACAACGTCGCCCGCGGCCAGGAAGAGCTCAACGAGCTGCGCGACGCGATGGGCCTCGCGGCCGCCGCCCAGTACCGCACCGGCAGCATCGACTCCTCCCTCCAACTGTTCCTCTCCTCGGACCCGGACGACTACCTGGACAAGGCGTCCACCGCCGACCAGCTCAGCGCCCAGCAGGTCGACTCACTGAAGAAGATCCAGCAGAAGCAGCGCGAGCTGTCCCAGCAGCGCGCCGAGGCCGCCGACAAGCTCAAGGACCTCTCCGCCACTCGCACCGAGCTGGGCAAGAAGAAGAAGGAAGTCCAGGCCAAGCTCGCCGAGGCGCAGAAGCTGCTCAACACCCTGACGGCCGCGGAGAAGGCCGCCATGGCCGCCGAGGAGGAGCGCGCCAGCCGTTCCTCCGCCGAGCGCGTGGACCTCGGCAACGCCGCCACCGGCTCCGGCCGCGCGATGGCCGCCTTCCAGGCCGCCCAGAGCAAGATCGGCTCGCCCTACGTCTACGGCGCCTCCGGTCCGTCCTCCTTCGACTGCTCGGGCCTGACCTCCTGGGCCTTCGCCCAGGCCGGCGTCTCCATCCCGCGCACCTCGCAGGCCCAGGCCAGCTACGGCACGCGCATCTACAGCCAGTCCGAGCTCAAGGTCGGCGACCTGGTGATCTTCTACGGCGACCTGCACCACGTCGGCTTCTACGCGGGCAACGGCCAGATCCTGCACGCCCCGCGCACCGGCACGGTCGTCCGCTACGAGTCGATCAACAACATGCCGTTCCAGTTCGGCGTCCGGATCTGACCCGGCCGTACGTCTCCGTACGCCTCCAAGATCAACACCACGTGCCGCCCGAACGAGCGAATCACGACAGCACTCGCTGACCCCGCGCCCCGCCGATGACCTGCGTCAGAGGCGGGGCGTCACTTTGTGTGCCCACGGCGGTCGTTGGTCGCCGCCCCGACACGGAGCTACTGTCTGCCGCGTTTCCCCCGCTGCCGGGGGAACGGTCCTTGTCCGCGAGCGGAAGGAGAGCGGCTTCCCGTGGGGTCCCATCGCCGTCTTGCAACGTCCGGATTCGACCGGGGCGCCGGTGCGGCGCTCTGCGTCATGTCAGCCGCCGCCACGGCCCTCGGGGTCGTACCGGCGAAGGCCACGCCGCACGACGACACCCGGACCAAGGTGGACCGCCTCTACGAGGAGGCCGAGAAGGCCACCGAGGCCTACAACCAGGCCGACGAGCGCGCCGACAAGCTCCGCGACCAGGTGAGCCGGGCGCAGGACCGGATCGCCCGGCAGCAGGAGAGCATCAACTCCATGCGGGACGCCCTGGGTTCGCTGGCCGGCGCGCAGTACCGGTCCGGCGGTCTCGACCCCTCCCTCGCCCTGCTGCTCTCCGACGACCCGGCCGACTATCTCGACAGAGCCGCCCGGATCGCCCGGATCAGCGCCCACCAGGCCGGCGAGCTGGAGGCCCTCCAGGACGCGATGCGCGCCCTCGCCCAGGAGCGCGCCGAGGCGGCGAAGAAGCTCGTCGAACTGGAGAAGAGCCGCAAGGCCGTCGCCGCCCACAAGCGGACCGTCGAGCGCAAACTCGCCCAGGCCCGCAGGCTCCTCAACACGCTCACGGCGAGCGACCGCGCCGCCTACGGCCGCGCCTCCCGCTCCGGCCGCGACGTCATGCCCGGCCTCGGCGGCGCCGTCCCGCCCTCGGGCCGCGCGGCCGCCGCCCTCGCCGCCGCCCACTCCGCCCTGGGCAAGCCGTACGTCTGGGGCGCCAACGGCCCCTCCGGCTTCGACTGTTCGGGCCTGATCCAGTGGTCGTACGCCCAGGCCGGCGTCGCCATGCCGCGCACCTCGCAGGGCCAGCGGTACGCCGGCCGGCAGGTGCCGCTCTCCGAGGCCCAGCCCGGCGACGTCGTCACCTACCGCTCCGACGCCAGCCATGTCGGGATGTACGTCGGCAACGGCCAGGTGATCCACGCGCCCTACCCCGGCGCACCGGTGCGCTACGACCCGGTCGGCATGATGCCGGGCGCGACGGTCACCAGGGTCTGACGCGGGCCGACTCCCGCCGGGGTACGGCCGGGGCACCGCGGGTCGCCGAGCTGAACGGCCCGGCGCGCGGGCATCGGTGCGTGCCGTGCTGAATGGCTGGCGCGGCCTGAGAGCCTGTGACACAGGCTCTGAGGGAGCGCACCCGGGTCCGGAGGGCTTCACCGCCGGGCGGGACGCCGTCCTGCCGTAGGTCTGAACGCGGGTCTGACTTCGCGCGCCTTCCCCGCCGTACGATCGTGAAGTGGCTGGTCGAAGGCGGGCGTCGGGAACGTGGGTCGTCGCGGCGCTCTGTCTGCTGCTCGTCTCCCTCGTGGGGTGCGGCGGGCGGCCCGCCACCGACAGCGCGCGGGCCGAGGTGCAGAGCGTCCTGGACGCGCGGGCGGCGGCGATACTCGACCGCGACCAGGCGGCGTTCCTGCGCACGGGCGACGAGGGCTGGTTCCGCAACCTGCGGGCGCTGCCCCTCGCCGACTGGTCGTACCGCCTGACCAGCCTGCACCGCACCGGCGACACCGCGACCGCCGAGGCCGAGCTGCGCTATCGCGTCCGGGGCTACGACCGGTCCCCCGTCAGCGCCGGCCGCACGATCGACCTGAGCCTGGACGCCGGGGGCGGCTGGTACGTCGAGGCCGAGCGGCCCGCGAAGGGCTCCGCCGAGCAGCTGTGGGACCAGGGCCGGGTGAGCGTCGTACGGGGTGAGCACAGCCTGGTCATGGGCGTCGGGCAGTCCGAGGCCGCGCTGCGGCGGTACGCGGAGCTGGCGGACGACGCGGTGCCCGCCGTATCGCAGGCGTGGGGCACCGAATGGTCCCGGCAAGTCGTGGTCCTCGTACCGAAGTCGCTGACCGGCATGGCGGGCCTCCTCGGCTCGCCGGCCTCCTCCTACCGCGGGATCGCCGCGGTCACCACCGGCGAGACCGGCGCCCCGGCGGACGCGCCCGCGGACCGGATCATCGTCAACCCCGACGCGTACGGGGTGCTCGGCGCCACCGGCAAACAGGTCGTCCTCACCCACGAGGCCACGCACGTCGCCACCCGCGCCCACACCACCGCCGCCACCCCCCTGTGGCTCTCCGAGGGCTACGCCGACTGGGTCGGCTATCTCGGCAGCGGCCGCTCCCCGTCCCAGGCGGCGCCCGAGCTGTGGCATGCGGTGACCGAGGGCCGGGTGCCGGAGGCGCTCCCCGCCGACGCGGACTTCGGCTTCACCGGCGACTCGGGCAGGCTGGCGCGGGCCTATGAGGGCGGGTGGATGGCCTGCCGGATGATCGCGGAGCGCTGGGGCGAGGTCAGACTCGTCGAGTTCTACCGGGCCGTGAGCGCGCACGAGGGGCGGGCAGGGGCGGTCGAGGGTGCGCTGAAGGACGTACTCGGGACGTCGCTGGAGGAGTTCACGGAGGAGTGGCGGGACTATCTACGGGCTCGGCTCGGCGGCTGATCCAGCTTCGCGATGGCCTCCGTCAGCCATGCCCGCTCCGCCTCGCCGGTCGCCCGTGCCACCCGCAGCATCCCCTGCCGGAACAGGTCCTCGGCCTCCTCGGCCCGGCTGCCGCTCGCGTTCGGGCTGTCCGGCCTCGGCCTGCCCGGCGTGTGCCTGGCGCTGGCGCTCGCCATGGGGGTGCAGTGCGCGGCGGTGCTGGTGCCGCTGCGGCGGGGCCGGCGTCAGGAGGGCAGGGACGTTTCCTTGGCGCGGGTCGCCTGAGCCGGTACGGGGAGCGGGGCGGCCCGGGTGACCGTCGAGCGCCAGAGTTCGCGGGCCGCGAGGAGGGTGGCGAGGACCAGCAGGCCGTTGCGGAGGAACAGGAGGGTGACGCCGAGGGCGTCGCTGGCGACGACGTGCGAGAACCAGGCCGGGAACTCCAGGACCGTCACGAAGGACGCCGCGAGGACGAGGGCCACCGGAAGCCTCATCCGGCTGCCGCGGAAGCACAGGCACACGGCCGCGAGGCCGACCAGCCACACCAGGTACTGCGGGCTGATCACCCGGCTCGTCGTCACGAACATCAGCACCGCCACGAAGGCCGCGTCCGCGAGCGTGTGCGCATGGAACCGCCGTGCCCTCAGCCGCCACAGCAGCAGCCAGCCGAAGGCGAGCCCGCTCAGGACCAGGGCGGCCGTGCTGACGACGTCGACCCACGGGCCGAGGAACTCCACCGAGCCGTAGTTGAGCAGCACCTGGCCGTCCCAGCCGTACCGCCGGGCCACATGGAAGACCAGCGAGCCCAGTGACTCCACCTCGGTGCCCCGGTCGCGCTGGAAGGTCAGGAAGGCGAACGCACCGGGCATGGCGAGGGCGAACACCGCCGCGAGGGCGCCCGCGGTGAGCACGGCCCAGCCCCACGCGGCGCGCCTGCGGGCCGCGACCAGCAGCAGCACCGGCCACACCTTCAGCATCGCCCCGAAGGCCGTCAGCGCGCCCATCAGCCGCGGACGCCGGGCGCCGGCGAGCAGCGCGGCCACGGCGACGGCGGTGACCATGACGTCGTAGCGGGCGTACACGGTCGGCCCGAGCAGCGGTACGCCCGCCACCCACACCCAGGCCCCGCGCAGCGTGTGGCCCGGGCGCGGTCCCGTGTACAGCAGGAGCAGCAGCACCGCCAGGTCGGCGGTGAAGGCGAGCACGAAGAACGCCGACGGGTAGTCCAGCCAGAACAGCAGTGCGGGGGAGAGGATCGCGAGGGCCGCGGCGGGCGGGTACTGCCAGGTGACGTCGTCCAGCGGGAACGTTCCGGTGCGCAGCACCTCGTACCAGCCCTGGTAGATCACCGACACGTCGCTGGTGACGTCCGGGCCGGGGAAGACGTACACCTTGAACACGAACAGCAGCAGGATCACCCTGGTCAGGCCCCAGCACACCAGAAGCCACGCCGGCGACCGCCGCGTGCCCGTCGTCTCCACCGGATCCCCTGCCGTTCACTTCCCGCCTTGAGGAGAACATGATGGCGCCTCCGGCTGTGAGCAGGCCATAAGCATGGCCGGGCCCCGGCTGTGAGCAGCGGCTTCGGTAAGGTCGGCGGCGTGCACAAGACCCTGATCGTCACCAACGACTTCCCGCCCCGCCCCGGCGGCATCCAGGCCTTCCTGCACAACATGGCACTGCGCCTCGACCCGGAGCGGCTGGTCGTCTACGCCTCCACCTGGAAGCGGAGCCGAGAGGGCGTCGAGGCCACGGCCGCCTTCGACGCGGAGCAGCCCTTCACGGTCGTACGGGACCGTACGACGATGCTGCTGCCGACGCCCGGGGCGACCCGGCGGGCGGTGGGCCTGCTGCGCGAGCACGGGTGCACGTCGGTGTGGTTCGGCGCGGCGGCACCGCTCGGTCTCATGGCCCCTGCACTGCGCAAGGCGGGCGCCGAGCGTCTCGTGGCCACGACCCACGGCCACGAGGCGGGCTGGGCCCAGCTGCCCGCGGCCCGGCAGCTGCTGGGCCGGATCGGCGAGACGACGGACACGATCACGTACCTGGGCGAGTACACGCGCTCCCGGATCGCCACCGCCCTGACGCCGGACGCGGCCGCGCGGATGGTGCAGCTGCCGCCGGGGGTGGACGAGAAGACCTTCCATCCGGGATCGGGCGGCGACGAGGTGCGGGCACGGCTGGGGCTGACGGACCGGCCGGTGGTGGTGTGCGTGTCCCGCCTGGTGCGGCGCAAGGGGCAGGACACCCTGATCCAGGCGATGCCGCGCATCCTGGCCGCCGAGCCGGACGCCGTGCTGCTGATCGTCGGGGGTGGCCCGTACGAGAAGGAACTGCGGCGGATGGCGTACGAGACCGGTGTCGCCGACTCCGTCCACTTCACCGGGCCCGTGCCCTGGTCCGAGCTGCCCGCCCACTACGGCGCCGGGGACGTCTTCGCGATGCCCTGCCGGACGCGGCGGCGGGGGCTCGATGTGGAGGGCCTCGGCATCGTCTACCTGGAGGCCTCGGCGACGGGCCTGCCGGTCGTGGCCGGCGATTCGGGCGGCGCGCCGGACGCGGTGCTCGACGGTGAGACGGGTTGGGTGGTGCGGGGCGGCTCTCCGGACGAGGCCGCCGACCGGATCGTCACGCTCCTGGGAGACGCCGAGCTGCGCCGGAGGATGGGCGAGCGGGGCAGGGAGTGGGTCGAGGAGAAGTGGCGCTGGGACCTGCTGGCGGAGCACTTGAAAACGCTGCTGTAGTGCAACGCCCTTGTCTTTAGGGGCGCGGGGCTGTATCGATATGCGGCTCCGCCGCGTGGGCGCGATCAACCACAATCAACCCGCAGCCGCCGACAACGAATACTCGGCACCCCACTAGGCGGAACCGCAAAATCCGCAGATGCTGCGCAACATGACATCAAACCTGATGCAGCGTCAGCTGACAAGACGTCAAATCCTGGGCATGGCAGCCCTGCAAGCCGCAGCCGCAGCAGGCTTCACCCGCATAGGCCTCCAGTCGGCC
The DNA here is from genome assembly GCF_000719285.1 of Streptomyces bicolor. Classification (GTDB taxonomy): domain Bacteria; phylum Actinomycetota; class Actinomycetes; order Streptomycetales; family Streptomycetaceae; genus Streptomyces; species Streptomyces bicolor. The sequence continues at coordinate 151,934 of NZ_JOFS01000012.1, read as the reverse complement.
AAGGCGGCGCAGCCAGACGCGGTCGAATCCGCCCCGGCGATAGTCATCGGCTCCGGCTACGGCGGCGCCGTCGCCGCCCTCCGCCTCGGCCAGGCCGGCATCCGCACCCTCGTCCTCGAAATGGGCCGCCTCTGGAACACCCCCGGCCCCGACGGCAAGGTCTTCTGCTCCACCAGCGCCCCCGACCACCGCTCCATGTGGTTCCGCACCCGCACCGAGGCCCCGCTGGCCACCTTCCTCTGGCTGGACGTCGTCAACAAGGGCATCAGCCCGTACCCCGGAGTCCTGGACCGCGTCCGCTACGACCACATCTCCGTGTATGTCGGCCGAGGCGTCGGCGGCGGCTCCCTGGTCAACGGTGGCATGGCGGTCACCCCGCTCCAGTCGTACTTCGCCGAGCAGTTCCCGAGTGTGGACACCGCGGAGATGTACAGCACGTACTTCCCGCGCGCACGCTCCATGCTGGGCGTCAACACCATCGACCCGGCGTGGTTCGAGTCCACGGAGTGGTACCGCTTCACCCGGATCTCCCGCAAGCACGCGGCCAACACCGGCCTGAAGACCACTTTCGTCCCGAACGTCTACGACTTCGGCCACATGCGGCGCGAGGCGGCCGGCACCGCCGCCAAGTCCGCGCTCGCGGGCGAGGTCATCTACGGCAACAACCACGGCAAGCGCACCCTGGACAAGACGTACCTGGCCTCCGCGCTCGGCACCGGGAACGTCACCATCCACACCCTGGAGCGGGTGAGGTCGATCAGCAGGGCCGCCGACGGGACGTACGTCCTGACCGCCGACCGGATCGACGACACCGGCACGGTCGTCGGGACCAAGGAGTACGGCTGTACCTACCTCTTCCTCGGCGGCGGCAGCATCGGCACCACCGAACTCCTCGTCCGCGCACGGGAGTCGGGCACGCTTCCCGCCCTCGACGCGAGCGTCGGCACCGGGTGGGGCACCAACGGCAACGTGATGCTCGGACGGGCCAACCACCTGTGGGACACGGTCGGGGAGAACCAGTCGACCATGCCGGTGATGGGCATCGACGACTGGGGCAACGCCGCCAACCCGGTCTTCGCCGAGATCGCGCCTTTACCGACCGGACTGGAGCACTGGGTCAGCCTCTACCTGGCGATCACCAAGAATCCGTCGCGGGCGTCGTTCTCGTACGACAGCGGTACGGGAGCCGTGAAACTCGGCTGGAGTGCCGCCCAGAGCGCGGTGTCGGTGGGCATGGCCAAGAAGCTGTTCGACCGGATCAACTCGGCGAACTCCACGATCTACCGGTACGACCTGTTCGGCTCGAACAGCAAGGTCTTCGCGGACGACTTCACGTACCACCCGCTGGGCGGCTGCGTGCTGGGCAAGGCCACCGACAACTACGGGAGGGTCAAGGGGTATTCGAAGCTCTACGTCACCGACGGCTCGCTCGTGCCCGGGTCGATCGGCGTGAACCCGTTCGTGACGATCACCGCGCTCGCCGAACGCACGATGGCGCGGGTCCTCGTGGAGGACACCGCGCCATGAGCCACATGAGCCGACCGGTCGGCTATTTGGCGTAGATCGCCTCGATCTCGTCCGCGAAGTCCTTCGCCACGACGTTGCGCTTGAGCTTCAGCGACGGCGTCAGATGGCCCGAGTCCTCCGTGAACTGGGAGGAGAGAATGCGGAACTTCCGCACCGATTCCGCCTTCGACACCGCGGCGTTGCCGTCGTCGATCGCGGCCTGGATCGCCGCGTTCAGGTCCGCGTCCCCGGCCAGCGACGCCGCGGTGGAGCCCGCCGGCTTGCCGTGCTCGGCGGCCCAGCGGCCCAGGAACTCCTCGTCGACGGTGACCAGCGCGCCCACGAACGGCCGCCCGTCACCGACCACCATGCACTCCGCGACCAGCGCGTGCGCCCGGATCCGGTCCTCGATCACGGCCGGGGCGACGTTCTTGCCGCCCGCGGTGACGATGATCTCCTTCTTGCGGCCGGTGATCCTGAGGTAGCCGTCCTCGTCGAGGGTGCCGATGTCACCGGTGTGGAACCAGCCGTCGGCCAGCGCCTCCTCGGTCGCGCCCGGGTTGTTCCAGTACTCCTTGAACAGGTGCTCGCCGTGCAGCAGCACCTCGCCGTCGTCCGCGATACGGACCACCGAGCCCGGCAGGGGCTGGCCGACCGTGCCGATCTTCTGGCGGTCCCAGGGGTTGAAGGCGGTGGCGGCACAGGACTCGGTCAGGCCGTAGCCCTCCAGGACCGTGAAGCCGATGCCGCGGAAGAAGTGCCCGAGGCGCTCGCCCAGCGGGGCACCACCGGAGATGGCGTACTCGCCCTTGCCGCCGAGCACCGCGCGCAGCTTGCTGTAGACCAGCTTGTCGAAGACCTTGTGCTTGATCTTCAGGCCGACGGACGGGCCCGACGCGGTGTCCAGGGCCTTGCTGTAGGCGATCGCGGTGTCCGCCGCCTTGTCGAAGATCTTGCCCTTGCCGTCGGCCTGGGCCTTGGCGCGCGCCGAGTTGTAGACCTTCTCGAAGACACGCGGTACGCCCAGGATCAGCGTCGGACGGAACGCGGCCAGCTCGTCGGTGAGGTTGCTGATGTCCGGGACGGTGCCCAGCTTGATCGGCGCCATCATGGGCGCGACCTGCACCAGGCGGCCGAAGACATGCGCGAGCGGCAGGAACAGCAGGACCGAGCACTCGCCGGTGCGGAAGAGGGGCCGCAGCCGCTCCACGACGTTCCCGCACTCCGCGAAGAAGCTGCGGTGGGTGAGGACGCACCCCTTGGGGCGCCCGGTGGTGCCCGAGGTGTACACGATGGTCGCCGGGTCGTCGGCCTTCGCCTGCGAGCTGCGCTCCTCGACGGTCGCGTCGCTGATGTCCTGGCCCAGCCGGCCCAGCTCCTCGACCCCGCCGGCCTCGATCTGCCAGACGTGCTTGAGCGCGGGCAGCTGGTCGCGCACCGACTCGACCGCGGCCGTGTGGTTGTCCAGCTCCGTGATCACGGCGGTCGCGCCCGAGTCACTGAGGATCCACTGGACCTGCTCCGGCGAGCTGGTCTCGTACACCGGCACGGTGACCGCGCCCGCCGACCAGATCGCGAAGTCGAGCAGGGTCCACTCGTAGCGCGTACGGGACATCAGGCCGACCCGGTCGCCCGGCTGCACCCCGGCGGCGATGAGTCCCTTCGCGGCCGCGCGCACCTCGGCGAGGAAGGCGGTGGCCGTCACGTCCTGCCAGGCACCGCCCACCTTGCGTGCGATGACGGCGACGTCCGGGTGCTGCGCGGCGTTTCTGCGGACGATGTCGGTCAGATTGCCGTCCGCAGGGACCTCGTACAAAGCCGGAAGGCTGAACTCGCGCAAGACTGCTGCTCCTCATAGGGCGCCGGCGCCACGACGTTGTGTGATGCGACGGTGCGGTCCAAGGCTCGGGCAGGTGCTCGGGAATTCACATGTTGAAATCCAGAGCACGACTGGACCGACCGGACGTTACCCGCCGGTATGGCTTCTTCGACAGGGGTCCCGGCGAGATGTTTGCTGCGTCACACGGATCGGTGTTTGTGCTTGTGTTCCTGCGCGCACAGTAGTCGAGCCATCTGACGACTGGCCAGTAACCATCGGTCCCCCCGCCACTGTTCACGTCTGCCGCACACGCCTACCCTTGATCGTCATGGCACCGACACCGACGGGAAACCGCAGGACGCGCGTCCACGTGGTCAGCGACGTACACGGCAACGCCCGAGACCTGGCCCGGGCCGGTGACGGCGCCGACGCCCTGATCTGCCTGGGCGACCTGGTGCTGTTCCTGGACTACGCCGACCACTCGCGCGGCATCTTCCCCGACCTGTTCGGCGTCGAGAACGCCGACCGCATCGTGGAGCTGCGCACCGCCCGGCGCTTCGAGGAGGCGCGCGCGTTCGGGGCGGCGCTGTGGGCCGGGATCGGCTCGGACCGGCGGGCGGTGATCGAGAAGGCGGTGCGCAAGCAGTACGCCGAGATGTTCGCGGCGTTCCCGACACCGACGTACGCCACCTACGGCAATGTCGACATGCCGCCCCTGTGGCCGGAGTACGCCGGGCCGGGCACCACGGTGCTGGACGGGGAGCGGGTGGAGATCGGCGGGTGGGTCTTCGGCTTCGTCGGCGGCGGCCTGCGCACTCCGATGCGCACCCCCTACGAGATCAGCGACGAGGAGTACGCCGCGAAGATCGAGGCCGTGGGCGAGGTGGACGTGCTGTGCACGCACATTCCGCCGGAGGTCCCGGAGTTGGTGTACGACACGGTGGCGCGGCGTTTCGAGCGGGGGAGCCGGGCGCTGCTGGACGCGATTCGCCGCACACGCCCGCGCTACTCACTCTTCGGACATGTCCACCAGCCGCTGGCGCGCAGGATGCGGATCGGGGCGACGGAGTGTGTGAACGTGGGGCATTTCGCCGGGTCGGGGAAGCCGTGGGCACTGGAGTGGTGAGCGAACGGGGGCCCGGAACGGTGCGTGAATTCGGGTCCGGTGGGCGTTTTCGCGACGATGGCGCAGGTGGGGGTGAAGTCGGCTGGTCGGGCGCGCGGTAGCCTTCACGCTGCACACGCGTGCGCACCACGACTTCATAGCGGCCCGCATCTGGAGGAGCCACGGCGATGGCGGAACACACCAGCTCGAGCATCACGATCGAGGCGGCACCGGCCGACGTCATGGGGGTGATCTCCGACTTCGCCCGCTACCCGGACTGGACCGGTGAGGTGAAGGAGGCGGAGGTCCTCAAGACCGACGACCAGGGCCGCGCCGAGCAGGTCCGCCTCGTCATGGACGCCGGCGCGATCAAGGACGACCAGGTGCTGGGGTACACCTGGACCGGTGAGTACGAGGTGTCCTGGACGCTGGTGAAGTCCCAGATGCTGCGGTCGCTCGACGGCTCGTACATCCTGAAGCCGGCGGGGGCGGGTTCGACCGAGGTCACGTACCAGCTGACGGTGGATGTGAAGATCCCGATGCTGGGGATGATCAAGCGGAAGGCCGAGAAGGTCATCATCGACCGTGCGTTGGCGGGTCTGAAGAAGCGGGTGGAATCGGGCAAGTAGGGGTCGCGCCGTAGGTGCCTGTGCTTTGCTGGCTCAGCTGCGGGCATTCGTGCCGCCTAGGGCGGCACGGGTGGGCGCAGGCGGCACCCCGTAGCGCCGGGCTGCGCGACCCACCCCCGCCCAGCCCCCACGCCGGGTACTGCGCAACACGGCCGAAGGGCAACGTCCGTTACGGTTCACCCCCATGCGCACCATCCTGATCACGGGCCCCGGCGGCAGCGGCCGTACCACCATCGCCGCTGCCACCGCGCTCTCGGCGGCAGCCAGCGGCACCAGAACCCTGGTCCTCAGCGCCGACCGCACCGACACCCTCGGCGCGGCCCTCGGCGCGAGCACAGGCCCGGCCCCCGCCCAGGTCGCCGAGAACCTCACCGCCTGGCGTCCCGACGCCGCCACCGGCTTCCGGGACGACCTCGCCGCCTTCCAGGACCGCGCCGCCTCCGCCCTCGACCTCCTCGGCGCCTCCCGCCTCGACCCGGAAGAGGTCACCCCCCTCCCCGGCGCCGAGGAACTCGCGCTGCTCCGTGCTCTCCGGGACGCCGCGCTCGCCGAGGCCCATGACCTCCTCGTCGTGGACCTTCCGGCCACCCCGCACGCCCTCGCCCTGCTCTCCCTCCCCGAGGAACTGCGCCGCTACCTGCGCCGGCTGCTCCCGTCCGAGCGGCAGGCGGCCCGTGCCCTGCGGCCCGTCCTGGGGCGGCTGGCCGGCGTGCCGATGCCCGCGGAGTGGCTGTACGAGACAGCGGCCCGCTGGGACGTCGAGCTCGCGGCGGCGCAGGCCGTCGTGGCCGACCGCGACACCGTCGTACGGCTGGTCGCCGAGCCGGGCCCGGGCGGCGCCGACGCCGTGCGCGCCGCCACCCTCGCCCTCGCCCTGCGCGGCCTGCGCCCCGACCTGCTGATCGCCAACCGCGTCCTGCCGGAGACGGCGGCGACGCCCGGCAGCTGGCTGGCCGGACCCGTCGCCCAGCAGCGCAAGGTCCTGGAGGAATGGCGGGAGGACTACGACGTCCATGGCGTCGCGCACCTCGGACGCGACCCTCGCGGCGCCGACGATCTCGACGCGCTCTCCGTCCCCATCGTCAACGACAGCTCGTCCACGGTCGAGTGGCCCGTCACCGACCGGCTCGCCGACGACGGCGTCCTGGTCTGGGCCATCCCGCTGCCGGGTGCCGTGCGCGACGAGCTCGACCTCATCCGTCGCGGCGACGAACTCGTCGTCACCGCCGGACAGTTCCGGCGTATCGTGCCCCTGCCGTCCGCCCTGCGCCGATGCGGGGTCGACGGGGCCGCGCTGCGGGACGGCGAGCTGCGGATCCGGTTCGCGCCGGACCCGGATCTCTGGCCGCGGACACGGTGAAGCAGGTACGGCCGTTCGGGTAACGTCGTAGAGACGAACCGTAGTCAGGAGTCCGTCATGAGCGAAGAGCTCCCCACGTCCGACGCCGGTAAGGATGAGGCCGTCGACGAGGTGCGGGCGAGCGACGCCGACGCCTGGGCGACGGCGTGCGCCGAGGACCTCGCCGCGGAGAAGGCCCGCCGCCGCGCCGAGCACGGCCCGCCGCCGGGCTCGGCCGCCGAGGAGCTGCGCAAGCTCGTCGACGCCGTCGCGGACAAGCTGTCCACCCTCCAGTCCCCGCTGCTCGGCGCGGTCGCCGGGCCGGCCGCCCAGCAGGTGGTCAAGCAGGTCGTGGAGCAGGCCAAGGCCGCCGTCGAGCCCGTCATAGAGCGCAACCCGGACGTCTTCGACCACCTGGCCGCCGCCGGCAACGAACTCCTCGCCGCCTACCGCTCCGCGGTCCAGGCCCAGGAACGGCGCTGGACGAGCGGTACGAACGACACCAACGCACTGGACGAGCTCGACGACGACCGCCGGGACCGGGGCGACGAGGACGGTCCCGGCAGCCAGCGCATCGACCTGGACTGACCTCGACCTGGTCCGACGGAGGACGCCTCCCTCCCGCAGCCCCGTCCGCCGGACGGACGACGGGACCCCGACGGCAGGGCCTCGGGTACGGTTGGCCGTAGCGGGGCTCGACCGAAACTGAGGGATTCATGGGACTCACCATCGGCGTCGACATCGGCGGTACCAAGATCGCGGCCGGTGTGGTCGACGAGGAAGGCAACATCCTCTCGACCCACAAGGTGCCGACCCCGGGCACGCCCGAGGGGATCGTGGACGCCATCGCCTCCGCCGTCGAGGGAGCGCGCGCCGGGCACGAGATCGTCGGCGTGGGTATCGGTGCGGCCGGTTACGTCAACCGCCAGCGCTCGGAGGTCTACTTCGCCCCCAACATCGACTGGCGCAACGAGCCGCTGAAGGAGAAGGTCGAGACCCGCGTCGGCCTCCCGGTCGTCGTCGAGAACGACGCCAACGCGGCCGCCTGGGGCGAGTACAAGTTCGGCGCGGGCAAGGGCCACCGCAACGTCATCTGCATCACCCTCGGCACCGGCCTCGGCGGCGGCATCATCATCGGCAACAAGCTGCGCCGCGGCCACTACGGCGTCGCCGCCGAGTTCGGCCACATCCGCATGGTGCCGGACGGCCTGCTGTGCGGCTGCGGCTCGCAGGGCTGCTGGGAGCAGTACGCCTCCGGGCGCGCCCTCGTCAGATACGCCAAGCAGCGCGCCAACGCCACCCCCGAGAACGCCGAGATCCTGCTCGGCATGGGTGACGGCACCCCCGACGGCATCGAGGGCAAGCACATCTCCATGGCCGCCCGCCAGGGCGACCCGGTCGCCGTCGACTCCTACCGCGAACTCGCCCGCTGGGCCGGCGCCGGCCTTGCCGACCTCGCCTCCCTGTTCGACCCGTCCGCCTTCATCGTCGGCGGCGGCCTCTCGGACGAGGGCGAACTGGTCCTCGACCCCATCCGCAAGTCCTACAAGCGCTGGCTCGTGGGCGGCAACTGGCGCCCGGTCGCCGACGTGATCGCGGCCCAGCTGGGCAACAAGGCGGGCCTGGTGGGTGCGGCGGACCTGGCCCGCGAGCCCGACCCGATCATGTAAGCCCCTCGCTTCTCGAGACACGGCCGCTGCCACGCCTTCAGGGGCGCGGGGAACTGCGCGATCAGCCACGATGAACCGGCAGTCGCACACGAACCTCGCGCCCCGAGCCATTGGGCGCTTGGCTGCCCCCCATCCCGGCCCCGGCGTACATTGACGGCATGGCAACGTCCCGCCCGGCGCTTCCAAGTTCCCGCACAGACCCCGACGGTTCAGCCCTCATCCGAGTCCTCAGCTACAACATCCGCTCGATGCGCGACGACACACACGCCCTCGCCCGCGTCATCAGCGCCTGCAATCCCGACCTGGTTCTCCTGCAGGAAGCCCCCCGCTTCTTCCGCTGGCGCAAGAAACTCGCCCGCCTGGCCCGCGCATCGAACCTCGTGATCCTCACGGGCGGCGCCACAGCCTCGGGACCAGCGATTCTGTGCAACCTCAGGGCCACCGTCGAGCGCACGGAGGACGTACTCCTCCCCCTCACCCCCGGCCTCCACCGCCGAGGCTTCGCCACCGCAGTGGTCCGCTTCGGCGGCGCTCGCCTCGGCGTACTGAGCTGCCACCTCTCGCTGGAGAAGAACGAGCGCTACGAGCAGGGCGGCATGCTGCTGGACCGCCTCGCCGGGCTCGGCACCCCGCACGCCGTCGCGGGCGGCGACCTGAACGAGCGCCCCGGCGGACGCACCTTCCGCCGCATCGCGGACGGCCTCCAGGACTGCTGGGCCACCGCCCCCTGGGGCAGCGAGTACACCTCGACCCCGACCGACCCCCACCAGCGCATCGACGCGATCTTCGCCACCAAGGGCATCGAGGTACTCGGCTGCGGGGTGCCCGTGAACCAGCTCGGCATCACCGACGCGGACCTGAGGGCGGCCACGGACCACCTCCCGCTCCTGGCCGCCCTCAAAATCCCGGCGTCCTAGACGACCGCACCCCGCCCCGGGTCGTCGTCGTCCTCGTCGTCCGTCTTCATCCGCATGACCAGCGTGGCGAACCCGCCCAGGAACCCGCCGATGCCCAGCGTGGCCAGCCACCACGTCATGTCCCAGCTGAGCAGGACGGCGAGCAGCAGCAGGACCGGCCCGCCGATCACCGCGAGCCAGGCGAACTTCGCCGTCGCGTCGGCGGCGGGCAGCGGCGGCGGCTCCGGCGGTACGAAGTGGCCCTCGTCGTCGGCGCCGAAGTCGTCCTCGGACGGCTCCGGCACGCTGTAGTCGCGCGGTCCGACGCCGACACCGACGCCCGGCGCGAAGGAGACGGAGCTGCCCAGCGGCCGGGCCGGTTCGTCCTCCTTGGACTCCCCGCCGTTGTCGCCCGGCTCGTCCCTGCCCTTCGTGCCCTCGGGCTCGTCGTCGGTGTCGGACTCCAGCAGCGCCAGGTCCTCCACCGACTTGAACGGCTTCGAGCCCGGCGGGTCCGCCGGCTCGTCGCCGTACCCGGCGACGATCGCGGCCCAGGCGGCGTCCTCGTCGAACGGGACGTGCTGCTCTTCCGGCTCGCGATCCTCGCGGTCCCCGCGCCTCTCGCGGTCGGAGTCGTGCTCAGCCACGTGCGGTCGTCCCTTCCTTGCCCACGCCGGTTGCGAGCCGGTCCATGAAGCCGAGGCTCTCCTCGAAGATCCGGTCCGCGTCATGGTCCAACGTCGCCACGTGATAGCTCTGTTCCAGCACGATCTCCGTTACGTCCGTCGACGACACCCTGCTCAGGATCCGGGCCGAGTCCGCAGCGGGCACGACGTGGTCCTCCCTGCTGCGCAGGAGCAGCAGCGGCTGGGTGACCTGCGGCAGCTCACCGTCGGTCAGACGGAAGAAGGTCCGCAGGGAGTGGGACGCGTGCAGCGGCACCCGGCCGTAGCCGATCTCGACGGCGCCCTCCTTGGCGATGTCACCGGTGATCCCCTTCGTCGTACGGACGACGTGGCGGGACACCGGAAGGGTGTACGCGGACAGCCCGTGCACCCTGTTCGCCGGGTTGACGACGACCACGCCGGCCACGTCCTCACCGTGCTTCGCGGCGAGCCGCAGCGCGAGGGCGCCGCCCATGGACAGGCCGGCCACGAAGATCCGCTCGCAGCGGTCGCGCAGGTTCCGCAGGGCGCGGTCCACCTCGGCGTACCAGTCCTGCCAGCCGGTGAGCGCCATGTCCTCCCAGCGCGTGCCGTGCCCCGGCAGCAGCGGCAGCGAGACCGTGAGCTCGCGCTCGGCGAGGTACTCCGCCCAGGGGCGCAGCGACTGGGGGGAACCCGTGAAGCCGTGACAGAGGAGGACCCCGACCTCCCCGCCCTCGTGGCGGTATGGCTCGGCTCCAGGAAGGACCGGCACCTTACGGTCTCCTGTTCGTGAGAGGGACGACATGGACCAGAGCGGATACAGCAGTCGATACAGCCAGGTGTGCTTCACCGTACGCGACCGCACTGACACCGACCAGGGCCGTCGGACTCTTTGACAGTGCTCCGGGTTAAGGTCTGATCTACAGATACAGGAGGCACTCGGTTGTTGTACGGCGCGATGAAGGTGACCATCGGGGGACCGCTGAAGGTCGCCTTCAGGCCCTGGGTGGAAGGCCTGGAGAACATTCCCGCCGAGGGCCCCGCGATCCTCGCGAGCAACCACCTGTCCTTCTCGGACTCGTTCTTCCTGCCCGCGGTCCTCGACCGCAAGGTGACCTTCATCGCGAAGGCCGAGTACTTCACCACCCCGGGCGTCAAGGGCAGGCTGACGGCCGCGTTCTTCAAGGGCGTCGGCCAGCTGCCCGTGGACCGCTCCGGGGCGCGCGGTGCGGGCGAGGCGGCGATCAAGAGCGGCATAGAGGTCCTGGAGCGCGGCGAGCTGTTCGGGATCTACCCGGAGGGCACGCGCTCGCCCGACGGCCGCCTCTACCGGGGCAAGCCCGGCGGCCTCGCGCGCGTGGCGCTCGCCACCGGAGCGCCGGTCATCCCGGTCGCCATGATCGACACGGAGAAGATCCAGCCGCCCGGCAAGATCATGCCGAAGCTGATGCGCCCGGGCATCCGGATCGGCAAGCCCCTGGACTTCAGCCGGTACCAGGGCATGGAGCACGACCGGTTCGTGCTCCGCGCGGTGACCGACGAGGTCATGTACGAGATCATGAGGCTCTCCGGCCAGGAGTACGTCGACATGTACGCGACCGCCGCCAAGCGGCAGATCGCGGATGCGGCGAAGGCCGAGAAGGAACAGGCGCGCAAGAAGAAGGAACAGCCCGAATAGAGTCGGCCGCAGCTGAGCCGAGGGGGGCCGAGGGGTGGGGGCAAGTGGCGGCACGTGAGCGGGTCATGAGGATGTCCGTCGAGCAGCCGCTGTGGCGTGCGCTCACCGGCTACCGGGTGCTGACCATGGTGTACGCCATCGGGCTGTTCATCAGCGCCTACGACGAGGTCGCCCGCCCCTGGGTGGCCATCGCCTACTTCGCCGTACTGGCCGTGTGGACGCTGGCCACCCTGCCCAGGGTCGCGAACGCCGCGAGCTGCACCAAGCGCTTCCTCGTCGTGGACCTCACCATCGCCCTGGCCGGCATCCTGCTCACCCGGCTCGCCGAGACGCCCGCGCGGATCGACGCCGGGGCCCCGACCCTGCCGTCGATATGGACCGCGGGCGCCGTGCTCGCGTTCGCCATCAAGGGCGGCTGGCGCTGGGCCGCCTTCGCCTCGACGCTGGTCGCCGCCGCCAACCTGGTCCACCGCTCCGGCGTGCCGACCCGCGACACCGTCCACATGGTGCTGCTCGTGTGGATCGCCTCCATCGCCATCGGGTACGTCGTCGAGGTCGCCCGCGCCTCCGAGCGCACCCTCGCCCGCGCCCTGGAGATCGAGGCGGCCACGCGTGAGCGGGAGCGGCTCGCCCGGGACATCCACGACAGCGTGCTCCAGGTGCTGGCGATGGTGCAGCGGCGCGGCGCCGTCATCGGCGGCGAGGCGGCCGAGCTCGGCCGGATGGCCGGCGAGCAGGAGGTGGCGCTGCGCACGCTGGTCTCGGGCGGGCTGCTGCCCGTCTCGCGGGTGTCCGAGGACGCCGCGGACGGGGCGGTCGTACGGACCGTGCACGTGCCTGACGACACCGACGGTCCCGTCGATCTGCGTGCCCTGCTCGCCCCGTACGCGAGCGCCAGGGTGAGCCTCGCCGAGCCCGGCGCGCCCGTGCCGCTGATCCCGCTCGCGGCGCGGGAGCTGGCCGCTGCCGTCGGGGCCGCCCTGGACAACGTCCGCAAGCACGCGGGGGAGCACGCGCGCGCGTGGATCCTCGTCGAGGACGAGCCCGACTCGGTGATCGTCACCGTGCGGGACGACGGACCCGGCATCCCCGATGGCCGGCTCGCGCAGGCCGAGGGCGAGGGGCGGCTCGGAGTCGCTTTGTCGATCCGGGGGCGGCTGCGGGACCTCGGCGGCAGCGCCGAGCTGATCTCGGTGCCGGGGCAGGGCACCGAAGTGGAACTGAAGGTACCGAAGGACACCAGCGCTTCACGGGGGAAGGCGGAGCAGCGATGACGGACACCGTGCGCGGACGAGACGGACAGCAGGGCGCGATCAGGGTCATGGTGGTCGACGACCACCCCATGTGGCGCGACGCGGTCGCCCGCGACCTCTCGGAGTCCGGCTTCGACGTGGTCGCCACCGCGGGCGACGGCGACCAGGCCGTACGCCGCGCCAAGGCCGCCACCCCCGACGTCCTGGTGCTCGACCTCAACCTGCCGGCCAAGCCCGGCGTCCAGGTCTGCAAGGAGCTGGTCGGTCACAACCCGGCCCTGCGCGTCCTCGTCCTGTCCGCGAGCGGTGAGCACGCCGACGTGCTGGAGGCCGTGAAGTCCGGCGCGACCGGCTATCTGCTGAAGTCGGCGTCCACGGAGGAGCTGCTGGACGCGGTGCGCCGTACCGCCGTCGGCGACCCGGTGTTCACGCCGGGCCTGGCCGGACTGGTCCTCGGCGAGTACCGCCGCCTTGCCTCCGAGCCCGCGCCCGCCGCCCTCGACGCCGACCAGCCGGGGGCCCCGCAGCTCACCGAGCGCGAGACCGAGGTGCTGCGGCTCGTCGCCAAGGGCCTGAGCTACAAGCAGATCGCCGAACGCCTGGTCATCTCCCACCGCACGGTCCAGAACCACGTCCAGAACACCCTGGGCAAGCTGCAGTTGCACAACAGGGTGGAGCTGGTGCGGTACGCGATCGAGCGGGGGCTCGACGACGCATGATCGGCCGATCCGCTGACCCGATGAATCAGCCCGTGCGTAAACCAACCGCCTGACGCTTCACCGGAATTGCCCTTCCCGCCCATCCCTGTGTGACCCGGATCACCATTAGCGTGGCCCTCACCAGGCAACCGCGGCGAAGGGACATTTCCATGCGGGTCGGAGTACTGACCGGAGGCGGCGACTGCCCCGGTCTCAACGCCGTCATCCGGGCCGTCGTCCGCAAGGGCGTGCAGGAGTACGGCTACGACTTCGTCGGCTTCCGGGACGGCTGGCGAGGTCCGCTCGAGAACGACACCGTCCGTCTCGACATCCCCGCCGTGCGCGGCATCCTGCCCCGCGGCGGCACCATTCTCGGCTCCTCGCGCACCAACCCCCTCAAGCAGGAGGACGGCATCCGCCGGATCAAGGAGAACCTCGCCAAGCAGGAGGTCGAGGCGCTCATCGCCATCGGCGGCGAGGACACCCTCGGCGTCGCCACCGCCCTGTCCGACGAGTACGGCGTGCCCTGCGTCGGCGTACCCAAGACGATCGACAACGACCTGTCCGCCACCGACTACACCTTCGGCTTCGACACCGCCGTCGGCATCGCGACGGAGGCCATCGACCGGCTGCACACCACCGCCGAGTCCCATATGCGCGTCCTGGTCGTCGAGGTGATGGGCCGTCACGCCGGCTGGATCGCCATCCACTCCGGCCTGGCCGGCGGCGCCAACGTCATCCTCATCCCCGAGCAGCGCTTCGACGTCGACAAGGTGTGCGCCTGGGTGACCTCCCGCTTCAAGGCCTCGTACGCCCCGATCGTCGTCGTCGCCGAGGGCGCGATGCCGAAGGACGGCGACATGGTCCTCAAGGACGAGTCGCTGGACTCCTTCGGCCACGTCCGGCTGTCCGGCGTCGGCGAGTGGCTGGCCAAGGAGATCGAGAGGCGGACGGGCAAGGAGGCCCGTACGACGGTCCTCGGTCATGTCCAGCGCGGCGGCACGCCCAGCGCCTTCGACCGCTGGCTCGCCACCCGCTTCGGGCTGCACGCCATCGAGGCCGTCCGCGACGGCGACTTCGGCAAGATGGTCGCCCTGCGCGGCACGGACATCGTCCGCGTCCCGATCGCGGACGCCACGGCCAAGCTGAAGACGGTGGATCCGAAGCTGTACGAGGAGGTCGGGGTCTTCTTCGGCTGACCGCGGGCCGTGGACAGGAGCGGAAGTCCGGGGGCGGCAGCCCCCGGACGACTAAACGGTCGTGTTCCGCAGCTGACCGACCAACTCCCGTACGATGACCGCCCCGTTCAGCGTCAGGATCGACTCCGGGTGGAACTGCACCCCCGCGAACCCGGGTCCTCGCACGGCATGCACCTCCCCGTTGCCGGCCCGGCTGACCTCGATGCCGTGCGCGGCCAGCTCTTCGGCCACCCCGTCCTCGCAGCGCGCCACGAAGCTGTTGTAGAAGCCGACGGTCTCGGCCCGCCCGAACAGGTCGATCGCCGTCTGGGCGCCCTGGTAGGGCACTTCCTTCCGTACGATCTCCAGCCCCAGTTCGGCCGCGATCAGCTCGTGCCCGAGGCAGACGCCCAGCACACCGTGCCGGTGGTTCCGGATGACCTCGGCCGTGAGGTCCCGCAGGAACCGCATCTTCGGGTCGGTGAGGTCGGACGGATCACCCGGCCCGGGGCCCAGCACGACCGGGCCCGCGTGCCCGAGCACCACCTCCCGCAGCCCGGCCTCGTCATAGCGCCGGACGGTCACATTCAGTCCGCTCGACCGCAGCACATGGGCCAGCATCGCCGTGAAGGTGTCCTCGCCGTCGACGACCAGGGCATGGCCCTCCAGGGACTCGGACTGCTCCTGCATCCGCAGCCAGAACGGTGCCAGCGACGCCCGGCGCCCGTCGAGGGCGGCACGCACGCGTGGGTCGTCGGCGAGATCCACGCGCGCGTGCTCCTCACGCGGCCGGGACGGACGTACGCCCAACGCAGCCAGTACCCCCGCCGCCTTCGCGTGGGTCTCCGCGACCTCGCTCCGCGGATCCGACCCGCGCACGAGCGTGGCGCCGACCGGCACCCGCAGCCCGCCGTCGGCGTCGATGTCGGCGGTGCGGATGAGGATGGGGGAGTCGAGGGTCTGGGCCCCGCCGGAATCCCGGCCGATGAGCGCCAGCGCGCCCGCGTAGTACCCGCGCCCGCCGACCTCGTGCCGCTCGATGACCCGGCAGGCGTTCTGCACCGGCGAGCCGGTGACGGTGGCCGCGAACATGGTCTCGCGCAGCACCTCCCGCACATCCAGCGAGGACTTCCCGCGCAGCTCGTACTCGGTGTGCGCGAGGTGCGCCATCTCCTTGAGCCGGGGCCCGACGACCACCCCGCCCATGTCACCGACGGTGCACATCATCTTGAGTTCCTCGTCGACGACCATCGACAGCTCCTCGATCTCCTTGCCGTCGGCGAGGAAGCCGAGCAGGTGCTCGGGGGTGGGCCCCTCGGCGGGGTAGCGGTACGTCCCGCTGATCGGGTTCATGACGACGGTGCCGCCGGACATCCGGACGTGCACCTCGGGGCTGGCCCCGACCAGCGTCCGCTCCCCGGTGTGCACCACGAACGTCCAGTACGCGCCCCGCTCACCCTCCAGCAACCGCCGGAACAGCGCGAGGGCGTCGGCGCGTGCGAACCCCGGGATCGCACCCTCGTACGTCCGCCGGATCACGAAGTTCGCGCCCTCGCCCCGCCCGATCTCGTCCCGCAGCACCCGCCCGACGATCTCCGCGTACTCCTCGTCGGCCACGTCGAAGCCTCCGCCCTCGACGCGCACGGCATGCGCAGGGAGCTGGTCGAGAGCATCGGCGAGCGGGATGTCGTACGACTCCTCGGGCGTCAGCACCGACAGGGGCGTGCCGTCGTCGCGGACGTCGAAGCCGCGCTCGCGGATCTGCCGGAAGGGGACGAGCACCAGGCCCTCGTCGGGAAGGTCGGCGAGGCGGTCGTAGGTACTGACCGGGCCGATCACGACCTCCACGGTCTCGTGATCGTGGCCCGGGGTGCGGCGGCGCAGCAGGGCGAACGGACGGGGGTCGTCCAGCAAGCCGAGCAGGTTCATGGGTCCGAGCTCCTTCTCAGTGGTACCCAGCGGTACTCAGTCGGAGAGGAACGGACCCCGGAAACACCGAAGGCCGCCCCTCGGGCGGCCTTCGCGAAGTCTTGCGTACGCGCAGTCAGTGGGCCGCCGGATGAGCGGTCCACCACCAGTTCTGGGTCGAGTGCGCGAACATGCCAGGCACCCTACCCGATGTCCGAGGCATGTACCCCGTGTCTCAATTGCTGGGCATGGGGCAGGACGCCCGACACGACCCCGTAATGTTGAGGCGTGACCGTGAACGCTAAGACCAGCGCGAGTGCTGGCAACACCTGGCGAGACCTGCCCGCGGCGCAGCAGCCCGAGTACCCCGACCCCGAGGCTCTGCGCGCAGTCGTTGCGGAGCTGGAGTCGTATCCGCCGCTCGTCTTCGCGGGCGAGTGCGACCAGCTGCGCGCCCGGATGGCGGCCGTCGCCAAGGGAGAGGCGTTCCTCCTCCAGGGCGGCGACTGCGCCGAGGCCTTCGACGCGGTGTCCGCCGACCAGATCCGCAACAAGCTCAAGACCCTCCTCCAGATGGGCGCCGTGCTGACGTACGCCGCCTCGGTGCCGGTCGTGAAGGTCGGCCGGATCGCCGGCCAGTACTCCAAGCCGCGCTCCAAGCCGACCGAGACCCGCGACGGCGTGACCCTGCCGACCTACCGCGGCGACTCCGTCAACGGCTTCGACTTCACCGAGGCCGCCCGCGTCCCGGACCCCGAGCGCCTGAAGCGGATGTACAACGCGTCCGCCTCCACGCTCAACCTGGTGCGCGCCTTCACCACCGGCGGCTACGCCGACCTGCGCCAGGTGCACGCCTGGAACCAGGACTTCGTGAAGTCGTCCCCCTCCGGTCAGCGCTACGAGCAGCTCGCGCGTGAGATCGACAACGCGCTGAACTTCATGCACGCCTGCGGGGCCGACCCGGAGGAGTTCAAGACCGTCGAGTTCTACTCCTCGCACGAGGCGCTGCTGCTCGACTACGAGTCCGCGCTGACCAGGGTCGACTCCCGCACCGGGCGGCTGTACGACGTCTCGGCGCACATGGTGTGGATCGGTGAGCGCACCCGGCAGCTGGACCACGCGCACATCGAGTTCGCGTCCAGGATCCGCAACCCGATCGGCATCAAGCTCGGCCCGACGACGACGGCCGAGGAGGCGCTGCAGTACATCGACCGCCTGGACCCGGAGCGTGAGCCGGGCCGGCTGACCTTCATCGTCCGCATGGGCGCCGACAAGATCCGGGACAAGCTCCCCGAGCTGGTCGAGAAGGTCACCGCCTCCGGCGCGACCGTGGCCTGGGTGACCGACCCGATGCACGGCAACACCTTCGAGGCGGCCTCCGGTCACAAGACCCGCCGCTTCGACGACGTGCTCGACGAGGTCAAGGGCTTCTTCGAGGTCCACAAGGGCCTCGGCACCCACCCGGGCGGCATCCACGTCGAGCTCACCGGTGACGACGTCACCGAGTGCGTCGGCGGCGGCGACGAGATCTTCGTCGACGACCTGCACCAGCGCTACGAGACGGCCTGCGACCCGCGGCTCAACCGCAGCCAGTCGCTTGACCTGGCGTTCCTCGTCGCGGAGATGTACAGGGACCAGTAACCGGTTCGGTTGTTACCGGCATGTGGATGGGGCGCGGATCACATACGATCCGCGCCCCGCTCCACTTTTACGGCTCCCGGGTGACGGGTAAGGTTAGGTTAGCCTCACCGATCAAGGGGATGGCACATCGATCCCGCCGGGAGGTGAACCGCGTGTACGTCTGCAGTTGCTTCGGCATCACCGAGCAGCAGGTCAAGAAGCACGCGGCGGACGGCGCCTGCACCCCCCGCCAGATAGCCTCGGCCTGCAAGGCCGGCACGGACTGCGGATCGTGTGTACGCCGTATTCAGGCGCTCCTGGGCAGGGGTGCGTGCCCGCGCCGCGAGCTCGCCGACCGGGGCAGGCCGGTGCTCGCCGAGCTGGAGCCCGAGCTGGACGAAGTGGCCTAGGGCAGGTCCTAGCTCGGCTGCTCGATCTGCTGCGCGATGTAGAGCGCCTCACCGAGCTTGTCGATGAGCTCCAGCTGCGTGTCCAGGTAGTCGATGTGGTGCTCCTCGTCCTCGAGGATCGACTCGAAGAGATTCGCGGATGTGATGTCGCCCTTGGTGCGCATGACCTCGATGCCACGCTTGAGGCGGTCGATCGCCTCGACCTCGACCTGCCGGTCGGCCTGGAACATCTCGGTCACCGTCTGGCCGACGCGCACGTGGAACAGCCGCTGGTAGTTGGGCAGGCCGTCCAGCATGAGAATGCGCTCGGTGAGCTTGTCCGCGTGCTTCATCTCGTCGATGGATTCTTCACGCGTGTACTTGGCGAGCTTGGTCCAGCCTTTGTTGTCCTGGATCCGGTAGTGCAGCCAGTACTGGTTGATCGCGGTGAGCTCGCCGGTCAGCTGCTCGTTCAGGAATTCGAGGACCTCGGGGTCGCCCTGCATCGCAGAGGCTCCTTCCAAGCGGGGGGAACTGGCAGGATGCGCCGCATGATTCCACCGGCCGCGAAGATCGTCCAGTAAGTCTTCACTTAGTAAGTAAGGGCATGCTTAGTCCAGTTTGTGCTGAATTGAGGGGGGTGGGGTCAGGTGCACTGCTTCGGGTCTGTCAGGATGGAGTCATGGGTCAGCCGGTGGAGAGCGAAAGTGGGGCAGCAGCACACTCCGAGCTTCCGCCGGGGCAGCGAGTGCAGCGCGGCTGGCCGGTCACGCACTACGGCCCGGTTCCGAAGTTCCGTCCCGAACGCTGGGAGTTCAGGGTGTTCGGGGCCACCGCCGACGGCGAGAAGCACTGCTGGACCCATGAGGAGTTCACGGCCCTGCCGTACACCACCGTCGTAGCCGATCTGCACTGCGTCACGAAGTTCAGCATGCTCGGCGCGGAGTGGGGCGGCATCCCGGCCCGGACGATCCTGGAGATCGCCCCGCCCGCCCCGGCCGTCACCCACGTGATGGTGTGGGCGGAGTACGGCTTCAGCTCCAACCTCCGCCTCGCCGACTTCGCCTCCGAGCGCACGATCTTCGCCACCCACAAGGACGGCGAACTGCTCACGGCGGAGCACGGCTTCCCCCTCCGTCTGGTCGTCCCCCATCTGTACGCCTGGAAGGGGCCCAAGTGGGTCCGGGGCGTGGAGTACATGACCGCGGACCGCCGTGGCTTCTGGGAGGAGCGCGGCTACCACAACATCGGCGACCCGTGGCGGGAGCAGCGCTACTCGTACCAGGAGGAGCCCGGGGACGGGCCCGAGCTCTGACTCCCGGTCCTGTGCCTGCCCTCAGTGGTACTGGTGCACCACCGCATGCCCCTTGCCGCGGCCGATCATCCACTTGTTGACGGGTGTCGTCAGCACGAAGGCGACGGCGAGCGCGATCGCCAGCACCCACCAGAACAGCGGGTCGGCGAGCTCGGCGTCCATGGCGCCCGGCCAGAGCACGATCACGCCGTTGTCGACCAGCTCCATCACGGCGATGGACAGGGTGTCGGCGGCCAGCGCCACCTTGAGCGCGGCGCGCAGGCCGACGCCCGCCTTCAGTACGCCCCACAGGGTGAGCGCGTACCCGAAGAAGAAGGCGAGAGTGATCGCCAGGACCAGCGTCGGTACGGTGCTCCAGCCGAGCGCGGTGCCGATCACCATGCCCAGCACCTCGCCGATGGCGCAGCCGGTGAGGCAGTGCAAGGTGGCCCGCACGGCCATCGCCCAGGTGCCGGCGGCGGCCGCCTCGTGGTGGTGAGCGTGGGACGCTTGCGCTTCGTGCTGCATGACTGCCCCCAATGCCAGGTTACGGTTCCTGTACCCAGCAAGAACCGTATACCCCCCAGGGGTATTCCCCAGCCGGCTACGCGTCCCGAAGTTTTTTCAGCCGCTCCACGTCCGCCGCGTGCCCTTCCTTCCCGCCGGGCGTCTCGATGATCAGCGGCACGCCCTCGGTGGCCGGGTGCGTCATCAGGGCCCGGAAGGGGTCCTCGCCGATGTGACCCGCGCCGATGTTCTCGTGCCGGTCCTTGTGGGCGCCGACGACGTCCTTGGAGTCATTGGCGTGGATCAGCTTCAGTCGCCCCTCGCCGACGGTGTCCACCAGCAGGTCGAGTGTCTGGTGCATGCCGGACGGGCCGGTCAGGTCATGCCCGGCGGCGAAGATGTGGCAGGTGTCGAGGCACACGCCGAGCTTCGGATGGGCGTCCAGCGCCTCGAAGTACGGCCCGAAGTCCCAGGTCCGTGAGCAGAGCGAGGAGCCCTGCCCGGCGGTGGACTCCAGCAGCAGGTACGGGTCGTCGTCATGGGTCAGCTCGTCGAGCAGCGGCAGCATGTGCTCCCGCACCTGCTTCAGCGCCACCGACCGCTCTCTGCCGCCGGTCGCGCTGCCCGTGTGCACGACCACGCCGAGCGCCCCGATCTCCCGGCCGCGCCGCAGCGAGTGCCGCAGCGACTCCACCGACTTCTCGACGGTCGCCTCGGTGTGCGAGCCGAAGTTGATGAGATACGGAGCGTGCACATACGCCGGGATCGACTCGGCCTGGCACACCGAGCGGAACTCCTCGTCCTGCCGCGGGTTCCCGGCGGGCGTGGCCCAGCCGCGGGGGTTGGCGACGAAGACCTGGACCGTCTCGGCCTTGAGATCGTGGGCGTAGGTGAGCCCGACCGAGCTGAGACCGCCGGCCACGGGGACGTGGCCGCCGACGGGGTTGCGGGAGGGGCCCGGGAGGGCGGGGCCGGACTGCTGACTTCTCACCCGTTCAGGGTGTCATGCGGCCCGGTCCGCCCGGTCACCGGCCGGTGACGGCCTTCCGCGAGGGCCGTGGCCTTCCTCACCGGATGGTGATCGTGATCGTCGACCCCTTGGGTGCCGTGTTCCCGGCCTTCACGGACTGCTTCCTGACCGTGTCGCCGAACAGCCCGAGCAGGCCCCGGTCCTCGTCGACCTGGAAGCCGGCGGCCTCCAGCTCGGCCTTGGCGTCGTCGACGCTGTCGCCGACCACGTCCGGGACCTCGATCATCTCCGGGCCCTTGGACAGCGTCAGCGTCACCGTGTCGCCCTCGGCGGCCTGGCCGCCGTCCGCCGGAGACTGCTGGGCGACCTGGCCCGCGTCGAACTCGGAGTTGACCCGCGCGGGGGCGACCTTCACCTTCAGGCCGGCCTCCGCCAGCTCGGCCCTGGCGTCGGCCAGGCTCTCGCCCGTGACGTCCGGGACGTCCACCGGGCTGCCCTTGCTGACGACGAGCGCGACCGCGGAGCCGGATCGGACCTTGGTGCCGGTCCCGGGGTCCGAGGAGATCACGGAGCCCCTGGTGACGTCGTCGTTGAACTCCCGGGTCACCATGCCCGGTTGGAGCCCGCTCTCCTTCAGCTCGGTCCTCGCCTTGGCCAGCGGGTAGCCCTGCAGGTCGGGCACCTTGACGGTCTCCGGTCCCGCCGAGATGACCAGGCTCACGGAGTCGTTGTTGCGGATGCGGTCGCCCGGCTCGGGGTTCGAGCTGATGACCGTGCCCCGCTCGACGGTGTCGCTGTAGGAGCGCTCGACCTTGCCGAGCTCGAGCCCGGCGTCCTCCAGCCGCTCCTTGGCCTGCGCCTCGGTCTTGGAGAGCAGTGGCGGGACCTCGGTGAACTGGCCGGAGTTGATGTACCAGACGCCGACACCGAGGCCGAGGGCCAGCAGGACGGCGGCGACGATGACGAGCGGGCCGCGCGGAGCACGGGACGTCCGGGATCCGCGCCGGGGCGGCGGGGGCGGAGGCGTCGCCAGCCGGCTCGTCCGGTTGAAGACGGCCTCGCGATCCGGCTCGTCCTCGTTCACGGGCAGCGGCCGCTGGATGTTGAGCGCGCGCGGGATCACGCTCGTCCGGTCGTCCGCGTTGCTGTGCTCCGCCGAGAGCGCCTGCGGCGGGACAGCGTCCAGCTGGTCCGCGCTCAGGGCGGCGCGGGTCTCGCGGGCCTGCGCGAGCAGCGCGACGGCGTCGTACGGGCGGATGTCCGGGGTGCGCGCGGTGGCCGATGCGACCAGCTCGTCGAGCTCGTACGCCAGTCCCGGCACGATCGCCGAGGGCGGCGGGACGTCCTCGTGCAGGTGCTTGTAGAGCACCACGGCGGGGGAGTCCCCGTCGTGCGGCTTGTCGCCGGTGAGCATCTCGTACAGGACGACACCGCACGCGTACACGTCGACGCGGGCGTCGGCGGCGCCGGGCTGCTCGATCTGCTCGGGCGCGAGATAGGAGACGGTGCCGAGCACGGCACCGGTGGTGCTGGTCACGGTGTCCACGGACCGCACGAGCCCGAAGTCGGCGACCTTGACCCGCCCGTCATCCCCTATCAGCACGTTCTCCGGCTTCATGTCCCGGTGCACGAACCCCGCGCGGTGCGCGGCACCGAGCGCGGCGAGGACCGGCTCCAGGATGTCCAGGGCGGCCCGGGGCTGCAGCGCGCCCCGCTCGCGCAGCACGTCACGCAGGGTGCACCCGGCCACGTACTCCATGGCGAGATAGACGTACGACCCGTCGGTGCCCTGGTCGAAGACCTGCACGACATTGGGGTGCGCCAGCCGGGCGACGGACTTCGCCTCGCGGATGAACCGCTCGACGAACACCCCGTCGACCGCGAGTGCGGGATGCATCACCTTGAGCGCGAGGACGCGGTCGAGGCGGGTGTCCACGGCCCGGTAGACCGTGGCCATCCCGCCGACCGCGATCCGCGCGTCCACGCGATACCGGCCGTCGAGCACCTGCCCGACCAGAGGGTCCTGAAGGGTCGTATCCACGCAGGCGAGTCTACGAGCCGCCACCGACACACCCGCCGTTCCGGCCAAGATCGGGGCGGTACTGCAGCCGACCTGTGACGCAAACCACGCCACCGGGACCGCAACGCCGTTCAGAACGCGGGACGCTCCGGATCCAACACGGCCAAGCCCTCCGCGGGAGACGACGCCTCCGCGAAGTGCCGCCGCGGAATCCGCCCCGCCCGGTACGCCAACCGCCCCGCCTCCACCGCATGCCGCATCGCATCGGCCATCAACACCGGCTCCTGCGCCCGCGTCACCGCCGAGGCGAGCATCACACCCGCGCACCCCAGCTCCATCGCGAGCGCCGCGTCCGACGCCGTACCGGCCCCCGCGTCCAGAATCACCGGCACGCGCGCGTGCTCCACGATCAGCTGGAAGTTGTGCGGATTGCGAATCCCGAGACCCGACCCGATCGGCGACCCCAGCGGCATGATCGCCGCACAGCCGACGTCCTCCAGCTTCCGCGCCAGCACCGGGTCGTCATTGGTGTACGGCAGCACGGTGAACCCGTCGTCCACCAGCGTCTCCGCCGCGTCCAGCAGCTCGATCGGATCCGGCAGCAGCGTCCGCTCGTCGGCGATGACCTCGAGCTTGATCAGCTCCGTACCGAGCGCCTCGCGCGCGAGGCGGGCCGTCAGCACGGCCTCTCCGGCTGTGAAGCACCCCGCCGTGTTCGGCAGCACCCGGATCCCGAGCTTCTCCAGCACGGACAGCACGGAGCCGTGCACCGACGGGTTCACCCGCCGCATCGCGACGGTCGTCAGCTCCGTCCCGGACGCCACCAGCGCCCGCTCCAGCACCTCCAGGCTGGGCGCCCCGCCCGTGCCCATGATCAGGCGGGACGTGAAGGACGTACCGCCGATGACAAAGGGATCGTCGGCCATGGTTCAGCCTCCTTGGACGGCGGTGAGGACCTCGACGCGATCTCCCTCGGAGAGGGGCGTCGACGCCCACTGCGCGCGCGGGACGACGGTTTCGTTGAGGGCGGCGGCCACTCCGGAGGGCGCCGCGGTGAGGGACTTCACGAGCGTGTCGAGAGCCGTGCCCGGCTCGATCCGCCGACGCTCGCCGTTGACCGAGACGGTGACTGGGACGCTCATGCGGGCTGCTCCGTGAGTGCGGCGGGGCTGAAGCGCTTCGGCGTGAACGGCCGGGCTTCGTCCGGCAGTTCACCGGTGGTCAGGACGTGTGCCATGGCGTCTCCGGTGACCGGGGTGAGCAGCACGCCGTTGCGATAGTGCCCGGTGGCCAGCAGCAGCCCCTCCAGCTCGGTCGGGCCGAGCAGCGGCGCGTTGTCGGGGGAGCCGGGGCGCAGCCCGGCCCGCGTCTCGGTGAGCGGCAGTTCCGTGATGCCGGGCACCAGCTCGTGCGCGTCGCGCAGCAGCTCGTACACCCCGCCCGCGGTCACCGTCGTGTCCCAGCCCAGCTCCTCGCTCGTCGCCCCGACGACCAGTTCCCCGCTCTCCCGAGGCACCAGATACACCTGGCTGCCGCGCACCACGGCCCGCACGGTCCGGCTCAGGAAGGGCGCGTACCGCTTCGGCACGGTCAGCCGCAGCACCTGCCCCTTCACGGGGCGTACGGGAGGCAGCAGGTGGGCGGGGACCCCAGGAAGCCGACCGCTGAGGCTGCCGGCTGCGAGGACCACCTGGTCCGCGCCCAGCGCGGTGCCGTCCGCCGCGGTGACACCGGCCGCCCGGTCCCGTACGACGTCGAGGCGCTCGGCCCAGGCCCGGTGGAAGACGACACCGGCCCGCTCGCACGCGGCCACCAGTGCCGCGGCCAGCCGCCGCGGGTCGATCTGGTGATCGCCGTCGACACGCAGCCCCCCGCGCACTCCCGGCGCGAGCATCGGCTCCAGGCGCCGGCACTCCCGCCCCGACAGCCACTCCGAGTCCAGCCCCGACTGGCGCTGCAAGGTGTGCAGTTCGCGCAGATGGGCTCGGTCGTCGGAGTCCAGCGCGACGGCCAGCGTGCCGCACCGGCGGTAGCCGAGGTCGTGGCCGGTCAGGTCGGTGAGCTCGGCCGCGAAGTCCGGGTACCGGCGGGCCGAGGCGAGGTTCAGGCCCAGCAGGGTCTGTTCGCCGTAGTGCAGTTCCGTGACGGCGGCCAGCATCCCGGCGGCCACCTGGGCGGCGCCGCCGCCGGGCTCGGGGTCCACGACAGCAGTGGTGAACCCGCGCTGCGCGGCCCGCCACGCCGTGACCAGGCCGATGATCCCGCCCCCGATGACAAGGACGTCTGACGTTCGCGTACGCGACATGGGCGTCCAGCCCCTCCCTTCGCCGGCATGACCCGGATCAGGTTCGTACGGTCGGAGGCCGCCAGCCTCCCTCTCAGCCCGGTGCGTCCGGGCTCCCGCGAGTGCTTTACGTTGGCCACCCTAGCCCGCCGCCGTATGTCTCAGTAAGGGAGCCTCCGCTCGTGGCACGCTCGCTCGACGGTCTCGTCCTCGCCCCCGTCGCGGATCAAGCCCAAGGTCAGGTGGGTACGCGCACCCGGTTCACGTACCACGAGAAGGACGGCGAGATCTGGGCCGAGTACGCGGGCGGCGACGTCGTACGCGGGTATCTGGTGGGTACCAGGGATGGTGACCGGCTGGAGTTCCGGTACGTGCAGCTCAAGCGGGACGGGACGACCTCGTCGGGGCACTGTGTGTCGACGGTGGTCGAGTTGCCCGACGGGCGGGTGCGCCTGGAGGAGAGCTGGGAGTGGGAGTCGCAGACGGGCAGCGGCACCAGCGTTGTGGAGCAGGTCACTGAGCACGACTCCTGACTGACAAATTGTCAGTTGTCTATGGTGATCAGGTGAGCGAGCAGACGACGCAGTCGCAGCGGAAGGTGGTCGTCGCAGGCGCCGGCATGGCCGGTGTGCAGACGGCGGTCGCCCTTCGGGAACAGGGCTTCACGGGCCCGGTCACACTGATCGGTGCCGAGCCCCACCAGCCGTACGACCGGCCGCCCCTGTCCAAGGCCGTGCTGCTCGGCAAGGCCGAGGGCTCCGCCTTCGACGTCGACTTCGAGGCGCTCGGCATCGAGCTTCGGCTGGGGCGCGAGGTGCTGGGCGTACGCCCCGCCGACCATGAGCTGGACACCGAGGCCGGGCCCGTCCCCTACGACGTCCTCGTGCTCGCCACCGGTGCCGAACCGATCCGCCTGCCGGGCGCCGAGGGCGTGCCCGGCGTCCATCTGCTGCGGACCCTCGACGACGCCGAACGGCTGCGGCCGGTGCTCGCCCGTCAGCACGACATCGTGGTCGTCGGCGCGGGCTGGATCGGCGCCGAGTTCGCCACGGCCGCGCGCGAGGCGGGCTGCGCCGTGACGGTCGTGGAGGCCGCCGACCGGCCGCTCGCGGGAGCGCTGCCCGCGGAGGTGGCGGCGCCGATGACCGCCTGGTACGCGGACAGCGGGGCGGTGCTGCGTACGCACGCGCGCGTGCAGCGCGTCGAGCCCGGCGCGGTGATCCTCGACGACGGCTCGCGGCTGCCCGCCGGCGCCGTGGTCGTCGGCATCGGGGCGCGGCCCGCCACGGCCTGGCTGGCCGGCTCGGGCATCCAGCTCGGCACGCACGGCGAGGTCGTGGCCGACGACCACCTGCGCACCTCCGTGCCGGATGTCTACGCGGTCGGCGACTGCGCGTCCTTCCCTTCGGGAAGGTATGGCGAGCGCCTGCTGGTCCACCACTGGGACAACGCCCTCCAGGGCCCGCGCACGGTCGCGGCCAACATCCTCGGCGAGGCCACCGGTGAGCCTCTCGCGGTCTACGACCCCGTGCCGTACTTCTGGTCCGAGCAGTTCGGCCGCTTCGTCCAGTACGCCGGCCACCACGCCGCCGCCGACACCACCCTGTGGCGCGGCGACCCCTCGGGCCCGGCATGGACGGTCTGCTGGCTCAAGGACGACCGCCTGGTCGCCCTGCTGGCGGTGGGCCGGCCGAGGGATCTGGCGCAGGGGCGGCGGCTGATCGAGGCGGGCACGCCGATGAACCCGGAGCTGCTGGCGGACCCGGCACGGCCGATGAAGACGGCGGTGGCGTAGCGCGTCGGGGCGATGGCTCTTCCCGGGCGGACCGGCCTGACTTCCGACTGTCAGTGGCAGATGGCAGGCTAGTTTCCGTGACCGAGATTGACGCAAAGATCGATGCTCTCGTCCCCGCCTGGCTCACCCTCCCCGACATCGCAGAGATGCTCGACGTCGAGGTGACACGCGTCCGGCAGCTGGTCAAGGAGGGCCAGCTCATCGCCGTACGCCGTGGTGAGAACCGCGCACTGCACGTCCCTGCCGCCTTCATCGACGGGGACAAGGTCGTCAAGGGCCTGTCCGGGACCCTGACGCTCCTGCGGGACGACGGCTTCACGGACGAAGAGATGCTGGAGTGGCTCTTCACCCCCGACGAGAGCCTGCCAGGTACGCCCGCGCAGGCCCTCAGCGAGAATCGCGGCACGGAGGTGAAGCGCCGCGCCCAGGCGCTCGCCGTCTGATCTGAACACCCGGATCCGAAGATCGTTCGGCGTATGGGCCGGACCCGCTCCCACGGGCCACGGTCGCGGTTGACCGCGGCTGTGGCCCGTGGCCCGGGGGTCACTACACCTAGCGCCTTCGCGGATCATGGATCTGCTCGGCTCAGGCCCGTACTCCATCGATATATCGATACAACGGCACCGCCACCGGTGCCGGGCCCCCGGCCGCCCATGAGGCATCGGTTCCGGCCCCGCCCGGGCGCGGGTCCCGCCAGGGCACCCGGCCCTGCCCCGCGCCCGTATCCGGCTACCGTGCCCCCGTCCGGCACCAGCCCGAAGCCCACCGCCCGGCAACCGACCACAGAGGGAACCGCATGTCCGACACCGCCACCGCGGCCACCGCCCGCAGCCAGCTCGCCGACGCCCGGCTCTACCTCTGCACCGGCGCCCGAAAGGAGCAGGGCGACCTCGCGGAGTTCCTGGACGCGGTGCTGGCTGGTGGCGTCGACATCGTGCAGTTGCGGGACAAGGGCATGGAGGCGGCAGAGGAACTGGAGCACCTTCAGGTCTTCGCCGAGGCCTGCGCCCGGCACGGCAAGCTTCTCGCGGTCAAC
Organism: Streptomyces bicolor; assembly: GCF_000719285.1. Taxonomy (GTDB): domain Bacteria; phylum Actinomycetota; class Actinomycetes; order Streptomycetales; family Streptomycetaceae; genus Streptomyces; species Streptomyces bicolor. Next base: position 123,693 of record NZ_JOFS01000012.1, on the reverse strand, counting down.
GACCGCGCCGACGTGGCCCATGCCGCCGGCGCCGACGTCCTGCACCTCGGCCAGGGCGACCTTCCGGTCCCCGCCGCCCGGGCGATCCTCGGCGACGACATCCTGATCGGCCGCTCCACGCACGCCGAGTCCGAGGCCGACGCGGCCGCCGTCCAGGAGGGTGTGGACTACTTCTGCACCGGCCCCTGCTGGCCCACCCCCACCAAGCCCGGTCGCCACGCCCCCGGCCTCGAACTGGTCCGCCACACCGCAGCCCTCGGCACCGACCGTCCCTGGTTCGCCATCGGCGGCATCGACCTCACCAACCTCGACCAGGTGCTGGAGGCCGGCGCCCGCCGTGTCGTCGTCGTAAGGGCGATCACGGAGGCGGCCGATCCGGGCGCGGCGGCGGCGGAGTTCGCGAAGCGGCTGCGGCAGGTGTAGGGCAGCTCGGATGTCCGTCTGGTCCGGCTGTCCGGCGTCGCGTCCGGCCGTTCTTCGGTCCCCGAGCCGTGGTGTCTCAGTCAGTGGTCAGCGGGACCGCGTTCCTGTGGACGTGGGGCCGCGTTCGGCCTTTATTTGTCCAAGGGATGGACAGCAGGCCGACAAATCGGGCAAATGTCCGGTGTTCGGTTGGGGGACCGAGGCCCCCTGGCTAACCTGCGAGTATGGCCCTAGGCACCGCATCCATCAGGTCGGACCACGCTCGTACCGTGCGCGAGATGCTCGCGACCGGCAAGACGACGTATTCCTTCGAGTTCTACGCCCCCAAGACCCCGAAGGGCGAGCGGAACCTGTGGAACGCGCTGCGCCGGGTCGAGGCCGTCGGGCCCGACTTCGTCTCCGTGACCTACGGCGCGGGCGGTTCCACCCGCGCGGGCACGGTCAAGGCGACCGAGGCGATCGCCTCGGACACCACGCTCACCCCGATCGCCCACCTCACCGCCGTCGACCACTCGGTGGCCGACCTGCGCAACATCATCGGCCAGTACGCCGACGCCGGTATCCGCAACATGCTGGCCCTGCGCGGCGACCCGCCGGGCGACCCGCTGGGCGAGTGGGTGCGGCACCCGCAGGGCCTCAGCTACGCCGCCGAACTCGTCGAACTGATCAAGGCGTCAGGCGATTTCTGCGTGGGCGTCGCGGCCTTCCCCGCGATGCACCCGCGCTCCGCGGACTGGGATGCCGACGTCCGGCACTTCGTCGACAAGTGCCGGGCCGGCGCGGACTACGCGATCACGCAGATGTTCTTCGAACCGGAGGACTACCTACGGCTGCGCGACCGCGTTTCGGCCGCCGGCTGTGACACCCCGATCATCCCGGAGATCATGCCGATCGCCAGCGTAAAGACGCTGGAGCGGATCCCGTCCCTCACCAACGCCGCCTTCCCGGCCGCCCTGAAAGAGCGGATCCTCACAGCAAAGGACGATCCGACCGCTGTACGCTCGATCGGGATCGAGTTCGCCACGGAGTTCTGCGCGCGGCTACTGGCCGAGGGAGTGCCAGGACTGCACTTCATCACGCTCAACAACTCCACGGCGACTCTGGAAATCTACGAGAACCTGGGCCTGCACCACCCACCGCAGGCCTAGACCGGCCGTCCTGACATACGTCACACTGCGTAGGCGGCCAATGGGAGAGGGGCGTACATGGGCTGGACGGTCCTCTACATCGCGTTCGGCGTCGTCGCGCTGTGGCTGCTGGGCGAGGTGCTGCTGCAGTACAAGGCACGCCTGCGCTGGCGACTGCTCGCCTTCGTCGGGTTCCTCGGCGTCGTGGTCGGGGTGCTGATCCCGTCCGTCATCGTCATCGGTCTGGGCGCCGCCGCGTTCGCGGTCGGCCAGACCTACGTCACGCTGTCGTTCCGCCGCGGCTTCTCGGCCGGCTGGGCGGTCTCCGCGCCCGCCCTGGGCCCCCTGGCCACCAAGCGCCGTCGCGGCGAACCGGAGCGCCAGGAGCCGACCCTGGAGGTCTCCGACCTCGAGGCGACCGATAGCGGCTTCGCGGGCGGCGACGGTCCGTACGGTCCCGACGGCGCCAACTACGGCCAGGACAGCGTCGGTTACGGCCACGACGACTACGACCGCGACGACGTCTTCACGCCCTCCCGCCCGGCCCGGCCCACGGACGCGGAGACGACCTCCGTCTACGAGCCGCAGCCCCTGCCGGAGGACACCGGCTCGTACGGCATATACAACGACTCCGCCTACGCCGCCGCCAACCAGAACTACACGGCCGCGGGCCAGCCCCAGGACCAGTACGCGACGGCCGACCAGAGCTATGCGTACGACGGCTACTCCGGCTACGACCAGCAGCAGTACGGCTACGACGCGACCGGCCAGCAGCAGTACGCCGCCTACTCCGACCCGTACGTCGGAACCCAGACCTACGACGGCACCTCGTACGACGCCTACGGCCAGCAGCAGTACGGCCAGCAGGGCTACGCCCAGGACCAGTACGCCACCGGCACCTACGGCGAGACCCCGTCCGGCGGCGTCTGGGTCCCGCAGCAGCGCACCGACGAGACCTACGGCGGCGAGCTCCCGCCGGAGCAGCAGTACCCGTACCAGGGCAACGGCCAGCAGCAGGGGCAGGGCCAGGGGAACGGGTACGACGAGCAGTACCGCTTCTGACAGCCCGCCCAGCGCCTGTCCCGCGGCGCCCTACGCGGGCTTCACTGTGAGCCCCGGAACTCCGGCCCCTCCACGATCAGCCCGGCCACCAGCGCGCCCGACATTCCGGCGTGGGGGAGCCCGCCGCCGGGGTGGGACCAGCCGCCGGCCGTGAACAGGCCCGACATGGCGGTGCTGTTGGACGGGTGCAGGAGACGCCCGGCGGCGGCAGCCAGTGCCGGTGCCGGAACCGCTCCGCCTTCCACACCGGTCACCTCCGCGATGTCCGCCGGGGTGAGCACCTCGTGCCAGAGAAGCCGGTCGCGCAGATCGGGCACGGCACGCTCGGCGACCGCCATGAGGTGCGCGGCTTGCTCATCGTAGATCTCCGCCCGCTCCCGGTCGGGCCGTGCCCGCACCGTCGACGTGAGGGTGATCGCCTCATGGCCGGCGTCCGGAACCAGCGCCGGGTCGTCGGGCCGCAGGACCGTGACCGTGGCTCGTATGGCCATGCCGGCGCCGAACAGGGCGTCCAGCTCGCTCTCGCGGTCCTCCGCGTGCACCACCGTTCGGTGCGCGGTGCCCTCCGGTCGGCCGCCGCGCAGCGCCAGCAGCACCGTCAGACGGCTCGCCGCCCCGCGCTGGGGCTCGACCTCGCCCCCGCCGCGCACCACAGTGCCCCGGACGAGGCGGTCCAGCACGCCGGGGGCCACCCCGGAGACCACGAAGTCGGCCTCCGCGACCGTCCCGTCGGCCAGCTCCACGCCCGCCACCCGGCCGTCCTTCTCCACGACACCGGTGACCTCCGCACCGAAGTGGAAATCGACCTTCCGGGCCACGCACCGCTCATACACGGCCCGCGCCAACTCCCGTATGCCGCCCCGCACATACCAGGTTCCGAAGGCGTGCTCCAGGTAGGGCAGCACCGCCGCGCTCGCCGGGGTGACGCGCGGATCCAGGCCGTAAGCGAGCGCGTGGCTCTCCAGCAGGGCGATGAGCCGGGGATCGCGCAGCTCCCAGGCGCCGACCTCGGCGAGCGTGGTCGCCCGGCGGGTACGCAGGAGTCGCTTGTGGGGGACCGCAGGATAGGGCTCGCGCTCGGCCAGCACCTGCCAGTTCGGCCACAGGGGCTCCTCCAGCAGCGGCCTGCGCGTCCGGTCCCAGGCCTCGCGGGCGCGGACCAGGAAGTCGCCCCAGCGGTCGCCGGTCCCGGCGCCGAGTGCCTCGTCCAGGGCGGCCACCACACCCGCGCGCGAGGCGTTCGGCAGGGACACCTCGGTGCCGTCCGCGAAGACATGCCGCGCGGACGGGTCGACCTGCACCAGCTCGACGCACGCCTCCAGCGGCTCCTTGCCGGTCTTGATGAACAGATCGCGGTACACGGCGGGAAGCGGGAGCAGCCCCGGACCCGTGTCGAAGCCGAAGCCGTCGCGCTCGAAGCGGCGCACGGCTCCGCCGTACGTCTCCGTGCGCTCGTACACCGCCACCCGGTGGCCCGCGACGGCCAGCCGGGCAGCGGCCGCCATCGCGCCCATCCCGGCGCCGATCACCACAATCCTTGCCATGTCAGGGACTTTATCGGCCGCCACTGACAACGGCCCGCGGGGCTGGGGCGGGAGCTCAGCCCGGCCGCCGCCCCACCGGCTGTGCGAGTCGTTTCTCCTCGCGTCGCCGGTCCCTGCGCCGCAGGAAGCGACGGATCCGCGAGGCGAGGAAGAGAAGCAGGAACAGCCCGGCGAGCAACAGGCCGCCCGCGACGACGGACGCCGCCACCGGGTGGAAGATCGCGAAGGTGATGATCGCGGCGACCCCGAGGTCCTCGGCGAGGCTCACCACGATGTTGCTGAACGGCTCGGGGGAGGTGTTGACCGCCATCCGCGTCCCGGCCTTGACCAGGTGGCTCACCAGCGCCGTGGAGCCGCCGACCGCGCCCGCCGCCAGCTCCGGCAACGAGCCGCTCTGCCCGGCGAGCAGCGCCGCGACGACCGCGCCCGCGATCGGCCGGATCACGGTGTGCACCGCGTCCCAGGCCGAGTCCACGTACGGGATCTTGTCGGCGACGGCCTCGCAGAGGAACAGCACGCCGGCGGCTATCAGGACATCGGGCCGTTGCAGCGCCTCGGGCACGTCGTCGCTCATGCCCGTGGCGCCGAAGACGCCGAGCAGCAGCACCACGGCGTACGCGTTGACGCCGCTGGCCCAGCCGCTCGTGAAGACCAAAGGGAGTATCGACACGGACGCGATCGTAACCAGTCGGCAACGGAGGGCCCTGGGGGTGAGTGCGCAGGTCTGAGTAGGCGTACCTAGTCGGTGAGATGAGTACGCGCGCGGATGGGGCCCGGCCTGCGTGAACGAGAGAGTGGAGGCACGGAGAAGGGGATCGGCTCCGGCACCGGCGACACGGGGCGCCGGAACGGAGCGGCCCCGGATCCGCTCCTTCCGCCGGCCAGGCGTCGGCGGGAGCGAGACCGGGGGACCCGGGGGAACGACCGAACGGGGGTCCGACGGGGGACACGGGGGAAACGGGGGAGTACGGGGGAAGGGAAACGGGGGAGCAGGAGAAGGCGCCGGTTCGAGAGTGGCCCGCGGGGGACGCGGCCACCCTGGACCGGCGCTTTCGCATGTGCGCGCCGGCCGCCTCAGCCCCGCCCGCTCACCCGGCCCTGCAGCAGCCGGGACAGCGCCGCGTGCACATCGTCCAGGGAGCGCTCCGGTTGGAAGGACTTCCAGTCCAGAGCGGCCACCAGGACCATGCCGACCAGCGCCGCGGCGGTCAGCGGGACGTCGATCTCCTCGCTGAACTCGCCCTTGTCCACGCCCTCGCGCAGCACACCCTCGACGACCGCCACGGCCTGCTGCCGGACCACCATCAGCGTCGACTGCCAGGCCCGGTTCGTACGCCACAGCTCGGCGACGTACAGCTGGGTGAAGGACGGGTAGCGGTCGATGAAGACCAGCCCCGCGCGGATCATCGCGTCCAGGGCGTCCACCTTGCTGCCGCCGTCCCGGGCGGTCTGCTCGGCCGCCTCCCGCAGGGAGGCGGTGAGGAGCCCGACTCCGTGCCGCAGCAGTTCCTCGAAGAGGACGGACTTGCTCGCGAAGTTGTAGTAGACCGTGCCCTTCGCCACCCCGGCCCGTTCGGCGATCTCGTCCACCGTCGTGGCGGAGAAGCCCTGTTCGGCGATGAGTGTGACGGCTGCCTCGTAGAGCTTCTGCCGGGTGGCCTCGCGGCGCGTGCTGCCGCCCGACGGGGCGCTGCTGCTTTCCATGGCACCGATTGTCCCGCGCGCGGTCACAGGCTCAGCTCCGGGTGCAGCCGGTCGAGCGTCCACACCTGGCGGCGACGGGCCGACAGCGCGGTCAGCGCGAGCGCGCCCGCGGTGAAGGCGACGAGCACCACGCACGCGTGCCACACCGGTTCCAGACCGCCGCCCGAGATGAGCCTCCTGAGCGCCTCCACGACGTAGCTCATCGGCAGGAAGGGATGGAGCGCGTTGAAGAAGCCCGGGCTGGTCTGCACGGGGTAGGTGCCGCCCGCCGACGTCAACTGCAGCATGAGCAGGGCCAGGACGAGGATCCGGCCCGCCGCCCCGAAGCGCGCGTTCAGCCACTGCACGATCGCCGCGAAGCACGCCGTCACCAGGAACAGGAAGCCCACCGTCCCGGCCGCCCGCGCCATCTCCAGCCCGATCGCCCAGTGCAGCACCGACATCAGGGCCACCGTCTGCAGCACCCCGATCGCCACCACGGGCAGCCAGCCGGCCAGCGCGATCCGCCACGCCGAGGCGCCCGCGGCGAGCGCGCGCCGGTTCATCGGCGAGATCAGCATGTACGCCACCATCGCGCCCACCCACAGGGAGAGTGGGATGAAGTACGGCGCGAACCCGGTGCCGTAGTTGGGCGCCTTGTGCAGGTCCCGGGAGGCGAGCTGGACCGGGTCGGCCATGACCTCGGTGCGCTGGTCGCGGTCGTTCTTGTCGTAGTCGGGGATCTGCTTCGCACCGTCGTGCAGTCCGTCCGAGAGCTTCCCGGAACCGTCGACGAGCTTGTACATGCCGCCGTTGAGGTCGTACGCACCCGTCTTCAACCGGCCCACCCCGGAATCCAGTTCGACCGCACCGCTCTGGGCCGAGCCGATCCCCGAGTGCAGCTTGACGGCTCCCTCGGCGACCTTGGCGGCGCCTTCGTTCAGCTGGTTGATCCTGCTGACCGCGTCGTCGAGGTCCTCGGAGAGGCGCGGTGCGCGCTCGGCCAGCCCCTGGGCCTGCTTCTGGAGGGTGGCGAGGTTCTTGTCGAGCTGCTTCAGGTCGCCGTCGTGGTCGGCGATCAGCCGGTTGAGGTCGTCGGCGATGGTCGCCACGTCCGCCGCCGACTGCTTCGCCTTCTTCAGATCGGAGCAGGCCGGGTCGGGAACCACGGCGTCCTCGCAGCGCGCGCCGTAGATGACGGCCAGCGCGTCGGCAGCCGTGTGCGCGCCCCTGGCGGCGGCCGGAGCCCGCTCCACGAGGTCGTCGAGGTTGTTCCGGATCGCTCCCGACGAGTCGGCGACCAGGCGGGCGGTGTCCGCGATGGTCTCCTCGTTGTCCGCCAGGAACGGGCCGATCTTCTGGTCGATGCCGTTGACCCTGTCGGCCAGCGTCTGGGTGCCCTCCGCGACCCGCCTGGAGCCGTCCGCCAGTTCGCCCGCGCCCTTGTCGAGCCGCTGCAGACCCGTGGTCAGCTCGCCGCTGCCCTCCTTGGCGTCCTTCAGCCCGTCCGCGAGGTCCTTGGAGCCCTTCTCCGCCTTGTCGATGCCGCCTTCGAGCTGGTCGGCGCCGTTGGCGGCCTGCACCGTCGCGCCGTGGATGTCGGAGAACGACACGAAGATCCGGTCCAGGAACGACCGCGACGCCTTGGTGGACGCCGCCTCGCGCACCTCGCTGAAGACCGTTCGCGAGATCTGCCCGACGATGTAGTTGTTCGCGTCGTTCGTACGGACCTGAAGGGCGCCCGTCTCCGGCGAGTCGCCCGCGCTGGACGCGATCCGCTCACTGAAGTCGGCCGGCATGGTCAGCGACAGGTAGTAGGTGCCGTTCTCGACACCCTTCTCGGCCTCGGCGGCACTCACCTCGTGCCAGTCGAAGACGTCGCTCTCGCGCAGACCTTCGGTGATGTCGTCGCCGGCCGTGAGCTTCTTCCCCTCGACGGCCGCCCCCTTGTCGTCGTTCACGAGGGCCACGGGGATGCGGTCGAGACGTCCGTACGGGTCCCAGAACGACCACAGGTACAGGGCGCCGTACAGCAGGGGCAGCACCAGCAGCGCGACCAGGGCGGCACGCGGCAGCTTCCCCCGCCCGAAGCGCCGGAGCTCAAGCGCGGCCAGCCTCGGCGAGCGCATCGGCGGCCTCCTTTCCGTCGGTTTCCTGGGACGCCTGGGTTTCCTGGGATGTGGGTTTCTGGGTTTCCTGAGATTCCTGGGAGGCGGACGGCTGGTCGGTTCGCTCGGACGTGGGTGCCTCGTCGGTCTCCTGGGGCCCGGTCGCCTGCGTGGACACCTTGAGCGTGCCGTCGGGGGACTCGCTGCACACCGCCACGACCGTGGTCCCGGCCTCGGTGATCGACCTCAACAGCGCCCAGACCTCGGCCCGTTCGGCGTCCGAGAGCTTGAGGTCGGTGTCGTCGACGCCGAGCAGACGGGGCCGCCCGATCAGGGCCAGCGCGATGGACAGCCGCAGCGCCTCCATACGCTCCAGATCGCGTACGGCCGTACGGGCGCCCTTGGGCAGGGAGGCCGGCTCGAGGCCCGCGGCCACGAGCGCGGCGTCGATCCGCAGACGCTCCTCGCTCCTTCGCTCGGCGCGAGGCCGCAGCAGCCCGCGCAACGAGTCGCCGAACCGCCGCTGCAGCAGCGCCCGTTCGTGGAGGTGCTCGGCGACGGTCAGGGCCGGTTCCAGGTCGGTCACGCCCGGGACATGGGCCACGGCGCTGACACGCCGTACCGCCGCCATGCGCTTGGGCAGCACGGTCCCGGCCACGTCGGCGGTTCCCTCGGTGGCCTTCATGCGCCCGGTGAGCGCGAGCAGCAGGCATGTACGGCCGCTGCCGGACGGACCTTCGATCGTGATCAGCGAGCCGGGCCCGGCCTCGAAGGAGACTCCACGGAACGCCCATCCGCGGGGTCCTTCGAGGCCGAGGCCCCGGGCCGTGACGCCGGCACCGGTCACGGTTCCCCCCATCCCTGCCCCCTCATTTTTTGAACTGACTGGTCAGTGCAAAAGTTAGCCCGAACTCTCGATCGAAGCAAAGGCGCAGGTCAGAACGGATTGTCAGTGCCATACCTCACGATGGGCACATACGGCATCCCGTATCGGGCATGCCGTCACACAGACGACAGGAGGTTCGTCATGGCCAACTACCACGCAGCCGCCGCCCGTCGGCGCCGCGCCACCGGCCCTGCCCCCTCACTGACCGGCCCGGCGAGCGACGTGCACCCCGTGCTCCGCCGGGCCACGGCCCCGCCCGCCGCCCTCGACCTGCTCGCCCAGGCCCGTGCCGGACTGGACGAGGCCGCCGTTCTGGAAACGCCGAACGAGCGCTACGCCACGGCCCACCTTGCCGCCCTGCGCACCGCGGCCGCCGTACTCGCCGCGCGAGGACGCCCGGAGACCGCGCCCAGGCGCCGCGCCCGCATCAGGAGCGCCTGGGAAGTGCTCCCCGAGATAGCGCCCGAACTCGCCGAGTGGAGCGCGCTGTTCGCCTCCGGCGCCCGCCGCCGCGCCAGGGCCGAGGCGGGCATCCAGGGCGCGGCCAGCCGCCGGGACGCCGACGACCTGATACGTGACGTGGCGATGTTCCTGCGCCTCGTCGAGCGGATGCTGGTACTCCAGCCGGTCCTGCCCCAGCCGCGAACGGACGCGGATGCGGGGGAGACCGACGGTTCGCGGCATGACCGGGAGGAGATGCCGGACGCGGGCTGATACGCGGGGCCGACGCGAGCTGAGGCGGGTTGACAGGGCTGACGGGGGCTGAAGAGGGCTGTAGGCGGGGGTGCCGGGCTTCTGCGCCGCGGGTTAGCGGTGGCGCCCGAGGCCGCCGCCCAGGCCCCTGCCGCCGCGGCCGCGGTGCGGGCTCCCGGGGCGCCGGAGACCACCCCCTGCCGACCGCCCCTGCCGTCCGCCGGGACAGACAGGTGGCGTCGCGTGGCACCGTGATGGCCGGGTGGGTCGCCGTAGGCAATAGGGTGGAGGGCGCCTGAAGCCTTCCTGCTCTCGTGACCCGGGCGCCGGGGAGGCAGTCGTTCGCTCCGCCGTGCAAGTGGCGGTGCCGTGCCGAGGAGTCACCTGCCGTGTCGGACCCGATGCGCCCGCCCGTCTCCCACAGCCACCCTCAAACGGCGTCGCTGCGCTCGGACCCCTCTCGACCCCGCGCCTCGCTTCGTACCGCCGTGGTCTGGGAGGTCCTCCAGGACGCCCTGGACCGCCGGGTCAAGGCGACGGGGCGTCAGGCGCTGGACGTCCTCGACACCGGAGGCGGCAGCGGCAACTTCGCCGTGCCGCTCGCTCGCCTCGGTCACCGCGTCACCGTCGTCGACCCCAGTCCGAACGCACTCTTCGCCCTGGAGCGGCGCGCCGCCGAGGCCGATGTCGCCGACCGGGTGCACGGCGTCCAGGGCGACGCCCACGGCCTCTTCGACGTGGTCGAGCGCGGCGGGTACGACGTCGTGCTGTGCCACGGCGTCCTGGAATACGTCGACGACCCCGCCGAGGGCGTCCGCAACGCGGTCGCCGCCCTGCGTGCCGAGGGCGTGCTCAGCCTGCTCGCCGCCGGACTGGGCGGTGCGGTGCTGGCACGGGCCCTCGCCGGTCACTTCAAGGAGGCCAAGCAGGCCCTGGAGGACCCGGACGGCCGCTGGGGCGAGGGCGACCCGGTGCCGCGTCGGTTCACCACCCAGCAGCTCACCGAGCTGGTCGAAGGGGCCGGCCTCCGGGTCGGTGCCGTGCACGGGGTGCGGGTCTTCGCCGACCTGGTCCCGGGTGTGCTGGTGGACACCGAGCCCGGGGCGCTGGAGGCGCTGCTGAAGCTGGAGGAAGCGGCGGCCGAGCTGCCCGCCTTCCACTCGGTGGCCACGCAGCTGCACGTGCTCGGCGAGACGCGGGAGACCGCGGGGGCCTGAGACCCCGCTGTGAGCGGGCCGCAGGCGTGTGCCTTGATCAGGGACTTGGCTGCACATGGAGTACGCCACAGGCCCCCCGATCGGGCGCTCGTCGCCGTATGATCGAGGGAGACCGTTCCGGCATGACGGGTCGGCTGCTGGGGAATGAAGATCTCAGCGAGCCGGAATGTCCATGCCGGAGCCCGGTTGGCCAATTGGCGTAGAGGGGCGGGTTTCACGGGGGCGATTCCCTGCCTATCCTGAAGGGACCCCCCGGGTCGCCCCGGCGACTGCACGATGAGGAGGACTCCGTGCCGCTCTCGGAGCACGAGCAGCGAATGCTCGAGCAAATGGAGCGAGCGCTGTACGCCGAAGATCCCAAGTTCGCGACAGCGCTTGAGGGAAGCGGGCTGCGTACGTACACCCGGCGACGGGTCTACCAGGCGGTCGCGGGCTTCCTCGTAGGTATCGCGCTCCTCATGGCTGGAATGGTCGCCAAGCAGGTCTGGCTCAGCGTGGTGGGCTTCCTCGTCATGCTCGGCTGTGCGGTACTCGCTGTGACCGGTTGGCGCAAGGCCCCCAAGCCGGGCGAACAGCCCGCCGGTGGCCCGCACGCCCGCCGTCAGCAACGTCAGAAGCGCTCCATGATGGACCGCATCGAAGAACGCTGGCAGCGCCGTCGCGACGAGCAGGGCGGCCATTAGCTCGACGAGCAGCTCCCGGACATACGCAGGGGGTGACCACCGGACTGGTGGCCACCCCCTGATGTATGCCCGCTGACGTATGCCCGCCCCTATACCGCTTGAGGAAGCGGGCCATCTCCCATGGGACGCGCCCTGTCAGCGCCGGGCTCGCCACCAGGCCGGTGCACGCTCAGCCGCCACCCGGCTGCTCGGCCCCGCGGAGCTGCTGCGGCCGCCGCCCGACGACGACCTCAGGCAGCCCCTCGCCCGCCGCGAGCCCTCATCCCCGTTGCCCGGGCGTCGACGGCCGTCGCCACGTCGGCCGGGCGGCGGCGGCCCGTCGCTTCACGTTGATCCACCAGTCCGACAGGGCCCAGGCCACCCGCACGCTGGAGCGCGGGGCCAGCAGGGCGCGCAGGTTCGTGGTCCAACCGACCTTGGACTCGAGGTTGGCGAGGACGCGGTGGACGTCCTCCGCGAGGCCGGCCACTGGTCGGGGAGTGGGCGCGTACAGGACCTGCTCTACCGCGTCGGCGACTCGGTGGACCGAGGCAGCGGCCGGTGGGTCGAGGTGACCCAGGCGGACGATGCGGGCGGCGGCCTTGCGGGGCGTCTGGGAGTCGTCCGGGGGAATGCCGAAGTCCCAGGCGCTGTCCGTGAGTTCTTGCCAGACCGCCAGCGTGTGGAGCGATACATCCGCCGCCGTGCGGCCGTGCCCTCCCAGCCGTACCGCTCGTGTCCGCAACCGCCACAGCATCGGCGCCAACGGGATCAGCAGCACCGCCGCCCCGCCCAGGATCCATAGCGGGACGACGACGTACCACCTCGGCCCGCCGCCGCCGACGCCCACCGCGGCCTCCGGGGACTCGCTCGCGCACAGCTGCGGGTTCTGCCCCGCGCAGCTCTCGCTCGCCGACGGCGAAGTGGAGGGGCCCGTGCTCGTCGACTGCGAGGGCCGCGCCACATCCGGAAGCGTGGAGCCGGGCGTGTCCGTCACGGTGTACGACGGAACCGAACCACGGGTCGGCGTCGGCTCGAAGCGGGTCCAGCCCACGCCCTCGAAGTACAGCTCGGGCCAGGCGTGTGCGTCCTTCAGCCCCACCGAGACCGAGCTGTCGCCCTGCGGGGTGCCGGGGGCGAAGCCCACCGCGACCCGGGCCGGTATGTCCAGCGAGCGGGCCATCGCCGCCATCGCGAAGGAGAAGTGGACGCAGAAGCCCTGCTTGTCCTTCAGGAAGCGGGCGATCGCCTGCCGACCGCTGCCCACCTTGACGTTGGTGTCGTACTGGAACCCGCCCGTCACGGCGAAGTACTCCTGCAGCTTGACCGCCTGCTCGTAATGGCTGGTCGCGCCCTCGGTCACCTGGCGCGCGGTCCGGGCGACCACGGCGGGCAGTGAGCCGGGCAGCTCGGTGAACTCGCGCTTCAGCGCGGCGGACGGCTCCGGGGCGTTCGCGAGCTGATCCGCCGTCGGCCGCACATCGAGACTGCGCACGGTGTACGTCACCCCGCGCGTGGTCTGGCGGCGGTCCCCGACGACCGTCATGCCCAGCGGCTCGTACCGCCAGTTGCCGTCGATGTTCACGCCGCTCGGCGGGTAGGGCATCGGCAGCCAGTTCTGGGCGTACCAGTCCGCGGCCGAGATCGTCGTCTCGACCTCCGCGCGCCGGACATCGGGGCCGAGGCCGATAGGAGTGGGGAACTGGCCCGGCACCGCCTGGATGCTGCGCTTCGACGGCTGCCAAGTGGTGCCGTCGAAGTCGTCCAGGGAGACGATCCGCAGATAGAGGTTGGAGAGATCGTCCGTGTTGGTCTTCAGGGACAGCACCTCGCGGTCCTCGTCCACGTTCAGGCTGTCGCGCAGCGACACCAGCGGGTTCACGGCGGAGATCGTGCCCCCGCTCCCGCTGCCCGAGCCGACGCCCGTACCGGCCGCGTCCAGCAGGCCGCCGTTCATGGCCGGCAGGGCGAGGGGCACCACCAGGGCGATGCCCAGCGCGACCATGCCGATGCGCCGCCCGGTGCGGACCGGGGCCACCGCGCCGCTCGGCTCCCCGCCCGGCGTCCGTGGCGCCCCGCCGAAGACCCGCCCCCACTGCGAGAGCCGGTCGCGTCCCTCGGCCAGCAGCAGCATCAGATAGCCCGCGGCGGCGACCAGGAACCACAGCCAGTCCGCGCCGCCGTCGGACAGCCCCGCGGCCACGGAGTACAGCGCCAGCAGCGGCAGCCCGGCCGGGGCCGCGCTGCGGAAGGTCACCGCGAGGGTGTCCACCGCGAGGCCGATGATCAGGACACCGCCGATCAGCATCAGCCGGATGCCGTCGGACAGCGGCGCCGGGATCGAGTACCGGCTGACGTCGTCCGCGCCGGCCCGCAACAGGTCGGCGAAGTGGCCGAAGGCCTCCGGGCCGGGGATCACCCCGAGGATCGCCTGCTGGTTGGCGAACGTCAGGGTCAGCAGCATCAGGGCGACGAGGGCCTGCGCCGCCACCGTCAGCGGCCGGGCCAGTGGCACCCGCCGGGTCGCCATGCCCACGCTGGTCTGGATCGCCAGCAGGAAGATCGCCTGGAGGAGCCAGGTGACCGGGGACACCAGCGGCAGCAGGGCGCACGATGCCAGCAGAGTGGCCGCCGCGGCGCTCAGCGCCATCCGTGTCCGCCCGCTCATGCCGCTCCCCCCTCGCCCCGTGCGCCGCTGGTCGCGGCGGCGTCCGTACGCGCTCGGTCCGCCTGCCGCCACAGCTCGGCCGGCGAAGCGCCCCGCGGCACGCTCAGGGCCGTCCAGCCCGCCTCCCGCAGCATCCGCAGCCGCTCCTCGCTCCTGTCCAACGGACCGGCCACATCGCTCGGTTCCCGCACCCAGGCCGCGCTGTCCAGCACGAAGGCCACCGCGCCTCCGCTGCGCTGCCGCATCTTGGCGGCCACCGTCGCCTGCTCCTCGTCGAGGTCGCCGAAGAAGGCGACCAGCAGCCCTTCGTTGCCGCCGCGCAGCACGTCGTACGCCCGCGACAGCCCCGTACCGTCGGAGTGGTCGATCACCGCGAGGGTGTCCATCATCAGCCCGGCCGCGTCCGCCGACTCCTGGCTCGCGCCCGCGAACCCGTCGGCACCCTCGCCGGGTACCGAGCTGCCGGTGTCGGTCAGCAGGCGTACCGAAAAACCCCGCTCCAGCATGTGGACCAGCACGGACGCGGCGCCCGAGACGGCCCACTCGAAGGCCGAGTCGGGGCCCGCGCCCTGGAAGGCCGGGCCTCGGGTGTCCAGCAGCACCGTGCAGCGCGCGCGCTGCGGCTGCTCCTCGCGGCGCACCATCAGCTCGCCGTAGCGCGCGGTGGAGCGCCAGTGCACGCGCCGCAGGTCGTCGCCGTAGCGGTACCCGCGCGGGATCACGTCGTCCTCGCCGGCCAACGCGAGCGAGCGCTGCCGTCCGTCGCCGTACCCCTTCGCCTCGCCGCTGAAGCGGACCGGTGGCAGCGGCTCCACGCGCGGGATGACCGTCAGGGTGTCGTACGTAGAGAAGGACCGGGTCAGTTCGCACATGCCGAACGGGTCGGTCAGGCGCAGCTGCAACGGGCCCAGCGGATAGCGGCCGCGCAGGTCGGAGCGGACGCGGTAGGACACCTCGCGGCTGCCGCCCGGCTCCACCCGGTCCAGCACGAAGCGGGGCCGCGGCCCGAGCACGTACGGCACCCGGTCCTGGAGCATCAGCAGGCCCGTGGGCAGCCGGGAGACGTTGTCCATCCGCAGGTGCACCCGGGCCTCGCTGCCCGCGGGCACGCGCGCGGGGGAGAGCCGGCGGCTGCCCGCGACCCGGTAGCGGGTGCGGTACAGCACGGTCGCGCAGACCAGCGGCAGCACGGCGAGCAGCAGCCCGACGCGCAGCAGGTCGCTCTGGCCGAGGACGTAGGCGCAGACGGCGGCCGCGACGCCGGCGGCCAGGAACGAGCGGCCGCGCGTGGTCAGACCGGCCAGCGCGGTGCGGATGCCGCCCTTCTCGCCGCGGTCCGCCTCGGCCTGGCCCGTACTGCCGGAGGTCATCACAGCCTCCGCGGCGGCTGCTGGCCGTACGCCGGAGTGCCGTGACCGAGGCCCCCGAAGCCGCTCTGCTGCTGCGGCGCGGCGGGCACCGGTGTGCGCTGCAGGATCTCCTGGACGACCTGCTCGGCCGTACGGCGGTTCAGCTGGGCCTGCGCGGTGGGCAGCAGGCGGTGGGCCAGGACGGCCACGGCGAGGGCCTGCACGTCGTCCGGCAGCGCGTACTCCCGGCCGCTCAGGGCAGCGGACGCCTTCGCCGCGCGCAGCAGGTGCAGCGTCGCGCGCGGGGAGGCGCCGAGTCTGAGGTCGGGGTGGGTACGCGTGGCGGCGACCAGGTCGACCGCGTACCGGCGGACCGGCTCGGCGACATGGACCCCGCGCACGGCGTCGATCAGCTTCACCACGTCGTGCGCGTGCGCCACCGGCTGCAGGTCCTCCAGCGGCGAGACGCCGCCGTGCACGTCCAGCATCTGCAGCTCGGCCTCCACGCTGGGATAGCCGACGGAGACGCGGGCCATGAAGCGGTCGCGCTGGGCCTCGGGCAGCGGGTAGGTGCCCTCCATCTCGACCGGGTTCTGCGTGGCCACCACCATGAAGGGGCTCGGCAGCTCGTAGGTCTGCCCGTCGATCGTGACCTGGCGCTCCTCCATGGACTCCAGGAGCGCGGACTGCGTCTTCGGCGAGGCGCGGTTGATCTCGTCGCCGATCACGATCTGGGCGAAGATCGCGCCGGGCTTGAACTCGAAGTCCTTGCGCTGCTGGTCCCAGATGGACACGCCCGTGATGTCGGACGGCAGCAGGTCGGGCGTGAACTGGATACGCCGCACCGAACAGTCGATGGACCGCGCCAGCGCTTTCGCGAGCATCGTCTTGCCCACACCGGGCACATCCTCGATCAGAAGATGCCCCTCGGCGAGCAGTACGGTCAGCGAAAGCCGTACGACCTCCGGCTTGCCCTCGATCACACCCTCCACCGAACTGCGGACACGCTCCACAGTGGCGGTCAGATCAGTGAGGCTCGCTCGATCGTCATAGGTCGTCACCCGGCCCTCCTCGGCCCGTTCTTTCCGGGCCGACGCTCTACGACGCGGACCGGTCCACCCCTGGAACACGGACACCACGCGTGAAAAGTTCCGCGTGTTGCCACACCCGCATTCTTGCTGCCGTTACCGATTCGTGTCACTCGCCTGTGGACAACTGCCTGCGATATGTCGGGTCTTACGGCCTTTTGGGCACGCCCGAGCCCAAATTGACAGCGAAACGACAGGTGTGGCGGATGGTCACGCGGGGTCGATCTCGCGCAGCAGACCCGTCTTCACGTCGAACACGAAGCCCCGCACGTCGTCGGTGTGCAGCAGGAACGGCGAGGTGCGCACGCGCTGCATCGACTGCCGTACGTCCTGGTCCACGTCCCGGAAGGCCTCCACCGCCCAGGCGGGCCGCTGGCCGACCTCCATCTCCAGTTCGGTGCGGAAGTCCTCGGTGATCGCCTCCAGACCGCAGCCGGTGTGGTGGATCAGGACGATGCTGCGGGTGCCGAGCTTGCGCTGGCTGATGGTGAGGGAGCGGATCACGTCGTCGGTGACAACGCCGCCCGCGTTGCGGATGGTGTGACAGTCGCCGAGTTCCAGCCCGAGCGCGGCGTGCAGGTCGAGACGGGCGTCCATGCAGGCCACGATGGCGACGTGAAGCACGGGACGGGCGTCCATTCCGGGGTCGGTGAACGCGGCCGCGTATCGCTCGTTGGCTTCCACGAGACGGTCCGTGACCGTGCCGCGGGGGGCTATGGCGCCCTCGGGACCTGCGGGAACCGATGCAGAAGTCGTCATACCCATGACGGTACTGGTCACGGCGTTTCCGGTCCTGTTGTGAGAAGGGAAAAAGAGCGTTATCACGCGCTCACTGTGAGGTAACCCACAAGGGTGAGGCGGAGGTTGCCGTGCGGGTGATTTCCCCCTGCTTGTCGCTTCAGGATCGCTCCTGAGCGCGACGCGCAGGCCGGTTGATTGACCGCGCGACACGGTGGACTAAAGTGACGCGAAGCGGGAGGGGCGGCTCTCCCTGCTGGACTGATTTTCCCGGAGACCCCGGCGATTTTCCGGAGATCTCCCCGCGTGCGCGGCGCGTACGTACGGCTCGGCCTCCTCCCGCTCCCGGTCGGCTGACGCTCTCGGCGCCGGCAGGCCTCCCCTTCACGAGCGGGCGGGGACCCGGCGGTGCGTACGGCCTGCCGGATCTGAGAGGGCCCCTTGAGCCAGAGTCGACATGTCCCGGTGATGCTCCAGCGGTGCCTGGACCTGTTGGCCCCCGCCCTGCAGCGGCCGGGAGCGGTGGTCGTCGACTGCACGCTCGGGCTCGGCGGCCACAGCGAGGCTCTCCTGGCGCGGTTCCCCGAGGCGCGGCTCGTCGCCCTCGACCGGGACAAGGAGGCCCTGCGCCTGTCCGGCGAGCGGCTCGCGCCGTACGGCGAGCGCGCGACCCTCGTGCACGCCGTCTACGACGAGCTCCCGGACGTCCTGGACAGGCTGGGCATCGCGCGCGTGCAGGGAGTCCTGTTCGACCTGGGCGTGTCCTCCATGCAGCTCGACGAGGCCGACCGCGGCTTCGCCTACGCCCAGGACGCCCCCCTGGACATGCGCATGGACCAGACGACCGGCATCAGCGCCGCGGAGGTCCTCAACACCTACCCGGCCGGCGAGCTGGTCCGGATCCTGCGCGCGTACGGCGAGGAGAAGCAGGCCAAGCGGATCGTGGCCGCGATCGTGCGCGAGCGGGAGAAGGAGCCGTTCAGCAACAGCGCCCGGCTCGTGGAGCTGATCCGCGACGCCCTTCCGCAGGCCGCCAAGCGCACCGGCGGCAACCCGGCCAAGCGCACCTTCCAGGCGCTGCGCATCGAGGTCAACGGCGAGCTCTCCGTCCTGGAGCGGGCGATCCCGGCCGCCGTGGAGGCCCTCGACGTCGGCGGGCGGATCGCCGTCCTGTCGTACCACTCGCTGGAGGACCGGCTGGTCAAGCAGGTGTTCGCGGCCGGCGCCGCCAGCACCGCCCCGCCGGGGCTGCCCGTCGTCCCAGAGCGCTACCAGCCCCGGCTCAAGCTGCTGACGCGCGGTGCCGAACTTCCCACCGAGGAAGAGGTCGCCGAGAACCGGCGCGCGGCACCAGCGCGCCTGCGCGGGGTCGAGCGCATCAGGGAGTCCATCGAATGAGGGGCGTGAGTTGGAGAACCGGACCCGGGGGAGGCTGAGTGAGTAGGAAACCCGAACTGAGGGGGCGTGCCGCCCGGCTCGCGCGACTCATTCCCGCAGGGCGCGCACGGGCCGCCCGCACCCCCTTCGTCCTCCTCGTCGTCCTGCTCCTCGGCGGCGGCCTCATCGGGCTTCTCGTCCTGAACTCCGCCCTCAGCGAAGGCGCTTTCAGGCTCGACGACCTGAAGAGGGACACCAAGGCCCTCACCGACGAGGAGCAGTCCCTCCAGCGGGACATCGACGCCTACTCCGCCCCCGACGCCCTCCAGCGCCGCGCCCACGAACTCGGCATGGTCCCCGGCGGCGACCCCGCCTTCCTCGACCCGGACGGCACGGTCAAGGGCGTACCGAGCCCCGCCCCCGCCGACCGGACCTCCGCGTACATGCCGCTGATCCTCGCCCCGGAGGCCCTCGTCAGCGAGCCCACGATGCCGCCGACGGTCGGCGCGACCCCCACGCCGTTCGCCGGGACCGCCCCCACCGCGCCCCAGTACGCGTCCCCCGAGGCCGCCCCCACCACGCCCCAGTACGCGCCCCCAGCCCAGCAGCCCACCCCGTTCTCGACGTATCCGACCCCCGGCAGGTGACGGAAGTGTCCGACAGGGAAGCGCCCCGCCGTCGCGTGCCCGGGCCCGCGAAGCCCGCCCGCTCCGGCGGCACCCAACGGCGTCCGGGCCCCGGTGCCCGCCCGGCCCGCCGCCCGGCACCGTCCCGCGGCCCGGGCCCCCGCATCATCCGGCTCGGCAGCCCACGCCCCCGGCTGCGCATGGTGAGCCTGGCCCTGACCCTCGTCCTGCTCGCGTTCGTCGTACGGCTGCTCCAGGTGCAGGGCGTCGACGCGGCCACGTACGCCGCCAAGGCCGAGAAGAACCGGTACGTCGGCTACACCCTGGCCGCGGAGCGCGGCGCCATCACCGACCGCAACGGCGTGGCGCTGGCGACCAGCGTGGACGCGTACGACATCACGGCCGACCCCACGCTGTTCAGCCGCGAGCAGCTGAAGATCGGCGACGGCCCCGAGCAGGCGGCCGCCCTCCTCGCGCCGATTCTCGGCCAGGACCAGGCCGCGATCGTCAAGAAGCTCCGGCCCGAGAACAAGAACCTGCGCTACACCCTGCTGGCGAGCCGCCAGACCCCGCAGGTCTGGAAGCAGATCAAGGACCTGAAGAACGCGCTGGCCACCAAGGCGGAGAAGGACAAGAGCACGGTCAACGTCCTCGCGGGCGTCCTCTCGGTCGCCAGCAGCAAGCGCGTGTACCCGAACGGCGACCTCGCCGCCGGGATACTGGGCTGGGTCAACGCCGACGGCAAGGGCGGCGGCGGTGTCGAGCAGCAGCTGAACAAGGAACTGTCCGGCAAGAACGGCGAGATCCGCTACGCCCAGTCCGGCGGCCGCCAGGTGCCCACCGTGAACTCCACCGAGACACCCGCCGTGCCCGGCAGCGAGGTCGAGCTCACCATCGACCGCGACATCCAGTGGGCCGCGCAGAACGCGATCAGCGAGCAGGTGGCGAAGTCCCAGGCGGACCGCGGCTATGTGATCGTCCAGGACACGCAGACCGGCGAGGTCCTCGCCATGGCCAACTCGCCCGGCTTCGACCCGAACAACCTCTCCCAGGCCAGCGCCGCGAACCTGGGCAACGCGGCCGTCCAGGACGCCTACGAGCCCGGCTCCACCGCGAAGGTCATCTCGATGGCCGCCGTACTGGAGGAGGGTGTGGCCACACCCGGTACGAATGTCGTGGTGCCCAACCGGCTGCACCGCGGCGACCGGCTCTTCAAGGACGACATCGACCACCCGACCTGGTACCTGACGCTCAACGGCGTCCTCGCCAAGTCCAGCAACATCGGCACCATCCTGGCCACCGGCCAACTGGGCAAGACGCAGAAGCAGTCCAACCGGATCCTCTACGACTACCTGCGCAAGTTCGGCTTCGGCAGCGCCACCGGGCTCGGCTTCCCGGGCGAGACCCCGGGCATCCTCGCCGCCCCGGGCACCTGGTCGACTTCGCAGCAGTACACGATTCCTTTCGGCCAGGGTGTGTCCATCAACGCGATGCAGGCGGCCTCCGTCTATTCGACGGTCGCTAACGGCGGCGTACGCGTCGAGCCCACGCTCGTGCGCGGCACCAAGGGACCCGACGGGCAGTTCACCCCCGCCCCGAAGCCCAAGAAGACCAGGGTGATCAGCGCCAAGACGGCGAAGACCCTCGCCCAGATGCTGGAGTCGGTCGTGGACGACAGGGAGGGCACCGGCACCAAGGCGCGCATCCCCGGCTACCGGGTCGCGGGCAAGACGGGTACGGCGAACCGTGTGGATCCGGCCACCGGCAGGTACCGCGGCTACACGTCGTCGTTCGCCGGCTTCGCGCCTGCCGACAAGCCCCGCATCACGGTCTACTGCGCGATCCAGAACGCCACCGCCGGCAACTACTTCGGCGGCCAGATCTGCGGACCCATCTACAAGAAGGTCATGGAGTTCGCGCTGAAGACCCTCCAGGTCCCGCCGACCGGAGCCAGGCCCGCGAAGCTCCCGGTCAGCTTCAAACCCTGACCACCCTGATCAGCACCGAGCACCCAGGAACCACCTCGTGACAACGATCACTCCCGACCCCGGGAACCAGAGCACGCCCCGCCCCTCACTTCGCTCCGAAGCCGGTGCGCCGGGTACGCTCACCGCCGTGCCACACGCTGATCAGTCCCAAACCACCCAGAAGGCGCATCCCGTGACATATCCGGGACCGCCCAGGCCGGCGCAGGTCTCCGCCACACCCCTCGCGGAACTCGCCGATCAGCTGGGTGTCCCCGCGCCGGAGACGAAAGGCGCCGCCGAGGTCACGGGCATCACCCATGACTCGCGCGCCGTCCGGCCCGGCGACCTGTACGCCGCCCTCCCGGGCGCCCGCCTGCACGGCGCCGACTTCGTCACGCAGGCCGCCGGCCTCGGCGCGGCCGCCGTGCTGACCGACCCGACCGGCGCCGGGCGCGCCGCCGAGACCGGACTGCCGGTCCTGGTCGTGGAGGACCCGCGCGGCCGGATGGGCGAACTCGCGGCGACGATCTACGGCCACCCCGGTCACGACCTGCTGCAGATCGGCATCACCGGCACGTCCGGCAAGACCACCACCGCGTACCTCGTCGAGGGCGGCCTCAAGAGCGCCCGCGCCACCGGACTCATCGGCACGGTCGAGATGCGTGTCGGCGACGAGCGCATCAAGTCCGAGCGCACCACCCCCGAAGCCACCGATCTGCAGGCCCTCTTCGCCGTCATGCGCGAACGCGGTGTCGAGGCGGTCGCCATGGAGGTCTCCAGCCACGCCCTGGTCCTCGGCCGGGTCGACGGCTGCGTCTTCGACATCGCCGTCTTCACCAACCTCAGCCCGGAACACATGGAGTTCCACTCCGACATGGAGGACTACTTCCGGGCCAAGGCGCAGCTGTTCACCCCGAAACGCAGCAAACTCGGCGTCGTCAACCTCGACGACGAGTACGGCCGCAGGCTCGCCAAGGAAGCCACCGTCCCGGTCGTCACCTTCTCCGCCGAGGGGCACCCCGACGCCGACTGGCGCGCCGAGGACGTCGAGATCGGCCCCATGGACTCGACGTTCACGGTGATCGGTCCCAAGGGCGATCGGATCGCCGCCCGGTCGCCGATCGCGGGCCCCTTCAACGTGGCGAACACCCTCGCCGCCATCACCGCCCTGGCCGCCGCCGGCCTCGACGCCCAGGCCGCCGCCGACGGCATCGCCGCCGTGCCCGGCGTGCCGGGCCGGCTCGAGCGCGTGGACGCCGGGCAGCCGTATCTCGCGGTCGTGGACTACGCCCACAAGACCGACGCCGTCGAATCGGTGCTCAAGGCGCTCCGCAAGGTCACCGAGGGCAGGCTGCACGTCGTGCTCGGCTGCGGCGGAGACCGGGACCAGACCAAGCGCGCGCCGATGGGCGCCGCCGCGGCCCGGCTCGCCGACACCGCCGTACTGACCTCCGACAACCCCCGCTCCGAAGACCCCCTGGCGATTCTCGCAACCATGCTCCAGGGCGCGGCGTCCGTGCCAGTACACGAGCGTGGCGAGGTCCAGGTCTTCGAGGACCGGGCCGCCGCGATCGCCGCGGCCGTCGCCCGCGCCGAGCCCGGCGACACCGTGCTGGTCGCGGGCAAGGGCCACGAGCAGGGCCAGGACATCGCCGGAGTGGTCCGTCCCTTCGACGACCGCCAGGTGCTTCGCGAAGCTATCCAGAAGACCCAGGGATGAACTTGTGATCGCCCTCTCTCTCGCCGAGATCGCAGAAGTCGTCGGCGGGCAGACGTACGACATACCGGATCCGTCCGTCCAGGTCACCGGACCGGTCGTCCGGGACTCCCGTGAAGTGGAGCCCGGCACCCTCTTCGCCGCCTTCGTCGGCGAGCGCGTGGACGGCCACGACTTCGCCGAGGCGGTCGTGGCGGCGGGTGCCGTCGCCGTACTGGCCTCGCGTCCCGTGGGCGTCCCCGCGATCGTCGTGGACGACGTCCAGACGGCCCTCGGCGCCCTCGCCCGTCATGTCGTACGACGGCTCGGCGCGACCCTCGTCGCCCTGACCGGCTCGGCGGGCAAGACCAGCACCAAGGACCTGATCGCCCAGGTGCTCCAGCGCAAGGCGCCCACCGTGTGGACGCCGGGCTCGCTCAACAACGAGATCGGGCTGCCGCTCACCGCACTCAGCGCCACCGAGGAGACCAGGTTCCTGGTCCTGGAGATGGGCGCCCGCGGCATCGGCCACATCCGCTACCTCGCCGATCTGACGCCGCCGAGGATCGGCCTCGTGCTCAATGTCGGCACCGCCCACATCGGCGAGTTCGGCGGCCGCGAGCAGATCGCGCAGGCCAAGGGCGAGCTCGTCGAGGGCCTGCCGTCGGAGGAGGACGGCGGCGCCGCGATCCTCAACGCCGACGATCCTCTCGTACGGGCCATGGCGTCCCGTACGAAGGCGAAGGTGATCCTTTTCGGAGAGTCAGGCGAAGCGGACGTACGCGCCGAGAACGTCAGACTCACGGACAGCGGACAGCCTGCTTTCACCCTTCACACACCCTCCGGTGCAAGCGATGTGACCATGCGCCTGTACGGTGAGCACCACGTGTCGAACGCGCTCGCCGCGGCCGCCGTCGCCCATGAGCTGGGCATGTCCGCGGAAGAGATCGCCACCGCGCTCTCCGAGGCGGGCTCCCTCTCCCGCTGGCGGATGGAGGTCACCGAGCGCCCGGACGGCGTGACGGTCGTCAACGACGCCTACAACGCGAACCCCGAGTCCATGAGGGCCGCTCTGCGTGCCCTTGCGGCCATGGGCAAGGGGCGTCGTACGTGGGCGGTGCTCGGCAAGATGGCCGAGCTCGGGGACGAGGCGCTCGCCGAGCACGACGCGGTCGGGCGGCTCGCCGTCCGGCTCAACGTCAGCAAGCTCGTCGCGGTCGGGGGCAGGGAAGCGTCCTGGCTGCAACTGGGCGCATATAACGAGGGTTCGTGGGGTGAGGAGTCGGTGCACGTGTCCGACGCACAGGCGGCGGTCGACCTGTTGCGCAGCGAGTTGCGCCCGGGGGACGTCGTACTCGTGAAGGCGTCCCGTTCGGTCGGTCTGGAGAGCGTTGCCCAGGCGCTCCTCGACGGTGCCGAGGGTGAGGTCGCAGCCCGATGATGAATCAGATCCTGTTCTCAGGAGTCATTGGTCTCTTCCTGACCCTGGTCGGCACCCCGCTGCTGATCAAGCTGCTGGCCCGCAAGGGCTACGGCCAGTACATCCGGGACGACGGCCCGCGCGAGCACCACAGCAAGCGCGGTACGCCGACCATGGGTGGTATCGCCTTCATCCTGGCGACGATCGCCGCGTACTTCCTGTCGAAGCTGATCACGGGCAAGCCGCCGACGTTCTCCGGCGTCCTGGTGCTCGGTCTGATGGCCGGCATGGGTCTGGTCGGCTTCCTGGACGACTACATCAAGATCGTCAAGCGTCGTTCGCTGGGTCTGCGGGCCAAGGCCAAGATGGCCGGCCAGCTCCTCGGCGGTATCGCCTTCGCGGTGCTGTCGCTGCAGTTCGCGGACAACCGCAACAACACCCCGGCCTCCACCAAGCTCTCCTTCGTGCAGGACTTCGGCTGGTCCATCGGCCCGGTGCTGTTCGTCGTCTGGGCGCTGTTCATGATCCTCGCCATGTCGAACGGCGTGAACCTGACGGACGGTCTGGACGGCCTCGCCACCGGCGCCTCCGTGCTCGTCTTCGGCGCGTACACGTTCATCGGCGTGTGGCAGTTCCAGGAGTCCTGCGCCAACGCCCAGACGCTCGCCAACCCCGGCGCCTGCTACGAGGTGCGAGATCCACTCGACCTCGCCGTCGTCTCCTCGGCGCTGATGGGTGCCTGCCTCGGCTTCCTGTGGTGGAACACGTCGCCCGCGAAGATCTTCATGGGTGACACCGGTTCGCTGGCCCTCGGTGGCGCGCTCGCCGGTCTCGCGATCTGCTCGCGCACCGAGCTGCTGCTCGCCATCCTCGGCGGCCTGTTCGTGCTCATCACCATGTCGGTGGTCATCCAGGTCGGCTCCTTCCGGCTCACCGGGAAGCGCGTCTTCCGGATGGCGCCACTCCAACACCACTTCGAACTCAAGGGCTGGTCAGAAGTACTCGTCGTGGTCCGTTTCTGGATCATTCAGGGCATCTGTGTGATCGTCGGACTGGGCCTCTTCTACGCGGGATGGGCAGCGGACAAGTGACCGACTGGCAGGGGAAGAACGTCACCGTCGCCGGGCTCGGCGTCTCCGGGATCCCGGCGGCCAAGGTGCTGCACGGCCTCGGCGCGAAGGTCACCGTCGTCAACGACGGCGACGACGCACGCGCGCGTGCCCAGGCCGAGGAGCTGGAGGCGCTCGGCGTCACCGTCCGCCTCGGCGACGGGGCGACCCTGCCCGAAGGCACCGAACTCATCGTGACCGCGCCCGGCTGGAAGCCGGACAAGCCGCTGTTCGCGGCGGCTCGTGAAGCAGGCATCGAGATCTGGGGCGACGTCGAGCTCGCCTGGCGGCTGCGCGGCCCCGACGCCGCGCCCTGGCTCGCGGTCACCGGCACCAACGGCAAGACCACGACCGTCCAGATGCTGGCCTCGATTCTGAAGGCGGCGGGCCTGCGCACCGCCGCCGTGGGCAACATCGGCGTCTCCCTCCTCGACGCGGTGCTCGGCGAGGAGCAGTACGACGTCCTCGCCGTGGAGTTGTCCAGCTACCAGCTCCACTGGGCGCCCTCGCTGCGCGCCCACTCCGCGGCCGTGCTGAACCTCGCCCCCGACCACCTCGACTGGCACGGCTCCATGGAGGCGTACGCGCGCGACAAGGGCCGTATCTACGAGGGCAACCGCGTCGCCTGCGTGTACAACGTCGCCGACAAGGCCACCGAGGACCTGGTGCGCGAGGCCGACGTCGAGGAGGGCTGCCGGGCCATCGGCTTCACCCTCGGCACGCCCGGCCCGTCCCAACTCGGCGTCGTGGAGGGCATCCTGGTCGACCGCGCCTTCGTCGAGAACCGGCAGCAGAACGCCCAGGAGCTCGCCGAGGTCTCCGACGTCAATCCGCCGGCCCCGCACAACATCGCCAACGCCCTCGCGGCGGCGGCCCTCGCCCGTGCCTTCGGGGTGCCCCCCAAGGCCGTCCGGGACGGGCTGCGGGCCTTCACCCCGGACGCGCACCGCATCGCGCACGTGGCGGACGTGGCCGGGGTCGCGTACGTCGACGACTCCAAGGCGACCAACACCCACGCGGCCGAGGCCTCGTTGGCGGCCTACGAGTCCATCGTGTGGATCGCGGGCGGGCTCGCCAAGGGCGCCGTCTTCGAGGAGCTCGTCGCCAAGTCGGCAAAGCGCCTTCGCGCGGCCGTGCTCATCGGCGCCGATCGTGGCCTGATCCGTGAAGCCCTCGCGCGACACGCGCCGGAAGTACCCGTCGTCGACCTCGACCGGACCGACACTGGGGCGATGCTCGCGGCAGTCCAGGAGGCGCAGCGGCTCGCACGACCCGGCGACACGGTGCTCCTTGCCCCGGCCTGTGCCTCGATGGACATGTTCGCCAACTACAACCAGCGCGGTGACGTGTTCGCGGAGGCGGTTCGCGAACTCGGCGCGGGCGCCTGACGCCGGGTCTCGGCCACTGCGGGTGCTTCGGGACCCTTGGAGGGACGCGTGACTCGGATGTGGCCGGCCAGTGTGTACGCGCATGGCGAGGCGGTGAGCGCCGATGCCCGGTAGCCGTACGGGACGGCCTCCCGTGCAGCGGGCCGTCCGACGCCGCCCCGACCCTCCCCGGCCGCCGAGCGACAACGCCGTACGACGGCTGTACACGCGCGTGCAGCGGGCGTGGGACCGGCCGCTGACCGCGTACTACCTGATCCTCGGCGGCAGCCTGCTGATCACCGTGCTCGGATTGGTGATGGTCTACTCGGCCTCCCAGATCAAGGCACTGCAGATGTCGTTGCCGGGGTCGTACTTCTTCCGCAAGCAGCTGCTGGCCGCGGCGATCGGCACCGGGCTGCTGTTCGCCGCCTCCCGGATGCCCGTGAAGCTGCACCGGGCGCTCGCCTACCCGATCCTCGCCGGCGCCGTCTTCCTGATGGCACTGGTGCAGGTGCCCGGGATAGGAGTCGCGGTCAACGGCAACCAGAACTGGATCGCCCTCGGCGGCTCCTTCCAGATCCAGCCCAGCGAGTTGGGCAAGCTCGCGCTGGTGCTGTGGGGCGCGGACCTGATCGCCCGCAAGCAGGACAAGAGGCTGCTGACGCAGTGGAAGCACATGCTGGTGCCGCTCGTGCCGGTCGCCTTCATGCTGCTCGGACTGATCATGCTCGGTGGCGACATGGGCACGGCGATCGTCATGTCGGCGATCCTGTTCGGCCTGCTGTGGCTGGCGGGGGCGCCGACCCGGCTGTTCGTGGGGGTCCTGTCGTTCGCCGGTGTGATCGGCGTGTTCCTGATCAAGAGCAGCGAGAACCGGATGGCCCGCCTGCAGTGCCTCGGCGCCACCGAGCCACAGGCCGGCCCCGTCGACTGCTGGCAGGCCGTGCACGGCATCTACGCGCTCGCGTCCGGCGGAATTTTCGGTTCCGGGCTGGGGGCGAGTGTGGAGAAATGGGGTCAACTCCCCGAAGCCCACACCGACTTCATCTTCGCCGTCACCGGTGAGGAACTGGGCCTGGCGGGGACGCTGTCGGTGCTCGCCCTCTTCGCGGCTCTAGGCTATGCGGGTATCCGCGTGGCCGGACGCACGGAGGACCCCTTCGTGAGGTACGCCGCGGGAGGCGTGACCACCTGGATCACCGCGCAAGCCGTGATCAACATCGGTGCGGTGCTCGGCCTGCTGCCGATCGCCGGTGTCCCCCTCCCGCTGTTCTCCTACGGAGGGTCCGCCCTGCTGCCGACCATGTTCGCCATCGGGTTGCTGATCGCCTTCGCGCGCGACGAGCCCGCTGCGCGGGCGGCGCTTTCTGCGCGGCAACCCCGCTTTGGTAGAAAGCGTGCGGGAGGCGCCGGCTCCGGCCGGGAGCCTCGGAGATGGAACACGATGCGACGGCGTGCCTCGGCGGCGCGTTCGTCCGGAGAGCGGTGAATTTCGGTGCATGTCGTACTCGCCGGTGGGGGGACCGCCGGCCACATCGAGCCCGCGCTCGCCCTCGCGGACGCCCTGCGCAGGCAGGACCCGACCGTGGGGATCACGGCCCTGGGCACGGAGCGCGGCCTTGAGACCCGGCTCGTGCCCGAGCGGGGCTACGAGCTCGCGCTGATCCCCGCCGTACCCCTGCCGCGCAAGCCCACGCCCGAGCTGATCACCGTCCCGGGCCGGCTGCGCGGCACGATCAAGGCGACCGAGCAGATCCTGGAGCGCACCAAGGCGGACTGCGTCGTCGGCTTCGGCGGCTATGTCGCCCTGCCCGGCTACCTCGCCGCCAAGCGCCTGGGTGTGCCCATCGTCATCCACGAGGCCAACGCCCGCCCCGGCCTCGCCAACAAGATCGGTTCGCGGTACGCGGCCCAGGTCGCCGTCTCCACCCCGGACAGCAAGCTCCGCAACTCGCGCTACATCGGCATCCCGCTGCGCCGGACCATCGCCACCCTCGACCGGGCCGCCGTCCGCCCCGAGGCCCGCGCGATGTTCGGGCTCGACCCGAACCTGCCGACGCTGCTGGTCTCCGGCGGCTCGCAGGGCGCCCGCCGCCTCAACGAGGTCGTCCAGCAGGTCGCGCCCTGGCTGCAGCAGGCCGGGATCCAGATCCTGCACGCGGTCGGTCCCAAGAACGAACTGCCGCAAGTGCATCAGATGCCGGGAATGCCCCCCTACATCCCGGTAAGTT
Organism: Streptomyces bicolor; assembly: GCF_000719285.1. Classification (GTDB taxonomy): domain Bacteria; phylum Actinomycetota; class Actinomycetes; order Streptomycetales; family Streptomycetaceae; genus Streptomyces; species Streptomyces bicolor. The sequence continues at coordinate 94,652 of NZ_JOFS01000012.1, read as the reverse complement.
ACCTGGATCGGATGGACCTCGCGTACGCCGCGGCCGACATGATGCTCTGCCGCGCGGGCGCGATGACCGTCGCCGAACTCTCCGCCGTCGGACTCCCGGCCGCCTACGTCCCGCTGCCCATCGGCAACGGCGAACAGCGGCTGAACGCCCAGCCGGTGGTCAAGGCCGGCGGCGGGCTGCTGGTCGACGACGCGGAACTCACGCCCGAGTGGGTGCAGCAGAACGTCCTGCCCGTGCTCGCCGACCCGCACCGGCTGTACGAGATGTCCCGCGCCGCAAGCGAGTTCGGCCGCCGGGACGCCGACGACCTGCTCGTCGGCATGGTGTACGAGGCGATCGCCTCGCACCGTCGATAGGACTGTATGACGGAGGGCAGGGAGCGTGGCCGGACCGACGACCGCGGAGCGCGGTGAACGCCAGCAGGAGTCGTCCGACCCGCCCCTCGCCCGGCGGCGGTTGGGGCTGCGCCGCCGCCTTCGTACGATCATCATTCTTGTCGTCATCCTGGTGCTCCTCGGCGCGGGCTCCGTTTGGGCGTTGTACGGCTCTCAGTGGCTGCGCGTGGAGCGCGTCTCCGTCTCCGGAACGCGAGTCCTGACGCCCGGGCAGATCCATGACGCCGCCGACGTCCCCGTAGGGGCGCCCATGATTTCCGTCGACACCGATGCGATTGAGGCGCGACTGCGCCGGAAATTGCCCCGAATTGACGCGGTTGATGTGGTCCGTGCCTGGCCGCATGGAATCGGCCTGAAAGTGGTGGAGCGCACTCCGGTTCTGATTGTCCAAAAGGGCGGAAACTTCATCGAAGTGGACGATGAAGGTGTCCGTTTCGCCACGGTTTCTGAGCCACCGAAAGGCGTTCCCGCACTGGAATTGACGCCGTCCCGGTCCAGCTCCGCCGCGGCGAGCCTGCGACGCTTCGGAGAGGACCGTCTGGTGCGGGAGGCGGTGCGGGTCGCCCGCGCCATTCCGGCCGCCGTCGCGCGGTCCACCGAGGTCGTCAAGGTCCGTTCCTACGACGACATCTCGCTGGAGTTGGGTGACGGCCGGACCGTCGCGTGGGGGAGTGGCGAGAAGGGTGCCGCGAAGGCTCGCACACTCACCGCTCTCATGAAAGCCTCGCCGGATGCGCGGTACTTCGACGTCAGTGTTCCCACCGCCCCTGCGTCAGCGGGAAGTTGACGCACATTCGCGCAGGCCAGCACCCTGGTTGGGCAGCGACATGGCTGATCACATAGGGTGAAAAGAAAAACGGGAGGTTCGGCGTGTTCGTTGAACGTGCGCCACTTGTCGACTTAGTGTCCTGTTCAGAAGACTTCAAGGAACAGACACACTGGTAACCCTAAACTTCAGGGTTAGGGTTCGGGTCGGCGCTACGGACCGTCCCATTCGGCATCAGTCGCCGGTTCACGAAGGCACACCGCTTCCCGTGATCCGACGACCCGTAACTCGAGGCGAGAGGCCTTCGACGTGGCAGCACCGCAGAACTACCTCGCAGTCATCAAAGTCATCGGTGTCGGCGGCGGTGGTGTCAATGCCATCAACCGGATGATCGAGGTCGGTCTCAAGGGCGTCGAGTTCATCGCCATCAACACTGACGCGCAAGCTCTGTTGATGAGCGACGCCGACGTCAAGCTCGACGTCGGCCGCGAACTCACCCGCGGACTCGGCGCCGGAGCGAACCCGGCCGTCGGCCGCAAGGCCGCCGAGGACCACCGCGAGGAGATCGAAGAGGTCCTCAAGGGGGCCGACATGGTCTTCGTGACGGCCGGTGAAGGCGGCGGCACCGGCACCGGCGGGGCGCCCGTCGTGGCCAACATCGCACGCTCCCTCGGTGCCCTCACCATCGGCGTGGTCACGCGCCCGTTCACCTTCGAGGGACGGCGCCGCGCGAACCAGGCCGAGGACGGCATCGCCGAGCTCCGCGAAGAGGTCGACACCCTCATCGTCATCCCGAACGACCGGCTGCTGTCCATCTCGGACCGCCAGGTCTCGGTGCTCGACGCCTTCAAGTCGGCCGACCAGGTCCTGCTCTCCGGTGTCCAGGGCATCACCGACCTCATCACCACCCCCGGCCTGATCAACCTCGACTTCGCCGACGTCAAGTCGGTCATGTCCGAGGCCGGTTCGGCCCTCATGGGCATCGGCTCGGCCCGCGGCGACGACCGCGCGGTGGCCGCGGCCGAGATGGCGATCTCCTCGCCGCTCCTGGAGGCGTCCATCGACGGCGCCCGGGGCGTGCTGCTCTCGATCTCCGGCGGCTCCGACCTCGGCCTGTTCGAGATCAACGAGGCCGCCCAACTGGTCAGCGAGGCCGCCCACCCCGAGGCCAACATCATCTTCGGCGCGGTCATCGACGACGCCCTCGGCGACGAGGTGCGGGTCACAGTGATCGCGGCCGGCTTCGACGGGGGCCAGCCGCCGGCCCGCCGGGACAACGTCCTCGGCTCGACGTCGTCGTCCTCCTCCTCGGCCCGCCGCGAGGAGCCCACTCCGGTACGGCAGACCGAGAGCCGTCCGTCCTTCGGCTCGCTCGGCAGCGTCAAGCCGAAGGAGGAGCCGGAGCCGGAGCCCGAGCCGGTGGCCGACGTCCCGGTCGCCCCGCCGGTCCCGTCGTCGCGGACCTACGCCGACAGCGCGGCGGAGGAACTGGACGTCCCGGACTTCCTTAAGTGATCCTTCTGACGTGATAGGACAGCGCGACACCGTGAGCGGCGCGCACTTCGCCTTCACCGACCGGTGGGGCGGGGTGAGCGCCGCTCCGTATGAGGAGCTCAACCTCGGCGGGGCGGTCGGCGACGACACCGACGCCGTACTGACCAATCGCGAGCTCGCCGCCAAGTCGCTCGGGCTCGACCCGGGTGGCGTCGTGTGGATGAACCAGGTGCACGGGACGGACGTCGCCGTGGTCGACGGACCATGGCGTGATCGTCCGGTGCCCGACGTCGACGCGATCGTCACGGCGCGGCGTGGTCTCGCCCTCGCCGTTCTCACCGCCGACTGCGTGCCGGTCCTGCTGGCCGACCCGGTCGCCGGGATCGCCGCCGCGGCCCACGCGGGGCGGCCCGGCATGGTCGCCGGAGTCGTGCCGGCCGCGCTACGCGCGATGACCGAACTGGGCGCCGACCCGGCCCGGATCATCGCCCGCACCGGCCCCGCCGTATGCGGTCGGTGCTACGAGGTGCCGGAGACGATGCGCGCCGAAGTGGCCGCCGTGGAGCCGACGGCGCACGCCGAGACGAGTTGGGGCACTCCCGCGGTGGACGTCGCCTCCGGAGTGCACGCGCAACTCGCCCGACTCGGCGTGCGCGACCGGGAGCAGTCGCCGGTGTGCACCCGTGAGTCGGGCGACCACTTCTCGTACCGCCGCGACCGCACCACGGGGCGACTCGCGGGATATGTCTGGTTGGACTGAGAGAGCATGACGGACCGTAAGGGCGAACTCGCCGCGAACCTGGCGAAAGTGGAGGCGCGCATCGCCGCCGCCTGCGCCGCCGCCGGGCGGGGGCGCGACGAGGTGACACTCATCGTGGTCACCAAGACCTATCCCGCGAGCGATGTGCGGATCCTGTCGGAACTCGGTGTCCGTCACGTCGCCGAGAACCGCGACCAGGACGCGGCCCCCAAGGCCGCCGAATGCTCGGATCTGCCCCTCGCTTGGCATTTTGTTGGTCAATTGCAGACCAACAAGGTGCGATCCGTGGTGAGTTACGCGGATCTCGTGCAGTCCGTCGATCGTTCCAAGCTGGTGACGGCGCTCTCGAGGGAGGCCGAACGGCAGGAGCGCGAGGTGGGCTGCCTGATCCAGGTGGCGCTGGACGCGGGAGTGAGCCTGAGAGGCGAGAGAGGTGGTGTGGCGCCAGGTGGGATCGAAGAGTTGGCGGACCTCGTCGCGAAGGCTCCGGGGCTGCGGCTGGACGGACTCATGACCGTCGCCCCGCTCTCGGGGGAGTACGCCGGGCGCCAACAGGCGGCGTTCGAGCGGTTGATGGATTTGTCGACTGACCTGCGCCGAGCTCATCCGACTGCGAACATGGTGTCGGCAGGGATGAGTGCGGATCTCGAAGAGGCGGTGGCGGCCGGTGCGACACATGTGCGCGTCGGCACTGCGGTACTCGGAGTCCGCCCCAGGCTCGGGTAACGTCGCCAGGAAGTCGGACCACAGCAGAAAATATGGTCAATGTCGCCGAAAGGCGGGCGTAACGACCGCGTGGATGGCGGGCACTTGGCAGTCGCCGATCCACCACAGAGCGGAGGACTCAGAGCATGGCCGGCGCGATGCGCAAGATGGCGGTCTACCTCGGCCTCGTGGAGGACGATGGGTACGACGGCCGGGGGTTCGACCCCGATGACGACTTCGAGCCCGAACTGGACCCGGAGCCCGAGCGGGACCACCGACGGCACGAACCGTCACACCAGTCCCACAGCGCACATCAGTCCCAAAGGGACGAAGAGGTGCGAATCGTGCAGCCGCCCGCGCCGCGTGAACCCGTGGCCCGATCGACTTCGCTACCCGCGGAATCCAGCCGCCCGGCGCGTATCGCGCCCGTGGCATCCATCACACAAGAACGCGCAAGCCTGGAGAAGAACGCACCGGTGATCATGCCCAAGGTCGTGTCGGAACGAGAGCCGTACCGGATCACCACGCTTCACCCGCGGACGTACAACGAGGCCCGTACCATCGGGGAACACTTCCGTGAGGGCACGCCGGTGATCATGAATCTGACTGAGATGGATGACACAGACGCGAAGCGACTTGTCGACTTTGCGGCCGGTTTGGTGTTTGGTCTTCACGGCAGCATCGAGCGGGTGACGCAGAAGGTGTTCCTGTTGTCGCCTGCTAACGTCGATGTCACGGCGGAGGACAAGGCCCGCATCGCAGAGGGCGGGTTCTTCAACCAGAGCTGAGACGCACCACCGGAAGAACAGCACGGAACTGGGAACAGGGGAGAGGGAAGCACCAGTCATGAGCGTGGTCCTGCAGGTTCTTTACATCGCGCTGATGGTCTTCCTCATCGTGCTCATCTTCCGGTTGGTCATGGACTACGTCTTCCAGTTCGCCCGCTCATGGCAACCCGGCAAGGCGATGGTGGTCGTTCTGGAGGCCACCTACACTGTCACCGATCCACCGCTGAAGCTTCTGCGGCGGTTCATCCCGCCGCTGCGTCTCGGGGGCGTGGCGCTCGACCTGTCCTTCTTCGTACTGATGATCATCGTCTACATCCTGATCACGCTCGTGCGGAGCGCGATGTGAGCGATGTGACAGATACGGTCTTGCCGACTGCCGACGACAACGTTGAGGTGAAGAGATGCCGTTGACCCCCGAGGACGTGCGGAACAAGCAGTTCACGACCGTCCGCCTCCGAGAAGGCTATGACGAGGACGAGGTCGATGCCTTCCTCGATGAGGTCGAAGCCGAACTGACGCGCCTGCTCCGCGAGAACGAGGACCTGCGCGCCAAGCTGGCCGCGGCCACGCGTGCTGCTGCCCAGAACCAGCAGAACATGCGCAAGCCTCCGGAGCCGCCGCAGGACCAGCAGCAGGGCGGTATGCAGCAGGGCGGCATGCCGCAGCAGGGCATGCGCGGTCCCGGGGCTCCCGTTCCCGCCGGGATATCGGGCCCGCCGCAGCAGCAGATGGGTGGCCCCATGGGTGGTCCGCCCCAGCTGCCGAGCGGTGCCCCGCAGCTGCCCGCCGGTCCCGGCGGTCAGGGTGGCCCTCAGGGTCCCGGTCCGATGGGCCAGGGTCCGGGGCCGATGGGCCAGCCCCCCATGCAGCAGATGGGCGGCCCCATGGGCGGTCCGATGGGTGGCCCGATGGGCGGTCCCGGTCAGGGCGGCCCCGGTGGCGACAGCGCCGCGCGCGTTCTGTCGCTCGCCCAGCAGACCGCCGACCAGGCGATCGCGGAGGCCCGTTCCGAGGCCAACAAGATCGTCGGCGAGGCGCGTTCGCGTGCCGAGGGTCTCGAGCGGGACGCCCGTGCCAAGGCTGACGCCCTGGAGCGGGACGCGCAGGAGAAGCACCGCGTCGCGATGGGCTCGCTGGAGTCCGCTCGCGCCACGCTGGAGCGCAAGGTCGAGGACCTGCGCGGCTTCGAGCGCGAGTACCGCACGCGGCTGAAGTCCTACCTCGAGTCCCAGCTGCGCCAGCTGGAGACGCAGGCGGACGACTCGCTCGCCCCGCCGCGCACCCCGGCTACGGCATCCCTCCCGCCGTCCCCGGCGCCTTCCATGGCACCGGCCGGCGCGAGTGCCCCGTCGTACGGCGGCAACCAGACGATGGGCGGCGCCCCGTCTCCGGCCGGTCCGTCCTACGGCGGTCAGCAGCAGATGTCCCCGGCGATGACCCAGCCGATGGCACCGGTCCGGCCGCAGGGTCCGTCCCCGATGGGCCAGGCTCCGTCTCCGATGCGTGGGTTCCTCATCGACGAGGACGACAACTGACGGTTGGTAGTACGCCGTAGGCGTCGGCAGCGTTCAGGGCGGGGCCCCGGATTTCGATCCGGGGCCCCGCCCTTTTGCTACGCGTGTTCACGGGGTTTGCGGTGTTTGTTCGGACCGTGGGTGGGGTGTCCGACGTACGCAACGCCGAAGGCCCGGGCCGACCAAGATTTCTTGGCCGCCCGGGCCTTCGATGGGGCGCTTGCGTCCTCTAAGACGCGACGCTTCTCAGCGAAGCACTACATCTTGCGCAGGCGGAACGTCAGGGTCAGCCCCTCGTCCGTGAACGCGGAGCCATACCTGTCGTCCGCCTCGCCCTGGGCGAAGTCCGTCGCCAGGACCTCGTCGGCGATGAGCTCGGCGTGATCGCTGAGGGCTGCGGTCGTCGCCGCGTCCCTCGCCGTCCACCGCAGAGCGATCCGGTCGGCCACGTCCAGGCCGCTGTTCTTGCGGGCCTCCTGGATCAGGCGGATCGCGTCACGGGCCAGGCCCGCACGGCGCAGCTCCTCGGTGATCTCCAGGTCCAGGGCGACCGTCGCGCCCGAGTCGGAAGCCACCGACCAGCCCTCGCGCGGGGTCTCCGTGATGATCACCTCGTCCGGAGCGAGGGTGACCGTCTCACCGTCGACCTCCACCGATGCCGTGCCCTCGCGCAGGGCCAGGGACAGCGCCGCCGCGTCCGCGTTCGCGATGGCCTTCGCCACATCCTGGACGCGCTTGCCGAACCGCTTGCCCAGAGCGCGGAAGTTCGCCTTGGCGGTGGTGTCCACCAGGCTGCCGCCCACCTCGGACAGCGACGCCAGCGACGAGACGTTCAGCTCCTCGGTGATCTGCGTGTGCAGCTCGGGGTCGAGGGTCTCGAAGCCCGCGACCGCCACCAGGGCACGCGACAGCGGCTGGCGGGTCTTCACACCCGACTCCGCGCGCGTGGCACGGCCCAGCTCGACGAGTCGGCGGACCAGGACCATCTGCTTGGACAGCTCCGGGTCGATCGCCGACAGGTCCGCCTCCGGCCAGGCGGCGAGGTGGACCGACTCCGGGGCGCCGGGCGTGACCGGGACGATCAGGTCCTGCCAGACCCGCTCGGTGATGAACGGGGTCAGCGGGGCCATCAGCTTGGTGACCGTCTCGACGACCTCGTGCAGGGTGCGCAGCGCCGCCTTGTCGCCCTGCCAGAAGCGGCGACGCGAACGGCGGACGTACCAGTTCGACAGGTCGTCGACGAACGCCGAGAGCAGCTTGCCGGCGCGCTGGGTGTCGTACGCCTCCAGGGACTGGGTGACCTGGTCGACCAGCGCGTGCAGCTCGGACAGCAACCAGCGGTCCAGGACCGGGCGGTCGGCCGGGGCGGGGTCGGCCGCGGAGGGCGCCCAGTTCGACGTACGGGCGTACAGGGCCTGGAAGGCGACCGTGTTCCAGTAGGTGAGGAGGGTCTTGCGCACCACCTCCTGGATCGTGCCGTGGCCCACCCGGCGGGCCGCCCACGGGGAGCCACCCGCTGCCATGAACCAGCGGACCGCGTCCGCGCCGTGCTGATCCATCAGCGGGATCGGCTGCAGGATGTTGCCCAGGTGCTTGGACATCTTGCGGCCGTCCTCGGCGAGGATGTGGCCGAGGCAGACGACGTTCTCGTACGACGACTTGTCGAAGACCAGGGTGCCGACCGCCATCAGCGTGTAGAACCAGCCGCGGGTCTGGTCGATGGCCTCGGAGATGAACTGCGCCGGGTAGCGGCTCTCGAACAGCTCCTTGTTCTTGTACGGGTAGCCCCACTGCGCGAACGGCATCGAGCCCGAGTCGTACCAGGCGTCGATGACCTCCGGCACGCGCGTGGCCGTCTTTTCGCACTGGGGGCAGGCGAAGGTCACGTCGTCGATGTACGGGCGGTGCGGGTCCAGGGCGGACTGGTCGGTGCCGGTCAGCTCGGTGAGCTCCGCGCGGGAGCCGACGCAGGTGAGGTGGTCGTCCTCGCAGCGCCAGATCGGCAGCGGGGTGCCCCAGTAGCGGTTGCGGGACAGCGCCCAGTCGATGTTGTTGTTCAGCCAGTCGCCGAAGCGGCCGTGCTTGACCGTGTCCGGGAACCAGTTGGTCTTCTCGTTCTCCTCGAGGAGGCGGTCCTTGACGGCCGTCGTACGGATGTACCAGGAGGGCTGTGCGTAGTAGAGGAGCGCGGTGTGGCAGCGCCAGCAGTGCGGGTAGCTGTGCTCGTACGGGATGTGCCGGAAGAGCAGGCCGCGCTGCTGGAGGTCCTCGGTGAGCTTTTCGTCCGCCTTCTTGAAGAAGACGCCGCCGACGAGGGGGACGTCGTCCTCGAACGTGCCGTCGGGGCGGACGGGGTTCACGACGGGCAGGTCGTACGCGCGGCAGACCTTGAGGTCGTCCTCACCGAAGGCGGGGGACTGGTGGACCAGACCCGTACCGTCCTCGGTCGTCACATACTCGGCGTTGACCACGAAGTGGGCCGGAGCCGGGAACTCCACCAGCTCGAACGGACGTTGATACGTCCAGCGTTCCATTTCGGCGCCCGTGAAGGTCTGCCCGGTGGTCTCCCAGCCCTCGCCGAGGGCCTTGGCGACCAGCGGCTCGGCGACGACGAGCTTCTCCTCGCCGTTCGTCGCCACGACGTAGGTGACCTCGGGGTGCGCGGCCACGGCCGTGTTGGAGACGAGGGTCCAGGGCGTGGTCGTCCACACCAGGAGCGCGGCCTCGCCGGCCAGCGGACCGGAGGTGAGGGGGAAACGGACGTACACCGAGGGGTCGACGACCGTCTCGTAGCCCTGCGCCAGCTCGTGGTCGGACAGGCCGGTGCCGCAGCGCGGGCACCAGGGGGCGACGCGGTGGTCCTGGACCAGCAGGCCCTTGTTGAAGATCTCCTTCAGCGACCACCAGACGGACTCGATGTACTCGGGCTCCATCGTGACGTAGGCGTCGTCGAGGTCGACCCAGTAGCCCATGCGGGTCGTCAGGTCGGAGAAGGCGTCGGTGTGGCGGAGCACCGACTCGCGGCACTTGGCGTTGAACGCCGCGATGCCGTAGTCCTCGATGTCCTTCTTGCCGCTGAAGCCGAGCTCCTTCTCGACGGCCAGCTCCACCGGGAGGCCGTGGCAGTCCCAGCCGGCCTTGCGGGCCACGTGGTAGCCGCGCATGGTGCGGAAGCGGGGGAAGACGTCCTTGAAGACTCGGGCCTCGATGTGGTGGGCGCCGGGCATGCCGTTGGCGGTGGGCGGGCCCTCGTAGAACACCCACTCCGGGCGGCCCTCGGACTGCTCCAGGCTCTTGGCGAAGATCTTCTGCTCGCGCCAGAAGTCGAGCACGGCGTGCTCGAGCGCGGGCAGGTCGACCTGAGCGGGCACCTGGCGGTACGTCGGCGTTGTCATCAGCGAGCTTCCTCCGGCGGACTTGCTGCCTTCCGTCCGGAGGGACGAGAGCCGATTCTTTCCGTACGCCGGTTTCGGCGCGCTCCCGCGGTACCACCCTCCTTGGCCCTCCGACGCGGGGTGTGCGTCGGTGAGCCCCCTCATTGGGGTCGCGATGCCGGTTCTACTCGCCGCGACCTTCGGTTGCGGCTTTCTTCCGGCGGCTCCGGGGTGATCTTCACGTCGCGCTCGCCCCCGGGCTTCCACCGTCCCCGGGTCGCTCTGGGCTGCGTACGCCGCTACTCGTCCCCATCTACGCTTTTCGCTCCGCCCAGTGTACGGCGCCGCGCGGACAGCGGCCGACTGGATTTCCGGGCCGTGGGGGCGGGGACGCGGTTCCGGTCGTGCTGACCCGAATGGAGCGGTACGTGTGTTCGGAATCTGGGACGTTCGGCTCGGCGGCATACCCGGCGGGGAGCTGGGCACAACGCATGCATGTCTGGCGCGCGACATGCGCGAGGCGGGCGAATCGGGCGGTGTGCCCCGTTGCCGCGGGACTCAAGTCGATTTATCGTCCCAGCACGATTCGCGTGCAAGATCACAATATGTGAAGGGGCCGCGGCATGGTGGCGAAAGAGACCGCCGTACAGCAGTCGGCGTCGAGCAGCTCCACACATGCGCGTGCGGATGCCTCCGGCGGTGCGGCCAAGGGTGCTGGCGGGAAGAAAGGGATGCAGGGGGGTGCGACGGGGGCGGCCGGAGATATGCCGGTGAAGACGGTTCGAGGGGGCGTGGGGGTTGGGGCGGCGGCGAAGAGGGGCGTGAAGGAGGAGGGCTCGCGGGCGGCTGGGAAGGCGGCTGCGAAGAAAGCGAGTGGTAAGCAGGCGGCTGCGAAGCACGCGGCTGGGAAGCATGCGGCTGGAAAGAAAGCGGTCGCTGCCGGGACGCAGGCTCCCCAGGCGGTCGGCAAGAAGGCTGAGACGAAGAAGACAGCGGCGAAGAAGGCTGCGGCGAAGAAGGTGGCCAAGGACGCGGCGGCCAAGGGTGCGGCGGCCGAGAAGGCGGTTTCTCAGCGGAGGGCTGCCGGGGGCAAGGCGGCCGAGGAGAGCGCCGTCGAGAAGACGGCCGGGAAAGCAGGGGCTGGAAAGGAGACGGCCGGTAAGAGGGCCTCTGGCAAGCAGGGCGCCGGGGTGGAGGCGGGCGCTGCCGAGAAGGGCGCCTCCAAGAGGAGCGCTTCCAAGAAGGGTGCTTCCAAGAAGGGCGCCTCCGGGACGGGCGTTTCCGAGATGGGCGGCTCCGACAAGGGCGTCTCCGGGAAGAGCCCAACCGAGAAGAGCGCCTCCAGTAAGAGCGCCAAGAAGAGCGTCTCCAAGAAGAGTGCCTCCACGAAGGGCGCGGTCAGGCGGAGCGTGGGCGCGCAGGGGGCGGCCGGGAAAGGTGCGGTCGCCGAGAGCAGGGCCAAGATGGCGGGCGCGGCGCAGGCCGCGGAGCAGACGGGAGCCACGACAGTGGTTGCGAAGAAGACTCCTGGCACGGCCACGGCGGCGAAGACCGCCGTTCCCAAGGCACGCATCTCCGCGGCGGTGGAGCCCGGCGAGCTCGCGGTGCGCCCCGGTGAGGACCCCTGGACCGAGGAGGAGGTCGAGGAGGCGCGGGCCGAGCTGATGGCCGAGGTGATGCGGCTGCGCGACGAGCTCACGTCGTCCGAGGAGTCCCTCGTCGGCCTGATGCGGGACTCCGGCGACGGTGCCGGCGACGACCAGGCGGACACCGGCGCCAAGAACATCACGCGCGAGCACGAGCTGGCGCTCGCCGCCAACGCGCGCGAGATGCTCACCCAGACCGAGCGCGCCCTGGAGCGCCTCGACGCGGGCACCTACGGCCTGTGCGAGAACTGCGGCAACCCGATCGGCAAGGCCCGGATGCAGGCGTTCCCGCGCGCGACCCTGTGCGTGGAGTGCAAGCAGAAGCAGGAACGCCGGTACTGACCGGTAGGCGGGTGCCGCCGGACGTGCCGTACTCTCGTCCTCAGTCAGGTACCTAGGTTGAGGGACTCACGTGGCAGAGGCGGAGCGCATCATCGGTACGCCGCATACCCCAGAGCCGGCGGGAGCCGGGCCGGAGCAGTCCGACGCGGGCACGAAGGCCGCCCGCGACGCCGGGAACACGGCGTCGGCCGAGTCGTCCGGCGATGACGCGTCGCAGGCCGCAGCCGAGCGGCCCCGGGGCAAGCGCCGGATCGCCGTGCTGTTCGGGGTCGCCCTGTTCGCATACGCCCTCGACCTGATCAGCAAGATGCTCGTGGTCGCCAAGCTGGAGCACCACCCGCCGATCGAGATCATCGGGGACTGGCTGAAGTTCGAGGCGATCCGCAACGCGGGCGCCGCCTTCGGGTTCGGCGAAGCCTTCACCGTGATCTTCACGGTGATCGCGGCGGCCGTGATCGTGGTGATCGCCCGGCTCGCCCGCAAGCTGTACAGCCTGCCCTGGGCGATCGCGCTCGGCCTGCTGCTCGGCGGTGCGCTCGGCAACCTCACCGACCGGATCTTCCGCTCGCCGGGCGTCTTCGAGGGCGCGGTCGTGGACTTCATCGCGCCCAAGCACTTCGCGGTGTTCAACCTGGCCGACTCCGCGATCGTGTGCGGCGGCATCCTGATCGTGCTGCTGTCGTTCAGGGGGCTGGACCCCGACGGCACCGTGCACAAGGACTGAGCCCACGAGGCGCCCGGAAGGGTTGTCCACAGGCTCGGTACGGGGCTGTCGGACCCGTCCGGCATACTCGTCTGGTGAGCACAGTTCCCGAGGTCCGTACCCTGCCCGTGCCCGACGGCCTGGAGGGCGAGCGCGTCGACGCCGCCATCTCCCGCATGTTCGGCTTCTCCCGTACCAAGGCTGCGGAGCTCGCCGCGGCGGGCAAGGTGCTGGTCGACGGCACGGTGGTCGGCAAGTCCGAGCGGGTGAGCGGCGGGGCCTGGCTCGAGGTCGAGATGCCGCAGGCGCCCGCGCCGGTGCAGGTCGTCGCCGAGCCGGTCGAGGGCATGGAGATCGTGCACGACGACGATGACGTGGTGGTGATCGTCAAGCCGGTCGGCGTGGCCGCGCATCCGTCGCCGGGCTGGTCCGGGCCGACCGTCATCGGTGGGCTGGCCGCCGCCGGATACCGCATCTCGACGTCCGGCGCCGCCGAACGACAGGGCATCGTGCACCGGCTCGACGTGGGCACGTCGGGGCTGATGGTCGTCGCCAAGTCCGAGTACGCGTACACGTCGCTCAAGCGCCAGTTCAAGGAGCGCACGGTCGACAAGCGGTACCACACGCTCGTCCAGGGCCACCCCGACCCGACCAGCGGCACCATCGACGCCCCCATCGGCCGCCACCCCAACCACGACTACAAGTGGGCGGTCACCGCCGACGGCAAGCCGTCCGTCACCCACTACGACCTCATCGAGGCGTTCCGCGCGGCGTCGCTGCTCGATGTGAAGCTGGAGACCGGCCGCACGCACCAGATCCGCGTCCACATGGCGGCCCACCGCCACCCCTGCGTCGGCGACCTCACCTACGGCGCCGACCCGACGCTCGCCAAGCGGCTCCGCCTCACCCGCCAGTGGCTGCACGCGGTCCGGCTCGGCTTCGAGCACCCCGGGGACGGGCAGTGGGTCGAGTTCGAGAGCGACTACCCGGCCGACCTGGAGAAGGCCCTGGACCAGGTCCGCGAGGAGACGTGGGCATGAGCTCCCCGTCGTATCCGTCGGATGTCCCGTCGTATGCCGTGCGCGTCGCCGAGGACCCCGCCGACCGCGAGGCGTGCTTCGCGGTGCGCAAGGAGGTCTTCGTCGGGGAGCAGGGGGTTCCCGAGGACATCGAGTACGACGCGTACGACGCCACCGCCGTGCATGTGCTGGCGGTCCGGGAGGACGGCGTGCCGCTCGGGACCGGGCGGCTGCTGTACGGCGAGGCGGCCACGGCCAAGACCGACGGCGACCCGTCGGTGGGCTCGCTGGGCCGGCTCGCGGTGACGCAGGCGGCACGTGGCCTCGGCGTCGGGGCGGCCCTGGTGCGGGAGATCGAGGAGGCGGCACGCGCGCGTGGGCTGGCGGCCGTGGATCTGCACGCGCAGACGCATGCGCTGGGGTTCTACGAGCGGCTGGGGTACGTGGCGTACGGACCGGAGTTCCCGGACGCGGGGATACCGCACCGGGCGATGCGGCGTTCTCTGTAGCCGAAGCCGCCGGTCGAACGGGGCCCGCCGTGGCGGGTCGGCGCCGCCCGCCTGCGGCGCTGTGGCAGCTCGCCGCTGCGGGCGGGATCAGGGAACCGGCCGATCGCCGGCAAGGCGGCCCTCGGGTGGGTGAGCGTGGCACGCTGGACGACTGAAGGTTCTTGATCGTCCAGAGCTGCGGAGCGCTGACCGTGGATCAGCTCGCCCTGTTTTTCGTGCTCTTGCTCGGGGCCCTGGTGAGTGTCCCGGTGGGGGACCGGTTCAGATTGCCGGCGCCGGTGTTGATGACGCTGCTCGGAGTCGTGCTCGCGTTGCTCGACTTCGTGCCCAATGTCGACATTCCGCCGGACCTGATCCTGCCGCTGCTTTTGCCGCCGTTGCTGTACGCCGCCGTACGGCGTACCTCCTGGCGGCAGTTCGCGGCGAATGTGCGGCCCATCCTCCTGCTGGCCGTGGCGCTGGTGTTCGTCACGACGGTGTGCGTGGCGGCGGTCGCCCACGCGGTCGTGCCGGGACTGCCGCTCGCCGCCGCCGTGGCGCTGGGCGCGCTCGTGGCGCCGCCCGATCCCGTGGCGGCGACCGCTGTCGCCGGGCAGCTCGGGTTGCCGCGACGGCTGGTGTCCATCCTGGAGGGCGAGGGGCTCTTCAACGACGTGACGGCCATCGTGCTGTACCACGTGGCGATCGCGGCGGCCGTGAGCGGCACCTTCAGCCCCTGGTCGGCCGGACTCGATCTCGTGCTCTCCGGCGTCGTCGCGCTGGCCGTCGGGCTCGCCCTGGGCTGGGGCGCCAACAAGCTGATGGATCTCCTCGGGGACGCGACCCTGCAGATCGGGCTCACGCTGCTCGTGCCGTACGCCTCCTACGTGCTGGCGGAGGAGCTCCACGGCTCCGGCGTGCTCGCGGTGCTCGTCACCGCCCTGTTCCTCGCCGAGTACGGCACAGACGCCGACGACGTGATGACGCGGCTCGCCGGGCACACCTTCTGGGACATCGTCGACACGCTGGTCACCGGCGTCGCCTTCGGGCTGATCGGGCTGGAACTGCACAACGCGGTGCGCACGGCGTCCGGGCGGTGGGGCGAGATGCTCGGCTGGGCGGCCCTGGTGGTCGGGGTCGTCGTGGCGGTCCGGCTGCTGTGGCTGCTGCCGGCCACTTGGCTCACGAAGCGGCTGCACGCGAAACGGGACTACGACGAAGAAGTGCCGATGAGCTGGCGCGAGACCGTCGTGATGTGGTGGTCGGGGATGCGCGGCGTCGCCTCGGTCGCCCTGGCGCTGGCCGTTCCGCTGAAGACGGACTCGGGCGCCGCCTTTCCCGACCGGGACGAGATCGTGTTCATCGCGTTCGGGGTGATCATGGCGACGCTGGTGCTGCAGGGCCTGACCCTGCCCTGGCTGGTGAAACGGCTCGGCGTGCGCGCCGACAGCGAGCGGGAGAAGGAGTTCGAGAAACAACTGGCGGTGCGCGCGGCGAAGGCCGCGAAGCGAAGGCTCAAGGAGATCGAGGCCGTCGAGGATCTGCCGGAGGACCTGTCCGAGCAGATGCTGCGGCGGGCGTTCGAGATCGGGGTGCGGATCAGCCCGGAGATGGGCGAGGAGGAACGCAGGGGGGCGCACCGGCAGCGGGTCCGGCGGCTGAAGCGGGTGCGGCGGATCCAGGGCGAGCTGCTGAGCGCGGCGCGGCACGAGGTGCTGGCGGCACGCAGTGAGCCGGGGGCCGACCCGGAGGTGGTGGACCGGGTGCTGCGGCATTTGGACGTGCGCAGTCTGCGGTGACCTGGCAGCCGAGGCCGGTCCGTCCGTACGATCTGATCATGGCTCGCAACGTTGTCATCAGTGGAGGCGGTACGGGTATCGGCCTCGCGGCGGCCCACCTGTTCGCGGCGGACGGCGATCGGGTGCTGCTGCTCGGGCGGCGCGCCGAGGTGCTGGAGCGCTCCGGTGTGCCCGGGGCCCTCACCTACGCGGCGGATCTGAGCAAGTCGAGCGGCGCGCGGGGCGTGGAGCGGTTCGTGGCGGCGGAGTTCGGCACCGTGGACGTACTGATCCACAGCGCCGGAGGCAGCGGCTATCTGGAGCCCAAGGTGGACAGTGACGAGCCCCTCGACGTCGTCCTGCACAACTGGACCCTCAACTTCGGGCTCAACACCCTGACCGCGGCCCTGCTCACCGAGGCCCTCAAGGACCGGCTCGCGGACCCCGGCGGGCGGGTGCTGTTCCTCAGCTCCATCGCCGCCTTCCGGGGGTCCGGCAGCGGGGCGTACGCGGCGTCGAAGGCGGCGCTGCATCCGTACGCCCATGATCTGGCCCGGCAGCTGGGGCCGCGTGGGATCACCGTGAACGTGGTCGCGCCCGGCTTCATCGAGGACACCGAGTTCTTCGGCAACGGGATGAACGAGGAGCGGCGTGCCCGGCTCGTCGCGGAGACCTCGACCGGGCGGGCCGGCACGCCGGGGGACGTCGCCGCGACCCTGCACTGGCTGGCGTCCCACGGCGCCGGGCACATCACCTCGCAGATCATCCAGGTGAACGGCGGGGCCGAGCGCGGTCACTGAGCCGCCCAGGAGCGGCCAGGAGTGATCGGTGGCGGTCCGGGCCCGTCAGGCGTGGTCGGTGACGGTCGGGATCGGTCAGGGCCGCTCCGGCCGTGCGGCCGGCTGATGGTCGTGCTGGTGGGTGCGGCGGGCCGGGATGCGGGCGGGGACGGGGAAGCCGGGCGGCAGGGCCGCGTCCGTCGCGTTGACGCGCGGCAGCGCGTACGGGTGCTGCTCGGCCACCCAGGCGATCAGCTGCTCGCGCACCGTGACCCGTACCGTCCACAGGTCGTCCGCGTCCTTCGCCGTGACCAGGGCGCGCACCTCGATGGTGCTCGGTGTCGAGTCCGTGACGACCAGGCCGTAGTCGCGGCCGTCCCACGCGGGGCACGCGCGCAGGATGTCGCGGAGCTGCTCGCGCATCGCCTCCATCGGCGCCGAGTGGTCGAGGTGGAGGAAGACGGTGCCGGTCATCTGGGCACCGCCGCGCGACCAGTTCTCGAACGCCTTCGAGGTGAAGTACGACACGGGCATCGTGATCCGGCGCTCGTCCCACGTCCGCACCGTCAGGAAGGTCAGGGTGATCTCCTCGACCGTGCCCCACTCGCCGTCCACGACGACCGTGTCCCCCAGGCGCACCATGTCGCCGAACGCGATCTGGAACCCGGCGAACATATTGCTCAGCGTGGACTGCGCGGCGACACCGGCGACGATGCCGAGAATGCCGGCCGAGGCCAGCAGCGAGGCACCGGCGGCGCGGAACGCCGGGAACGTCAGCAGCATCGCCGCCACGGCCACCACGCCGACGACCGCCGCCACCACGCGCATGATCAGGGTCACCTGGGTGCGCACCCGCCGGACTCGGGCCGGATCGCGGTGCACGCGCGCGTAACGGCTGTACGTGGTCTCCACGACCGCCGCCGCGACACGGATCGCCAGCCAGGCCGCCGCACCGATCAGCACCAGCGTCAGCACCCGGCCGACGGCGACCTTGTGCTCCTCCAGCAGCTTCGACTCGTCGTACGACCCTCTGAGCAGGGCAGCGCACAGGACGAGCTGGTAGGGGACGCGGGCGCGGCGCAGCAGATCCCACAGCGGTGTCTCACTGTGCCGTTCGTCGGCCTTGCGCATCAGGCGGTCGGTCGCCCACCCGATGATCAGGGTGAGCAGGACCGAGCCACCGATCACGATCAGCGGTCGGAGTATGTTCTCCATCCCCCGAACGTAACCACCGGAGGGGGGTCATGAACATGTGCGCCGGTGAGGCGGTGGTCACGGCGCTGTCGTACCCGGCTGGCACCATGGCCTCATGAACATCATGCTCTTCCACTCGACCTATGGCCTCAGGCCCGCGGTGCGCCAGGCCGCGGACCGGCTGCGCGCCGCCGGACACGAGGTGTGGACGCCGGACCTCTTCGAGGGGCGTACGTTCGAGACGGTCGAGGAGGGCATGGAATTCAACGACCGGACCGGCAAGGACGAGCTGCTGAAGCGGGCCGTGCTCGCCGCCGCGCCCTACTCGGAACGCGGCCTTGTGTACGCCGGATTCTCGCTCGGCGCCTCCATCGCCCAGACCCTCGCCCTCGGCGACGAGAAGGCGCGCGGGCTGCTGCTCCTGCACGGCACGTCGGACATCGCGGCGAGCGCCTCCGTGGACGACCTTCCGGTGCAGCTGCATGTGGCGGAGCCGGACCCGTTCGAGACGGACGACTGGCTGAGCGCCTGGTATCTGCAGATGCGCAGAGCGGGCGCCGATGTGGAGGTGTACAGATACGCGGGCGCCGGCCACCTCTACACCGACCCCGACCTGCCGGACTACGACGAGGAGGCCGCCGAGGCCACCTGGCGGGTGGCACTCGGCTTCCTCGACACCCTCTAGGGGCTGTCAGGGGCTGTCAGACGGGGTCGTACGTCCGCTCGACCTTCTGCGTCCCGCTGCGCGTGCGGTACGAGCGCGCCCAGGAGGCGGTCGCGTCCTTCCTGGTCTTGTCGGACAGGACGTAGTAGTCCATCTGCGCCCGCTCGGCCGTGATGTCCAGGACGCCGTAGCCGTGGCGGTCGGTGTCGACCCAGTGGACGTGCCGGTTGGCCGCCTTGATGATCGGCGAGGCGATCGGGGAGACCGTGCCCTCGGGGACCTTGACGATGTCGTCGAGGTTGTCGGAGGTGACCGAGGTGACGACGAACTCCGTGGCGGCGGAGGCGGACAGCGGGTAGGTACCGGCGTCCACCGGCACGTCGTTGGCCCACGCCATGTGAATGTCGCCGGTCAGGAACACGGTGTTGCGGATCGCGTTCGAGCGCAGGTGGGCGAGCAGCTCCCGGCGGTCGTCGGTGTAGCCGTCCCACTGGTCGGGGTTGAGGGCGAGGCCCTCCTGCGGCAGGCCCAGCAGCTTGGCGAGCGGCTTGAGCAGGTCCGCGGTGAGGTTGCCGATGGCGAACGGCGAGATCATCACCGAGTTGCCGACCAGCCGCCAGGTGGTGTCGGAGGACTTCAGCCCCGCCTTCAGCCAGTCGAGTTGGGCCCTGCCGGTGAGCGTGCGGTTCGGGTCGTCGACCTCGCCGTTGCCGACGGAGACCTGCTGCGAGCGGAAGGAGCGCAGGTCGAGCAGGGAGAGGTCGGCGAGCTTGCCGAAGCGCAGCCGGCGGTAGGTGGTGCCCGCGATCGCCGGGCGCACCGGCATCCACTCGAAGTAGGCCTGCTTGGCGGCGGCCTGGCGCGCGGCCCAGGTGCCCTCGGCGCCCTCGGTGTGGTTCTCGGCGCCGCCCGACCAGGCGTCGTTGGCGATCTCGTGGTCGTCCCAGATCGCGACCACGGGCGCCTTCGCGTGCAGGGCCTGCAGGTCCGGGTCCGTCTTGTACTTGCCGTGCCGGACGCGGTAGTCGGCGAGGGTGAGGATCTCGTGGGTGGGCGTGGTCTGCCGGACGACGGTGCCGCGCGTGCCGTACTCGCCCGTGCCGTACTCGTAGATGTAGTCACCCAGGTGCAGCCACGCGTCCAGGTCACCGCGGGCGGCGAGATGGCGGTACGACGCGAAGTAGCCGGCCTCCCAGTTGGCGCACGAGACCACGCCGAAGCGCAGGCCCGCCACGGACGCGTTCGCCGCCGGCGTGGTGCGGGTGCGGGCCACCGGGGAGTCCGTGGGGCCCGCCGAGAAGCGGAACCAGTAGTCGGTGGCCGGCTCCAGGCCCCGTATGTCCGCCTTGACGGTGTGGTCGGAGGCAGCCTTCGCGGTGGTCGAGCCCTTCGCGACGATGTCCGTCAGCGCCTTGTCCCGGGCGACGATCCAGCTGACCTCGGTGTCCGGACCGAGCCCGGAGCCGGGGGTCGCCTCGGGGACCGGCGTCACCCGGGTCCACAGCAGGACGCCGTCGGGCAGCGGGTCACCGGAGGCGACACCGTGCAGGAAGGCGGGGGCCGCGTCGGCGGCGCCGGCGGGCAGCGCGGCGGCGAGCGGGCCGGCCAGGACAGCCGTCGCCGCCGCGGCCTTGACGACCGTACGGCGGCGCGGGGTAAGGGAGTTGAGCTGCTCGGATGATCTGTATCGACTGGTCACAGCCGATCAGGCTACTGATCGGTATGAACAAAGGCGGGCGAACCTGTGAAAGTTCGCCCGCCTTTCAGACGAAGGTCGGCTTCCCAGCCGGCGTCAGCCCTTGAGGGCCGCGTCCACCGCCTTGGTGAACTCCTCCGCCGTCCAAGGCTGGTTGGGGCCGGAGGTCTTCAGCTGCTTGCCGTCCATGACGAAGCTGGGGGTTCCCGTCACGCCGTCCTTGTTGGTGTCGAAAGCCTTCGACATGGCCAGCGCCCAGGCGTCGTAGGTACCCTTCTTCACCGCGTTCTCGAACTTGGCGTTGTTCTTCAGGGCGGGGACGGAGTTCCCGATCTCGATCAGGTAGTCGTCGTCCTTGAACTTGTCGTCCGACTCCTCCGGGTGGTACTTCGCCGAGTACAGCGCGTTCTTGTACTCCATGAACGCCTCCGGGCTCACGTTCAGCGCTGCGCCCATGGCGCTCATCGCGTTCTTGGAGCCCTCGGCGTTGGCGCCGATCTTGCCGTCCTTCAGTTGGTCGCCGTCAAGGAACGTGCCGCCGACGAACTGGATCTTGTACTTGCCGGCCTCGATGTCCTTGTCGACGACCGAACCGGCGGCCTGCTCGAACGAGGCGCAGACCGGGCAGCGCGGGTCCTCGAAGATCTTGAGGGTCTTCTTGGCGCTGTCCTTGCCGATGACTACGGTCGTGCCGTTCGTGCCCGTGGTGTTGGCCGGGGCGACGACCTTGTCGTCCTTCACGGCCTCCCAGTGACTGGGCTTGTTGGCCTGGACGATGGCGTAGCCGATGCCGCCAGAGGCCGCCAGGACGCCGACGATCGAGCAGGCGACGATGATCTGCCGCCTGACCTTCGCCCGCTTCGCCTCGCGCTCGCGCTCGGCGCGCAGCCGCTCGCGGGCCGCCGTCTTCGCCGCCTGGCTGTTCCGCTTGCTCATGTTGGTGATCTCCATGGGGACGCGCACACGTCGTGTGCGGGATACGTATGGGGTGGGCCGTGGTGCTCAGGTGCCGTTCACGCGCAGGTGAAGGCGGGTGAGCACGGCGGTCCACGCCGTCCCAGGGAGTGCACGAGGAAGCGGGTGCGGGCCGGGGCCGTACACCGTGCGGGGCGCGGCAGGCGCCGCACCGGCGCGGTCCGGGCGACCGTCACCGCGGCGACCGCCAGCAGCAGCGGGCGGAACGTGGTCGCCGTCACCGCCCCCAGCAGCTGGGCCAGAGCCCGCTCGCCGCGCCGCAGCCAGGCGGCGGCGAGGAGGCCGACGGCGATGTGCGCGCCTAGCAGGAGCCAGGGCGTCGCCGGGTCGGCCTGGGCCAGGACCGTGGCCAGGCGGTGCGGGTCGGCACCGGGCACACCGGCCAGGGGAGTGCCCACCGCGGTGTTGTCGCCGCACAGCACGTCGAAGCCGACGGACCGCAGCGGGCCCGTGACCGGGCCGCCCGCCCGGCCGTAGCAGACGTGCTGGCCGGTGGTGAGGATCGTGTCGGCGGCCAGCTCCAGCGGGATCAGCAGCGCCGCGATCCGACCGTAGGTCCGCTCCTCGCGGCCGGCCAGGGCGTACGCCAGCACGAACACGGCAGCCGTGAGCAGGGCCACCGTGTTCAGCGGCAGCGGCGCCCGGGACAGCAACACGTGCGACGCGGTGCTGAGCGTCACGACGAGTGACGTGAACAGCGCCGCGCGTACGGCTCGTAGCTGGGTCCCGGATATGTCCATTGCGGAGAAGAGTGTGTCACGTGGTCCTGTAAGAGACCCTTAAAGGATGCCTGTGAGCAGCCACCGAACGCCTGTGAGCTGCCTTTCCGTCACAGGCCCGGAATGCGGCCGTTGCGGAACAGGTCCACGAAGATCTGGTGGTCGGCACGCGCGCGTGCGCCGTAGCCGTGCGCGAAGTCGACCAGGAGCTCGGCGAAGCCCTCCTCGTCGGCCGCGATCGCCGCGTCGATGGCCCGCTCGGTGGAGAACGGCACCAGGGACTCGCCGGAGGTGTCGTCCGCCGCCGCGTGCATCGTGGCCGTGGCCCGGCCGAGGTCGGCGACGACCGCCGCGATCTCCTCCGGTTCGTCGATGTCGCCCCAGTCCAGGTCCACGGCGTACGGCGAGATCTCGGCGACCAGCTGCCCCGCCCCGTCCAGCTCGGTCCAGCCCAGCCACGGGTCGGCGTTCGCCTGGAGGGCGCGCTGGGAGATCACCGTGCGGTGGCCCTCGTGCTGGAAGTAGTCGTGCAGCGCCTGGTCCCTGATGTGCCGGGAGACGGCCGGGGTCTGGGCCTGCTTGATGTAGATCACGACGTCGTTCTCGAGGGCGTCGGTGTGGCCCTCCAGAAGGATGTTGTACGACGGCAGCCCGGCCGATCCGATGCCGATGCCGCGGCGGCCGACCACGTCCTTGACCCGGTAGGAGTCCGGCCGGGCCAGCGAGGCGTCCGGCAGCGTCTCCAGATAGCCGTCGAAGGCCGCGAGCACCTTGTAACGGGTGGCCGCGTCCAGCTCGATCGAGCCGCCGCCCGGGGCGAAGCGGCGCTCGAAGTCACGGATCTCGGTCATCGAGTCCAGCAGCCCGAAGCGGGTCAGCGCGCGGGCGTCGCGCAGCGCGTCCAGCAGCGGGCCCTGGGCGGTGTCCAGGGTGAAGGGCGGCACCTCGTCGCTCTTGGCGCCGGTCGCCAGGGCGTGCACACGTTCGCGGTATGCGCCCGCGTAGATCCGCACCAGCTCGCTGATCTGCTCGTCGCCCAGCGCCTTGGCGTAGCCGATGAGGGCGATCGAGGCGGCGAAGCGCTGAAGGTCCCAGGTGAAGGGGCCGACGTACGCCTCGTCGAAGTCGTTGACGTTGAAGATCAGCCGGCCGTTGGCGTCCATGTAGGTGCCGAAGTTCTCCGCGTGCAGATCGCCGTGGATCCACACGCGCGAGGTGCGCTCGTCCAGGTACGGGCCACTGGGCGTCTTCCCGCCACCTGCGTTCTCGGCGTCGAGGTCGTGGTAGAAGAGGCACGCCGTGCCGCGGTAGAACGCGAACGCCGAGGCCGCCATCTTGCGGAACTTCACGCGGAACGCGGCCGGGTCGGCGGCCAGGAGCTCGCCGAAGGCGGTGTCGAAGACGGCGAGGATCTCGTCGCCGCGCTGCTCGTCGTTGAGCTGGGGGACCGACATCGCTGGGTGCCTCCTGGTGCATGAACGTGTACGACAGCGTTTCTGTCGTCCTCAACGGGTGAGAGCACCCGGAAGTGCCCGCGACCCCTCGCTGTGAAGGTACGCGGGGGAGCCAGCCGAGTGTCAGTCCCGAGGCATAGACTTCGACGCTGACCCCAAGACTGTCCGCCAGCCTGTTGCCGCGCGTTTCCTTTGGAGGCCATACCGTGTCAAAGCCGCCGTTCACGCACCTGCACGTCCACACCCAGTACTCGCTGCTGGACGGTGCCGCGCGGCTGAAGGACATGTTCAACGCGTGCAACGAGATGGGCATGACGCACATCGCCATGTCCGACCACGGCAACCTCCACGGGGCGTACGACTTCTTCCACAGCGCGAAGAAGGCCGGTGTCACCCCGATCATCGGGATCGAGGCATATGTCGCCCCCGAGTCCCGGCGCAACAAGCGCAAGATCCAGTGGGGCCAGCCGCACCAGAAGCGGGACGACGTCTCCGGTTCCGGCGGTTACACCCACAAGACGATGTGGGCCGTCAACAAGACGGGCCTGCACAACCTCTTCCGGCTGTCCTCGGACGCGTACGCCGAGGGCTGGCTGCAGAAGTGGCCCCGTATGGACAAGGAGACCATCGCCCAGTGGTCCGAGGGGATCGTCGCCTCCACGGGCTGCCCCTCCGGCGAGGTCCAGACCCGGCTGCGGCTGGGCCAGGAGGAAGAGGCCCTCAAGGCGGCCGCCGACTACCAGGACATCTTCGGCAAGGACAAGTACTTCCTGGAGCTGATGGACCACGGCATCGACATCGAGCACCGGGTCCGCGACGGCCTCCTGGAGATCGGCCGCAAGCTCGGCATCCCCCCGCTGGTCACCAACGACTCGCACTACACGTACGCGCACGAGGCGGGCGCCCACGATGCGCTGCTGTGCATCCAGACCGGCAAGAACCTCTCCGACCCGGACCGCTTCAAGTTCGACGGCACCGGCTACTACCTGAAGTCCACGGACGAGATGTACGCCATCGACTCCTCGGACGCCTGGCAGCAGGGCTGTGCCAACACGCTCCTCGTCGCCGAGATGGTCGACACCGACGGCATGTTCGAGAAGCGCGACCTCATGCCCAAGTTCGACATCCCCGAGGGCTACACCGAGGTCACCTGGTTCAAGGAGGAGGTCCGTCGTGGCATGGAGCGCCGCTTCCCGGGCGGCATCCCCGAGGACCGCCAGAAGCAGGCCGAGTACGAGATGGACACCATCATCTCGATGGGCTTTCCCGGCTACTTCCTCGTCGTCGCCGACTTCATCATGTGGGCCAAGAAGCAGGGCATCGCGGTCGGCCCCGGCCGAGGCTCCGCGGCCGGCTCGATCGTCGCCTACGCCATGGGCATCACCGACCTCGACCCGATCCCGCACGGCCTGATCTTCGAGCGGTTCCTCAACCCCGAGCGCATCTCGATGCCCGATGTCGACATCGACTTCGACGAGCGCCGGCGCGTCGAGGTGATCAGGTACGTGACCGAGAAGTACGGCGCCGACAAGGTCGCCATGATCGGCACGTACGGCACCATCAAGGCCAAGAACGCGATCAAGGACTCCGCGCGCGTGCTGGGCTACCCGTACGCGATGGGTGACCGCATCACCAAGGCCATGCCCGCCGACGTCCTCGGCAAGGGCATCCCGCTCTCCGGCATCACCGACCCCAGCCACCCGCGCTACAGCGAGGCCGGCGAGGTCCGCGGGATGTACGAGAACGAACCGGACGTGAAGAAGGTCATCGACACCGCACGCGGCGTGGAGGGCCTGGTCCGGCAGATGGGTGTGCACGCCGCCGGCGTGATCATGTCCAGCGAGACCATCACCGAGCACGTCCCGGTGTGGGTGAGGCACACCGACGGCGTGACCATCACGCAGTGGGACTACCCGAGCTGTGAGTCGCTCGGCCTGCTGAAGATGGACTTCCTCGGCCTGCGCAACCTGACGATCATGGACGACGCCGTCAAGATGGTGAAGTCCAACAAGGGGATCGACATCGATCTCCTCAGCCTCCCGCTGGACGACCCCACGACCTTCGAACTCCTCCAGCGCGGCGACACCCTCGGCGTCTTCCAGTTCGACGGCGGCCCCATGCGCTCGCTGCTGCGCCTGATGAAGCCGGACAACTTCGAAGACATCTCCGCCGTGTCGGCCCTGTACCGACCGGGCCCGATGGGCATGAACTCCCACACCAACTACGCCCTTCGAAAGAACGGCCAGCAGGAGATCACGCCGATCCACAAGGAGCTCGAGGAGCCCCTCAAGGAAGTCCTCGACGTCACCTACGGCCTGATCGTCTATCAGGAGCAGGTGCAGAAGGCCGCCCAGATCATCGCGGGCTACTCGCTCGGCGAGGCCGACATCCTCCGGCGAGTGATGGGCAAGAAGAAGCCCGAGGAGCTGGAGAAGAACTTCGTCATCTTCCAGGGCGGCGCACGCAAGAACGGCTACAGCGACGAGGCGATCCAGGCCCTGTGGGACGTGCTGGTCCCGTTCGCCGGCTACGCGTTCAACAAGGCGCACTCGGCCGCGTACGGCCTGGTCTCGTACTGGACCGCCTACCTGAAGGCGAACCACCCCGCCGAGTACATGGCCGCCCTGCTGACGTCCGTCAAGGACGACAAGGACAAGTCGGCGATCTACCTCAACGAGTGCCGGCGCATGGGCATCAAGGTGCTCCCGCCGAACGTCAACGAGTCGGTGCACAACTTCGCCGCCCAGGGCGACGACGTGATCCTCTTCGGCCTCGAGGCGGTGCGGAACGTCGGTACGAACGTGGTCGAGTCGATCATCAAGAGCCGCAAGGCCAAGGGCAAGTACGCCTCCTTCCCGGACTATCTCGACAAGATCGACGCGGCCGCCTGCAACAAGCGCACCACCGAGTCGCTGATCAAGGCCGGCGCGTTCGACACCCTCGGCCACACCCGCAAGGGCCTCACCGCGCAGTACGAGCCGATGATCGACAACGTCGTCGCGGTCAAGCGCAAGGAGGCCGAGGGTCAGTTCGACCTCTTCGGCGGCATGGGCGAGGAGGAGAGCAACGAGCCCGGCTTCGGACTCGACGTGCAGTTCACCGACGAGGAGTGGGACAAGACCTATCTGCTCGCCCAGGAGCGGGAGATGCTCGGTCTGTACGTCTCCGACCACCCGCTCTTCGGCCTGGAGCATGTGCTGTCCGACAAGGCCGACGCGGGCATCGCCCAGCTGACCGGCGGTGAGCACGCGGACGGCGCGGTCGTCACCATCGGCGGCATCATCTCGGGCCTCCAGCGCAAGATGACCAAGCAGGGCAACGCCTGGGCCATCGCCACGGTCGAGGACCTCGCCGGTTCCATCGAGTGCATGTTCTTCCCGGCGACGTACCAGCTCGTCTCCACCCAACTCGTCGAGGACGCCGTCGTGTTCGTCAAGGGCCGCCTCGACAAGCGCGAGGACGTGCCGCGCCTGGTCGCGATGGAGCTGCAGGTGCCCGACCTGTCGAACGCCGGCACCAACGCGCCCGTGATCCTCACCATCCCGGCCACCAGGGTCACCCCGCCGATGGTCAGCCGCCTCGGCGAGATCCTCAGCCACCACAAGGGCGAGAGCGAGGTCCGCATCAGGCTCCAGGGCCCGACCAAGACGACGGTGCTGCGCCTCGACCGGCACCGGGTGAAGCCCGATCCGGCGCTGTTCGGTGACCTGAAGGTGCTGCTCGGGCCGTCCTGCCTGGCCGGCTGAGCGACCACCGCTCAACGCGCGAGAGGGGCGCACCCGCTCGGGGTGCACCCCTCTTCATGTGCCTGGGTCTCAACAACCCGTTATGCAGATGTCAGTTGTGACCGAAGCGCTTTTGCCGGCCCTTGCGGGCCATGTCGCCCGGGGTCGCCTGCGTGATGCGCTGCTCGGCCTGCGCCTCCATCGAGGGCTGCGGGGCCTGCTGCTGACCACGCTCGGCCTGCGGCTGCTTCCGGTCCTGTTTCTTGTTCTTGGCCATGGTGATGCCTCCTGTGGGGGATCTAGGGGCCAGGGCCGCGACCAGATTCACATAGGCTTACAAAGAACGCATTTCGGATAATTACCGTGTGTGACAGCGGTTGTCGGGGCGCGAGTCAAGGCGCGTCGCGGGAGCGATGCCCCGAAACGCCACGCCGAAGATCGAGTTCGCCCCGTTAACCCCCGCGTGGTCGGGCAGACTCGAAGGAAGCCCGAAGCAAACCTCCCAGGAAGAGGGTGAGTCGCGTGGACCGCTGCATCGTCCTGGTGGACGCCGGGTATCTGCTGGGCGCCGCCGCCAGCCTCCTCGCCGGGGAGCCCTCCCGGTCCCGGATCACCGTCGACCACGCCGCCCTCATCCAGGGCCTGCGCGAACGCGCCGAGTCCGACACCCAGCAGCCCCTGCTGCGCATCTACTGGTTCGACGGCGCCCCCGACCGCGTCCCCCAACCCGAGCACCGCAGGCTGCGCGTGATGCCCCGGGTCACCGTCCGGCTCGGCGCCCTGACCCGCAGCGACGGCCGCTGGGCGCAGAAGGGCGTGGACGCCGCGATGCACGCCGAGCTCACCGAGCTGGCCCGCAACCGCGCCTGCTCCGACGTGGTGCTGGTGACCGGGGACGGCGATCTGCTGCCGGGCATGATGGCCGCCAAGGAGCACGGAGTCGCCGTACACCTGTGGGCGGTGCAGGCCGCCGACGGTGACTACAACCAGTCCGAGGACCTGGTCGCCGAGGCCGACGAGCGGCGCGTCCTCGACCGTACGTGGATCACCAAGGCCGTACGCGCCAAGGAGCTCACCGGGGTGTGCGCGCCGCCACCCGCGCCCCGGCCGGAGATCGCGGCGATCCTGTCCGCGCCGCTGCCCGACTCCGCGCTCGGCGCGACGGCCGAGCGGCCCGCCGAGGAGGGCGAGCACGCCCCCGCGGTCGCCGCCTCCGAGAACGGCACGCAGGAGCGGGTGCCGGCACCCAAGGGCGTGCCCACGCCGAAGGACCTCGCCGCGCTGCGCGCGCCCGGCGTACAGCCGGCCCAGCACCCCACGAGCGCGACGTTGCGCTGGTCCTCCGACAAGGGGTGGGTCGACCGGCCAGGCGTCGCGGCCGAGTCGCCCGAGGCCGCGTCCATGCCGACACTGGCGCAGCTGACCACGGCGGAGCAGCGGTGGGCCGACCGGGAGGAGGACATCACGACGGTCGGCGGCGATCCGTACGAGGTGGGGCAGGTGTTCGCGCGGCGGTGGATGGGGCGGCTGGGAGACCAGGGCCATCTGCAGCGGCTGTCCGGGATGTACCCGCGGATCCCGCATCGGATCGACGGGGAGCTGCTGCGGTACGCGGCTCGGTTCGGACTGCTCGCGCACAAGGACGATCAGATCGACGAGCACGACCGGTACGCGATTCGGGCCGGGTTCTGGCGCGAGATCGATGTGCGGACGGCCGCGGAGCATGCGCCTGCCGGCGAGTGAGCAGGACCGGGGCGGTGAGTTCGGCACCGCCGCGGAACGCCGTCGTGGCGGATTTGTGGGTACCGGCGGATTTACTGCAGTGAGCAGGCGATTTGTGGCGAGTGGCCGACCCGAGGACGGATGGGGGTTCCGGACCCCGTAGTCTCGTCCCTTGTGAGTACGCGCGTGGGACAGGCACTTCGGCACAGTGGGGATGTCGTGTGTGCCGTGCGCGGGCTGACCAAGACCTATCCGGCCGTGCGGGGGCGGCGCGGCACGCCCGCGACACCCGAGGTGCGGGCCACCGACGATGTACGGCTGGACATCCGGCGCGGCGAGATCTTCGGCCTGCTCGGGCCGAACGGCGCCGGCAAGACCACTCTCGTACGGCAGCTCACCGGGTTGATGCGCCCCGACGCGGGGAGCGTCGAGATCCTCGGGCACGACATCGTGCGGCACCCGGAGCGGGCCGCGCGCATCCTCGCCTACCTCGGGCAGGAGTCGACAGCCCTCGACGACCTGACCGTCTCCCTCGCCGCCGAGACGACCGGGCGGCTGCGCGGCCTGGACGTACGGAAGGCGCGGGCCGAGCGGGACGCCGTACTCGACGAGCTGGGGCTCACACCGCTCGCGGGCCGGCCGCTGAAGAAGCTGTCCGGTGGGCAGCGCAGGCTGGCCTGCTTCGCCGCCACGCTGGTGGGGGAGCGGCCGCTGCTCGTGCTCGACGAGCCGACCACCGCGATGGACCCGGTGGCGCGGCGGGCCGTGTGGTCGGCCGTGGACCGGCGGCGGGCCGAACTCGGTACGACCGTGCTGCTCGTCACCCACAACGTCATCGAGGCCGAGACCGTCCTCGACCGGGTCGCGGTGCTGGACCGGGGCCGCGTGATCGCCTGTGACACGCCGTCCGGTCTCAAGGAGCGGGTCGCGGGCGAGGTGCGGGTCGAGCTGCTGTGGCGGGACCGGGCGCCCCTGGACGTCCCCGAGGTCGCCGCCCTGCAGGACCGGGTCGTGGAGTCCGGGCGCCGCTGGACGCTGCGGCTCGCCCCGGAGGAGGCCCGTGCGGTCGTCGCCACCGTCACCGGCGGGGCCGCCTTCGCCGCGCTGGACGACTTCACGCTCGCCACGCCGAGCCTGGAGGATGTGTATCTGGCGCTGGGCGGGGCCGCGCAGCAGGGGCTGGTGAAGGCATGAGCAGACCGCCCGTCGCTGTGAGCACACAGCCCGGCCCATCCGTATCCGTACAGGACAGGGCTACCTCCCCAGTGGGCCCCCGTGAGAAAGGGAGCAGCGCCACGTGAGTGTCGTACCCGCCGAGGTTCTGCCGGGCAGCGCCCTGGCCGTGGACGAGACGGCCGCGCCGGCCGCGGTCGAGCTCGGGCCGCGTGCGCGGCTGTGGCCGTCGCTGTGCGCCGTCTACCGGGCGCAGCTGTCCCGGGCGCGGGTCGCGCGCATTCCGCTGCTGTTCGTGGCGACCTTCCAGTCGATCGGGATCATGATCCTGATGCGCGGGGTCGTGGACGGCGGGGCCGAGGCGCAGGCCGTGGTGGCGGGGTCGTCGGTGCTCGTGGTCGCCTTCGTCGCGCTGAACCTGCTCGCGCAGTACTTCGGGCAGCTGCGGGCGAGCGGAGGGCTCGACCACTACGCCACGCTGCCGGTGCCGCCCGCCGCGGTGGTGCTGGGGGCGGCGGGGGCGTACGCCTCCTTCACCGTGCCGGGGACCGTGGTGACGGCCGGCTTCGGGTGTGTGCTGTTCGGGCTGCCGGTGGCGCATCTGTGGGTGCTCGTCGCGGTGATCCCGCTGGCCGGGGCCGCCCTCGCCGGGCTGGGAGCGGCGCTCGGGCTGCTCGCGCCGCGGCCGGAACTGGCCACGCTGCTCGGGCAGTTGGGGATGTCGGCGGCGCTGCTGCTGGGCGTGCTGCCGGCCGACCGGATGCCGGAGGTGGTGCGCCTCGCGCGGGACCTGCTGCCGTCGACGTACGGCGTGGAGGCGTTCGCGCGGACCTTCGGGCCGCACCCCGACTGGGCGTTCGTCCTCGGTGATCTGGCCGTGTGCGGGGTCGTCGGCGTCGTCTCGCTGGCCGTCGCCACCTGGGCCTACCGCCGGGCGGCCGTCCGGTGACGCGCCGCACAGGTCGGCCTGGCACGATGGCAGAGTGACCGCTCCGCTGACTCCACCACCGCCGCCGCGTGACCAGTCCCCGAACAACGGCTGGCAGCCGCCCGCTGCCGGGCCCGCCGCGTCCGCGCCGTATGACGCCGGTTACGGCGCCCCGGCCGGCTCGTACGGCCCTCAGGGCCCGCACGGTATCCACGGCGTCCACGGCTCGTACGAACAGGACGGTCCCGGGATGAAGACCGAAGTGCGAGAGGGTGCCGTGGTCGCGCTGGTGGTGGCGCTCAGTGGGGCGCTGCTCGGGGTCCTGTGGTGGTGGCTGGCGCCGAGCGTGCCGCTGGTCGGGGACGTCGTCGACAACAACTGGGTCGTCTACTTCAAGGACACCGAGGGGGAGCAGGCCGTCGGGGTGGACGGAACGTTCACTCTGCTCGCGCTCGCGTTCGGGCTGGTCAGTGCCGTTGCCGTGTTTCTCATACGGCGGCGCGGGGGCGTGCCGTTGGTGGTGGGCCTGGCGGTCGGCGGGTTTCTCGGGTCGCTGCTGGCCTGGAAGGTCGGTGTGTGGCTCGGGCCCTCGCAGGACGTGATCGCCCACGCGAAGGAAGCGGGCAAGGGGGTCACCTTCTCGGCGCCGTTGAAGCTGGGTGCCAAGGGGGTGTGGCTGGTGTGGCCGCTGGGTGCGTTGGTGGTGCATCTGGGGCTGACGGCGTTGTTCGGGCCTCGGGACGCGGATCCGTATCAGCAGCGGCTGGATGCGCATCAGCAGGGGCCGTACGGGGCGCCGCCGATGTAGGGCTCCGGTGGGTGGGTGGTTGCGCCTGGGGGGTCTCGCCCCCGCCGCCCCTACCCGTCCCGTCCTCCAGGGCTCTGCCCCTTCGACCCCGGTTCCTGGGGGCCTGCGGCCCGCAGACCCCCGCTTCGGCCCTAGAGGGGCCTCGTCCTCAAACTCCCCCAGAGGGGGCACCCCCAGACGGGCTGAACGGCTACGCCGGGCGGCGTCCGTGGTTCGAGCGGCCCTTCTTGATGCGCCACTTGCGTTTCCGCGTTTTCTTCGACATGTCCCTCGTACTTAACCGAGGAGACCGGGTTCGTCGAGGGGTCACGCACGGCCGATGGGGGCGACGACCGCTTCCGTGAGCTTGGCGAGGACCTCGGGGGAGAGTTCGACCTCCAGGCCGCGGCGGCCCGCCGAGACGCAGATCGTGGTGTGGGCGGAGGCCGAGGCGTCCAGGACCGTCGGGAGCTTCTTGCGCTGGCCCAGGGGGGAGATGCCGCCGCGGACGTAGCCGGTGGTGCGTTCCGCGAGGGCCGGGTCGGCCATGGCCGCGCGCTTGCCGCCGACCGCCGATGCCAGGGCCTTGAGGTCCAGCTGGCCGGCCACCGGGACCACCGCCACCGTCAGGGTGCCGTCCACGTCCGCCACCAGCGTCTTGAAGACCCGGTCCGGTGAGACGCCCATGGCCTCCGCGGCCTCCTCGCCGTAGGACGGGTGGGCGGGGTCGTGGTCGTAGGCGTGGACCGTGAACTCGGCGCCCGCCGCCGTGAGGGCGACCGTCGCGGGCGTGCCGCCCGATTGCTGCTGGTTCTTCTTCGCCATGGTGGCCGGTTCCCCAGAGGTCAAACGTCAGAGATGTGCGTCAGTTGAGACTCGTCGGACCGCGCGTCAGGTCCGACGCCGGCAGCGACGGCAGCGTACGGATGATCGCGGTCTCGGCGCGAAGGAGTTTCAGTTCGTCGCGCAGGCGGGACGCGGTGTCCGGGGCCTGGAGCAGACGCTGCTTCGTCGGGGTGTCCAGCATCATCGCGGCCGCGACGAGGTAGGAGACGACCGACGGCTGGTCCGGAAGCTCGGCCGCCGTGGACAGGGAGCGTTCACGGGCACCCGCCAGGCGCCTCTGGTACTGCCGGAACGCCCGCAGCACCCCTTCCGCCAGCGCCCCCGCCTCGTCCCCCGGCTCCTCCGGCAGCTCCTCGAGCTCCGCCGTCAGGAACGGGCCCGACGCGTCCACCGACACCAGCCGCACCCGGGTCGTCCCCGTCGCCAGCACCTCGAAGGTGCCGTCGGCCCGCTCCCGGATCGTCGCCGCGTCGGCCACACAGCCCACCCCGTGGAACGCCTTGACCGGGTCCGGGCCGAAGCCCGCCGCGGGCCCGCGCTCGGGCAGGGCCGTCGGGTCGGGCATGCCGGGCGCGCTCGGGGCCACCTCGTGGCCGTCACGGATCGCCACGACGGCGAAACGGCGCGGTTCCTCCTCGGGGGTCTTCAGCAGCTCGCGCATCATGGCGCGGTAACGCTCCTCGAAGACGTTCAGAGGCAGCACGAGCCCGGGGAACAGCACCGAGTTCAGGGGGAAGAGCGGAAGGCGGACGGTCACGGCGCCAAAGCCTAGTGGTCGCCGGAGTGAACGCGTCCGGCGCGCCCACTTCGTGGATCACCGGCGCGTGCCCGCCCGGTAGCCGCGGCGGCCGCCCGCACCCGGATCTCGTCCCGCACCTCCAGGAACCGGCCGAGCGGATCCTCCGAGAAGCGGCTCCACGGGAAGGACGTGGCGTACGGGCCGATCAGGCGCAGCTGCTCCAGGGCGTCCTCCCAGCGGCCCAGCCGTACCAGGACGTACGTCAGCTTGTTGCGCATCCCGGCCGGCCACAGGTCGGCCGCCGGGAACCGGGCGGAGAGCGCGACGGCCCGGTCGGCCGCCGCGTCCAGCCGCTCGGGCGGCACGCCCGGACCGCAGCCGTCGGTCAGGTAGGCGAAGGCGGCGCGGGTCGGCAGCGCCTGCATCAGGGAGTCGGCCGGGGCGTCCTGGGCCGCCCGGTCGGCGAAGTCGAAGCACTCCCGGTGCGAGCCGTGCCAGGACGAGGCGAGATAGCGCAGTGCCGCCACATGGCAGCCGTAGTGGCGCGGGGCGCGGCGCAGCGCCGCCTCCCACAGTTCCCCGAAGTAGGTGTGCCCGGCGCGTGAGCCGCGCGCGTGGTCGAGGGCGATCCGCCACGGCACCGGGTCGCGGTCGTCGGCGCGTGCGGCGGCCGTGATCAGCGGGCTCACCCCGCGCAGCAGCTCGGCCCGGGCCGGTGACCGCCAGGCGTGGTCCACCGCGAGCTGGGCCTTGACCAGCAGCGCGTCCGGGTCGTGCGGGGCGCCCGCGCACCAGGCCTGCAGCCACTCCGGCCGCGAGCGGGCGAAGGACGCCAGACGCAGCACGTATCCGTCGCGGTGCTCCCACCTGCCCGTCAGCCGCGTGGCGGCCAGCAGCTCGGCGGCAGGCTCGTACGCGCCCCGCCCGGCCGCGACCAGCGTGGGACCGAGGTGGTCGTCGGGCGCGTCGAGGAGCACCTCGGCGTCGGCGGGGAGCCCGACGGCGGGGCGTTCAACGGTCCTGGGCGTCCGGGACGCGCGGCCGAACGGGAGCAGCAGAGCCATGGTGGCTCTCCTTTGCGCCTAAACCGGCGCCGCTCTCGCGGACCGGGTTGCTCGCCATTGTGGTTACGCAATGGATGGTTGCGGTGACAAGACACTCGGCATGCGGCAAAGGTTGTCCTGTGCGCTCCCCGGTTTGCGGTTCAGCTTCGCCGCAGCAACCGCGTCGCCCCCGCCGCCACCGTCGTCGCCAAGATCCAGCCCAGCAGGATCATCGCGGCCGCCAGCCACTGCCAGGCGCCGCTGAGCTGCCAGAACCCGACCTGACCCAGGTCGATGACCGGCAGCAGCAGGTCGAGGGCGAACAGGGCCGGGCTCCAGTCCGGATGCTCGCCGCCCTTGAGCGGTGGCGGGTCGGCGTAGGTGAAGGCCACCGAACTCGCCGCCCACAGCACCGCCATCCAGACGGCCGCCCGGCCCGGCCGATAGCCGTAGGCGACCATCCAGTCCTGCGCGTACCCCACGAGCTTGGCCGCGGGCGGCAGCGTCTCGCGGCGCCGGCGCTGCTTGGCGAGCAGCACCTCGCGCGCGTCCTCGTCCTCACCGCCGTTGCGCAGTACGGTGGCCAGCAGCTCGTACGGCTCCGGGTTGTACTCGGCGGTCGCCGCCGCCACCCACTCCAGCCGCCGCTCCAGCGGGAACGGGCCGCGCGGCACGAGGTTCTCGTAGGTGAAGCCGCCCATGTGCAGCAGCCCCGGGCCGGGCCAGGCGTCCGCCCGGTCCATGAGGTTGACGACCCGCGCCCCCGACAGCACGACCCGGCCGCGCTCCGGCCGCTCCCCGAGGAAGCGCAGTTCGGGCGTCTGGATGCGGCGCAGTGACAGTTCCTGTTCGTCGGTGAAGGTGAACCGGGCCCGCTCGAGGTCGACGGCGTCCCCGAACCGCCCGTCGTCGAGGCGTACCCCGCCCTGGCACGCGAACCGCTGGATGCGCGTCCCGCGCGCGGGCGTACGGCCGCTCAGCAGCGGACTGCCGACGCCCGCCGGGGTCAGATAGAGGGTGCGCCCGACGGTCAGCTGGGGTGCGTTCAGCGCGAGCCGCGTGTACGGGTTGACCAGCCGAGCGCCCCGCAGGCTCAGCGACACGCCGATGGTGGCGCCGCGCAGACTCAGCTCGCCGTGCGACTCCAGCATCTCGGCCTGCAGGTCCTGGCCGACGCCGATGCCGTCCGCGGCGATCGAGCGGCCGCTGCGGTCGCGGTAGACGACGGCCTGGTTGAGCAGCAGATCCGTGCCGATCTGCGCGTCGGTGAGCCGGATGCCGTTGTGGAACCGGCAGCGCGGCAGATGCAGGTCGCCCTCGGTGTGCACCCGGGCGGCCTCCAGGCGCGGCACCTGGCAGTCCACCAGCCGTACGGTCGTGAAATGGGCCTCCGGCAACCGGATCTCCCGGTCGAAGCGGCAGCCGCGCATCTCGACGTACGGCACCACGGTGCCGCCCGCGAGGTCCATCGTGTCGCTGATCCGCACGCCGACGAGCTTCAGCGAGGACACGCGGCCGGCGAGGGCGGGCGGCCCGTCCAGCAGCAGCCAGCAGACGATCCGCGCGCGCACCGTCCGCTCCTCGCCCCAGGGATGCCCGCCGTGCGGATCGTCGACGACGGTGTCGCCGCTGCTCAGGTCGTACACACTGCCGTTGCGGAAGGCCTGCCACATGCCGAGTTCGGCGGCGGTCAGGTCGTTCGGCAGGTCGTCCGGCAGGTCTCCGTCGCGGAGGCCGGCACCTTCGGTCACGTTTCGCCCGTCCCCCTCATCTACTCATGGGTTCGTACAACTGTTCATGCCCGCTGAGTGACGCCACGAACGCCAGACGTGAAGGTGATCTTCCGGGTTCCCATGGGATCTTCGGAGGGATCTGTATCAGCCATTGATACGCGCGAACGACGCCGGACCTCGGTCTGAGAGAATTGAGCCCGTGATCTCCCGAATCGATCTGCGCGGCGACGCCCTCCCCGAGGGCCCCGCCCTGCGCGACCTGCTGCCCCGAGCCGACTTCGACGTTCAGGCCGCCCTGGAGAAGGTGCGTCCGATCTGCGAGGCCGTGCATCATCGGGGCGACGCGGCGCTGATCGACTTCGCCGAGAAGTTCGACGGGGTCAGGCTCGACCAGGTGCGGGTGCCCGCCGAGGCGCTCACGCGCGCGCTGGCGGAGCTCGACCCGGCCGTACGCGCGGCCCTGGAGGAGTCCATCCGCCGCGCCCGTCTCGTCCACCGCGAGCAGCGCCGTACGACGCACACCACCCAGGTCGTGCCCGGCGGCTCGGTCACCGAGAAGTGGGTGCCGGTCGACCGGGTCGGGCTGTACGCGCCCGGCGGGCGGGCCGTCTACCCGTCCTCCGTGATCATGAACGTCGTCCCGGCCCAGGAGGCCGGCGTCGAATCCCTCGCCCTCGCCTCCCCGGCGCAGGCCGACTTCGGCGGTCTCCCGCACCCGACGATCCTCGCCGCGTGCGCGCTGCTCGGCGTCGACGAGGTGTACGCGGCCGGCGGTGCGACGGCCGTCGCGATGTTCGCGTACGGCACCGAGTCCTGCCCGCCCGCCCCCATGGTCACCGGCCCCGGCAACATCTGGGTCGCCGCCGCCAAGCGTTACTTCACCGGCAAGATCGGCATCGACGCCGAGGCCGGCCCGACCGAGATCGCGATCCTCGCCGACGACACGGCCGACCCGGTGCACGTCGCCTCCGACCTGATCAGCCAGGCCGAGCACGACCCGCTGGCCGCCGCCGTCCTCGTCACCGACTCCGTCGAGCTCGCGGACGCGGTGGAGAAGGAGCTGGAGCCGCAGGTCGCGGCCACCAAACACATCGAGGACCGGATCGTCCCGGCCCTCAAGGGCAAGCAGTCCGCGATCGTCCTCGTCGACGGCATCGACGAGGGCCTGCGCGTCGTCGACGCGTACGGCGCCGAGCACCTGGAGATCCAGACGGCCGACGCGGCCGCCGTGGCCGACCGGGTGCGCAACGCCGGCGCGATCTTCATCGGCCCCTGGGCGCCGGTCTCCCTCGGCGACTACGCGGCCGGCTCCAACCACGTGCTGCCCACCGGCGGCTGCGCCTGCCACTCCTCGGGCCTGTCCGTCCAGTCCTTCCTGCGCGGCATCCACATCGTCGACTACACGAAGGACGCGCTGGCCGAGGTCGCGCATCACGTGGTCACGCTGGCGGAGGCGGAGGACCTGCCGGCGCACGGCGCGGCGATCAAGGCCAGGTTCGGCTGGAAGGTACCCGGAAGCAAGTGACAGGCATCGACGATCTCCCCGTACGGGACGAGCTGCGCGGCAAGTCCCCTTACGGCGCGCCCCAGTTGGACGTCCCCGTACGGCTGAACACCAACGAGAACCCCTACCCGCTGCCCGAGCCCCTGGTCGAGCGGATCACCGCGCGTGTCCGCGAGGCGGCCCGCAACCTCAACCGCTACCCGGACCGGGACGCGGTCGAGCTGCGCACCCAGCTCGCCACGTACCTGACGGACACGTCCGGCTACGAGGTCGGCCTGGCCAACGTCTGGGCGGCCAACGGCTCCAACGAGGTCATCCAGCAGCTGCTGCAGACCTTCGGCGGACCCGGCCGTACCGCGATCGGCTTCGAGCCGTCGTACTCGATGCACGGCCTCATCTCGCGCGGCACCGGCACGGGCTGGATCTCCGGCCCTCGCAACGAGGACTTCACGATCGACCTCGCGGCCGCCGAGAAGGCCATCGCCGAGAACAAGCCGGACGTCGTCTTCATCACCACACCCAACAACCCCACCGGCAACGCGGTCCCGCCCGAGACCGTCCTCGCGCTGTACGAGGCCGCGCAGGCGGCGAAGCCGTCGATGGTCGTGGTCGACGAGGCGTACATCGAGTTCAGCCACGGCGACTCGCTGCTGCCGCTGCTCGAAGGTCGGCCGAATCTCGTCGTCTCCCGGACGATGTCGAAGGCCTTCGGCGCGGCCGGCCTGCGCCTCGGCTATCTCGCCGCGCACCCGGCGGTGGTCGACGCCGTCCAGCTCGTACGCCTGCCGTACCACCTGTCGGCCGTCACGCAGGCGACCGCGCTGGCCGCCCTGGAGCACACCGACACACTGCTGAAGTACGTCGAGCAGCTCAAGGCGGAGCGGGACAGGCTGGTGAGCGAGCTGCTCGCCATCGGCTACGAAGTCACCGCCTCGGACGCCAACTTCGTGCAGTTCGGCCGGTTCGACGACGCGCATGCCGTCTGGCAGAAGATCCTCGACCGGGGCGTCCTGGTCCGGGACAACGGCGTGCCGGGCTGGCTGCGGGTCACCGCCGGAACCCCCGAAGAGAACGACGCGTTCCTCGACGCGGTACGTGAACTGAAGAAGGAGCAGAGCGCATGAACCGCGTAGGCCGCATAGAGCGGGTGACGAAAGAGACCTCGGTCCTCGTCGAGATCGACCTCGACGGATCCGGCAAGGTCGATGTGGCGACCGGCGTCGGCTTCTACGACCACATGCTCGACCAGCTCGGCCGCCACGGCCTGTTCGACCTCACGGTCAAGACCGAGGGCGACCTGCACATCGACTCCCACCACACCATCGAGGACACCGCCCTCGCGCTCGGCGCCGCCTTCAAGCAGGCCCTCGGCGACAAGGTGGGCATCTACCGCTTCGGCAACTGCACGGTCCCGCTGGACGAGTCCCTCGCCCAGGTCACCGTCGACCTCTCCGGCCGCCCCTACCTCGTGCACACCGAGCCCGAGAACATGGCGCCGATGATCGGCGAGTACGACACCACGATGACCCGGCACATCCTGGAGTCCTTCGTCGCCCAGGCCCAGATCGCGCTGCACGTGCACGTGCCGTACGGGCGCAACGCCCACCACATCGTGGAGTGCCAGTTCAAGGCGCTGGCACGGGCCCTGCGGTACGCCTCCGAGCGCGACCCGCGCGCGGCGGGCATCCTCCCTTCCACGAAGGGTGCGCTGTAAAGCCATGAACGGTCTGTCGACCCTTCTGATCGTCGTCGGCCTCTTCCTGGTCGGCGGTATCTACTCCTTCGTCAAGCAGCAGATGCCGAAGGGCCTCATCGTGCTGCTGTCGATAGGCGCCGCGATGTGTCTCGTCGCGGGCGTCCTGAGGCTGGAGGTGTGGAATTGACCAACCCCAAGAAGGTCGTGGTCTTCGACTACGGCTTCGGAAACGTCCGCTCCGCCGAACGCGCCCTCGCGCGCGCGGGAGCCGACGTCGAGATCACCCGTGACTTCGACAAGGCCATGAACGCCGACGGCCTGCTGGTGCCGGGCGTCGGCGCCTTCGCCGCCTGCATGCAGGGGCTGACGGAGGCCCGCGGCGACTGGATCATCGACCGCCGGCTGTCCGGCGGGCGTCCCGTGATGGGCATCTGCGTCGGCATGCAGATCCTGTTCGCGCGCGGTATCGAGCACGGCGTCGAGACCGAGGGCCTCGGCGAGTGGCCGGGCTCGGTGGAGCCGCTGCAGGCCGACATCGTGCCCCACATGGGCTGGAACACCGTGGACGTGGCAGCCGGCTCCGAGCTGTTCGCCGGACTGGAGGCGGACGCGCGGTTCTACTTCGTGCACTCCTACGCCGTCCACGACTGGGCCCTGGAGACGCACAACCCGCACATGACCGCTCCCAAGGTCACCTGGTCCACGCACGGCAAGCCCTTCGTGGCCGCCGTGGAGAACGGCGCCCTGTGGGCCACCCAGTTCCACCCCGAGAAGTCCGGCGACGCCGGAGCGCAGCTGCTCACCAACTGGATCGGAACCCTGTAGAGACATGGCCAAGCTCGAACTCCTCCCCGCCGTCGACGTCCGCGACGGCCAGGCCGTCCGCCTCGTGCACGGCGAGTCCGGCACCGAGACGTCCTACGGCTCCCCGCTGGAGGCGGCCCTCGCCTGGCAGCGTTCCGGCGCCGAGTGGCTGCACCTGGTCGACCTGGACGCCGCCTTCGGCACCGGCGACAACCGCGAGCTGATCGCCGAGGTCACCAAGGCGATGGACATCAAGGTCGAGCTGTCCGGCGGCATCCGCGACGACGCCTCCCTGGCCGCCGCCCTCGCCACCGGCTGCACGCGCGTGAACCTCGGCACGGCCGCCCTCGAGACTCCGGAGTGGGTCGCCAAGGTCATCGCCGAGCACGGCGACAAGATCGCCGTCGGTCTCGACGTACGCGGCACGACCCTGCGCGGCCGCGGCTGGACCCGCGACGGCGGCGACCTCTACGAGACGCTGGAGCGCCTCAACAACGAGGGCTGCGCCCGCTACGTCGTCACGGACATCGCCAAGGACGGCACCCTCCAGGGCCCGAACCTGGAGCTGCTGAAGAACGTCTGCGCGGCGACGGACCGCCCGGTGGTGGCGTCGGGCGGCGTCTCGTCCCTGGACGACCTGCGGGCCATCGCCGAGCTCGTCCCGCTCGGTGTCGAGGGCTCCATCGTCGGGAAGGCCCTGTACGCGAAGGCGTTCACCCTGGAAGAGGCCTTGGAGGCTGTGTCGTCATGAGCGATGCCGTGCGGCGCGTGCAGAGCGGAAGTCCCTGGGAGGAGTCCTTCGGTTTCGCACATGCCGTCGCGGCGGGCGATCGTGTGCTGGTGGCGGGCACCACGTCCTTCAAAGGGCATGTGCTGTACGGGGAGGGCGACCCGTACGAACAAGCCAAGGTGGCGTTCACCGGCGCGTTGGAGGCGATCGCCGAGTTCGGGCTCGGTCCCGAGTCGGTGGTCCGGACCCGGATGTACCTGAGCCATCAGCGGGACGTCGACGAGGTGGCCCGGGCGCACAAGGATCTCTTCGACTCCGTGCGCCCGGTCTCGACCCTGGTGGTCGTGGAGGGCTTCGTCGACCCGCGCATCCTGGTCGAAGTAGAGCTAGAGGCATACAGAGGAGCCGTGGATTCATGACCCTGGCGGTCCGAGTCATCCCCTGCCTGGACGTGGACAACGGCCGGGTCGTCAAGGGCGTCAACTTCCAGAACCTGCGCGACGCGGGCGACCCCGTCGAGATGGCCAAGGTGTACGACGCCGAGGGCGCCGACGAGCTGACGTTCCTGGACATCACCGCCTCGTCGGGCAACCGCGAGACGACGTACGACGTGGTGCGCCGCACCGCCGAGCAGGTGTTCATCCCACTGACGGTCGGCGGCGGCGTGCGTACGGCAGAGGACGTGGACAAGCTGCTGCGCGCGGGCGCCGACAAGGTGGGCGTCAACACCGCCGCCATCGCCCGCCCCGACCTGATCCGCGAGATCGCCGAGCGGTTCGGGCGGCAGGTGCTGGTGCTGTCGGTCGACGCGCGGCGCACTCCTGAGGGCACCTTCGAGGTGACCACCCACGGTGGCCGCAAGGGCACCGGCATCGACGCCGTCGAGTGGGCGCACCGGGCCGCCGAGCTCGGCGCGGGAGAGATCCTGCTCAACTCGATGGACGCGGACGGCACGAAGGACGGCTACGACCTGGAGATGATCCGGGCGGTCCGCAAGCACGTGACGGTCCCGGTGATCGCCTCCGGCGGCGCCGGCAAGCTCGCCGACTTCCCCCCGGCCGTCGGGGCGGGGGCGGACGCGGTGCTGGCGGCGTCGGTGTTCCACTTCGGGGATCTGCGGATCGGCGAGGTCAAGCAGTCGCTGCGGGAGGCGGGCCACCCGGTGCGGTGACGCTCGGCTCGGCTCGAGTGCCCCGGTTGCCCAGGTGGGTGGCCGGGGCTTCTTCGTGAGTAGATAG
The DNA here is from genome assembly GCF_000719285.1 of Streptomyces bicolor. Taxonomy (GTDB): domain Bacteria; phylum Actinomycetota; class Actinomycetes; order Streptomycetales; family Streptomycetaceae; genus Streptomyces; species Streptomyces bicolor. The sequence continues at coordinate 52,731 of NZ_JOFS01000012.1, read as the reverse complement.
AAAAGGAAAGTTGCACAAAATCTATTGCGCAACTTTTCCTTCGCATCTACCGTCGAGGCATGACAGGCACGGAGAAGAACCGCCGGATCACGGACGTGGGCACGCTCAAGGCGCTCGCCCACCCGCTGCGGATGAAGCTCTACCGAGGGCTCACCGTCGCCCGCGTCGCGACCGCGTCCCAGCTCGCCGAGCAGGTCGACGAGGCCGTCTCACTGGTCAGCTACCACCTGCGCAAGCTCGCCGAGCACGGACTCATCGAGGAGGCCGAGCCGCGGAGCGCGGACGGCCGGGAGCGCTGGTGGCAGCCCGCCTCGGACGGCGTGAGCATCCGGGACGAGGACTTCAGGGACGCGCCGGAGAAGGCCGCCGCGCACACCGCCGCCAGCCGGCTCTTCTTCGAGCAGCGGGCCGACATGTACCGCCGCTTCCTCGACGAGCGGACACACTGGGACGAGGAGTGGAACTCCGTCGCGGAGTCCTCCGAGTCGACGCTGCGGCTGACGGCGGCCGAACTGGCCGAGCTGACCGCCGAGTTGCTAGCCCTCGTCCGCCGGTACGACGAGCGCGGCCGGGCCGCCGACGCCGCGGGCGACACCGAGGGCCGCGAGAACGTCGCGGTGCACACGTACGCCTTCCCGTTCCGCGTCTGAGAGAGGACACCCCTCCCGTGACCGCCACGCTCATGGCAGCGACCGACGTCGTCGACAGAGCCGCCCACCGCGACCGCAACGTCCTGCGCTGGCTCGCCGCCTACACCTCCTCGATGATCGGCGACAACGTCTACTACATCGCCCTGTCCTGGGCGGCCGTACAGGCCGGTTCGCCGGCCCAGGCCGGGGTGGTCATGGCGGTGAGTGCTCTGCCGCGGGCCCTGCTGATGCTGGGCGGGGGAGTGATCGCCGACCGGCTCGGGCCGCGCAAGGTCGTCATCGGCAGCGACGTGGTGCGGTGCGCGGCCGTCCTCGCGGTGGCCGGGCTGTTGTTCCTCACCACTCCGGGGCTGTGGCCGCTCGCCGCGCTCGCCCTGGTCTTCGGCACCGTCGACGCCGTGTTCATGCCGGCCCTGGGCGCGCTCCCCGCGCGCGTGACGACACGCGGCCAACTCGCGCGCGTGCAGGGCATGCGGGGCCTCGGGATCCGCTTCGCGAGCGTCGTCGGAGCTCCGCTCGGCGGACTCGGGGTCGCGGTCGGGGGCGCGGCGGCCGCGTTCGGCGTCGCCGGGTTGCTCATCGCGGTGTCGGTGCCGCTGCTGATCTCCGTGCGGGTGCGGGAGCTGCCCGCCGACGACAAGGCCGCCGCGCAGGGCGGCACCGCCTGGCGCGACCTGGTGGCCGGACTCGGCTACATCCGCCGCCACCGGGTGCTCGCACCGCTGATGCTCGCCATCGCCCTCGGCGACCTCGGCTTCGTCGGCCCGCTCAACGTCGGCCTGACACTGCTCGCCGACGAGCGGGGCTGGGGCGCCTCCGGGATGGGCTGGGTGCTCGCCGGTTTCGGCGTCGGTGCGGGTGCCGCGTCCCTGCTGCTGACCGTGCGCGGGCGCCTGCCGCACGCCGGGCGGGTGGCGGGGTACACGATCCTCGCCGGGTCGGTCGCGATCGGCGCCCTGGCCTTCGTGCCCGGCGTGGTCGCCGCCGTCGGGGTCGCCCTGCTCGTCGGACTGCTCGCCGGGCTCAGCGGCGCCATGTGCGGCGCCCTGCTGCAGACCCATTCCGACGCCGCCTACCTGGGCCGCGTCACGGCCGTCTCCGGGCTGGTCAGCCTCGGGTTCGCGCCGCTCAGCATGCCCCTGTCCGCCGCCGCCATCGGTGCCTGGGGTACCGGCCCGGTCTTCGTGGTCAGCGCGGCGGTGTGCGGGCTGGGCGGAGTGATCGCCCTGTGCGTGCCCGGCCTGCGCCGCGCCGAACTGCCCCGCTGACGGCCTCGCGCGCGGCTGCCCTCAGATACCCAGCTGCTTCGTCTCGTGCAGCTTGGCGATCGCGTCCTTGTCGCCGTCCAGCTCCACCTTGGCGGCGCTCTGCCGGCCGTAGGCGAACAGCAGCAGCTCCGAGGGCTCGCCGGTCACCGTGACGACCGGCGTGCCCTTGTGGGCGACCGCCGTCTGGCCGTTGGGGCGGCGCAGCACCAGGCCGGTGGGGGCGCTGCGGCCCACCAGCCGGGCGGAGCGCTCGAAGCGGGACCAGAGGGCGTCCTGGAAGACCGGGTCGAGCTCGCGCGGCGTCCAGTCCGGCTGGGCGCGGCGGACGTCCTCGGTGTGGACGTAGAACTCGATCGTGTTCGACGCCTCGTCGATCTGCTTGAGCTGGAAGGGCGAGAAGCGCGGCGGGCCGGTGCGGATGAGCTGGATCAGCTCCTCGTACGGCTTCGCCGCGAACTCCTCCATCGCCTTCTCCAGACGCGACCCCAGCTGCTTGATCAGCAGGCCGGCGGCGGCATCGGGGCGGCGTTCGCGCACCACGACGTGCGCGGCGAGATCACGGGTCTGCCAGCCCTCGCAGAGGGTGGGGGCCTCGGGGCCCTCGGCCTCCAAGAGGTCGGCGAGGAGAAGTCGTTCACGCTGGGCGAAGGTCGACATGCAGTCAGCCTACGACCACGTACCAGGTCCGCCCACCCGTCACCCGACCACCACCCCACACCGAGGCGCTTCGCGCCGCCCCTATCCACTCAGTGGACACCGAGCCGTCACTGTCAGTGGCAGGCGGCACAATGGCATCCATGACCACCAGCACGCCCCGTCAGCCCAGTCGGCTGGACCCCGAGATCGCCGCGCGCCTCAAGCGCAGCGCGGACGGACTCCTGCCCGCCATCGCCCAGCAGTACGACACCGGAGAGGTGCTGATGCTCGGCTGGATGGACGACGAGGCCCTGCATCGCACACTCACCACCGGCCGCTGCACCTACTGGTCGCGCAGCCGGCAGGAGTACTGGGTCAAGGGCGACACCTCCGGCCACTTCCAGTGGGTGAAGTCCGTCGCCCTGGACTGCGACGCCGACACCGTGCTCGTCAGGGTCGACCAGGTCGGCGCTGCCTGCCACACGGGCGCGCGTACCTGCTTCGACGTGGATGTGCTGCTCAAGGACGCCGATTCCGGCGTACCGGCAGCCGATCAGTAAGGTCAGCCGCCATGGACCTCGAGACGTTCCGCAAGCTGGCCTCCGACCGCCGCGTCATTCCGGTCACCCGCAAGCTCCTCGCCGACGGCGACACCCCGGTCGCGCTCTACCGCAAGCTCGCCGCCGAGCGCCCCGGCACCTTCCTGCTGGAGTCCGCGGAGAACGGCAGGTCCTGGTCCCGCTACTCGTTCGTGGGCGTACGCTCCGCGGCGACCCTCACCGAGCGCGACGGGCAGGCCCACTGGCTCGGCGCCCCGCCCGTCGGCGTCCCCGTGGAGGGCGACCCGCTGGCCGCCCTGCGCGCCACCATCGAGGCCCTGCACACCCCCCGTGACCTCGCCCACGACCTGGGCCTGCCGCCCTTCACCGGCGGCATGGTCGGCTACCTCGGCTACGACATCGTGCGCCGCCTGGAGAAGATCGGCCCCGGCGAGCGGGACGACCTGAAGCTGCCCGAGCTGACCATGCTGCTCACCAGTGACCTCGCCGTCATGGACCACTGGGAGGGCTCCGTCCTGCTGATCGCCAACGCGATCAACCACAACGACCTCGACACCGGCGTCGACGAGGCCTACGCCGACGCGGTCGCCCGCCTCGACGCCATGCAGGCGGACCTCTCACGCGCGGTCGCCCAGCCCCCGGCCGCCCTGCCGCCCTCCGAACTGCCGGAGTACACCGCCCTGTGGGGCGGAGAGGACTTCCAGGAGGCCGTCGAGGACATCAAGGAGCGCATCCGCGCCGGGGAGGCCTTCCAGGTGGTCCCCTCCCAGCGCTTCGAAACGCCGTGCACGGCAAGCGCGTTGGACGTGTACCGGGTGCTGCGGGCGACCAACCCCTCCCCGTACATGTACCTGTTCCGCTTCGACGGCTTCGACGTCGTCGGCTCCTCGCCGGAAGCCCTGGTGAAGGTCGAGGACGGGCAGGCGATGGTCCACCCCATCGCCGGCACCCGGTGGCGCGGGGCCACCCCGCAGGAGGACCAGGCCCTCGCCGAAGAACTGCTCGCCGACCCCAAGGAGCGCGCCGAGCACCTCATGCTGGTCGACCTGGGCCGCAACGACCTGGGGCGGGTCTGCGAGCCGGGCTCGGTCGAGGTCGTCGACTTCATGTCCATCGAGCGCTACTCCCACGTGATGCACATCGTCTCGACGGTGACCGGACGCGTCGCCGAGGGCCGTACCGCCTTCGACGTGCTGACCGCCTGCTTCCCCGCCGGCACGCTCTCCGGCGCCCCCAAGCCGCGCGCGATGCAGATCATCGACGAACTCGAGCCGTCCCGGCGGGGGTTGTACGGCGGCTGCGTCGGCTACCTCGACTTCGCGGGCGACTCCGACACCGCCATCGCCATCCGTACGGCCCTCCTGCGGGACGGCACGGCGTACGTCCAGGCGGGCGCGGGCATCGTCGCCGACTCGGACCCGGTCGCCGAGGACACCGAGTGCCGGAACAAGGCGGCGGCGGTACTGCGCGCGGTGCACACGGCGAACCGGCTCAAGTGAACGCGGGTGAGCCCGGCCGGCCGTCTCACCCGAACCCCGGGTGACTGATCGTTCGGGGTTCGGGTGATAGTGGAGTACGTGACTGCCGTACCGCACCCTCGTTCCGAAGCCCCCGGTTCCGCCCGGGCCGGCCGTATGAGTCTCGCCGTCGCCCTGCTGTGCGGGGCGCTCGGCGCGGCCGTGGCGCTGCTCTCCACCCGGCAGCGCTGGTCGGAGGGCACCGTGACGGTGGCCGGCGGCCCGTTCCCGCTGATCGCCAAGGGCAGCGACGTCACGGGCGTCCCCGCGGCCCTGGCGATAGTGGGGCTCGCCGCGCTCGTCGCCGTCTTCGCCGTCCGCCGGGCCGGCCGCTTCGTGGTCGCCGGCCTGCTCGCGCTCTCCGGCGCCGGCACCGTCGCGGCCGCCCTGCTCGGCGCCTCCGACAGCTCCGCGCTCGACGAGAAGGCCGCCCAGGCCTCCGGCGACACCTCGGCCACCGTCCAGGCCCTCACCCACACGGCGTGGCCGTACGTCGCGGCCGTGGGCGGCGTCCTGATCCTGCTCGCCGGACTGCTGGCCCTGCGCTACGGCCGGCTCTGGCCCGGGATGTCCGGCCGCTACGAGCGCGGCGGCGCATCCCGCCCGCGCCGCGAGGCCCCGGCCACCGACCCCGACCGCCCCGAGGACCTGTGGAAGGCTCTCGACCGGGGCGAGGACCCGACCGGCGCGTAGCGCTCCGCGGGTAGGGCCGTCTTTCACTGCGGGCCGGTGGGGCTGGTCGCGCCCGCGCGGCGGTAGCCGCAAATCCAACGGAGCCCCGCGCCCCTGAAGGGGCGCTGCCATTCCCGGCGTCGACTCGGGAGGGCTACCCCCGATCACCCCATGCGCACGCGTGCGGGACAATGACAGCGAGCGTCCGGCTCGGACACGTACTTCAGCAACGAGGAGCAAGTAATGGCGGGCAGCAGCCACGGTCACACCCCGGCCGCCTGGACCGGTGTCACGATCGCCTTCATCGGTTTCTGCGTCTCGGGCGCCTTCATGGTGTTGGCTCAGCCCGTGGGCTTCTGGGCCGGCCTGGGGATCGTGGTCCTCGGTGGCGTCATCGGCTGGATCATGCGCGGCATGGGCCTCGGCCAGCCCAAGGACGCTCACGTGCTCCTCGCGGAGAAGCGCGAGCCGGCGGACGTCCAGAGCTGATTGCGTACGGCTCTCCCGTACGACCGCGTCGAGGGGCGGCTTCCGGTACACCGCGTACCGGAAGCCGCCCCTCACGCGCGCGTGGGGGGCCGCAGAGGGCAGAATGCGAGGCGTGAACTCCGACGGCCAGGGGATGACGCGGTCCGGCACGGGGAGCGTGTTCGGGCGGCTCGCCGTGCCTGCGGGCGTGCTCGGAGCCGTCGTGGGCGCCTTCGCCTACGTGGGCGCCGTGGACCCGAACGAACCCGGCCACTACCCCGCCTGTCCGCTCCTCCAGGTCACCGGGATCTACTGCCCCGGCTGCGGCGGACTGCGCAGCGCGCACGCCGTCGTCCACGGGGACTTCGCGGCGGCGCTCCAGGACAACGCGCTCGCTGTCGTCGGCTATGTGCTCTTCGCCGTGGTGTGGACCGTCTGGGTGATCCGGGCGGCGCGAGGGCGACCGCTCGCGCTCGATCTCTCGCCGGTGCGCCTGTGGGCGGCGGGGGCGTTGGTGCTGGTCTTCACCGTTGTCCGGAATCTGCCGTCCGGTGGCTGGCTGCATCCTTGATCAACTGGAGAATGTCCAGGTAGTGGGACGTGGCGTCAACCGGATGCGAGGCCTACGCCCTCCTGCGGATACCATCGCAGTGACCATAGGTTTTGAACCGCTTTCACAGTCAACCGTCTGGAAGGGGGCCGCTCGCGTGAGTGTGCTCGACGAGATCATCGACGGAGTCCGTGCCGACCTCGCGGAGCGGCAGGCGCGCGTCAGCCTCGACGAGCTCAAGGAGCGCGCGGCGAAGGCTCCCGCGGCCAAGGACGGGGTCGCCGCGCTCAGGGGCGACGGCGTCAAGGTCATCTGCGAGGTCAAGCGCTCCAGCCCCTCCAAGGGTGCGCTGGCCGCGATCGCCGACCCGGCCGGGCTCGCCGCGGACTACGAGGCGGGCGGCGCGGCCGTCATCTCCGTCCTCACCGAACAGCGCCGCTTCGGCGGCTCGCTGGCCGACCTGGAGGCCGTCCGCGCGCGCGTGGACATCCCGGTCCTGCGCAAGGACTTCATCGTCACGTCGTACCAGCTGTGGGAGGCCCGGGCCTACGGCGCGGATCTCGCCCTGCTGATCGTGGCCGCGCTGGACCAGCCCGCCCTGGAGTCGCTGATCGAGCGTGCGGTCTCCATCGGCCTCACGCCCCTCGTCGAGGTGCACGACGAGGACGAGGTCGAGCGCGCGGTGGACGCCGGCGCGAAGGTGATCGGCGTCAACGCGCGCAACCTCAAGACCCTCGAGGTCGACCGCTCCACCTTCGAGCGCGTGGCCCCCGAGATCCCCGACACCATCGTCAAGGTCGCCGAGTCCGGCGTCCGCGGCCCGCACGACCTCATCGCCTACGCCAACGCCGGCGCCGACGCCGTCCTGGTCGGCGAGTCCCTGGTCACGGGCAAGGACCCCAAGTCCGCGGTCTCCGACCTCGTGGCGGCGGGCGAGCACCCCGCATTGCGGCACGGCCGAGGCTGATCACCCGCTAGGCTGACCCCGATGAACCGCACTGTGACGACCGTGGACCGGTACGCCCGCCTCGCGCGCGGCTGCCGCCCTCGCGGCTGCCGCGCGCCGGCACGCCGCGTGCACGGCCGTCGCGTGCGATACGTCATCGGAGACGAACCTGGGCAGGTAAACGGCCGTCGATGGCAGCGCGCCCCATAGGGGCGCGGGACTCTGTTCGATTTGCGGCTACCGCCGCGCGTGCGCGACCAGCCACATCGGGCCCGCAGCCAACGGACAAACCCCGCCCCCACGGCGATCAGTGCTGTTCACACACCACTCACCGTGAGGTTCACTCATGCCCAGCGACTTCTTCATCCCCGACCCGGAGGGTCAAGTCCCCACCGCCGAGGGCTACTTCGGCGCCTTCGGCGGCAAGTTCATCCCGGAGGCCCTCGTCGCCGCCGTGGACGAGGTGGCCGTCGAGTACGACAAGGCCAAGCACGACCCCGAGTTCGCCCGGGAACTCGACGACCTGCTGGTCAACTACACCGGCCGCCCCAGCTCCCTCACCGAGGTGCCGAGGTTCGCCGAACACGCCGGTGGCGCACGGATCTTCCTGAAGCGGGAAGACCTCAACCACACCGGCTCCCACAAGATCAACAACGTCCTCGGCCAGGCCCTGCTCACCAAGCGCATGGGCAAGACCCGAGTGATCGCCGAGACCGGGGCCGGCCAGCACGGCGTGGCGACGGCGACGGCCTGCGCGCTCTTCGGCCTCGAGTGCACGATCTACATGGGCGAGATCGACACCCAGCGCCAGGCCCTCAACGTGGCCCGCATGCGCATGCTCGGCGCCGAGGTCATCGCCGTGAAGTCGGGCAGCCGCACCCTCAAGGACGCCATCAACGAGGCGTTCCGCGACTGGGTCGCCAACGTCGACCACACGCACTACCTGTTCGGTACGGTCGCCGGCCCGCACCCCTTCCCCGCGATGGTCCGCGACTTCCACCGCGTCATCGGGGTGGAGGCACGACGCCAGCTGCTGGAGCGCGCCGGACGCCTCCCCGACGCCGCCATCGCCTGCGTCGGCGGCGGCTCCAACGCCATCGGCCTCTTCCACGCCTTCATCCCCGACACGGACGTACGCCTCATCGGCTGCGAGCCCGCCGGGCACGGCGTCGAGACCGGCGAGCACGCGGCGACCCTGACCGCCGGCGAGCCCGGCATCCTGCACGGCTCCCGCTCCTACGTCCTCCAGGACGAGGAGGGCCAGATCACCGAGCCGTACTCGATCTCGGCGGGCCTGGACTACCCCGGCATCGGCCCGGAGCACTCCTACCTCAAGGACATCGGCCGCGGCGAGTACCGCGCGGTCACCGACGACGCGGCCATGCAGGCGCTGCGCCTGCTGTCCCGCACCGAGGGCATCATCCCGGCCATCGAGAGCGCCCACGCGCTCGCCGGTGCCCTGGAGGTGGGCAGGGAGCTGGGCAAGGACGGGCTGATCGTGGTCAACCTGTCCGGGCGCGGTGACAAGGACATGGACACGGCCGCCCGCTACTTCGGCCTGTACGACACCGACGCCGAGGTCGCCGCCGACGCCAACGGCGGTGCCGCCGAGATCCAGGGGGACGCCAAGTGAGCGGAAACATCCAGCTGTTGACGGACACCCTGCAGGCCGCCAAGGCCGAGGGCCGCTCCGCCCTCATCGCCTACCTCCCGGCCGGGTTCCCGTCCGTGGACGGCGGCATCGAGGCGATCAAGGCCGTGCTCGACGGGGGCGCCGACGTCGTGGAGGTGGGTCTGCCGCACAGCGACCCCGTCCTCGACGGCCCCGTCATCCAGACCGCCGACGACATCGCCCTGCGCGGCGGCGTCAAGATCGCGGACGTCATGCGGACGGTCAAGGAGGCCCACGCGGCCACCGGGAAGCCGGTCCTCGTCATGACGTACTGGAACCCCATCGACCGCTACGGCGTCGAGCGCTTCACCGCCGAGCTGGCCGAGGCGGGCGGTGCGGGCTGCATCCTGCCCGACCTGCCCGTCCAGGAGTCGGCCCTGTGGAGGGAGCACGCCGAGAAGCACGGGCTCGCGACCGTCTTCGTCGTGGCGCCCAGCAGCAAGGACGAGCGGCTCGGGCAGATCACCTCGGCGGGCAGCGGCTTCGTCTACGCCGCCTCGCTGATGGGCGTCACCGGTACCCGTGAGTCCGTGGGCGCGCAGGCGCAGGACCTGGTCGAGCGCACCCGGGCCACCGGCACCGAGCTGCCCGTCTGCGTCGGGCTCGGCGTCTCCAACGCCGAGCAGGCCGCCGAGGTCGCCGGGTTCGCGGACGGCGTGATCGTCGGCTCGGCCTTCGTCAAGCTGATGCTGGACGCGCCGGACGACGCGGCCGGCGTCGAGGCTGTCCGCGCGCTCGCCGGTGAGCTGGCGAAGGGCGTGCGCGGGCAGGCGTAACCAGGCGGGATTTCATACAGCTCCCTCGTAAGGGTGGACCTGTGGCCGGGGAGGCGCGCTGCGCCTCCCCGGTTCGTTCTGCGGGTGTGAGCGAAAAGAATCGTGAGGGAAAGCGGACCGCCCGAGAGCGGCTGGCGGTCGAGCGGGAGAAGCAGAAGGCCGCCGACAAGCGGCGCCGCGCGCTGATCGTGGGCGCGAGCGTGGTCTGCGTCCTCGGACTCGCGGCGGTGGTCGGAGTCGTCGCGGCGAACGCCGGCAAGGACGACAGCAGTGACGCGGGGCCGGTGGTGGGCCCCTCGGGGGCGCAGGGCAAGGACGGCCTCGCGATCCCGGTCGGCGAGGAGAGCGCCAAGTCGACACTCACGGTCTGGGAGGACTTCCGCTGCCCGGCCTGCAAGTCCTTCGAGGACGCGTACAGGTCGACGATCCACGAGCTGACGGACTCCGGGAAGCTCAAGGTCGAGTACCACCTGGCGACGATCATCGACGGCAACATGGGCGGCACCGGCTCCCGCAACGCCGCCAACGCCGCGGCCTGCGCCCAGGACGTCGGGAAGTTCGTGCCGTACCACGACGTGCTGTACCAGAACCAGCCGCCGGAGGTCGACGACGCCTTCGCGAAGAACAGCAAGCTCCTGGAACTCGCGGGCAAGGTCGACGGCCTGGACACGCCCGCCTTCCGCAAGTGCGTCGAGAACGGCACGCACAACAGCTGGGTCGACAAGTCCAACGACGCGTTCAAGGAAGGCGGCTTCAGCGGTACGCCGACGGTGCTGCTGAACGGCAAGAACATCTACCAGGACCAGACGATGACTCCGGCCAAGCTGAAGCAGATGGTGGAGGAGACCGCCAAGGGATGAACCGGCGTGGGCAGGGCCTGCTCGGGGCGCTGCCTGTTATGGACCCGTAGCCGGGCCGCCCGACATCGGCGCCGCCCGGCAGGGTAGCGTCGACCTTGCCATGGAACTTGCCTACATTCCCAGCCCGTCGCGCGGGGTGATCCACCTCGGCCCCGTCCCGCTGCGCGGCTACGCGTTCTGCATCATCATCGGTGTCTTCGTAGCCGTCTGGCTCGGCAACAAACGCTGGATCGCCCGGGGCGGGCGGGCCGGCACGGTGGCCGACATCGCGGTCTGGGCCGTGCCCTTCGGCCTGATCGGCGGCCGGCTCTACCACGTGATCACGGACTACCAGCTGTACTTCAGCGAGGGCCGTGACTGGGTGGACGCCTTCAAGATCTGGGAGGGCGGCCTCGGTATCTGGGGCGCCATCGCCTTCGGGGCGCTGGGCGCCTGGATCGGCTGTCGGCGCCGGGGCATCCCGCTGCCCGCGTACGCCGACGCCGTCGCGCCCGGCATCGCCTTCGCGCAGGCGATCGGGCGCTGGGGCAACTGGTTCAACCAGGAGCTGTACGGGCGGCCGACCGATCTTCCGTGGGCCCTGGAGATCACGTCCTCGACGGACGGACGGGTGCCGGGCACCTACCACCCGACATTCCTGTACGAGTCGCTGTGGTGCATCGGTGTCGCGCTGCTGGTGATCTGGGCCGACCGCCGCTTCAAGCTGGGGCACGGGCGGGCGTTCGCGCTGTACGTCGCCGCGTACTGTGCGGGGCGGTTCTGGATCGAGTACATGCGCGTGGACGACGCCCACCACATCCTCGGGCTGCGGCTGAACAACTGGACCGCGCTGATCGTGTTCCTGCTCGCGGTGACGTACATCGTGCTCTCGGCGAGGAAGCGGCCCGGCAGGGAGACCGTGGTTGAGCCGGGTGCGGAGGCCTCCGGCGGTGAAGCCGACGGTGAGGTCGAGGGCGGCACCGACGCCGATGGTGAGAGGACCGACGCCGAGAAGGCCGAGGCGGACTCCACCGACTCCTCGGACGCGGAGGCCGAGAAGGAAGCGAGCGACGAGGCCGAGTCGGCGAAGAAGAGCTGACGCTTCGTTGTACGGCGATGGGGCGCTCGGAACTCTCCGAGCGCCCCTCGTTGTGTGTGGGCGACGGGTTTCGTGAGTCCGGCACCGCCGGAGCGCGCCGTGTAGGTACTCGCCGTTGTGGCGGAAAGGAACAGGTCAGCGTCGGCGAGCGAGTGACAGGGTTCGCTGGGCCGCCGACACCACCGCCGCGTCGATGAAGGTTCCGTCCTGCAGGGCCTGGGCGCCGTGTTCCGTTGCCGCTGCCTTGACGATCGTTTCCGCCTGTTCCAGTTCCGCCTCCGTGGGCAGGTAGGCACGTTCGATCACCGGGAGCTGGCGGGGGTGGATGGCCGCTCGGCCCAGGAAGCCCAGGGTGCGGCCGTGGGCGCAGGACGCCGCAAGGCCCTCCAGGTCGCGGATGTCCGGGTGGATGGACTGGGCCGGCGGAGGCAGGCCGGCCGCCCGCGCGGCCACGATGACACGGGAGCGGGACCAGTCGAGGCCCGCGTCGCCCCGTACGCCCAGGTCGGCCCGTAGGTCCGCCTCGCCCAGCGAGATGCCGTGCAGGGAGGGGTGCGCGGAGGCGATCGCGTGTGCGCGCTCGATGCCGACGGCCGACTCCAGGAGGGCGTGGAGCGGGGTCGTGCCCGGGTCGTCGGCCGGCGTGGTCTGGGCGAGGTGGATGATCTGCTCGGCGGAGATCACCTTGGGCAGGCGCAGGGCGGACAGGCCGGGGAGGGCGGCCAGCACCGTGAGGTCCTGCGCCGCCGGCGGGGTGCCCAGGGCGTTCACACGGACGTGGACCGGGACGGGCTGTTCCGCTTCGGAGAGCAGATCGGCCGTGGCCGCCCGGGCGTAGTCCTTGCGGTCCGGGGCGACCGCGTCCTCCAGGTCGACGATGACGATGTCGGCGCCGGACGCCAGGGCCTTGGCCACCACACGCGGGCGGTCGCCGGGAACGTACAGCCAGGTCAGGGGGTACGGAACGGACTTCGCCGGACTCGTCACAGGGCGCCCTCCTCGCGCAGGGCCGCCAGTTCGGCGGGGGTCAGGCCCAGGTCCGTGAGGATCTCGTCGGTGTCGGCGCCGTGCGGGCGGCCCGCCCAGCGGATCGCGCCGGGGGTGGCGGAGAGACGGAAGAGGACGTTCTGCATGCGCAGGGGGCCGAGTTCGGGGTCGTCGACGGTGGTGATCGTGTCGAGGGCCCCGTACTGCGGGTCCGTCATCACCTCCCGTACGTCCTGGACCGGGGCCACCGCCGCCTCCGCCTTCTCGAAGGCCGCGAGCACGTCGGCGCGGGTGTGGCGGGCGATCCAGTCGCCGACCGCCCGGTCCAGGACGTCGGCGTGGCGGGCCCGGTCGGCACCCGTCGCGAACCAGGGTTCGTCGATCAGGTCGGGGCGCCCCACCAGGTGCATCACGCGCTCGGCGATCGACTGGGCGGAGGTGGAGACGGCGACCCAGGTGCCGTCCGCTGTGCGGTAGGTGTTGCGCGGGGCGTTGTTGGCTGAGCGGTTGCCGGTGCGTTCCTGGACGTAGCCGAGCTGGTCGTACCAGGTCGCCTGGGGACCCAGCGCCAGCAGCATCGGCTCGATGAGGGCCATGTCGACGACCTGGCCCTCGCCGGTGCGTTCGCGGGCGGCCAGCGCCGTCAGCACCGCGTACGCGGTCGCGAGGCCCGCGATCGAGTCGGCCAGGCCGAAGGGCGGGAGCGTCGGGGGCGCGTCCGGTTCGCCGGTGAGCGCGGCGAAGCCGCTCATCGCCTCGGCGAGGGTGCCGAAACCGGGGCGGTGGGCGTAGGGGCCGAACTGGCCGAAGCCGGTGACGCGGGTGAGGACCAGGCGCGGGTTGGCGGCGGAGAGCTCCGGCCAGCCCAGGTCCCATTTCTCCAGGGTGCCGGGGCGGAAGTTCTCGATCACGACGTCCGCGGTCGTGGCGAGGCGCAGGAAGGTGGCGCGGCCACCGGGCTTGGACAGGTTCAGGGTGATCGTGCGCTTGTTGCGGCCGAGGAACTTCCACCACAGACCCACGCCGTCCTTCGACGGGCCGTGGCCGCGGGAGGGGTCCGGTTTCTCGGGGTGCTCGACCTTGACGACCTCGGCGCCGAAGTCGCCGAGCATCGTGGCGGCGAGGGGGCCGGCGAACAGGGTGGCCAGGTCGAGGACGCGCAGGCCGGCCAAGGGGGCGGCGTCGGCTGCTTCGGTCATGACGCGTACCGTGCCTCGATCTCGGGGCGGTACGGCATCGACGCCGAGGCGCCCTCCCGCTGGACCGACAGCGCTGCCGCTGCCGCCGCCCAGGCCAGTGCGTCCCGCATCGGGCGGCCTTCGCCCAGGGCCACCGCGAGGGCGCCCACGAACGTGTCCCCGGCGCCGGTGGAGTCGACGGCGGTGACCTTCGGGGCCGGGACGGTCAGGGGGTCGGCGCCGCGGGTGGCGTACAGGCTGCCCGCCGCGCCCAGGGTGACGACGACCTCCGGCACCCGCTCGAGCAGCGCGGTGGCGGCCTCGCGCGGGTCGGTGCGGCCGGTGAGGGTGGTGGCCTCGTGCTCGTTGGGGACCAACAGGTCGATGGCGGCGAGGAGTTCGTCCGGGAGCGGCTGGGCGGGGGACGGGGTGAGGATCGTACGGACGTCGTGGCGGTGGGCGGCCTGCGCGCCGGCGAGGACCGCGGCCAGCGGGACCTCCAGCTGGAGCAGCAGGAGGTCGGCGGAGGCGATGACGCCCTCGTCGCCGGGGCTCAGATGGTCGACCGTGCCGTTCGCGCCGGGGATCACGACGATCGCGTTGCCGCCCTCGTCGTCCACGACGATGTGCGCGGTGCCGGAGGGGCCCTCGACCGTGCGGAGGTCGTCGGTGTCCACGCCGGAGTGTTCGAGGGTGGAGCGCAGGTGGGCGCCGTAGGCGTCGTTGCCGACGGCGCCGATCATCAGGACGTCGCCGCCCGCGCGGGCCGCCGCGATCGCCTGGTTGGCGCCCTTGCCGCCGGGGATCGTGCGGAACTCCCGTCCCGTCACGGTCTCGCCGCGCTGTGGGGCCTTTGCGACATAGGTGACAAGGTCCATGTTCGTGCTGCCGAGCACGACGATGTCGGTCATGGGCGAGTGGCCTCCAAGTGGGTGGGTGCCTCGTGGACTTGGGGGGCGGGTTGAGGTGTGCGGAGGTGGTCGGGGCTGTGGGCGAGTTCGTGGGTGAGCCGGGCCAGTGCGTCGAAGCCGGTGCCGTTGAAGTCGGCGATGGAGGTGGCGAGGCGGTTCTTGAGGGGGGCGGTCCAGCGGTCGGGGAGGGCGCAGGGGGCGCCGGCGAGGAGGGCGGCGATGCTGCCCGCGGTCGCGCCGTTGGAGTCGGTGTCCCAACCGCCGGACACCGCGCGGCAGATGGAGCCGGTGAAGTCGCCGTTCGCGTGGGTGAGGGCGGCGGCGATCAGGGCGGTGTTCGGGATGGCGTGCACCCAGTGGTGGGTGGGGGAGTAGGTGGCGTGGAGTTCGTCGACGACCGTGCCGAAGTCCTCGTGGGAGCGGGACAGTTGGATCGCCTGGCGGATCGCCTGTGCCAGGCGGGAGGCCGGGGGGATCACCCTGAGTCCGGTGCGCAGGCAGGCGTGGATGTCGTGGGGGCCCCTCGCCGTCGCCGCCTGGGCGATGACGGCCGCCGTGAACATCGCCGCGTAGACGCCGTTGGCGGTGTGGGTGAGGGCGGCGTCGCGGTGGGCCTGTTCGGCCGCGGCGGACGGGTTGCCGGGGTTGGTCCAGCCGTGGACGTCCGCGCGGATGAGGGCGCCGATCCACTCGCGGAAGGGGTTGCGGTGGCGGGCCGTGTGCGGGGGTTCGAGGCCGAGGAGGAGATTGCGGTGGGCGATGCGTTCGGCTGTGAAGGTGCGGCCCGGAGGGAGTTCGTCGAGCCAGAGGCGCGCCACGTCGGTGGTGGTGAAGGCTTTGCCGTGGCGTTGGAGCAGGAGGAGGTTGAGAAGGGGGTAGTTGAGGTCGTCGTCCTCGGGCATGCCGTCGATGTTCTCGGCGAGGGAGGTGGTGGCCGAGCGGCGGTTCCAGGGGTACTTCGTGGTGAGGTCTTCGGGGACTCCCCTGGCCGTGAAGTAGTTGCTGAGCGGCCAGTTGCCGGTGGACCGGGCGAGTTGGCGGATGGCTTCGAGGGGAAGTTTCTCGACGGGCTTGCCCAGGAGACAGCCGACTGCTCGGCCGAGCCAGGCGGCTTCGTAGCGGATCGGGGTGACCGCTCCGGCGACACCACCGCCGGCGGGCTCAGCGGTTCCACTGCTCGCAGGCTCTGACGGCCAGTTCGGGCACAGAGACTTGATCGTCTCCAGGTCTGTCGGCTCCGCGTCCTTAAGACTGCTGGGCAGATCTGCCAGTTCGTCCAGCAAGTCCTTGGCCAGCGTCCTGAGATACCGGGACGCCGGTTCTGCTGACGCCCCCGCCCGCAAGGGCGCCTCCCCACCACCCGCCGCCCGCCACCTCTCCGCGATCCTCGACGGCTCCCGGCCGTCCAGGGCCGCCTGCCGGAGTTCGTGTCCCAGGAGGTCCTCCGGCTGGACCCAGGTCAGTCGGAGCATCCTCGGCCCCCCAACGCGGTGAACGCCGCCTCATGCGCCCTGCGTCGGCGGACGTCCCGCTCGTGGATTTCCCTCGCGACCTCGGTCAACGCGCGGGGCGGCTCCCAAAGGTCCAGACGGCTGGCCTCCGCGACGGTCTTCGACCAGTCCTCCGGGACCGGTGAGCCCAGGGCCCCGGCCAGTGCGCCCGCCATCGTCGCGATCGAGTCGCAGTCACGTCCGTAGTTCACCGCGCCCAGCACCGCCTGGCGGTAGTCGCCGCTCGCGATCAGCAACATGGCGAGGGCGATGGGGAGTTCCTCGATCGCGTGGAGACGGGAGGGGCGGCGGGCGCCGAGGGAGGGGGTGCGGTAGTCGGGCCCGACCGTGTCGTACGGACTCACCGCCTCACGCAAGGGCCCCAGTGCCGGCTCGAAGCCCGGGTAGCCACCTGCCACTTCGCAGACGCTCTCGATCGCTGTCCGCGTGCCGTCCTTCGCCAGCGACAGGCAGGTCGAGATGACCGAGTCCGGTGTCGCCCCTGGTGTGCACGCCGCCGCCACCGCCGCCGCGAAGACGCCCGCCGCCTCACGGCCGTACGACGACTGGTGGGCGCCCGCGACGTCCAGCGCCTCGGCGTAGGCGGCGGGCGGGTCGGCCGCGTTGACCAGGCCCACCGGGGCCATGTACATCGCCGCGCCGCAGTTGACGATGTTGCCGACGCCTGCTTCCCGGGGGTCCACATGGCCGTAGTGGAGGCGGGCCACCAGCCATTTCTCCGCCAGGAAGACCCGGTGCAGGGGGAGGGCCTCCGCCTCCAGCTCGGGGATCCAGCGCGGGTTCGTCATCAGGTCCGGGACCAGGTGGTCCGCGATGGAGTACGCGTCCAGGTGGTCACGGACCCGCGCATAGACCCGCACCAGCGCGTGCGTCATCAACGTGTCGTCGGTGACGTGTCCGTCGCCCTTGTGGTACGGCGCGATGGGGCGGGCCGTGCGCCAGGCGTCGCCGTTCCAGGGGCCGACGATGCCGTGGACGCGGCCGCCGTGGCGCTGAAGGATCTGGTCGGGGGAGTAGCCCTCCACCGGGCCGCCGAGGGCGTCGCCGACCGCCGCGCCGACCAGGGCGCCGGTGATCCGCTCGTCGAGACGCGGGCCACTGCTTTCTTCTGCTTTGGGCGTCATGCCCCGAATCATCCTCCTGGTCGGGCCGGTTGTGCTGCTTCCAGGAGTTCGGCGAGTTCCACCAGGTCGGTGCCGGTGAGCCGGGGGAGTGCGCAGCCGGAGAGGGTGCGGCAGGTGTCGCGCCAGCTCGCCGGGATCGCCGCGCCGCCGCCCAGCGCGCCGGTCAGTGCGCCTGCCAGGGCCGGTGCCGAGTCGGCGACGCGGGAGAGGCAAGCGGCGGCGGGGACCGCCTCGGCGATACGGCCGCCTGCCGCGACCGTGAGGGCCAGGGCCACCGGGACCGTTTCGGCCGCGGCGATGCCGTAGCTGTAGACGTGGTCGACGATTTGGTGTTCGAGGAGGGGGATGAGGGCGAAGGCGCTGTCGGCGGCTTGTGCGAGCTCGAGGGCGTGGCGGGCGTTTCGGCCGATCTCCGTCTCCTCGGGGAGTTCGGTGAGGGCGGCGGCTACACAGGACTCGGTCTTCGCGCCGGTCAGGGCCAGTGCCACGGCCGCCGCCATCGCCCTCGCGCCGTGTACGCCGTCGCCGTCCTGGGTGTAGCGGGCGTCGAACTCGGCGAGGTCGGCGGCGCGGTGGGGGTCGCCGGGGTGGGCGACCGCCAGGACGCAGGCCCGTACGCAGGCCGCGTCGTCGAAGTAGTGCGGGTTGTCGTGGCCGGTGGCGGGTGGGCGCAGGCCGGTGGCGAGGTTGCCGAGGCCGGCGCGGACGGAGATGCGGGCGCGGAGGGGGAGGATCGCCGATTCGACCTCCGGGGCGCGGTCGGCTGCGGCGGCCACTTCGCCGGCTACGGCGTTCCAGGTCAGGTCGATGGCTGCTCGGATGCGGCGTTCTCGGCTGAGGTCGGCGAGGGCGGTGTCGTCGCCGGCTCGCAGGACTGCCTCGGCCGCGAAGGCCGCCCATTCCGCGTCGTCGGAGGGGCCCAGGCGGAGGGGTTCGGGGGGCTGGTTGAGGGCGATGGGGACGGGGAGGGTGGTGGTCGCGTTGTGTTCGGCGAAGGTGTCGAGTTCGCGGGTGAGGCGGCGGGTCCATTCGGGCATGCGGGCGGCTCGGTGGCGGGCGGCGGGCCAGCCGGCGGCGTCGCCTGCGGCCAGGCCGAGCAGGAGGCCGAGGACTCGTTGACCGGCCTCGGCTTCGCCTTCGGCCTGGTGTTTCCCGCCCGCACCACCCGTGCGACTTTCGTCGTCGGGTGCGGGTGGCCCCGGCGGGGCGTGCTCGCCGTCGGCGGCCGCGGGTTCCTCCGGGGGCTTGGCGGCGGGGGACTGCGGGGTCGCGTGGGGCACGAGGTCCTGCGGGGGCGTGCGGGCCACGAGGTTTTGCGGGGCTTCCGGGGTTGCCGGGGCTGCGGGTGCTTCCGGGGCTGTGGGGGTTGCGGATGCCTCCGGGGCCGCTCCGGTTGTGGGTGCTTCCGGGGTGGTGCCGGTCGTGCGTGTCTCCTGGGGCGTCCCGGGTGCGAGTGCCGCCACGGTCGTACCGGTCGCGAGTGCTTCCGAAGGGGTGCCGGTCGCGCGGGTCTCTGCGGCCGCGTCCGTCACGAGTTCCTCCGGAACCGTCCCTGACGCGAGTTCGTCCGAGGTCGTCCCCGCCGCGATGCACTCCGAGCTCGTCCCGGCCGCTGCCTTCTCCGAGCCCGCGGCCGCCCCCCGCTCCGTCGGCGCCGGAGTCTCGGCCGGGTGTCCGCCCTCGTCCCAGGGGCTGGGCGGTGTCACGGCCGGGCCTCCGGCTCGGTGTCCGTGAGCAAGGTGAAGGAGCGGCTTGCGGGGGCCTCTTCCCGTACCGGTTCCACGGCTTCCACGGCCTGCGTCGGTGCCGGTGCCCCCGCCGCCCACTTCCCGCCCTCCGTGGGCGTCAACAACTCCGCCACGTCCAGCACATGGTGTCCCGCCATCGACGGCAGACAGCTTCCGCGGGCCGGGCCGATCGCCGCCGCCCACTCCGTCGGGATCGCCGACTCGCCCTGGGTCGCGCCCGCCAGCGCGCCCGCCACCGCTGCCGTCGTGTCCGCGTCGCGGCCCATGTTCACGGCCGTCAGTACCGCCTGGACGAAGTCGCCGTCCGCCGCCGCGTACGCCCCGAAGGCCAGGGCGACCGCCTCGGGGGCCAGGTCGGTCCAGGGGTAGCCGCCGATGACGACCGCGGAGCGGACCGCGCGTTCGCCTCGGTGGGCCACCGCCACCGCCCGCCTCAGCGACCTGGCCGTCCAGGAGTCGTCCGGGACCACCGCGAGCGCCGAGGCGACCACCGCGATCGTCGGCGCGCCCGCCATCGCCGCCGCCACCCCCGCCGCCACCGCCTGGCCGCCGTAGATGCCCTCGCCGTCATGGCTCACCGAACCGTCGATCGCCACCAGCCGGGCCGCCTCCGCCGGGCGGCCCGCCGCGAAGACGCCGAACGGGGCCGCCCGCATGGCGAGGCCGTCGCTCCAGGCGTGGCGGTGCTGGGCCGAGATGGGGGCCGCCAGCCCCCGGCGGAGGTTCTCCAGCGTGCCCCGTTCGCTGAAGCCGGCGCCCCGGAAGGGGCCTTCCGCCCGGTCCGCGATCCACTCGTGCCAGGCCGTTTCCACATGGGCCGGGGTGAGGGCCGAGCCGTGGCGGGCCAGGAGGAGGCCGGAGAAGATCGCGTACTCGGTGTCGTCCGTGCCGGAGGGCTTGTCGGTGACGAAGCCCGTGACCCGGCCCCAGCGGGCGCGGATCTCTGAGGGCTTCATGTTCTCCGCCGGGGCGCCCAGAGCGTCGCCGACCGCCAGGCCGAGGAGCGCGCCGCGGGCCCGTCCGCGGAGTTCGGCGGCGTCCCCGGGCGCCGGAACCGAGGGGATGCAGGCGATCGATGCCATACACGGCCTTCCTCCGGGGGCTCCGCCCAGGGCGCGGAGCCCTTTGCGGATATGTCCCACCGTCGGCGGTTGACCCGAGCCTCGGAGGCCTCAGTGTCACCCGGTCGACATTTGTGCGGGCACCCACACGAATGAGCGTTCCAAGGGAAAACCGCAGGTTAGCCCAGCCTTTCCTTGCTGGCGGAGCGGAATTTCCGGGCGTAGATTTGGCGTTGTCGAAGAATAGAACTTGTCTAAAGACAGCCTTACCTGAGTTTCTGGGGGACCTTCATGGCCATCATCGAGATCGAGGCGCCGCTCCACGAAGCGCACCGCGACAACCACACCCACCGTGATGTGAACGGCGGCTGGCTGCGGCCCGCCGTCGTCGGGGCGATGGACGGTCTGGTCTCCAACCTCGCCCTGATGACCGGTGTCGCGGGAGGGGCGGTCGGTCATCAGACCATCGTGCTGAGCGGCCTCGCCGGGCTGGCCGCCGGCGCCTTCTCCATGGCCGCGGGTGAGTACACCTCCGTGGCCTCGCAGCGCGAGCTCGTCGAGGCCGAGCTGGACGTCGAGCGGCGGGAGCTGAGAAAGCACCCGGAGGACGAGGAGGCCGAGCTCGCGGCGCTGTACGAGGCCCGGGGTGTCGAGCCGAAGCTCGCGCGGGCCGTGGCAGCGCAGCTCTCCCGTGATCCCGAGCTGGCCCTGGAGATACACGCCCGGGAAGAGCTCGGCATCGACCCCGGTGATCTGCCGTCCCCGCTGGTCGCGGCCGTCTCGTCCTTCGGGTCGTTCGCGCTGGGCGCCCTACTGCCCGTACTGCCGTATCTGCTCGGCGCCACCGCGCTGTGGCCGGCCGTACTTCTCGCGCTCCTGGGGCTGTTCCTGTGCGGGGCCGTTGTGGCCAGGGTGACCGCGCGGACCTGGTGGTTCAGCGGGCTGCGACAGCTCGCGCTCGGGGGTGCCGCGGCCGGTGTGACGTACGCCCTGGGCAGTTTGTTCGGAACGGCCGTAGGATAGCTCGGCTGGAACTTATGCGTTGGGCCGCATAAGTAGCCGTTACTCGCTGGTTTCGGATGCATGACCACCGGGCATGAGCCGTAAGCGCTGTGGGCAATGACGCCTGCGGCGCACTCGCGGGGTGGGCGACGACGCCTCCCTCGCCACCGGACCGACGGAACTCCGATCTGATCGATCTTTTTCCGCCGGATCCCACATGCTTTCCGCACATACTTTCCGCCGCCGTGCGCGGTACCCGCCGCGACCGCGGCGTCCGCATGTTGGAACGGAGTATCCCGGTTCCCGAGAACCGCTCCATCATGTAACCTGCACGAAATTTTGCACTCACGCAGAGGGCCAACGTCGTCCCTCGGCAATCTGCATATGCCACATGACGACGACGGGAGAGCCGATGCGTACGCCGCGCCAGCCGTCCCAGCACTCCGCGAATGGCCAGAACTGGTCGTTCATGGATGCTCGCCCTGCTGCGCAGGGTATGTACGACCCCCGCAACGAGCGCGACGCCTGTGGCGTCGGGTTCGTGGCCACCCTCACCGGCGAGGCGAGCCACGCGCTGGTCGAGCAGGCGCTCACCGTTCTGCGCAACCTCGAACACCGCGGTGCCACCGGCTCCGAGCCCGACTCGGGCGACGGCGCGGGCATCCTCTCCCAGGTGCCGGACGCCTTCTTCCGCGAGGTGGCCGAATTCGAACTGCCCGCAGCCGGTGCGTACGCCGTCGGTATCGCCTTCCTGCCGGAGGAGGAGACGGCCGAGGCCGTCTCACGCATCGAGACGATCGCCGGTGAGGAGGACCTGACGGTCCTCGGCTGGCGTGAGGTTCCGGTCGCGCCCGAACTCCTCGGTGCCACCGCCCGGTCGACGATGCCGGCCTTCCGGCAGATCTTCGTCGCCGACGGTTCCTCGGAGGGCATCTCGCTCGACCGCAAGGCCTTCGTGCTGCGCAAGCGCGCCGAGCGCGAGGTCGGCGTCTACTTCCCGTCGCTGTCCGCGCGGACCATCGTCTACAAGGGCATGCTGACCACGGGCCAGCTGGAGCCCTTCTTCCCGGACCTGTCCGACCGCCGTTTCGCCTCCGCGATCGCGCTCGTGCACTCCCGGTTCTCCACGAACACCTTCCCGTCGTGGCCGCTCGCCCACCCGTACCGCTTCGTCGCGCACAACGGTGAGATCAACACCGTCAAGGGCAACCGCAACTGGATGGTCGCCCGCGAGTCGCAGCTGGTCTCGGACTTGTTCGGCTCTGCCGACCATGGACACAGCGGCGCCGAGGACAAGGCCCTCGAGCGGATCTTCCCGGTGTGTACGCCGGACGCCTCCGACTCCGCGTCCTTCGACGAGGTGCTGGAGCTGCTCCACCTCGGCGGCCGCTCCCTGCCGCACTCCGTGCTGATGATGATCCCGGAGGCGTGGGAGAACCACGACTCCATGGACCCGGCCCGGCGCGCCTTCTACCAGTACCACTCCACGATGATGGAGCCCTGGGACGGCCCGGCCTGCGTCACCTTCACCGACGGCACCCAGGTCGGCGCCGTGCTCGACCGCAACGGCCTGCGCCCCGGCCGCTACTGGGTCACCGACGACGGCCTCGTCGTCCTCGGCTCCGAGGTCGGAGTCCTCGACATCGACCCCGCCAAGGTCGTCCGCAAGGGCCGCCTGCAGCCGGGCCGTATGTTCCTCGTCGACACCGCCGAGCACCGCATCATCGAGGACGACGAGATCAAGGCCGCCCTCGCCGCCGAGCACCCGTACGCGGAGTGGCTGGAGGCCGGCGAGATCGAGCTGCCCGACCTGCCCGAGCGTGAGCACATCGTGCACACCCACGCCTCGGTCACCCGCCGCCAGCAGACCTTCGGCTACACGGAGGAGGAGCTGCGCGTCATCCTCGCGCCGATGGCCAAGGCCGGCGCCGAGCCGATCGGTTCGATGGGCACCGACTCGCCGATCGCCGCGCTGAGCGAGCGTCCGCGTCTGCTCTTCGACTACTTCACCCAGCTGTTCGCGCAGGTCACCAACCCGCCGCTGGACGCGATCCGCGAGGAGCTCGTGACCTCGCTGCGCTCGTCCCTGGGCCCGCAGGGCAACCTGCTGGAGCCGACGGCGGCATCCTGCCGCTCGGTCACCCTGCCCTTCCCGGTGATCGACAACGACGAGCTGGCCAAGCTCATCCACATCAACGCCGACGGCGACATGCCGGGCTTCAAGGCCGCGACCCTCTCCGGTCTGTACCGGGTGCACGGCGGCGGTGACGCCCTGGCCGCGCGCATCGAGGAGATCTGCGCCGAGGCCGACGCCGCCATCGACAACGGCGCCCGTCTGATCGTCCTGTCGGACCGCCACTCCGACGCCGAGCACGCGCCGATCCCGTCGCTGCTGCTCACCGCGGCCGTCCACCACCACCTCATCCGCACCAAGCAGCGCACCCACGTGGGCCTGTTGGTCGAGGCCGGCGATGTCCGCGAGGTCCACCACGTCGCCCTGCTGATCGGCTACGGCGCCGCCGCGGTCAACCCGTACCTGGCGATGGAGTCCGTCGAGGACCTGGTCCGCGCCGGCACCTTCCTGTCGGACATCGAGCCCGAGCAGGCCATCCGCAACCTGATCTACGCCCTCGGCAAGGGCGTCCTGAAGGTCATGTCCAAGATGGGCATCTCGACGGTCGCCTCCTACCGCGGCGCCCAGGTCTTCGAGGCCGTCGGTCTCGACGACGCCTTCGTGGAGAAGTACTTCAACGGCACGGCCACCAAGATCGGCGGCGTCGGCATCGACGTCATCGCCAAGGAGGTCGCCGCCCGCCACGCCAAGGCGTACCCCGCCTCCGGCATCGCCCCGGCGCACCGCGCGCTCGACATAGGCGGCGAGTACCAGTGGCGCCGCGAGGGCGAGCCGCACCTGTTCGACCCGGAGACGGTCTTCCGCCTCCAGCACTCCACGCGCACCGGCCGCTACGACATCTTCAAGAAGTACACGGAGCGCGTGAACGAGCAGTCCGAGCGCCTCATGACGCTCCGCGGGCTCTTCGGCTTCAAGTCGGACCGCCAGCCGATCTCCATCGACGAGGTCGAGCCGGCCAGCGAGATCGTCAAGCGCTTCTCCACCGGCGCCATGTCGTACGGCTCCATCTCCAAGGAGGCGCACGAGACCCTCGCCATCGCCATGAACCAGCTGGGCGGCAAGTCCAACACCGGTGAGGGCGGCGAGGACCCGGAGCGGCTGTACGACCCGGCGCGGCGTTCGTCGATCAAGCAGGTCGCCTCCGGCCGCTTCGGTGTGACGTCCGAGTACCTGGTCAACGCCGACGACATCCAGATCAAGATGGCCCAGGGCGCCAAGCCCGGTGAGGGCGGCCAGCTGCCCGGCCACAAGGTCTACCCGTGGGTCGCCAAGACGCGTCACTCGACGCCGGGCGTGGGCCTGATCTCCCCGCCGCCGCACCACGACATCTACTCCATCGAGGACCTGGCCCAGCTGATCCACGACCTCAAGAACGCGAACCCGCAGGCGCGGATTCACGTCAAGCTGGTCTCCGAGGTCGGCGTCGGCACGGTCGCGGCGGGTGTGTCGAAGGCGCACGCGGACGTGGTGCTCATCTCCGGCCACGACGGTGGTACGGGCGCCTCGCCGCTGACGTCGCTGAAGCACGCCGGTGGCCCCTGGGAGCTCGGCCTCGCCGAGACCCAGCAGACGCTGCTGCTCAACGGCCTGCGCGACCGCATCGTCGTGCAGACCGACGGCCAGCTGAAGACCGGCCGTGACGTCGTCATCGCCGCGCTGCTCGGCGCCGAGGAGTTCGGCTTCGCGACCGCGCCGCTCGTCGTCTCCGGCTGCGTCATGATGCGCGTCTGCCACCTGGACACCTGCCCGGTCGGCATCGCCACCCAGAACCCGACGCTGCGCGACCGCTTCTCCGGCAAGGCCGAGTACGTCGTCAACTTCTTCCAGTACATCGCCGAGGAGGTCCGCGAGATCCTCGCCGAGCTGGGCTTCCGCTCCATCGAGGAGGCCGTCGGCCACGCCGAGGCCCTCGACGTGACCCGCGCGGTCGACCACTGGAAGGCGCAGGGCCTGGACCTGGAGCCGCTGTTCCACGTGCCCGAGCTGCCCGAGGGCGCGGTGCGCCACCAGCTGATCGAGCAGGACCACGGCCTGGAGAAGGCGCTCGACAACGAGCTGATCAAGCTCGCCGCCGACGCGCTGGCCGCGGACTCCGCGACCGACGCCCAGCCGGTGCGCGCCCAGGTCAAGGTCCGCAACATCAACCGCACGGTCGGCACCATGCTCGGCCACGAGGTGACGAAGAAGTTCGGTGGCGCGGGCCTGCCCGACGACACCATCGACATCACCTTCACGGGCTCCGCCGGCCAGTCCTTCGGCGCCTTCCTGCCGCGCGGTGTCACGCTGCGCCTGGAGGGCGACGCCAACGACTACGTCGGCAAGGGCCTCTCCGGCGGCCGGGTGATCGTCCGTCCCGACCGGGGCGCCGACCACCTCGCCGAGTACTCGACGATCGCGGGCAACACCATCGCGTACGGCGCGACCGGCGGCGAGCTGTTCCTGCGCGGTCGTACGGGCGAGCGGTTCTGTGTCCGCAACTC
The DNA here is from genome assembly GCF_000719285.1 of Streptomyces bicolor. Taxonomy (GTDB): domain Bacteria; phylum Actinomycetota; class Actinomycetes; order Streptomycetales; family Streptomycetaceae; genus Streptomyces; species Streptomyces bicolor. Next base: position 26,942 of record NZ_JOFS01000012.1, on the reverse strand, counting down.
CGGCGCGACGGTCGTCTCCGAGGGCGTGGGCGACCACGGCTGCGAGTACATGACCGGTGGCCACGCGGTGGTCCTGGGCGAGACCGGCCGTAACTTCGCGGCCGGTATGTCCGGCGGTATCGCGTACGTCATCGACCTCGACCGCGACAACGTCAACGTCGGCAACGTCAGCGCCATCGAGGCCCTCGACGACACCGACAAGCAGTGGCTGCACGACGTGGTCCGCCGTCACCGGGAGGAGACCGGCTCCACGGTCGCCGAGAAGCTCCTGGCCGAGTGGGACACCGCCGTCGAGCGCTTCAGCAAGATCATCCCCAGCACGTACAAGGCAGTGCTCGCCGCCAAGGACGCCGCCGAGCGAGCCGGTCTGTCCGAGACCGAGATCACCGAGAAGATGATGGAGGCGGCGATCAATGGCTGACCCGAAGGGCTTCCTGAACCACGGCCGTGAGGTCGCCAAGTCCCGCCCGGTCGACGTGCGTCTGAAGGACTGGAACGAGGTCTACGTCCCCGGCTCCCTGCTGCCGATCATCAGCAAGCAGGCCAGCCGCTGCATGGACTGCGGCATCCCGTTCTGCCACAACGGCTGCCCGCTCGGGAACCTGATCCCCGAGTGGAACGACTACGCCTACCGCGAGGACTGGGAGGCGGCGTCGGAGCGCCTGCACGCCACGAACAACTTCCCGGAGTTCACGGGCCGGCTGTGCCCCGCTCCCTGTGAGTCGGCGTGCGTGCTCGGCATCAACCAGCCGGCCGTCACCATCAAGAACGTCGAGGTCTCGATCATCGACAAGGCGTGGGACGCGGGCACCGTCGCCCCGCAGATCCCCGAGCGCCTGTCCGGCAAGACCGTCGCCGTCATCGGCTCGGGCCCGGCAGGCCTGGCCGCCGCCCAGCAGCTCACCCGGGCCGGCCACACGGTCGCCGTCTACGAGCGCGCGGACCGCATCGGAGGCCTTCTCCGGTACGGCATCCCCGAGTTCAAGATGGAGAAGCGGCACATCAACCGCCGTATCGAGCAGATGCGCGCGGAGGGCACCCGCTTCCGTACCGGCATCGAGATCGGCCGCGACCTCAAGGCGACCGACCTGAAGAAGCGGTACGACGCGGTCGTCATCGCCGCCGGCGCCACGACCGCCCGTGACCTCCCGGTCCCCGGCCGCGAGCTCAAGGGCATCTACCAGGCCATGGAGTACCTGCCGCTGGCCAACAAGGTCCAGGAGGGCGACTACGTCACCTCCCCGATCTCGGCCGAGGGCAAGCACGTCGTGGTCATCGGCGGTGGCGACACCGGCGCCGACTGCGTGGGCACCGCCCACCGTCAGGGCGCGGCCTCCGTCACGCAGCTGGAGATCATGCCCCGCCCGGGCGAGGAGCGTGCCGCGCACCAGCCGTGGCCGACCTTCCCGATGCTCTACAAGGTCACGTCGGCCCACGAGGAGGGCGGCGAGCGGGTCTACTCCGTCTCCACCACTCACTTCGAGGGCGACGAGGACGGCAACGTCCAGTGGCTGCACCTCACCGAGGTGGAGTTCATCGACGGCAAGCTGACCCCGAAGCCGGGCACGGAGCGCAAGATCCCCGCCCAGCTGGTCACCCTCGCCATGGGCTTCACCGGCACGGACCGGGAGAACGGCCTGGTCGAGCAGTTCGGCCTGGACCTCGACGAGCGCGGCAACATCGCCCGCGACGCCGACTTCCAGACCAACGTGCCGGGTGTGTTCGTCGCCGGTGACGCGGGCCGCGGCCAGTCCCTCATCGTGTGGGCGATCGCGGAGGGCCGCTCGGCCGCCCGCGGCTGCGACCGCTTCCTGACCGGCGCGAGCGAGCTGCCGGCGCCGATCCGGCCGACGGACCGCGCGCTGATGGTCTGACATCTCCAGAGACGTCCCGTACAACGGCGTACGGAACATTGACGGCGCCTGCCCCTTGTCCCCGACCGGACGAATGGGCAGGCGCCGTCGCCTTTCTCAGATGGCTCGCAGCCGTACGGTCACCGGGGCGGGCTCCTCGGGGACGGGCAGCGACTGCACGGTCAGCGCGTCCCCGCTCTCGACCACTCCACTGCCGGAGCGGTCGAGATGCGCGTCCACCACGACCCGCCGCCCCGGCGTCCAGTCGGCCGACAGCCGGAAGGGCACCGCGAGCGTGCCCTCCCCGTCGTACGAGATGTCCTGGACGGTCAGCGCGAGCTCCCGTGAGGGCGCGTCCGCGAGTGTCACGTCGAGGACCCGCACCCGGAGGACCGCCGCCGAGAAGGCGCCCAGGTCGGGAGTGAGCAGTACCCGTCCAGAAACTGTCGTCATGTCGCTCAGGAGTATGTCTCTCAGGAGTTGAGCACGGCGTACCGCGCCTCGATGTCGACCGGCCCGCCGGTCAGGTTGCGGATCTCGATGAAGTACTTGATCAGGTTGCTCGCCTGACGGTCCACCTGGACCTTCCACTCCACCTGGGCGTTGCCGTCCACCATCGGCCACGTCGGCACGACAGTCCAGTCGACCCTCCAGGCCTCCGGCCAGCTGTGCGTGAACCACCGGCGGCTGGTGTTCGCCGGTACCTGTCCGCGGAACTGCACTCCCAGAATCATGACTCTTCCCCCTTCGGCGCCTCGGGCGCGCCCCCGCCGTCCTGCAGCTTCTCCGCGGCCGGGGCGCCCGCGACGCCCCCGCCGTCCTGTGCCGCGCCGAGCGGCGCGTACCCGGCGCCGGCGAACTCGGGCCCGCCGATGCCGCTGCCGGTCCCGGTGACCACCGTTCCCGCCGGCGCGCCCGGCGCCCCGCTCAGGCTCGGTGCCGGACCGGCGTCGACCGCGTCGGCCCACCCTGCGGGCATGGACTCGCCCGGCATTCCCATGGATTGCATGGTTCCCCCTGTTTCTCGGACCCGTCAGGTCGCGTTGGCGCCCCAGCCCAGTACGTCGTAGCGGGCCTGGATGTCGATGGGACCGCCGGTCAGGTTGCGGATGTTGAGGAAGTACTTGAGCAGTCCACCGGACTGCCGGGTCACCTGGACCCATGACTCGGTCTGCGCGGGCCCGTCCACCACGGGCGCGGTCGGCACGACCGTCCAGTGGACGTACCAGTGCGCGGGCCAGCTGTGCGTGAACCAGCGCCCGACCTGCCCGGCCGCGACCCGCCCCGTGAACTGCACGCCGGAGAAGCGCGCCGGCGACTCCAGGTTCGCGTACATCGTGCGTATGGCGAGACAGTCGCCGGGGCTGAGCCCCGCCCGCTGGCCGATCTCGACGTTCTGCCGGGGCACGATGGTGTCCTGGCCGTTGTTCGAGAACGCCCAGCGCGGATAGTGCATGATCGAGTGGTAGTCGTACGCGCCGACGTCGTCGCCGTCGGTGATGTGCTGGTTGAAGTTGTGGGCCATGCCCTGCTGGATGTTGGCCCAGTGGATGGTGACGAACTGGTCCCGGTCCTCGCGGCTCTGCTCGTGCCAGAGCCCGACGGCATGCCCGATCTCATGGATCGCGGCGCCCAGCTCGCAGCCCTGGCCCAGCGTGATCTGCTGGACGTTGCCCCGCCGGCCCACGGCCGAACTGCAGCCGCCGCCGGGGACGAACCGGATGTAGTCCGGGTACTGGGCCTGGTTCTGAGCCGTGCGCTGCACGAACCGGATGCGGGTGTTGCGCTGCCAGTGGTCGATGGCGCCGGTCACCCGGGCCTGGTCGGGCAGGTTCGGGTCGATCTCGTACGGCACGAGTCCGTTCACCCAGCGGAACTGCGTGCCGGGCAGGACGACCCCGTTCTCCTCCAGGGCCACCGCGTGCTCGGCGGCGACCTGCTTGGACTCGATGAGGTCGAGGATGATGTCGCCCTCGAACACGGGCTGCCCGTCGACCTCGGTGTACTGCACCGCCTTCGGCCCCTTGCCCGCCAGCTGGACGAGGCCCGCCTGGACCTCCGGTCCGACGTGGTAGGGCCCGAAACCCGAACCGGCGGCGGCCGGTTCGGCCGTGTCGGTTGCCATGGCGTCCCCCTTGATTGACGTTGTTCCCCCTTGGGGTGATTAACGTCGATGAGGCGCCATCTTTCGTCAATGGAGGGCGGGGGCGGCTTTTGTCTCGTACGTCTGGCCCAGCACGGCCAGGGCACCTTCTACGTCTCCCCGTACCCCTGCCCCGCCGGCGAGGTGTGCGGCGGAGCTTCTGGTCGCTGAGAGGGAGGTGGGGCCGCTGTGCCGTAATCTCGGCAGCCGGAGCAGTGCGTCAAGGGGGAAACAGGACATGGCCGCGATCGGTCTCAGCAAGGTCGAGGAGACCGCGCCCGCGCTGGTGAGCCTCTACAAGAGCGCCGCGGTGTCGCTGCGCAAGCACGGGCTGGACGGGGTGCGGGCCGCGGTCTACCTGGTCGTGGACTACTCCGGGTCGATGAAGCCGTACTACAAGGACGGCAGTGTGCAGGCGCTGGCCGACCGGGTGCTCGGGCTGTCGGCGCACTTCGACGACGACGGGACCGTGCCGGTGGTGTTCTTCTCGACCGACGTCGACGCCGAGACCGAGATCGCGCTGGCCGACCACCGGGGGCGCATCGAGCGGATCGTGGCCGGCCTCGGGCACATGGGCAAGACCAGCTACCACCTGGCCATGGACGCCGTCATCGACCACTACCTCGACAGCGGGTCGACGGACCCCGCCCTGGTCGTCTTCCAGACCGACGGCGGTCCGATCAACAAGCTCGCCGCCGAACGCTATCTGTGCAAGGCGGCCCGGCTCCCGCTGTTCTGGCAGTTCATCGGCTTCGGGGACCCGAACAGCAAGCAGTTCGACTACCTGCGCAAGCTCGACGAGCTGTCCGTCCCGGACAAGAGGGCCGTCGACAACGCCGGGTTCTTCCACGCGGGTTCGGAGCCGCGGAAGGTGTCCGACGCCGAGCTCTACGACCGGCTCGTCGGCGAGTTCCCGAAATGGCTGATGGCCGCTCGGGCGCAGGGGATCGTACGCCCGGCCTGACCCGTAGACCGGTTGCCCGCCCCGTTGGCCGGGCCCGTGGGGCCGTGTCACCCTGAGGTGATCCGAGGGGAAGGCGACGACACATGGACGGCGCACGATCGGGGAACGAGGGAGCGGCGGCCGGGCGGGCCGCGTCGCCCGGGAGAGGCGAGAAGATCGCCGACTGGGCCGACGGGCGACTCGGGATCTATGCGGTGGCCAAGGCCAACATGCGCAAGGTCTTCCCGGACCACTGGTCCTTCATGCTGGGCGAGGTCAGCCTCTACAGCTTCCTCGTCCTGATCCTCACCGGCGTCTATCTCACCCTGTTCTTCGATCCGAGCACCCACGAGGTCGTCTACAACGGCTCCTACGAGCCCCTCAACGGTGTCCTGATGACCAGGGCCTACGAGTCCACGCTCGACATCAGCTTCGACGTGCGCGGCGGGCTGCTCATGCGGCAGATCCACCACTGGGCGGCGCTGGTCTTCATCACCGGCATGATGGTGCACATGATGCGGGTGTTCTTCACGGGCGCCTTCCGCAAGCCGCGCGAGCTCAACTGGGTGTTCGGCTGGACCCTGCTGATGCTCGGCATCATCACCGGCCTGACCGGCTACTCCCTCCCCGACGACCTGCTGTCCGGCACCGGCCTGCGGTTCGCCCACGGCGCGATCCTGTCCATCCCGATCGTGGGGACGTACATCGCGTTCTTCCTCTTCGGCGGGGAGTTCCCCGGGGAGGACTTCATCGCGCGGCTGTACCCGATCCACATCCTGCTGCTGCCCGGGATCATGCTCGGCCTGGTGGCCGCGCATCTGATCCTGGTCTTCTACCACAAGCACACGCAGTTCCCGGGCCCCGGCCGCGACGAGAAGTCGGTCGTCGGCATGCCCTTCCTGCCGGTGTACATGGCCAAGGCGGGCGGCTTCTTCTTCCTCGTCTTCGGCGTGCTGGCGATCATGGGCGGCATCGCCAGCATCAACCCGGTGTGGGCGTTCGGGCCCTACCGCCCGGACCTGGTGACCACGGGCGCCCAGCCCGACTGGTACCTGGGCTTCTCCGAGGGCCTGATCCGGGTGATGCCGGGATGGGAGATCAACGCCTGGGGCCATACCCTGGAGTTGGGTGTCTTCATCCCCTTCTCGCTCTTCCCGCTGATCCTGCTCGCGATCGGCCTGTATCCCTTCCTCGAGGCGTGGGTCACCGGCGACAAACGTGAGCACCACATCCTCGACCGGCCGCGCAACATGCCGGTGCGCACCGGTCTCGGCGCGGCCTGGCTGAGCCTGTACGCGGTGCTGCTGATCGGCGGCGGCAACGACATCGTGGCCACGCATCTGCATCTGTCCATCAACGTGATCACGTGGTTCGTGCGGATCGCGGTGTTCGTCGTGCCCGTCGTCACCTTCACGGTGACCAAGCGCATCTGCCTCGGGCTCCAGCGCCGGGACCGGGCCAAGGTGCTGCACGGCCGGGAGACGGGCACCATCAAGCGGCTTCCGCAGGGCGAGTACATCGAGGTCCACGAGCCGCTCGCCCAGGCGCAGCTGTTCACCCTCACCCAGCACGAGCAGCATCCGCCGTACGAGGTCGGCCCGCTCGTCGACGCGAACGGCGTCCGGCGCCGGGTCGCCCCGTCCCAGCGGGTACGGGCCCGGCTGGCGCGGGCCATGTTCGGGCCTCGGACGCGGATCGCGAAGCCGACGGTGGAGGAGTACCGCGAGGTCACCAGCGGCGATCACCACTGAGCACGTCCGCTCGGCACACGTCCGGGCTGCCCCACGCGTTTCTCAGCGCCCGGGCTTTGGTCAGCCACAGCGACAGGTCGTACTCCGCCGTGTAGCCGATCGCGCCGTGCAACTGGAGTGCGGTACGGGCGGTGGCGTACGCGGCCTCGCAGGCGGTGACCTTGGCGGCGGCGACATCGGCCGGGGTCATGGTGAGCGCGGCGCCGAGAACGAGGGGCCGGGCGAACTCGAGGGCGATCTTGGCGTCGGCCAGGCGGTGCTTGACGGCCTGGAACGAGCCTACGGGGGCGCCGAACTGAGTGCGCTGCCTGACGTACGTGACGGTCCTGTCGAGCAGTGCGAGGCCCACGCCGAGGGCCTGGGCGGCGGTGGCCAGACGGGCGTAGGCGAGGGCTTGTGCGGTGGGTGGGTCGGGGCTGAGGAGCTCGCCACCGGGGTCGAGGGGAGTGAGGCTGCGGGCCGGATCCAGGGAGGGGCGCACGGGGCCATGGCCGGGGGAGAGGTACAGGCCACGCGGGGTGAGCGCGAGGCGGGTGGTGGCCGCCTCGCCGTCCAGGGCGTACGGCGCCGTCCACGCCAGCGTCGCCATCGCCTCGCCCGCCGCCAGCGCCGGAAGGAGCCGCTTGGCCGGGCCGGGGTCGGGCAGACCGGCGAGCAGTGCCGCGGCGGTGACCGTCTCCACCAGGGGACCCGGCACCGCATGCCGCCCCAACTCCATGAAGGCGACGGCGAGTTCGACGGGCCGGGGGCCCAGCCCTTCGTACGCCTCGGGAACCGCCAGCGCGAACACCCCCGTCTCGGCGATACGGGACCACAGCGCACGGCCCCGCGCATGCTCGCCCCGGCTCCACTCCCGTATGACCGACGGGGTGTCCGCCGCCGTCAGCATCGAGTCCAGCGAATCCGCGAGGGCGCGCTGCTCGGCGTCGAGGAGGAACCTCATCAGCGTCGCCCCTTCGGCAGGCCGAGCAGCCGCTCGGCGATGATGTCGCGCTGGATCTCGTTCGTCCCCGCGTAAAGGGGACCGGCGAGGGAGAAGACATAGCGCTCGGACCAGTCGGTGTCGGCCGGCTCGCCCTCGGCGGCCAGGAGATCGAGGGCCGTCTCGTGCAGCGCGATGTCGTACTCCGACCAGAAGACCTTGTTCAGGCTGGACTCCGGGCCGATCGACTCGCCGTCGAGGAAGCGGGAGGCGGCGGCGTAGGTGAAGAGCTGGTACGCCCGGGCGCCGATCAGGGCGTCGGCCACGCCGGCACGGGCGCTCTCCGGGCTGCCCTGGGTGTGCCAGAGGTTCAGCAGACGGTCAGCGCTCGCCAGGAAGCGGCCGGGGGAGCGCAGCATCAGCCCGCGTTCGTTGCCCGCCGTCGACATCGCGATCCGCCAGCCCTGGCCCGGCTCGCCGATCACGTCCTCGTCCGGCACGAACACCTCGTCCAGGAACAGCTCGGCGAACGCCGGCTTCCCGTCGAGGCGTGCGAGGGGACGGACCGTGACGCCGGGGGCGCGCAGGTCGAACATGAGGTAGGTCAGGCCCTGGTGGGGTTTGGGCAGGTCCGGGGCGGTGCGGAACAGGCCGAAGGCACGGTCGGCGAAGGCGGCGCGCGAGGACCAAGTCTTCTGGCCGGACAGCAGCCAGCCGCCGTCCGTGGAGACGGCCCTCGACCTGAGGGAGGCCAGATCCGAGCCCGCCTCCGGCTCCGACCACGCCTGCGCCCAGATCACCTCACCGGTGGCCATGGGCGGCAGCACGCGCGCGCGTTGCTCCCGCGTGCCGTACTCGAAGAGGGTCGGGGCGAGCAGGCTGACGCCGTTCTGGTTGACGCGTCCCGGCGCACCCGCCGCCCAGTACTCCTCCTCGAACAGCAGCCATCGCACGAGCGTGGCGTCACGGCCGCCGTACGCCGTCGGCCAGTTCACCACCGACCAGCGGTCGGCGGCGAGTTCGGCCTCCCACATCCGGTGTGCCGCGAAGCCCTCCGCCGTCTCCAGAGAGGGCAGTGGATCGGGCGGCACGTGCGCGCGCAGCCAGGCGCGGGCCTCGGCGCGGAACTCCTCGTCGGCCGGAGAGTGCGTGAGGTCCACCGGCACCGTCCTTCCCCCATCTTCCCTAACAAGTGTTTGGTAGGTTAGCGTGCTGCCATGACAAACGTCGAGGCGCTGGCGTACGTTCCCGGGCACGGACTGCTCCGCGGGCGCACGGCCGTCATCACCGCCGCGGCGGGCGCGGGCATCGGCGGCGCGACCGCCCGCCGGCTCCTGGAGGAGGGCGCGCGCGTGCTGATCAGCGACGGGCACGGGCGGCGGCTGAAGGAGTACGAGGCGGAGCTGGCCCGGGAGTTCGCGGGCGCGGTGACGTCCGCGGTCTGTGACGTCACCGACGAGACGCAGGTGCGGGCCCTGTTCGACACCGCCGTACAGGAACACGGCCGGCTCGACGTCGTCGTCAACAACGCGGGCCTGGGCGGGACTTCGCCGCTCGTCGACATGACCGACGAGCAGTGGTCGAAGGTACTCGACGTGACCCTGAACGGCACCTTCCGATGCACCCGGGCCGCCCTGAGCCGGATGCGCGACACCGGCGGCGTGATCGTCAACAACGCCTCCGTCGTCGGCTGGCGCGCCCAGGCGGGCCAGGCGCACTATGCCGCCGCCAAGGCGGGAGTGATGGCGCTGACCAGGTGCGCGGCGATGGAGGCCGCCGAGTACGGGGTGCGGGTGAACGCCGTGGCGCCGAGTCTCGCCATGCACCCCCACCTGGCGAAGGTGACGACCCCCGAGCTGCTTCAGGAGCTGACCGCGCGCGAGGCGTTCGGGCGGTACGCCGAGCCCTGGGAGGTGGCCAACGTGATCGTCTTCCTGGCGTCGGGCTACTCGTCGTACCTGACCGGAGAGATCGTCTCCGTCAGCAGCCAGCACCCGTAGGACGACAATGGACCCGTGCCGACCAAGAAGAAGCCCCAGGTGACCGCCGCAGCCGCCAGGCGGCGCGAACTCCTCGACACCGCCGCCGAGGTCTTCGCCGAGCAGGGCTACAACGCCACGACCGTACGCAAGATCGCGGACCACGCGGGCATGCTCGCGGGCAGCCTCTACTACCACTTCGACTCCAAGGAATCGATGCTGGAGGAGATCCTGCGGAGCTTCCTCGACGAGCTCTGGGGCGGCTACGACGCCGTCCTGGGCGCCGAGCTCGGGCCCCGCGAGACCCTCGAGGCCCTGGTCACCGAGTCGTTCCGGGAGATCGACCGGCACCGCGCCGCCGTCGCGATCTACCAGAAGGAGAACAAGCAGCTGGTGGCGCAGGAACGGTTCGCGTTCCTCGCCGAGTCGCAGCGCAGGTTCGAGAAGGCGTGGCTGTCCACGCTGGAGCGCGGGGTCGCGGCCGGGGTGTTCCGTTCCGACCTCGACGTCCGGCTCACCTACCGGTTCGTGCGGGACACGGTGTGGGTCGCCGCGTCCTGGTACCGGCCCGGCGGACAGCACAGCCCGGAGGAGATCGCCCGGCAGTACCTGTCGATGGTGCTGGACGGGATCGCCGTACGTACGTAACTCACTGAGGAGTCTGGGGAGTTGCCATGGCCGAGGCCTACATCGTCGAAGCGGTCCGGACGCCCGTCGGGCGGCGCGGAGGAGGGCTCAGCGCGGTCCACCCGGCCGACCTGGGCGCGCATGTGCTGAAGGAGCTCGTCTCGCGCGCGGGCATGGACCCGGCCGCCGTGGAGGACGTCGTCTTCGGCTGCCTGGACGCCGTCGGGCCGCAGGCCGGGGACATCGCGCGGACCTGCTGGCTGGCGGCCGGGCTGCCCGAGGAGGTGCCGGGCGTGACCGTGGACCGGCAGTGCGGGTCCTCGCAGCAGGCCGTGCACTTCGCGGCGCAGGGCGTGCTGTCCGGCACCCAGGACCTCGTGGTCGCGGGCGGCGTGCAGAACATGTCGATGATCCCCATCGCCTTCGCCACCCGGCAGGCCGCCGAGCCGCTCGGCCTCACGGCGGGTCCCTTCGCGGGCAGCGAGGGCTGGCGGGCGCGGTACGGGGAGAAGCCGGTCAACCAGTTCGTCGGCGCCGAGATGATCGCCGCGAAGTGGGGGATCAGCCGGCAGGACCAGGAGGAGTTCGCGCTGCGGTCGCACCGGCGGGCACTGCGGGCCATCGACGAGGGGCGCTTCGAGCGGGAGCTCGTGCCGTACGGGCATGTCACGGTCGACGAGGGGCCGCGCCGGGACACCTCGATGGAGAAGATGGCCGGGCTGAAGCCGGTCATCGACGGCGGCACCATCACGGCCGCCTGTTCCTCGCAGGTCTCCGACGGCGCGGCGGCGATGCTGCTGGCCTCGGAGCGGGCGGTGCGCGAGCATGGGCTCACGCCCCGGGCCCGGGTGCACCATCTCTCGGTGCGCGGTGAGGATCCCATCCGCATGCTCACCGCGCCGATACCCGCCACCGCCCACGCCCTGAAGAAGACCGGACTGTCGATCGACGACATCGACCTCGTCGAGATCAACGAGGCGTTCGCGCCGGTGGTGCTGGCCTGGCTGAAGGAGACCGGCGCCGACCCGGACAAGGTCAACGTCAACGGGGGTGCGATTGCTCTGGGACATCCGCTGGGGGCGACCGGTGTGAAGCTGATGACGACCTTGCTGCACGAACTGGAGCGCACAGGCGGCCGGTTCGGGCTTCAGACCATGTGCGAGGGGGGCGGCCAGGCCAACGTCACGATCATCGAGAGGCTGTGAGACGCCGACGGGTGTCCTCCGCCTCCATCATGATCCGCTCCACCAGCTCCGCGCACGACGGCAGGTCGTCGATCACGCCGGCGACCTGACCGGACGCCATCACTCCCAGATCGGTACGGCCGTCCACCATGGACGCCTTGAGCAGCATCGGCGTGTTCGCGGCCAGCAGGACCTGGCTCCAGGTCAGGTCCTTGCCGTGCCGCAGTGCGCGACCGTCGCGGAGCATGCGGCGCCAGCTCGTGCCGGACAGCTTCCGGTATCCCGCTGCCCTGCGCACCGAATGGAGGAGGGTGCGTGCCCGGCTGGAGCGCTCCAGGGCGTCGACCAGTTCCGTACGCAGCATGCGGTGGGGCAGGCCGTCCACGGCCCGGGTGACCGTCACGTCCCGGACCGTCGCCGCCAGATACCGCGCCTTCACCGCGTCCGGCACCGTCGAGTCCGAGGTGAGCAGGAACCGCGTGCCCATGGCGACGCCCGCCGCCCCGTAGGCCAGTGCCGCGACCAGCCCGCGCCCGTCGAAGAAGCCGCCCGCCGCGACGACCGGGATGTCCACGGCGTCGACCACCTGCGGCAGCAGTACCGTCGTCGCCACCTCGCCGGTGTGCCCGCCGCCCTCGCCGCCCTGCACGATCACCGCGTCCGCACCCCACCCGGCGACCTTCTCGGCGTGCCGCCGGGCACCGATCGAGGGGATGACGACCACGCCCGCGTCCTTGAGCTCGGCGATCAGCTCACGGGAGGGCGCGAGGGCGAAGGAGGCGACGCGCACACCCTCGTCGATCAGCACGCGGACCCGGTCGCCGGCGTCCGAGGCGTCCGCCCGCAGGTTCACCCCGAACGGTGCGTCCGTACGGGACCTGACCTCGCGTATCGCCTCACGCAGCCGGTCGACGGACATCGTCGCGGAGGCCAGGATGCCCAGCGCGCCCGCGTTCGCCGTCGCCGAGACCAGCCGGGGGCCCGCCACCCAGCCCATCCCGGTCTGCACGATCGGGTGGCGGACCCCGACCAGCCGGGTCAGCGGCGTCTCCATCACGCGCCGACCTCCCTGGCGCGGGTGTTCTCCGGGTCGATCACCTCGCGGATGAGCCGCAGCTCGTCGGCGGTGGGCGGACGCGTCCGCGGCACGTCGTCGGGGACGGCCAGCTCGAAGGAGGTGGCTTCCCTGACCTGCGCCGGTGTGACGCCTGGATGAAGCGAGGCCAGTCGCATCGAGTGGTCGGGCGTGGCGAAGTCGAAGACGCCGAGGTCGGTGACGACACGGGGGATGCGGTGATGGCGGGCCGTTTCCGGATGCGCGGCCGCGTGGTCGTAGCCGACTCCGCACACCATGTCGACCTTCTCGACGAAGACCCGCCGGGACTGCCTCGGGATCCAGTAACTGGTCGGATGGTTCAGGGTGTTGACCGGTGCGCCCCGCACGCCGAGCAGCTGCCGTTTCGGCCGCTCCCAGTCGCCGATGCAGGAGATGTTCTGGTTGCCGTAGCGGTCGATCTGGCTCGCGCCCATCATCACGTGCCGCCGTCCACCGGTGACCAGGGCCAGATGCTGCCGGTACGGCAGCCAGCCCTCGGTCGTCCCGTCCGGGCGGACGAGGGTCGCCTCGCCGTCGGTCAGCAGCAGGTCGGGTGCGAAGGTGAGCCGTGCCAGCCGGGCCCCCACGGACGGGATCAGGCCCATCGGGCTCGCCAGGATCTCACCCGCGTCCCGCCAGGCCTCGGCACAGGCGATCACGCAGTACTCGGCACGGGTGGGCGGGACAGGAGCCGCCTGAGTGAACTCCGTCATGACCGCTCCCCGACCGCCGTCTGGTATGCCTGCTCGTCCCCGCCGAGGAACCGCGCCGCGAACTCGGCCCACGGCGTGCTCGCGTACGCCTTCTGGAAGGCCTCGTCCCGGCCGTAGTCGGGTGCGCAGGACGTGAAGTGCGCTCCGTTCGGGGCCTCGACGACCCCCGTCACCGTGTGCCGCTTGATCAGCAGGGTCTGCGGCGCGGCCTCCTTCGTCAGCTCGGCCGTGTCGACGATGCGCTCGCAGGAGACGTACGCAGTCTCGGCCGCCGCGCAGAAAAGATCGTCGAAGTAGGGATCGGGGCCCAGATACTGGCCGTTGCCCAGCCGGTCGGCACGGTTCACATGCACCAGGGCGGCGTCCAGGCGCAGGGCCGGCATGGCGACGAACGTCTCCCCGTCGTCGTACGGCGAAGTCACAGTCCGCAGAGCCGGGTTGACCCGCATCACGTCCGAACCGATCCCGGCCCGCACCGGCAGGAAGGGCAGCCGGTTGGCGGCCGCGTGCAGGCCCCACATGAACATCGCCTCGTCGATCTCCATGAGCTCGAAGGCGCCCTGTTCGCGGGCCGCGCGATAGTGCGGTTCCAGCGGGATCGAGTCGAGGGTGACGAAGGCCGTGACCAGCTTGCGGACACGTCCGGCCGCGGCGAGCATGCCGACGTCGGGGCCGCCGTACGAGACGATCGTGAGGTCGGTGACGTCGGAGCGCAGCAGCGCCCGCACCAGGGCCATCGGCTTGCGGCGCGAGCCCCAGCCGCCGATGCCGAGGGTCATGCCACTGCGCAGCCGGGAGACGACCTCGTCCGCGGTTGTCGTCTTGTCGCTCATTCAGCCACCGTCCCTTCCGAACGTGTCACGAACCCGGTCGGCGACCCCGCTGAGGCCCGCCTCGAAGGTGAAGCCCTGCTCGAAGCGGTAGCTGCGCCGCACGTCGACCGGGTCGATGCCGTTGATCGCGGCCTTGGCCAGGCGCAGCAGCTGACCGTCCTTCGCGGCGATCTCGCGGGCCAGCTCCAGGGCGGCGTCGCGCAGTCGGTCACGCGGCACGACCCGCCACACCGAGCCGTGCGCGTGCAGCTCGGCCGCGGTCGCGGTGCGCGAGGTGTAGTACAGGGCGCGCATCAGATGCTGGGGGACCAGCCGGGCCAGATGGGTGGCCGCGCCCAGCGCTCCCCGGTCCAGCTCGGGCAGCCCGAAGGTGGCGTCCTCGCTCGCCACGATCACGTCCGCGTTGCCCACCAGACCGACCCCGCCGCCGAGGCAGAAACCGTGCACGGCCGCGACGACGGGCACCTCGCAGTCGTACACCGCGGCGAAGGCCTCCGCGCAGGCGTGGTTGGCGCCGATCAGCGCACCGTGCCCGTCCCGCTGTATCTCCTTGATGTCCACGCCCGCGTTGAACCCGCGTCCCTCGGCCGCGACGACGACACAGCGGATCCCCGGGTCCCGGCCCGCCGACCGCACGGCGTCGGCCAGCGCGAACCAGCCCTCCACCGGCAGGGCGTTCACCGGCGGGAAGTCGACCGTGACGAGGGCGATCCCGTCTTTTCCGGGCCCCTTTTCCGGGGCCGAGGTGGAGACACCCATGGCCGCATCAGCTACCTTTCCACCAAACGTTTGTTAGGTGAAGGGTAGCCGCGCATGGGGCTGGACGGGAAGGTCGTGGTCGTCACGGGCGGCACGCGAGGTGTCGGCGCGGGCATCGCGCGCGCCTTCGCCGGGGCCGGGGCGCACGTCGTGGTCTGTGCACGCCGACCGCCCGAAGTCCCGTTCTCCGGCGCCGAGTTCAGGCCCCTCGACCTCCGCGATCCGGAAGCCGTACGAGCCTTCTTCGCCGCCCTGCCCCGCCTCGACGTGCTGGTCAACAACGCGGGTGGCACACCGTACCGACGGTTGACGGACACGGATGCCGAGCGGCACGCGCGCGTGATCGAGCTGAACCTTCTCGCGCCGATGACGGCGTCCCTGGCCGCGTACGAGCAGCTGAGGCGAGTGCGGGGCTCGGTGGTGATGATCGGCAGCGTCAGTGGCGGCCGCCCGTCACCCGGGTCGGCGGCGTACGGGGCGGCGAAGGCCGGGCTGGAGAGCCTGGCCAGGTCGATGGCGGTGGAGTGGGCGCCGGAGGTGCGCGTCAACACGCTGGTCGTCGGCATGGTCCGCACCGAGCAGTCGCATCTGCACTACGGCGGCGAGGACGGCATCGCGGCCGTCTCCCGCACCGTCCCGCTCGGCCGCCTCGCCGAACCGGCCGACATCGGCGCGGCCGCCGTCTTCCTCGCCTCCGAGGCCGCCGCCTATATCAGCGGGGCGAGCCTGCTCGTGCACGGCGGGGGAGAGCGGCCCGCGTTCCTGGACGCCGCAACGGTCAACAAGCAGGAAGGGGACATGGCATGAGCCGGATCTGTGAGGGGCGGGTCGTCGTCGTCACCGGAGCGGGCCGGGGGCTCGGGCGCGCGCACGCGCTCGCGTTCGCGGCCGAGGGGGCGAAGGTCGTCGTCAACGACCTCGGGGTCGGGCTCGACGGCACGCCGGGCGCCGGGGACTCCGCCCGGGGGGCGACCGCGGAGAGTCTCGCCCTGCGGGTCGTCGAGGAGATCCGCGCGGCGGGCGGCGAGGCGATCGCGCACGGCGGTGACGTCGCGACCGGCGCCGGGGCGGCGTCCTTGGTGGCTGCGGCTTTGGAGACGTACGGCCGTCTCGACACCCTCGTCAACAACGCGGGCTTCCTGCGGGACCGGATGCTGGTCAACCTGGACGAGGACGACTGGGACGCTGTCGTACGCGTCCACCTCAAGGGGCACTTCCTCCCCCTGAAGTACGCGGCCGCGCACTGGCGGGCGGAGGCGAAGGCGGGCCGTATGCCGGACGCCCGGATCGTCAATACGAGTAGCGGGGCGGGGCTGTTGGGCTCGCTGGGGCAGGGCAACTACAGCGCCGCGAAGGCGGGGATCGTTGGCCTGACGCTGGTCGCCGCGGCCGAGCTCGCCCGCTACGGCATCCGGGTCAACGCGATCGCGCCGGCGGCGCGAACCCGGATGACGGAACGTACCTTCGCGGAATCGATGGCGGCTCCTGCCGCCGGCTTCGACGCGATGGCCCCGGAGAACGTTTCTCCGCTGGTCGTCTGGTTGGGCTCCGCGGGGAGTGAGGGCGTGACGGGGAGGGTCTTCGAGGCGGAAGGCGGCCGGATCACGGTGATGGAGGGGTGGAGGGCGGGGCCGAGCGTGGACAAGGGGGCGCGGTGGACGCCGGAGGAGGTGGGGGAGATGGCGCGGAAGCTGGTGGGGGAGGCGGGGGTGCCGGGGGCGGTGTACGGCGCGTGAGGGTTTTTTCGCCCGGCCAGGGCGCTCTGCCCTCTGGCCGGAGAAAAACCCCTACGTGTCGCACTCGAGAACCGTCCGGCACAACCCACACCGCGCCCGAACCCTCCCCCGCACCGGCACCCGAATCCGCTGCTGACACGTAGGACACGCGAACGACACCCGCAACGGCCCCCGCCCGTCCGGCGTGAACGCATACGGCGCCCCCGGCCGCACCCCGGCACCATGGTGGTCCTGAGCATGGTCCTGCGCATGGCGCCGATCGCGGGCATACCGCCGCCGCCCCGCCCACCCGGCCGCCGTCAGCGGTGGCTGCTGCTCGTCACGGCGGGCCTCGGCCAGGCCCTTCACATACGCCGCGTACGCCTGCGGACTGGTGAACCACACCGACGGATCCTCGGCGAACAACAGCGCCCGCTTGGCGAGGACGTACCCGAACTCCTCCGGCGTCAGATACCCCAGCTTCTGCGAGGACGCCGCGTCCTCCCGGTACGCGTCGAGGAGCAGCCAGCCCGCCCCCAGATACGTGGTCGCCGTGTCCGTGAGGATCTCGTTGTCCCGCGTGCCCGGGAAGGACAGCCCGAGGCGGTGCAGATACACGTGCATCACCTCGTGGGCGAGCGCCGCCCCGATGTCCCGGCGATGGGTGCGGAAACGGTCGTTCAGCTCGACGAAGTACTCCGGCCCGGCGGCGAGTTCGACGTTCGCCGCATGGCTCATCTCCCGGAAGCTGACGATCAGCCGGGCGTCCGGCAGGCGGTAGTGCCGCACCAGCTCACGGGCCACACGCTGCGCGCCCAGATACAGATCATCCGTGTCGGCGAACGCCACGTCGACCGGCGCCACGCTCGCCGCGAAGGTCTGGATGGTGTCGTACGACAGCCGCCTGTAGAGCGCGGTGATGGAGGCCCGCACCGTCTCCAGGTGTGGGAAGCCGTGCTGAACCGGTCCGCCGTTCGCCACGCCCGTACCCCCAAGACGCCTTGAACCCGATTCCACTCTACGGGGATGAGAGGGGATTTTCCCTGGCGAGGTTCCACCGCCGGGGCGTGAGATCCGTCCTTGCCAGGCAAGCCGTCCGATCTTCATACTGCGGGCCGCTCAACACGCCATGAAAGGACGTATGTTGACCCACAGCCTGCCGAAGAGAAGCGGCATGACCCTGGCCAAGAGAGCGGCGGCCGTCGGTGCCGTCGCGCTCGCCGTCGCCTCCCTCCAGCCCCTCAGCGCGAACGCCGCGTCCACCCGTGTCGTCGGTGGAACGCCTGCCGCACAGAACGAGTTCCCCTTCATGGTCCATCTCTCCATGGGCTGCGGCGGGGCGCTCTACAAGAAGGACGTCGTCCTGACCGCCGCCCACTGCATGGACGGCTCCGGCAACAACACCAGCATCACCGTCACCGCCGGTGTCAACGACCTGAACTCCTCCGCCGCGATCAAGGTCAAGTCGACCAAGGTCAAGGTGGCCCCGGGCTACAACGGCAGCGGCAAGGACTGGGCGCTGATCAAGCTCGCCCGGCCCATCGACAAGCCGACGCTGAAGATCGCCACCACGGACCGCTACAACCGCGGCATGTTCACGATCGCCGGCTGGGGCGACCTGAAGGAAGGGGCCGGCGAGGGCACGACCAAGCTCCAGAAGGCCACCGTTCCCTTCGTCGCCGACCGCATCTGCAAGCGCCACTACGGAAACCGGCTGGTGTCGAAGGAGGAACTGTGCGCCGGCTGGCAGAGCGGCGGCATCGACACCTGCCAGGGCGACTCCGGCGGCCCCATGTTCCGCAAGGACGACGCGGGCAAGTGGATCCAGGTCGGCATCGTCAGCTGGGGCGACGGCTGCGCCCGCGCCGGTGTGCCCGGCGTCTACACCGAGGTCAGCCACTTCGCCAAGGACATAGCCCGCGCGGCGAACGCCCTGTAGGCGTCCGCCGCACCAGGAGCACGTCAGACGGCCCGGAGCACCGGGGCACCGGCCTCGCCGGACCCCGGCCGGGCCGTCTCCTCCAGCTCCAGCACCCAGATCTCGTTGACTCCCTCCCGCAGCACGGGACCCGGGACGTACAGCGAGCGCTGCGGCCCCGCGGACCAGTAGCGGCCGAGTCCGAAGCCGTTGATCCAGACGAACCCGCGGGTCCGGCCCGGCAGCTCCAGACGGGCGTCACCGGCGCCCCGCACCTTCACGGTGCCCCGGTACAGCCCCGGGGCACCGTCCCCGGGCAGCTCCCGCGACGGCACCGCCCGGACCCGCTCGACGTCGTCCAGCTCCTCCAGCCGCAGCCCACGCGCGCGTACGTCGTGCAGATACTGCCGCTCGTGCAGCACGCCCCCGGTGATCCCCTTGGGCTCGCCCAGCCGAGGCCCGTAGTTCACCCGCCCCAGGGACTCCACCCACAACTCCACGCGCGCGTGCCCCGCCACGGGCTCCTTGAGGCACACGTCGTCCTCGCCGAGCACCCCGGCCCGCTCCCCGTCGACGTACACCACGGCCAGATCCCGCAGCCCGCGCACCGTCAGCGGATACGGCTGCCGCGGCCCCGGCACCATCACCTCGTACCGCACCAGGCCCCGCTCGACGCCCAGCTCCTCGAACGTGGGCGGCACGGGACCGGACGCCTCCGGGCCGCCGAGCGTCTCCAGTACGTCACTCAGGGGCGCCCAGTCGGTCAACGCCACCTCGGCCGGCGCGCTCAACGACGCGGGCGCGGGCGGGACTTCGGGCAGCGGACCGTCGGCGTACTCGGCGAGGACCGCGCGGAAGGCCCGGAACTTCTCCGTGGGGCGGCCGTACTCGTCGATCGGGGCGTCGTAGTCGTACGACGTCACGTCGGGCTCCAGCGGGCCGTCGTGCATCGCGCCGCCGCTGCGGTTGGCGCCCGCCCAGCCCGCGAAGTTCGTGCCGCCGTGCGCCATGTACAGGTTGACCGAGGCCCCGCACTCCAGGATCTCCCGCAGGGCCGCCGCCGCGTCCCCGGCGTCCCGTACGACGTGCTCACCGCCCCAGTGGTCGAACCAGCCGCACCAGAACTCCATGCACATCAGCGGACCGTCGATGCGGTGCCGGCGCAGCGTCTCGAAGGCCACGCGCGCGTGGGAGCCGAAGTTCACCGTCGCCAGGACGCCCGGGATCGAGCCGCCGGAGAGCATGTGGTCCTCGGGGCCGTCCGAGGTGAACAACGGCACCGTGACACCGTGCTCGCGCAGCAGGCCGGCCAGGCGGCGCAGATACTCCGCGTCCGAGCCGTAGCTGCCGTACTCGTTCTCGACCTGCACCATGATCACCGGTCCGCCCCGGTCGATCTGCCGGGGCACGACCTCGCCCAGCAGCCGCCCGAACCAGCTCGCCACGTGTCCGAGGTAGCGCTCGTCGCGGGTACGCGCGCGTGCGCCCACCTCGGCCGTCAGCCAGTACGGCAGCCCGCCGTTCTCCCACTCGGCGCAGATGTACGGCCCCGGCCGCACGATCGCCCACAGCCCCGCCTCACCGGCCGCGTCCAGGAACCGGCCGAGCGCCGCCACGTCCCGGCTGCGGCCCGGCGCCGGCTCGTGCAGGTTCCACGGCACATACGTCTCCACACAGTTGAGGCCCATCGCCCGCAGCATCGCCAGCCGATGACCCCACTGCGCCTCGTGCACCCGGAAGTAGTGCAGCGCGCCGGACAGCAGCCGCACCGGCCGCCCGTCCAGCAGGAAATCCGTGTCCCCCACCGTGAACTCACTCATGGCCCCACCCTCACCTCTGGCGGTGATCAGGTCCATGGACAAAGATCGGCGCTGCTTGGACCGAAGCGACGCGGAAGGGACCGCGGATGTACCACACCTGGATGCGGTTCTTCACGCCCGGCCCCGCCCACCACCGGCTCGGCCTCGTCTGCCTCGGCGTCGGCCTCCAGTACGGCGCCCTGCCCACCGTCGGACCCAGGGTCCTGGACCACCATGTCGCCGTCGTGATCAGTACCGGCGGCGGGTGGTACGCCGACCCCGACGGCCGCCGCACGCCCGTCACCGCGCCCGCACTGCTGTGGCTCACCCCCGGCGTACCGCACCACTACGCGCCCGACCCCGGCACCGGCTGGGACGAGGGCTTCGTCGACTTCGCCGGGCCCGCCACCGCCTCGTACACCGAACTCGGCTACATCGAGCCGGACCGCCCCGTCGTACCCCTCTCCGACGCAGCCGGCCCGCGGGCCGTCATCGGGCGCATGGCCCGCGCCGCCCGCCGCGACAACCCCCTCCTGGAGGTCGAGACCGGCGCCGCCGTCCACGAACTCCTCGTCGCCCTGCGCCGCGCCCGCGCCGACCTCGCACCCGACGGCGACCCGGTCCTCAAGGCCCTCGCCCGCGACGCCTGCCTGCCGCTCACGGTCGCCGACCACGCCGCCCGGCACGGCATGACCCTCACCGAACTGCGCACCGCCGTACGGCGCGGCGCCGGCTGCAGCCCCAAGGACTACCTGCTCGGCATCCGCCTCGGCCGCGCCAAGGAACTCCTCGCCGCCACCGACCTGCCCGTCGCCGCCGTCGCCCGCCGCGTCGGCTACGACGACCCCGCCTACTTCTCCCGCCTGTTCACCCGCCGCGTCGGCATGGCCCCCGTCCGCTTCCGCGCCCAGCAGAGCCGCACCGTGCCCGGCGGCTGGAGCAACCAGGTCCCCGACCCCGACGACCCACCCATGATCGAACGAACGACCATGTGAGGCGGCCCCGTAGGCTGGGCCCCCATGACCACCAGCAACCCGTCCCAGGGCGACGTCGACCCCGCCGTCCGCGAGGAGCTCGCCCGGCTGCGCGACAGCATCGACAACATCGACGCGGCCGTCGTCCACATGCTCGCCGAACGCTTCAAGTGCACCCAGCAGGTCGGCCACCTCAAGGCCAGGCACCAGCTCCCGCCCGCCGACCCCGCCCGCGAGGCCCGGCAGATCGCCCGGCTGCGCACCCTCGCCGAGAACGCCAAGCTCGACCCGGCGTTCGCCGAGAAGTTCCTGGGCTTCATCATCGGCGAAGTGATCAGGCACCACGAGAGCATCGCCGAGGACACGATCAACGGCGTCGCGTCCACGGCCACATGACCCCCGGACCAGGCTCTGACGTACGGATCACCCCGGCGGCGCGGGGGCAGTCGAAAGGCGCGGCACCGCACCCGCCCGCGCGGGCGACGCGAATATGACGGCGGGCCCCGGACAGGCCCGCCCGGGGGAGTGACACGGCGGCCCGTGCCGGGCATGCTGCGCTGTGCACCGCATGTCAGCTGACACGCACTCCCCGTCAGCGCCCCGGACATACCCTGGCTGTCCACGTGGGAGGGACGTCGGGCCATGCCGTCGGATGCCAAGATCCTCATCGTCGACGATCACAAGGACACGCTGTACGCGCTGGAGAGCGCCCTGGCCCCCCTGGGCTACCGGCTCGCCCGCGCCACCAGCGGCGACGAGGCGCTCAAACAGGTGCTCCGCGGCCAGGTCGGCCTGCTGCTCCTGGACGTCCGGATGCCCGGCGTCAGCGGCCTGGACGTGGTGCGCTACATGCGACGGGTGGAACAGACCCAGCACATACCGGTCATCCTGCTCACCGGCTTCGGCACCGACCAGGAACTGATGTCCACCGCCTTCGCGCTCGGCGTCGCCGACCTCGTCATGAAGCCCATCGACCCCTGGACACTGCGCACCAAGGTCCGCTACCTGTACGACGCCTACCGGCGCCAGCGCGCACTGGAGCAGGAGGTCCGCGAGTTACGCGCCCTCGTCAAGGACGACCCCGGCACCCGGGAACCCGGACCGCGCCCCGCCTTGCCCCACCCCGACACCCGCGTCCCACCGCAGCGCGACAGCCCGACGGCGACACCGACCACGGACCGGACATGACGCCGACCACGAGCCGGACATAACACCCGTACCGATCCGCCCCTGTGCCTTGTCAGCGGCATCAGGCAGCATGTCGTCCATGTCCGTACTCACGCGCGACGAAGCGCAGACCCGTGCCCAGCTCCTCGACGTCCACCGCTACACGATCGAACTCGACCTGACCACCGGTGACGAGACCTTCGACTCCCGCACCGTCATCCGGTTCAGCACGCGCGCGGACCAAGCGGACACGGACACCTTCGTCGAGATCAAGCCGGCCGAGCTGCGCACCGTCACCCTCGACGGACAACCCCTCGACCCCGAGACCCTGGACGGCAACCGGCTGCCCCTGAAGGACCTCACCGCCGGCGAGCACGAACTGCGCGTCGACGCCGTCATGCGCTACTCCCGCACCGGCGAGGGCATGCACCGCTTCACCGACCCCACCGACGGCGAGACCTACGTCTACACCCAGCTGTTCATGGACGACGTCCAGCGCGTCTTCGCCGCCTTCGACCAGCCCGACCTCAAGGCCGTCTTCGACCTCACCGTCACGGCACCCGAGGGCTGGACCGTCCTCGCCAACGGCATCACCGAACACCTCGGCGACGGCCGCTGGCAAGCCGCCCCCACCCCGCTGATCTCCACCTACCTCGTCGCCGTCGCCGCCGGCCCCTGGCACTCCGTGCGCACCGAACACCGCGGCCTGCCCTTCGGCCTGCACTGCCGCCGCTCGCTCGCCCCCTACCTCGACACGGACGCCGACGAACTCCTCGACGTCACACGCGCGTGCTTCGACCGCTACCACGAGACGTTCGACGAGCCCTACCCCTTCGACTCCTACGACCAGGCATTCGTCCCCGAGTTCAACGCCGGCGCCATGGAGAACCCCGGACTGGTCACCTTCCGCGACGAGTTCGTCTACCGCTCCGCCGTCACCGACACCGAGCGCCAGACCCGCGCCATGGTCATCGCCCACGAGATGGCCCACATGTGGTTCGGCGACCTCGTCACCCTGCGCTGGTGGGACGACATCTGGCTGAACGAGTCCTTCGCCGAGTACATGGGCTACCAGACCTGCGCCGAAGCCACCCGCTTCACCGACACCTGGACCGACTTCGGCGTCGCCCGCAAGTCCTGGGGCTACGACGCCGACCAGCGCCCCTCCACCCACCCCGTCGCCCCCGAAGCCGTCAACGACACCGCCACGGCCCTGCTCAACTTCGACGGCATCTCCTACGCCAAGGGCGCCTCCGCACTGCGCCAACTGGTGGCCTGGCTCGGCGAGAAGGACTTCCTCGCCGGCATCAACACCCACTTCGCCCGCCACAAGTTCGCCAACGCCACCCTCGCCGACTTCATCGACTCCCTCGCCTCCGCCGCCGAACGCGACGTCCACGCCTGGGCCGACACCTGGCTGCGCACCACCGGCGTCGACACCCTCACCCCGGCCGTCACCCCCGGCGAGAACGGCACCTACAGCCTCACCGTCGACCACGCCGGCCACCGCCCGCACCGCATCGCCGTCGGCCTGTACGACCAGGACCTCGGCGACAACGAGGGCCACCTCGTCCTGCGCGAACGCCTCGACCTCGACGTCCCGCACACGGCCCCGCTGCCCATCGGCAAGCGCCCCGCCCTGCTGCTCCTCAACGACGGCGACCTGACCTACGCCAAGGTCCGCTTCGACGCCGAGTCCTTCGAGACCATCCGCAAGAGCCTCGCCGGACTCCCCGAACCCCTCACCCGCGCCGTCGTCTGGAACGCCCTGCGCGACGCCGTCCGCGACGGCGAACTGGCCGCCACCGCCTACCTGGAGACGGCCCGCACCCACCTCCCGCACGAGACCGACCTCGCCATCGTCCAGGGCGTCCTCGCCTTCGCCGGCGCCCAGATCGCCGACCGCTACCT
This sequence comes from Streptomyces bicolor, assembly GCF_000719285.1. Lineage (GTDB taxonomy): Bacteria > Actinomycetota > Actinomycetes > Streptomycetales > Streptomycetaceae > Streptomyces > Streptomyces bicolor. Next base: position 2,655 of record NZ_JOFS01000012.1, on the reverse strand, counting down.
CACCCCCGACGAGCGCCCCGCCGCCCTGGCCACGCTCTCCTCCCTCTGCCGCGACCTGATCCGCCGCACCGAGGACGGCGACAATCCCGGCCTGCGCCTGATCGCCGTACGCCACTTCATCGACGTCGCCGCCCACCCCGAGACGATCGCCGCCTGGCTCGCCGACGGCACCGTGCCCGGCGGACCCGAACTCGACCCCGAGCTGCGCTGGCGCGTCCTGGGCCGCCTCGCCGTCCTCGGCGCCGTCGACGAAGCCGCCATCGCCGCCGAGCTGGAACGCGACCCGAGCGCCACCGGCCAGGAGGGCGCCGCCCGCTGCCGGGCCGCCCTGCCCGACGAGGAGGCCAAGGCCAAGGCCTGGGACGCCATGTTCGCCACCGACGACAGCACCGACCTGTCCAACTACCTCTTCATCGCCACCGCCCAGGGCTTCTGGCAGCCCGAACAGGAAGAACTCGTACGGCAGTACGTCCCGCGCTACTACAAGGACGCCGTCGCCCTCGCCGCCCGCCGCGGCCCCGCCATCGCCGACGCCGCCGGCCGCTACGCCTTCCCGGCGTACTCCGTCGACGCCGAGGCCCTGCGACTGGGCGAGGAATGCCTGCGCGACGGCGAGCCGATCCCGGCGCTGCGACGCAGGTTCGCCGACCAACTCGACGACCTCGCAAGGGCGCTGCGCGTACGGGAGGCGTAGGGCGCCGGCCCGTACGACGTACGGGGAACCGCTTCCGACGGCCGACGCACAGGGCCGGTCGTCCTGCTCGACCGGCCCTCGGAAGCTCCCTTACTCCGCAACCATCCGTACGCCACCCCGACACGCTTTCCCCGCACGCAGGTACCCCCTTTCGGGTTCCGATCGTTGGGCTTTTCGGGTGTGACCACGCATCCGGGTACAAGCTGGTAATCCCTCTTGCCCAGCGCCCGGGAGGACACGATGAGCGCGTCGGCGTCGCTCGCGTCAGGCCCTGAAGGTCCGCACGCCCTACGGCCGTTGCTCGACACCGTGCTCGACGCGCTGAGCGAGGGCGCCCGGGCGCGCGGCGGGCCACTGCCCTCGGGCGGCCCCGACGCGGTAGCCGCGCGCGTGCGGGACGCGGTCGGGGACGTACTGCCCGACCAGGGCGACCCGAACGCCCTCCACGACGTCGTCCGAGCGCTCACGGAAGCCGCCACCGACCCCTCCGACCCCTACTGCACCGCCCACCTCCACTGCCCACCCCTCGCCCTGGCCACCGCCGCCGACCTGGCCGCCTCCGCCCTCAACCCCTCACTGGACTCCTGGGACCAGGCACCCGGGGCATCCGAGCTGGAGGCACTGGTCACGGGGGCGCTCGCGCGGGAGGTCTATCGCGGCCCGGGAGCGGCACTTCTCGACGCCGGTTCAGGCATTCCAGCCCGTCTGGGGGTGCCCCCTCTGGGGGAGTTTGAGGACGAGGCCGTTCAGGCCGATGGGGGTCCAGGGGGCGAAGCCCCCTGGCGGGGTCGAAGGGGCAGAGCCCCTGGGGATGGGACGGGTAGGGGCGGCGGGGGCGAGAAAACCCCCGCACACCCCGACGCCCTGATCACCACCGGCGGCACCGAATCCAACCACCTCGCCCTCCTCCTCGCCCGCGAAGCCCACGGCACCGGCGTCCGGCTCGTACACGGCGCGAACGCCCACCACTCCCTGCCCCGCGCCGCCTGGCTGCTCGGCCTGCCTGAACCCGTCGTCGTCCCCGCCCCGGCCGGCACCCTCGACCCCGCCGCCCTCGACGAGGCCCTTACCGACCTGCCCGGCCCACCCGGCTCCCTCGTCGTCGCCGCCACCGCCGGCACCACCGACGCCGGCCACATCGACCCCCTCCCGGAGATCGCCGCCCTGTGCGCGGCCCACGGCGCCCGACTCCACGTCGACGCGGCCTACGGCGGAGCCCTCCTCTTCAGCGACCGCTACCGCGACCGGCTCACCGGCCTCGACGCCGCCGACACCGTCACCCTCGACCTGCACAAGCTCGGCTGGCAGCCGGTCGCCGCAGGCCTCCTCGCCGTCCGGGACCCACGCGACCTCGCCGCACTCCACCACCGCGCCGACTACCTCAACGCCGAGGACGACACCGAGGCGGGCCTGCCCGACCTGCTCGGCCGCTCCCTGCGCACCAGCCGCCGACCCGACGTCCTCAAGGTCGCCGTCACCCTCAAGGCCCTCGGCCGCACCGGCCTCGGCCGGCTCGTCGAGCAGGTCTGCGACCACGCCGGTGAGTTCGCCGCCCTCGTCCACGACCACCCCGGGTTCGAGCTCTACGACCCGCCCACCATCAGCACGGTCCTGTTCCGGCCCGCACACGCCACCGACGACGCCGTCGCCGCCGTACGCCGAAGGCTCCTCACCGACGGCCGCGCCGTCCTCGGCCGGGCCCGGATAAACGGGCGCCTGTGGCTCAAGGCCACACTCCTCAACCCGCACACACGCCCGGACGACCTGGCCGCCCTCCTGAAACTGGTGGAAGGAAACACCCCCGGATGACCCCCCAGCCAAACCCCCACGCAGCCCCCCGCACCGCCCCCCACGCAGCGGAGCCCCGTACCGTCTCCCACGCCGGGCCCCACGCAGGCCCCCACACGAGCCCCCACCCAGACCCTGTCTCTTATACACATCTCCGAGCCCACGAGACTAGG
>NZ_JOFS01000011.1 GCF_000719285.1 Streptomyces bicolor | reverse complement strand
TCGAACCGAGCTTCGCTCGGCTCGCGCGGGGGCACCCCCATCGAGGGCGCTCCGGCGCCTTGCGATCGCACGCACCAGACGCCGCCGGGCCCGCCCTTCAGGCGGACGACGGGAATTTGACGACAGGGCCCTAGGCCTCTGACGGCCAGGTGCGCGCGGTCGGGCCCGCCGCCCCGGCCGAGAGCGGCGGGCCACTGCGTCAGCCGCCGCGGGTGAAGACCTCGCCCCGGGTGGAGCCGGTGGAGCAGAGCTTCTTCTCGTCGGCCGTCATCTTGCGGGACTTGACCACGACCGCGCTGTGCTTGCCGTCCGTGCCGTTCGGGGCGGGGCCGGTGATCACGTCGGGTACGAACCAGTAGTAGTGGCCCCACTTGGGGTCGTCGTAGTGGGTCTGCCACGTGCCGGTTATCCGCTGCATCACCTGGGCGCGGGAGATCCAGCCCACTTCTCCCGGCTGGACGCTCACGGTGAAGGAGCTCGTCTCCGTGTGGGAGCTCTGCCACGTGTAGTTGTACGTCGCGGTGACACTGGCGGTGATGATCCCTTCGATGCCGCCGCCGACGGTGACCGATCCGCCCACCGAGTGGGAGGAGCCCACGGTGTCGGCCCACGACATCGACTGGGAGGCGGGGGAGGAGGTGCAGTTGTAGAGCAGTTCGGAGACCTGGCGGGGCTCACCGAGATAAGCCTCTCCGATCTCCGGGGAGTTGAAGCTGCACTTGCCTTCCCCGGAAGCGCAGTCGGCCATGATCTGCTCCGTGGTGGGCTGCTCCTCGGCCACAGCCGGCACGGCCGCCGCGATCATCCCGAACGCCGTCGTCGCCAGCACCAGGGTGCGGCCGCCGTACCGCAGTGCGCGGTCCCTCGTCATGTCTGTTGCCTCTCGCCGTACGTGGGGGGACGATGACCGGCCCGTGTTGTCGCTGGGCTCGGAGTCACCGCCTGGTGCCCACGAGGCTCACGTAATCGACGGCCGAGCTACACCAAGAACTCGCAAAGTTGTACTTGATTCGGCAACTGATTTACCGTCAATTACGGTTGGCGCCCGGCCTATTGACCGGTGCGGGGCGAACCGAGGTGTCGCCGCGATGGACGATGACGACCGCCGCCAGGCCGACGGCCAGGCCGATGGCGGTGCTCGGGCCGAACGGTTCTCCGAACATGAGGGCTCCCCAGACGGCGGTGACCGGAGCCATGAGGAACATGAGCGTGTTGACCTTGGTCACCCCGGAGCGCCGCAGGATGAGCCAGTACAGTCCGTATCCGCCGAACGTCGACAGGGCCACGAGCCAGGTGATCGCGGTCCAGAACGACAGCTCGCCGGGCGGTATCGCCGCTCCGGCGCTCACGGCGAGTGCCGTGAAGACGACCGCACTGGTCGCGCAGTGGACGGTCATGGACACCGTGGGCGAGACCCGCGCGCGGGAGCAGCTCTCGACAAACGTCGCCGCCACCAGCGCGAACATCCCCAGGAAGGGGATGAGATAGGCCCACCACGCCGCCCCGGTACCGGCCGCCGCATCGGCCATGGTGACGACGGCGACGCCGCTCACTCCCAGGCACAGACCCAGCCACTGCTTGCGCGAGACGCACTGATGCAACAAGGGGCCGGCAAGCGCACCGGCGACGAGGGGCTGGACGCCGTCGATCAGGGCTGTGGTGCCGCTGGAGACACCGAGCTGGATCGCGTAGTAGACGGTGAGCAGGTAGCCGCTCTGCGACAGCACGCCGATCACGACCTGCCGGGCCACATCCCGCACCGTGAGACCCCGCCACGACGTTCCGCAAGCGATGGCCACCCCGATCAGGACGACGGCCAGCGGCAGGAACCGCCACATCAGGATCGTCACCGCGGACGCGCTGCCCGCGCCGAGCTTGGCCCCGATGAAACCGGAACTCCAGCAGAGTACGAAGGCGATCGAGAGCAGGAGGTTCACGCCTCATCCCTCCCGTCGACTAAACAGGTCGGTATACCACTCCTCCCACTATACAGATCGGTATACTCCCGGGGTATGGGGACAAGCGAGGGCTCGCGACGGATCACGATGACGCCTGGCGCCCGGCGCGTTCTGGAGGCTGCCGCCAGGCTGTTCTACGAGCGCGGCATCCATGCCGTCGGGGTGGACCTGATCGCCGCCGAGGCCGGGGTGACGAAGAAGACCCTCTACGACCGGTACGGCTCCAAGGAGCGGATCGTCGTGGAGTACCTCGCGGATCGTGATGAACGCTGGCGGGCCTTTCTCGCCCAGTACCTCGACGCCGCACAGCCGGCACCGTTGGCCCGCGTCCTGGCCGTCTTCGACGCCTCACGCGCGTGGTCGGCGCAGAACAGCCCCAAGGGGTGCAGCATGGTCAACGCCCACGCCGAGATCAGCGATCCGTCCCACCCGGCCCACCCGATCATCACCGGGCAGAAGCAGTACATGCTCGCCCTGTTCACCGACCTGGCCCGGGACATCGCCCCGGACGCGGCCGATCATCTGGGCCGGACGCTCATGCTGCTCCACGAAGGAGCGCTCGTCGCCCACGGCCTGAACATCTTCCCGGACCCCATCGGCCAGGCCCGCGAGCAGGCGCGAGCCCTCCTGGTCGCAGGGGAGGGCTCCGCGGGGAAGTGGTGAGCCGACTTCCGGCGCTCATTCGTGACGCCTCCCGGGTGACTCCCGCAGGATGCCCGGCGCCGCAACCTGTGTTGGAGTGACCTCATATGCACCATGAGTCCCGCCCCTTTCGCACGGGGCGGGACTTAATCTGCTGTTAACTGTGCGTAGCTTGATCGTACTTGACCGTAATCAGCCAAGGGCGATTGACTGCTGATCCACCCTTCGTCGACGCGAGGCAAGCCATTGACTTCTGACCTGCTCGCACCTCTCGACCTGGCGTTCTGGAACATCGAGTCCGCCGAACACCCCATGCACCTGGGCGCGCTCGGCGTGTTCACGGCGCACTCGCCCACCGCGGGAGCCCACGCGGCCGACCTGCTCGCCGCGCGCGCCGCAGCCGTTCCGGGGCTGCGGATGCGCATCCGGGACGCATGGCAGCCGCGCGGACTGCTCCAGCCGTTCTCCTTCGGCGGCGCCGCCCGCGAGCCCGCTCCGGACTTCGACCCCCTCGACCATGTCCGGCTGCACGCCCCGACCGCCGACTTCCAGGCGACGGCGGGCCGGCTCATGGAGCGCCCGCTGGAGCGCGGCCGGCCGCCGTGGGAGGCGCATGTGCTGCCGGGCGAGGACGGAGTGTCGTTCGCGGTGCTGTTCAAGTTCCACCACGCCCTGGCGGACGGACTGCGCGCGCTGACGCTCGCCGCCGCCGTCCTGGACCCCATGGACATGCCCGCCCGCAAACCCCGCCCCCAAGAGCCCTCGCACGGCCGCCTGCCCGATGTGCGCAGGCTGCCGGGACTGGTGCGCGGCGCCCTGTCCGACGTGGGCCGGGCCCTCGACATCGGCGCCTCGGTCGCTGTGTCGACCCTCGGGATGCGCTCCTCGGACGCGCTGACCGCCGAGCCGAGCGGCACCCGCCGTACCGCCGGAGTCGTCGTCGACATCGACGACGTTCACGTGGTCCGCAAGGCCGTCGGCGGCACGGTCAACGACGTCCTCATCGCGGTCGTCGCCGGCGCCCTGCGCCGCTGGCTCGACGAACGCGGCGACGGTAGCGAAGGTGTCGCACCGCGCGCCCTGATCCCCGTCTCCAAGCGCCGCCCGCGCACCGCGCACCCTCAGGGCAACCGGCTGTCGGGTTACTTGATACGGCTCCCTGTCGACGACCCCGACCCGCTGCGCCGCCTCGCCACGGTCCGCACCGCCATGGACCGCAACAAGGACCTCGGCCCCAACCGGGGCGCGGGTGCCGTCGCCCTGCTCGCCGACCATGTCCCGGCGCTCGGCCACCGCCTCGGCGGACCGCTGGTCGGCGGGGCCGCCCGGCTCTGGTTCGACATCCTGGTCACCAGCGTGCCGCTGCCCGGCGTCGCCCTGAAGCTCGGCGGCCACCAGGTCACCGAGGTCTACCCCTTCGCCCCGCTGGCCCGCGGCCAGTCCCTGGCGATCGCGATCTCGACGTACCGCGGCCGCGTGCACTACGGCCTCGTCGCCGACGCCAAGGCGGTGCCGGACCTCGATGTGCTCGCCAGGGCCGTGTCCGAGGAGGTGGAGACGCTCATCACCGCCTGCGCTCCTTGACCCCTCTTCTCGGCTCGTTCGCCCTCGGGGCGCTCCAGCCGGTGCGGCTCACTCGCGGACGGGTTTTGGAGGAGTGGCCCGGCGCTCCGTACAATTCCCCGTTCGAAAGCGGGCGCGACCGGAGCGCCGCGGTGGATCAGGGAACGGCAGCGGCGATGACGGTGACAGAGGACGGCTCGGCGGCGATCGCGGACGAGGTCGTGCACGTGCCCGGTGACGAGGTCGGATACGGCCCCGGCATCGACCCCGAGCGGCTCGCCGTCTGTCTCAGCGTGCTCGAGGAGCTCGACAAGCTGGAGGTCGACCACCCCGACGCGATCACCGTGCGCCGGGCCACCGCCGGCATCTACCGCACCGTCAAGCAGCGCCGCCGCCAGGAGCGCCGGGCCGCCAAGACCGCGCACGACAAGGCGGTCACGGAGGCCACGGCGACCGGCTCCGCCCAGCGCATCGACGACGAGACCGAGGGCATCCTCCCGTCGTCGGTCACCGAGGCCGGCAAGATCGCGGGGATACTCCAGCGCCCGCGCTCCTGCTACACCTGCAAGACCCGCTACGTCGAGGTCGACTTCTTCTACCACCAGCTCTGTCCGGACTGCGCCCGCCTGAACCGCGACAAGCGCGACGCCCGCGCCGACCTCACCGGCAAGCGAGCCCTCCTCACCGGCGGCCGCGCCAAGATCGGCATGTACATCGCGCTCAGGCTGCTGCGCGACGGCGCGCACACGACGATCACCACGCGCTTCCCCAAGGACGCCATCCGCCGCTTCAAGGCCATGGACGACTCCGCGGACTGGATGCACCGCCTGGAGGTCGTCGGCATCGACCTGCGCGACCCGGCGCAGGCCGTGGCCCTCGCCGACCAGGTCGCCGAGGCGGGCCCGCTCGACGTCCTCGTCAACAACGCGACGCAGACGGTACGGCGCCTGCCCTCCGCCTACGCCGCCCTGGTCGAGGGCGAGAGCGCCCCGCTGCCCGCCGGGGAACTCCCCGCCCACCACGTCATCGGCGCCTTCAACTCCGGCGCGGTCGACGGCCTCGCGGCACTGCCGCTCGGCACCAGCGGCCTCGACGCCCAGAAGGTCGCCGACCTCGCCCTGGTCGCGGGCAACGCCAGCGTCGAGCGGCACCTCGACGGCACCGCGATCGACGCGGGCGGCCTCGTTCCCGACGTCGTCGACACCAACACCTGGGTGCAGACCATCGACCAGATCTCCCCGGTCGAGCTGCTGGAGACCCAGCTCTGCAACTACACCTCGCCGTTCATCCTGATCAGCAAGCTCCGGCCGGCCATGGCCGAGGCCGCGAAGAAGGCGGCGAGCGGACGCGCGTACGTCGTGAACGTCTCGGCGATGGAGGGCGTCTTCGGGCGCGGCTACAAGGGCGCGGGGCACCCCAACACGAACGCCGCCAAGGCCGCGATGAACATGGTCACGCGGACCAGCGCGCAGGAGATGTTCCAGTCCGACGGCATCCTGATGACCTCGGTCGACACCGGGTGGATCACGGACGAGCGGCCGCACTACGACAAGCTGCGGCTTGCCGAGGAAGGGTTCCACGCTCCGCTGGACCTGGTGGACGGGGCGGCTCGCGTATACGACCCGGTCGTGCGGGGTGAGGCTGGGGAGGATGTGTACGGGGTCTTCCTGAAGGACTACGCGCCGGGTAAGTGGTAGGGGACGGCTGGCAGGGCGGCTGCGGGTTGAGTGCGGTTGCCCGCGCACTTCCCCGCGCCCCTAGGGGGTTGCGGTTCCGCGCGTTCTCAAGTGCTCCTGCACTGCGGATCCCGTCGCCGCCCCTGCCGCCCGCACCCGCGTTCCGCCGTCGACCAACAGGTCCGCCCCCGTCACCCACTCCGCCGCGTCCGACGCCAGCCACACCACCGCGCGCGCCACATCCTCCGGCTCCCCGATCCGCCCCAGCGGCAACCCGGCGGCCACCTCCTCCTCGCCCGGCTCCCACACGAACCGCGCCATCTCGGTACGGACCAGCCCGGGGGACACGGAGTTGACCCGCACCTTCGGGCCCAGCTCGCCGGCGAGCTGCTGGGTGAGGTGAAGGAGCGCCGCCTTGCTGGTGCCGTACGCCCCGATGTTCGGGCCGACATGTCCGGCGCCCTCCGTGCAGACGTTGACCACCGCGCCGCCGTGCTCGCGCATCCAGGCGTGCCAGGCGCACTGCACGAGCCGTAGCGGCGCCTCGACGTTCACGGTGAAGGCCTCGCGCCACGCCAAGGGCTCTACGTCCATGAGGGGCCCGTAGGGCAGGTTGGTCGCCGCGTTGTTCACCACCACGTCGATCCGGCCGAACTCGCGCAGGGTCAGATCCACGACCGCCCGCAGATGATCCGGGTCGGCCACGCTGCCCGCAGCCCCCACACCGCCCAGTTCGGCAGCCGTCCGCCGTACCTCCTCCGCGTCCCGCGCGGTCACGCACACCAGCGCCCCGGCGGCCGCCAGGTGCCGGGCGACGGCGTGCCCGATGCCGCGCGTGGCGCCGGTGACGATGGCGGTCCTGCCCTGGAGACGGTACGGCGAGGTCATCGCCGTACCGTCCCATGGCGGGTCGTCAGTTGATAGCCCCGAGCGGTGAGTTCCTGGACGCCACCAGTTCCAGTACGGCGCGCCAGTCCTCCAGCACCCCGGCGTCGAACTCCGCGCTGCGGCCCTCCTCGTCGGCCTGGTGCAGGCGCAGCAGGTCGTCGTCGGCGGACTCGCGGGCCCGGCAGTGTTCGCGGACGAGGCGGGAGACCCGTTCGCCGAGGAGTGGGCGTACCGCGTCCGCCGCGCAGTCGGAGTGGCGGTTCGCGTCGCCCGGGCGCAGCAGCGGGCCGATGGCATGAACGAGCCCCGCGACCTGGAGTTCCTTGTCGGCGGGGCGGACTCGGCGCAGCAGCGCGGCTGTCTGCAGCGCGTGCTGGTGCAGATCGACTCGGGTGCTCCCGGGGCCCGGGGTGTCCCGGGTGCCCCGGCAGGCGTACAGCAGATCCATCAGCTCTTCGACACTGCGCAGCTCCATGCGTCAGTCCTCCCGCCGGACAAGCCGTTGCCGTCCGTCAGCAGATCATGGCCGGCTTGCGAATCGGCCAACGGGACTTGAACTGCGCGGCGTGCTGTCGTCCCGGGTCGGGCCGCAAGGCGATGCTGAGCCGAACGAGTGACCTACAAACCGCGCATTCCATAGTAAAGGCGTGAATAGCGGGTTGGCCGAAAGCTGGTTGACTCCGGATAGTTACAGCTTGTTTGCAGCCCCATCGAGCGGGTACCCGCTCATTTGGTTAATCTGTAGCGGACGGACAGCAACACAGGGTCCCAACCCACACCCATGGTCCGTCCCGGGACAAGCCGGTGCACAACGGCCTGCTTGCACTCCAGTTACCGGCGCCACCGCGTCCGAGCCGACTTTGAGTAAGACCCGAGCGGGCGTCAGGTACCGGACCGCAGACTGGCCGGCCCGCCCCGAGGGTGATCCGACACAGAAGGAGTGCGCGGTGACACCTGAGAAGACGAATCGCGAACAGCGCCCCAAGGAACGCACGGAGCGCGCGGGCCGCCGGTCGAAGGAGATCGGCAGTCTCGATGTGTGGGCCAGGTCCGCCCCCATTCGCCTGGCCGGCTACGAGGAAGACCTCGCCGAGCCCCACATCCTGCCCAGCGTCGACTGACGCGGCGGAGCCCTTCGCGATCGCCGACCGCATGGGCGTGCGGGACTCACGCCCATGCTGATCAGACAAGCCGCGGCCGACGACTGGCCGCGGATTTGGTCTTTCTGGCGCCGGACGACGATGCCCGAACCCGCACATCAAAGCTTCTCCTCAGCGACCAGCCTCAAAGACCTTCCCATTTGCCTAAATGCTTTAGGTAGACGCATAATCGCTTCTGGCGAAGGGGAGGTCGGTTGTGGCACGCGTGGGACTCACGACGGAACGCCTGGTCAAAGCCGGTGCGGAGCTCGCCGACGAGGTCGGCTTCGAGCAGGTGACCGCGTCGGAGCTCGCCCGGCGGTTCGACGTCAAGGTCGCGAGCCTGTACTCGCATGTGAAGAACACCCAGGACCTCAAGACCCGGATCACCCTGTTCGCACTGCAGGAGCTGGCCGACCGGGCCGCTGACGCCATCGCCGGACGGGCCGGCAAGGACGCCCTGGTCGCCTTCGCCAACGTCTACCGCGACTACGAGCGCGAGCACCCCGGCCGCGCCGCCGCCGCGCGAATGAGGCTCGACCCCGAGACGGCTGCCGCAAGTGCGGGCGTCCGGCACGCGCAGATGACCCGGGCACTCCTGCGCGGCTACGACATCGCGGAGCCCGACGCGACACATGCCGTACGGCTGCTGGGCAGTGTCTTCCACGGCTACGCCAGCCTGGAGTCGGCGGGCGGCTTCAGCCACAGCGCTCCCGACTCCGAGGAGACCTGGACCCGGATCCTGGACGCCCTCGACGCCCTGCTGCACAACTGGCCCGCGCCGCCCACCCCCTGACCGACGAGCTGAGGACATGGACACCGAGCACGGCTGGATCACCACGCCCGTCACCGCCGACCTCCTGCGCGGCGCACTCGATGTCGAGCGCACCGAGCACGGCGTACTGCCGCACCGGCTGCCCGCCCGGGCGCGGGCCCAGAACACCGACGGGCAACTGGCCATGGCCGAGTCGCAGCCCTCCGGTGTACGGCTGGCCTTCCGCAGCCGGGCCACCGCCGTCGAACTGGACACGCTGCCCACCAAGCGCAGCTACGTGGGCGCGCCGCCCCGCCCGGACGGTGTGTACGACCTGATCGTCGACGGCCGCCCGGCGGGGCAGGGGACCGTGACCGACGGCAACGTCGTGGTGGTCGACATGGCGGCGGGCACCGCCGAGCACCGCCCCGGCCGGCCCGGCACCGTCCGCTTCACCGGACTGCCCGCCGAGGCCAAGGACGTCGAGATCTGGCTGCCGCACAACGAGACCACCGAACTGTTCGCGCTGCGCACCGACGCCCCTGTCGAGCCGGCGCGGGATCCGGGCCGCAGGGTGTGGCTGCACCACGGCAGTTCGATCAGCCACGGCTCCGACGCCGCGAGCCCCACCGGCATCTGGCCCGCGCTCGCCGCGTCCCTCGGCGGCGTGGAGCTGATCAACCTGGGCCTGGCCGGCAGCGCCCTGCTCGACCCGTTCACCGCCCGCGCCCTGCGCGACACGCCCGCCGACCTCATCAGCGTCAAGATCGGCATCAACCTCGTCAACCTGGACCTGATGCGGTTGCGCGCCTTCGGCCCCGCGGTCCACGGCTTCCTCGACACCGTCCGGGAAGGACACCCGACGACGCCCCTGCTGGTCGTGTCGCCGATCCTCTGCCCGATCCACGAGGACACGCCCGGCCCCTGCTTCCCGGACTTCGGCGATCTCGGCAAGGGACGGCTGCGATTCGTCGCCCTGGGCGACCCGGCGGAACGCGCGAGCGGCAAGCTGACGTTGCGCGTCATCCGGGACGAGCTGTCCCGCATCGTGCGCCGGCGCGCGGCCGACGACCCGAACCTGCACTACCTCGACGGCCGCGACCTGTACGGCGAGGCCGACTCCGCCGAACTGCCCCTGCCCGACGACCTCCACCCCGACGCCGCCACCCACCGCCGCATCGGCGAACGCTTCGCGCACCTGGCGTTCACCGCCGACGGCCCCTTCGCGCAGACGTCCCCGGTCCTGCCCTCCTAGGCGACGTCTTCCGGATCAGGCCGGCGTCCCCTGGTCCAGCGGCGCAGTCCGCTGCCACGGCCGTAGCTGCTCGATCCGTTCCGCCAGCGCCAGCAGCTGAGCCTCCGAGCCGGGGAGCCCCACCAGTTGTACGGCGGTGGGGGCGCCGGACGGCAGCGTGCCGAACGGGATCGCCATCGCGGGCCAGCCGGTGAGGTTCCACGGCGGGGTCAGCGGCGAGTAGTTGGTGTTGGCCATGACGTTGCGCAGCCAGCCCCGCTCGTGCCAGGGCTCGGACTTGGGGGAGCGGCGGGCGAGGGCGGGCGTGAGCAGCACGTCGTACTCGGCGAAGAACGGCTCCAGCCGCCGACGCAGCTCCTCCCGGCTCGCGCCCGCCCGGACCCGGTCGACGAAGCGCTTGCCGACGGCGGCATGGACCCGGGTCCGGCGGGTGAGCTGCCGTGGGTCGAAGCCCTGGGCGTCCACGGAGGTGCCCGCCGTCCAGTGGGTCAGCGCGGTGATGCCCAGCGACATCGGGTACGGCGGGTCGGCACGCCGTACCTGGTGACCGGCCTTGATCAGCAGCCCCGCGGCCTCGCGGGCGGCGGTCGCGTACGGCTTGCTGATGGTGACCCCGGCGAGTGGGCTGCGCAGGGACACGGCGATCCGGTGCGTGCCGGGCGTGTCCGGGCGTACGACCTCGGTGTCGGCGAGGACCGACAGCATCAGGCGGGTGTCCTCGACCGTCGTGGCCAGCGGGCCGTTCTCCGACATGCCGAACCAGTCGCCGTCGCCGATGCCGGCCGGGACCACACCGTGCCCGGGCTTGATGGTGACCAGGCCGCAGTTGGCCGCGGGGATGCGCAGCGAGCCCATGCCGTCGTTGCCGAGGGCGATCGGCACCATTCCCGCGGCGACCGCCGCCGCGCTGCCGCCGGACGAGCCGCCCGCCGTGCGCGAGGTGTCCCACGGGTTGCGGGCCGTGCCGTGCACGCCCTCGGTGGTGCCGAAGACACACAGCTCCGGCACGTTCGTCAGCCCCATGACGACCGCGCCGGCGGCCCGCAGCCGGGCCACGGTGACGTGGTCGCGGTCGGCCGGCGTGTCCGGCGTGGCGCTGGAGCCGACGCGGTTGGACTCGCCGCGCACCGCGAGGTTGTCCTTGACCGCCACCGGCACACCGGCCAGGGGCAGTTCGGCGAGGTCGGCGCGCGAGCCCACCTCGTCGGCCTCTGCGAGCGCCGCCTCGGCCCGGACGACCCGGAAGGCGCCGACACGGCCGTCGAGCCGCTCGATGCGGGCCAGGTGCTCGGCCACCACCTCACGGGGCGTGGTCCGCTTCTCGCGTACGGCGGCGGCGATCTCGGCGGCGGTCCGGCCGACCCAGCTGGTCACGGGCGCTCCTCAGGGCTTACTCGCGAGCATGTAGGAGCACTCTGCCGGGCGGCGGGCCCGGAGTCGAGAGGGCACTCGGCTCGGATGTTCGCGAGGCCGCTCGGCTTGGCCATCGGCTTGGATATTCGGGCGGTTCTTCTTGGACTTTTCGCGCCGCGTCCCCTCGGCACAGCCCTGCTGACCTGCGCATCATCCGATCAATGAGTCAACTCCCCGCGCTTCGGGATCCATTGACAGCCCCTGGGGCCCGCTCAATGATCAGACATCCGATGAATGGGGGTGCCTCATGAGGAGACGCTTGAGAGCGGCCGGTGTCCTGGCGGCGCTGACGCTGCTCTTCGCGGCGCCGGTGCCGGCGCTCGCGCAGGAGGAGCAGGGGCCGCCGGTCACGGTGCCCGCGCTGAGCGACTGGACACCGGCATCCGGCAGTTACACCTACGAGCGCTCCGCCCGCCTCGTGGCCGACGGCGCGACCGAACGGCGGGTCGCCGGCACCCTCGCCGACGACCTCCGCGAGGCGGGACACGGCACGGTTCCCGTGGTGCGCGGCGCCGCCCGTGACGGTGACATCGTTATCGACGTCCGGCCCTACCGGACCTCCCTCGGGGTGGAGGGCTACGAACTGCGTGCCGGCAGGCGGCTGTCGGTGACCGCGGCGACCGAGACCGGAGCCTTCTACGGCACCCGCACCGTCCTCCAGCTCCTCGCCCGGGGCGACCGCATCCCCGCCGGCCGCACGGTCGACGTACCGCGCTACAAGGAGCGGGGCGTGGGCGTCTGCGCCTGCTACATCCACGTCTCCGTGCCCTGGATGGAGAACCTGGTCCGCGAGATGGCGTACCACAAGCTCAACCAGCTCCTCCTCGAACTGAAGGTGAGGAGCGACGCCCATCCAGAGGCCAACACCTGGGGCTACTACACCAAGGACGAGATACGCGGCCTGGTCGCCCTCGGCAAGCGGTACCACGTCGAGATCATCCCCGAGATCAACTCCCCGGGACACATGGACCCGTGGCTCGAGAGCCGCCCGGACCTGCAACTGACCGACTCCGACGGCAACAAGCAGCCGTCCCGGCTCGACATCACCCGGCCCGAGGCCTTCGCGTACTACACGAGCCTGATGGACGAGTACGCGCAGGTCTTCACCTCCCGGTCCTGGCACATGGGGGCCGACGAGTACATGCTCGGCTCCGACTTCGCCAAGTACCCGCAGATCCTGAAGTACGCCCAGGACAAGTACGGCCCCGACGCCGCTCCCCAGGACGCGTTCGTCGACTTCGTCAACCGCGTCCACGCCTACGCGGCGGACAAGGGCAGGAAGCTGCGCATCTGGAACGACGGGCTCACCGGCGCCAATACCGTCCCGGTTGCCGCCGGAACGACGGTCGAGCACTGGCTGAACGTGGCGACGAAGCCGAGCCGACTGCGGGCTCAGGGGTATCCGTTGATGAACGCCGCCTACGCCCTCTATCTGGTGCGTGGCGGCTTCCACAGCGACACCGAGGGGCTGTACGACCAGAGCTGGGACCCGCGCGGCTTCGAGGGTGAGAAGCTGGCCTCCTCCGACGGCATCACCGGAGCGAAGATCAGCCTCTGGCCCGACAACGGCCGGGGCGAGACCGAGAACGAGGTCGCCGTCGCCCTGTGGCCCGCGCTGAGGCACATCGCCCAGGCCACCTGGGGTGATCCACACCCCGACGCCACATACGCCGAGTTCACCGCGCGCGGCACGGCGGTCGGGCACGCTCCGGGGTGGCGGGAACCGACTCGCGTACCGGTGCCGGACGGGGCGTACACCTTCCGCACCCAGGGCCGGTCCTTCGACGCCGAGGTCGCGCGCACCGCCGACGGCTATGTGACCGTGCGGACGGCGGACGGCTGCCTCGAGGTGCGCGGCGGGAAGCTCACGCTCAACGTGCCGCTGCAGCCCGGAGTGGAGGCGGCGCCGCAGGCGTGCGATCCCGCGAACACCCTCCAGCGCTGGCAGCTGGAGCTCGCGGCCGGTGGCTACCGGCTCGTCAACGCCATCACCCGGATGACAGTGAGCGTGACGGACGACGGCCGGCTCGCACAGTACCCGCCGGACCAGCGCACGCCCGCCGTATGGCACCTGACCTGAGGATCCGATCCGAGGACCGACCCGAGGAGCCTTCCCATGGCCGTATCCCGCCGCGTCTTCGTCGCGACAGCCGCCGTCCTCGCCGTGACCGGCGCCACCAGACCCACCTTCGCGGCACCCGCCGCTCGCGCGGAGGACCCCGCCTACCGCATCCCAGTCAGCCCCGACGACACCGAGGCCGACCTCGTCCGCAAGGCCTCCAAAGTCCGCCCGACCGCACGGCAGATCGCCTGGCAGCGCCTGGAGCGCACGGCGTTCCTGCACTTCGGCGTGAACACCTTCACGGGCCTCGAATGGGGCACGGGTGACGAGGACCCGGACGTGTTCCAGCCAGCCGGCCTCGACACCGACCAGTGGGCCCGCGCGCTGCGCGACGGTGGGTTCAGGCTCGCCATCCTCACCGTCAAGCACCACGACGGCTTCGTGCTCTACCAGTCCCGCTACACCGACCACTCGGTGGCGTCCAGCAGTTGGCGCGACGGCCGGGGCGACGTCCTGCGCTCCTTCGCCGACTCCATGCGCCGCCACGGCATCAAGGTCGGGGTCTACATCTCGCCCGCCGACGAGAACCAGTACCTCCACGGCGTCTACGCCAACGGCAGCGCCCGCACCGACCGCACGATCCCCACCCTCGTGGAGGGCGACGACCGCACCCCGTCGCGCTCGTACACCCTCCCGGCCACCGACTACGGCGCCCATATGCTCAACCAGCTCTACGAAGTCCTCACCGAGTACGGCCCGGTCGACGAGGTGTGGTTCGACGGCGCGCAGGGGCGGATCCCGCCGGACAAGGTGGAGAAGTACGACTGGGACAGCTGGTACACCCTCGTCCGGTCGCTCGCGCCCGACGCCGTGGTCGCCGTGTCCGGCCCGGACGTGCGCTGGGTCGGCAACGAGGGCGGGCTGGCCCGGGAGGACGAGTGGAGCGTCGTACCGGTGCAGGAGAAGGACTACGGGCGGACGGACTACGCCCTCGCGTACGACGCCCCCGACCTGGGCAGCCGCGACGCGCTGGTCAAGGCCCGGCCCGTCGCCGACCACCTGCAGTGGTGGCCGGCCGAGTGCGACGTCTCCATCCGCGACGGCTGGTTCTACCACGCCGACCAACAGCCGAAGAGCGTCGAGCAGTTGACCGACATCTACTTCCGGTCGGTCGGCCGCAACTCGGTGCTCCTGCTCAACATCCCACCGGACACGCACGGCCTGCTGCCCGCCGCCGACGTGGCACGGCTGCGGGAGTTCCGCGAGCGCGTGGACCGCGAACTCCCGCAGGACCTGGCGTGCGACGGCCGTACGACCGCCTCGCCCGGCGGTGTCACCGTCGACCTCGGCCGCGAGCGGGAGGTCGACCGCATCCGGCTGGCCGAGGACATCCGGTACGGCCAGCAGGTGGAGAGCTTCGTCGTCGAGGCCGAGCGCGACGGTGCCTGGACGGAGGTGACCCGGGCCGGGACGGTCGGCGCGAGCCGGATCCTGCTGCTGGCGGCACCCGTGCGGGCGCGGCGGTGGCGGGTGCGGGTGACCGGCTCGCGTGCGGGGGCGAGGCTCGTGGAGTTCGGGCTGTACCGGTCGCGGGTCTGACGGGGGCGGAGGGGCGGTCACCACGCCTTCGACGGCCGGGTGACCGCCCCCGCGTGCATCATTGCTCCCTGGTGCCGTGGTAGCGCACGGCGAGCCGCGCCAGGGCGACCGCGCCGAGCAGCAGGCCGAAGTCGCGCAGCGCGATGTCGTAGTGGTCGGGGATCGTCAGCAGGTTGATGATGATCCCCGCGAGCCAGCCGGCCACCAGCCAGCCCCCGAAGCGCGGCGCCACCGCGACGACCAGTCCGGCGACGATCTCGATGACGCCGACGGCGTACATGGCGTCCTGCGCGCTGCCGGGGACGACGTCGTTGATCCACGGGGCGAGGTAGCCCGGCCAGTCGACGAGCAGGTTGGTGAACTTGTCCAGCCCGAACAGCACCGGGGCGACGGCGAACCCCACGCGCAGGATCCAGAAGGCCTGGTAGCCGGGGTCGGTGGTGATGGCCCGCCGGGCGGCGACGGGTGCGGGGGTTGCGGGTGCGGACGACATGGCGCCCTCCTTCTATGAACAACGTCTCTTATCGATAGAAGCGCATCCCGTCTCTTTAGTCAACGACACTTGGTTTTACACTGGTGCTCGTGGATCACTCGAAGGACGCACCCCGCGACGACCTCTCCGCCGTCGCCGCACTGGACGAGCCGACACGCCGCCGGCTGTACGAGCACGTGGCGCGCAGCACCGACCCCGTCGGCCGGGACGAGGCCGCCCAGGCCCTGGGCCTGGCCCGGCAGACGGCGGCGTTCCATCTCGACCGCCTGGCCGACGAGGGACTGCTGGACGTCGTCTACGAGCGGCGCAGCGGGCGCACCGGACCCGGTGCCGGACGGCCGGCCAAGCTCTATCGGCGCTCGGAGCGGGAAGTAGGCGTCAGCGTGCCCGCGCGGCAGTACGAGCTGGCCGGGCAGCTGCTGGCCGAGGCGGTGGAGGAGTCCGACACCACCGGCGAGCCGGTCCGCGCGGTGCTGTACCGCAAGGCGGCCGCGCTGGGCGAGCGGCTGGGCGGCGAGGCCGCGGCAGGGGTCGTGGACATGCTGGAGCGGTACGGCTTCGAGCCGCGCCACGAGGGGGAGACCGTCGTCCTCGGGAACTGCCCCTTCCATCTGCTGGCGAGAAAGCACGCCGAAACGGTGTGCGGGATGAACCTCCATCTGTTGCGCGGCGCACTCGCCACCTCGGGCGACACCGCGTTCCAGGCGCTTCTGGCGCCGGCCCCGGGCCGGTGCTGTGTGGTGCTGGAGCCGGCCTCCTGACCCAGGTGTGTTGATCACGAGCGTTGTTGACGCTGGGCGGGGCGTTCAGGGAGTGCGGGCCGCTCCCGTGCTCTGCCTCGGGATCAGCCGCGGCACCGGCACGCGCACCGCCCGCGCCGACCCCCCGTCCAGCAGGGCGGTCAGTTCGCGGGCCGCCGTGCGCCCGAACTCCACGCTGTCCCGGGAGAGCGCCGACAGCCAGGGCTTGACCATGCGGCACAGCGCCGAGTCCTCCCAGGACACCACCGAGACGTCCGCCGGTACCGAGAAGCCGAGTTCGGACGCGGCGGCGGCGCCGGCGACGGCCATCACGTCGTTGTCGTAGATCAGCGCGGTCGGGGGAGTGGGGCCCTCCAGGACCCGGCGGGTGACGGCCGCGCCCTCGGCGTCGGAGTAGTCGGTGGTCACCGACTTCACCTCGGACAGGCCGCGGCGCCCGGCCTCCGCCCGCAGCGTGCGGACGCGGCGTTCGGTGTGGGCGAGTCCCGGCAGACCGGCGATGTGCACGATCCGCCGATGGCCGAGGGCGTACAGGCCGTCCACGACCGACGCCATCGCGCCCGCGTCGTCCGCCCAGACGGTCGACAGACCGGGGTGGCGGTCGTCGGGCGCGCCGCCGATCACCACGGCGGGCAGGCCGAGTTCGTCGAGAAGGCCGGGGCGGGGGTCGTCGGTGCGCGGGTCGACGACCAGGACGCCGTCCACGCGGTGCTCGGCCCACCAGCGGCGGTACACCGCGCACTCGCCGGCGATGTCCTCCACCACCTGGAACAGCAGGCCGAGATGGCGCTCGGCCAGTACCTCCTGGATGCCGGAGACGAGCTGGAGGAAGAAGGAGTCCACCCCGAGGGTGTCGGCAGGACGGGCCAGTACGAAGCCGACCGTGGCCGCGCCTTCCCCGGACAGCGCCCGCGCCGCCGTGCTGGGCCGCCAGCCCAGCTCCTCGGCGACCTGCCGCACCCGCTCGCGGGTGTCGTCCGACACGCCGGGCCGGCCGTTCAGCGCGAAGGAGACCGCGCTCTGGGAGACCCCGGCGTGCCGGGCGATGTCCTTCATCGTCGGCCGACGGGCCGGTGACCGCTTGCCTGACATGGCGATTCCCCATTCCGGCGACGCATTCCCGGAGCAGTATGCACTAATGCGGTTCAGCTCAGGGTCCCTAATGCGGTTCAGCTCGATGATCCTAATGCGCATTAGTCACTAAAGAAATTAGCTCTGCGAGAGCCATTGACGGGCCTGCGGAACGGCGTGCAGGGTCTGCCTCGTCCACCAACGTGCCCCCGAAGGAGGCCGGTTCACGGTGCCCGTTTCCCGTAGAGCCCTCGCTGCCGCATTCGCCGTCTGTGTCGTCCTGCCGCTCAGCGCGTGCGGCTCCGGAGGGGGCGACGGCATCGCGGCCGACGCCTCCGGCAAGGTCGAGGGCGACATCACCTTCCAGACCTGGAATCTCCGCGCCAACTTCAAGGAGTATTTCGAGGGCCTGATCGCCGACTTCGAGAAGAAGTACCCCGGCACCGACGTGAAGTGGATCGACCAGCCCGCCGAGGGCTACGCCGACAAGATCAGCGCGGATGCGGCGGGCGGCACCCTGCCCGACGTCGTCAACGTCTCGCCGGATCTTGTCGCACCGCTCGCCAAGGCGGGCCTCGCGCTCGACCTCGACAAGGCGGCCGGGCAGTACGAGAAGGAGTATCTGGAGGGCGCCTGGGCCAGCCATCGGATACCGGGCATGACGGGCACTTACGCCTTCCCCTGGTACCTCAACACCGGCCCGCTCTTCTACAACAAGTCCCTCTTCAAGGAGGCCGGACTCGACCCCGACCAGCCGCCGAAGACGTACGGCGAAGTCTTCGACGCCGCCCTGAAGATGGCCGAGGAGACGGACGGCGAGGTCGCCACCCTCGCCAACGTGCCCACGATCGAGGACTTCGGCCGCTACGGCGTCGAGCTCATGAACGAGGAGGGCACCGCCTTCACGTTCAATGACGCCAAGGGCGTCGAACTCCTCGCCCGGTACAAGGAGTTGTACGACGCGAAAGCCCTCGACCCGCAGGCGCTCACGGCCACCCCCGAGTCGTCCGGCAAGAAGTTCCTCACCGGCGCCGTAGCCATGAACCCCGGCAGCGCGCTCGACCTCGGCAACTTCAAGAAGCAGGCACCCAACCTGTACAAGAACATCGGGATCACGGATCAGATCACCAGCACCGGTCACGTCAACATGTACGTGATGGGCGTGATGGTCAACGCGCAGACGAAGCGCACGCCCGCCGCGGTCGCCTTCGCCCACTACGTCACCGACGCCGCGCACCAGATGTCGTTCGCCAAGCAGGTCGCCATCTTCCCCAGCACCGCCGGCTCGCTCGACGACCCGTACTTCACCAAGGAGGACGGCACCGACGAGACGCGCGTACGGGTCGCCGCCGCCAAGTCGCTCAAGAACGCCGTCAACTACACGCCCGTGCTGTTCAGCGAGCAGATGAAGACCGAGCTGCGCAACGAGGTCGCCAAGGCGTTGCAGGGCAAGGAGAGCCCGAAGCAAGCTCTTGACAACGCTGTCGAGGCCTGCAACCGGCTCCTTCAGCAGCAGGGCTGAGCCGTATGGCGAGCCCGACCGTCCCCCGTGTCTCCCGGGTGCGGCGCCAACTGCCCACGAGCCCCTGGCTGTTCGCCGCCCCCGGCCTGCTGATCACCGGCGCCTTCATCCTGTACCCGTTCGTCTCCACCCTGGTCAACGCCTTCACCGACCGCCGCACCCTCATCCCGGGCCAGTTCGTCGGCCTCGCCAACTTCCGCGAGCTGCTGGGCGACGAGATGTTCTGGATCGGTCTGCGCAACAGCACGCTGTACGTCCTCGGCGTCGTACCCGCCCTCGTCGTTCTCCCCCTGCTGCTCGCGCTGCTCGTGCAGAAGAACATCCCGGGCATCACCTTCTTCCGGTCCGCCTTCTACACGCCGGTCGTCGCCTCCATCGTGGTGGTGGGGCTGATCTGGGTGTGGCTGCTCGACGAGCGAGGCCTGGTGAACTCGCTGCTGGAGGCGATCGGAGTCGGCCGCGTCGGTTTCCTGAGCGACCAGTGGCTGCTCCTGCTGAGCGCCATGACCGTGACGGTCTGGAAAGGCCTCGGCTACTACATGATCATTTATCTGGCCGCGCTCGCCAACGTGCCCCCTGAACTGCACGAGGCGGCCGCCGTGGACGGAGCCGGCCCGGTTCGCCGCTTCCTCAACGTCACCGTGCCCGCCGTCCGCTCCACCATGGTCCTGGTCGGGGCGCTCTCCTCGGTCGCCGCCTTCAAGGTGTTCTCCGAGGTGTACCTGATGGCCGGCCCGAGCGGCGGCCCGGCCGGCGAGGACACCACTCTCGTCATGCTCGTCCAGCGCACCGGCACGGGCCTCACCGGCCGCGTCGGCTACGCCTCGGCCATCTCGGTCGTCGTCTTCGTCGTCACCGTCGCCCTGATGCTGCTGGTGCTGCGCGCCGACCGGAGGGACGAGTCATGAGCGTCATCGAGAAGGTACGGCCCGCAGCCTCGAGGCCGGCCGTCACACGCGAACCCCGCGTCACCGACGAACACGGCCGCCGGATACGGGTCTGGGAGCTCGCCCTGCGCTACCTGCTCCTGCTCGCCGTACTCGCCCTCACCGTCGGCCCGTTCCTCTGGCAGCTGTCGACCTCGCTCAAGGGCCCCACCGAGGACATCTTCAGCTCCCCGCCGAAGTTCCTGCCGGGCGATCCCACCCTGCACAACTACGAGCGGGTCGCCGACACCATCCCCGTCTGGGACTACGCCCTGAACTCGCTGAAGGTCGCCACCGCCAACGTCGTCACCAACTGCGTCGGCGCGGCACTCGCGGGCTACGCCCTCGCCCGGCTCCGCTACCGGGGCCGCCGCGTGGCCACCGTCGTGTTCATCCTCGCGATGCTCGTGCCCGTGGAGGGCATCATCATCGCCCAGTTCACGACCATGCGGGAGCTCGGCCTGAACAACACCCTCATCGGGGTCGTCCTGCCCGGCTGCGTCAGCGCACTGAACGTCCTGCTGATGCGCAACGCCTTCCTCAACCTGCCGTACGAGATCGAGGAGGCCGCCTACGTCGACGGGGCCAACGTCTGGCAGCGGTTCCTGCGCATCGCGCTGCCGTCCGTGAAAGGGACCCTCGCCGTCGTCGCGATCTTCGCCTTCATGGGCGCCTGGGACGACTTCCTGTGGCCGCTCATCGTGCTGAGCGACCCGTCCAAGTTCACGCTGACCATCGGCCTCAACTATCTGCACGGCACCTTTGCCAACGACGAACGCCTCGTCGCCGCGGGCACGGTCATCGCCGTGGCGCCGCTGATCGCCCTCTTCGCCTGTCTCCAGCGGTACTTCTTCCGCGGGGTGGGCGAGGGCGCCGTCAAGGGCTGACATTCCAGGGCTGATCTCAAAGGGCTGACCACCCGTACCTCCGTCACAAGGACACGCATGCCTTCTGCCGTGCGCTTCGGCGTCAACTACACCCCGAGCGAAGGGTGGTTCCACCACTGGCTCGACTTCGACCTCGACTCCGTACGCGCCGACCTCGACTCCATCGCGGCACTGGGCCTCGACCACATCCGGATCTTCCCGCTGTGGCCCTACTTCCAGCCCAACCGCACGCTGATCCGGGCGCGGGCCGTCGACCAGTTGGTCCGGCTCGTCGACGCCGCCGCCGAACGCGACCTGGACGTCAATGTGGACGGTCTCCAAGGCCACTTGAGCAGCTTCGACTTCCTCCCGGCCTGGACCCGGACCTGGCACCGCCGGAACCTCTTCACCGACCCGGACGTCCTCGACGGCCAGGCCGCCTACCTGCGCACACTCGCCGCGGCACTCGCCGACCGGCCGAACTTCCTCGGCATGACCCTGGGCAACGAGGTCAACCAGTTCTCGGCGGGCCCGCATCCCGACCCCGACCGGGCGACCGAGGACGAGATCGACCGCTGGCTCACGCGCATGCTCGCCGCCTGTGAGGAGGGCGCGCCCGGGCGGCTGCACCTGCACGCCGAGTACGACGCCACCTGGTACCAGGACGACCAGCCGTTCACACCGGCCCAGGCCGCCCGGCACGGGGCCGTCACGGCCGTGCACTCCTGGGTCTTCAACGGCACCGCCCAGCGCCACGGCCGCACCTCCGTCCCGACCGAACACCATGCCGCGTACCTCGTCGAGCTGAGCAAGGCGTGGGCCGACGACCCGCACCGCCCCGTCTGGCTCCAGGAGGTCGGCGCCCCCGCGCCCCTGATCCCGCCCGAGCACGCCGCAGCCTTCACCGAGGCGACCGTCGCCAACGCCCTGGACTGCCCCGAGTTGTGGGGCATCACCTGGTGGTGCTCCCACGACGTGTCCCGCGAGCTGGCCGACTTCCCCCCACTCGAGTACGGGCTGGGCCTGTTGACCAACGACCGCGAGCCGAAGGACTCCGCTCGGGCGCTGGAGCGGGCGGCGCAGGAGCCCCCGCGGACCCCTGAGCCGCGTACGACAGCGCTGATCGTCCCGGCCGATCCCGCCGGCCGTTCGCTCTGCGCCCCGGGCGGCCCGGTCTTCGACGCCTATTTCCGGCTGGTCGCCGACGGCGTCCGCCCCACGACCGTCCTCGACGTGCGTGCCGCCGACCGTGAACACCTCCGCGCACGCGGCATCACCGAGGTCGTCGCTCCCGATCAGGTACTCCCCACCCCACAAGGAGGCGCCCGCTCGTGACCCCCACCAGACGCACCGTCCTCATCGCCGCCGCCTCGGCCGCGATGCTGCCCTCATTTCCGGCGACGGCAGCCGCCAAGCCCAAGGCCGCCGCCCTCCAGCCGTACGCCTCCTACTGGTACCCGGACTCCCTGCCCTCCGGCACCCCGGGCACCGGCATCACCTGGCGCAGCCTGAAGTCCTGGCGCCCGGCAGACGACCCGGACCTCGCCTTCAACGCCTCGACCGTCCCGCTCGCCCCGCGCTTCACCCCGACCCCGGCGAACGCCACCGCCCGCGCGGGCCAGGCCCGCATCCAGTCCCTGGTGTCGTTCGGGCCCACCTCCGGTAATCCTTCCCAGGGCTCGGCCACCGCCGACTACTACGCCCTCACGCACTGGGCGTACATCGACGAGCTGGTGTTCTGGGGCGGCTCGTCGGGGGAGGGGCTGATTCTCGCGCCGAACGCACCGATCGTGGACGCCGCCCACCGTCACGGCGTGCCCGTCCTCGGCAACGTCTTCCTGCCGCCCGTCGCCTACGGCGGGCAGCTGCAGTGGACGCGCGACCTGGTGCAGAAGGACGCGGCCGGGCGGTATCCACTGGCCGAACGGCTGGTCGCGGTCGCGGCGGCGTACGGGTTCGACGGGTGGTTCGTCAACGCCGAGACGAGCGGCGGGAACGCCACGCTGGGTGCGGACATGCTGGGCTTCATGCGGGAGTTGAAGGTGCTCGCCGAGGGCAAGGGCCAGCGGGTGACCTGGTACGACTCGATGACCGTGAACGGGTCAGTGAGCTGGCAGGGTGCGCTCAACTCCCAGAACGAGGCGTTCTTCCAGGCCGCCGACGACATGTTCGTCGACTTCCGGTGGACGGCGGCGAAGCTGGTGTCATCGGGGCAGCGAGCCGAGCAACTGGGGCGTGGCCGATACGAGTTGTGGGCAGGCGTCGATGTCGAGGCGAACGGGTGGAACTCGTCCGTGAACTGGGACGCCATCGTCCCGCGCGACAAGGCGCACGTCGTGTCGGTCGGTTTCTACCGGCCCGAGTGGACGCGGAATCACCTTCCGGCGGAGGGGCGGGGGCCGGGGGAGTTCCATGCCGCCGACGACCGGTTCTGGACGGGGCGGTCACTGGATCCGTCGCGGCCGGACGGTGCGGACAGCTGGCGGGCGCCGGCCGTGTCGGTCGCCGATCGGTCGACGGTCGCGTCCGTGCCGTTCGCGAGCGTGTTCAACACCGGGCACGGGCTGCGGTGGTACGAGGACGGGGAGGTGACGTCGGACGCGCCGTGGAACCATCTCGGCCTGCAGGACCGGCTGCCGTCCCGGCGCTGGGCCGTGCACACCGAAGGGCAGCGTCCCGCTGTGAACTTCGACTTCGCGGACGCGTGGCGTGGCGGGAGCAGTGTGCTCGTCGACGGTGAACTGGACGCGCCCGCGGTCGTGGATCTGTACGCGACACGGCTGCCGATCGGTGTGGACACGGTGGTCGAGCTGACCCACCGGACCGACGCGGGCAGTGTGGACGTCGAGCTCGCGGTGGCCACCGCCGAGCCGAGCGCGCCGGGTGCGACACCGCCGTACACGTATGCCGCCGTGAACTCGGCCGGCACATGGCAGACCTCGACCGTGCGGCTCACGGGCCTGACCGGCACTGTCCGTGCACTCGGTGTGCGGCTCACCGCGGCGGACGGGCCCGTGAGCTGGCGGCTGGGCGCCGTCGCGGTGCGGAACGCGAATGCTGCGCCCGCCGCCCCCTCAGCCCTCCGGATCACCGGCGCGAGCGGCGGCGATCTGCGCTTCATCTGGAATCCCGCCCCCGGGGAGGTGCGCCACTACACACTCCACCGTCTCCTCCCCGACGGCACCCGACGCTTCCTCGGCGGTACCTGTCAGTCCGCCTACTTCGTCGCGGGCCTGCGACCCGAACAGGGCGAGCAGGCGGCACGGTTCGAACTGCGTGCCGTGGGAGAGCTCTACACGTCGTCGGCTCCCGTGACCGTGACCCACACCTGGTAACCGTCCTCCCCTCAGCCCTGGAGCATCCCGCATGCATGACGACCGCAGCCTGGTCGAAGCCCGTCTCAAGCGCGTCCTCGACGAGCGTGTCCGCCCCGCCGTGTACCCCGAGTCCGTGCCGCTGGAGGTGGCGGTGTGGCATGCGCCGGGTGAGCCGGTGCCGGTCGCGGAGGGGCTCGCGGCCGAACCCGAGCCGATCGAGGTGGGCGCCCGCTGGGGTGCTCCCTGGGGCACCAGCTGGTTCCGGGTCACCGGGACCGTGCCCGAGGCGTGGGCCGGAAGGACCGTCGAGGCGCTGCTCGACCTCGGGTTCGACGAGAACATGCCGGGCTTCCAGTGCGAGGGCCTGGTCTACCGGCCCGACGGCACCCCGGTGAAGGGCCTCAACCCGCGCAACCAGTGGGTGCGCATCGGCGCTCCGGTGGAGGGCGGCGAGGAGGTGCGGCTGCACATCGAGGCCGCCTCCAACCCCGTCATCCTCGACTACCACCCCTTCCTGCCCACGCGACTCGGCGACAAGGAGACCGCCGGCAGCGAGCCGCAGTACACGCTCACCCGCATGGACCTCGCCGTCTTCGACGAGACGGTGTGGCAGCTCGTCCTCGACCTGGAGGTGCTCGGCGAGCTGATGGCCGAGCTGCCGGTGGAGTCGGCGCGCCGCTGGGAGATCCTGCGGGCGGTGGAGAAGGCACTGGACGCGATCGACCTCCAGGACGTGAACGCAACGGCCGCGCAGGCGCGTGCGCGGCTGGAGACGGTCCTGTCCGAGCCCGCCGTGCCCTCCGCCCATCGCATCAGCGCCGTCGGCCACGCCCACATCGACTCGGCGTGGCTGTGGCCGCTGCGCGAGACGGTCCGCAAAGTCGCGCGTACGACCGCGAACATGACCGCGCTGCTCGACGACGAGCCGGAGTTCGTGTTCGCCATGTCCCAGGCCCAGCAGTGGGCGTGGGTGAAGGAGCACCGGCCCGAGGTGTGGGCGCGGGTGAAGAAGGCGGTGGCGGACGGGCGGTTCGTGCCGGCCGGCGGGATGTGGGTGGAGTCGGACACCAACATGCCGGGCTCGGAGGCGATGGCCCGGCAGTTCGTGCACGGCAAGCGGTTCTTCCTCGACGAGTTCGGCATCGAGAACGACGAGGCCTGGCTGCCCGACACCTTCGGCTTCGCCGCCGGACTGCCCCAGATCATCAAGGCCGCCGGCTCCAAGTGGCTGCTGACCCAGAAGATCTCCTGGTCGCAAACCAACAAGTTCCCGCACCACACCTTCCGGTGGGAGGGCATCGACGGCACCCGGATCTTCACCCACTTCCCGCCCGTCGACACCTACAACTGCTCCATGAAGGGCAGCGAGATCGCCCACGCGGCCCGCAACTTCAAGGACAAGGGAGTCGCCCGGCACTCCCTCGCCCCCACCGGCTGGGGCGACGGAGGCGGCGGCACGACCCGCGAGATGATCGGCAAGGCGGCACGGCTGCGCGACCTCGAAGGCTCCGCCACCGTCGTCTGGGAGACCCCGGAGGAGTTCTTCCGCAAGGCCGAGGCCGAACACCCCGACCCGCCCGTCTGGGTCGGCGAGCTCTACCTCGAACTCCACCGCGCCACGCTCACCAGCCAGGCGAAGACCAAGCAGGGCAACCGCCGCAGCGAACACCTCCTGCGCGAGGCCGAACTGTGGGCGGCGACGGCCGCCGTACGCACCGCATTCCCCTACCCGTACGAGGAGTTGGACCGCATCTGGAAGACGGTGCTGCTGCACCAGTTCCACGACATCCTGCCCGGCTCGTCCATCGCGTGGGTGCACCGGGAGGCACGCAGGACGTACGAGCGGATCGCCGAGGAGCTGACCGGGATCATCCGCGCGGCACAGCACGCCCTGGCGGGTGAGGGGGAGCGGCACCTGGTGTTCAACGCCGCCCCGCACACCCGCGACGGCATCCCGGCGGGCGGCGCCGGCACCCCCGCGGCCCAGGAGCGGACGCGGCTCACGCCACGCCCCGGCGGCGGCCACGTCCTGGACAACGGCCTGCTGCGGGTCGAGATCGACGGTCAGGGCCTGGTGGTCTCCGTGTACGACATCGAGGCCGACCGCGAGACGATCGCGCCGGGCAGGGCCGCGAACCTCCTCCAGCTCCACGCCGACTTCCCGAACATGTGGGACGCCTGGGACGTCGACGAGTTCTACCGCAACACGGTCACCGATCTGACCGAGGCGGACGAGGTCGTCGAGAGCGAGGACGCAGTCCGGGTCGTACGGTCCTTCGGATCCTCCCGCGTCACGCAGCGGCTGAGCCTCGCACCGGGCGAGCGGCGCCTGCTCGTGGACACGGTGGTCGACTGGCACGAGACGGAGAAGTTCCTGAAGCTGGCCTTCCCGCTCGACGTGCACGCCGAGCGGTACGCGTCGGAGACCCAGTTCGGGCACTTCCACCGCCCCACGCACACCAACACCAGCTGGGAAGCGGCCAAGTTCGAGGCCTGCAACCACCGTTTCGTCCACCTGGAGGAGCCGGGCTGGGGCGTCGCCGTCGTCAACGACTCCACGTACGGCCACGACGTGACCCGCACGGTCCGCACCGACGGCGCCCGCGGGACGACCACCACGGTCCGCGTCTCCCTGCTGCGTGCCCCGCGCTTCCCGGACCCCGAGACCGACCAGGGCGTCCACCGCTTCCGGCACGCCCTGGTGCCGGGCGCGGGCATCGGGGACGCGGTGCGCGAGGGCTGGCGGATCAATCTGCCGGAGCGGCGGATCACCGGTGGCCGGGAGGTGGCGCCACTGGTGACGGTGGACAAGGACGCGGTCGTGATCACGGCCGTCAAGCTGGCCGACGACGGCAGCGGGGACGTGGTGGTCCGCCTCCACGAAGCCCACGGCGGCCGGGCACGGGCCACGCTGACGGCAGGCTTCGACGTCGGGGACGTCATGGCGACGGACCTGCTGGAACGTCCGCTGCCCGAGGCTCCGTCGTACGACGGCCGGCAAGTCGCCCTGCGCCTGCGGCCCTTCGAACTGGTGACGTTGCGGCTGCGGCGAGCCCGGGTCCACTGACGGCCAACGGCGGCGCGTCGCCGTGAAGTGGCGGACAACTGGCCTCACACTCAAGGGCGTTGGCGTTACGACAGCGCCTTGGAGGCACTCTTGAAGCTTGTCACGCGAGCCCAGCTCGGCTGGCCCGCATCCGCCGCACCCGCACAGACCTCGACCAAGGGTGTGAAGGTCCATTACGAAGGCACATCGGTCAGTGTCAAGCTCCTCGACGACCACGACCTCTGCATCGCCGAGTGGAAGTCGATCCGGGCATCCCATCTGGCCAACGAGAAGGAGAACTACTCCGACATCGCCTACAACTACGGCGCCTGCCCGCACGGTTACCTCCTGGAGGGCCGTGGCCTCGGCAAGCGCACCGGGGCGAACGGCAATCAGGAGCTCAACCGGGGCCACTACGCGATCGTCGGCCTGGTCGGCGACAAGGGGCTCACCAAGCCGACGGACGCCATGCTCGGCGCGATCCGCGACGGCATCGAGCTGCTGCGCCGCCACGGTGCCGGCAAAGAGATCAAGGGGCACCGGGACGGCCTCGCCACGGCGTGCCCCGGCGAGCACCTGTACGCATGGGTGAAGAAGGGAGCGCCGCGGCCAGGTGGTTCGACGACCGTTCCGGGCCCGCGCACGGTGATCGACGTGTCGAAGGTGGTCGCCGCGGCCCTGCGCGACCCGGCCAAGTCCGGCACGCCGGTGTCGTACGCGGGCGTGAAGACCGTGGAGAAGGCGCTCGTCGCGGAAGGTCTCCTCCCGTCGAAGCTCGCGGACGGCCACTTCGGCACGACGACCGTCAAGGCGTACGCCGCCTGGCAGCGCCGTTGCGGCTTCACCGGGGACGACGCCAACGGCATCCCCGGTCAGGCGTCACTGGAGAAGCTCGGCAGCAAGCACGGTTTCGACGTGAAGCCGTAGAGCGGCAGTAGTGAGACGGGGCCGTTCCCCTCGCGCGGAGGTGAGGGGAACGGCCCTCGGCGTTCGCGGTCAGCCGCCGAGCTGGGTCCGCAGCCACTCCTCCACCTCGCCGACGTGCGCGGCCGCCGCCGCCCGGGCCGCCTCCGGGTCGTGGGCGACCAGGGCGCGGTGGATCGCGGCGTGCTCGCGGCGGGTGCGGGCGAAGGCGCCCTCCTCCTGGTAGCCGCGCCAGACGCGGGCGCGGAAGGTGCGGGAGGACAGGCCCTCCAGGATCGCGGCCATGGTGTCGTTGCCGGCGGCGGCCGCGATCTCGCGGTGGAAGGCCAGGTCGTGGGCGAGGATCTCCTCCGGATCGTCCGTGGCGTTCATCGCCGTGAGGTGCTTCTCGACCTCCGCGAGCTGGTCCGGTGTGATCCGCGCCGCCGCCAGGGCCGTCGCCGTCGACTCCAGGATGCGCCGCACCTCCAGCAGTTCCACCAGACGCGGGCCCCGGGACAGGTCGGCCACCACGCCGAACGTCTCCAGCAGGTCGCCGGCCTCCAGCTGGGTGACGTAGATGCCCGAACCGTGCCGGGCCTCCAGCACCCCCAGCACCGTGAGCGCGCGGATCGCCTCGCGCATCGAGCTGCGGGAGATGCCCAGCCGGGCCGCCAGGTCGCGCTCGGTCGGCAGTCGCTGGCCGGGCTCCAGTCGGCCCTCGGCGATCATCGCCTTGACCGCCTCGATGGCGCGCTGCGTCACGGTGCCCTTCTGCGGGGCCGTCTCGACGGTGCCCTTCTGAGGGGCTGTCTCGTCCACGCCGTTCCTCCCGTCGCCCGAGGCGCCTCGGGGCGCCCGGTGAGCGGAAGTGTAATCACCAGGTTGGTCAGACCACTACGGCTGGAATCCGGGAAATTCTGCCGCCGGAGGCTGTTGTTTTGGCGAAGTGGTCTGATAAATATGCGGGCATCTGCTCGAACCAGGTGCTCGAAGACGCTCAACGAGGAGCCGCCAGATGCACGGCAGGACAGCGCGGAAGCAGAACAGGTCACGGATGGTCAGGGCGGTGTGCGCGGTCGCCGGCGCCTCGCTCGTGCTCGCCGCGTGCGGCAGCACCAAGGACACCGGCGCCTCCAGTGCCGGAGGTGGCGGCGGCAGCGGCAAGGTCGGGGTGATCCTGCCCCTGCTGACCTCGCCGTTCTGGCAGTCGTACAACGACTACGTGCCGAAGATGGCCGACGCCGAGGGCGTCGACACGCTCAAGACGGTCAACTCCAACAGCGACCCCTCCCAGCAGATCACCGACATCAACAACCAGCTCAACCAGGGCGTGAAGGGCCTGGTCGTCGCCCCGCTGGACAGCGCCGCCATCGAGGCGGGCCTCGACCAGGCCGAGCGCAAGGGCGTGCCGGTCGTCGCGGTCGACGTGGCGCCGGACAAGGGCAAGGTCGCGATGGTGGTGCGCGCCAACAACGTGGCGTACGGCGAGAAGGCCTGCCAGTACCTCGGCGAGCAGATCCCCTCCGGCAAGGTCGTGCAGATCATGGGCGACCTCGCCTCCGTCAACGGCCGCGACCGCTCCGAGGCCTTCCGGGCCTGCGTGAAGAAGAACTTCCCCAAGCTGAAGGTCCTGGAGATACCGGCCAAGTGGGAGTCCGACACCGCGGCCTCCAAGCTGGACACCCTCCTCAACGCCAACCCCGACATCAAGGGCATCTACATGCAGGCCGGCGGCGTCTACCTCGCGCCGACCCTCCAGACCCTGAAGTCGAAGGGCATGCTGAAGAAGGTCGGCCAGGCCGGTCACATCACGATCGTCTCCAACGACGGCATCCCGCAGGAGTACGACGCGATCCGCAAGGGCGAGATCGACGCGACGGTCTCCCAGCCTGCCGACCTGTACGCCAAGTACGGCATGTACTACATCAAGGCGGCGATGGCGGGGAAGACGTTCAAGCCCGGCCCCACCGACCACGACTCGACCATCGTGAAGCTCCCCAGCGGCATCCTGGAGGACCAGCTCCCCGCCCCGCTGGTCACCAAGGACAACGTCGACGACCCCGACCTCTGGGGCAACACGGTCAAATGATGACGCCACTCGTCGATGCGCGGGGCATCGTCAAGCGCTACGGCCCCACCACCGCCCTCGCCGACGGACGCCTCACCGTCCTGCCCGGCGAGTCCCACGCCCTCGTCGGCCGCAACGGCGCCGGCAAGTCGACCCTGGTCAACATCCTCACCGGACTCCAGGCCGCCGACGAGGGCGAGGTCCGCTTCGACGGCGAGCCCGCGCCCCCGCTGGCCGACCGGGACGCCTGGCGCCGCAAGGTGGCCTGCGTCTACCAGAAGCCCACAGTCGTTCCCGAGCTGACGGTCGCCGAGAACCTCTTCATCAACCGGCAGCCGCTCCAGCGAGGGTTCATCAGCTGGCGCAAGCTGCGCACCGAGGCCGCCGAACTCCTCGCCACCTGGGACGTGCACGTCGACCCCGAGGTCCGCACCGCCGACCTCAAGGTCGAGGACCGCCAAATGGTGGAGATCGCCCGGGCGTTGAGCTTCGGCGCCCGGTTCATCATCCTCGACGAACCGACCGCCCAGCTCGACAAGCGCGAGATCGAGCGGCTGTTCACCCGCATGCGGGCACTGCAGGACTCCGGCGTCACCTTCCTGTTCATCTCGCACCACCTGCAGGAGGTGTACGAGGTCTGCCAGACCGTCACCGTCCTGCGCGACGCCCGCTGGATCACCACCGCTCCGGTCGCCGAACTCCCGCGCCGGGCCCTGGTGGAGGCCATGGCGGGGGAGTCCCTGGAGGCCATCGCCGAGCAGGCCGTGGACCCGAGGGACGTCGACCACGACGCCCCCGTCCTGCTCGAGGCACGCGGGCTCACTTCACCGGCGTACGAGAACATCGATCTCACCGTGCGTCGCGGGGAGGTCGTCGGGCTCGCCGGCATCAGCGGCAGTGGCAAGGTGGAGCTCGCCGAGTCCTTCGCGGGGCTGCACACACCGACGGGCGGAACGGCTCAACTAGGCGGTGAGCGGCTGCCGTTCGGCGATGTCCAGGCCGCTCTCGAGGCGGGCGTCGCCTGCGTGCCCCGCGACCGGCACGACCAGGGCCTCGTCGCCGGCATGACCATCGGCGACAACGCCACCATGAGCGTCCTGGACCGGCTCGGCCGCTTCGGCTTCGTCCGCACCGAACGCAAGCGCGGCTTCGCCACCGCCCTCATCGAGCGCCTCGACATCCACACCGAGGGCCCCGAGCAACCCGTCTCCGACCTGTCCGGCGGCAACGCGCAGAAGGTCGTCATGGCCCGCGCCCTCGCCTCCGACCCCCGGCTGCTCGTGCTGATCAACCCCACCGCGGGCGTCGACGTGAGGTCCAAGGAGTCACTGCTGGCCCGCGTGGACAGCGCCCGCGAGGACGGCATCGCCGTACTCGTCGTCTCCGACGAACTCGACGACCTGCGCCGCTGCGACCGCGTCCTCGTCCTGTTCCACGGCCGTGTCGTCGCCGAGCACCCGGCGGGCTGGCGCGACCACGAGCTGATCGCCTCCATCGAAGGAGTGGACAACCATGGCTGACACCAAGGCCCCACCGGCCCTGCCTGTGAAGGTGCCGGACGCCCGTGCCGCCAGGACGGTCCTGCTCCGCCGCGCCCGTGAACTCGCCCTCGTCCCGGCCCTGTTGCTCCTCATGGTGCTCGGCGCGGTGGTCAACGACTCGTTCCTCACCGAACGCAACCTGATCTCCATCCTCGGCGCCTCCGCCGCGTTGGCGATGGTCGTGCTGGCCGAGTCGCTCGTCCTGATCACCGGAAAGTTCGACCTGTCCCTCGAATCGGTCGTCGGCATCGCACCCGCGGTCGGCGCACTCCTCGTGCTGCCCGTCGCCCAGTCCGGCTGGGGCACCGAACTCCCCGCCGCCCTCGCCCTGTTGGCGGTCCTCGCCGTCGGCGCGGCAGTCGGTGCCTTCAACGGCATCCTGGTGGTGAAGTTCAAGCTCAACGCGTTCATCGTGACGCTCGCGATGCTGATCGTCCTGCGCGGGCTGCTGGTCGGCGCGACCAAGGGCAAGACGCTGTTCGGGATGCCCGACAGCTTCTACTCCCTCGCCACCACGACGTTCATCGGCATCCCGATGTCGGTGTGGCTCGCGGCGGCGGCCTTCGCGATCGCCGGGTTCGTGCTGCGGTACCACCGCATCGGACGCGCCCTGTACGCCATCGGCGGCAACGCGGACGCCGCCCGCGCGGCCGGTATCCGGGTCGAGCGCGTCATGCTCGGCGTGTTCGTCGTCGCGGGCACCCTCGCGGCCGTCGGCGGGATCATCCAGACCGGCTATGTCGGCGCCATCAGTGCCAACCAGGGCAACAACATGATCTTCACCGTGTTCGCGGCCGCCGTGATCGGCGGCATCAGCCTGGACGGCGGCAGGGGCACCATGTTCGGCGCCCTGACCGGCGTACTCCTCCTCGGCGTCGTCCAGAACCTGCTCACCCTCGCCCAGGTCCCGTCGTTCTGGATCCAGGCCATCTACGGCGGAATCATCCTGGTCGCCCTCATGATCGCCCGCGTGACGACGGGTCGGGCTCAGGACTGACCCGAGCCGCCCCCCTCATCGACGTCACCGACCGAAAGGCCCTCTGTGTCCCCGACCCCCGGCACCCCCGCCCGCATCACCGCGGTCGACACCCACGACATCCGCTTCCCCACCTCGCGCGAGCTCGACGGCTCCGACGCGATGAATCCCGACCCCGACTACTCGGCGGCGTACGTCGTGCTGCGCACCGACGCGGCGGACGGGCACGAGGGGCACGGGTTCACCTTCACCATCGGGCGGGGCAACGAGGTCCAGGTCGCGGCGATCGAGGCGCTTCGCGGCCATGTCGTCGGCCGGTCCGTCGACGAGCTGTGCGCCGACCCGGGGACCCTCAACCGCGACCTGATCGGCGACAGCCAGCTGCGCTGGCTCGGCCCCGAGAAGGGCGTGATGCACATGGCGATCGGCGCGGTCATGAACGCCGTGTGGGACCTGGCGGCCAAGCGTGCGGACAAGCCCCTGTGGCGGCTCCTCGCCGACGCCGACCCCGAGTGGATCGTCCGGCAGGTCGACTTCCGGTACCTCACCGACGCGCTCACGCCCGAGGAGGCGCTGGCCATCCTGCGCCGGGGCCGGGAAGGGGCCGACGAGCGCGCGGCACGGCTGCTGGAGCACGGTTACCCCGCCTACACCACCTCCGCCGGCTGGCTCGGCTACGACGACGACAAGCTCACCCGGCTCGCCGCCGAGGCGGTCGCCGACGGCTTCCGGCAGATCAAGCTGAAGGTCGGCGCCGACCTGGAGGACGACGTACGGCGCTGCCGTGTCGCCCGTTCGGTCGTCGGTCCCGACATCCGCATGGCGATCGACGCCAACCAGCGCTGGGACGTGGCCGAGGCGATCCGCTGGACCAAGGCCCTCGCCGAGTTCGACCCGTACTGGATCGAGGAGCCCACCAGCCCCGACGACGTCCTTGGCCACGCGGCGATCCGCGAGGCCGTCGCCCCGGTGAAGGTGGCCACCGGCGAGCACGTCCAGAACAGGGTCGTCTTCAAGCAGCTCCTCCAGGCCGGCGCCCTCGACGTCCTGCAGATCGACGCGGCCCGCGTCGGCGGCGTCAACGAGAACCTCGCCATCCTGCTGCTCGCCGCCAAGTTCGGCGTGCCGGTCTGCCCGCACGCGGGCGGCGTCGGACTGTGCGAACTCGTCCAGCACCTGTCGATGTACGACTATGTGGCGGTCACAGGCACCACCGAGGACCGTGTCATCGAGTACGTCGACCATCTGCACGACCACTTCCTCGACCCGGTGGTGATCAGGGAAGGTCACTACACGGCACCAACCGCGCCGGGTTTCTCGGCCGCCATGCGACCCGAGTCGATCGCGCGGTACACGTTCCCCGGCGGCACCTTCTGGGCCGCCGACCTCGAGACTTCCGGAAAGAAGGGGCACGCGGCATGAGCGACTTCGACGGTCTCAAGGCACTGGTGACGGGAGGCGCCTCCGGCATCGGCCGGGCCACGGCCGAACTCCTCGCCGCGCGGGGCGCCCAGGTCGCCGTACTCGACCTGGACCCGTCGTCCGTCGACAAGCCCCTGCTCGCCTTCCGCGCCGACGTCACCGACGACGCCTCCGTACGCGAGGCCGTCGCGGCCGCCGTGGCCGAGCTCGGCGGGCTGGACGTGTTGATCAACAACGCCGGCATCGGCGCCCGGGGCACCGTCGAGGACAACGACGACGCCGAGTGGCACCGGGTCATGGACGTCAATGTCGTCGGCATGGTGCGGGTCGCGCGCGCCGCACTGCCCCACCTGCGCGACTCCCCGCACGCTGCGATCGTCAACACCTGCTCCATCGCCGCCACGGCAGGGCTGCCACAGCGGGCGCTGTACAGCGCGACCAAGGGCGCCGTGTACTCGCTCACCCTCGCCATGGCCGCCGACCACGTCCGCGAGGGCGTCCGCGTCAACTGCGTGAATCCCGGGACGGTCGACACGCCGTGGGTCGGCCGCCTGCTCGACGCCGCCTCCGACCCGTCCGCCGAGCGCGCCGCCCTGGAGGAACGCCAGCCCACCGGCCGCCTCGTCTCGGCCGCCGAGGTCGCCGGCGCCATCGCCTACCTGGCGAGCCCGCTCTCCGGCGCCACGACCGGAACCGCCCTCGCCGTCGACGGCGGCATGCAGGGCCTGCGGCTGCGGCCGGTGGGCCAGTGAGCACGCCGAGCGGGCTCGGCTTCGGGGCCGCCGGCATCGGCAACCTCTTCACCGAGGTCACCGAGGAGCAGGCGTACGAGGCGGTGGACGCCGCCTGGCGGTGCGGCATCCGCTACTACGACACCGCACCCCACTACGGCCTCGGCCTGTCCGAACGCCGCCTCGGTGCGGCCCTGCGCGAGCACCCCCGCGAGGAGTACACGGTCTCCACGAAGGTGGGCCGCCGTCTGGAACCGTCCACCGGCGGGGGCGACGACATGGCGAACGGCTTCGCCGTGCCCGCCACCCACCGCCGGGTCTGGGACTTCACCGAGGACGGCATCCGGCGCACCCTGGACGCGAGCCTGGAACGTCTCGGCCTCGACCGCGTCGACATCGTGTACCTGCACGACCCCGACGACCATGCCGAACACGCCTTCCGGGAGGGATACCCGGCCCTGGAGAAGCTCCGCTCGGAAGGCGTCGTCGGCGCGATCGGCGCCGGCATGAACCAGACCGACATGCTCACCCGTTTCGTCCGCGACACCGATGTCGATGTGGTGC
The DNA here is from genome assembly GCF_000719285.1 of Streptomyces bicolor. GTDB lineage: Bacteria > Actinomycetota > Actinomycetes > Streptomycetales > Streptomycetaceae > Streptomyces > Streptomyces bicolor. Next base: position 199,006 of record NZ_JOFS01000011.1, on the reverse strand, counting down.
TGTGCGCCGGCCGCTACACGCTGCTCGACCAGAGCGCGCTCGACGAGCTGCTGCCCGCGGCCGTCTCGAGGGGCACGTCCGTCGTCATCGGCGGGGCCTTCAACTCCGGCCTGCTCGCGGATCCCAAGCCGGGGGCGACGTACAACTACACGCGGGCGCCCGGCGAGTTGCTGGACCGGGCCCTGCGTATGAAGGAGATCGCAGCGAGGCACGGCATCGGCCTGCGCGCCGCCGCGCTGGCCTTCTGCGCGGCCCACCCCGCTGTCAGCAGCGTCCTGGTGGGGGCCCGCTCGGCCCACGAAGTCCAGGACGCCGCCCGCCAGTTCGCCACGCCGGTCCCCGACCCCTTCTGGCAGGAGCTGCGGGACACAGGACTCCTGGTCATCGAGGAGAAGCGATGAGAATCGCCCTGCACACCAAGGTCCGCGCGGATCGGATCGCCGAGTACGAGGCCGCCCACCGAGAGGTCCCGAAGGAGCTGACGGACGCCATCCGGGCCGCCGGCGCCACCTCCTGGACGATCTGGCGCAGCGGCACCGACCTCTTCCACGTCCTGGAGTGCGAGGACTACGGCCGCCTCCTCGCCGAGCTGGAGAAGCTGCCCGTCAACGTGGCCTGGCAGGCCCGGATGGCCGAACTGCTCGACGTGGTGCACGACTACTCCGGCGAGGGCGCGGACGCCGGCCTGCCGGTCGTCTGGGAGCTGCCGTGACGGTCGTCGACGCGCACCACCATGTGTGGGACCTGGCGGTCCGTGACCAGGACTGGATCACCGGACCCGAACTCGAGCCGCTGAGGCGGAACTTCACGGTCGCCGACCTCGCCCCGCAGGCGCGGGCCGCGGGAGTCGGCCGTACCGTCCTCGTCCAGACGATCACCGTGCCCGAGGAGACCCCGGAGTTCCTGGCCCTCGCCGCCGAGCACGAACTGATCGCGGGCGTCGTCGGCTGGACCGACCTCACCCGGCCGGACATCGCCGACGAACTGGCCCGGCTGCGGGAGCTGCCCGGCGGGCGGTACCTCAAGGGCATCCGCCACCAGGTGCAGGGCGAGCCCGACCCGGAGTGGCTGCTGCGTGCGGACGTACGGCGCGGACTCGCCGCCGTGGCCGAGGCGGGGTTGGTCTACGACCTGGTCGTGCTGCCGCACCAACTGCCGGCCTGCGTCAAGGCCGCCGCGGACCACGCCGACCTGACCTTCGTCCTGGACCACCTGGGCAAACCGCCCATCGCCTCCGGCGAGCGCGAGCCGTGGGAGACGGCCGTGCGCTCCCTGGCCGCCCTCTCCAACACCGTCTGCAAGCTCTCCGGCATGGTCACCGAGGCCGACCACGCCTCCTGGACGGTCGACGACCTGCGTCCGTACGCCGACGTCGTCCTCGACGCCTTCGGTCCGGAGCGGCTGATGTTCGGCTCGGACTGGCCCGTGTGCACGCTGGCGGCGACCTACGGCCAAGTGCTCGCCTCGGCGCGGGACCTGACCGGCGAGTCCGACCGCCGGCAGATCTTCGAGACGACCGCCACCCGTGTCTACGACCTCTGAGCCACCTCGGCCAGTCTGGTCGGCGGCAGATACTCCCGCACGTACGTCCGCTCCCAGCACGCGCCCGTCTCCCGCAGCTCACGCCACGTCGTGTACCGGTAGCGGAAGAGGCGGGCGCGGACGTAGCGGGGCGGCGCGTCGGGTGGGAAGGGCGAGCGGCGCAGCAGTTTCAGCGTGTCGCGGTCGTTCTCCAGGAGCCGCTCCACCAGGGCACCGAACCACGCCCCGGCGTACGCGGGCGACAGCGCGGCGAACCACATCAGCCAGTCCAGCCGCAGATGGTACGGCGCGAACTGCCGCGGCCAGTGCCGGGGATCGCCCGGCTTGCCCTTGAACTCGTACTCCCGCCAGTCCGAGTCCTCACGTGGTACGTCGTCGGTGGTGCCCTCGATCACCACCTCGTAGCGGAGTCTGCTGACGCTGCCGAAGGCACCGTAGGTGTTCACCAGATGGAGCGGATCGAAGGAGCGGTTCATGATCTGGCGGCGGGAGATCATGTTGGCGACCGGGTGGTAGCTGAGGAACAGCAGCAGCGCGGCGACCGCCAGCACCACGACCTCGTACCACAGCGGGGCGTCCGGCACCGAGGGCGGATCGCTCGGGAACCGCACCGCCGACACGGCCAGCACGATGGTGATCCAGTTCAGCCAGGAGAAGTTGCCCGACAGCACCAGCCACAACTGGGTGACGATCATCAGGGAGGCGGCGGCCGTGGCGATCGGCTGCGGGGTGAAGAGGAGGACGGGCACGGCAAGTTGGGTGACGTGGTTCGCGGCCACCTCGACGCGGTGCAACGGCTTCGGCAGATGGTGGAAGAACCAGCTCAGCGGTCCCGGCATCGGCTGCGTCTCGTGGTGGAAGTCCAGGCAGGTCAGCTTCCGCCAGCAGGCGTCGCCGCGCATCTTGATCAGGCCCGCGCCGAACTCGACCCGGAACAGGATCCAGCGCAGCAGGAACAGCACCACGACCGGCGGCGCCACCTCGTCGTTGCCCAGGAAGACGGCGAGGAAGCCGATCTCCAGCAACAGGGACTCCCAGCCGAACGAGTACCAGGTCTGGCCGACGTTCACGATCGACAGGTACAGCGCCCACGGGACCAGCCACAGCAGCATGGCGCCCCACAGGGGCACGACGTTGTCCAGCCCGGCCAGCAGCGCCGCCGACACCGCGCAGCCCGACCACGCGCAGGCCGCGAAGAACCGGTCCGAGTAATGGAGTTGGAACAGGCTCGGGGCGGCCTTGAAGGGCACCCGCGCGACGAACCGCGGTACGGGCAGCATGCCGCGCTCGCCCATCAGCGCCCGGAACTGCAGGGCCGCCGTCAAGAACGCGACGAGGTACACGCCGGCCAGAGCCCGCTGGAAGACCAGCCGGCTCGTCCAGTAGTCCGGTGCGATGAACCACTCCACGGCCGCACACTCCCTTCCCCATTGTCGCGCCCGAGGCCCATGTGACTCTCCGTATATCACTTCTCCGCTTGCGTAACCCGAGCGGGTGAAGCAGACAATAGTCCCGAACTGCCCGAAAGCACTCGGGAGGACGCGGTGCGGACATCCACCGGAGCCATCGTCACGGCCTGCATGCTCTCCGCGGCGCTCCTCGTCGCCGGCTGCGGCGGGGGCAAGGGCACGGAATCGAGCGGGGAGATCTTCCTCGAGCCCGCGGCGGCCAAGGGGCCCGATCCCTTCACGGACTCCACCGTGACCGCCACGGCCGAACCGTCCCCGGTCGCCCGAACGCCGCAGCCGGCGCGTACGGGCCGGACCGGACCGCAGCAGCTGTCAGGCGGCACGCCCGGCCTCTACGGCGGCACACCGGGGTCCGGCAGCTGCGATGTGCGGCGGCAGATCGACCACCTCACCTCCGACGCGTCCAGGGGCCGCGCCTTCGCGCAGGCGTCCGGCATCACCCGGGACTCGATCCCCGGCTATCTGCGCGGCCTGACCTCGGTCGTGCTGCGCGCGGACACCCGGGTCACCAACCACGGGTTCCGCGACGGTCGCGGGACCGGCTACCAGTCCGTCCTGCAGGCGGGCACCGCCGTCCTGGTCGACCGCCACGGTGTGCCCCGCGTCCGCTGCGCCTGCGGCAACCCGCTCACTCCGGCCGCCGACGTGCGGGGCGATCCGGCGACCAGCGGCCGGACCTGGTCGGGATACCGGCCCGACCGGGTGGTCGTGGTGGCTCCGACGACCCAGGTGATCACCAACATCACGATCATCAACAACGTCGACAACACCTGGATCGAGCGTCCGACCGGCCATCGGGGGCACGACCGCGACCATGTCCTGCCGCGGCCGAAGCCGGTGCCCCCCACTGCGGTCCCGCATCCGCATCCCCACGACAGCGGCTCACCCGGTGACCACGACGGGTTCCCCACGGACGGCAGCACGTCCCCGTCCGGTAGGCCCACCTCCCCGGAGGGCCCGCCGACGGACTGCGCGACCCACGGCCCCGCCGACTGCCCCACCGCCACCGCCACCCCGACGCCGTCGCACCCGACCACCGACCCGGGGCACACGCCCGCCTCGCCCGCCTCGCCCGAGGAGCCCGGCGCCCCCGACTCCGGCACCGAACCCGAGCCGTCCCCGAAGTCCCCGGACGCTCCGGACTCCCCGGCCGCCTCGCGATCCCCGGAGGAAACCGGCCCGGAAACCGTCCCGGAGTCCCCCGACCTCCCCGACGGCGGCGGGCTCATCCCCAACGATCCGCACACCACCGACAGCGTCTTCGGCAGCCCCACCGATGTCTTCGCCGGCTGACCGACGCGGGTGGACGGACCCCGGGCGCCGAGCGGAAACAGTTGCGTCGCCCCAGTCGAAGATTCCGGCGAATGCTGGCAAGGTGGCCCCATGGTTGATCGGGGAGCGAGCGCCCTGTCACTCCCGGACGACTGGCCCGCCCACCCGGACCCGATCCTGGCGCTCAACCACATGGGCACCTTCGACTGGGACCTGGACACCGGTGTCTTCCACATGGACGCCCAGGCCCACGAGGTCTTCGACCTGCGCCCTGACGAATACGACGGAAACCCCGCGACCCTGGCGGTCCGGGTGCCGCCGCCGGAGGGCTATCGCCTGGACGGCCTGGTCTCCAAGGCCCTGAAGGACGGCAGCGAGAACTACGGCGCCTACTTCCGCATCCGCTGCCGCGACGGCACCCTGCGCTGGACCCACACCCAGGGCTACATCCGCCGCGACGAGACGGGCCGCCCGCGCCGCATCATCGGCATCGTCCGCGACGCCACCGAGGAACTCGCCGAGAGCGAGGAGCGGCGCGAGCAGGCCGCCGAGGACGAGGCCCGACGGCGGCAGACCAACGTCGTCCAGCTCACCACGGCCGCCCTCGCGCACGCCCGCACCGTCCGGGACGTCATAGACGTCCTCAAGGACACCCACGGACTGACCCACCTCGGCGCCACCAGCCTGGTCATGGGCCTGGTGGAGGCCGGCCGTATCCGGCTGGTCGCCGAGGGCCCGGCGGGCAGCTTCGTGCCCGGGACCATGGTCACCCGAATAGACGAGCAGTACCCGATGAGCGAGGTCGTACGGACCCTCACCCCGCGTTTCATCGAATCACCGCAAGAGTTCGCGGACAGCTACCCGATCCTCTGGCCGCACATCACCGGGCTCAACATCACGGCCGCCGCCTATCTGCCGCTGATCGCCCAGGCCCGGCCGATCGGTGCCATCGGACTGCTCTACAGCGACCGGGACGGCTTCTCCGCCGAGGACCGCAACGTGCTCGTCGCCCTCGGCAGCAGCATCGCGCAGAGTCTGCAGCGGGCCATGTTCTACGAGCAGGAGAAGGACCTCGCGACCGGCCTGCAGCAGGCCATGCTGCCGCGCACCATCCCCAGCGTGCCCGGCGCCGACGTCGCCGTCCGCTACCGGTCCGGCTCCCTCGGCCGGGACATCGGCGGCGACTGGTACGACCTGATCCCGCTGCCGGGCGGCCGGGTCGGCGCCGTCATCGGCGACGTCCAGGGCCACGACACACACGCCGCCGCCGTGATGGGACAGCTGCGCATCGTGCTGCGCGCCTACGCCGCCGAGGGGCACACCCCGGCCACCGTGATGGCCCGCGCCTCCGTGTTCCTGCACGAGCTGGACACCGACCGCTTCGCGACCTGCCTGTACGCGGAGGCCGACCTGTCCACCGGGGTCGTGCAGATCGTCCGCGCCGGCCACATCGACCCGCTGATCCGGGAGCCCGGCGGCGCCTGCCGGCGCGTCCCGGTCGAGGGCGGGCTGCCGCTCGGCCTGTCCGCGGAGTTCGGGCGGCTCGAATACCCGGTCGGCACCATCGAGCTGGACTCCGACCACACCCTGCTCCTGTGCACCGACGGTCTGGTCGAGCAGCCCGGCGCCGACCTGGACGACGGCATGCACACCCTCACCGCACTCATCGCCACGGGCCCGAACGACGTCCGGGATCTCGCGGACCGCCTCATCGACGTGGCCGAGGAACGCGGCGGCGACGACGACGTGGCCCTGCTCCTGCTCCGCCGCCGCGTTCTGGACGCCCCGCAGTCCGGCGGCCGCCTCCAGCAGCACGTCGCCCCCGGCGACCCCGAGGCCCTCACCGCGGCCCGGCACATGATCCGCGCCGCCGTGCGGGCCTGGGGCGCCGGTGACCGCGCCGACGAGATCGAACTGGTCGCCGACGAGCTGATCACCAACGCCCTGATGCACACCGAGGGCTCCGCCATCGTGACTCTGCGGGTCCTCACCGGCTCCGAGCGCCGGCTGCGCGTGGAGGTCGAGGACTCCTCCAGCGCCCTGCCACGCCGCCGGGAGGCGGGGGAGTCCGGCGTCTCCGGCCGCGGTCTGCTCCTCGTCGACCTGCTCACCGACGTGTGGGGCGTGGAGGCGCGGGGCGGCGGCAAGGCGGTGTGGTGCGAGTTCATGGCGCCGGAGCGGCCCGGTCCGTGAGGGGACCTGCCTGGCGCTGTCGGTGCCGGGTGGCACTCTGGACCTATGCCGGAACTCCCCGAGGTCGAAGCGCTCAAGGACTTCCTGACCGAGAACCTGGTCGGCCACGAGATCGTGCGCGTGCTGCCCGTCGCGATCAGCGTCCTCAAGACGTACGACCCGCCGGTTACAGCCGTGGAGGGTCATCAGGTCACCGCCGTGCACCGGTACGGCAAGTTCCTCGACCTCGCCACGGCGGACGGTCCGCACCTGGTGACCCACCTGGCCCGGGCCGGCTGGCTCCACTGGAAGGACCGGTTGCCGAGCGGCATGCCCCGCCCCGGCAAGGGCCCGCTCGCGCTGCGGGTGGCCCTGGAGACCGGCGCGGGCTTCGACCTGACGGAGGCCGGCACGCAGAAGCGACTCGCGGTCTACCTCGTCCAGGACCCCCGGCAAGTCCCCGGCGTGGCCCGGCTGGGCCCGGACCCGCTCGCCGACGACTTCGACGAGCCGCGTTTCGCGGCGCTGCTGAAGGACGAGCGCCGCCAACTCAAGGGCGCCCTGCGCGACCAGAGCCTGATCGCCGGGGTCGGCAATGCCTACAGCGACGAGATCCTGCACGCGGCGAGGATGTCCCCGTTCAAGCTGGCGTCGTCCCTGACATCCGAGGAGACGGCGAGACTGTACGAGGCCCTGCGGACGACCCTCACCGAGGCGGTCGAGCGTTCGCGCGGGGTCGCGGCCGGACGCCTGAAGGCCGAGAAGAAGAGCGGACTGCGCGTCCACGGCCGCACCGGCGAACCGTGCCCGGTGTGCGGCGACACCGTCCGCGAGGTCTCCTTCAGCGACTCCTCGCTCCAGTACTGCCCGACCTGCCAGACGGGCGGCAAGCCGCTGGCGGACCGGAGGATGTCGAGGCTGCTGAAATAGGCCGGGACCGGACAGGCGAGCAAGGGCCTACCGGGGCGTGAGCGTCACCAGGTGGTCGCCGTCCGCCGTCCGTACCTCGTAGCGAACGATCTCGTCCGTGTGCATCGCCGAGGCTCCCGTCATCGTGTTCTCACGGGTGTCATGGTCGGCGGCGTGCCAACTGGTCACGGTCTCCTGCGAGCCGTCCCGGCCGATGGCGATCAGATGGCAGGGGCGCGGCCCCGCGCCGTCCTTCACCTTCAACTCCACCTGACTCCCGTAGGCCTCGTTCTCGGTCGTGACCTGCGCCCACACACCCGACCGCGCGTCGGTCGCCTGGACGACCTGTACGGGCGCCTCGTCGCCGCCCGCCATCATCGCGACCCCGGGCCCGGCGAGGGCGATCACGACCGAGGCCGCGACGGCGTACAGCGTGCGCCGGCGCAGGGCGCGATGGCGGGCCGCCACCGCCTCCAGCAGCCGGTTCAGCATCTGCGGGCCCGGCTTGGCCATGGGGTGCACGAACCGGGGCGTGGACCGCCGGTACAGCATCAACTGGCGGGTGACAGGCCCGAACTCGGTCACGTGTGCCGCGCAGCGCGGGCACTCCATGAGGTGGTCCTCGAAGCGGAAAGCCTCCGCCTCGGTCAGCACGCCGAGCGCGTACGCGGCGACGTCGCGATGCCTCTCCAGGGACCTCATGCCGAATCCTCGTGCCGTTGGGTGTGGGGTGTGTTACTCCTTGCACCCACTGGTACGCACCAGGCAGTCGAATCACTCAAGGCCTACACACAATCGCAACCAAGGGATTCGGAGCGGCCGGGGACGAGGATTGGTCCCAGGAGAAAAGAACTCAAAAAAGATGGATGGCGAGGTGCCCGAGCGGCAGCCCGAGCTGCCACGCCGGTGTCCACACCTTCGGTCCCTCGTCCTCGCCGACCAGCGCGCCGCCACCCGGCACCGCGTTCAGATCGGGCGCGAGCAGCTCGGTCTCCTGCAGCCAGCGCCAGGCCGCCTCGGCCAGCTCCAGGTCGGGTGCGGGCCCGCCGGACTTCACCGCCTCGGCCGCGAGGCCCGCCATGCGCTCGCGCACCCAGTCCTGCCACGGCTGGTCGTAGGCCGTCAGCGACAGCCAGGTCTCCAGCTGGGTGACGACCCGGATGCCGGACAGCTCCCCGTCGGTGTCGGAGAGGAAGATGGTCAGCGCCAGGGCATCGCGCCCGGCGCGGAACTCGAAGGACGTCGGCGGCATCAGATCGCCGGTCCGCAGGAGCTCGTCGGCGATGTACTCGGCGTACAACCACGCCATGGGGACGGCCAGTTCACCGCCGCCGGTGCCGTCCGTGCTCTCCTGACCTCTGTGCAGCATCCCTTCCTGCCTTCCTCCGGTGAGTGCGTCGCCCGACCCGGGGCCCTTGGGCCCTGGGGCCCAATCCGGAACACGGATGAGGACAGCCGATTACTCAACCGGTGTCTTCAGCAAGGCGCTTTACGGAGGTTTGACTCAGCCATTGGTTTCACCGCAGGTCGGCCGCGTATCCCGGTAGCACCCTGCGCAGGGCGCGCAGCGCGTAGTAAGCGCGGGACTTCACGGTACCGGGCGGGATCCCCAGGGTTTCCGCGGCCTCCGCAACACTCGCCCCTTGGAAGTACACGAGCACCAGGACTTCACGGTGCTCCGGAGTGAGTGTCTTCACAGCCTCGCGGACATCGAGCACTTCCGCGGCCCGCTCGGCGTGGTCGGACATCACCCGGGCGTTCTCCAGGATCGCGTCCCCGACCTCCGGCGGCCGCGCCTGCCGGGCCCGCCGCGCGTCGATCGCCAGGCGCCGCCCGACGGTCATCAGCCACGGCCGTACGGATTCGAAGTCGTCCGCGCGCAGCGCCTCGGGATGCTGCCAGGCGCGCACCAGTGTTTCCTGCACGAGGTCCTCGGCGCGCTGCCGGTCGCCGTCACAGAGCCGGAGCAGCAGCGCGAAGAGGGGCCGGCCGTGCTCGCGCTGCAGCGCGGCGAGCTCGTGCTCGGCGGTCGTCGTCCCGTTGGTGAGGGTGGTTCCGGCCGTCATGGCCGTATGGCATCGCAGGCGGCCGCTGTGGGACAGGGCACACACACGGCTCTGCGGCGGACGGTCGATCGCGTCGGCGAACGGTACGACGAACGGTCCCTTCCGCCTATTCGGGACAGGCCGGACGGGCTAACGGACGCGGCCGAATTGTTTACGGTCAGGCCCGGATTCATACGTATTGGTGGGTAATACGACCACTCGGGGTGAGTTGATGATTGCACGCAGTCGACTTGTGGCCCTGGCTCTGACGGCCGTTCTTGCCGCGGGTGCCGCATGCCAGGCCGACAATCGCAAGGCGGGGCAGCCGGGCGCCTCCGCCGACCCGCGCGGCTTCACGCTCGTCGCCTCCGGCGACATCCTCCCGCACACCTCGGTCATCGACCGTGCGCGTTTCGACGCCGGTGGGTCCGGATACGACTTCCGCCCGATGCTCGCCGGTGTCCAACCCGTTGTCTCGGGCGCCGATCTGGCGCTGTGCCACATGGAGACCATCTACGGCGAGCGGGGTCAGTACAGCGGATATCCCACGTTCAAGTCGCCGCCGGAGGTGGCCCGAGGGGTCGCCGCCACCGGCTACGACGGCTGCTCCACCGCCTCCAACCAGAGCCTCGACGACGGAGCCGCCGGCATCCTGCGCACCCTGAACGCCCTGGACGAGGCGCGCGTACGGCACGCGGGAACGGCGCGCACCGAGGGCGAGGCGCGCTCCGTGACGATGCTGCGCGCGGGCGCGGCCAAGGTCGCGCACCTCGCTTACACCTACGGCGTCAACGGCTTCCCGCTGCCGCCGGGGCAGCCCTGGGCGGTCAACCTGATCGACAAGGCCAAGATCCTGGCGGACGCCCGCGCGGCGCGGAAAGCGGGCGCCGACGTGGTCGTCGTGTCGCTGCACTGGGGCACCGAATGGCAGGACGAGCCCGACAACACCCAGCTGACCCTCGCCCGTGAGCTGACGGCCGCGAGCAGCGACGACCGCCCCGACATCGACCTGATCCTCGGCACTCACGCCCATGTCCCGCAGGCCTACGAGAAGGTCAACGGCACCTGGGTGGTCTACGGCATGGGCGACCAGGTCGCGGGTGCGATGTACAACGAGCAGGGCGTACAGGACCCGCGCGGCAACCAGTCCACCCTCGCCCGCTTCACCTTCGCGCCGCCCGCCGAGGCCGGCCGGCGCTGGGAGGTGAAGAAGGCCGAGTTCATTCCGCAGTTGTTCGACATCGACGCCGGCCGGGTGATCAACATCAGCCAGGCGCTGGCCCAGGGCGCCGAGCTGCGCGGGGTGCGGGACCGGATCCGGGAGGTCGTGCTCAGCCGGGGGGCGGCGGAGGACGGGCTCGTCATGGGGGAGTAGGTCAGTCCACGTCCACGTGGTCGAAGGTCTTCAGCATCTGCTTCAGTACGCGCACGCACGCCCGTAGCTCGGCGTCGGTCAGCTCGCCGCCGACCTGCCGGTTCAGGGCGTGCTCGCGCCCGAGGATCGCGGTGATGACGGTCTCGCCCTCATCGGTGATCCGGATGAGCGAGGACCGCTGGTGCGCCGGGTTGGGGATGGCCTCCACCCAGTCCCTGGCCATCGCGTCGTTGACCATGCGCTGCACGAACTGCCGGGTCAGCGTCATGACCCGGCCCATCTGAGGCACCGTCATGGGCCCGTACCTGTGCAGCAGCACCAGCACGGAGCGCACGCCGACGGACACCCCCTCGACCTCCTCACCCTGCTCGAGCTTGCGCAGCCCGCGCCGGTAGAGCGCGCCGACCAGGTCGAACACCTCGCTGACCCGGTGACCCAGATCGTCGGGGGAGAGGGGCTCGTCGGAGTCGTTCACCGGGCCATTATGACACCTCAGTTGCCAAACCACCTTTCAAGATGACACCTTGGTTGTCATGACAGCTGCTGGACTGAACTTCTTCCCATCGGCCGACGGAGACCTGGCCTACCGCGACGCGGGTACCGGCGATCCCGTGGTGCTGCTCCACTCCGGATTCGCCGACCACCGAGTCTTCGACGACCAGATACAGGCCCTCGCCGCTCACCACCGGGTGATCGCGCCCGACGTGCGCGGCCATGGCTTCTCCGCCAACGCGAGCCGCCCGTTCCGCTGGGCGGACGACCTCGCCGGCCTGCTGCGCCACCTCGACACCGGTCCCGCGGTCCTCGTCGGCCTGTGCATGGGCTCGGCCGTGGCGACCGACACGGCGCTGGAGTACCCCGAACTGGTCCGCGCGGTCGTCGTCAGCGGAGCCGGGACCAGCGAGTTCGAGTTCAAGGACCCACGGACCCTGGAGCACGTGGCAGAGGCAGCCCGTCTGCTGGGCACCGGAGACGTCGGGGGATGGCTCGACCACTTCGCACGGGGCGTGGCGGGCCCGCACCGTACGCCGGACGAGGTCGCTCCCGAAGTCGTACGACGACTACAGGAGATGTGCGCGCACACGCTCGCCAAGCACACACCGGGTGAGAAGGACTGGAAGGTGCCCGTGACCGACACCTGGTCCCGTCTGCCGAAGATCGACGTCCCGGTCCTCGCCATCCACGGCGCACTGAACGCGCCCGACAGCATCGCGATGGCGGAACGCGTCGCCCGCACGGTGCCCGACGGCCGCTCGGTCACCGTCGACGGTGTCGGGCACTACCCGAACCTGGAGAAGCCCGAGGAATTCAACGGCATCCTGCTCGACTTCCTCCGGACCGTCTGACCCCCGCCGGCTCCAGCGAAGGCGTCAACGTCGAATGCGGTCATCGCAACATCGTCGATCGCTGCAGGCCTGCCGTACACCGGCCGGTGACTCTGACCCAGGACTAAGGCACCACCGTCACCGGCCACCGCCCCGCCTTGACCAGCCGCACCGCGACCGAGCCGACGATCCGGTGCCCGGCCTGTTCCGACGCGCCCACCACCACGGCGTCGGCCTTCAGGTCGTCCGCCGCCTTCACCAGCCCGTTGTAGGGGTCCCCGGGGAAGGTGTGGAACTCCCAGCGGACGTCGAATATGCCCTTGACCCGCTCGGTCGCGTCCCGGATCTGGGCGATCAGGTCCTCGGCGATCTCGTCGGTCGTCTCCGCGACCGGCACCCCGAGGGCCGCGCCCGCCGCCATCACCGGCTGCACGTACACGACGGCGAGCAGGGCGTTCTGGCGCCGGGCCAGACCACCGGCGTAGGCCGCCGCCCGCAGCGAGGAGTCGGAGCCGTCCACCCCGACCACGATGACCTTGGGCCCGTCCGTGCCCCGCTCGAACCGGTGCGAGTGCTGTTCCGTCACGGCAGGGAGGCTATCGGAAGCCGCAGGTCGCGCCGCCGGGCAGGGCGCTCGACGGGCGAGGAGGCCGCGGGCTTCCTACAGTCGGAACATGAGTGCCACCGTGGAGGCCGCCCCGGCGAAGGACACCACGGGCCGGACCGGGCCGCCCGGGAACCGCTTTCTCAGCAGGGTTCCGGAGGGTTTCGCGACCTTCTTCGGCGCCCTCGGACTGCTCTGCGTCCTGCTGGCCTTCATCCCGCCGCTGCGCACGGCGCTCCGCCCGGTCGTGCACGCCCTGGACCAGATCATCGTCCCGGTCAGTGCCAACCTCGCCTACGCCGTCTTCCTCTTCCTGCTCGCCGCCGCCACGGCCGCACGCAAGAAGATCGCCTGGTGGCTGGTCGTCGTCTATCTGGGCCTGCTCGTCCTGGCCGACATCCTCGGCACGGTCGTCGGCGACCACTCCGACTCCGTCCCTTCCCTAGTCGTGTGCGGCCTCGCCCTGGCCCTGCTCGTCGTCGCCCGCAACGAGTTCTACGCCGCCTCCCGCCGTGCTGCCGTGCGCAGAGCCCTCGGTGTCCTGGTCGTCGGCCTCCTCGTGGGGGTCCTGGTCGGCTGGGGGCTCGTTGAGCTGTTCCCCGGCACACTGCCGCAGAGCCAGCGGCTGGCGTGGGCCGCCGACCGCGTGTGCGGCGGCCTCGTCTCCGGCACCACCTACGACGGACGCCCGCCCCGCCCCCTGTACTTCCTGCTCGGTCTGTTCGGCGCCTTCGCCCTCCTCAACGCCGCCGCGACCCTGTTCCGCTCGCAGCGCATGGAGGCAGCCCTGCACGACGACGAGGAGGCCCGCATCCGCGCCCTGATCAAGGCATACGGCGACCAGGACTCCCTCAGCTACTTCGCCACCCGGCGCGACAAGGCCGTCGTCTTCTCACCCAGCGGAAAAGCCGCCGTCACCTACCGTGTCGAGGCCGGGGTCTGCCTCGCCAGCGGGGACCCGGTGGGCGACCGGGAGGCCTGGCCGCACGCCATCGCCGTCTGGCTGGACCTGGCCCGCCGCTATGCCTGGGTGCCCGCCGCGATGGGCGCCTCCGAGGACGGTGCCCGGGCCTACGCGCGCGCCGGACTCGGCGCCCTCCAGCTCGGCGACGAGGCGATCGTGTACGTACCGGACTTCGACCTGGACGGCCGTGACATGCGGGTCACCCGGCAGGCCGTGCAGCGCGTCCGGCGCACCGGCGCCCACTGCCGTATCCGCCGCCACTCCACCCTCGGTGAGGCGGAGATGGAGGAGGTGATCGGCAAGGCCGACGCCTGGCGCGACACCGAGACCGAGCGCGGCTTCTCCATGGCCCTCGACCGCCTCGGCGACCCGGCCGACGGCGACTGCCTCCTCGTCGAGGCCCTCGGCGAGAACGGCGAGCTGCTCGCCGTGCTCTCCTTCGTGCCCTGGGGCAAGGAGGGCATCTCCCTGGACCTGATGCGCCGTGACCGGGCCGCCCCCAACGGCGTGATGGAGTTCATGGTCGCCGACCTGTGCGCGGCGGCGCCCAAGATGGGCATCCGCAGGATCTCGCTGAACTTCGCCGTGTTCCGCTCGGTCTTCGAGGAGGGCGCCCGCATCGGCGCCGGACCGGTGCTGCGGCTGTGGCGGCGACTGCTGCTGTTCTTCTCCAAGTGGTGGCAGCTGGAAGCCCTTTACCGCTCCAACGCCAAGTACCGCCCCCAGTGGTTCCCGCGCTTCCTCTGCTACGGCGAGGCCGCCGCCCTCGCCCGCATCGGCCTCGCCTCCGGCATCGCCGAGGGCTTCGTCTCCGTACCGTCGATGCGCAAACTCCGCGGAAAGGGGCACCCGAGGAACGGAGCGCGCCCGGCGACCACCGAAGGACTGCCCTCGCTGGCGGCGCTCGGCCTCGAAGGAGGGGACGAGGCCGGGGCGGCCGGGCCGGATGCGGGCCTGCCCGAGCAGGTCCGCATCCGGCACCACACCCTCGACCGGCTCCGCGCGGACGGCATCGACCCCTACCCGGTGGGCATCCCGGCCCGCACCCACGCCCTCGCCGAGGTCCGCGAGGGCGAGCAGGTCACCGTCGCCGGCCGCATCATGCTCGTCCGCGACTTCGGCGGCATCGTCTTCGCCGTACTGCGCGACTGGTCCGGTGACCACCAACTCGCCCTCACCCGGGGGGACTCCGGTGCCGCCCTCGACCGCTTCACCGCCGACACCGACATCGGCGACCTCATCAGCGCCACCGGCCTGGCCGGCGTCAGCGACAAGGGGGAGCCGACCGTCTTCGTCACCTCCTGGCAGCTGACGGCCAAGTGCCTGCGCCCCCTGCCCGACAAGCGCCGCGGTCTCGCCGACCCCGAGACCAAGGTCCGCATGCGCTACCTCGACCTGCTCTCCAGCCCCGCAGCCCGCGAGGTGGTCCGCGCCCGCTCCACCGCCGTCCAGGCCCTGCGCCAGGGACTGCTGGAACGCGGCTACCTGGAGGTCGAGACGCCGGTCCTGCAGCAGATCCACGGCGGCGCCAACGCCCGCCCCTTCACCACCCACATCAACGCCTACGACCTCGACCTCTACCTGCGCATCGCCCCCGAGCTGTACCTGAAGCGGCTCTGCGTCGGCGGCATGGAGAAGGTCTTCGAGCTGGGCCGCACCTTCCGCAACGAGGGCGTCGACTACAAGCACAACCCCGAGTTCACGATGCTGGAGGCCTACCAGGCGTACGCCGACTACGACGTGATGCTCGACCTCGTCCGCGAGCTGATCCAGGGCTCCGCGACCGCCGCCTTCGGCTCACCGATCGCCCGCAAGGACGGCCAGGAGTACGACATCTCCGGGAAGTGGCCGGTCAAGACGGTGTACGGCGCGATCTCCGAGGCACTGGGGGAGGAGATCGACCCCGACACCGAGCTGCTCAGACTGCACCGGCACTGCGACCGCGCGGGCGTGCCCTACACGGCCGACGACGGCCACGGCGACGTCGTCCTGGAGATGTACGAGCGCCTCGTCGAGGAGAAGACCCAGCTGCCCACCTTCTACAAGGACTTCCCCACCGACGTCTCCCCGCTCACCCGCCAGCACCGCACGGACCCCCGGCTCGCCGAGCGCTGGGACCTGGTCGCCTTCGGCACCGAACTCGGCACCGCCTACTCCGAACTCACCGACCCCGTCGAACAACGCCGCCGCCTCACCGCCCAGTCCCTGCTCGCCGCGGGCGGAGACCCCGAGGCGATGGAACTCGACGAGGACTTCCTCGACGCCCTGGAGTACGCCATGCCGCCCACCGGCGGCCTCGGCATCGGCGTCGACCGGCTGGTCATGTTCCTCACCGGCCTGACGATCCGCGAGACCCTCCCGTTCCCCCTGGTACGCCGACGCTGACAAGGCGTCACCTGCAACCGCTGCTGATCCGGTCGGGGGTTTTCCTGCCGCCGTACCGGTGTCGAGTGGTGCGTCGGTCCCGCACCGGGCGACTGATCATTCATGACGAAGGATCAGTCGCTCAGACGTCCGTTCACGCGGCGCCGCGCGCTGCTCGCCGGTGCCGCCGCCGTCGGCGCCGCCGGCACCGGGGTGTTCGCGACGGTCGCGGGCGAGGAGCCGGTCCGGCCCGCCGCCCCGGCCGCGGGCCCGCAGGCGCACCGCCCGCTCAAGCCCTCCGCCTACCGGCTGGAGCCCCTCATGGGGTACAGCCCGCCCCGCGCGGCGCCCCGCCGGACCCTGGTACGGCGCAAGCCGTTCCTGCGGGTGTCCGGGCGGGGCCGCACCATGGTGCTGACCTTCGACGACGGACCCGACGCCCGCTACACCCCGTACATCCTGGACACCCTGCGCGAGTACGACGTGCGCGCCATGTTCTTCGTGTGCGGCGAGATGGTCGCCGACAACAGGGACCTCCTCGCGCGGATGGCCGACGAGGGCCATGTCGTCGGCAACCACACCTGGTCCCATCCGCTGCTCACCCGCCTCAGCCGCGGCCGGATCCGCGCCGAGATGGAGCGCACCAGCGACATCGTCGAGAAGTCGTACGGCGAACGCCCCCTCTGGTTCCGCGCGCCCTACGGCGCCTGGAACCGCGCCGCCTTCCAGCTCGGCGCCGAGCTGGGCATGGAGCCGCTGGCCTGGACCGTCGACACCCTCGACTGGATGAGCCCCGGCACCCGCGCGATCGTCGACCGGGTCGAGGAAGGCGCCGCCCCCGGCGTCGTGGTGCTCT
Organism: Streptomyces bicolor; assembly: GCF_000719285.1. Classification (GTDB taxonomy): domain Bacteria; phylum Actinomycetota; class Actinomycetes; order Streptomycetales; family Streptomycetaceae; genus Streptomyces; species Streptomyces bicolor. Next base: position 182,109 of record NZ_JOFS01000011.1, on the reverse strand, counting down.
CGCACGACGCCGGGGGCGACCGCTCCCAGAGCGTCATGGCCCTGCGCGCCTATCTGCCGCAGCTGCTGGACTCCGGGTATTTCGTGACCGTCCCGGAACGGCGGTACACCTGACGGGAACGTCTCCCGACGGTGGGCGGTGCTCTGGATCAGCCATGCCGACCGACCCTGGTGATGAGTTTTCGCGCCCGCACCCGTCACACCTACGAAGGGACACGACGTGGCGGAGGGATGACGTGATGAGTGCGGACACGCGGCTGGAGGAGCTGGGCGTGAGCGGTCTGGGCGAGGTCGACGAGCCGGCGTTCTCGGGGCTGGTGGAGCGGCACCGGCGGGAGCTGCACGTGCACTGCTACCGGATGCTCGGGTCGTTCGAGGACGCCGAGGACGCCGTTCAGGAGACGTTCCTGCGTGCCTGGCGGCGGCGGGAGACCTTCGAGGGGCGGTCGACGTTCCGGGCCTGGCTGTACCGGATCGCCACCAACGCCTGCCTGGACCTGCTCGCCAAGTGCCGCCCGGAGCCGGCGACCGGCGGCGAGGTGCTGTGGCTGCAGCCCTACCCGGACCGGCTGCTCGACGAGCTACCCGCGGGCGACGCGGACGGGCCGGAGACCGTTGCCGTCGCGCGGGAGACGATCGAGCTGGCGTACCTGGTCGCGGTCCAGCACCTCGCGCCGCGCCCGCGGGCCGTGCTGATCCTGCGGGACGTGCTCGGCTGGCCGGCGAAGGAGGTAGCGGAGCTCCTCGGCGACTCCGTCAACTCCGTGAACAGCGCGCTGCAGCGGGCCCGCGCCGGCATGCGGGAGCATCTGCCCGCCGAGCGGCAGGACTGGACCGGCGGCGAGGAGGACGCCGGGACGCGCGAGCTGGTGCGCCGCTACACCGACGCCAGCGTGGCCACGGACGTCCCGGCGCTCGCCGCGATGCTGCGGGACGACGTCCGCTGCTCGATGCCGCCCACGCCGGGCCTGTACGTCGGCCGCGACGCGGTGGTGAACGACTGGGTCGAGAGCGGCTTCGAGGGCATGAAGGGCCTGCGCGCCGTCCTCACCTCCGTGAACCGGCAGCCGGCCGTCGCCTTCTACCTCTGGCAGGAGCAGGAGGGCGCGTACCTGCCGCTGACGATCGACGTCCTGCGGGTCACCGGCGGGGCGATCACCGAGATCGTCACGTTCCACGACGACCAGTTCCCGCGGCTCGGGCTGCCGGAGCGCCTGCCGGCGGCCGGCACGGAGTAGCCCCGGTGTGGACGCGGAGGTTGGAAATCGCTCAGTGGACCTCGACCAGGCTGGCGAAAGCGACGACGTTCCCGTCGTAGCCGTTCTGCTTCGAGAAACCGCCGCCGCAGGTGATGACCCGCAATTCCGCGCTCCCCTTCGAGGCGTAGACCCGGTCGCCCGGGAAGTTGTTCTTCTCGAACACCTCGACACCGTAGATCTCGAACACGGCCGTTTTTCCGTCCTGCCGGGAGATCTCGACGCGACTGCCGGGCTTGAGCGCTCCGAGGCTGTAGAACACGGCGGGGCCCTGACTGTTGTCGACATGGCCGACGACCACCGCCGTGCCCTTCTCACCGGGAGAGACGGATCCGGTGAACCAGCCCGCCAGGTTCGGGTCCTCCGGGGGCGGGGCGCCGACCCAGCCGTCCGCGTCCAGACCGACCGGGATCATCGGCGCGTCGACCTGGATCGAGGGGATCCGGACCCGCTCCGGCAGGGCGTACGGCATCGGCTGCGCCACACCGGCGAAGAGGCCGCTGGATACTTGGCTGTCGGCGGCCGCCGCCGACGCGGGCTGCGGCGGACCCACGTCGAACTCCCCCGAGCCATTGCGAATGAGCGCGAGACCGGTCAGCAGAACAAGCGCTATCACGCCCCAAGGAGCACGCTTCTTGCGCCGCTCCTCCTCTTCGGCCTGCTCGTTCCCGTACATTCGCCTTCCCCTCTCGACGCGGCCGTCGCCCCGCCAATCGCGCATACGAAAACGCTAAGTCCCGCGCGTGGAACCGGCGACGGGGTGGATGCGAACGGGTGGCCCCGAGCCGATCGGTGCGCCATCCGAGTTGCCGTCGGCCGGAAAAATCTGACGGTCCGTGACCTGCGGCAATTCCGATTGCGGGGTTGTCCGTCGGCGTGTCCTCTCACCAGGACGGACCATCGCCGAAATGCGGCCTCGGGCAGGGCATCTGAGGGTTTTTCTGGGAGGCGCTTTCTCGCCGACTCGACCGGGGACGGTTCCCGGGGCGTCTTCCGCGGAGGATCACATGCGTACTACTCGTGCCCTGGTGGCCGCTGCCACCGCGGTCGCCGCCCTCGGTGTCGCCGCCCCGGCGGCCGTCGCCCGGGACGGCCTGCCCATCGGACCGAGCAACATCGTCGCCCTGCCCAGCGTCATCCCGCGCGGCGGGCAGTTGACCATCACCGTCGACGGCTGCCCGAACGGCGGCACCGCGACCTCGGACGCGTTCAAGCCCACGACGCTGACCCCTGTGGGCGGCAGCACGGCGAAGGGCGTTGCGACCATCGACAGGCGCGCGAGGCCGGGTGCGCACAGCATCACGGTCCGCTGCACGGGCGCGGGCAGGCCCCTCACCCACCCGAACGCGTTCACCGTCATCGGCGGCGTCCGCGGCGGTCTCGGCGGCAGCACCTCCACGGGTGCGACGCCGACCGACATGGCCATCGGAGGTGGTCTCATTGCCGTGGCCGTCGTCGGTGGCGGGGTGTTCTGGATGCGGAGGCGGGCGGAGAAGCGGACCTGACCGTTGCCCGTTGGAGAGAGTCGCAGGTTCACTCAGCAGCACTTCGCCCCGGCCCCGTTTGAACGGGAATCCGGGGCGAGGCCACGTCTGTGCGGGCGACGGTGTCAGGAGCCGTCCTCGTCGTCGCCGCGCCGCGAGAGGTGGTACGCCGTCCCGAGCGAGCCCGCGATCAGCGCGGCGCCCATGCCGATCTCCTTCAGGTTCAGGTCGCCCAGGCTGCCGCCCCCACCCGCGGCCACGCCCTTTTGCCAGTGCGGGGGAGCGGACGCCCGGCCGCCGGCGATGGTGAGGTCGACGTCCTGCCAGAAGGTGCCGCAGTGGAACGACACCTCGTACACGGCACCCGGCTCGGCGTCCCGGTCCACCACGGCCCTGGCCCAGGTCCGCCCCTGGGGAATGATGATCGTGTCGAAGACCCCCGACGAGACGCTGACGCTCTGCTCGCAGCCGGCCGCGTGCAGCGTGACGTGTCCACCGGGGGCGACGGTGGAGGGCAGGACGGCGACCCGGAAGCCCTCGGTGGCCGCGCGGGCCTGGGCGACGGGGGAGCTGACGACAAGGGCGCTGACGCCCATCAGTGCGGCCGAAGCGGCGCGTATCGCGCGCATGGTGTTCCCTCCGGGTCCCCGAGGAGCAGCCGCGGACCCCTGTCCGCTCGCGCCGGAAATGCACCTCGGTGATCGGAACGCTAGGAAGGCGCGCACACCCGCGCGATCGCTGTCGTACGAATGGGGCAACCGTGTGGGCCGCTCAGGGGACGGAATTGGCACTCCCGGGGGAACGGAGCGGCGTGGCGGCGACGCGTACGGTGCCCTCGCCGGCTCCGCACGTCCCCCGGCAGCCCGTCAGGTGAGGGTGCGTCAGCCCTTGGCCTGGGGGAAGAGGTCCAGGAACGGCTCCGCCGATGCCGTGACCCCACGGCTGTACGGCGCGTCGAAGTCCCAGATGAGGAAGAGCAGGAAGGCGATCAGCGCGGAGAACAGCCCGGCGAGGACCAGCTCGCGCGGAGTGCGCCGGATCTGCAGGGCGAAGATCATCCCGATGGTGACGACGCCGCCGGTGATGAGCCCGAACCACACCACCCCCGGCATGGTCTCCCCGGTCGAGTTCGCGCGGGCGTTGCGTGCCTGGTCGGCGGCGGTCACCTGGTCGAGGAGCGGCTGGTAGGCCTGCGCCTCGAAGTCCGTCCTCGGCTTGTAGTCGGTGACGTCCTCGCGGATGCGCTGGAAGAGCTCGGCGCCGCGGTCGGTCATCCGGCCGTCGTCGGCCATCGACTTCCACTCGGTGGTGACGACGTGTCCGACATAGGTGTTGACGTCGTCACGAATACGGTCACGGATGTCGGCGGGATAGACCCGGACCCGCTCCGACACCTCGTGCAGCGCCACGGCCTCCGCCTGGACGTGGTCCTCGGCGGCGCTGCGGCCCTCCCACACGCCGGCGATGGCCAGGCCCAGCACGATGGCGTACACCACACCGATCCACATCGTCATGTACTCGATGACGTCCGGAGTCTCGGAGGGATCCTCGTCGTCGGGGGCGGTGCGGTGCCGTAGGAAGGTGATGATGACCACCACGGAGCAGGCGGCCAGCATCGCGAGGGTGAGAACAAGCCATTCCGGCAAGGGAAGCCTCCAGGTTCAGCGCGGGCGCAGCGCGGCGACGGCGGCGATCGCGGGCGCGGCGATGAGCAGGACGAAGGTGAGGGGCGACGGCGCGTCGTGGGCGGCCCGCCGGTGCGAGGTGGCGCGGTAGGGCGGGTAGTGCACGGGGGTGGCTGACGGAGTCGGCGTGGGTTTGACCGACGGCTTCGGGGGCGGCGTCGAGGTCGGTGTCGGCCTCGGGCGTGGTGGCGCGGGCTGAGGAGCCGGTGTGGCCGGGGGTGGTGGCGGTGGAGGTGGCGGCGGCGGCTTGGGCTTCTGGCTGGGGGTGGTTTTCGGCGGTGGCGTCGGTGTGGGGTCCGGCGTGGGCGTGGGCGTGGGCGTCGGTTTCGGCGTGGGCGTGGGTGTCGGCGTCGGTGTGGGAGTGGGCGTCGGTGCCGGGCACTGCGTGGGCGTCGGCCAGGTGAGGGTTCCGACGACCGCCACCGCCGTCGCGCCGTCGGGGCCGGTCTCGGCGTAGGCGCAGACGTCGGCCACGGCCACCCCGGCCGGTGCCGCCACCAGGAGCCAGGTCAGTGTCACCACCGTCAACACCCTTGCGGTCAGGGTGGATGGGATCGGTTCGAGTCCATGCACGACGAAGATCTTCAGTCCCGTGCACGTCCCCACGCGCCGGAGTGCGACCGGATTGCCCCGATCGGGCGACAGGCGGCCCTCGAAAGGTTTGGCCGCAGGGCGCATGAGTGACCGCCCGGCCCGCACGTGCGTGCGACGTGAGAGGTGAGTGGGCTCGTGCAGGTGAAGCGGGGTGGTCTCACAGCTGTGACGCGGGTGCTGTCACAGCTTTCGGAAAGAAATTTGTGCGCCGATTGAACACGAACGTGCCTCCCGTGCGTACCCCATGTCGTGCGGCGGCGCAGCAGGGCGCTGCAACACCCTTGTGATTATGGGGAGTTGACGATGAATACCTCGTGGCGGAGCGCCTCGCTCGTGGTGAGCGCCGTGGCAGTGCTGGCGCTGACGACGGCATGCGGCTCGGAAACCGCCCCGCCGGCGAGCAGCCAGAACGTGGGTGCCACGGCCGCGGCGGGCGATTACGGAACCGCAGGTACCGGCCTCGGGAACGGAACCGGCTACGACGCCGGCGCCGCCGGCCAGGAGAGCGCGGCCACGCCGACCACCTCCGCCGGTGAGCTGTCCGTTTCCACCAACCAGGAACTCGGCGAGGTGCTGACCGACAGTGCCGGCCTGACGCTCTACCGCTTCGACAAGGATGTCGCCGAGCCGCCCAAGTCGAACTGCGACGGCGACTGTGCGAAGAAGTGGCCGCCGGTCCCCGCGGACGACGCCGCGGCCGGCGCCGGCATCGACGAGTCGCTGCTCGGCTCGGTCACTCGCTCCGACGGCACCAAGCAGCTGACGGTCGACGGCTGGCCGGCCTACCGCTTCGCGAAGGACACCCAGGCCGGTGACGTCAACGGTCAGGGCGTGGGCGGCACTTGGTACGCGCTCGCCCCCACCGGCAAGAAGGCCCAGGGCGGTGGCGCCGAGGCCGCCGACCTGCCCGGTCTGTCGACGCGCAACGACCCCAAGCTCGGCGAGATCGTCATCGACAAGAACGGCCACACGGTCTACCGCTTCATGAAGGACTCGCCCTGGCCGATGAAGACGGCGTGCACCGGCGAGTGCCTGGAGAAGTGGCCGGTCATCGCCCCGGTCGACGCCGAGGACACCGAGGGCATCGACCTGAAGGGGTCCGGTCCCCGGGGGCAGGGTTACGTGGTCTTCGACCGGCCCGACGGCATCAAGCAGCAGACCATCGACTGCGTACCGATCTACACCTTCGCGGGCGACAAGAAGCCCGGGGACACCAACGGTCAGGGCGTCGGCGGCACTTGGTTCGCCATTCGCCCGGACGGCAAGCCGGTCGGCGCGACGGAGAAGTAAAGATCACACCTCCCCAAGGTTGATCGCCTCACCCAGCCGAGTACGCACCACGGAAGGGAGGGACGAGAACAGCGAGAGTGCCGGACGAACGGACGGCGCGCCCGACCCACCGGTCCGCCCCCTGAAGCTTCACGCGCAGGGGGCGGACCGGTTTGCCGTCATTCACCATCATTCTTCGCCCTCCTTCACCATGCTTCGGGACTCTGTGGAAAGCTTCGGATGCTTCTCGTGGAGGGTTGCGGGGCATCAATTCGGCACGTGCCGCTGGCAGTGACCGGGAACGGATGGTCAATTTCCGTTTCCGCTCGCTCCTTTGGCAGGCGATCAGTAGCCTCAGCTCGAACACCGGATCGCCTACGCCTTGGAGAGATAGATGGAGCGTCCCGCCTGGGCCCCACGGGGCATCGACATCTCGGTGCCCAGTGTCTCGCGGATCTACGACTACTACCTGGGCGGTTCGCACAACTTCGAGGTCGACCGGGAAGCTGCCCGCAAGGCCATGGAGTTCATGCCGGGGCTCCCCAAGATCATGCAGGCCAACCGGGCGTTCATGCGCCGCGCGGTGCGCTTCGCGGTCGACGAGGGCGTCACCCAGTTCCTGGACATCGGCTCCGGCATCCCGACGTTCGGCAACGTCCACGAGGTGGCCCAGGCGGCCAGCCCCGAGGCGCGCGTGGTGTACGTCGACCACGACCCGGTCGCCGTCGCGCACAGCCAGGCCGTCCTGGAGGGCAACGACAGCGCCGACGTCGTCGCCGCCGACCTCCGCAAGCCCCAGGACATCCTGAGCAGTTCCGCGGTCGAGCGCCTCATCGACCTGAACCGGCCAGTCGCCCTGCTTCTCGTTGCCATACTGCACTTCGTGGAGGACGAGGACGACCCGTACGAGTCGGTGGCCGAGCTGCGCGACGCGCTCGCGCCCGGCAGCATGCTGGTGCTCACGCATGCCTCGTACGAGGGAATCCCACTGCCCGAGGAGCGGGCCAAGGGCACGGTCGACGTATACAAGGACATTCGCAACCCGCTGATCATGCGCTCGCGCGAGGCGATCGCGCGGTTCTTCGAGGGGTACGACATGGTGGAACCCGGACTGGTGCCGATGCCGCACTGGCGGCCCGACACCGCACCGGAGGACGAGGATCCGTTTGCCTTCTCCGGTTTCGCCGGCGTGGGGCGTACGGCGTGAGCGCGGGGCCGGACGGGCCGGAGGACAGACTGCGCCGGTTCGCGACGATCTGGAGCCGGGCGGTCTTCCCGGTGACCTCGACGTCGTCGACCCGGCCGGAGTTCGAGGAGCAACTGCTGCCCCAGGCCCGGCGGTTGAGCGACGCGCTCAGGGCCAGGACGTTCGACGCGAACGAGGGCAGGGCGGTCGGTGCCGCGCTGGTCACCGCGCACTGCACCGACCCCGAGGCGCTCAGCCGCTCGCTGGACTGCGTCGACGCCTACCTCGTGCTCTACTGCGGCACCGACGGGGACCAGGAGGACCAGCGGGCGCGCTCCTCGCGGTTGCAGCACGCCATGGCCGCCGGGTTCGCCCAGGCGCTGCGTGAGCGGACGCTGGCCGAGCAGGAGGCGATCTCCGCGGCCGCCCTGAAGGCGCAGGGCGTCGTGGCGCAGGCGCTGCACGCCACCGAGGCCCGCTTCCGCGCGGTCTTCGAGGGCGCGGCCATAGGAATCGGCATCGCCGACCTCGAGGGCAACGTCCTGCAGGTCAACGGCGCGCTGCTGCGCATGTTCGGCGTCTCCGAGCAGACCATGCAGGGCCGTAACGTCATGGAGTGGACCCACCCCGAGGACGCGCCGCAGACCTGGAAGCTCTACGACGAACTCGTCCGCGGCGAGCGCGAGCACTACCACGTCGAGAAGGCGTTCTACCGGCCTGACGGAACGGTCCTGTGGACCAACCTCACCGTCTCCCTGCTGCGCGACCCCGACGGCAACCCGCAGTACCAGCTGGCCCTGATGGAGGACACCACCGAGCGCCGCCTGCTCAACCTCCGGCTGCGCTACGAGGCCACGCACGACGCCCTCACGGGCCTGCCCAACCGCACGTTCTTCTTCGAACGCCTGGAGAAGGCACTGGGTGCCGGCGAAGGACAGCGGTTCGGCCTGTGCTACCTCGACCTGGACGGCTTCAAGACCGTCAACGACAGCCTCGGCCACGCGGCCGGCGACCGGCTGCTCGTCGAGGTCGCCGACCGGCTGCAGGCCTGCGCCACCGCGCCCGGCGAGATGGTCGCGCGGCTCGGCGGCGACGAGTTCGTGGCGCTGACCACCGGCCCGGACACCGAGCGCGAGGTCGACGAACTCGCCGCCCGCATCATGAACGCGCTGATCGCCCCGATCAGCGTCGACGGCCGGGAGCTGACCGTGCGCGGCAGCATCGGCATCGTCGAGGGCCCGTCGGGCGAGCGCAGCCCGGCGGAGGTGCTGCGCAGCGCCGACATCACCATGTACCGGGCCAAGTCGGCGGGCGGCAACCGCTTCGAGCTGGCCGACCCGGAGGCCGACGCCCGCGCCATCACCCGGCACGGGCTGACCACGGCACTGCCGACGGCCCTGGAGCGGGGCGAGTTCTTCATCGAGTACCAGCCGCTGGTCCACCTCGGCGACGGCAGCGTGCGCGGCGCGGAGGCCCTGGTGCGCTGGCTGCACCCGCAGCACGGCATCCTCGGCCCGGACCGGTTCATCCCGCTCGCCGAGCACACGGGGCTCATCGTGCCGCTGGGCCGCTGGGTGCTGGAGCAGTCGGTGCGGCAGGCACGCGAGTGGCGAGAACGCCACGACGACGCGGGCCCGCTCCGCATCAACGTCAACCTCTCCCCGTGCCAGCTCACCCACCCTGGACTCGTCCAGGACACCGTGGACATCCTGGAACGCACGGGCGTCGAGCCGGACTCACTCTGCCTGGAGGTCACCGAGTCGGCCCTCATCGGCGCCGACGACGACCTGCTGAAACCCCTGCGCCGCCTCGCCGAGATGGGCGTCGACATCGCCCTGGACGACTTCGGCACCGGCTACTCCAACCTCGCCAACCTGCGCCGCCTGCCGGTCAGCATCCTCAAGCTGGACCGCTCCTTCACCCAGAGCATGCAGCAGTTCCCGGCCGACCCCGTCGACCTCAAGATCGTCGAGGGCATCGTCTCCCTGGCCCACAGCCTGAGCCTCGCGGTGACGGTGGAGGGCGTCGAGACCGGCGCCCAGGCCGAGCAACTGCGGATACTGGGCTGCGACACGGCCCAGGGCTGGTACTACGCCCGCCCGGGCCCACCGGACAGGCTGCACGAACTAGCGCTGGTGGATGCAACGGGCTGAGGGGCGCGGGGCCGTATCGATATGCGGCTCCGCCGCGTGGGCGCGACCAGCCACAGCGAACCCGCAGACCCGAACGGCGCCATCCCCCTACGGCGCTCCGGGAACACCAGCGCACGCTCACCGCTCGAGCAACATCCGCTGCAACTCCCTGGCCGCCCGCGGCGGAGCCACATCGCTGCGGTGGGCCAAGGCGATCGTGCGGTGCAGGCCGGGCCGGGCGAGAGGGGTGACGTGGAGGTCGGGGCCGGAGCGGGCGGCGACCATGCGGGGGACGACGGCGACGCCGAGGCCCGCGCGGACGAAGCCCAGGACCGCGTCCATCTCGCCGCCCTCGACCGCGAAGTCCGGTTCGAAGCCCTCGGCGCGGCACGCTGCGACGGTCAGCTCGCGCAGATCGTAGCCATGGCGGAACATCACCAGGCGTTCGCCCTCCAGGTCGGAGATGCGGACGGTGTGGGCGGCACGGCCGGGGCGGGGTGCGTCCGGGGAAGAGACGACGACCAGGTCCTCCCGCAGCAGTTCCACCGTGGTGAGCGCGGGCGACGGCGTGGGCAACGGCAGCACGATCAGGGCGAGGTCGAGGGCGCCGCGGGCCAGTTCCCGGACCAGGTCGTGCGAGCCGCCCTCCTCGATCAGCAGGCGGATGCCGGGGTAGCGGTCGTGGAAGGCGCGCAGTACGTCCGGCAACAACCCCGTGCACAGGCTCGGCGTCGCCCCCAGCCGGACCCGGCCGCTGCGCAGCTGCGCCAGCTCCTGCACCTCGTGCCGCGCCGTGTCCGCGTCGGCCAGGATGCGGCGGGCCAGCGGAAGCAGGGCCTCCCCGGCGTCCGTCAGCGTGATGTTGCCCCGCGCCCGCAGGAACAGATCCGCCCCCAGCTCCCGCTCCAGCGCCTTGATCTGCTGGGAGAGCGATGGCTGCGCGACATGGACCAGGTCCGCGGCCCGGGTGAAGTGCCGGGTCTCGGCGACAGCCACGAAGTACTGGAGTTGCTGGAACTGCACGAGAACCAGGATAGGCCCTGTCTATTGAAACCAGCCAAACCATGTCTTGGACCGATTGGGCTGTCCGGCCCTAGCGTTCATGAACATGGCTCTGGCAACGCGGACGGACCGACGGCCGTCCATGGCACGCACGGTGTGGGACTCCACCGTCGGCAAGAAGACCGTGATGGCGGTCAGCGGGCTGATCATGCTGCTGTACCTGGTCGTCCACATGATCGGAAACCTGAAGATCTTCTTCGGGGCGGGCGAGTTCGACCACTACGCGCACTGGCTGCGCACCGTCGGCGAGCCGTTCATGCACTACGAGTGGACGCTGTGGCTCGTCCGGATCGTGCTGGTCGTGGCCGTCGTCGCCCACGCCACCTCGGCGTACCAGCTCAGCCGCCGCGACATCAAGGCGCGCCCCAGCAAGTACCTGCACAAGAAGGCGCGGGCCTCCTACGCCACGCGCACCATGCGCTGGGGCGGCATCATCCTCGGCCTGTTCATCGTCTGGCACATCCTCGACCTGACGACCGGCACCGTGCACGCCGGCGGCTTCCAGGAGGGCCACCCGTACCAGAACGTCGTGGACACCTTCTCCACCTGGTACGGCAACGTCATCTACATCGTCGCGATGCTCGCGCTCGGCCTGCACATCCGGCACGGCTTCTGGAGCGCCGCCCAGACCCTCGGCGCCGGCAGCCGTACCCGCGACCGGGCCCTGAAGACCGTCGCGAACGTCCTCGCGCTGCTGCTCACGGCCGGGTTCATCGCGGTACCCGTGGGCGTCATGACCGGAGTGGTGAGCTGACATGACCGAATACACCGACTACGCGACCGGTGAACCCGTCGTCGACATCAAGGCCCCGTCCGGCCCGGTCGCCGAGCGCTGGGACAAACGCCGCTTCGAGGCCAAACTCGTCAACCCCGCCAACCGGCGCAAGCACACGGTGATCGTGGTGGGGACGGGGCTGGCCGGTGGCTCCGCCGGTGCCACCCTCGCCGAACAGGGCTACCACGTCGTCCAATTCTGCTACCAGGACTCGCCGCGCCGCGCCCACTCCATCGCCGCGCAGGGCGGCATCAACGCGGCAAAGAACTACCGCAACGACGGCGACTCCATCCACCGGCTGTTCTACGACACCGTCAAGGGCGGCGACTTCCGGGCGCGGGAGTCCAATGTGCACCGGCTCGCGCAGATCTCGGTGGAGATCATCGACCAGTGCGTGGCGCAGGGCGTGCCGTTCGCCAGGGAGTACGGCGGTCTGCTGGACACCCGGTCCTTCGGCGGTGTCCAGGTGTCGCGTACCTTCTACGCCCGCGGCCAGACGGGACAGCAGCTCCTCCTCGGCGCCTACCAGGCCCTCAGCCGGCAGATCGCCGCGGGGAACGTCGAGATGCACCCGCGTACGGAGATGCTGGATCTGATCGTCGTCGACGGGCGGGCGCGCGGCATCGTGGCCCGCGATCTCATCACCGGGCGCATCGACACGTACTTCGCGGACGCCGTCGTACTCGCCAGCGGCGGCTACGGCAACGTCTTCTACCTGTCGACGAACGCCATGAACTCCAACGCCACGGCCGTCTGGCGGGCCCACCGGCGCGGCGCGTACTTCGCCAACCCCTGCTTCACCCAGATCCACCCCACCTGCATTCCGCGCACCGGCGACCACCAGTCCAAGCTGACGCTGATGAGTGAGTCGCTGCGCAACGACGGCCGTATCTGGGTGCCGAAGGCCAAGGGTGACGACCGTCCGGCGAACAAGATCCCCGAGGACGAGCGCGACTACTACCTGGAGCGCATCTACCCGTCCTTCGGCAACCTCGTGCCCCGCGACATCGCCTCCCGCGCCGCGAAGAACGTCTGCGACGAGGGCAGGGGAGTGGGCCCCGGCGGGCAGGGCGTGTACCTGGACTTCGCGGACGCCATCAAGCGCATGGGCCGGGGGGCTGTCGAGGCGAAGTACGGCAACCTCTTCGACATGTACCAGCGGATCACCGACGAGGATCCGTACGAGGTGCCGATGCGGATCTACCCGGCCGTGCACTACACGATGGGCGGCCTGTGGGTCGACTACGACCTCCAGACCACCGTCCCCGGCCTGTTCGCGATCGGCGAGGCCAACTTCTCCGACCACGGGGCGAACCGGCTCGGCGCGAGCGCCCTCATGCAGGGCCTGGCCGACGGCTACTTCGTCCTCCCGGCCACCATCAACGACTATCTCGCCCGCAACCCGCACCACGAGAAGGTCACCGACGAGCACCCCGTGGTCCAGGAGGTGCTGGCCGAGACCCAGGACCGGCTGGGCCTCCTGCTGGCCGTGGACGGCGACCGTACGCCGGACTCCTTCCACCGTGAAGTCGGCGAGCTGATGTGGGAGTTCTGCGGGATGGCCCGTACCGACGCCGGGCTGCGCAAGGCCCTGGAGCGGATCCCGCAGATCCGGGAGGAGTTCTGGCGCCGGATCAAGGTCCCGGGCACCGGCGAGGAGTTCAACCAGTCGCTGGAGAAGGCCAACCGCGTCATCGACTACCTGGAGCTCGCCGAGCTCATGTGCCTCGACGCGCTGCACCGCGCCGAGTCCTGCGGCGGCCACTTCCGCGAGGAGTCGCAGACACCGGACGGCGAGGCGGCCCGCAGGGACGACGAGTTCGCCTACGCGGCGGCCTGGGAGTTCACCGGTACGGGCGCCGCTCCCGTGCTGCACAAGGAAGACCTGGTCTTCGAGTACGTCCACCCCACCCAGCGGAGCTACGCATGAAGCTCACCCTGCGCGTCTGGCGGCAGAAGAACGCCGACGCCGAAGGCGCCATGTCCACCTACGAGGTGGACGGAATCTCCTCCGACATGTCCTTCCTGGAGATGCTCGACACCCTCAACGAGGAGCTCATCCTCAAGGGCGAGGACCCGGTCGCCTTCGACCACGACTGCCGTGAGGGGATCTGCGGCGCGTGCTCGCTCGTGATCAACGGCGATGCGCACGGCCCCGAACGGACGACCACCTGCCAGCTGCACATGCGGTCCTTCGAGGACGGCGACACGATCGACATCGAGCCCTGGCGGGCGTCGGCGTTCCCGGTGATCAAGGACCTGGTGGTGGACCGGTCGGCCTTCGACCGGATCATCCAGGCCGGTGGCTACATCACCGCGCCCACGGGCGCGGCTCCCGAGGCGCATGCCACGCCGGTGCCGAAGCCGGACGCCGACTTCGCCTTCGAGCACGCCGAGTGCATCGGGTGCGGTGCGTGTGTGGCGGCGTGCCCCAACGGGGCGGCGATGTTGTTCACTTCCGCCAAGATCAACCACTTGAACGTGCTGCCGCAGGGGGCGCCCGAGCGCGAGACACGTGTCCTGGACATGGTGGCGCAGATGGACGAGGAGGGCTTCGGTGGGTGCACGCTCACGGGCGAGTGCGCCACCGCCTGCCCCAAGGGTATCCCGCTCATGTCGATCACCGGCATGAACAAGGAGTGGCTACGCGCCACGCGGAAGGTGAAGCGGTAGTTCCTGAGGCACAACAGACGTTCGCCGACAGGTGCGGACGGGCGGGGCCGGGAGTGGTGCTCCCCGGCCCCGTCTCGCCTTTCCGCGCCCGTCAGGTGAACAGCACCGGACCGCTCGGCTGACCGGTCGGGCACTGGAATGTGGACGACCGGTACGAGTTCGCGCCGTTCAACATCCGCACATCCGCTCTCCTGGCACAGGTCACGCATACGCCAACCGGCATAGGAAGAACAGGGGCGGCACCACGCACCGCTCGCAACTGCCCTCCGCTCGCCGTCCCCGGCCCGTGACCAGGAGTAAGCCATGACCGGCGTACTGACCGTCGACCGTCCCCCGCAGCCCACGGCACCCACCAGGTACACCGTCGGCCTCGCCCGCAACGAGGAGGACGTGCGCGCCGCCCAGCGGCTGCGGCACGACGTCTTCGCCGGCGAGATGGGCGCCCTGCTGGCGACCCCTCAGCCGGGCCTGGACATCGACGCCTTCGACGCGTACTGCGACCACCTGCTCGTCCGGGAGGAGGTGTCGGGCCAGGTCGTCGGCACCTACCGGCTGCTCCCGCCGGAGCGGGCCGCGGTCGCCGGCCGACTCTACTCCGAGGGCGAGTTCGACCTCTCCCGCATCGACTCCCTGCGCCCGAACCTGGTCGAGGTCGGCCGCTCCTGCGTCCACCCCGACCACCGCGACGGCGCGGTCATCAGCCTCATCTGGGCCGGCATCGCCCGCTACATGGTCGACCACGGCCACGAGTGGCTGGCCGGCTGCTGCTCCATCCCGCTCGCCGACGGCGGCACGCTCGCGGCCGCGACCTGGGACCGGGTGCAGGCCAAGCACCTGGCCCCGGAGGAGTACCGGGTACGGCCGCTGCGCCCCTGGCAGCCGACCGGCCCCGCCCCCGCCACGCGCATCGAGCTGCCCGCCCTCCTGCGCGGCTACCTCCGCCTCGGCGCCTGGGTCTGCGGCGAGCCCGCGCACGACCCGGAGTTCGGGGTCGCCGACATGTACGTGCTGCTGTCGATGCGCCGGGTCAACCCGCGCTATCTGCGGCACTTCCTCTCCCTCGTCCCGGCGTGACGGACGGGGCGGCCATGAGCACCTCCTCCCTCGGTGCCGTGGGTGTCCCCACGGCGACCGCTCCCACCGCCGGGACGACCGGCGCTCCGGCCGCGCGTGCCCACGCCGTCGAGGTGGCGACCCTCTGGCGGCCCAGCGCGCCCTGCACCCCACGCACGTGCGTGGACGCGACGGGACCGGCCAGGGCCGTGCCCCTGGCCGCCCTGCGACTCGCCGCCGTCCTCGTCCTGCTGATCGCCGGGTTCGTCGCCAGCCCGCTCGGCGGGCGGATACCCGCGGGACTGATACGGCGCTGGTGCCGCTGGGTCGTTCGAGCCTCGGGGGTACGGGTGCGGATCGCCGGCGGCGCCGCGCCCCACGGCGGGCTGCTGCTCGTCGCCAACCACGTCTCCTGGCTGGACATCCCGCTGCTCGCCGCCGTGCGCCCGGCCCGGATGCTCGCCAAGTCGGAGATCCGGGACTGGCCGGTGGCGGGCTGGCTGACCGCCCGCAGCGGCGCCCTGTTCATCGACCGGGACCGGATCCGCGCCCTGCCCGACACGGTGGCCCGGATCGCCGGGGCGCTGCGGGCCGGCGAGGCGGTCACCGTCTTCCCCGAGGGCAGCACCTGGTGCGGCCGCGCCCAGGGCTACTTCCGCCGGGCCGCCTTCCAGGCCGCCCTCGACGCGGACGTGGCCGTGCAGCCGGTGCGTCTGAGCTACCGGGTGGCTGGGGGCGCGCCCAGCACGGCGGCCGCCTTCGTCGGCGACGACTCACTGCTCACCTCGGTGTGGCGGGTGACGCGGTCACGTGACCTGGTCGCCGAGGCGGAGGTGCGCGAGCCGATGGCGCCGGGCAGCCGCCCCGACCGCCGCTCCCTGGCCCGCGCGGCCGAGGAGTCCGTGCTGAGCGGGACGCACCGGGCCGAGACCGCCGACCAGCGGAACACCGTGCCCCTCCCGGTCAGCGGTGCCGGCCGCGCGACCGAACAGCCGTCGGCGCCACCGGCACGCGAGGCACTTACAGCCTGACGCGGGCGTGAGGCCCTCGCGGGGTGATGTGGGCGCGGGATCTCACGGCGTGGTCGTGCGCGGGGTGTCCGGGCATGATCCGGGCGTGGGGTGGCATGGCGTGACGTGCGCGCTGGGGCTCAGGGCACGACGCGCGCGCTGGGGCTCAGGGCACGACGCGCGCGAGGCCCCGCGGCATGACGGTATGACCCGAGCGTGTGTCCTCACCCCATCACCCGGGCGAGATACGGCGCCGTGGCCCCGGCCCCCGCCCGTGCCACCTGAGCGGGCGGACCTGCCGCCACGATCCGCCCGCCGGCGTCACCGCCGCCCGGGCCCAGGTCGATCACCCAGTCCGCGCCCGCGACGACGGGCATGTCGTGCTCGACGACGACGACCGTGTGCCCGGCGTCGACGAGCCCGTGCAACTGGCGCATCAGCACCTCGACGTCGGCCGGGTGGAGTCCGGTCGTCGGCTCGTCGAGGAGGTAGAGCGTGTGGCCGCGCCGGCCGCGCTGCAACTCGCTCGCCAGCTTGATCCGCTGGGCCTCACCGCCGGACAGCTCGGTGGCGGGCTGCCCGAGACGCAGATAGCCGAGGCCCACGTCGAGGAGCGTGCCGAGGCTGCGGGCCACTGCGGGGGTGTCCGCGAAGAACTCCGCCGCCGCCTCGACGGTGAGGTCCAGGACCTGCGCGATGTTCCGCCCCCGGTACGCCACGTCGAGCGTCTCGGGGTTGTAGCGCGCCCCGCCGCAGTCCGGGCAGGGCGCGTACGTGCTCGGCAGGAACAGCAGCTCGACGCTGACGAACCCCTCGCCCTGACACGTCTCGCACCGCCCTCCCCCAGAGGGGGTACCTCCAGCGACGTTGAAGGAGAAACGCCCGACACCGTAACCACGCGCCCGCGCCTCGTCGGTGGCCGCGAACACCTTGCGCACGACGTCGAAGAGGCCGGTGTAGGTGGCGAGATTGGAGCGCGGGGTGCGGCCGATGGGCTTCTGGTCGACCGATACCAGGCGCCCGACACCCGCCAGTTCCTCGGTGATCTCCCCGATGAGCGTGGACTTGCCCGATCCCGAGACCCCCGTGACGGCGGTGAACACGCCGAGCGGGAACTCGGCGGTGACGCCACGCAGGTTGTGCCGGGTGACCGGGCCGACCTTCAACTGCCCGCGCGCGACACGCACTCGGCGTACGCCGGCAGGGGAGTCGTCGAACAGGAAGCGGGCCGTCGCCGAATCCGCGACAGCCGCCAGCTCGGCCACCGGCCCGCTGTGCAGCACCCGCCCGCCGTGCTCACCGGCGCGCGGTCCCACATCCACCAGCCAGTCGGCGCCCCGTACGACATCGAGGTGGTGCTCGACCACGAACACCGTGTTCCCGGCCGCCTTCAGCCGCGCCAGCACCCTGAGCAGCGCCTCCGTGTCCGCCGGGTGCAGTCCGGCCGACGGCTCGTCGAGGACGTACACGACACCGAACAGCCCGGACCTGAGCTGGGTCGCGAGCCGCAGGCGCTGGAGTTCGCCCGCCGAGAGCGTGGGGGTGGCCCGGTCGAGGCTGAGGTAGCCGAGGCCGAGCTCGACGACGGGCCCGATACGGGACCCGAGGTCCTCGGTGAGGACACGGGCCGTCTCCGACGAAGCCGCCCCGTCCAGCGTGCCCGCCAGCTCCGTGAGCGGCAGCCCGGCCAGCTCGGCGATCGTGCGCCCCGCGAAGGTCACCGCCAGCGCCTCGGGCCGCAACCGGCTGCCGCCGCACGCCGGGCAGGACGCGGCGGTGAGGAACCGCTCCGCCCTGGCCCTGAGCGTCGCGCTCCTGGAGTCGGAGAAGGTCTTCATCACGTACCGTCGGGCGCTCATGTACGTGCCCTGGTACGGCCGTTGGATGCGCTCGGCGTCGCGCACCGGGTGGACGGTGACGACCGGCTGCTCGTCGGTGAACAGGATCCACTCCCGCTCCTCGGCGGGCAGGTCGCGCCAGGGCCGGTCCACGTCGTACCCGAGCGCGTCGAGGATGTCGCGCAGGTTCTTGCCCTGCCAGGCGCCCGGCCACGCGGCGATCGCGCCCTCGCGGATCGACAGCCCGGGATCGGGGACCAGCGACTCCTCGGTCGTACGGTGCACTCGGCCGAGTCCGTGGCACTCCGGGCACGCCCCGGCCGCCGTGTTCGGCGAGAAGGCGTCCGAGTCGAGCCGCTCGGCGCCGGGAGGGTAGTCGCCCGCGCGGGAGAACAGCATCCGCAGGGAGTTCGAGAGGTTGGTGACCGTGCCGACGGAGGAGCGGGACGTCGGTGCCGAGCGGCGCTGCTGGAGGGACACCGCGGGCGGGAGACCGGTGATCTCGCCGACCTTCGGCGCGCCCACCTGATGGATCAGCCTGCGCGCGTACGGCGCGACCGACTCGAAGTAGCGGCGCTGCGCCTCGGCATAGATCGTGCCGAACGCGAGCGACGACTTCCCCGACCCCGACACGCCCGTGAACACGGCCAACACGTCCCGCGGAATGTCGACGTCCACGCCCTTGAGGTTGTGCTCACGGGCGCCGCGGACACGGACGTACGGGTCGTGTGGGGAGTGCATGGGCAGGTGCTCGGGCAGGGGCGAGTGGAAGGGCGAGCCGGCGAGGGCCGGTCGGGTCGTGGGCAAACCCCGCGATTCTATGCGAACCAGACGCGGCGCCCGCATGAGCCATCCGAAGTTCACGATGCCGTCGGCTCACCCACACCGGCCGCCCATAGCGTCTCGCCAGTCTCTCTTCCAACCGAGGAGTATGCGTGAGCGCTTCCGCTCTGAGCACTCTCACCGCCGCGCTGCTGATGGTCACGGGCGCCTCCGCCCCGCAGCCGGTCTCCGTCTCCGCACGCGTGGAGACCCCCGCCGTGTACGACGACGAGGCGGGCGGCAACGCCGACGCGGACGACCCGGCCGTCTGGGTCGACCCCGACAACCCGGGCCGCAGCCTCGTGATAGCCACCCTCAAGGAGGCCGGTCTCGACGTCTACGGCCTCGACGGCAAGCGGCTCCAGCACATCGCCGCGCCCGCCGCTCCGGGCGAGGACGCCGCGCCGGGCCGCTTCAACAACGTCGACGTCGTCCACGGCTTCGAACTGGGCGGCAAGAAGACCGACTTGGCCCTGGTCAGCGACCGCGGCCGGGACCGGGTGAGGGCCTACGCGATCGACCCGGCGGCCGTGGCGGCGGGCAGGCCCCCGTTGAAGGACGTGACGGTGGCCGACGCCGGGCCGGTCTTCTCCGCGAGCGAGGCGGAGGTGGACGACCAGCGCACCGCCTACGGCCTGGCCGCCTACAGCGACGACGACAACGCCTACGTCGTGGTGTCGCGCCGCTCGGAGACCCGGGTACGGCTGCTGCAGCTGGAGGACCGGAACGGGCGCGTCGGCTACCGGACCGAGGACACCCTCGACCTGCCCGATTCCTTCACCCTGCCGAACAACAGCAGCTGGACTCCGTGCGCCGACCCCGGTGACCACGCGCAGGTCGAGGGCATGGTCGTCGACCAGGAGGAGCACGTCCTGTACGCGGCCCAGGAGGACGTCGGACTGTGGCGGGTCGACCTCGACGACGAGGCGTTCGAGCGGCCCCAGCTGATCGACCGGGTGCGCGAGTACGGCACGCCGTGGACGTATGACGCCGAGGAAGAGGAGTGCGTCATCGACACCGCGGGCGACCCCGGTTACGGCGGTGAGCACCTGAGCGCCGACGCCGAGGGCGCCGCGATCTACCACGCCGCCGACGGCAAGGGCTACCTGCTGGCCTCCAGCCAGGGCGACAACACCTTCGCCGTCTACGAGCGCCAGGGCCGCAACACCTACCTCGGCTCCTTCGCCGTCACCGACAGCGCCGCCACCGATGGCGTGCAGCACTCCGACGGCACGGCCGTGGTCAACGTCCCGCTGGGCCGGTCCTTCCCCAAGGGCCTGCTGGTCACCCACGACGGCGAGGCCACGCCCGCGGACGGGGACCGGGAGGGCACGAACTTCAAGTTCACGGGCTGGGAGGCGGTGGCCGGCGCGTTCCCGACGCCGCTGACGATCGACACCAAGTCGTTCGACCCGCGCGACACCGACTGATCCAGCTGCCGCAGGCTCGCCCGGGTCACGCGTTCACGATCCGGGCGAGCCTGCGGTACGAGTCCACCAGCGCCTCACGGTCGTAGGTACTGGTCGTGACCAGCACCTCCTGCGCCCCCGTCTCCTTCAGCACCGTCTCCAGCTCGTGCGCGACCTGATCCTCCGTGCCCGCGATGTGCCCGGCCAGTCCGCCCTCGTACAAGCCGCGCTCCTTGCCGGTCATCGTCAGCGCCTCGACGCGCTCGGCGGGCGGCAGCGGCGGGAAGGTGCCGTGCGTACGCGAGTACGCCATCGACCAGGCCTCCGGCACGAGCAGCCGCCGGGCCTCCTCGGGCGTGGCGGCCACCGCGACCGTGCCGGAGATGACGACGTACGGCTCACCCGACCACGGGGAGGGCCGGAAGTGCTCCCGATAGTGATCGATCCCGCGCCGCATCCTCTCCCTGTTCCTGAGGTCGCCGATGACCATCGGCAGCCCCGCGCGGGCCGCGATGTCCGCGCCCTCGCCCATGGCCAGCACGAACGGCGGCACGGTCAGGCCCTCGGCGGGACGCGCGTGCACCCCGGTGGGCGAGGTCCCGCGGAACCAGCCGAGCAGCTCCTGGATCTGCGCCGCGAAGTCCTCCGCGTCCCCCTTGTCCCGCCCGAGCGCCTTGCGCACGCCGTCCGTGAAGCCGACGGACCGCCCGAGCCCCATGTCGACACGACCGGGGAAGAGGGATTCCAGCACCCCGAACTGTTCGGCTACGACCAGCGGTTGGTGGTTGGGCAGCATCACACCGCCGGTGCCGACACGGATCGTGCGGGTCGCGGAGGCGACTGCGGCGGCCAGCACGGTCGGCGCGGAACCGGCGACGCCGGGTACGCCGTGGTGCTCCGAGACCCAGATGCGGTGGTAGCCGAGCGCCTCGACCTCCCGCGCCAGCCGTACGGTGTCGCGCAGCGCTTCTGCGTTCGAGTGGCCCTCGCGGGTGCGGGAGCGGTCCAGGACGGAGAAGCGGGCCGAAGCGATCACGGAACTCATACCGGGTTCAACACCTGGCAGCCCGCAGGATTCCTCGGGAGCCCTCAGGGCGTGATGTTGTGGTTCAGGCGGAACAGGTTCCCCGGGTCGTACCGTCGCTTCAGCTCGCTGAGACGGGCGTAGTTCGCGCGGTAGTTGGCCTTTACGCGGTCACGGTCGTCGGCGTCCATGAAGTTCACGTATCCGCCCTCCATGGAGTGCGGTTCCAGCGCCCCGTGAAAGGCGCGCACCCAGTCCTTCTGGGCCTCGCAGTCCTCCCGGGTGGTGAGGGTCGGGCTGAGCGCGATGGAGTAGTCGGCGTCCCGGTAGGAGAAGGCGGTCTCCTCGGGTCCGACGCGGTGGCAGGCCCCGTCGATGGGGAAGACGACCGTCACGCTCTGGATCGAGGGCGTCGTGGCGCCGTACTCCACGAAGGCGTCGACGGCTCCGTCCGGCAGGCCCTGCATGAAGGCGCCCTTCCAGTAGTGGTAGAGCCCGGCGGGCACCAGGTCGTCGAACAGGGTGTTGATCACCGGGTAGGGCATCCGCTCCAGGTGCCGGCCCAGCACCGGCCCGAGCGCGGCGACCCGGTCCCGGATCAGGTCGTCCTCCTGCTGCGGTCCACTCCAGCAGGCGACCACGCCGCACAGCGGCCGCCCGTGCCAGCGCTCGGGCAGGAACGGCACCGGCGGTCCGAGCCCCACGATCAGCAGCGCGCCGAGGTTGTCGTCCGCCTCGGCGACCAGCTCCCGGTACCGGCGGATCACGTCGCCGTCGAGCGGGAAGAAGGTCGGCCCGCCGAGGATGTCGGCGACGGGGTGCAACCGGAACTCGAAGGACGTCACGACCCCGACGTTCCCGCCGCCCCCGCGCACCGCCCACATCAGGTCGCCGTGCTGGGCGTCGGTGCAGGTCACGAAGGATCCGTCGGCCGTCACCAGGTCGACCGAGACGAGGTTGTCGCAGGCCAGACCGCAGCGGCGGGCAAGGTGGCCCATGCCGCCGCCCGTCGTCAGGCCGCCCACGCCGGTGGTGGAGACGATCCCGCCGGTGGTGGCCAGCCCGAAGGCGTGGGTGGCGTGGTTGACGTCCGCCCAGGTGCAGCCGCCCTCGACCCACGCCGTGCGGCTCTCGGGGTCGACGCGGATGCCGTGCATCAGGCCGAGGTCGAGGACGGCACCGCCGTCACACGTGCCGTAGCCGGGGACGCTGTGGCTGCCGCCGCGTACGGCGAGCGGCAGGCCCTGCTCGCGGGCGAAGTCCACTGTGGCGATGACATCGCCGGCGTCGACGGCCCGCACGATGATCGCGGGTCGTTTGTCGTGCATGGCGTTGTAGACCTTGCGGGCCTCGTCGTAGACCGGGTCGCCGGGCTCGACGATGGCCCCGCGCACGGCTCCGCGCAGCCGGTCCAGCAGTCTGCCGTCCAGCGTGGGTGTGTAGGTGGCCATGACCCCACCTGCTTTCGGCTCCGGGTCGGGAAGGGGTACCTCTCCGGTCTACGCCGGAGCGGTGCCGGATTCATCGCCGGAATCACCCATCGCCGACGATCCCGGCATGGGCAGAACGGCCCATGGGCGGCCTCAGGCGATGCCGTGCCGGTACGCGTACGCCGTCGCCGCCGCCCGGGACGAGACGTCGAGCTTGGCGAAGATGTTGTTGAGGTGCCGGGCGACGGTGTGCTCGCTGATGACGAGTTCCGCCGCGACGGCCCGGTTGGTGCGGCCCGCCGCGACCAGCCGTAGCACCTGGATCTCCCGCTCGGTGAGCCCGCCGGGCCGCCCCGGGCGCACATCGGCGAGCAGGGCAGCCGCCCGCCGAGCGTCGGGTACCGCGCCGAGCTGCCGGAAGGCCTGCTCCGCGGCCCGCAGCTCCATCCGGGCAGTCTCGTCGTCCCCGGCGGCACGGTCGGCGGCGGCCAGCGTCATCCGTACCTGGGCGGCCTGGTACGGCACCCGCAGCTCCAGCCAGAGTGCCAGCGCCCGGCGCAGCAGGGGCAGCGCGCGGCCGACGTCACCGGCGGCGAAGGCCACCGCGCCGGAGGCGGCGGCGGCGCTCGCGTGCAGCAGGGTGGTCGCCGAACCGCACCGCCGCTGCCACTCCCGCGCCAGGGACCGCAGCTCCCCGGCCGCGGTGTCGGCCTCGGCCGTCCGGCCCAGCGCCAGGCACACCTCCACCTGGGCCGCGAGCAACCCGCACCGCTCGAGACCACCGGCCTCGGCTCCGTTCGCCAGGGCGAGTCGCAGGGCCGTCGCCGAGGCGTCGGCCTTCCCCTGGGCAAGGCGGAGCAGGGCGAGGCCGGGCTGCGGGTCGCGGCCGAGTTCATGGGTGCGGTCGTACGACTCCCCGGCCGTGGTGAGGTCGCCGCGCCGCCGCTGGATCTGGCCGACCAGGTAGACCGCCTCGGCGGCCATCCGCCGCTCGTACGGCAGCAGTTCCGCGCAGGCCCGCTCGGCCTCGGCGAGCGCCTCGGCCCAGTTGCCGCGCAGCTCCAGCACCTGGACCCGGTGCACCCGGCACAGTCCGCGGTAGTTGTTCTCCTCCGGCATGGACGCACACCACCGCATGGCCTCGTCAGTCCATTCGGCGGCGCGTTCCAGGTCGACGCACGCCATGGCCTGCTGGAGGCCCAGGCAGTAGGTCCAGCCGGTGAAGAAGGAGCTGAGCTCACCCGCCATGGCCGCGCACATGGCGTCATCCAGCAGATCGAGTCCGTCACGCAGGTGCCCTTGGGACACCAGCACGCCCGCCTGCGCCTGCACGCTCATGGCCAGCAGATCGGGGCTGCCGCAGCGCCGAGCGATCCCCGCCATGCGCCGGGCCGCGGCCATCGCCTCGTCGAACGCACCCCGCTCCTGCGCCGCCTCGGCATCGACCCAGGCGAGATAACACTGCTCGACGCACTCCGGCTCGCCCCGCAGATGCGCCCGCGCCCGGCGCAGCCAGCCGGCGGCAACGGCGGTACGCCCGGCGAGCTGGTGCTCGTAGAAGAGCAGCCAGGCCATGAGCCCCGCCTCCCGGGCCGCGCCCGCCGCGACATACCCGGAATAGGCCCGCATCCGCTGGACGATCGACTCCTCGATCCGGCTCGTCCACCAGGCGGCGTCGGCGAAAACGGCGCAGTCGTCGGGGGTGAGACGGGCCGGATCCAGGCCGCCCAGCAGCCGGTACGCCTCGGCCCACGCCTCACGGGCGGCGGCGTCCCTGGCCCGCCGCAAGGTGTCCGCGGCCGCCCTGTCGATCGTCCGCCCGGTCACCAGCGGCTCCCTTCTCGCGCTCTGCGAGCAGGACCGGCCCCTCACCAGGATAGGCGGGCCGGGTGCGGGGGAGTCAGTGAGCGGACACCTGGAGCTCAGCCGTGTGCTCGTGTTCGCAGGCGTAGTCGACACCGTATGTGTCCCAGGCCGGGAACGGGTCGGCGGACGGCACGCCCTCACCGCCGGCCA
This sequence comes from Streptomyces bicolor, assembly GCF_000719285.1. GTDB lineage: Bacteria > Actinomycetota > Actinomycetes > Streptomycetales > Streptomycetaceae > Streptomyces > Streptomyces bicolor. Next base: position 157,392 of record NZ_JOFS01000011.1, on the reverse strand, counting down.
TGAGGCAGTCGGCCAGGGCGGCCTGCAGTGCCTCCTTGTGCAGATGCGTGCCGATGAACACCAGCTCCTGCGCGTACGGGGCGTCGGTGTCCCGCGCGGCGCTGGGCTCGAAGCGGGCGACGGAGCCGGCCTGCGACCACAGGCCCGTCACCCGCGGGCGGCTGGCGAGGGTGAAGAACCCCTTGGACCGCAGCACCTTCCCGTAGGCGCCGCTGTCGAGCTGCTCGGTGACGAAGGTCCACAGCCGCCCGGGATGGAAGGGCGCCGCGGAGCGGAACACCGTGGAGGAGATCCCGTACTCCTCGGTCTCCGGCACGTGGTCGCCGTTGAGCTCCCGTACCCAGCCGGGCGCCTGCTGGGCGCGCTCCAGGTCGAACAGCCGCGTGCCGAGCACCTCTTGGAGCGGCACCCGTCCGCGTACGGCGTCGACGAGCCGCGCGGCGGGGTTGAGCCGGCGCAGGGCCGCCCGCAGCCGGTCCGCCGTGACGTCGTCCACCAGGTCCAGCTTGTTGAGCACGATGACGTCCGCGAACTCGACCTGGTCGACGAGGAGATCGCTGACGGTGCGCTCGTCCTCCTCGTACTGGTCGAGGCCGCGCTCGGCGAGTTCCTCGCCGCTGTCCAGCTCGGACAGGAAGTTCGCGGCGTCGACGACCGTCACCATGGTGTCCAGGAGAGCGAGATCGCCGAGGGTGGCGCCGTCGTCGCGGGCGAAGGCGAAGGTGGCCGCGACGGGCATGGGTTCGGAGATGCCGGACGACTCGATGAGGAGATGGTCGAAGCGGCCCTCGCGGGCGAGCCGGTCGACCTCTTCCAGCAGGTCGTCGCGCAGGGTGCAGCAGATGCACCCGTTGGTCATCTCGACCAGGCGTTCCTCGGTCCGCGACAGCGCGGCCTCGCCGCCCCGCACCAGCGCGGCGTCGATGTTGACCTCGCTCATGTCGTTGACGATGACCGCAACGCGCAGGCCCTCGCGGTTGGCGAGCACATGGTTGAGCAGGGTCGTCTTGCCGGCCCCGAGGAACCCGGACAGGACGGTGACGGGCAGACGGCTCTCGTACGGCATCCCCGGTCAGCCCTCGGGGCGCAGCAGCCCGCGCTCGTACGCCTTGACCAGGTGCTGCGGCACGAGGTGGCTGACGCCGTCGATGGTGACGGGCACGAGCTGGGGCGTGCTCGCCTTCCACTGGGCGCGGCGGTGGCGGGTGTTGCTGCGGGACATCTTCCGCTTCGGGACAGCCATGACGGACCTCCTCGGTGGGTGAACACCGAGGACGCTACATGAAAATGGATCCCATTAACAATTGACCGGGGATCGACCCGGGACCGGACCGGGTTCAGCGGCGTGACCGCACCCGTGCGTCCCGTGGTGGCCGGATGAACTGCAGCTCCAGCGTGACGGGCGGTTCCGCGAGGCCCGGGCCGCCCGCGGCCGCCCATCGCACGATCTCCTCCGTGCAGTCGTCGTCCATCGCGAAGCCCACCCAGGTGGCCCGCCCGCCGGCCCGGCGCCCCGCGGCCGACGGCTGGACGACGATCACGTTGGCCTGGTCGCAGGGGCCGAGGCAGTCGGTCGTACGGACCTCGAAGCCGTGCTCGGCCCCCGCGACGCGCAGTTGCTCCACCTGCCAGGCGTGATCGGTGCCGGGGTGCTTGCTGGGATTGCCGCAGCAGCAGCCCCGGCAGACGACGAGCGTGCAGGGGCGCTCGCGGGCGGCGCCGATCAGAAACGTACGGGTAGGCATGGCAGAAGCATCCCCTACTCCTTCGCGCCCACCAGCATCCGCACCTCGAACTCCGCGTAGGCGGCGTCCTCCTGACGTTCCTGGCGGCCGCTCAGCACGCTGCCGAGCCAGCCGAGGAGGAAGCCCGCCGGGATGGAGACGATGCCCGGGTTCTGCAACGGGAACCAGGCGAAGTCGGAGTCCGGATAGAACGAGCCCGGCGCGGAGGAGACGACAGGGGAGAACAGGACCAGCAGGACCGAGCAGAGCAGGCCGCCCCAGAGGCTGAGCAGCGCTCCCTCGCCGGTGAAGCGGCGCCAGAACAGGGTGTACACGATCGTCGGCAGGATCGCGGACGCCGCGATGGCGAAGGCGAGGAAGGCGAGCGTCGCGGTGTTGGCGCCCCAGGAGACGAGGGCGAGCATCATGGCGAGGACGCCGATGACGACGGCGGACAGCCGGGCGACGGCCAGTTCCTCGGTCTCGCTCGCGCGGCCCTTGCGGATCACCTCGCCGTACAGGTCGTGGGCGAGGGACGACGCGGCGGCGAGGGTGAGGCCGGCCGCGACGGCGAGCAGCGTGACGAAGGCGAGGCAGGACAGCAGCGCCGTGAGGATGCCGCCGCCGAGGGCGTTGGCCAGCAGCAGGACGGCGGAGTCGCCCTTGTGGTCCGTCTCCGCGATGGTCTCCCGGCCGACGACGGCGGTGGCGCCGAGGCCCAGGACCCCGGCCGCCAGGCAGACCAGGCCGACCAGGCCCACCGCCCACACGACGGAGGAGCGCAGGACGTCGACCCTGCGCGGGGCGAGCAGCCGCATCAGTACGTGGGGGAGGGCGGCGAGGCCGAGGACGATCGCCAGTTCCAGGCTGAAGAAGTCGAGCTTGCTGGTGGTGCTGACGCCGTAGCGCAGTCCGGGTTCGAGGAACTGTGTGCCGGTGCCGCTGTTGTCCGCGGCCGCGGACAACAGGGCGCCCGGGTTCCAGTCGTAGTGGTGGAGCACCATGACCGCGGTGATCGTCACGCCCGCCACCAGCATCACGGCCTTGATGATCTGGATGACCGTGGCGCCGGGAGCGCCGCCGATGGCGGCGTACACGATGACGATGGTGCCGATCACCACCACACACAGGGTTCGGGTTCCGGCGCTGGGTTCGCCGGTGAACTGGGTCAACAGGGCCATGCTGCCGACGAGTTGGGCCACCAGATACAGGGTGGTGATGGCCAGGGTGCACACGGCCAGGGCGAGCCGCGCCGGGCGTTGCAGCCGGGTCAGGCGCAGGGCCAGCGTGTCGCCCAGCGTGAACCTGCCCGCACGGCGCAGGGGTTCGGCGACGAGCAGCAGCACCATCATCCAGGCGACGACCGTGCCGCCGAGGTACAGCAGACCGTCGTATCCGGTGAGGGCGACCAGGCCGGTACTGCCCAGCAGGGTCGCGGCCGAGAGGTAGTCGCCGCACATGGCGAGGCCGTTGCGCAGCGGGGACATCGTGCGGTTGCCGAGGTAGAACTCGCTGATCTCGTCGCGCTGAGGGGCCGTCAGCAGCGCCATGAACAGCGTGACCACGACCACCGACAGGAACAGCACGAACGTCAGTTGCAGGCTGAACCGGTCGACGATGCCTTCGGACATGGTCACCACGTGCGGTACCCCCTGGAGGCGGGCGGGGCGCTCGGCCGTGCCGTGTGCTGCTTCAGCCGCGAGGCCAGGCCACGGGCGAGCGGGTCGACCCGGGCGCGCATGTGGCGGACGTAGCACCAGGCGGTCACGCCCATCACCACGAACTGTCCGAGGCCCAGGGCGAGACCGAGGGTGAGGTGGCCGAGCAGGCGCTGGTTCATCAGGCCGGGGACGGAATGCGACAGAAGCACGTACAGCAGGAATCCGCCGACCGACAGGAGCGTCGCACGGACTCCGAACCTGCGCTGGGCGCGGCGCAGTAAGTGAAATTCGGGGTCTTCGGATATGCGCTGGGACGGCGCCGGTTCATTGGTCGGGGGAGCGTATGTGAAAGAATTGTCGTGCCAAGGTGAAAACTCGGACACAGGCGCACCTTCTTTGCTGCGGCATGCCGGACATGCGGGAACGCGGGATTTGTTGGGGGTGGGGGGCTGTGAGCGGCGGCGACGGCGGCGGAGCCGGAAGCCGGAGTATGGCAGCGGGCTCTTTGAAGAATCAACCGCAGGGTTGAATTGCCGTACTCCGGTGGCGCATTGACGTCCCTCGTGGTCCTTTCCCGGCCTTCCGTGGCCTGCGAAAAGCGGCTTCCCGGAAATAGTCCGGACCATGTCTTCCGGCCGGACTGTCTCAAATCCGACCGTGCGGCCCGTGCGGCCCATTCCGGCCCGTCCGAACCCGGCGCCTCAGAACCGGGCGCCGACGGCCGCGCCGCTCCGAGGCACGAGGAAGGTCGGGGCCGACGGCAGCGAGCCATCGGCGGAGCGCGGGCGCGTGATCGCCCCCGAGTCGGTGCTGAGGACTGACGACGCGTCCCAAGCCCCGCCGAGGTTCCATGAGTTGCCCTTGGCCACCGTTCCCGGGCCGACGGCCGCCGCGCGGGCGTCGCCGACGGACAGGCTGGCGGTGAGGGTGGCGGTGCCGCCCGCCACGTCGGCGTCGAAGCCGGTGCCGGCGTTGGCCCAGGTCGTGTTGCGGGTCAGGGTCAGGGAACCGGGATTGCCGTTGTCCGTGACGCCGTGCGCCGCGTTCTTGAACGCGATCGTGTTGTGGAGGCTGTGGCCGACGGCCGGGGCGGGGCTGCCGCCGCCCATCTTGAAGCCGTTGCCGTCGCCCGAGAAGTCCGGGAAGTTCCAGCGGTTGTAGCCGTTGCCGTACGTGATCGTATTCTCGATCAGAATGGGCGAAGTGAACTTCCAGGCGTCGAACCCGTCGTCGACGTTGTTCCACAACCGGGCGCCGCGCACCACGTTGCCGGTTCCGCTGCCCTCCTTGATGGCCAGGCCGTCGGCACTCTCGCCGTTCTTGCGCGGGTCGCGATTGCCGTAACTGTCCAGGTTCAGGATCTGGTTGTCGCTGGACGATCCCTGGAGCTGGAATCCGGACTCGTAATTGTCGTGCGTGGACAACCGCGAGAAGACGTTGTGATTGCACCCGTCGCAATAGACCCCGTACGGACCGTTGACCAGCTCCAGGCCGGAGATACGCCAGTACGAGGCCTCCATGTGGATCGCCCCGCGCTCGGCCCGCGGGATGCTGCCGCCGACCGGTGTGTGACTGGCGGGCAGCTGCTCGCCGTCGATGACCGCGCGCTCGCCCTGGTGGGCGCCGAGGGTGATGGGCTGGCCGGCGGTCCCGGAGCTCGTGATGGTGATGTTGTCGGTGAGGGTGTAGGTGCCGGCGCGTACGGCGATGACGTCGCCGGGCTTCGCCAGATCCACGGCCCGCTGGACGGTCCGCAGCGGCCGCTCCAAGGTGCCCGGCGCGGAGTCACTCCCGTCGGTCGCCACGACCAGCGTCGTCGCGCCGTACGCCTCGTCCGCCGGGCTCCACACCGCCAGCAGCGCCGCACTCACCGCCGCCGCCGTCCAGACCGCCGCACCGCGCCTGCCGCTCACCGTGCCGCCCATGGGGCCTCCCGCCTCCGCCTGCGTGCCGTGTCGCACAGCAGTGGCCGCCCGGCGCGCGAAGGTTGCCGGGGTTGCGGGGCCTGTGCGGCCACCAAGGGCGAGAGGTTGCCTCAGCTGGTCCCTTGTGTGAGTCAGCCTGGCCCGGGACCTGGCAGCGGCTGCACGAGATCCTGCTACTCGTCCTGCTCAGCTTCCTCGGCCGAGAGGGTGACAGGCTGACCGGTGGTCAACTCTCGGAAACCGCCGGCCTGGAGAAGCGAGCACGCCCCACCCCTCTTCGCTGTGCCACTCGTGCACGTGGCCGGCGAAGACCTCTTCGGGCCTGGTCTCAGGCATGCTCCCTTGCCCCCCTTCGCGCGATCGGCGCATCGCCGTTCGGCACGCGCTGTGGTCAGCAGCGCTTGACCGAACCCGCAGGATCGGCGGCCACCCGCGGGATGTCGCTGGGCCCCGGTGCCGGCTGAAGGAGTCGGTGCTTCCGGGAGGGGTCCCCATATCTGTGGGCCAAGCTGCGGGCCGACGGACAACTGCGGCTCGCTGAGGCCAGGGTGGGAGAAGGGCAGAGGACCGTGACCATTGTCTGGTCGGGCTACGGATTGCTGACGATCGTGTTGTATGTCGTTGGTCCCATCGTTCCGCTCTTTGTCTTGGATCAGGCGGCCGGCGTCTTGGCGCTCGGAGAAGGCTCGGCGATCGGAGACTCAGCAGGGGCGCTTGTCTGGGTCGGTCTGGGAGGGGCTGAAAACTGGCTCGTGGGTCGGTACGTGAACCGAGAGTGGAATGAACACACGCTGTTCGCCCTACCGATCCAGCACTGGGGAATGTTCGGGGTGTTCGCGGCGGCCGTGGGGCTGGTGCTGCTGCCATTCGGGTGCGACCCGGTGCGCTGGCTCTTGTCCAGTGGGTGACGAGAGGTTGATGAGCAAGTCTCTCTGAGATCTGCTCGACGGCACGTCGCCGCCCTGGTGATCCAAGCCTGGGTGGTGGCCTGCGGCAGTTCATAGATCGAGAGTCGTCCGTGCTTTGTCGGCGGCGCGCTGGTAGAAGTGGCTCGCCAGCTGCGAAGAACCTCCACCAACCTGGAAGAAGGCGTAAGCCAGGGCCACGCTCTCACCCAGCCGCTCGATCGCGATGTAACCGTTGACGAGCACCCCTTGGTGGGTGGCGTCCATGCGTACAGCGGACGAGTCAGGGCCGCCGAAACGGATCGGGGTCAGCGAAAACTTGATCGTTTGACCGGCAGATACCAGGCTGATGGAACCGCAGGACTCCAGAGCCTGCTTGGTTTGCGCATAGTCGTCATCGAGTACGGCGGGCGGCTCAGCGGTCAGCGCTTCATACACAGCAACGCGTCCGTCCCGGCTCGTGAATATGGCCACGGCTCGAGGGTTCTTCGAGCGGCCGTCGTCTCCCGTGCCGTTCAGTAGTCCTGCCAAGGGTTGGCAGCCTGCGAATCGGGTTTCGTTCGCTGCGTCTTCCGGCTGGGACGGCGACGGGCCGGTGGTCGGCTTTTGCGTGAAGGCCGGCCCGAGATCGTCGGCCCTCAGCAGTGCCGACTGCAGTTGGTCCGGGGCAGGAAGGTCCACAGTGGGAGCTGTCGAGGTGACCATCTGCGTCGGCGCACTGGCCCATGCCTGCGCCGGCGGGTAGGCCGTACCCACGCCGCCGGCGCTGCCCAGGCCTACGATGCCGACGAACGCGGCAGCTTTGATCATCCGAGCAGCGCGAGCCCTTCGCATGGCGCCTCCCGTGACCTTGAGGGGTTGGTCAGCGGGCCCGGTCAGCGGGCCTGGCCCCGAGGTCAACGGTAGACGCCTGGGCTTCCCGCCACCTGGCCCCTGTGTGGTAACAGCTGTTACCGTTCGGGTATGGCGAAGACCCAGCTCGGCGTCCGCGTCGACCCCGAAGTCAAGAAACTCGCCCAGGCCCGGGCCAAGGACCGAGGCCTGGACCTCGGCGACTACATCACCCGTCTCGTCCGCGACGACGCCGAGGGCCTGCGTCAGCGCGGCCTGGACGCCGCTCGCCGCTTCCTCGACGAGCACCAGCAGCTCTTCGACGAGGCCGAGGACGCCGACCGCAAGGCACCGGGAGCCCACGCCGCCTGATGGACCTGCGTATCGATGTCCCCTGGATCCTCCAGGTCGCGGAGCTGGCGGGCGCCGGAGACCCGGCACCCGACGATTACGGCGTGCCGGTGGCAGCCGTCGCCTGCCACACGGCCGAACTCCTGGAGCAGCCGATCTACGACGGCCCTTACGCCCGCGCCGCGGCCCTTGTACACATCCTCGGCCGCTGCCGCTGGCTGGAACGCTCCAACATGGCCGTCGCCGCGGCGACCGGCGTGATGTACCTGGAGGCTTCCGGGATCCCGGTAAAACCCACCCGCGATGACGCGCTCGCCCTGCGCGACCTGCTGCGTGACTCCACCTGCACGAGCGCCAAGATCGCCGCCCTGCTTCGTGGCTGGCCCGTCCCCAGCTGACGACGACTGAGCGCAGGGGCACTGCTGCACCAGCCTCGCCGCGCCGGGGCTCCAGCAGGCAGCGGGCGTAGAGGAAGTCGCCCTCGACAGGGTGGAGTTCGCGGATGCCTACGCGGTGCCCGACGGGAGACTCGTCGGGGCGGCGTCGGACCGGTGCACTCGCTGATCGACGGCAACGCGTCATGGCGCGGTTCCGGCAGGAGACTTGAGCTTCCCGACAGGAAGGTCGAGCACCGTCAGACACGGCGCCTTAGGGTGAGGGGTGTGACCGACCGCAACGCACTCCCGCTCGCCGTGTTCGACCTGGACAACACCCTCGCCGACACGGCACACCGGCAGCACTTCCTGGAGCGCAAACCGCGCGACTGGGACGGCTTCTTCGCGGCCGCCCCGCAGGACCCGCCGATCACGGAGGGCATCGCGCTGGCGCTGGAGTGCGCCGAGGAGTGCGAGGTGCGCTATCTGACCGGGCGGCCCGAGCGCTGCCGGCGCGACACGCTGGACTGGCTCGCCGCGCACGGGCTGCCCGAGGGGCGGGTGTACATGCGGCGCAACGACGACCGCAGGCCCGCCCGGCGTACCAAGCTGGAGATCCTGCGCCGCCTCGCCCGCACCCGGGAGATCCGGGTTCTGGTGGACGACGACGAGCTGGTCTGCGAGGACGCCGAGCGGGCCGGTTTCTCCGTCGTACGGGCACGCTGGACCGCCCCCTCCGCCGCGCTGAAGGTGGCGCAGGAGCAGGAGGGGCGGACCTGAGGGCGAGGTACCGACCGGCCGGTGCTACTCGGCTTCCTCCAGGCGGAAGCCGACCTTCATGGTCACCTGCCAGTGCGCGATCTCCCCGTTGTCGAGCTGGCCGCGCACCTCGGTCACCTCGAACCAGTCCAGGTTGCGCAGGGTCTGCGAGGCCCGCGATATGCCGTTGCGGATGGCCTGGTCCACGCCCTCGGGCGAGGTGCCGACGATGTCCGTGACCCGATAGGTGTGGTTCGTCATGTGGGTGCTCCTCTCCCGTGACTCCGCCGTGGCGGATCTGTCACGCGTCATTCCACCGTGCCCCAAGGCGGGGCATCGCGCGAGCCGTCCGTCACCGTGCCACGCTCAGTGACAGGGCGAAGCGACCCTCGCCGTCCGTCCACCAGTGCGCCAGTTCCAGCCCGGCCGCGAACAGTTCCGCGCCCACACCCTCCTTGCGGAACTTGGCCGACACCTCGGTGCGCATCTCCTCGCCCGCCGCGAAGTCCACGGCGAGCTCGAGCGCGGGCACCTTCACCGTCTGTGCCGTACGGGAGCGCAGCCGCATCTCGATCCACTCGTTGCGCGCGTCCCAGAGCGCCACGTGGTCGAAGGCCTCGGGCTCGAAGTCGGCGCCCAACTCGCGGTTGAGCACGCTCATGACGTTCTTGTTGAAGGCGGCCGTCACCCCGGCCGCGTCGTCGTACGCCTCGACCAGGACCTTCTCGTCCTTCACCAGGTCCGTTCCGAGCAGCAGCGCGTCGCCGGGGGCGAGGAGCTCGCGCACAGAGGCGAGGAACGCCGCCCGCTCGGCCGGCAGCAGATTGCCGACCGTGCCACCGAGGAACGCCACCAGCCGGGGGCCCGGCGTGTCCGACAGGGCCAGTCCGCCCGTGAAGTCGGCGATCAGGGCATGCACGTTCAGGCCCGGCCGCTCCTCGACGAGCGCCTGCCCGGCCTGGGTCAGCGCGCTCTCGCTGACGTCGACCGGGACGTACGTGTGCAGCGCGGTCAGCGCGTCGAGGACATACCGCGTCTTCTCCGAGGAGCCGGAGCCCAGCTCGACCAGGGTGCGGGCGCCGGTCGCCGCGGCGATCTCGGCGGCCCGGTCGACGAGGATCTCGCGCTCGGCGCGCGTCGGGTAGTACTCGGGCAACTCGGTGATCCGATCGAAGAGTTCGCTTCCCCGCGCGTCGTAGAACCACTTCGGCGGCAGCGTCTTCGGCGTGCTCGTCAGGCCCTTCAGAACGTCGGCGCGCAGTGCGGCGTCGGTGGCGTCCTCGGGCAGGGTGCGGGTGACACGGAACGGACTCACGTGCTGGGCTCCTCCGGTCGTGCGGGTGCGGTTGCCAGGGTGTCGCTCGGGTCCTTGAGCGGGGTGAGCAGCACGTCGGTGCGGCTCGCCGCCAGCAGGGTGCGGTCGGGGACCTCACGCCAGTGCGGGTCGTCGTCGTAGGGCTCGGAGGCCACGACGGTGCCGCCGCCGGGCCGGGTCAGATACCACAGGGTGTCGCCCCAGGCGGTCGCGGTGATGGACTCGCCGTTGGTGAGCAGCAGGTTGAGCCGGGAGCCCGGGGCGGCCTCGGTGACCTCCACGACCGTGTCGGCCAGCGCCTGCCCCTCGTCGTCACCGCCGCGCAGACGGGCCAGGACCAACGCCCAGACGAGCGCGGAGTCGTTGCGGGCCTCCAGCGACAGCAGATCCACGGCGGGCACGGTCGCAACGAGCGGGGCCATCGAGCCGGGCCAGCCCTTCACGGCACCGTTGTGGCTGAACAGCCAGGTGCCCGCGGCGAACGGCGCCGCCGCGGCCTCACCGTCGGCGCCCGCCACCGTCGCGTCCCGTACGGCGGCGAGCAGCGCGGTCGTGCGTACGACCCGGGCCAGATCGGCGAAGGACAGGTCCGCCCAGATCGGACCGGCCCGGCGGTACCGCGCCGGCACCGGGTCCCCCTCGGCGTACCAGCCGACCCCGAAACCATCGGCGTTGACAGTCCCGTACCGCTGCCGCCGAGGCGCCCACGACTGGCGGTACAGGCCGTGCGGGGGTTCCACGAGGAGTCGGCCGAGCGGCTCCTCGGTTCCCAGGTAGGCCAGGTGACGGCACATCAGACGTCCCCCGTGGAGCGGGCCGTACGGAACCCGGAGAAGATCTGCCGCCGTATCGGATAGTCCCAGTTGCGGAAGGTGCCCCGGCAGGCCACCGCGTCCACGGCGAACGAACCGCCGCGCAGTACCTTGTGCTCGGGGCCGAAGAACACCTCCGAGTACTCCTTGTACGGGAAGGCCTGGAAGCCCGGGTACGGCAGGAAGTCGCTCGCCGTCCACTCCCACACGTCACCGATCAACTGCCGTACGCCGAGCGGCGACTCACCCTCGGGGTAGCTGCCGGCCGGTGCCGGGCGCAGGTGGCGCTGGCCGAGGTTGGCGTGTTCGGGAGCGGGGTCGGCGTCGCCCCACGGGTAGCGCGTCGAGCGGTCCCCGGCCGGGTCGTACCGGGCCGCCTTCTCCCACTCGGCCTCGGTGGGCAGCCGCCGCCCGGCCCAGCGGGCGTAGGCGTCGGCCTCGTACCAGCACACGTGCAGGACGGGCTCCTGAGGCGGTACGACCTCCGTGACGCCGAACCGACGGCGCAGCCACTGTCCGCCGTCCCGGCGCCAGAACAGCGGGGCGTGGATGGAGTGGGCGCGGATGTGCGCCCAGCCCTGCGGCGTCCACCAGCGGTCGTCGTCGTAGCCGCCGTCGTCGATGAACGCCTGGTACGCGGCGTTCGTCACCGGCGTCGTGTCGATGTAGAACGGCGGCACCTCGCGCCGGTGCGCCGGGCGTTCGTTGTCCAGCGCCCAGGGCTCGGTGGAGGTGCCCATGGTGAACGGGCCGCCGGGGACCAGGACTTCGGACGGCCCCGTGAACAGCGGCACCGGTTCCGGGTCGGGGGCGGTCAGGGCCTGCGGGCCCTTGCGCAGCTGATGGGTGATCAGCATGGTCTCGTCGTGCTGCTGCTCGTGCTGCGCGATCATCCCGAAGGCGAAGCCCGCCTCGGTCAGCCGCGTCCCGTGGAACGCGGTGCTCTCCAGGATGTCCAGCACCCGGCCACGCACCTCGGCCGCGTAGTGCCGGGCCTCCGTAGGCGGCAGCAGGGGCAGCGAGGGACGTTCGGCACGCGGGTGCTCGAAGGCGTCGTAGAGGCCGTCGATCTCGGGCCGCATCGCCTCCCGTCCGGCGACCGCCCGGAGCAGCCACTGCTCCTCCTGGTTGCCGATGTGCGCCAGGTCCCACACCAGCGGAGACATCAGCGGCGAGTGCTGGGCGGTGAGGTCGGGGTCTTCGACACAGCTGGTCAGCAAGGTCGTGCGGGCACGGGCGGTGGTGAGGGTGGTCAGCGCCCGCTCGCGGAGTGTGTCGGCGTCGAGGGCGGGGTCGGTCATGTGCGGATGTCCTTCCCGTGCAGGTTGGGGGAGCCCCCGCTCGAGCGACGTCGATAGTGGGGGAGGTCCGTGCCGTAGAGCTCGTCCAGCAGGTCGTCGGCGGGGCAGCGGCCCTTGACGACATAGCGGTCGCGGTACGCCGCGACGGCCTCCGTGACCTCGGTCGTGGCCCCCAGCCGGGGCAGCGCCTCCAGGGCCGCCGCGAAGCACTCCACGGCGACCTCGCGCAGTTCGCGATCGGCGAGCCCGGATCTGGCCGCGTCGATCCACAGCGGGTTGTGCGGCGCGGACAGCGCGAGGGCGCGCTCGGCCAGCGGCTTCACCGCGCGGTAGGCGGTCTCGGCGGCTTCGGGGTCGTCGAAGAGCGCGGTGGTCACCGCGAGCGGCACGATCCAGCCGTCCTCACCGGGCTGCGCGTCGATCATGCGCAGTTCCAGATGGCCGCGCGGTCTGACCGGCGGGAACAGCGTCGTGAGGTGGTAGTCGAGGTCCTCGTGGGTCGGGGGTCTGGGCGCCCCCGACCTGGTCCAGTCCCGGAATGTCAGGCCGTCCGGGACGTCCCACGGGCCGCCGTCCCGCCGTACGCACATCACCGGCGCGTCCAGCACGTGCCGCGCCCAGGCAGACCGCGGATCGCCGTCCAGTGGGGGCGCGCCCGCGCGGCCCGGGCCGATCTCCGTCCACAGCAGCTGCCGGGTGGAGAGCCAGCCGGTGGGCTCGCGCCCGGCCAGCGGGGAGTTGGCGAACACGGCGACCAGCACCGCCCCCAGCTGGTGCGCCAGCCACCAGCGCCGCCCGTGCCCGAGGGGGCCGGGCTCCTCGTAACCGGCGTCCAGGCAGACCTGCACGGAGGCCGAGGTGCACATCATGGCGCGGCCGGCCGGGCCCACCCGGTCCAGGCACGCCTCCATGGCGTCGTAGCGCGGCTCGCGCAGGAACCGGCGCGGCGAGTGCCAGGGGTCGTTGCCGATGCCGACGAGACCGAGATCGTGCTCGCGCAGGACCGCACGGGCGGCGGCGAGGTCGGCGGAGACGGTACCGATGCACTCCATCAGGGAGGCGGCGGGCGGCGAGCTGAGCTCCAGCTGGCCGCCGGGTTCGACGGTGAGCGCCGACGTCAGAGGCACGGTCCGCAGTGCGGCGTAGGCCGCTTCGAGTCGTTCGGGTGTCACGGGGAGCTGCGGGCTGCGCAGCTCATGGACCAGCCATTCCACTTCGACCCCGAGGGTGCGGGGCGGGCCGGTCTTGAAGCAGATGCCCCTGACCAGGGCCTCCACCTCGGCTTCGGTGACTGCGGTGCGGGGTTGCTCCGTACAGTCACTTACCGAATCGGACATGTCGGGATCCTCCTGAGAGTCCACGATGCCATCGGCCCTCGGATCCCGCGGGCCGGGTCGGCACACTCGTCCCACCCAAGACCCTCACGTCGCATCGCACAAGGGTGCGTACCGGCACGTTCCGGGTCGGTAATCTCCGCACGCCCCGTGTTTCCGAGGGCTTTTCCGGTCGTTCGCGCAGGCCGTCGCGGACCGGGAAATTCCATTGCACCGCATGACCAGCATCGCCCAGGATCGGTGCATGAGCACGACGGGGGAGATCGCGCGGAGCGCGGTCATGGCGCACACGGGGGTGGCGCCATGAGCGCGCGCCTGCGCGGCATCGCACAGGAGACGGAACGGATCGTCGCGGAGGGCGCGTACCGTGCGCCGGGCGGCCGCGAGGTGTCCCTCGTGGCGGCGATCGAGGCGGCACGGGCCGGGACCCGGATGCACGGGCCGGACCCGGTGCCGGTGCCGGAGGCCTCCGTGGCTGAGACGTTCTTCGAGGTCACGGGCGAGAGCAGCCTGGAAGCCGCCCGCCGCATCGACGGCAGCGCGGCCGTACTGAACTTCGCCTCGGCCCGCAACCCCGGCGGTGGTTATCTGAACGGCGCCCAGGCCCAGGAGGAGGCCCTGTGCCGCGCCTCGGCGCTGTACACCTGCCTTCTGGAAGCCCGCGAGTTCTACGACCACCATCGCGCCCACCGCGACCCGTTCTACACGGACCGTGTCATCCATTCACCCGCCGTGCCCGTCTTCCGTGACGACCGCGGCCGCCTGCTGGACGAGCCGTACACCGCCGGCTTCCTGACCGCCGCCGCGCCCAACGCGGGTGTCATACGGCGCACGGCACCGGAGCGCATGGCCGAGCTGCCGGACGCGCTCGCGACACGCGCCGAGCGCGTACTGGAGACGGCCGCGGCACACGGGTACCGGCGCCTGGTGCTGGGCGCGTGGGGCTGCGGGGTGTTCCAGAACGACCCGGCGCAGGTGGCGGGGGTGTTCCGGGCACTGCTCGGGCCCGGCGGGCGGTTCGCCGGGGCCTTCGAGCAGGTGGTGTTCGGGATCCTGGACCGCACGCCGGACAGCCCGGTTCGAGCCGCTTTCGGCCGGGCGTTCCCGGAGCGTCAGGTCCAGCCGTAGCGTTCGTGCAGCCGGTGCCTGACCAGGTTGAACCGCCCGCGGTCCAGGGCGCAGGCCTCCCGGCGCATGCCTTCCTCGTGCAGGCGGAGGATGCGGTCCACGTCGACCCAGGAGTCACGCCCCGACCGGTCCCACGGCCCGCTGCCGATGGCGACCCACTCGCGGTCCCCGTCGTGCCGCTTGCTGGACAACTGCACGGCGAGAAAGGTCCCGGCGGCCTCCCGGGCCACCACGAGCACCGGGCGGTCCTTGCCCCGCCCGTCGTTCTCCTCGAAGGGGACCCAGGTCCAGACGATCTCCCCGGGGTCGGGGTCGCCGTCGTGCGCGGGGGAGTACTCGGTGCGCACCTTGCCGACGCGGCGGGGGTCGGCTTCGGTGGTGGCGGTGGGGCCGTGGCGGCCCGGAACGTTCTCATCGGTAAGCGTGCTCACGGGGGCACCTTAGGGGCTGCCCCCGTGAGTTACGCGTGGAGGGTCACCGGTTACGCGTGAAGGTCACTTCTCGTCCACCGGCACCTTCTGGGCGAGCCCGTTGAGGGACGACGCCTCTTTCGGGGCCTGCCCGTTCTGGTTCATCGAGGCCAGCAACTGGCGGGCCAGCCCCAGTCCCGTACCGCCCATCGTGAGCGCCTTGGCGAACATGTCCGCCATGCCGTCGGCGCCGTTGAGCAGCACCATGTTGTCGACGCTGCCGAAGGCCGACGCGCCGGCCCGGACGATCTCCGGCCAGTTCTCGGCGAGTTGCTGGGCGACCACCGCCTCCTGGTTCTCCGCGAGGGCGGCCGCGCGGGCCTTGATCGCCTCCGCCTCCGCGAGACCCTGCGCCTTCGTCGCCTCGGCCTGCGCGAGTCCCCTGGCCTGAGCGGCGGCGGCCTCCGCCTCACCCGTGGCCCGGGTCGCCGCCGCCGTGGCCGCGCCGCGCGTCTTGGTCGCCTCGGCCTCGGCACCCGCGGCCGTCTTGACCTGGGTCGCCTCCGCGGCGGCAGCCAGCTCCGTCTCCTTCGCCTTGGCCTGCGCCGCCGAGATCCGCGCGTCGCGCTCGGCCTCCGCCAGCGTGCGCTTCTCGTACGCCTGCGCGTCGGCGGGTTTACGGACGTCCGCCTGGAGTTGCTGCTCGCGCCGGTGCGCCTCCAGTTCGGCGACCCGCGTCTCCTGCACGACGACCTCCTGCCGGGCGGCCGCCTCGGCCAGCGGCCCGGCCTGGCGGGACTTGGCGGCGGCCTTGTCGCGCTCGGCCTGGTAGCCGGCCTGGAGGATCTCGCTGTCCCGGGTGGCCTCGGCCATCCGCGCGAACGACTGCTGCTCCGCCTCCGTGGCCAGCCGGTTCGCCTCGGCCTGCGCGATACGCGCGTCCCGCTGGACGGCCGCCGCGTGCGGGGCGGCCAGGTTCTGGATGTACCCGGTGGGGTCCTCGATCTCGTGGATCTGCAACGAGTCGACGATGAGCCCCAGCTTCTCCATCTCCGTGCCGCACGCGGCCCGGGTCTGCCCGGTGAGCTTCTCGCGGTCGCGGATCATGTCCTCGACCGTCAACCCGCCGACGATGGACCGCAGATGACCGGCGAACACGTTGTGCACCCGCTCCGACATCAGCTTCTGCTGGTCCAGGAAACGGCGGGCCGCGTTGGCGATCGACACGAAGTCGTCGCCCACCTTGAAGATGACCACGCCCCGCACCTTCAGCGGAATGCCCTGATGGGTCACGCAGTCCACCTGCAACTCTGTCTCGTTCAGGTCGAGCGACAGCCTGCGCACCGCCTGCACACCGGGCAGCACCAGGGTGCCGCGCCCGGTGACGATACGGAAGCCCATGCCCTCCTCGAGGCCCTCCGTACGATGCTTGGAACCGGAGATGACGAGCGCCTCGTTCGGCTCCGCGACCCGCCACATCATCTTGAACACACCGATCAGCACGAGAACGGCGGCTACGGCCGCTCCCGCCACGACGCCGACGACCATCGGCATACGCCCCCTTTGCCTGGCGCCCTTTCGGCACCGAACGCAAGGGAGTGTGCGCCCGCGCGACGCCCGGGTACAGACGTCGGCGGATCCTTGCCGAAACCTTGACGCGGCCGGCTCCCACCCGCGCCGGGGCGGCTCAACTGTCGTATGCGGCCTGGACGTAGACGGTCCGCGGCGGTTGGTACTCGACCACCATCACCACCGTGCCCCGCTCGATGCGGTCCGTGCCGGTGGCCGGATAGGCGAGGAAGTGCTCGGCGCCGCCGCGCACCCGGACGATCACCTCGCCGACGAGTCCGGGCCCGATCGTCCCCGTGACCCGTCCCATGAGCCCGACCATCGAAGCATCCCCCATGACCACAGGGTAGGTCCTGGGCCCAGGAGTTGGCGTCAGGCGACTGCCGTGGGTGCCGTCTCGTCCTGCTGCGGCGGCCACCGCTCGTGCCAGCGCAGCTCCGCCTCCAACTGGGCCGCCAGCGAGATCAGCAGGGGCTCGCTGTTCGCCGGTCCCAGCAACTGGGCGCCGACGGGCAGGCCGCCCACGAATCCGGCGGGGACGTTGACACCGGGCCAGCCCAGCACGTTCCAGGGCCAGGCGTAGGGGCAGGCGGCGATCATCGCGCGGTCGGTGGCGAATCCGCCGAGGCCGAGCATCGCGCCGATCCGGGGCGGGGGAGCGGCGGTCGTGGGCGCGAGGACGACGTCGTACGACTCGTAGAACGCGCCGATACGACGGTGCAGGACCGCCTCCGCGCGCCGGGCCGCCCGCAGCGGGGCCCCGCCGAGCAGCCGGCCCAGGCGGGCGGCGCTGCGGGTGCGGGGGTCGAGCAGCGCGGGGGTGGGCACCTCGCTCGCCCACTCGGCGATACCGGCCGTCGCACGGGGGAGGAAGGTCAGCCCGATCTGGCCGTACGGCGGATCGGCCTCCTCGACGACGTGCCCCAACGCGCTCAACTTCTCGGCGAGTTGGACGACCCTGGCTCGCACCTCCGGCCGCAGGCGGGCGGGCAGGGCGGTGAACGGCGGCTTGAGGGAGAGCGCGATACGCAGCCGGCCGGGGTCGCGGCCGGCCGCCTCGAAGGCGTCGACGGCCGGCGGACGGTGCGGATCGAGGTCGTGGTTGCCGGCGGCCGCGTCCAGCAGGAGGGCCGCGTCGGCCACGGTGCGGGCGAGGGTGCCGTTGACGGTGATGCCCTGGAACGACTCGCCGCGCGGCCAGGTCGAGATGCGGCCGCGCTGCGGCTTGATGCCGATCAGATGGGTCCAGGACGCGGGGATCCGCACCGAGCCGGCGCCGTCCGAGCCGAGCGCGGCGGGAACGAGTCCGGCGGCGACCGCGGCGGCCGAACCGCCGGACGAGCCACCGGGAGTGTGCTCCGGGTTCCACGGATTGCGCGTCGCTCCGAACGCGGGCCCCTCGGTGAACGGCCACTGCCCCAGTTCGCAGGTGTTGGTCTTGCCGACGATGACGGCCCCGGCCGCGCGCAGCCGCCGTACCGCCTCGCCGTCCTCGGCGACGGGCGGGAACACCCCGCCGCACCCGAACGCCGTCGGCTCGCCCGCCACGTTCATGTCGTCCTTGACCGCGACCGGAACGCCCAGCAGTGGCCGGCGCCCGCCGGCGGCGAGCTCCTTGTCCGCGGCCTCGGCCTCGGCGAGGGCGGCTTGCGTCCGGATCACCCGGAAGGCGTTGAGCGACTCCTGGGTAGCCTCGATGCGCGCCAGCGCCTGAGCGACGAGCGCCCGCGACGTCACCTCCCCGTCGGCCAGCGCGCGGGCGGACTCGGCGAGGCCTACGGCACGGTCGGGCGTCATACGGGCACCTCCGGGACGACGTTGTCTACCGAACGGTAACCTCCAGGGGCCCGTGGTGGAACGGTTTCGCCGGGCGCGGCCCGTGGTTCACCACAGGTTTCACTCAGTCCCGCTTTCTCATGCTCGAACCATTGACGCACCCGGACCCCACCCCTACCTTCTGATCGAATCTCCGAACTGCGTTCGATATTTCGAACTCTCGTGCTCGAACCCGTTCGGAGTCCCTTGAGCCGTAGGGAGAGCCGCACGTGATCCGACGCCCCCACACCCCGTCCCGCCGCGCCCTGCTGCGCGCGATGGCCGCCGTGCCCGCCTCGGCGCTGATCCTGGGCGAGGCACCCGGCCTGCTCGGCACGGCCCTGGCGGCCGCGCCGCCGAGCGGCTCGGCCACCCGCTACACCATCGTGCCGTTCCTGAACAGCAACGACGGGACCGTGAACGTCTACCAGTCGGACGACGCCACCGACTTCCGCCTGGCCCGGGCCTCCGCCTACACGCCGCCGAGCAACCGCATCCGCGACGCGAGCATCTTCAGGCACACCAACGGCTACTACTACATCACCTACACGACCCACACCTGGCAGGACACCAGCACCACCATCGGCTTCGCCCGCAGCACCGACCGGGTCAACTGGACCTTCCTGTACGACTACCCGGTCCCGATCACGAACCTCTCCCGGGCCTGGGCGCCGGAGTGGTTCGTGGACAGTGACGGCAGCGTCAACATCATCGTGTCCTGCTCGACGGCCAACGACGAGTGGATCTTCACCCCGTATCTCCTCAAGGCCACGAACTCCGCTCTGACAGCGTGGAGTTCACCGGTGGCGCTGTCCGGCATCGGCGCGAACCACATCGACACCTTCATCGTGAAGATCGGCTCGACCTACCACGCCTTCACGAAGAACGAGACGACGAAGTACATCGAGTACGCGACGGCGGCCGGCCTCACCGGCCCCTACACGATCTCCCGCACGGGCAACTGGGCGGGCTGGGGCAGCTACCGCGAGGGCCCGGCGCTGGTGCAGCTCGACAACGGCGGCTGGCGCCTCTTCTTCGACGGCTACGGCGACGGCACCTACTACTACAGCGACAGCTACGACACCTTTGCCACCTGGTCCGCCCCGGCCGCCCTGCCCGCCGTGTCGGGAACGGCCCGCCACTTCACGGTGATCAAGGAAACGGTCTCGGGCGGCCCGACCCTGGCCAGGAACGTCACCCGTTCCTTCCAGTCGGCCAACTACTCCACCCGCTACTGGCAGTCGCAGTCCTCCCTGCTCAATCTCCCGGTGGTGAGCAGCTCCAGCACGACCGCCGAGAAGCAGGCCTCGACGTTCACCGTGGTGGCCGGCCTCGCCGACGCGAACGGCTACTCCTTCCGCGACACGTCCGGCCGGTATCTGCGCCACTGGGACTTCCGGGCCCGCTTCGACACCAACGACGGGACATCGACGTTCGCCAAGGACGCCACGTTCATCGCCCGCACCGGCACGACGAGCGGCTCTATCCGCTTCGAGTCGTACAACTACCCCGGCTACTACCTGCGGCACTACGGCTACCAGCTCCGGGTGGAACGGTCGGACGGGACGGATCTGTTCCGACAGGACAGTTCGTTCGCGCCGGTTGGCGCCTGGGCCTGACCTGCGCTGCTGCTGACCTGGAATCCTGGGGCGATGGACCGCCCGGCTCACGACGCCCTGCGCCGGTACTGCCCCGGCGCCACGCCGAACTCGCGCTTGAAGGCCTTGGCGAAGGCGAACTCCGAGGTGTAGCCCGTGCGCTGGGCGACGAGTCGGAGCGGTGTGTCGTCCTCGCGGAGCAGGCGGCCGGCCGTGGTCATGCGCCACCAGGTGAGGTACGTCAGCGGGGGCTGACCCACCAGGGAGGTGAAGCGGCGGGCGAAGGCGGCGCGTGACAGGCCAGCCCGGAGACCGAGTTCGCCGACCGTCCAGGGGTGGGCGGGGTTCTCGTGGATGGCGCGCAGGGCCGCCGCGATGCCGGGGTCGGCGAGGGCGGCGGCCCAGCCGGTGGGGTGCTCGGGGTTCTCCTGGCCCTCTCGCTGCCACCAGGCGCGCAGGATGTAGAGCAGCAGGGTGTCCAGGAGGTTGGCGACGATGGTGTCCGAGCCGGGCTGCGGTTCGGCGAGTTCGGCGCCGAGCAGCTCGACCGCCGTGCGCAGGGAGCCGTACGCTCCGACGCGGGCGGGCAGGTGGACCACCTCGGGCAGTTCCGTCAGCAAGGGGTGCGCACGGGTGCGGTCCAGCAGATAGGCGCCGCACAGCATCACGGTGTCGGGCGTCGAATCCCTTCGCGGGGTGGGAAGCTCGGGCCAGCGGCCCGCACCGTCCAGCTGCACGTCCTCCAGCGGCGCGTCGGGGGAGCCGGCGATCGCGTGGCCGCGCCCGTGCGCGAGGAACGCCACGTCCCCCGGCGCCAGTGCGACCGGCTCACCGTGCGCGGGCATCAGCCAGGCCGAGCCCCGCAGCACCACATGGAACCCGGCGCCGCCCGCGGCCTCGAACCGCACCCCCCAGGGCGCGTAGTTCTCCCGCAGTCCGGAGTGCGGCCGGCCGGTGCGTATCGCGGCGACCGCGTCACTGAGCACGTCCATGCCCGCAACGCTAACCGCCGCGTACGGCGCCGTACTGCGCGGAAGACGATCGGACAGGAAACCGAGACAGTGAGGCATGGCTCGTCTCACGGGCCGCTGCCTAGCGTTGACCGCATGTCAACTACCGCACGTACCGTGCTTTTTCATGAAATCGGCGGTCCCGACGTCCTGACCGTCGAGGAGACCGAGCTGCCCGCCCCCGGCCCCGGCGAGGTCCTCGTCCGTGTGGAGGCGCTCGCCCTCAACCGCGCCGAGGCGCTCTTCCGCTCGGGCGGCTACTTCTACCAGCCGACCCTGCCGGGCTCCCGCAACGGCTACGAGGCCGCCGGCCAGGTGGCGGAGGTCGGCCCGGGAGTGACCGCCTTCGCGCCGGGCGACCTCGTCCTGACGGCCGCCAATCACGAGCTGAGCGCGCACGGTGTCTACGGCGACCTGGTCCTCATGCCCGAGACCGCCCTGGTCCCGCGCCCCACGGGGGTGGACGCGGTGACCGCGGCCGCGGTCTGGGTGACGTACTCGACGGCCTACGGCGCCCTCGTCGAGCGGGCGGGGATGAAGGCGGGCGACCATGTGCTGATCACCGGTGGGTCCAGCGGCGTCGGCACCGCCGCGATCCAGGTGGCCCGCCGGGCCGGTGCCGTGCCGGTCGTCACCACGCGCACCGAGGCCAAGCGGCAGCGGCTGCTCGACCTGGGCGCGGAGCATGTGATCGTCTCCGACAGCGAGGACGTGATCAAGGAGACGAAGCGGCTGACCGGTGGTCGCGGCGCCGAGATGGTCCTGGACGCCATCGGCGGTGCCTGGTTCGCGGCCCTGGGGGACGCGGCCGTGGAGGACGGCACGCTGATCTGCTACGGCTGGCTGAACGAGGAACCCGTCCTGCTGCCCATGCAGTGGCCGCTGACCGTGCTGGGTTACAACAACTTCGTGCTCACCGGCTCGGCGGACGGCCGCCGCCGCGCCGCCCACTACATCGGCTCCGGCCTCTCCGACGGCACCCTGAAGCCGGTCGTGGCAGAGGTCTTCGACGGCCTGGAGGCCATCCGGGAAGCCCATCGCCTGATGGACTCGAACGCGCACACCGGCAAGATCGTCGTACGCGTCTGACAACACCCGAGCGGCGGCCACGAGGGGGGTGGTCCTCGGTCGATGCCCTGACACTTGGGGACCGCCGCGCCCCACCCCCGAACCACGGGATCACTCCTCGCTGCACACCGTGTCCGGGTCGGCCCCCTTGCGGCCCGGCGGCGCGGAGAGCGGTTGGTCGCTGCCGGCCGGCCGGCCGCACACCGTTTCCGATCGGACCTTGTGGTCCCGGTAGGTCACCCGGACGATCTTGTAGCCGTGCCCCCGCTGGTCGGCGTAGGGCTGGCTGCCGGCGAAGCTGACCGTGCCGACCGGCAGGTTCGGGTTGGGGCGCCAGCGCAGGTCGGCCCAGGTCTCCGGGGCGGTCTGCGGGGCGTCGCCGTTCTTCGAGGCCCGGTACAGCACGGCGGTGGCGCTGTAGGCCAGTACCGCCTGGCCGCTGGAGAACAGCGCGTCGTCCCAGGGCCGGGCAGGGTCGGGGAGCGGGGTCGCCGTCGCGCCCGCGGGGAGCAGGTCGCCGAGCACACGGTGCGCGTCCTGGTAGAAGCCGGTCGCGCCGACGAGGTCCATCGGTGCCAGCGCGAAGTGGTAGAGGGTGACCTCCGGCGGGATGCGCAGGCTCTCGCCCTCGTCGTAGTTGCTCTTGGCCAGGTCGTCGCCGGTGAACACGGTGATGTTCCGGCCGGAGCAGCCGGGCGTCGAGCCGAGTTGGGACATCAGGTTGGGTACGTCCTCCACCCGGCCCGCGAAGTACAGGGCCCTGGGCACGGGGCGACTGGCGCAGATCGCCTCCACCGGGTCGGTGAGTTCCGGTTCGCCGTTGGGACTCAGTCGGTACGACCGGGAGGGGAGCAGGCCGAAGCCGGCCTGGTCCAGCATCTGCTTGCCCACCCTGGCCTGTTCGGTCGTGTAGAAGTCCTTCTCGCTGCCGACCTTGCGGGCCAGGACCACGGCCCGGGAGCCGTCCTCGCGCCGGGCGAGTTGCCTGGCGACGACGAGCAGCGCGTTCGCCTCCTCCTCGTCGGTGGCGGCCAGCCCGAACCAGTTCGACAACTGTCGTGCCAGATGGCTCCCGGAGTTGGTGGTGCTCACCACGGGCAGGCCCGCGCCCTTGAGGATCTCCACGGCGTCATCGCTCTCCGTGGTGTCGCGCCCAAGGCCAACGACACCGACGACCGACCGGTCGCGCCGGGCCAGCTCCGCTATGTGCCGGGCCATGGGCAGCACCTGGAGCATGTTCTCGCCGCTGTTGGCGAGCAGGACCCTTATCTTGGTCGGCTGGTGGGTGCTGACATTGGCGTAGTGCTGGTAGAGGTAGACACCCGTGAGCTCCTCGAGTCCCTTACGGGTGTCGGACTCGTCCGCCGCGGTGATCGGGCCGGCGTAGACGATCGTCACGTACTTGTCCTTCGGGCCGATCCTCGCGTTCTCGGCCCTGATCGCCTGCTCGACGGCGTCGAAGGTGATGCCCTTGCCGGCACCGTAGAGTTCCAGCCCGTTGCCCGCGGCCAGCCGTACGTCCCCGGTCGCGACCCCCACGCACTCGCCGCCCACCAGAACGGAGTCCGTGTTGGAGCCGATCAGCCGGCCCTCGCAGTAGCGCTGGGCCATCCACCGGTTGCCCAGGAAGCCGAGGCACAGGGCGATGGCCAGCACCACCGACAGGCAGGGCCTGGACCACAGCAGCCAGGCAGCCGTACGGCGGATCCTGGTGGTGGAGTGCTGCGCGGAGTGCCGGCGGCGCAACTCGTCCGCGGACAGCGGTATCCGCAGGATCCACGGCAGCGCGGCCGACCGCCCGGGGGACTGGCCGACGTTGAGGCCGGTCACCCACTCCTGATACCTGGCGTCCGCTCCGAAGGCGCGCTCCCCGTCGTCCTCCGCGGACCCGTCGGGACGCGGTGCGACCGGCAGCCCGGGCCCCTCGAAGCCCGGCGGCCGCAACCGCTCGGCCGCCGGGATCGCGGCCAGCCCCAGCAGTGGGTCCACTTCGCTGCGGCGGCTGCGCACGTTGCTGATCGCCCGCAGCAACAGCAGGCCGCCGTCGTCCTCGGTGGCGCACGGCAGGTACACCACGGGCGGAACCGTGCGCTTGCGGCGGCGCAGATCCAGCGTCCTCGGCCGGAAGTTGTCGCGCAGATCCTCCAGCAACGCCAGCACCCTCAGCTCCAAGTGGAACTGACGTGCCGTCAGGTCACCTGTCTCGGCGGCGACGACCTGCTGAGCCACGGCGAAGGCCCGGCCCCGGATGGTCTCCCAGGACTTCGTCGGCCGCCACCGGGACCACTCGGCCGCCTCCGGCCGGTCGCTCGACGGTGCCAGGAACGTGGTGGTCGCGAACCACCGGCTGGCCCGGCGCAGCCACAGCAACGGCGGAGCACTGCGCGCCAGCAGGTGCACCACGCCGAACGCGGCCAGCGCGAGCGCGCCGCCCCACACAGCGGTCTGCCATCCGCCCTCGCCCAGCAGCACGCTCAGGCAGGCGATGAACATCGCCCCCACGAAACCGGAAGGGTTCACCACGGCACCGACGGTGTCGGTCAGCGCCGAGACACGCCTGTCCTCGTCGGCCTCGTCCGGATCGCGCCCCGGCCGCCAGCGCAGCTCGGCCAGCCGTCGCATCAGCCGTTCGCGGCGCTGGGCGGCGGACCACACCGTGCTCACCTCCCCGCCGACCTCCGGCGCGGCCTGCTCGATGGCCCTCAGCAGCCGCGAGCGGGGAAAGGCGAAAGGCTTGTACTGGGACTGGTTCTGGTTGTCCCAGGGGTGCTCGCACAGTTGGCGCACCATGTCGATAGCGGAGGAGTACGCGTCCACGCCGCCCCCGCCGTCCAGCCGTTTGGCGATCAGCCCCCGCGGCTGATGGCCCTGGCGGACGAACTCCACGACCTGTGCGGCCCGCCGGTCGAGGGTGCCGGTCGGGTCCTCCTCGGCGGCCTGCAGGACCACCAGCGGCGTCACCGGCGGGTTGTCCCGGAAGTTGTCGATGAGCCGTCTCATCAACTCGAACACCGCGTCGGCAGCCTCGATCCCGGCGCTGCCGCTCCATGCCTCTCTCGCCACTTCATCCGCCCCCGTCGCATCCGCCCGACCCGGCACTCCCGGATCCGATGGAGATACCCATACCGGAAGTCGCTGCACCACACAGGCGTTCCGAGGCTTACGGACTTTCCCGGAACCGGCGTGCGGGCCGATCGTCCGGAGGGCACAGCGGCCTGTGCTTCCTCTAGAGTCGGCCGTATGACGCAGGCACCGGCCCAGGGCCGCGGCGCCCGGTCCCGGGACGCGATTCTCGACACCGCCGGCGAACTGATGGCGCGTTACGGCTATGCCGCCACGTCCATCTCGATGATCTCCGCCGCGTGCGGCCTGCCGGTCAGCTCCCTCTACTGGCACTTCGGAAGCAAGGACGGGATCTACGTCGCCGTGCTGGAGCGGGCCAGGACCACACTGCTGGCGGCCCTGCCCGTGGCCGAGATGCCGGGCACCGGCGTCAACGGGCGCCTGGAGGCCTTCCTCACCGAGGTCGGGGACGCCTTCCAGCGTCACCAGCCCGGTGTGCGGCTGCTGTTGGGGCTGGGCATGGTGCAGCAGGACGCCAGCGCTGCGGCCGTGGCCGAGGTGCGGCGCTACCGGGATGCGCTGGTGGTCTGGGCCCGGGACGCGCTGAGCGGCGTCTTCGGACTGGGTGATCGTCCCGAGGTGGCGGACGAGTTGGCCCGCTTCACACTGAGGATGGCGAGCGGTACGGCCGTGGCCCGCTGGTTCGATGCGGGTGCCGTCCTGGAGACCGGGCCGTTGCGTGTTGCCTTGCTGGCACTGGCGGCTCACCACGGCGTCGCCGTGCGGGACGCCCCGGGCGGGGGCGCCCCGTCGCGCGGCCTCACGAACCGTCCGGAGGCGCAACCGTAGAGAGGGCGAGGCTCTTGTCGCCGCGTAGGCGTTGATCAAGTGCGCACCGAAGCGACGGATCCGGCGGCGTCAGCCCCGGGCCAGGCCGGCCCACATCCACGTCACCGCACGATCAGCGCACGATCCTCCGGGAAGCGGGAGAGAGCTCCCAGAACGCGCAGTGGTGATCGGCCGCGAACCCGCCGGTGGGGCCGACCCGGTCGGGCGCCAGTACCTGGATGCGGTCCTCGTTGGGCGTGTAGCGCGGCCAGGAGGGTGTTCCGGGCCCGTTGGGATCGCCGGTCGCGGCGAACCGGGCCCAGTAGGCGGTCATCGTCGCGGACAGCCGGCGCTGGGCCGGTGTCAGGGGCCGCACCGTGTTCATGGGGAAGAGATAGGCCAGTTCGGAGGCGTGGAAAGCGCCCTGTGGTGTGTGGGGCGCCGGGATGAACGGTGGTGCCTGGGGGTCCGCGAACTCGTAGGCGTAGACGAGCGTCCGAGTGCCGTACAGCCGGCTGTCGGCCCGCGCCGGGCAGGCGAACCGCTGGTCGGTGACGACGGCGGAGTAGGCCAGGTTCGGTGAGGGATGGGCCGACGCCGGGTACGTGTCGAGGACCGCCGCCGCACGGTCGCCGTGCTGGAGCCTGATCAGCGCGGCGTACGAGGCGGGGGTCAGTGGGCCGCCGCCGAGCAGGTCCACGTACAGCGCGGTGAAGTAGCGGTATTCGTCATGGGTGTTGCCGCTCAGCGTCGGGACCGCGTTCACCCGTCCCTGCGCCCACGCCGCGTCCGGAGGGTGCGGCAGGACGCGCGGGCCGGTGTTCGGGCCCCACAGGGACGCCGTCCCGGTCCCGGCGGCGCGGATGAGCTCGGTGACCGGCACGGCGCGCAGACAGGCCGCCGCCGTGGTCGGGTCGGGGCAGCCCACGGAGGCCGCGAAGCCGTTCCCCTTGCGCTCCGCCGCGTCGAGCGTGAGGGGTGCGAGAGCGCCGGGTGAGATGCAGCTTCCGCTCTGCTGGATCGCCCGGTGGAAGAGCCCCTTCGCGGTCGGCGAGGCGATGTGGGCGCAGGTGTCCACTGATCCGGCCGACTGGCCGCCGAGCGTCACCCGGTTCCGGTCGCCTCCGAAGGCGCCGATGTTGTGCCGCACCCAGCGAAGCGCGGCCTGCTGGTCCATCAGACCGTAGTCGCCGGAGGCGTTGTCCGCGCTCTCCGCCGACAGGGCGGGGTGGGCGAGGAACCCCAGTGCGCCGAGGCGGTAGTTGACGGTCACCACGACCAGGCCCTGCGCGGCGAGCGCCGAGCCGTCGTAGTCGCTGCCCGCGCCGTAGGCGTTGCCTCCGCCGTGCAGCCAGACCAGCACCGGGAGGGGGCGGCCGGTGGTGCGGGCCGGGGTCCACACATTGAGGTACAGGCAGTCCTCCGTGGTGCTGCCGGTGAGGTTGGACTCGCCGGGCAGGACGGGACCGCCGTCGGGGAGCAGGGTCAACGGCATTTGGGGACAGGGGCGGGCCGGTGCGGTGGCGTCCCGGACGCCGTGCCAGCGTGCGGCGGGCCGCGGCGCACGCCAGCGCAGCGCACCGGTCGGCGCGGCGGCGAACGGCACCCCCTGGAAGACCCGCCCGCCGTCGCGGCCGACCGCCCCGCGCACCCAGCCGCGATCGGTGCGCACGACCAGCGAGTCGTGGCCGGGGTCGGCGTCGGCGCGGGCCGTGGGCGGGGGAGTGGTGAGGGACAGCAGCAGGGCTGCGGCGATGGCCATGACGCGGGCAAGGGTGTGGCGCAGTCTCGGAGAACTCATCTCATCGCATCCTCATCGGTTTTGATGCCGGTGCGGGGGTCGGGACGCGCGGTCATGGCATGCGCTCGTAGGCGCCGATATCGCAGGCGGTGCCCTGGGGGCGGGCGATGCCGCGCTGGTCGGTGGCGGGGCAGTCGGCGGCGGCGTCCACGGCGAGGCTGCCCGGGAGCAGCGCCGCGGTGTCCGTGGGACCACCGTTGTCCGTGAGCGGGCCGACCAGGGGGTCACGGCTGGGCAGATCGCCTGCGGCGGTGAGGTGACAACTTCCGTCGGCGTCGATGTTGTGGCCCAGCGACGTGATGGTGGCGAAGGCCTTCTCGCAGTCGGCGGCAGCGCCGTCGACGGTGTTGCCCGCGACGACGGAGTTGCGCAGGGTCATGCGTCCCAGGGGCAGATCGATGATGTCGGGGATGGGCTCGGGCAGACTGTCGAGGTAGGCCGGGGCGATGTTGATTCCGCCCCCGCCGTGGCTGGAACTGTTTCCCGTGATGGTCGAGTTGAGGATCTGCACCGTTTCCGTGCCGCGGATGTCGATGCCTCCGCCGTAGCCGCCCAGGCTGCCGGGGCGGTCGCCGGGGTCCGTCACCCGGTTGTCGGCGATCGTCGAGTTCGTCACGGTCCCGCCGGCGTCGAACCTGATGCCGCCGGCCTCTCCCGCGGCGTTCCCGCTGACCGTGCTGTCGACGAGATCCAGATGGGAGTCCGGGACGTTGAAGATGCCGCCGCCGTAGCCGGCGGAGTTCCCGGTCACGGCGACCCGACGCAGTGTCAGATGCCGTCCGTTGGCGATGCCGCCGCCTCCGGTGTCGGCGATGGGCAGTTCGCGTTGCCTGGCCCGTCCCCCGGTGATCGTCGTGTCCGATATGCGGGTGTCGGCCCGCAGGCGGAAGACGCGGTCCAGGAGGTTGGCGTCAATGACGGTGGTTCGCGCGCCGGATCCCCTGATCGTGGTGGGCGCGTCGACGTTCAAGTCGCCGGTCGTGGGGTCGGGGTTGTCGCCGACGATCAACCGGGGGTCGGGTGGGATCGTCAGCCGATAGTGGCCGGCGGGCAGCGTGATGGTGCTGCCGGGCCGCGAGTTGGCGGCCATCACCGCGGCACGGAGGGTGCACGCGCCGGACGCGGTGAGGCACCGGCCGTCAGACGCGTCGGCGTCCACCGCGTCGGACGTGGTGTCCACGGTGAATTCCGTAGGCCCGGCGGACGCGGGCGTGGCGGCGGATGCCGCAGTGACGGGGAGGTGCATCCCCGTGGCGACGGTGATGGCGACGGCGGCCAGTGCCGCCGGGGTGATTCCGACCCTCATGCGATGTACTCCTCTCGGCGAGGAAGCGGGACGTACGAGGACTCGACCGGTACGAGGACTTGCCGGCGGTTCGGGGCTGCGCGCCTCGTGCGGGCGCGCGCCTCGTCGGGTGCGCGGCTCGTGCGGGGTGGGCGGCCGGCGCAGTGGTGCCAGGTCGCTCCGGGCCGCCAGGCGGACCCGGGAGCGGGCGCAGGGAGGCCGTAGGGATGGAACGACCGGCGTGCATCACCCTGCTCTGGAGCGAGCGTTCCATTCAGAGAGGTCGGTGTCTACCGACGGGTAGGGGAATGACCGAATGGAGGCGGTGCCGCAGGGTGGGTCCGGCACGTCGCCGAACCCCCGCACGCCGAGAGTGCGCTGCTCGCCTCCGCCCGGGCGCAGGCCTCCCACGCCACCCACCGACGCGCACAGGCATGGCCAACTCGGCCACCTGCGGCTGGCTCGGGTCAAGGGGCGGCAACTGGGTGGATACCCCAGGCCTTTCCTGCCTGACGGCCCACCAGCGCCGCCCCGTCTTCAGGTCCGTCCCGTCTTCAGGTCAGCCCGGCCTTCAGGTCTGTTCCCAGCGCGGGTCAGCCGGTGGGGTCGAGGAGGATCTTGCGAACCCCGTCGGAGCGGCCGGCGAACAGTTCGTACGCCGCGGGGCCCTGGGAGAGGGGGAAGCGGTGGGAGACCACGACCTCGGGCTTGATCCTGCCGGCCTGGGCAAGGGCGATCAGGGCGGGGAGTTCGTAGTGGATCGAGCAGAGCCCGATGGCGAACTCGAGTTCCTTGATCTGCGCCAGTCCCATGTGGAAGGGGAACGCCTTGTTCTGGCTGACCCCGATCACGCTGACCCGGCCGGCCTGCCGTACGGCCTTGAGGGCCAGCTCGATGGTGGCGTCCGCGCCCACGGCCTCCACCACCGCGTCCGGTCCGCGTCCGCCGGTCATCTCCCGTATGACGGCCTTCGTGTCCTCGCCCTCGACCGGCTCGACCCCCAGGCCGGCGGCGAAGGCGCGGCGCTCCGCGACCAGGTCCGCCCCGAGCACGCGTGCGGCGCCCATCGCGAAGGCGGACTGGGCGGCCATGAGGCCGACGGGGCCGAGGCCGATGACCAGTACGGTCTCGCCGGGCTGGACACGGGCGCGGCGGCAGCCGTACCAGGCCGTCGGGGCGTTGTCCGTCAGGACGATGGCGGCCTCGTCGGAGATGCCCTCGGGCAGGTGCACCAGGTTGATGTCGGCATACGGCACCGCCAGGGCCTGGGCCTGGCTGCCGGGGAGCTGTGGGCTCACGCCGTAGCAGAGCTCCGTACTGGACTTGGCGCGCTCGCACCGGGCGGTGAACCCGGCCGCGCAGGCCTGGCACCGGGTGCAGCCGGCCGAGGCGGGCACCAGGACCCGGTCGCCGGGCTTGAACCGGGTGACCTGGTCGCCGGTGTCGACGACCACGCCGACGCACTCGTGTCCCGGTGTGTAGCCCAGTTCCGGGCTGAACGGGTTGCCGTGGTAGATATGCAGGTCGCTGCCGCAGATGCCGGCCGTGGTCACCTGGACGACCGCGTCGGTGGGGCTGGTGACGGCCGGGTCGGGGACATCCTCGTAGCGGATGTCGTGACGGCCGTGGTAGGTCAGTGCCTTCATCGGATCGCTCTCTCCCTCTGCCCGGTCAGTCCGCGATCTTCAGCACGAGCTTGCCGTGGTTCTCGCCACGGAAAAGGCGCATCAGGGTGTCGGGGAACGCGGCCACCCCACCGGACACCACGTCCTCCAGCGACTTCAGCCGGCCCTCCTCCCGCCACGCGGCCATCCGCGCGATGCCCTCGGCGTAGCGGTCGGCGTAGTCGAAGACCACCATGCCCGTCATGGTGGCCCGGTTGACCAGCAGCGACAGGTAGTTGGCGGGGCCCTGCGGCTTGGTGCTGTTGTACTGGGAGATCGCACCGCAGACGATGACGCGGGCACCGCGCGCCAGGCGCAGCAGTACGGCGTCCAGGACGTCGCCGCCGACGTTGTCGAAGTACACGTCGACGCCGTCGGGGGCGTGCTCGCGCAGCGCCTTGCGGAGGTCCTCGCTCTGGTAGTCGATCGCGGCGTCGAAGCCGAACTCGTCGACCACCAGCCGGCACTTGGCCTCGCCGCCGGCGATGCCGATGACCCGGCAGCCCATGATCTTGGCGATCTGACCGACGACGCTGCCGACCGCTCCCGCCGCACCGGAGACGACGACCGTCTGGCCCGGCTCGGGACGCCCGATGTCGATCAGGCCGAAGTAGGCCGTCAGGCCCGACATGCCGAGCGCGCCGAGATAGGTCGGCAAGGGGGCCGCCGCCGGATCGACCCTGGTCACGCCCTGCCCGTCCGACACGCAGTACTCCTGCACGCCGAAGGACCCCGTCACATGGTCGCCGGCCGGGAAGCCGGGGTGCCGTGAGGCGATCACACGTCCCACCGCGCCGGCGCGCATGACCTCACCGATCTCGACCGGGCGGATGTAGGAACGGCCGGCGTTCATCCAGCCGCGCATCGCCGGGTCGATCGACAGACAGAGCACCTGGACGAGGAACTCCCCGTCGCCGGGTTGTCCGACCGGCTCCTCGACGTGCTCCCAGTCGGTGGGCCGCGGCTCTCCCACGGGACGCGCGGCCAAGCGCACCTGGCGGTTGGTTCGGCTCATCTTCGGCGGCTCCTCGGACGATCGCTTGGGACTGGCGGCGGGCACGCTGGGCGGATCGCCCGTCGGCGCGAGCTGAGGTCGCCAGGTGACATACCAGCTGGTCGGTATGGCGTGTGAGCGTACGGTGCCGAGGCGTGGGAGGCAAGAGAGCCGGACTCGAGCGGGGCTCGGCAGGCGGCCCGCATGTGCACTGAGTGGGCCGGCCGCCGATCCGTGTCGCTCAGGTCTTGGCGGCCACCGTCTCCTCCGGCACCTGCGTCGCCTGCCCGCCCGGCCCCCTCCGGGTGAACCGCATGGCGACGCATGCCCCCAGGTACAGCGTGGCGACGACCAGCAGCAACGCCTGATAGCCCGTCACCAGAGCCAGGTACTCCAGCGCGCCCCCGGTCAGCGCCCCCAGCAGGTTCGCCCCGAACGCGGCTGTCGGGTCGGGGGCCTGTGCGAGGCGGTCCGAGAAGATGAGGTTGGCGCAGAAGATGGGGGCGAAGGCCAGGGCGATGGCGGCGGCCAGACGTCCGGCGAAGGGCAGTGAGAGCACGGCCTGCGTGGGAACGAGCCAGGCCACGGCGAGGGAGCCGAACAGGAGGAGCTGCAACAGCAACTGGTTGGCCTGTCGCATTCGGCGCCGGACCTCGACCGCCGCGAGGACGGAGAGCAGAACACCGAAGAAGACGAGGGCGTTGACCAGCCACGTCGTACCGAAGTAGAGCGCGAAGCCGATCACGTTCTTCGTTTCGAGCAGCATGAAGGCCGCGCCCAGCAGAAACATGTCGAAGTACCGGAACGTGCTGCGGATGCGAACCCCGGTCAGGCGCACCGACAGCAGCGTCACCAGCAGGATCGCGCCCAGGGCACCCAGGTAGAGCGTGGGGATGCCCCGGTGGAGCAGATACGGGAAGGGGTGGTCATCGCTCGCGGCCGCCGGGACCGGGCCGCTGGGCTGCCAGACCTGCTTGCAGGACTGGTCGGCAGGGGTCATCCCGGCCACCAGCACGGCCGCGTTCCGTTTGAACGTCGTCATGCAGGGTGCGTGGCCGTAGACGCTGTCGAGGTCGCCGGCGAAGCGGTCCACCAACCAGCTCTTGCGGTAGTAGTTGTACATGGCGAATGCGCCGTCCGGCGCCAGGTGATCGCGCGCGGCCTCGAACGCCTGCCGGGTGAACAGGTAGCTCTCGAGCCGCAGATTGCTCGCACCCGACACCAGGGTCAGGGAGTCCGGGAGGGCCAGGACGATGAGGTCGTACTTGGCGTCGGTCCGCTCCAGGAACGCGCGTCCGTCGTCGATGTAGGTGTGCACTCTGGGGTCGTCGTAGGGCCTGGCGGGGTGCAACGTCGCGCCGATCTCCTGCAGGCGGGGATCGATCTCGACCGCGTCCACCCGCTCTGCTCCGTGCGCCAGCGCGACGGCGACGTCGTTGCCGTTGCCGGCCCCGATGATCAGCACGCGCTTGTGCGGGTTCTGGGGTGTCTGGTCGTACGCCTGCCGGTACGGCGAGTTCTCGCGCATCAGCACCGGGAGTGGCGCGGTGCTCTGGTGGGGGACGCCGTTGGCGGAGATGTAGTAGGTGCGGGTGGCGGTCGGCGAGGGTTTGAGCTGGATCTTGTAGTAGGGCGACCAGGAGACACCGGTCGTGGTCGTCTCCAGGAACAGCGCGGCGACCATCGCCGTGAGGGGGATCCCGTACAGCAGGGTGTTGCGGCGCCCGCCGAGGACCAGCAGGGCCGCGGCGGCGAGTACGCCCCACACGACCGAGGGGGCGCGGAGCCACGACAGTACGGCGAAGGAGACCGAGCCGGCGATGCTGCCGAGCAGGTCGTAGCGGTAGGCGTCAAGCGAGGGGAGTTGCCGGAAGAGATCGGCGGTGATCTTGCCGATTCCCGCCATGATCACGGCGGTCAGCAGGAAGATGGCCGGCAGGGTCACCCACTGGGGCAGGCCGGTGGTCTTCACGGCGGTGAAGTAGATGACCTCGCTGCTGCTCTGACGCACCTGCACCGGATACGCGCGCACCAGGACGACGAGAAGCGCGAGCGGGATCGGCGTCCAGCGTTTGAGCCACTGCCCGCGCGCGGCGGGGATCAGGAATCCGATGCCGATCCCGAGGAACGATCCCAGCAGGATGAAGTTCGAAAAGTAGCTGAGGTGGACGACGTTGGCGCCCGCCCATCTGATCAGCGCCAGCTCGACGAAGAGCATGGTGGTGCTGGCCAGCACGAGTCTCCAGCGCACCGAGCTTTCTGTTTGTCCGCCTTCGTTCAACTTCATGCCGGTTTACGGTGCCAGCTTCGGGACGGTGAGTCGAGATGCCTTGCCGGTGGATCGCGCGGGCGGCCACCCGGCCGGGCCTGGGCCGGGTGGCGTCGCCGGCCGGACCGGTGAAGTCGGCGAGGCCGGACAGGTAGGCCCGGTTCAAGGTCCGCCATCCTCCACCGGGGCACTGGTCAGGCCGGTCGGCCGGTCAGGCGCGGCAGCGGAGCATCTCCAGTGGCGGGTGCGCGAGGAGGTCCGCCCAGAAGTCCTCGCCGAACTCCTGGATACCGGCTTCGGAGATCTGCAGCGGAACCCACTCCACGGCGCTGAACCCGGTCGCCCGCAGACACTCCTCGTACACCTCGCGGCGCGGGACCGTGGAGACGATGCTGATCGGCTGCGGCTCGAGGAGAGCGGTGACCCGCACACGCGGGCCCGTCTCGGATTCCTCTCCGGTGGGCTCGCAGCGGAAGCCGTACCTGTCCAGGGACGCGCAGTCGAACCGGTAGTCGGGCTTCTGGCAGAACACGAAGAACTCCCCGCCCGGCACCAGGCTCCGGTGGATGTTGTGACACATCCGCTCCATCGCCGCGATGTCCTCGGCGTAGTTGAGGCACTGCACTCCCACCGCGATGTCGAAGCGCCGGCCGAGCGGCCGCAGTTCGGCCACGTCACCTACCTCGTAGCGCGCACCCAGCGGGTCACGTTGCTCGATCTGCCGCGCGGCGGCGATCATCTCGACGGAGATGTCGACGCCGAGGACCTCGGTGGCGCCGCGCCGCTTGAACTCCCTGCTGTAGAAACCGGTACCGCACGCCACATCGAGAACCGACCTGCCGCGCACGTCCCCGACCAGGCCCAGGAAGCTGGGCACCTCCCCGTAACGCATCAACGGCAGGGACTTGAATCCCTCGAACGCCTCGCCGATCTCGTCGTACTGCTGCACGCTCATGTGCTGCCCCCTTCTGTGCTTCGTCCCGTACGTGGCCGCGCCGGCGTTCCGGATGCACAGGCGCGCCGGGCCGCGGTCGTGGCAGAGAGTCTTCCTTCGCCCCGTCCGGCCGCCGTACTGGCAGATGACACAGAGAAGTTGGCCGGGTGACCCACCGATCACCCAATGCCAACTCACTGACCAGCGCGGACACGGCAATTGGCGCCGGCCGTGCCGTACTCCGCGGGACCGGTCCCGGCACCGCGCGGCTACCGTGCCGATATGCCGCGACTCGATCTCGCGCCGCACTCGAGGCTGGCGGAAGGAAAAAACGACGGGAAGTCCCACTGGGGAGGGCACATGGGGCAGTGGCGGCTACGGCGTTCACTGTCGGGGTCGGCGACGCGGTACGGGTTCGGTGAGGTGCGGCGGGTGCACCGTGAGCGCCGGTCTGCGCTGGTCCTGGTGATCGCCAAGCTCGGTTTCGACTGGGCGATGGTGCTGTTCCTCATCGAGGCCTTGTCCGAGTTGGACTTCGACCCGGGCGTCAGACCCGTCGCGGTGTTCCTCTGGTTGGTGGGTTCCTGGGGCGGCTTTGTGTATTGGCTGATCGGGCGGGCCGGGAGTCGCTGGTACGCGGTATGCGACGGCGGTCTGCTGGTGGGAGGGGGAGGAACGGAGACGATCGCCGTCGCCTGGGACGCGGTGGAGGGAGTCGGCCCCGTGGCGGGAGGCGAGGCCGGGAAGGGGGCCTGGCGGCTCTCGTGGCTCGACGGCGGCAAGCAGCGGTACGTCACCTTCCGTACCGTGACCGACCGTGAAGCGCTGGTCCAGGCGGTCGAACTCCGGGAGCCTGTGCCGACACCGCCGGGTCGGCGGGTTCTCGCGGGAGCGGGGCTGGTGACCGTGGCGGGCGTGGTGGTGTGGGCGGTCGCGCTGTCCTCGCTCGGTGACGTCGTCATGGTCAGCCGGCCGTACTATCTGCGTGACTTCGGGCGGCTGTGCACCCACCCTGGCGCCTCGTACGCCAAGGCGGCGCCTTACGGCGGGAGCGGCCCGCATCCCGTGGTCCTCATCGATGAGGAGAAGGGCACCGACCCGGTGGTCACGGCCCCGGCCGGCCGATCCGGCGAGCCGGACCCCGATGACGTTCAGCTGGTGGTGTGCAGCCGAATCGTCCGACGCGAGCTCGACCTGGTCTGCATGTATGAGGGGGGCGAGGCGAGCCTGACCTTCTACCGGGCCCGCTACCGCATCGATGTGTACGAGGCGCGTACCGGCCGCAGGATCACCGGGCACACCGTGGATGCCGACACCGTCGACTCCTGCCCGATCTGGATGTCGCTCAACGGGAGGCGCGGCCGCGAGGAGCGTGTTGCCGCCCCGGCTCAGGAGGAGTACCAGCACATCGTCGACGAAGTCGCCGTCGGCTCACCCTCGTAGGCGCCTCTCACTCACCGGTCCTGCGTATGCACCCTGGCGTACGCACGCTGCCCGGACCGCGACGCTTCACCTGTGAAGGGTGCGAGGAGGTTGGGAAAGCACCGCTCGTGCGGCCACCGCGGTCCGGAGCGGACGTGGCCGAATGAGTGACGCAGCCAGGTCCGGCAACCAAGTCACCTCCGCCGGGCCTGGGCGGACGGGGAGCGCCGAATGGGGACCATGATCATACGGATGCGAGCGCTGGCCGAGGCCCCGCCACGGGTGTGGATCGCGGTGGGTGGATTCCTCGGTCCCGCAACGCAGCCCCACATCCGGCGGGGGCTGTACGACCGTGCCATGGCCGGAGCCCGCGAGTTCTTCCTCGACCTGCGGGAACTGCACTGCGACGGCGGGGTGGCCAGAGGCGACGTACGGGCCCTGTTCCCCGATCACCCCGGGGCGCGGTTCCATCTCGTGGGCGCTGCGGACCGAATCCGCGACTGCGTCGGCAGCGATCCACGCTTCACCGTGCACACCCGTCTTGAGTCCGCCTGGAACGCCTGGTCACAGGATCCGTGAGGGGTGACCTGCGAGCGCCGGTGGCGATCCGCGCCGGCAGACCCTGTCACAGCAGATGCCGTCGTTCATCGAGCAGCTCCGCGATCGGTACGGCGTCGTCCGTACCCGTCATACGGCATTCCTCCGTCTCCCGCACAGCCCCACAGCACGTCCACCGAATGAGACCGGACGGGCGCTGCTCCCGTGACATCAGCCGGAACAGGAACGACACCAATGGCCCGTCGCCGGCGAGGCGCGCGATCTGCGCCTTCTGGGGGGCCGTTTGTGCCGTGACCGTGCGTCTGCGGGTCGTGGCCCCCGTGGCCTGGAGTTCCCGCCGCGCGCGTTCCGCGAAGGCCTCCGCCCCGCGTTGAACGGGCGGTTCACCTGCTGACGCAGACACTGACGCCGGCGCAGCGTGCCCCGTACGTCCTGAGGGGGGGTTCGGCCATCCGTACAGCCGGATCTCCGGCAGCCAGTGGACCGTATTCAGTGAACCCGCACGGAATTCACTGCTGCGCGAACCACTCCGACAGCTTGGTCGGGGCGATGTCCGCGTCCGGACCCGGCAGCAGGGTGTTCTCCTCCAACTGGGCTCCGGAGTACGGGGCCTTCGGGTCCGTGACGACCGTGCGGGGGTCGTTCTTGGCGGCGAGTGCCTTGCGGATCAGCTCGTCGAGCTGGAACACGTCAGGACCCGCGACCTCCACCACGCCGTTGACGGGAGTGCCGACCGCGGTGCGGCCGACGGCCGCGGCCACGTCGTCGGAGTAGATGGGCTGGATCTTGGCGGGCGACAGACGCACGGTGTCCCCGTCGGTCGAGAGGTCCGCGATCCCCTTGATGAACTCGAAGAACTGGGTGGCGTGGACGATGGAGTACGGCCTGCCGGACGCCTTGATCAGGTCTTCCTGGGCCTGCTTGGCCCGGAAGTAGCCGCTCTCCTGGAGGCGGTCGGTGCCGACCACGGACAGCGCCACGTGGTGCGTCACGCCGGCCTCGGCCTCCGCCTCGAGGAGGTTGGCCGTGGAGGTGCGGAAGAAGTTCAGGACGGCGTCGTCCTCCCACGAGGGCGAGTTGGACACGTCGACCACGACCGACGCGCCCTCCAGGACCTCGGCGAGACCCTCGCCCGTCAGGGTGTTGACGCCGGTGTTGGGCGAGGCCGCGACGGCCTCGTGCCCGTGCTCGTTGAGCTTGCCGACCAGTTTCGAACCGATCAGCCCGGTTCCACCGATCACGACGACCTTCATAGCGGATTCCTCTCGGAGAAAAATTCGGTCTGCACCAGAACAGACAGGACAGGGTCTCTGCGTGTGACAGTCGACGAGCGGGAATCGAGAAAGCTCTTCTCCCGCCGCGCCGTCAGGTCGTTCGGCAAGTTTTCCCTCGGTGGGGGACCGGCCCCGCCGGTGCCGATCACCAGCACCATGGTGGAAAGACGTTGTTCGGTGACAGCCACGGTCTTCTCCGATCAGGGGGTCGTCACTCATCACGACCGGGCCGTCGGTGGATCCGCACAGCCCCTCATTCTGCGGCAATCCAGGCGATGGCGCAGGGTGGGCGACTTGGCCGTGGCACTCGGTCGACCGGGGTTCGGATATCGATGCCGGTCAGGACGCCGGCGTGATGGTCGTCGGTGTTCCCTGCCAGGCCATCCTCGCGTAAGGGCACACCGAGTCGGCCTTCTCCAGGAGCGGAGCGGCGATCTCGGGGTCGACGTCCGGCCACCTGACCACCAGGTCGATGTGCAACAGGCAGCCGCCGTCCTCCGGGTCCCGCCCGAAGGCGACGGTCTCATTGGACGCACCCTCTTGCCGCGCGGAGGAACTCCCGGTCCGGGACAGCTGGTTGACCGACCAGCCACCCACCTTGTGACGGACAGACCCCGCGCCGCGTGGCCCTCAGTCGGCCAGCGAGGCCACGTAGGGAGCCAGCTTGGCCGGATTCATGACCCACATGATGCGTTCGACGCCCCGTGCCGACACATCGACGCAGAGCAGCGCCACCGCGTTGCCGTCTGCGGAGACGAGGACGGCCGGCCTGCCGTTGGCCTCGACCCAGCGAACGTCCGCCGGGGGCCAGAACCGCGGGGCGAAGGCGGCGAGGTACCTGGAGACACGGAGCCGCCCCACGACCGGGATCCTGGAGGCTCCGCGCATGCCTCCGCCGTCGGAGTAACTGACCACGTCCTCGGTCAGGACGTCCTCCAGCTCCGCCAGGCTGCCGGTCCGGGCCGCGGCGAGGAACACCTCCAGAAGGCGCCGGTGAGCGGTGGAGCTGACCGGCGCGCTGCGTTCCGCCGCCAGGTGTTTCCTGGCACGGGTCACCAGCTGGCGCGTATTGGCCTCGCTCGTCTCCAGGATCTCCGCGATCCGCCGGTACGGGTAGTCGAAGGCCTCCCGCAGCACATAGGCGGCCCGTTCCACGGGGTTGAGCTTCTCGAGGAGGAGGAGCACCGCCAGGTCGAGTGCCTCGGCCCGCTCCGCACCCAGCTGCGGATCCGTACGGGTGTCGACCGGCTCCGGAAGCCACGGTCCGACGTACGACTCACGGCGCATCCTGGCGGACTGGGCGAGGTTGATCGCCAGACGGGTCGTGACGGTCGCCAGGAACGCCGTCGGCTCCTGGATCTCGGCGCGGTCGGTCTTCTGCCACCGCAACCACGCGTCCTGGACGATGTCCTCGGCCTCCGTGACGCTGCCGAGCACGCGGTACGCGATGCCGAAGAGCTGGGGGCGCGCCGTCATGAACTGCCTGGTCGCCCGGTCGAGGGAGCCTGCGTCGTCCTCGGCGCGCATGGATGTCCTCCCGTCCTGGACGACCAGGCTACAAGCGGGCACGGCAGGGCGCGCGCCGCCGGACCGGGCTTGGCGGGGCACCCGTCAGCGCCGGCGGAGACGTACGGCCGGCACGGCCGGATCATCCCGACCGGGGCGCGGAAGGAACCCGGATCCCAGCAGTTCCCCGATCACTTCCGCACGGGAGGCCGGCCACATCCAGAACGTCTCGGTGTACTCGCGCAGCACACCGCTCCCGCCCCGCACCCAGTAGTCGAAGCGGGTCCGGATCCGGTCCGCGGCGGCCGGCATCACCATGCGTACCGCGTACTCGTGCCGGCCGACCTTCTGCGCCGGGAGGAGGTATGTGACCTCATCCCGGGGCATGCGGTCGGGCGGGAGCTGGACGAGGAACACTCCTCCGGGCACGAGGGCGTCGGCGCCGGGCGGCCACAGGGCCCGGCGCGCGGCGGGTCGAAGGCAGGCGACGGTGTTGTGGCATACGGCCACGTCGGCCACCTCGTGCAGGACGGCCTCGTCGAGTCTGCGGGGGTGCACGGTGACGCGCGCTCTCACGTCCACGGGGAGCGCTGCGAGCCGGGTCATCAACAGCGACCGCATGGAACGCGAGGGCTCGACGGCGTGCACGGGAGCCCGCGACTGCGCGAGGCTCACGAGCGTCACCCGCCCGGTGCCGGCGCCCACGTCCAGCACACCCCGGCGGGCGAGGCGGACATCGCGGCCGTAGAACCGGCGTACACGTGCCCTGTCCTGGTCCGCTTGCAGGCTGTCGTAGAGCTCGGCACTGATCTCGCAGGCATCCGGTGGCTCCCGGGCTGAAGGAGCAACGGAGACATCTGGCAACAGGGGGAGCATGTAAAAAAGACCGGTCAGG
The DNA here is from genome assembly GCF_000719285.1 of Streptomyces bicolor. GTDB lineage: Bacteria > Actinomycetota > Actinomycetes > Streptomycetales > Streptomycetaceae > Streptomyces > Streptomyces bicolor. The sequence goes on along the minus strand of NZ_JOFS01000011.1, from coordinate 117,009 downwards.
TGGCTCATCTGTGACAGCTGGACCCGCTGCCAGGCGGTCGAGCATCGGGTAGGTCCACGGCCCCCGGCGCGTCCCCCGAGGTGGTGCGACAGCCGGCGAAAAGGGCGACCGGCGGGGCCGCGGCAGGCGTTGGTAGCGTCGGCCATGTGCCGTGCCCACCGGTGCGGTGCGCCGATCGACCGAGAGAGATGTGATGTCCCCGACGATCCGCAGGGCTGTGATCCCCGCCGCCGGACTCGGCTCCCGACTGCTGCCCCTGACGAAGGCGACACCGAAGGAGATGCTCCCGGTCGGCGACAAGCCGGTCATCGAGCACACCGTGCGCGAGCTGGTGGACTCCGGCATCACCGACATCACCATCGTGGTCTCCGGCGGCAAGAGCCTCATCCAGGACCACTTCCGCCCCAACCCCGCGCTCGTCGAGCAGCTTCGCGAGGACGGCAAGACGGCGTACGCCGACGCGGTCGAGGAGGTCGCGGAACTGGCCCGCCGGGGCCACATCACCTACCTCGACCAGTACGGTCCGTACGGCAACGGCACCCCCGTGCTGAACGCCGCCCGTTCCTTCGGCGACGAGCCCGTGCTGGTGCTGTGGCCCGACGACGTCTTCGTGGCCGAGGTCCCCCGCGCCCAGCAGCTGATCAGGGCCTACGAGCAGACCGGCTGCCCGGTGCTGGCCCTCATGCCGATGGACCCGACCGAATCCCAGCGCTACGGCGTGCCCATCGTCAAGGAAGACCTCGGGGACGGCCAGCTGCGCATCACCGGTCTGGTCGAGAAGCCCGAGCCCGTCGCCGCCCCGTCGTCGTACGCGGCCATCGGCGGCTACGTCATCACCCCCGGCATCATCGACGAACTGCGCGAGCAGACCCGCCGCTGGTACGAGCACCGGACCGGCGAGGTCTACCTCACGGACGCCATCAACGCCTACGCCGCCACCCGCGCGGTGTACGGCCAGGTCATCAAGGGACGCTGGTACGACACCGGCAACCCGGCCGACTACCTGGTCGCCCAGATGGCGTTCGCGCTCGCCCACCCGGAGTACGGCCCCCTCCTGCGCGGCCTGGTCGCCGGTCTCGACGACGACCGGGCCGCCGCCCTCCAGGCGGGACCCGACAGCTGACCCGGGCCGTCGCGCCGGCAGGCGCTCTCACGGCGCCGGGTTCTCGCCGGCCGCGGCCGCTTCGCACCGGGCGCGAATGAGCGCGATCACGGTGTCGGTCGTGCGATCGAGGTGGCTTCGGCCGTCCGGCAGCCGTTCCTCCGGGCTGATGTAGCTGCGCGGCCCGAGGTGGGTGGCCGGCTCCAGCCGGTGCACGGTGATCTTCCCGGCGCGGCGGGCGCGGTTCCATCCACTGCGCCGGAACAGGCGCCTGCGCTGCGGGAAGAGCCAGGTGCCGACCCGCTCGATCCGGTCGTACGCGCTGGTGAGCTGATGCACCTGCTCGGCATGGGTGAGGTCGTTGGCGCCGTTGTGGAAGCCGCCGAGCATGATCACCGTGACCGGGCAGTGAAGCCGCGTGTGCAGTTCGTCGACCGCGCCGGTGGCGACCTGCGCGCCGCCGCTGTAACTGAGCAGCACCACGGGGACACCGCTGCCCGGCCGGTAGCCGGCCAGCCGCAGCTGCGTGGCGATCTGGGAGCCGACGGCCCGGTTGTACAGCGGGCGGTACCGGTGGTCGGCGGCGACGAAGATCTGCATGACGTTGTGCAGGAACAGCAGCAGCCCGATGTGGCGGCGTAGCCACGCCCACACCGGACGGTCGGCCAGCGGGTCGGCCAGCGGTGAGTACGGCTGCACCTGCCCCAGCACCCGCAGCTCCGGCGCTCCGGCGAGCACGGCCCGGACCAGCCGGCCGCCGTCCCGGGTGTCACGGACGCGGCGCTTGCCGATGCCGTCCAGGTAGACCAGGTAGGCGTCCGGGGGCCGGTCGGCGGCCGCGCCCCGGGCGTAGGGCATGCCCGCGGGGAGATCGGTCGTGGTGGCCCGGAAGCCGGCGCTGTAGACCAGCACCTCGTAGCGGGCCAGCAGGCCCTCGGCGAGCAGGACCGGCCCGAGCACGCACGCCCACAGCAGGAAGTCGTTCATACGATCGACTCCGTCGTCCGGGGCGCACTGATCCTCACGACCAGACGCCGTACGGCCTCCACAGCGATCCCGAGTCCGGCCCCGGCGGCGGCCACACAGCCGGCGGCGCCCCACCAGCCGAGCCCGCTCGCCGCAGCGAGCGGACCGGCCAGGCCGGCCCCGAGCCCCACGAAGCGCAGCAGGTGGAGCAGCGGCCCGAGCAGCGGGAAGGCCAGGACGGCGGAGAGCACCAGCGGCGCGACCAGGCCCGGTGTCCATTCCAGGCCGTCGCCCGGCGGGGGAGCGGACACCACCAGCTCGGCCAGGGTCCACGCGGTCAGCGGCCACAGTGCGAACACGGCCGCCTCGACCAGGCCGGCGGCCAGCAGCGACCCAGCAACCAGAGTCGGTGGCATGCCGGGCCGACGCACGAGCAGGGGCAGGATGCGGCCGGCGGCCTCCGACAGCCCGCCGAACAGCAGCAGGACGACGACGGCGGACATCGCTCAGCCTCGCCGCGACGGATCGGCGGGGACCGGCCGACGGACCCGGTCGGCCGTTCGCGCGTACCGCTCGAGCTCGTCGGCGGCCCGTCGATATCCACCCGCGTCGTGCTGGGCGGCCTTGAGGGCGGTCGCGGCTGTGCGGAACCCCGGCTCGTGCAACAGGTGCCGGGCGAGGGAACGCACGGAGCCCGTGGCGACATCCTGGGTACGGATCGACAGGCCCGCGCCGAGTTCGACGACGCGACGGGCGATCATCGGCTGGTCGGCGCCCTGCGGCACCACCAGCATTGGGACCCCGGCGTACATGGCCTCGTTGACGCTGTTCATCCCGCCATGGGTGACGAACAGGGCCGCGCGGGCCAGCACCTGCGGCTGCGGCACGAAGCGCAGAGGGAGCACATTCGCCGGCAACGGTCCCAGCGCCTCAGGATCGGTCTGGCCGGTGGAGACGATCACGGTGCCGCCCAGGGGGGCGAGCGCGAGGGCGAACGTGCGCAGCAGCTCGGGGCCGGCGTTGAACACGGTGCCCAGCGAGGCGTACAGCACCGGATCCCGTAGCCGGTCGGTCTCGAACGACGGGTCGACCGGGCGGGCGCCGATGCTGGGGCCGACGAAACGGTAGGACCCGTCGAAGTGCTCGACGGCGGGCTGGAAGGCCGGCGAGGTGTAGACCAGATTGAGCGGCCGGCGGATGTTCAGCAAGTCGAGCACGGGCAGCCCGCGCGCGTCGAAGCGGCGGTGCAGCGCCCAGCGGGAGCGCAGATAACCCTGGACGCTGCGGGGCTGTTTCCGCGCCATGGCGAGCAGGTCCCACGAGCCGCTGGTGGGGCTCGGGACATGCCGGTTGAAGGCGAACGTGGTGAACGAGGAGGCCGCCGGCACACCGAGCTCGCGGGCGGCGACCGCGCCCCACGGGCAGGAGCTGTCGTGGACGATCAGGTCGGGCCGGCCGCGGCGCAGGTCGTCCAGCACAGCGGGCAGCAGACGGACGGTGGTGCGCGCCAGGGACTCCAGCAGCGTGACCGGTGTCGGCGGATCGGGGAGAGGCGGGTCGCCCCCGGGGTAGAGGTACACCTTCGCACCGGCGGCCTCGATCGCCGCACGGAACGCGGGTGAGGTGCGATACGTGACGGTGTGGCCGCGCCGGACCAGCTCGGCCACGACCGGCAGCGTCGGGTTGACGTGCCCGTGCATGCCGATGTTGAGGAACGCGATGGTACTCACAGCCCGGCCTCCACCACGGAAGAAGTCGATGCCCCGCCCGGACCGGCGGGCGTCGCCGAAGGTTCGTCGACCCGGTACTGGCCCGGGTCACGCTCGATCTGATGGCGCAACAGCAGCGTCCCGGCCCGGGCGGCGATCGCACCGGCACGGAGGCGCGGACCGACAGGGCGGGGCGGCGAACTCTCCGGCCCGGTCGACACCACCACCACGCCGGCCGGCAGCCCGGACTCGAGGTCTGCGCGGTCGAGCAGGACCGGGGCGCCGGTGCCCAGGTCCATGGCCGTGAACGGGACCGCCAACTGCTCGATCCGCGACGGCAGTCCGGCCCGGGCGATCAGTCGGCGCAGCTGCGTCCACACATGGTTCAACCACGGCGCGGCCCGGTCGGGGTGGGCGGCCGCAATGGCCCCGTTGAGGGCACCCACCGAGGTTCCGATGATCATGTCCGGCACGAATCCGCGCTGCTGACGCGATTCCACGGTGATCTCCTTGTCGCGCGACGGCATACGCATGAATGACCGGAGCCACCCACGCCGTGTGACAGGGCGCTGTGTGTGAACTGCGTCTCCCCACAGTGCGACACGCAGGTGTAGGTGTCAGCGGGGGCGCAACTGACGCCAACTGACGCCTGCAGCAGGGGAGTTGGCGGTGTACAGCTGAACGGCGTCCACGCCGCCCGGGGTGACGCCCGCAGTTCACGCGCTGGTGGGAAAGTCTGCGATGTTTTGGAAGTGACCTATGTCCACTTCTGGGAAAAGATGCGTGCTCTGTGGCGATGTGGTGACCTTGGTTGTGGAGGCTATGGCTAACCCAGAGGAGATGGTGTTATGCCTTCCATTGACAAGGCGATCGAGGACATCACCGGCGTCCGGAGCGACCTCGAAGCGGCACTCGACCCCGCTGAACCGGACGGCGTCTACCGTGACAGCCGTGAATGCGCCGCCCTGGCGCTGCTCTCGGCGGACACCAAGCTGCTGCTGTCCCCGCCGACCCCCCGCCCCAAGAAGGGCTGAGCGGACCGACAGGAGCAGGCTGAATGGAGCAGTCAGGCACTTCGGCCCTCTTGCAGGGCGCGGTGCAGGACCTTGCGTCCGACGTGGTCTCCGCCCTTCGGGGTGGAGACCACCTGCGCATGTCCGGCACCGGAGCGGTGGACGAGATCGAGGGAAGCCTCGACCTCGCGGCCGTACGCGTGTTGGGAGCGGATCTGCTGCTGCCGCACGTACTCTTCCCCTCCCCGCCCGACCCGGCGGCACTCGCCGTGTTCCGGAAGACGGTGGAGACCTTCCCACCCCGCGCCGACGCGGCCCCCACCGTCAAGTGGAGCCACTGGGCGATGAGTCGGACCCTGCGACGGTTCGACACGCCCCTGTCCGGTGCGCCCGGAGCACCCGGCGCGTCCTTCGAGGACGAGGCCGCCGAACCCGACGCCGGCTGGCTCGACGAGGCGACCTGGCAGGCGCTCACCCATCAACTCGCCGTCCTGGCACCGCTCGCGGTACCCGCGGAGGACTGTGCCGTGGTCCGCGCCGCCCGGCGCCGCCCGGTCGACGTGGCCCGGGGTTTCGTACGGGCCGTGCGGCGCAGGGACTGGCAACAGGCGGCCGGCGCGGGACGCTGGCTCACCCTGCTCGACGGAGTGCCGGACACGCTCGGCCTCGAAGCCGGGCTGGACTTCGTGGAACTCATGGGCGGCAACGACCCCCGGGTGGCCCTTCAGGTACAGGCGGCCCGCGTCATGCGGACGGCCGGAGCCCTCGTATGACCGCCGGAGGCATCACCGCCCCGGGCGTCGACGAGATCCGCGAGGTGGGAGCCGCCGCGTTCGCGTGGCTGTCGGCGCACCGCGACGACTTCGCCCTGGGCGAGGACGCGCTCACCCTCGACGGCCACGTGGACGCCACCTGGAAACCGCTCGGCGAACTGGCCCAGACCTGCGCGAGCGTACGCGCGCACACACAGCCGACCGATCCCCTGCATGCCCGCGCTGCCGATCTGTTGCGGTTCGCCTGGCAACAGACCGGCCGGGGCGAGTTGTTCCTCCGCCTCCAGCGGCTGGAGCCCTTCGCGACCTACCCCCTGGAGATCTACTCCGTCTTCGCCTCGGCCGGTTTGCGGCACGCCGGGTACGAGGCCGCCGCCGCCACGACGGCCCGCACCCGAAGCTGGCGGCTCACCGAGCACGAACCGACCCGCCGGCTCGGCGTCCTGAGAGCCGAGCGGCGCAGCGGCATCCACCGGCCGGAGCGGGCCGCGCAGACGCTGCGGCGCACCTGGCTGGGCGGACTTCCGGAACCGTGGACCTTCGAGCGCTCGTCGGGATACGCGCTCACCCACGTCGTCTTCCACCTCACCGACTGGGGCCGCCTCCCCGCGGGCGTCCCCGGCGATCTCGCCGCCTACCTCGCCCACTGGCTGCCGCCCTGGCTCGACACCTGCCTGGACGCCGGGATGTGGGACCTGAGCTGCGAGCTGCTGGTGGTGGCCGGCAGCCTCCCGGGCCCGACCGACCCGGCGACCCTGCACCACGCCTGGACCCGCATCGCGCGGGCCCAGCACCCGTCCGGCGCGCTCCCGGAGCAGGACCTCCCGGGCGACCCCGGAGCGGACCGGGAGCCGGACTTCCGCCGCTGCTACCACTCCACGTTGATGGCCGCCTTCGCGGCGGCACAGACCGTCAAGTGCCTTGCCGCCGAAGGAGTGCCAGCATGACCGACACCCGTCTCATGCACACCGTCGGCGTCCGCGCCCTGGAGTGGCTGTGGGCCCATCGCGACGGATTCCGCCTGGAGCCCGACGTCGATCCCGAAGTGGGCTTCCTGGAGCGCTTCAAGCCGGTCGGCGAACTGGCCCTGATCTGCCGGGTGTTGTTCCGCGAGGGCGTGGCCGGATCGCGGCAGGCCGACCTCGCGCGTCGGCTCCTCGACCACACCTGGCGCAACACACTGGACGGCGGTCGCATGCTGGTGCGCGGCCAGCGCGTCGAACCGCTGTCGCCCATCCCGTTCGAGGTGTACCTCCCGTACAAGGAACTCGGGTACAGCGAGCCCGAAGTTGAGCGCGCCACCGTCCTCTACCACCGGCTCGACAGCTGGGCCGCCCTCGAACTGGACCCGACCCGCCGCCTCGGACTGTCCGCGTTCCAGCGCCGCTTCGGCCTCGTCCCCCGCGTCCCCGAGGCGGACAGCGTCGGTTCCACCTGGCTGGGACAGACGCCCGAGCCCTGGACGGTCAGCGGGCACATCGCCTACGACGTCACCCACACGGTGTTCCACCTCACCGACTGGGGAGAGCACCCCGAAGGCCTGCCGCCGGACATCGCCGACTACCTCGCCACCTGGCTGCCGGTCTGGATCGACGACTGGCTGGACCTGGAGCGCTGGGACCTGCTCGGCGAACTCCTCGTCGTCGACGCCTGCCTGCCCCGCCCCACCCTGGACGAACGGGCCTGGCGGGGCTTCGCCGCCGCGCAGCAGCCGGACGGCGCCATGCCGGCCGTACGGACGATGCCCGAGGGCGAACCGGACGAGGTGTTCGACATCGTCTACCACCCGACGCTGGTCGCCGCGTTCGCCTCCATGCTGGCCACCTCGCGCGCCCTCGCCGAGCTGACGCACGCCACCGAATGACCGGCCGGTCCACGCCCTGGCCGGGCGCCGCCGACGATCCGGACGAGGCGGATGAGGCGGACAAGGCGGACGAAGCGGGGGCGCGCGGCGCCCTCGGCACCACTCCGGGCAGCGACGACGCGCTGCGCGAGCGGCTGGTGAGCGCGGTCGACGCCGTGGACGCGCCCGACGTCGTCCTCGCCGTCTCCCGGTCCGGTCGCCGCACCCTGCACTGCGGTGGCACCGCCTCGCCCCCGCCGGTCCCGCGGGAGGACCTGCGCTACGAGATCGGCTCGGCGTCGAAGGCGTTCACCGGACTCCTGCTGGCCCGGCTCATCCAGCGCGGCCTGCTGACCGGGGGCGAGCCGGCCGCCTCCTGCCTGGACCCCCACCGGCGCGGCGGCCCGGCTCCGGTGACGCTCGCCCACCTCATCACGCACACCGCCGGACTGCCCGCCCTGCCGGGCGACTTCTATGTGCGGGCGCTTCCCGCCTGGCGCACCAACCCCTACGGTCGCTATCCGGCCGAGCGGGTGACCGGCGCGTTCCTGCGCCATCGCCCCCGGCACCGGCCCGGCACCCGGTGGCACTACTCCAACTTCGGCGTCGCCGTGCTCGGTCACGCCGTCGCCGCGGCGACCGGCACGCAGTGGGATGAGCTGCTCGGCGCCCATGTGCTGCGTCCGCTCGGCCTGAGCGGCACCGCCCTGGCGGCGGCGGATCCGAAGGCCGACGCCGTAGGACACGGCAAGGACGGGCGCACGCCCACCCTCGCCTTCGACGCCGGCGGGTTCGCGGCGGCGGGTGCCGTCCGCGCCACCCCGCACGACCTGCTGACGTTCCTCGAGGCCCACCTCGACCCGGCCGGCTCCCCGCTCGCCGACGCACTGCGGGCGGTGCGCACACCGGTGCTCCGGCGAGGACTGGATCGCCGGCACATCCACACAGTGGCGTGGTTCCGGCACCCCACGAACGGCGGGCCGATGTACTTCCACAGCGGGGCGACACTCGGCCAGCAGGCGTTCCTAGGCTTCAGGCCCGACACGGGCACGGCCCTGGTCGCGCTGTGCACCCGCCGATTCCGCGCCCGCGACCCCTTCGTCGCCACCGCCTACGCGCTCCTCGCGCAGGACTAGAGCCCGTCCGGGAGAGACGGGCCCTGGCGTGCCTGCGGGCGGGCAGCCTCGGATGCGGAGCGGACGGTGCGGGGGCCGGCCCCCGCACCGCCACGGCCGTACGACTCCTACAGCCGCTGCCACAGGGCCGGCGTCGCGACCGGCGACCAGCCGCGCTGTGCCTGGTGGGACTGCAGGCACTGGTACCGCACACCCGCGTGGGTCACGGTCGCGCCCGCCTCGTAGACGCGGCCCGCGGTCCAGGTGTCCACGGCGTTGTCCTCCGGAGCCGGGGTTCCGGGCTCGGTGGGCGCGGTCTTCAGGACGAGGCCGAAGTCGCTGAGGATCGGGTTGATGGGCTGGTAGAAGGTGGTGCCGCCGTTCGTGCAGTTGCCCGAGCCGCCGGAGGTCACGCCCTGCGCCTGGGTTCCGGAGATGTAGGGGCCGCCGGAGTCACCCGGTTCGGCGCACACCGTGGTCTCGGTGACGCCGTTGACGGTGCCCTGGGCGTAGCTGACGCTCGTGTCGTGCTGCGAGATGGTGCCGCAGTGCCAGCCCGTGGTGGAGCCGGAGCGGCAGATCGACGCCCCGACGAGCGCCTGGACCGATCCGGTGACCTGCGTGCGCTGGCCACCCGCGCCCTTCACGTCGGCCGTCGTGGTCCAGTCACTGTTGACGGCGATCCAGGACATGTCCTTGCGGGGGAACGTGGACGCCTGGAACGTGCCCTGGTCCGCCAGGTTGTAGCCGGCGGTCGAGTCGCCCCGGTTGCCGCAGTGACCCGCCGAGGCGAAGCCCTGCTGGTCGTCCTTGGTGACGGAGAATCCGACGGAACAGCGGGCGGAGCTCTCGATGTAGTAGGCGTCGCCGCCGACCACGTCCGCCAGCAGCCGCGGCCGTACCGCCGAGACGCGGATGCCCACGCCCTTGCCCTGGAGGTCGGCGGCCTCGATGAAGGCGGTGGCGGCCGACCGCTTGATCGCCTGTACGACGACCCGGTTGGCCGGTACGTCCACGTACCAGACCGGTGTGTCCCGCGTCTTGACCTTGCGGGCGGTCGCGTCGAGCTTGCTCTTCACCGACTGGAGCTCGGTCAACGGCCGCTTGACGACCGCCGCCTTGGCGCCCTGGGCCTCGATGGCGGACACGTCGGCTGCATGGGTGGTGGCGACGGTGAGCTCGGCGGAGGTCGCTCCTCGCACCCAGGCCCCCGCGAAGTGCGTGCCCAGGGCGTTGCGGAGGCGGCCCGCACGGGCGCCCGCCTCCGCCTCGTTGACCAGCCGCTCCGCCGCCTGACCCGGCTTCAGTTTCAGATCACGCTCCATGGCGCGCAGCACCGCCGCGGGCGGCCGGTCGGCCCCGAGGGTCTGCGCGGCCGTGGACGCGGGCACCGGCGGCGGTGCGGCCGTGGCGGCCGAGGTGGCCCCGGTGAGGACGAGGGTGCCGAGAGCGGTCAGGGCGACGCGGCGGCCGGCCGCGGTGTGTCTGCCGAGCATGCGATGTACCTCCATCGAGTACGAGTGGGATGTCGGCCACGTCGAGGTCTTGACGGAAAGGCATGTCGCGATGCAGGGAGAGGTGTTTTTTCGCGCTTTGGGGGACGTTGGGGGTGCGGCATGTGCGCTAGCGGACGGAAAAAGGGGAGAGAGCGTGGTTCGTCCGGCGCGCCTGGGTGATCCCCGTCGGCCGAAGGGGCGCCGACCCGACGGACCCGTCGGTGGGCCCATGCCCGCACCAAACTTTCATCGTTCGTTTTCTTGAATCATTCGTGTTTAGCGAGGTAGGTTGTCGCCATGACCGCATCCCAGACACCGACCCCCGCCGAGGAGCTGCGCGGTGCCGGCCTGCGGGTGACCGCCGCGCGTGTCGCGCTGCTGGAGGCTGTGCGATCCGGTGACCACCTCGGCGTCGAGGCCATCGCCTCCGGGGTGCGTGATCGCGTGGGTCATGTCTCCCTGCAAGCCGTGTACGAGGGCCTCCACGCGCTCACGGCGGCGGGACTCATACGCCGTATCGAGCCGGCGGGCAGCCCGGCCCGGTTCGAGGGGCGTGTCGGCGACAACCACCACCACGTCGTATGCCGGTCGTGCGGTGTCGTCGCCGATGTCGACTGCGAGGTCGGCGAGGCGCCGTGCCTGACCGCGTCCGACGACCACGGCTTCTCGATCGATGAGGCCGAGGTCATCTACTGGGGCCTGTGCCCTGAATGTTCCACCGCCAACAGTGCACCCCGAGCACTGTGATTCACCTAGTTCGGAAGGTTTCCCATGGCTGAGAACCCCGATGCGATCGTCACTGACGCGAAGGCTGAGGGCACCGGTGGCTGCCCCGTGGCGCACGGTCGCGCCGCGCACCCCACGCAGGGCGGCGGCAACCGTCAGTGGTGGCCGGAGCGGCTCAACCTGAAGATCCTCGCCAAGGACCCCGTCGTCGCGAACCCGCTCGGTGAGGAGTTCGACTACGCCGAGGCGTTCCAGGCCCTGGACCTCGAGGCCGTGAAACGGGACATCGCCGAGGTGCTCACCACCTCGCAGGACTGGTGGCCGGCCGACTTCGGCAACTACGGCCCGCTGATGGTCCGTATGGCCTGGCACAGCGCCGGCACCTACCGCATCAGCGACGGCCGCGGCGGTGGCGGTCGTGGTCAGCAGCGCTTCGCGCCGCTGAACAGCTGGCCGGACAACGGCAACCTGGACAAGGCCCGCCGTCTGCTGTGGCCGGTGAAGAAGAAGTACGGCCAGTCAATCTCCTGGGCCGACCTCATGATCCTCACGGGTAACGTCGCCCTGGAGCAGATGGGCTTCGAGACCTTCGGCTTCGGCGGCGGCCGCGCCGACGTCTGGGAGGCCGACGAGGACGTCTACTGGGGTCCCGAGACCACCTGGCTCGACGACCAGCGCTACAGCGGCGACCGCGAGCTGGAGAACCCGCTCGGCGCCGTCCAGATGGGCCTCATCTACGTCAACCCGGAGGGCCCGAACGGCAACCCGGACCCGCTGGCCGCGGCCCGCGACATCCGCGAGACGTTCCGCCGCATGGCGATGAACGACGAGGAGACCGTCGCCCTCATCGCCGGTGGCCACACCTTCGGCAAGACCCACGGCGCCGGCCCGGCCGACGCGGTCGGCAACGACCCCGAGGCCGCCTCCATGGAGGAGCAGGGCCTGGGCTGGAAGTCCACCTACGGCACCGGCAAGGGTGGCGACGCCATCACCTCCGGTCTCGAGGTCACCTGGACCACCAAGCCCACCCAGTGGAGCAACGACTTCTTCGACATCCTCTTCGGCTACGAGTGGGAGCTGACCGAGTCACCGGCCGGCGCCAAGCAGTGGGTGGCCAAGGACTCCGAGGAGATCATCCCGGACGCGCACGACCCGTCGAAGAAGCGCCGTCCGACGATGCTCACCACCGACCTCTCGCTGCGCTTCGACCCGATCTACGGTGAGATCTCGAAGCGCTTCCACGAGAACCCGGACCAGTTCGCGGACGCCTTCGCCCGCGCCTGGTACAAGCTGACCCACCGTGACATGGGCCCGAAGTCGCTGTACCTCGGCCCGGAGGTCCCGGCGGAGACCCTGCTGTGGCAGGACCCGCTGCCGCAGGCCGAGGGCGAGGCCATCGACGCGGCCGACGTCACGGCCCTCAAGGCCAAGCTCCTCGAGTCGGGCCTGACCGTCTCGCAGCTGGTCGGCACCGCGTGGGCGTCGGCCTCGTCGTTCCGCTCCAGCGACAAGCGCGGCGGTGCCAACGGCGCCCGCATCCGCCTGGAGCCGCAGCGCAACTGGGAGGCCAACGACCCCGACCAGCTCGCGCTGGTGCTGCGGACCCTCGAGGGCATCCAGCAGGAGTTCAACGCCTCCGGTGCCAAGAAGGTCTCCCTGGCCGACCTGATCGTCCTCGGTGGCTCCGCCGCCGTGGAGAAGGCCGCCAAGGACGCAGGTCACGACATCGAGGTGCCGTTCGCCCCGGGCCGTGTCGACGCGACCGAGGAGCACACCGACGCGGAGTCCTTCGCCGCGCTGGAGCCGGCCGCCGACGGGTTCCGCAACTACCTCGGCAAGGGCAACCGCCTGCCGGCCGAGTACCTGCTGCTCGACAAGGCCAACCTGCTCGCCCTGAGCGCGCCCGAGCTGACGGTCCTCGTCGGCGGCCTGCGTGTCCTCGGTGCGAACAGCAACGGGTCCAAGCACGGCGTCTTCACCGAGACCCCGGGCAAGCTGACCAACGACTTCTTCGTCAACCTGCTCGACCTGGGCACGACCTGGAAGTCCACCTCCGAGGACCAGACCACGTTCGAGGGCCGTGACGCCTCCGGCGCGGTCAAGTGGACCGGCACCCGTGCCGACCTCGTCTTCGGCTCGAACTCCGAGCTGCGCGCGCTCGCGGAGGTCTACGCGAGCGACGACGCGAAGGCGAAGTTCGTGAGCGACTTCGTCGCCGCGTGGGTCAAGGTCATGAACGCGGACCGCTTCGACCTTCGCTGAGTCCGGTCGATCCGCACCGACGTCCAGGCAGGCCCGCAGGGGCCGGCCTGGACGTCGGCGTTTCTCCCGTCACTTGGCACTCGCCTCGGCGTCTGTCCGATCAGCGTTACCTCACGTGGCCATCTTTCACAGAACGCACACCTCGCCTCAGCAACCTCTTTAAGTTTCAAGCGCTACGCTCGCCGACAGGGGAGTGGCCAACGGCGGCCCACCCGCCGTGCGCCCGCTCCTTCTTCCCCCACCAGCACAGGAGACCGGGCGTGCTCGACGGCGACGTAGTGATCATCGGCGGCGGCTATGCCGGCGTCCGGCTGGCCAAGCGACTGGACGCGACGGCGCACGTCACGCTCGTGGACCGCAAGGACGTCTTCTTCCACCGCATCGCCTCCCTGCGCGCGGGAGTTCGGCCTGACTGGTCGTTCACCCCCTTCATCCCGTACGACCGGCTGCTGACCAACGGCCGCGTGGCCGTCGGCAAGGCGGTTCGCATCGACACCACCGAGCGCCAGGTGGTGCTGGCGACGGGGGAGCGGCTCCCGTACGACGTGCTGGTGATCGCCACCGGCGCCGACTACCCCGAACCGGCCCGCTTCACCGGCACCACCGCCGAGGAGGCGGCGAAGTCCTTCGCCACGCACCAGCAGCAGATCGCCGGCGCCGAGCACATCCTGGTCGTCGGCGGCGGGCCCTCCGGAGTCGAGCTCAGCGCCGAGATCCGCCTCGCCCGGCCGGACGCCCGGGTCACGCTCGCGCACTCCGGGCCGGAACTGCTGCATTCCACGGGCAGCACACGGGCCGGGCGCAAGGCGCGAACCTGGCTGGAGTCCCACGACGTCGAAGTGCGGCTGGACGCCTTCATGTCGCCCGGGTTCGACTTCGGCACCTATCGCGACGCCCAGGGCCACATCATCGAGGCCGACCACTCCTTCTGGGCGACCGGCACCACGCCCAACACGCTCTGGCTGCGGCTGGCCGGGCACGGCGACTGGCTGAACCCGACGGGCCATGTGAAGGTCGACCAGGCGCTGCGCGTCCAGGGATGGCTGGACGTGTTCGCGGTCGGCGACGTGAACGACGCCACCGAGCTCAAGATCACCCCGGCCGCCCTCGCCCAGGCCGACCTGGCCGCGCACAACATCCGCGCCTACCTGAAGAGCGGCGGAAAGCACCGCAAGGAGCCCCGCTTCTACCGGCCGGTCCACCGCACCCCGATCATCGTCCCGTTCGGCCCGGCCGACGGAGTGACCCTGCTGCCCGTGCCGGGCGGCGAGACGGCGGTACTCGGCAGCCGCACCACGACCCTGGCCAAGGCGAAGACGCTCATGACGCCGTTCATGAGACGCCAGCTCGGCTACACCGCGGCCTGAGCGGACGCACGGGCAAAACTGGGCCGGGCCCGACGGCACTCCAGCCGTGGGCCCACCGACGACCGTGCGCGTCGACAGCGCGCCGTGCGAAGGCCTGGAGTATCGAAGGCACGCCGTATCGAAACCGGGCGGGTCGGGTACTCGGGGGTTTTCCGAGCCCGCCCGGGCCCGACAGGGGCCCGCGCCGGACGGCCGGACGGCGAACGGAGTCGGCATGATGCGCAACCGGGAGCGTGCGACGCCCACTCGGCAACCCGGGTCTCCCGATCTGCGCCCGGTCGCGGAGGCACCGCCTTCGGTGAGGGAATCGCAGCCGCGGAACAACCAGGAACTGCCCCGTGATCGCAGCCAGGCGATTCTCGAGGCGGCGAAACAGGTGGGCGCCCTGTTGAAGCGCAAGGGGCACCGCTTCGCCCTGGCCGGCAGCGTCGCCGTGTACGCGCACGGCGGGAGCGGTCATCTGCAGCACGACGCCGACTTCTGCGTATGCCGCTCCGACGCCGAAGCGGTGGCGGACACCCTGGCCGAGGCCGGCCTGACGGTCCGTACCCCGCCGGAGGACTGGCTGATGAAGACCACGTGCCTCGGGCAGGACGTCGACTTCCTCTTCGAGCTGGCGCACCGCCCCGTTACCACGGACCTGCTGGCCCGAGCCGAGGATGTCCCGGTCGACTCCGTGCACATGCCCGTCCTGCCGCCGACGGATCTCATGCGGGGCCTGATCGAGGCCTTCTCCGAGCACTACTGCGACTTCGGACCGGCGCTCGCCACCGCCCGCGCCCTGCGCGAGAAGGTCGACTGGGAGGACCTGCGCGGCTCCTGCGGGGACGAACCGATGCCCGCCGCGTTCTTCTTCCTTCTCGAACGCCTGAACGTCATCGCCCCGCGGGAGGAGCCCCGATGAGCGAATACGCCGCCAGGCCCGCGCCCGGCGCCGGTGGAGGGGGGAACCTGGACTACCGCGTGGCCCATCTCGCCGAGCACCTTGCCGCCGGGGACCTCGGCGAGCTGGGTGTGCGGATCGAGATCCGCGGCGCGGCGGTCCTGCTGACCGGCACCGTACCGTCCGAGCAGTGTCGTGACGACGTCCTCCGCATGGCCCGCGAAGAGCTGCCGGGCACCCCGGTCCATTGCGACATCGTGGTCGCGGACACCGCCGCGCCCGATCATGCCGAGGAGGTCGAATGATCCGGATAGCGGCCGTCGGGGACATCCACATGGGGCCCGAGAGCAAGGGCCTGCTCCGTCCCTCGTTCGACACCCTGCCCGACTGCGCCGACGTCCTGCTGCTCGCCGGGGACCTCACCCGCCACGGCACCCCGGAGGAGGCGCGGGTGGTCGCGCGCGAGATCGAGGGCCTGGCGGTCCCCGTCGTCGCGGTCCTGGGCAACCACGATCACCACGCCGACTGCCCCGACGAGGTCAGCGCCGTGCTCCGGGACGCGGGCGCGCAGGTCCTCGAAGGGCAGGCGACCGTGGTGGGCAACGACCACGCGCGCATCGGCGTGGCCGGCACGAAGGGTTTCGGCGGCGGATTCGTGGGGCGCTGTGCCGGTGAGTTCGGCGAGCCGGTCATGAAGGAGTTCGTCCGGTACTCGCGTCGGCGCGCCGACACCCTGCTGGCCTCCCTGCGGGAACTGGAGGGGCAGGACTGTGACGTACGCATCGCCCTCACGCACTTCTCCCCGGTGCCGGACACGCTGGCCGGTGAGCCTCCCGAGATCTACCCCTTCCTCGGCAGTTACCTGCTGGCCGAGGCGATCGACACGGCGGGCGCCGACCTCGCGGTGCACGGGCACGCGCACCTGGGCACGGAGCACGGCATGACCAGCGGTGGTGTGAAGGTGCGCAACGTCGCACAGCCGGTCATCGGCCGGGCGTTCCACGTCTACCATCTCGCGCGGCCCGAGCGGGTACCGCCCGTCGGCACCGAGGACCGGACCCTGGGCTGAACCGTCGCCTCGCAGTGTGGGCCAGACCACGCCGCTCATCGGCCGGCAGGCGTATTCGCGGTGTGGGGCGGCGGGCTACCTTTTGATGAACCCCGTTCATCTGATGGATCCCCGTACTTCGGACGGCTCGGCAGTGCTCGCAGATCTCTCCCCGCTCATCGCGGCGACCACCCAGTGGCTGACACGTTCCTACCCCGCGTCCGGCGGCGCGCTGGCCGCTGCCCTGGGCGAGGTGCAGGCCCGGCAGGCCGTCACCGTCGCGGCATGGCTGCGCTACCCGACGTCGACGGACGCCGCGCTCGTCGGGATGGCCGGCCCCGGCGGCTCGGCCGGTCTGGACTGGATCACCGGCGCGGACGCGGCCGTCCATGACGCGGAGGACGACTTCGCCTGGCGCACCTGGGTCGACGAGGTCGTGGCCAGCTGGGCGGCGTGCCTGCTCACCGACGGCGAGCTGGCCCGGCTGGCGGTCGCCGCGATCGCCGACGGCGGCCACACGACCGGCGTGCCGGTGGAGTTCCGGCGCCTGGTGTCCCCCGACACCCGCGACCGCCAGGCCGCGGCGCTGCTGCGCCACCCCGACCTGCTCGCCCCCGTGGCGGCCCTGCACCGTGTGGCGCTCCAAGAGCGCCTCGGCCCGGGGCAAGCGCTCATCGCCTGAGCCTCCCGGGCGCGCCACGGACGGATCCCCGGCCGGTGCAGCCCGGCGTGCCGCGAGCAGCGACCGTACGGCTCGTGCCCACGACCGGCCTGCCGGCCCCTGGCCGCCTCGCTCGCAGCCACATGCCCCGAGCGACCTCCCGACGAACGGCCCAGGGCGGAGAAACCCCCCAGCGCCCTGCACGCCGACGCGGCGCAGATCGCGGCGGCCCGAGGGCGTCGCCACGCTGCTCGCCGGCACTCAGCAGGTGAAGAGTAGGCCCGCGTCGCGCCTCCCCGTCAGGCGGCCGTGCCGAGGGCCTCGCGCTCGGTGACGTCCCCGTCCTTGGTCGGCAGGGTCACCGGCGTCGGCACCCGGCGGGTCCGCAGGACGAGGCCCGCTCCGATGGTGACCGCGATGATCAGCCCACCCGTCACCAGGGCACCGCGGGCCCCGGCCAGCTCCATGAGGAGTCCGAGTGCCGGCGGGCCGCCCAGGCCCCAGGCCGTGCCGATGCTGCTCCACACGCCGAGTACACGTCCCCGCAGGTGGGCGGGCGGGTCGGTCTGGAGTACGGCGGTTCCGGCGGTGTCGGACACGGACTCCACGACGGCCATCGGCAGGACCATGACGAGCAGCACCGCCAGCGACGGCGACAGCCCCGCCGCCACCTGCAGCAGACCACCCGCGGCCGCCAGCGTGCCCACGAGCCGGACGGAGGGCCGCCGCAGCCGGGCGCCGAGGACCGCGCCCAGGATGCCGCCGACGGCGAGAACCGTGGAGACGGTGCCGAAGGCGCCCGCGCCGCCCGCGAGCGGCCCGGTGACGAGCACGGCCAGGGTGAGGCCGTAGTTGCGGCCGAAGACCGAGCTGAGCCCGGTGACGGCGGCGAGTGCGACCAGGCGGGGCCGACGCGCGAAGAAGAGCAGGCCCTGGCGCACGGTCATGTCCGGATCCGTCTTGCCGCGCTCGCGTCCGGGAGCCGCGCGCAGCCGCGTGGCGTGGCGGACCGCGCCGGGCGCCGGGCGCAGGAACGGGATGACCGAGGCCACGAAGAGGAACGACAGACCGTTCGCGGCGTACGCGGCGGCCGTGCCGAGGAAGCCGACCGTCAGACCCGCCAGTGCGGTGCCCACGAGCCGGCCCGCGTTGTGCACCAGCGCGCCCACGCCGATGGCGGAGGGGACGTCCTCCACCGGAACCAGATCGTTGCCCAGCAGGGCGCACGCCGGTCCGTCGACGGTGGCGATCATGCCGGTCACGGCGGCCAGCACCATCAGGGAGGTCATGTCGAGCTGGTCCAGCGCCACCAGTACAGCCGTGGTGAAGGCGACCGCGCCGAGGAGTGCCTGACTGACGGCGGCCGTCAGCTTCAGGGACCAGCGGTCCACGGCCGTGCCGCCCAGCAGGCTCATGAACAGGGCGGGAGCGGCCTGGACGGACATCGAAAGACCCGTCGCCGCGGCGGAGCCGGTGATCTCGAGGACGAGCAGGTTCTGCACCGTCAGCTGCATCCACGTGCCGGCGTTCGACAGGAAGTTGGCGACGGACCACCAGCGCATGCTGCGGTACCGCAGCGACCGCCAGGGCGAGCGGGACGCGCCCTTGGACGGGACGGAAGCGGTTTTCGGCGCAGGCGGGGGCAGGGCAGGGGTGGTGGAAGACACAGTGCGGGTACCCGACAACCAGGAGGAGTCAGCGGAGGGACCGGGGAACCGGGATCACCGGCTGCGTTGCGCGGCGGGTTCCACCGAGTCGGTCACGGCGCGGACCATCGTTACAGACCAGACCCCCGAGTCGACGACGCCTGCCCTGCGCCGCATCGCCGTTCGGGGGTCAACTGCCCGGGAAAATCCCGTATTTGGTTGATCGAGTGTGGTTGCTCACAGCCCTCGGGCGGCCGGCCCGCACGGCCGTCCACCCGGGTGGGGGTCAGTCCTTCTTGCCGCGTCCCGTCAGCGCGTCGCGCATGCGGTCCACCATGCCGACACCCGGGGCCAGCAGCTTGTTGGCCGGCGGCTTGTCCGGGGCGGACGGGTGCGGGCGGGTCGGTGCCATCTTCTTCGCCTGCCGCACCTTGTCGCCCAGCTCGTCGAGGGTGCTCGCGGAACATGCCGCCCGCAGCTTGGGGAAGAGGTTCTCCTCCTCGTCGGCGATGTGCGAGCGGATCTCGTTCATCAGCGTCCCGATGAGCCGGTCGAACTCGGGATCGTCGGCGTCGCACCCCTCCAGGTCCTTCATGATCTGCTCGGCCTTGGAGTGATCGTCTATCTCCTTGTCGGCCAGGGCGTCCCCACCCGCCACGTGCTCCCGCACGGCCGGGTACAGATAGGCCTCCTCGGCGACCGAGTGCCGGACCAGCTCGATCGTGGCCTGGTCGGCGTACACCTTGCGGTCCTTGTCGCCGGTCGGGAGCCCCGCGATCCGGCCGAAGAGCTGCTCGACCTCGCGGTGATCGGTCACCAGCTCGTCGATGACGTTCCCACCATGACCCATGTCCTTCACCTCCACCGTCAACGGCGGTCCGGACGGATCCGCCGCGGCTCCGAGTGCCCTCGGTCGGCGTGCTCACACGGGGAGTCGCGACTGTCTGCGAACCGTCGCATAGTGGGAATCAACGTGTGAAAACAACTGGCACGGGAACTACGTGTCACAGCGTCGCCGGACTGGCGACCCGCCAGGGCGGTCCTGCCGCTCCGCGCACCTCACCGACATGTTCTTTCACTCTCGCTCATAGCTCCGGGAAAGCCCGTAAGTGCTTTCCGCAGCTCCCGGAAAACCCTCTTGTGCCGCGCCGTACGCGCGTGCCGGGCGCCGACCGCCTGACGCCTCCGTGCGCGGACGAAGGAAGTCCCATGAACGCTCTCTCGTCATGTACATGGCAGCGCGCTCTGGTGACAGGCGGCGCCGGCTTCCTCGGCAGTCATCTGTGCGAGCGCCTGCTGAATTCAGACGTCGAAGTCGACTGCGCCGACAACCTGTCCTCCGGCTCGCGCGAGAACATCGCGCAGCTCGAAGGGCGGCGCGGCTTCCGGTTCGTCGAGTGCGACGTCGCGGCGCCCGACGCCCCACAGCGACTGCCGGGGCCGTACGACCTGGTCCTGCACTTCGCGTGCCCCGCGTCACCGGCCGACTACCTGCGGCTGCCCCTGGAGACGCTCGACGTGGGCAGCCTGGGCACCCGCAACGTACTGGCCGTGGCCGAGCGTGACGGAGCCCGTTTTCTGCTCGCCTCGACGTCCGAGGTCTACGGCGACCCCCTGTGCCATCCGCAGCGCGAGGACTACTGGGGCAACGTCAATCCGGTGGGCCCGCGCAGTGTGTACGACGAGTCCAAGCGGTTCGCCGAGGCGCTGGTCACCGCTCATGTGCGGGAGCGGGACGCGAACGCGGGCATCGTCCGCCTGTTCAACACCTACGGCCCGCGCATGCGCGCCCACGACGGGCGCGCCGTGCCCACCTTCGTCAGTCAGGCACTGGCCGGCGAACCGCTGACGGTGGCGGGTGACGGCCGTCAGACGCGGTCCCTGTGCTACGTCGACGACACGGTCGACGGTGTCCTGCTGGTCGCGGCGAGCCACTCGGTCCGCCCCGTCAACATCGGCGGCAGCGACGAGGTCACGGTCCGCGAGATCGCCCAGCGCGTGGTCGAACTGACGGGATCCTCCTCCCGCATCGTGTACGTCGACCGCCCCACCGACGACCCGCAGCGCCGCCGCCCCGACACCGGCCTGGCGCGTGAACTGCTGGGCTGGACGCCCCGCGTGCCCTGGGAGGAAGGCATCAAGCAGACCATCGCCTACTTCGCCACGGCGCAGTCCGCGGCCGATCCGGCGCCGTAGACGAGACAGCACCCTTCCCCTACGCCGCACGGAGGCAACGCATGCGTGTCCTGGGAATCAACGCCCTCTTCCACGACCCCGCCGCAGCGCTCGTCATGGACGGCAGGATCGTGGCAGCGGCGGAGGAGGAACGCTTCAGCCGGCGCAAGCACGGCAAGCGACCCGTCCCCTTCTCCGCCTGGGAACTGCCCGAACTGTCCGCCCGATGGTGCCTGGAGCGGGCCGGTCTGACCCCGTCCGACCTGGACGCGGTCGCCTACTCGTACGACCCCCGACTCGCCCGTCCAGCAGAACAGTTGGGCGTGTACGACCCCTGGGACCATCTGCGTCAGGAATACGCACGCCGCGCCCCCGAGTTCCTCGCCGAGGCCCTGCCGGGACTGGACCCGGACAAGGTCCGCTTCGTCGCCCACCACGTGGCGCACGCCGCCTCCGCCGGGCAGGCCGCCCCGTATCCCGACAGCGCCGTGCTGGTGCTGGACGGGCGCGGCGAGTGCGGCTCCCACCTCGCCGGCCGCTACGCGAACCGCGAACTCACCGTGCTGGGCTCGCAGTCGCTGCCCGACTCGATGGGTCTGTTCTACGAGGACCTCACCCAGCACCTCGGATTCCTGCGCAGCAGCGACGAGTTCAAGGTGATGGCGCTCGCCTCCTACGGAAAGCCCCGCTTCCTCGACCAACTGCGCCACTACGTCCACCTGGACGACCACGGCGGATTCCGGGCCCGCCCCGTCCCCTGGGGGACGCTGGTCCCGGCGCGCCTGCCGGGTGGCGCCTGGACGCGGGACCACGCCGACATCGCCGCCAGCGCGCAGGCATGCCTGGAGGAGGTCCTGCTCGGCCTCGCCCGGTGGCTGCACGACCGTACCGGTGAGGACGTGCTCACGCTCGCGGGCGGAGTGGCGCTCAACTGCGTGGCCAACACCCGGCTGTACCGGGAGACACCCTTCCGCCGTGTCTGGGTGCAGCCCGCCGCCGGAGACGCCGGCACCGCACTCGGCGCCGCGCTGCATGTCGCGAACCAGAAGGAAGCCGTGGAGGCCATGCCGACCGCCGCCCTCGGCCGCGGCTGGAGCGACGACGAGCTGCGCGCCTGGCTGGAACGCGCGGCCGTGCCCTACGAGGAACCCGACGACATCGCCGAGACCGTCGCCGCCGAACTCGCCGGGGACGGCATCGTGGCCTGGTTCCAGGGCCGCAGCGAATACGGACCCCGGGCCCTCGGCCACCGCTCACTGCTCGCCCATCCCGGCCGCGCGGCGAACCTGGAGCGCCTCAACGCGGTCAAGGGCCGGGAGGAGTTCCGCCCCGTCGCCCCCATGGTCCTGGCCGAGCGGGCCGCCGAGCTCTTCGACGGGCCGCTGCCCAGCCCGTACATGCTCTTCGTGCACGACGTCGCCGAGGAGTGGCGCGACCGCATCCCGGCCGTCGTCCACGTGGACGGCACGGCCCGCATCCAGACCGTGGACCGGCAGGACGAACCCCTGGTCGCGCGCGTGATCGACGGATTCGAGCGCCTCACCGGACTGCCCGTCGTGGTCAACACCAGCCTCAACACCGCCGGACGGCCCATGGTCGACGATCCGCGCGACGCCCTGGAATGCTTCGGCTCCGCGCCGGTGGACCTGCTCGCCCTCGGACCGTTCGCGATCCGGCGGAAGAAGGTGTTCGCATGACCGACGCGCCCGCCTACTCCGTCGTCATCCCGACGATCGGCCGGCCCTGCCTCGCCGACTGCCTGCGCGCGCTCGCCGCGGCCACCGGCCACCCGCCCGACGAGGTCGTCGTGGTCGACGACCGCCCCGACCCCAGCGGCGAACTGCCCTTGGAGGCCGCCGGCGAACTGCGCGGACGACTCCGCAGCCTGCGCACTGGGGGCCGCGGTCCGGCGGCTGCCCGCAACGCCGGCTGGCGCACGGTCCGTACGCCCTGGACCGTCTTCCTCGACGACGACGTCCAGGTGCTGCCCGACTGGTCCCGCCGCCTGGCCGACGACCTCCGTGCGGCCGGCGCCTCCACGGGCGGTATCCAGGGACGCCTGCGCGTGCCCCTGCCCGAGGACCGCCGTCCCACCGATTGGGAACGCGGCACGGCCGGGCTGGAACACGCCGCCTGGGCCACGGCCGACATGGCCTACCGGACCGCGGCACTGGTGGACGTCCAGGGCTTCGACGAGCGCTTCGGCCGGGCCTTCCGGGAGGACGCCGACCTGGCGCTGCGCGTGCGCGAGGCCGGGTGGTCGCTGCACCGGGGCGGGCGTACGACACGCCACCCGGTGCGGGAGGCCGACCGCTGGGTGTCGGTGCGGGCCCAGCGCGGCAACGCGGACGACGCCCTGATGACCCGGCTGCACGGCCCCGACTGGTGGGCGCGCGCCCAGGCACCGCGCGGCCGACTGCCCCGGCACGCCGTCGTGACGTCCATGGCGCTCACGGCACCCGCCCTCGCGTTGGCCGGCCGGCCCCGCGCGGCCGGTGTCGCCGGCGCCCTGTGGGCGCTGGGCACGGCGGAGTTCGCCCTGGCCCGCATCCGGCCCGGGCCGCGCACCCCACGGGAGATCACCACCATGGTCGCCACCAGCGTGGTCATCCCGCCGCTCGCGATACGCCACTGGCTCGACGGCCTGATACGCCACCGGCGGGCGACGGCCCTGAGGAGCACGCCGTGAACCCGCGGACCGGTCAGCACACGCGCGTCGCCGCCGTCCTCTTCGACCGCGACGGCACCCTCGTCGAGGACGTCCCCTACAACGGCGACCCCGCCCGCGTCCGCCCACTGCCCGGCGCCCGGCGGGCAGTTGAGCTGCTGCGCGGCGCCGGTGTCGCGACCGGCGTGGTCAGCAACCAGTCCGGTATCGGCCGCGGACTGCTCACGGAAACCGACGTACGCCGCGTCAACGACCGAGCGAACACACTCCTCGGCGGACTCAATACCTGGGTCTACTGCCCGCACGCCCCCGAGGCGGACTGCCCCTGCCGCAAACCTCGGCCGGGCCTCGTCATCGAAGCCGCACGACGCCTGGGTGTGGCCCCCTCGCAGTGCGTGGTGATCGGCGACATCGCGGCCGACATCCAGGCCGCGCACGCCGCGGGCGCCCAGGGTGTGCTCGTGCCCAACGCGGCCACGCTGCCGGGCGAGGTCGAAGCCGCGCCGAGCACGGCCCCCGACCTGCTCACGGCGGTGCGGCGGATCCTCGCCGAGACCCGGGGTGATCGCCCGTGAAAGCACTGGTCGTACGCCTCGACAGCTTCGGCGACGTGCTGCTCGCCGGGCCCGCGGTCCGGGCCGTGGCGGCACACTCCTCCCACGTCACGATGGTGTGCGGACCCCGCGGCGAGCCCGCCGCGCGACTCCTGCCCGGCGTCGACGACGTGATCGTGTGGGAGGCCCCGTGGGAGGGCTTCGACCCGCCCACCGTCCAGGAGGCAGACCCCGACGGTCTCGTACGGCGCCTGAAGGAAGAGGCGTTCGACACCGCGCTCGTGCTCACCTCCTTCCACCAAAGCCCCCTGCCCACCGCCCTGTTGCTACGCCTGGCCGGCGTCCCGCGCATCGGCGCCGACAGCGTGGACCACCCCGGCCGTCTCCTCGACGTACGGCACCGGCGGCTGCCCGGCCGGCACGAGGTCGAGGCCGCCCTGGACACCGCGGCCGCGATGGGCTTCCTGCCGTCCCCCGGGGACGACGGCCGGCTGCGCGTGCTGCCGCCGCCCGACACCATCGCGCTCACCGGCAACGGCCCCTACGTCGTGCTCCACCCCGGCGCCAGTGCCGCCGCCCGGGCCTGGAGTCCCGAACGCTGTGCCGAGACCGTCGAGTTGCTCGCCGACGCGGGACACCGGGTCGTCGTCACCGGAGGCCCCGACGAGACCGGCCTCACCCGGAAGGTCAGCGGCGACACCGCCGTCGACCTCGGCGGCCGGACCGATCCGCGCACACTCGCCGGAATCCTGCGCACGGCCGACGTCGTGGTCTGCGGCAACACCGGCCCCGCCCATCTCGCCGCCGCCGTCGGCACACCGGTCGTCTCCCTGTTCGCGCCCGTGGTCCCGGCGGAGCGCTGGGCACCGTACGGCGTACCCGGCGTGCTCCTCGGCGACCAGCACGCACCCTGCGCGGACACCAGGGCCCGGCACTGTCCCGTACCCGGCCATCCCTGCCTCGACGAGGTCACGGCCCAGGACGTCGTGGCCGCGGTGCACAAACTCCTGGGGGAGTCCCCATGAACATCCTTGTCTGGCATGTGCACGGGTCCTGGCTGACGTCGTTCGTCCAGGGCGCGTACACCTTCCTCGTCCCCGTGACGCCCGACCGCGGCCCGGACGGCCTGGGGCGGGCCAGGACCTGGCAGTGGCCGCCCAGCGTAAGGGAGTTGAGCCCCGCCGAGCTGCGCGGAACCGACATCGACCTGATGGTGCTGCAACGGCCGCACGAACTCGACCTGGCCCGGCGGTGGACCGGCCGCCGCCCCGGCATCGACGTACCGGCCGTGTACGTCGAGCACAACAGCCCGCACGAGACGCCCGTCGACACCCGGCACCCGCTGGCCGACCGGTCCGACGTCCCCCTCGTGCACGTCACCCACTTCAACCGGCTGATGTGGGACAACGGCCGTGCGCCGACCACCGTGATCGAGCACGGGATCATCGACCCCGGACACCTGTGGACCGGCGAGGAGCCGCGCGCCGCGGTCGTCGTCAACGAGCCGGTACGGCGCGGACGTACGACAGGAACCGACCTGTTGCCCGCGTTCGCCCGCGCGGTGCCGCTGGACGTCTTCGGCATGCGCACCGAAGGCCTCGCGGACCATGTCGGACTTCCGCCGGACCGCCTGCGCAGCCGGGACCTGCCGCAGAGCAGGCTGCACCCGGCGATGGCGCGCTGCCGTATGTACCTCCACCCCATCCGGTGGACGTCGCTCGGGCTGTCCCTGCTGGAGGCGATGTTCCTGGGGATGCCCGTCGTGGCACTGGACACCACCGAAGTGCGCGAGGCCGTTCCGGAGGGAGCCGGAGTGGTGTCCAACCGGCTCGAGGTGCTGCAGGACGCCATGCGCGGATTCCTCGCGGATCCCGTGGACGCCCGGCTGACAGGGGAGGCCGCCAGGGCCGCGGCACAGGCCCGCTACGGAGAGCGGCGCTTCCGGGACGACTGGGAGCGCCTGATCAAGGAGGTCACCCGATGAGCACCAGCCACCCCTCGGCCGGCCTTGTCGCCATGGTCTCCGAGCACGCCAGTCCGCTGGCCGCGCTCGGCGGGCCGGACGCGGGCGGACAGAACGTCTACGTGGCGCACCTCGCCGGGCGACTGGTCCGCCGGGGACACGAGGTCATCGTGTACACGCGGCGTGACGACCCCCGGCTGCCGGAGCGGGTCACCACACCCGACGGATTCCAGGTCGTCCATGTCCCCGCAGGACCGGCGGCACCCATACCCAAGGACGAACTCCCGCCCTACATACCGGAGTTCGGCGACTTCCTGGCCCGCGAGTGGGCGGCGGAGCCACCCGACGTGGTGCACGCCCACTTCTGGATGTCCGGCTGGGCGGCGCTGGCCGGGGCGCGCGGCCTCGGCGTACCCGTCGTGCAGACCTACCACGCGCTCGGCACCGTCAAGAGGCGCTACCAGGGCGCCGCCGACACGAGCCCGCGCGACCGCATCGCGATCGAGACCGTCGTCGGCCGGGAGTGCAGCCGCATCATCGCCACCTGCAAGGACGAGGTCGCCGAACTCGAGGCCATGGGCCTGTCACGGCAGCACATCTCCGTCGTCCCCTGCGGTGTGGATCCCGACCGGTTCGCGCCGGTCGCGGGGATCCGCAGGCCACGGTCCGCGCCCCGGCGGCTGCTCGCCGTCGGCCGGCTCGTCCCCCGCAAGGGCTTCGACCGCGCCATCCGCGCCCTGGCCGACGTCCCCGACGCCGAACTCCTCATCGCCGGCGGACCCGAACCCGCCCTGCTCCTCGCCGAGCCCGAGGCCGAGCGGCTGCGCGCCATCGCCGACGAGTGCGGCGTCGCCGACCGGGTGACACTGCTGGGCGGGGTGGGCCGCGAGCGGATGCCGGGGCTGATGTCCAGCGCCGACCTGGTGCTGTCCCTGCCCCGCTACGAGCCGTTCGGCATCGTTCCGGTCGAGGCCATGGCCTGCTGCGCGCCCGTTCTCGCCACCGCCGTCGGCGGGCAGCTCGACACCGTCGTGGACGGCGTCACGGGCGTCCTGGTCCCGGCCGAAGACGACCACGACATCAGCGGCACCATCCGCCGTCTGCTGGCCGACCCGGAGCGGCTCGCCCGCTACGGCGCCCAGGGGCGTCGCCGTGTCCTCGCCCGCTACACCTGGGACCGCGTGGCCGAAGGCGTCACCGGTGCCTACAGCGCCGTCTCCACCGTCCCCTCGCTCTCGGGAGCCCTCCGATGAACCTCGCCACCGACGTCACGCACTGCGACGACCTGATGAAGGCACTCGAAGGATTCCGCGGTTACGCCGGGCCCGTGGTCCAGCGCTGGGGCAGCTCCCTCGCCGCCCGCCTCGGGACGGGGGCCCGGCTTCTCGTCGCGGGCAACGGCGGCAGCGCGGCACAGGCCCAGCACCTCACCGCCGAACTGGTCGGCCGCTACCGGGACGACCGCCCGCCGTTCTCCGCGCTCGCGCTGCACGCCGACACGTCCGCCACCACCGCCATCGCCAACGACTACGGCGTCCAGGAGATCTTCGCCCGGCAGGTCGGGGCACACGGCCGCGCCGGGGACGTCCTGGCGCTGCTGTCCACCAGCGGCGCCAGCGCCAACCTGCTCGTCGCGGCGAGCGAGGCCCACCGCCTCGGCATGACCGTGCTGGCGCTCACCGGCCCCGCGCCCAACCCGCTGGCGGGCGCCGCGGACGAGGCCCTGTGCGTCGAGGCCGCGACCTCCGCGACGGTGCAGGAGCTGCACCTCGTGGCCGTCCACATGCTCTGCGAGGCCTTCGACCAGGCGGTCGAACGCCGGGCGGCATGGGAGCGGCGGCACCCGGCCGTCGAACGGGCCGACACGGTGGAGCGACGGCACCGGCCCCGGGAACGCTGGGCGTTCCTCACGGAGGAGGAGGGCGTATGACCGCCCCGGCCCCGCTGCTGGTCGTCGGCGACGCCCTGCTCGATCGCGACGTCTGCGGCCGGGTCGAACGGCTGGCCCCCGACGCGCCCGTACCCGTGGTCAGCGGATCCCGGCACAGTACCCGCGCCGGTGGCGCGGCGCTGGCCGCCTGCCTCGCCGCGGCCGACGGCCGCCCGGTCACCCTGGTCACCGCGCTGGGCGACGACCCGGACAGCGCGACCCTGCGCAGGCTCCTGTCCGGCCGGGTCGAGCTGGTGGAACTCCCGCTCACCGGGGCCCTGTCCAGCAAGACCCGGGTCCTCGCGGACGGCCGCCCGCTGCTGCGCCTGGACGACGGCGAGGGAAGAGCCCGGGAGGCAACGCGGGAGGCGGTCCGGGCGGTCGCCGAGGCCGGCGCCGTGCTCGTCGCCGACTACGGCCGGGGCACCGCCGAGGTGCTGCGTGAGGCGCTGGCCGGTGCCGCGACGCGGGTGCCCGTCGCCTGGGATCCGCATCCCCGTGGCCGGCCACCGGTACCCGGGGTCCGGCTGGCGACGCCCTCCGCCGCCGAGGCACACGCCTTCGCGGGCGCCGCCGCCGATGCCGAGGAGGCCGAGCACAGCAGCGAGCTGCACACCGCGGCGCAGGACGCCGGACGGCTCGTCCAAGCGTGGCGGGTGGCCTCGGTGGCGGTGACGCTCGGCGGGCGCGGCGCGCTGCTGTCGCACGGCGCGACACCGCTGCTGGTGCCGTCGCCGGTCACGGCCGAGGGCGACGCATGCGGGGCCGGGGACCGGTTCGCGGCGACCGCCGCCGGGCTCCTGGCCGACGGCGAACTCGTCGAGACGGCCGTGCGGGAAGCCGTCCACGCCGCCACCCGCTATGTCGCCGAAGGGGGCGTCCGGTCCCTGGCCATGGACACCGCGCCGACCGAACCGGCCCGGCCGCCCTCCGACGCCGAACCCACAAACGACGCCCTGCGCACGGCCGCCCGGGTGCGGGCCGCGGGCGGGACCGTCGTGGCCGCCGGCGGCTGCTTCGACCTGCTGCACGCCGGCCATGTCTCGCTGCTGCAGGCGGCCCGGCGCACCGGCGACTGCCTGGTGGTGTGCGTCAACTCCGACGCGTCCGTACGCCGACGCAAGGGCGACGGCCGACCACTGGTGCCGGAGGCGGACCGGATCCGGGTGCTGCGCGCACTGGAGTGCGTCGACGCGGTCGCCGTGTTCGACGAGGACACACCGGAACGGCTCCTCGGCGAGCTGCGCCCGCACATCTGGGCCAAGGGAGGCGACTACGCCCTGGCCGGCCTGCCGGAGGCACCGCTCGTGGAGAGCTGGGGCGGCCAGGTCGTCCTCTTCCCCTACCTCGACGGCCGCTCCACCACGGGCATCGCCGAGCGAGCGGCCCTGGCCCCCCGGACGACGGGCACACGGCCGAAGGTCGCCGGAGGCGGACGGAGGCCACGGTGAACGACCCCCGTCGAGCGGACGGAGGCCCCGGTGGCCGACCCGTGCCGAGCCGAAGGAGGCGACGGTGAGCGATCCGCCCGGGCGGCGCCGCGTACTGGTGCTGCGGGCGCTGGGCCTGGGCGATCTGCTGGCCGGTGTGCCCGCGCTACGGGGCGTGCGGCGGGCCTTCGCCCGGGATCACGTCGTACTGGCGCTTCCGCCCGCACTCCGCGAGGCGGCCCTGGCCACCGGAGCCGTCGACAGCGTCCTGGCGGCCGAGGCACCGGGCCGTGCCGTGCCGTCCCTGGACCACTGGGCCGGGCCGCCGCCGGACGTCGCCGTCGACCTGCACGGCAACGGACCCGAGAGCCGCGACGCGCTGGCCGCCCTCGAACCCCGTCGGCTGCTGGCATACGCCGAGCCGGATGACGGCCGCGTCCGGCCCCTGGTGTGGCGGCCCGAGGAGCACGAGCGCGTGCGATGGTGCCGCTTCCTCGGGGCCTACGGCATCCCCGCGGATCCCGACGACGTACGGCTGCCCCCGCCCGCCGCGCCCTCCCCGGCGCCGCGCGCCGTCGTCGTCCATCCGGGCGCCGAGTCCGCCTCCCGCCGCTGGCCGGCCGAGCGGTACGCCGTCGTCGTACGGCGGCTTCGAGCATTCGGCCGTCGCGTCGTCGTCAGCGGCGGACCCGCGGAGGACGCGCTGGTCCTGGACGTCGCCGAACGCGCCGGTCTGCCCCCGGGCGACCTGCTGCGCGGCGGGCTGCCGTTCGGGGAGCTGTCGGCGCTCGTCGCTCATGCGGCGCTCCTGATCAGCGGCGACACCGGCCTGGCGCATCTCGCGGTGGCCCACGGCACGCCGTCCCTGACCCTCTTCGGCCCGGTCTCTCCCAGCCAGTGGGGACCACCGCGCGCCGAGCGCCATATCGCCCTGTGGAAGCCCGGCCCACCGGGCGATCCGCACGGGGCGGTCCCCGACCCGCAGTTGCTGCGGATCGGCGACGAAGAGGTCGTCGCCGCCGCACAAAGACTGCTGCGGGCCGAGCAGCCGACCACGCAGCCAAGGAGAGGAGATGACGTTCGTGGCACATCAGTCCGCTCTTGACGCGCCGCCGGTTCGTGCGGACGGCCCCGACGGGCGCGTCACGGTCGCGGTGATCACCCGCGACCGCCCCGCGAGTGTGCTGCGCACCCTGGACGCCCTGGCCGCCCTGCCCGAGCGGCCGCGCGTGATCGTCGTGGACAACGGGTCGGACGACGCGACCTGCGCCGCCATGCGCCGGCATGCGGCGGCAGTCCGGCTCCTCAGGCCCGACGAGAACACCGGTGCGCTCGGCCGCAATCTCGCCGTGCGGCACGCGGACACGCCTTACGTCGCGTTCAGCGACGACGACTCCTGGTGGACCCCCGGTGCGCTGCGGCAGGCGGCCGACCTGCTCGACGCGCATCCTCGGCTCGGCCTGCTCGCCGCCCGCACACTCGTCGGCCCCGACCGGGCCGAGGACCCGCTCAACGCGGTGCTCGCGGCCTCGCCCCTGCCGCACGAGCCCGACCTGCCCGGCCGTCCGGTGCTCGGTTTCCTGGGCTGCGCCTGCGTGGTGCGCCGGGACGCCTTCCTCAGGGCGGGCGGCTACCACCCGCTGCTCTTCTTCGGCGGGGAGGAGACCCTGCTCGCCTACGACATCACGGCCGCCGGCTGGGGCGTGACCTACGAACCCTCACTGACGGCCCGTCACCTTCCCGAGCCCGGAGGCCGCGACGGCCGCAACCATCTGGTGCGGCGCAACGAAGTGCTGACCCTGTGGCTGCGCCGCCCGCTCCCGGTGGCCCTGCGGGCCAGCGCGCGCCTCGTGACCTCGGCCGTCGCCGGTGAGCCCGGCGCCCGCCGGGCGCTGCGCGAGGTGCTCGAACGGTGGCCCGCCGCCGTCGCCCGGCGCAGGTGCCTGCCGGCCCACGTCGAGCAGGCGGCCCGGTTGCTGGACACGGACACACCGGAGCAGGGAGGCAGGCCCGCATGAGCACAGGCGACCCGGCGCCCGCCGTCCCGGACGGCCGTACGACGGTGGTGGTGATCACCCACAACCGGTGCGCGGAACT
Source organism: Streptomyces bicolor (assembly GCF_000719285.1). Taxonomy (GTDB): domain Bacteria; phylum Actinomycetota; class Actinomycetes; order Streptomycetales; family Streptomycetaceae; genus Streptomyces; species Streptomyces bicolor. The sequence continues at coordinate 85,582 of NZ_JOFS01000011.1, read as the reverse complement.
CCTGCACACGCTCCGGCTCCTGCGGGAGCTGCCCGAGCGGCCACAGGTCATCGTCACCGACAACGCCTCGACCGACGGAACCGCCGAAGCGGTCCGGAGCGACTTCCCCGACGTCGTGCTGCTGCGGCCCGGCCGCAACCTGGGCGCGATCGGACGCAACCTGGCCGTGCGCCGGATCCGTACCCGCTACGTGGCCTTCTGCGACGACGACACCTGGTGGGAACCGGGCAGCCTGCGCCGGGCGGCGGACCTACTCGACGAGCGGCCGGGACTCGCCTCGGTCACCGCCCGCATCCTCGTGGAGCCGGACGGCACGGAGGATCCCGTCGTGCCGGAACTCCGGGAGTCCCCGCTGACGGGGCCCGACTGGTTGCCGGGCCCGGCCCTGGGCTCCTTCCTCGCGGCGGCCACCGTGATGCGCACTGACGCCTTCCGGGCCGGGGGCGGCTTCCATCCGGGCCTGTGGCTCGGCGGCGAGGAGGAACTCCTGGCCACCGATCTGCAGCGGCAGGGCTGGTGGCTGAGCTATGCCGAGGAACTGACCGTCCATCACCGGGCGTCCGTGCTGAGGGACAGCACGGCACGCAGGGTCGTGGGGCTGCGCAACACGCTCTGGTTCACCTGGCTGCGCCGCCCGCTGCTGCCGGCCCTGCGGCAGACGGCCCACCTGATGGCCACGGTCCCGCACGACATGGCCTCCGCCCGGGCCTTCGCCCGCGCGGCGGCCGGCCTGCCGTGGGTGCTGCGGCAGCGCGACCCGGTGCCGCCGGAGATCGAGGGCAGGCTTACGGCACTGCAGCGCGCACGGCGTTCGTCGCCGGCCCGCAGGTACGTCGGATGACAGCGGTGCCGACGCCGTCAGGCCTTCCTGTCGGGCCCGTCGACGCCCTGGTCGGTTTCGGCGGCGTCGTCGCGCTCGCCCTCCGCCTGGGAGGGCGTCGTGTACTCCGGAGCAGGGTGATGCGCCCAAGGGGTCTCGGCGTCCTCGCGCTCGCCCTCGGCCTGCGACGGGGTGTGGTGGCTCACGCTCATCGTGGTCCCTCCTGCGCACGGGACGGTCGGCCTGCCCTCCCCGGGGGCGGGGGAGGGACCCGGCATGTCGAGCGCAGGAACGGGTACCCCCTCGCCCACCGGTGACACGGTGCCGCCTGCATGCGTTGCCGCCGCACGGCGGGTACCCGTCAGGCCCTGGCACGGCTCGGCGGCGGAAAGGACGGGCGGTGCGCGAGCACCCATACTGTCCCTACGGGCACAGCCCTCGGCCCGTATCCCGCCGCCGTGCCGGACCGGCGGCCACCGGAAAAGCCTCGTGGGCACCGCCCGCCTCCTTCGAACGGGAGTTCCGGATGACGATCAACCAGCAGCCGTCGCCCGTCACGCCGGATCTGCGGATCGGCCTGCTCGGCTCGTACGGCGGGTGCAACATCGGTGACGAAGCGATTTTGATGTGTGTGCTGAGCTGCCTGCGCGCCCACCGGCCGCAGGCCCGGCTCGTGGTCTTCAGCCGCAACGCCGACCACACCCGAAGCCACCAGCCCCAGGCCGACGAGGTGGTCGACTGGGAGGGCGTCCCGCAAAGGCCCGTCCTCGACGCCCTGGCCGGACTGGACCTGCTCGTGCTGGGCGGCGGCGGGATCCTGTACGACGGGGAGGCGCGGCGCTATCTGCGGCTGGTGAAGGCGGCCCACGAGCGCGGCGTGCCCACCTTCGCCTACGCGGTCGGCGCGGGTCCGCTGCGCGAAGCGGACGACCGGGAGGCGGTGCGCACCGTGCTGCCGCAGATGACCGATGTCGTGGTACGCGACGAGGAGTCACGGCTCGTCCTGGAGGAGGTCGGCGTCGAGTGCGAGCTCACCGTCACCGCCGACCCGGCGCTCATGCTCACCCAGGAACCCTTCACCGAGGAGATGATGCGCCGGGAGAGCCTCCCGACCGATGGCCGGCTGGTCGGGATGTCCGTGCGCGAACCCGGCCGGGCCGCGGAGAAACTCGACGAGGACGGATACCACGCGCTGCTCGCCGACGTCGCCGACTTCCTCGCCCGGCGCCTGGACGCACAGGTGGTCTTCGTGCCCATGGAGCGCCAGGACGTCCGGCACGCCCACGGCGTGCTGTCCCGGATGAGCGCCCCCGACCGGGGCCGCATCCTGAACAACTCCTACAGTCCCGGCGAGGTCCTCGGCTTCATGAACCACCTGGACATGGTCGTCGGCATGCGCCTGCACGTGGTGATCTTCGCCGCGCTCGCCGGCCTGCCCGTCCTGCCACTGCCGTACTCCGGCAAGGTCTTCGACTTCGCCCGCCGTACGGGGGCACCGGCGCTGGTCGGTGTGGCACGGGAACAGGCTGGGCTCCTGCTCGCCGAGGTGGACCGGCTCTGGGACGAGTTCCCGCAGCGGCAGAAGAACCTCAACGCCCGGGTACAGGAACTGCGGTCCCTGGCCCGGGACACGTGCGCCCGTTGCGGAGACCTGCTGGACTCCATCGACGGCGGCGCGCGCGACGAACGGCCGGCGCAGGACGCGAACCTGATCCTGACCCGGGCTCCCGGACAGCCGACCTGAGGGACGACACCCGTCGACGGGAGAAGCGATGCCGATCCTGGAACCTCCGCGCCCCGCGCGCACCGTCACCCTGCCTCCACGGGCGGCCCGCCACGGCGGCCGTACGGACGTCCTGGTCGTCGGCGGCGGCCCGGCCGGCACCGCGGCCGCCTACGCGGCGGCCGACGCCGGTGCCGATGTCGTCCTCGTGGAGCGCTACGGCTTCCTCGGCGGCAACGCCACGGTGGCGCTGGTGATGCCGCTGATGTCGTTCCACAACGAGCAGAAACAGGCGGTGTTCGACGAGGCCGGACACGACGCCCGGCTGCTGCCGACGGACCACGGCGAGGGCGAACCGGTGGTGGCCGGATTCCTCTGGCTCCTGCTGGACCGGCTCACCGCACGCGGCGGCTGCATCCCGCCGTCCCCCGACACCGGCTACACGGTGCCCTTCGACCCGGAGATCTACAAGCTCGTGCTCCTCGACCTGATGGACCAGGCGGGCGTGCGCATGCTGTTCCATTCCTTCGCCTCCACCGCGCTGCCCCTCGACGACGGCTGGCGGGTCGTCTTCGAGACCAAGTCGGGCCCTGTGGTGATAGACGCCGGTGTTGTCGTCGACGGCACCGGGGACGGCGACATCGCCGCCGCCTGCGGGGCGCCGTACGAGATCGGCAGGCCCGAGGACGGGCTCGTGCAGCCGATGACGCTGATGTTCCGTGTCGTCGACTTCCTGCAACCGCAGTTCTCCGAGTACGTCAGCGAGCATCCCGACCAGTGGCGGGGCGTGCACGGCCTGTGGGACCTCGTCCAGGAGGCCACCGAGGCGGGCGGACTGCGCCTGCCCCGCGAGGACATCCTGTTCTTCGGCACCCCGCACCCCGGCGAGGTCAGCGTCAACAGCACCCGGGTCACCCGCGCCCTCGGCACCGACGTGTGGGACCTCAGCCGCGCCGAGTACGTCGCACGCCGCCAGATGGAGCAGATCGGCCGCTTCCTGCAGCGGAAGGTGCCCGGATTCACGAAGTCGTACGTGGCACAGAGCGGCGTCCAGATCGGCGTACGGGAGACCCGCCGCATCCTCGGCGATTACCACCTCACCGGCCACGACATCCTCGCGGCGCGCGCCTTCCCGGACGCCGTCGCCCACGGCGCCTACCCCGTCGACATCCACAACCCGAGGGGCAGCGGCACCGTCCTCAAACGCGTCCCGCGCGGGCACTTCTACGACATCCCCCTGCGCTGCCTGCTGCCCCGGGACACCGACCGCCTGCTCGTCGCCGGGCGCTGCATCTCCGGCTCGCACGTGGCGCACTCGTCCTACCGCGTCATGCCCATCTCGATGGCGACCGGCCAGGCGGCCGGGGTCTGCGCCGCACTGGCCGTCCGCCTCGACCGCAGTCCCCGCGAGGTGCCGTATCACCTCGTCCAACGGGCGCTACGACGCCAGGGCGCCCACCTGCGCCTCGAACCCCGGGAGCCCCTACCGCAGCGCCGCTGACGGGTGGAGGAACGGGTACCCAGCCACGACGGCGCCGCAGACGCACGAGAAGCCGTGCGTCTGCGTCCCGGGCCGCTGGTCGTCCCAGGCCCGGTTGTCACTCACCTGCGCTCCGCTGACCGCTGCGGCGATCGTGACTCCGGCTGCCGGACCGGAGGAGTCCGGCAGCCGGTACGCCGAGCCCGCCCCGGGTGTGCCGTCGGTCCAGGCCGTGCCCGCGCCCGGGCGCACGAGGGCCAGGGCCAGCCGGGTTGATGTGTTGAACGTGACGACGGCGCTCTGCCTGCCGACACGGATGCCGTCCAGGGCGTTGTCCCGGATGTCGTTGGATTCCAGCACGAGGTTCGCGACCGGCTCCTGGCCGCCGCCGGCGAGGTTGTGCTCCCAGTAGCCGTAGCGGCCGTTGTCGCTGATGCGGTTGCCCCGGAAGGCGTAGGGACCGGGGGTGTTGCCGCCCCGATGCCGTCGCGCACGTTTCCGTCGATCACGCAGCCCGTGACGATGCCGCGTCACCACGCCCGAGCCGTCGATCTCGAAGCCGGCGGGACCGGTGTCGTCGGGGCATCGGGATTGCACAGGACGAAGCAGGTGGCGCCCCGGTCGGCGCCGATCAGCGACACGCCGCTGCGCCACACGACGCCCTGGTCGCGGATCACGTAGCGGCCGGGCGGCACGCGGATGACGCGCGGTTGGCCGTCCGCCTCGCAGGCCGCCCCCAGCGTGTCCACCAGCTTCGCGAGCGCCGGTCGGTCGTTGGTCGTGCCGTCGCCGACCAGTCCGTGCTCCTGGGCGTCGACGGTCAACAGCATGGACATCGGCCGCTCCTCTACCATGCGCGCACCGGGCAGGCGCTCGGGCCGGACGGGGCCCGGGCGCTGCCGCCGGGCGAGAGCGGCCTAGTGTGCGGGCATGACATCGCAGGCGTATCTGTCGGACCTGTTCTCACTGGAAGGCCGCGTCGCCGTGGTGACCGGCGGTAGCTCCGGCATCGGCCGGGCCGTCGCCGAGGCCCTCGCCCGCGCGGGAGCGAGTGTTGTGGTCGTGGCACGCAAGGAGGCCGAGCTGGCCGCGACGGTCGGCGAGTTGGAGGCCCACGGCTGCCGGGCCGCCTGGGTGAGCGCCGACCTGGGCACACGCGACAACGTGCGCGCGGCGGCCGAGGAGGCGGCCGGGGCGTTCGGCGAGCCCGACATCCTCGTCAACAGCGCCGGGATCAACCTGCGTCCCCCGATGGCCGAGCTGGGCGAGAACGTGTGGGACACGACGATGGCCGTGAACCTGGAGGCGCCCTACCTGCTGGGGCAGCGGTTCGGGCCCGGCATGGCCGAACGGGGCTTCGGCCGGATCATCCACATCACCTCCCAGCAGGCGCACCGGGCGTTCGTCCAGAGTGGCGCCTACGGCGTCTCCAAGGGCGCGCTGGAGTCGCTGGCCCGGTCCCAGGCCGAGGCATGGTCGCCGTACGGTGTCACCTGCAACACGCTCGTGCCGGGCTTCGTCATGACGCCGCTCAACGCGCGCCTGTCGTCCGACCCCGAGAAGGTGGCCGCGCTGGCGGCACGGACGATGGTCGGGCGCAACGGCCTCGCCGAGGACTTCGCCGGTGCGGCCGTGTTCCTGGCGAGCCGTGCCTCCGCCTACGTCACGGGGCAGGCGATCTTCGTCGACGGCGGGTTCTCCGTTCACTGAGCCCGCCGAGGGCGGTGCGTCAGCGCAGGTCGAGCCGCATCAGGATCCGCGGATGACCGGCGAGCACCGAGGTGGTGTCGGCGGCGTGGACGAACCCGGCGCGTTCGAAGTTCTTCCGGAGCCCGGCGTACGCCATCGTCAGGTCGACCCGGGCGTCACCGTTGTCGAGCGGGTACGCCTCGATCACCGGTGCCCCCTCGGCACGGGCGAACTCGACCGCACCGGCGATGAGGGCGTGGGTGATCCCCTGCTTCCGGTGGCCGGGTCGCACCCGGATGCACCACAGCGACCAGACCGGCCGGTCGTCGACGTGCGGGATCTTGCGGTTGCGTGCGAAGGACGTGGCCGAGCGCGGCGCCACGGCGGCCCAGCCGACCGGCTCGTCCCCGTCGTAGGCGAGCACGCCCGGAGGGGGATCGGCCCGGCACAGCTCGGCGACGTACTCGCCGCGGGCCGGCCCGCGCAGCTCGTTGTTGAGCTTGGACGGGATCCGGTAGCTCAGGCACCAACAGACGTTTGCCGTGGGCGACTTCGGGCCGATCACCGCACGGACGTCTTCGAAGACGGAAGCCGGACGAACTTCGATGGGCATGGGTCCACCATGGCACGCGGGAGGCCCCCGCGGTTCGCCGCGGAGAGCTCGGGTACCCGGCGAGCACTGCAGAGTGTGAAGCAACCGGGACGGAGGGCCGTGCGGATGCCTCCCCTGAAACAGACACCGGCGATGGATCCCAGGGTGAGCCGCCGTGCCTCCACCCGGATCGCACGCTCGCGCGGCCGGGTCCCCGAGCCCGACGAGGAACCGGATCTGCTCGGCCAGTACCTGGCTCGGATCGCGGCGACCCCCTTGCTCACCGCGCAGGACGAGACGCGGTTGGCCCAGCGCATCGAGACGGGAGTACGGGCGGTCGAGGAACTGCGGCAGGCCGACGCCGACGCGCGTGACCTGCCGCCGGAGCGGCGCCGGGAACTGGACGCGGCCATGCGGGACGGCCAGGCGGCCAAGGACCACATGATCCGCGCCAACCTCCGCCTCGTGGTGGCGATGGCCAAGCGGCACGCCCACCGCGGCGTGCCCCTGCTCGACGTCATCCAGGAGGGCAACCTCGGGCTGATCCGGGCCGTGGAGAAGTTCGACCACACCAAGGGCTTCAAGTTCTCCACCTACGCGGTCTGGTGGATCCGCCAGTCGATCGAACGCGGCCTGGCCCAGCAGGCCCGCGCCGTGCGGCTGCCGATGCACGTCGTGGAGGAACTGCGCAAGCTCGCCAAGGCCGAGCGGCGTCTGCGGCACGACCTGGGGCGCGAACCCACCGCCGAGGAGGTCGCCCGGGACAGCGGCTTCGCCGAGGAGCGCGTCGAATGGCTGCGCCGCGTCGGACGCCAGGAGGTCAGCCTGGACACGCCGGTCGACGAGACCGGTGAGACCGTGGTCGGTGGCCTCATCCCCGACACCGAGGTGCTGCAGGCCGCGGACGTCGCCGAGTACCAGGCGCTCGCGGCGGACCTCAGGAAGGCCATCGGCACGCTCGCACCCCGCGAGGCCATGATCCTCAGCCTCCGGTACGGCCTGCACGACGGGGAGCAGCGCACCCTCGAACAGGTCGCGCGGCATGTGGGCCTCACGCGTGAGCGCGTACGGCAGCTGGAGAAGCAGTCGCTGGCGCGGCTGCGGAAGCCCGAGACGGGGCAGCGGCTGTTGGCGTGGGCGAGCTGAGGAGGCGCAGCCGCGATTGACGGGTGTTGGCCTGCGGGACGAGTTGACGAGCCGAAGTCGCGGCGCCGAACCCGCGACATGGCCGGCCCGTGTCACGCCGTGGCGTGGAACCTCTGCAGCGTGTTCGTGATCCGCGTGTCGGAGACCTGGCCGAAGTCCTCGTACCACTCACCGACCGTGTGCAGTGACGGCGGCTGCTCGAGGCACACCACGTCGTCGCACTCGCGGCCGATGGCGGCCGTGGTCCGCGGGCTGCCGACGGGGACCGCCATGATCAGCCGGGCCGGGCCATGGCGGCGCAGGTACCGCAGCGCCGCCGTCGCGGTCAGGCCGGTCGCCAGGCCGTCGTCGACGAGGACGACGGTACGGCCGTTGACGGAGGGCAACGGGCGGCGGCCACGGTAGACGTACTCGCGGCGGTGCAGCTCGTTGCGTTCGCGCGCCACGACATCACCGAGCCGGTCCTCGGACAGATGCATCATGGCCAGGCTCTGCCGGTCGTACAGCGGCGGATCGTCGGCGACGACGGCGCCGATCGCCGTCCGCGGCCGGATCGGGGTGCTGATCTCGAGGGCTACCAGCACGTCCAGCGGGGCGTGCAGAGCGCGGGCCACCTCCGCGGCGACGGGCACACCGCCGGGGGGCATGGCCAGCACGAGCAGATTGAGCAGGTCGCCCGAGTCGGCCCATTCGACCAGCCGCAGGGCGAGTTCCTGTCCGGCGTGGGTACGGTCACGGAACGGCACGGCTCTCCTCCCTCGACATCGGCGCAGCCGCCGGGTTCCCGGCCGCCCGTACGGCGAAACGCGGCACGGCAGCCGCTACCCGGGCCCCATGAGGCGTGGGCCACCGCGTCCTGCCATACGACGGCCCCCACGCCCCGGCGGTGCGCGCGATCCGTGGTTTCTGGCGTGCTGTCGGGCGCGCACATGAGAAACGCGGGATCGGGTACCCGAATCGACCGGCGTATTTCGCGAGAAGCCGGTGCGGACCGGAAGATCAGGCACGAAAAACGGTGACGGGACGAACCATGACCAACCCCCACTTCGAGAGCGATGCCTCCGTGACCCAGCAGGCCCTGCGCACGGTCGTCGAGAAGGGCGCGGACGAGAGGGCACTCAGCACGCTGGCGCACAGCGAGGTGCTGGTGCCGACCGCGACGAACGCGATGGGGCCGGCTCCCACGGCGCTGACGCTCCCCGTGTTCGAACAGGAGGACGGGACCGAACTGGTCCCGGTCTTCACCACGCAGGAACGCATGGAACAGGCCATGCCGCGGATGCGGCGCCACCGCAGTGTGCTGCTCGGCGCCCTCGCCCATGACTGGCCCTCCGAGAACCTGTCCCTGATCATCGACGCCGGCACCCCCGAGCAGCTCGCGCTGACGGCCCACGGCGTCAAGGCACTGCTGGACCGGGGCGACATCTGACACCCGGTGATCGCGCGGGGCGCGGCGGCGATCCCGGCTGTGCACGGGCGGTGGCTTTTCGTCCGGGGCACGGCGGGAACCCGGTCCGGGCACGTGCCCGCCCAGCGTTCAGGAGGCCGTCGTGACCGATCCGCAGCACACCCGGCAGAACCCGGCCACCCAGCATCCGCAGCCCGATTTCCCCGCACAGGACCAGCCCCACCCCGGCTGGACGGGCCCGATGGACCCGCCGCCCGACCACGGCGAGGAGAGCTACCGGGGCACCGGCCGGCTGGAGGGCCGTAAGACCGTCATCACCGGCGGCGACTCCGGCATCGGGCGGGCGGTGGCCCTGGCCTTCGCCCGGGAAGGCGCCGACGTGCTGTTCACCCACCTGCGGGAAGAGGCGGACGAGGCACGTGAGACGGCTCGGCTCGTCGAGGACGCCGGGCGCAAGGCGGTCGCCGTCGCCTGCGACATCCGCGAGGAGGACAACTGCCGGGCCCTGATCGAGCGCGCGGTCGCGGAGTTCGGAGGCATCGACGTCCTGGTGAACAACGCCGCCTACCAGATGTCCCAGCCGGACGGCATCGAGGCGATCACGACCGAGCAGTTCGACCGGGTCATGCGCACCAACCTCTACGGCATGTTCTGGCTGACGAAGTTCGCCCTGCCGCACATGCCCAAGGGCGGCAGCGTCATCAACTCCACGTCGGTGCAGGCCTACAAGCCCAGTCCGCATCTGCTGGACTACGCGATGACGAAGGGCGCGATCGTGACCTTCACGCAGGGGCTGGCCCAGATGGTCATCGACCGCGGCATCCGCGTCAACGCGGTCGCGCCGGGCCCGGTGTGGACGCCGCTGATCCCCGCGACGATGCCCGACACCGTCGAGTTCGGCAAGCAGAGCCCACTGGGACGGCCGGCCCAGCCCGCCGAGATGGCACCCGCGTACGTCTACCTCGCCTCCCAGGAGGCAAGCTTCGTCACCGCGGAGATCCTGAACGCGACGGGCGGAACGCCCCTTCCATAGGAGGCACCGCGGCGGGGCACGAGTGCCCGACACCGCGGGGCGCTCGCTGCCGGAACGCCTGCCCGGCGTCGTGTGTGGCTTGTGCTCGTGTGGGTACTGCGGCGCGCATGACCGGTATCGAACTCAAGAGCTCCGCGTTCAACGACCACGCGATGATCCCGCGCCGCCATGCCATGGAGGGGGACAACGTCTCCCCACCCCTGACCTGGTCCGGAGTCCCCGACGAGGCCTCGGAACTGGTCCTGCTCTGCGAGGACCCGGACGCCCCGTCGGGAACCTTCGTCCACTGGCTGGTGACCGGAATCGATCCGCACACGGACGGGCTGCCGGCGGGCAGGGCGACCCCGGGCAGTCACCCGCACCGCAACGGCTACGGGGAATCCGGGTGGGGCGGCCCCCAGCCCCCACGCGGCGACGACGCGCACCGGTACTTCTTCCGCCTCTACGCCCTCCCCGGCCCCGTCTCCATCCCGGAGGCGGCCACGGCCGACGAAGCACACCGGGTACTGGACCAGCAGCAGTTGGCGAGCGGGACCCTCGTCGGGCTCTACCAACGCTGACGGTGAACCTGATCACCGGAAGGTGCGAAGAGCGCGTCGAGCAGCCGCTCCGTGCCGTCCACGGGCGTCCCTTCGAGGAACTCCCGCTGACGGCTCCGGGCCGCGTCACGACCGTAGGTGAGGCACCAGTTCCACCAGCGGTCCAGCTCACCGCTGTCCAGCCGCTCCGCGGGGACGAGGGCCGGCCAGTGGCACGCTTGCGCCTGCGCGGTGACCTTGGCGCCGCCGGCGACCGGATCGACGGCGAGTGCCGGCGTCCCGGCGCGCAGCGCGAGCACGAGCCCGTGCAGGCGGTCGGTGACGACACAGTCCATCCGGGACAGGACGGACTGGAGCTGGTCGGCCGTCGTGCACAGACGCCAGTCACGGGAGTCGAGCCGCGTCTCCAGCTCGACCGGCGCGCAGTCCAGGCGGCCGAGCCAGCGGGTCACCGTGTCGGCGACCTCCTCGTGCCGGCGACGCCCGCCGTACTCCCGCTGGCCGTGCGTGAGGATCACCCCGACGACGGGGGAGGGGGCGTGCGAAGAGGCGCACGCGGAGAGGTCCCGCACCGGGGCCCCGTCGGGTGTGTCCCGGGCCAGGACGCGGTGGAATCCGGTGACGGCCGGATCGTCCGGGTCCAGCACGGACGTCCCGACCGCGATGCGCCGGCACCGGGCGAATCGCCGGTGCAGCTGCGCCACCTGGGAGCCGTGCAGGGGACCGCACACGAACAGCACATGCGAGTACGCCTCCGGCCGGACGTCCTCCAGGTGGGGCGCTTCAGGGAAGTACCCCGGACTCCACACGGTGTCGTACGCGAGGCCCGCCTCGGCCAGCAGATCCTGGACCCGCCTCAGGGCGAGCACATCACCGGCCGTGACCTCCCCGTCCCGGAAGCTGAACCACCCCGTGAGCAGGATCCTTCGCATTCGGTCACGCCTCGGTACCCGTGCTGTCATCGACGCCGCGAGTACCCTGACCCGTCGCGGGTCATGCCACGGACGAGTCGGAGTGGCCCGTACGCCGGGCTGCGTACGGGCCGGGTAGAGCGCATGGTGGTGACATGAGCACGCGTCCCCCCGTGGTGGTGCTGCCGCCCGCGTCGGACGGCGGGCGTGAGGTGACGATCCACGGCAAGCCCGCGGGCACCGCGTACAGCCTGTTCGACGTGCTGGATCTGGTGCACCGCGCCGAGCTGCCCACCGAGGACCGGGCCATCGACGACCCCGAGCTGATCGAGTGGCGCGGCGGCGGGCCGTACGACTGGAACGAGGCCGGTACGTCCGATACGGCGGGCGGGTGAAGGCAGGCGCCCGCAACGTGTCCCGGGCGCCACCCTCGTATGTCCGAGGTTCCCGTCGGAGCGCCGCTGACCTTGACTTGGAGCGGCAACTCCGAACGGAACCACTACCTCACGGGGACACGTATGAACCGCAGGAAGAGCGTCTTCGCAGCCGGCCTGGCCACCACCGTCTCGGCCCTGGCCCTCACCCTCGGCGGCATGGCCGCCCCGGCGCAGGCCGCGGGCACCGTCGACTGCGACGGCCGGGTGCACCACAACAACCCGGACCACGGCATCGTCGGCTGCCAGAACAACAGCGACCGCACCGTCACCTTCCGAGCCGAGATCGTCTGCGGCCGGGCCCCGGACGTCTCCGGCCAGTGGGTGACGCTCGCCCCCGGCCAGTACGGCGAGTCGTCCGGCGTCTGCGCCTTCTACAGCTCGGGCGTCGGCAGCGTCGGCTGGACCATTCAGTAAGGCCGTTCGCTGGTTCCGGGGCGTCGATGGAGACGGGTCCGTGGGCCGGCACGAACCCACGGGCCCGAGCCCCCTGGTGTGTCCGATTCCGGTGGGTGGGGTACGCGGCGACGGACGGAAGGGGAAGCCCATGCAGTTCCGAGACCGCGAGGAGGCCGGGCGGGAGCTGGCCGAGCAGCTGCGTATCCGGCAGGACAAGGGCATCCTTCCGCACCCCGTCGTCCTCGCGCTGCCCCGGGGCGGCGTCGCGGTCGCCCGGGAGATCGCCCAGGTGCTCGAGGCCCCGCTGGACGTGCTCGTCGTACGCAAGATCGGCGCACCGTTCCACGAGGAGTTCGGGGTCGGCGCGCTGGCGGGCGACGATCCGCCGCTGCTCGACGAGGCGTCGCTGTACCGGCTGGGGCTGAGCGAGGCCGATCTGGCGCCGGTGGTCGAGCGGGAGCGGAAGGAACTGCGGCGGCGCGAAGAGCGCTATCGGCAGGGCAGGCCTGCGCCGGACCTGGGCGGCCGTACCGCCATCGTGGTCGACGACGGCGTCGCGACCGGTTCGACCGCCCGCGTCGCACTGCGCGCCGTACGCAGCCGGAACCCCGAGCGCCTGGTGCTGGCCGTGCCGGTCTGTGCACCGGAGGCGGCCGAGGAACTGCGCCGGGAGGTCGACGAGTTCGTCTGCCTGCACGAGCCGAGGCTGTTCAGCGCGGTCGGCGAGTGGTACGAGGACTTCGGTCAGCTGACCGACGCCGATGTGCTGGAGGCGCTGCGCGGCGAGTGAGGCTCACTGAGCGGCCGGAGTGGGGTGCTGCGTCAGGGTGAGCGCGCCGTCCGCGTCCAGGGTGAGGTGGGTGCCGTAGCTGATGCGGTCGAGGGTGTCCCGCAGCCAGGCGCGGTCCTCGGGCGGCGCCGGTTCGAGGCGCATGCGGCGCGCGAGCAGGGGTGTCATGCGCAGGTCGGTGAGGGCGCCCGTGTCCGCCGCCACCGTCACGAAGTAGGCGATGCGCAGGTCGTCGCGGTACGCCTCGTAGCCGGGGATGCCCTCGTAGTCGTCGATGAAGTCGCCGCAGCCGTGCAGGATCAGCCGTTTCCGGTAGACCTCGACCGGGCGGGGGTGGTGCGAGGAGTGGCCGTGGACGACGTCGGCCCCGCCGTCCACCAGGGCGTGCGCGAAGCGGCGTTGGCCGCGCGGGACGAGGTAGCCCCAGTTGGAGCCCCAGTGCACGGAGACGACGACGATGTCGCCGGCCCGCTTCACCTGCCGTATGTGCCGTACCGCGGCGGCGGCCGTGGTGGGCGAGAGCTCGGGGATGTGGGCGACGCCGGGCAGGTCGGCGGTGGCCGCCCAGCCGGGTGGGATGCCGCTGTTGCCGGCGCCGAGGGCGAAGACGAGGACGCGGCCGCCGTGGGGGAGCGGAAGCGCGACGGGTGCGTACGCCTCCTCGGCGCTCCGCCCCGCGCCCGCCGTCCGCAGACCGGCGCCGTGCAGCACGGCGAGGGTCTCCTCCAGGCCCGGGCGGCCGAAGTCCTGCACGTGGTTGTTGGCCAGGACGCAGACATCGGGCCGGGCGACCGTGAGGGCGGGGAGGTTGGCCGGATGCATGCGGTAGTGCACCGCCTTGCCCGGCTCGAACGCGTCGCTCCGCGTGACCGACGTCTCCAGGTTGACGATCCTGACGTCCGGCGCGCTCTCCTCCAGCAGCCCCAGCGCCTCGCCCCACGGCCAGGCGGGTTCGACCGGCGCCGGGATCGGGCCGCTCACCGCCTCCGCCATGCTCACGTAGGCCCGGGCGTCCGTGACGTACCCCTCCCGCAGCGCGGGGTCGCCGGGCCGGGCCAGGATCTGGTCGACGCCGCGTCCGAGCATCACGTCACCACAGACGAACAGCGTCACCGTGCCGCCGCTCATGACTCAACGGTACGAGGTCGCGGTGAGCGCGGCCCCGCCGAGGCCCGCAGGCGAACCGCGAACCGCGAACTGCCGCGCCGGACGCGATAGGGATGCCCCGGCACGGGTACCCCGCACCTGCGTACCGGCCGCAACGGACCGTCGGCCGAAGGCGCGGGAGGCTGTCATGGAACTCGTCGAGGAGGCTCCCCACCGCTTCCGCATGGACCCGCACGGCCCGATGCGGGTGCCGGGCGTGGTGTTCGCGTCCAGGGCGTTGCTCAGGGACGCCGAGAAATCGCTGGAGCAGGTGGCCAACGTGGCCACGCTGCCCGGCATCGTCGGCGCCTCGTACGCCATGCCGGACATCCACTGGGGCTACGGCTTCCCCATCGGCGGTGTCGCAGCGACCGACGTGGCCGAGGGCGGGGTCGTCTCACCGGGCGGGGTCGGCTTCGACATCTCCTGCGGCGTACGGCTGCTGGCCGCCGACAGCGACGCGACGGCGCTGGAGCCGGCGCTGCCCGCGGTGATGGACGGCCTCGACCGGGCGATCCCACGCGGCGCCGGGCCCGGCGGGGTGTGGCACCTGACCGGCCCCGGCCAGCTGGAGCGGATCCTGCGGGGCGGTTCCCGGTACGCGGTGCAGGAGGGGCATGGCGAGGAGCGCGACCTGACGCGCTGCGAGGACGGCGGAGCGGTCGCCGACGCCGACGTGGACCAGGTGAGCGCGCGGGCGCGGGAGCGCGGCCTCGGCCAGGTCGGCTCCCTCGGGTCCGCCAACCACTTCCTGGAGGTGCAGCGCGTCGACGAGGTGTACGACGAGGCGGCCGCCGCCGCGTTCGGGCTCACCGCCGGCCAGGTGTGCGTGATGATCCACTGCGGCTCCCGCGGCCTCGGCCACCAGATCTGCACCGATCACGTCCGGCTGATGGACCGGGCGATGACCCGGTACGGGATCAAGGTTCCCGACCGCCAGCTCGCCTGTACGCCGGTCGAGTCGCCGGAGGGGCAGCGGTACCTCGGAGCGATGGCCGCCGCGGCCAACTACGGCCGCGCCAACCGCCAGTTGCTGTCGGACGCGGCCCGCCGGGTCTTCCGGCGCACCGCGGGCACCCGGCTGTCGCTGGTGTACGACGTCTCCCACAACCTCGCCAAGATCGAGACGCATCCGGTGAAAGGAGCCCGCCGCACCTTGTGCGTCCACCGCAAGGGCGCGACCCGCGCCTTCCCGCCCGGCCATCCGGACCTGCCCGACGACCTGCGCGAGGTGGGCCAGCCGGTGCTGATCCCCGGGACCATGGGCACCGCCTCCTACGTCCTGGTCGGTGTGCTCGGCGGCGACGCGTTCTCCTCCACCTGCCACGGCGCGGGCCGCGTCCTCAGCCGCCACCGGGCCGCTCGCGCGGTGGGCGGCCGGGAACTGCGGGCCCGCCTGGAGTCGGCGGGCATCGCTGTTCGCCCCCGGTCGCTGCGCGGCCTGGCGGAGGAGACACCCGAGGCGTACAAGGACGTCAGCGAGGTGGTGGCCGCGAGCGAGGGCGCGGGACTGTGCCGCACGGTGGCCCGGCTGGTGCCGCTCGGGGTGGTGAAGGGCTGAGGTCGCGTGGGCGGTCGTATGCGTCGTATGCCTTGCGCGGCGGCTGTACGGTCGTAGGGCTTTCACGGTGGCCGTACGGCCGTACGCCTCACGCGACTCACACGTCCACGGTCACCGCGCACGACCACCCGTAGGGACCCGGCCCGATGTGCAGCCCGTGCCAGGAGATGCCCTTCGGTGTGGCGCCCGTGACCTCCACGTCCGCCAGATCGGCGAGCGCGAGCCGCACGTCGAGGTCGCCGTCCGTGGTGTCGGCCTCCAGGTCGACGGGGACCCGGCCGTCCACGTCGAGGCGGAAGACGACTTCGTCGAGGAGTGCCGTCAGCAGGTCCTCGTCGCTGTCCTCCACGAACCGCACCCGCTCCACCGAGGTGGGCCGTACGGCAGTGACGTCCGCGAAGCACTCCACCATCCCGAGCGCGGCCTCCACCAGGCAGCGCTCCCGGCTCACGGCCCACGCCTCGATCCGCACGTCGGCCGTGTGCGGCACCGCCCGATGGCCGCTGCCGCCGCTACGACGTGTCTGGATGTCGTCGTCCGGGTCTCCGACCATCGACACCACCTGATCCGCCGAGTCATCCCCCGAAGAGGGCGTTACACGGATAGGGGTACCCGAGTCGGGGCACGGCGTACCGCCAGGACCGAAGGAGCCGACATGCCGGACATGGCGCAGGGCGAGGCGCGCGGCCGGTTCGCCGGGGCACCCGTCGCGCGGCTGGCGACGGTCGACCCCGAGGGCCGTCCGCATCTGGTGCCGGTCGTGTTCGCGGTGCGCGGCGACGAGATCGTCACCGCGGTGGACGGCAAGCCGAAGCGGTCGCGGCGGCTCAGGCGGCTGCGCAACATCGCGGTCAGTCCGGCCGTCTGTCTGCTGGCGGACGAGTACGACGACGACTGGGACCGTCTGTGGTGGGTCAGGGCGGACGGGGGCGCCCGCATCCTGCCGCCCGACACGCCCGGCGCGCCCGACGTACGGGACGAATCCGGCGAATACGCCGCCGCGATCGAACTGCTGCGGCAGAAGTACCCCCGGTACGAGCGGCAACCGCCGGACGGACCGGTGATCGTGATCACCGTCCTGCACTGGAGGGGCTGGCAGGCCTCCGCGGCGGCCGACGACTGAATCCACGGGCGCAGACCCATTGACCTCAGCCATCCGCGATCATAATCTCCGTCTTCACATGTAGACGGCGTCTTCATGGAGGATCCCATTCAGTGGGCTGAACGGCTTCGCCGCCCTGCTCCTGGTGGCCGTGGGCGTCGGCCTGGTGCAGGGGATCGGCCTGGAGAAGATCCCGGACGTCCTCGCCGAGGGCATCGGCGACCAGACCGGCGACACCATGCTCACCATCGGTCTCGGTGCCATGGTCGGCCGGTTATGGGGACTCCGGCGCCGCCCAGCGGATAGCCGGCAGGCTCCTGGCCGTGTGCGGGCCCCGCTGGGTCCAGGTGGCCATGGTGCTGACGGCCATGCTCATCGGCGTGACGATGTTCTACGAGGTGGCCTTCGTCATCATCGTGCCGATCGCGTTCACCCTCGTCCGGGCCACCCGGGCCAACCTGCTGTGGGTGGGGCTGCCCATGTCGATCGCCCTGTCCACCATGCACAGCTTCCTGCCGCCGCACCCCGGCCCCACGGCGGTGGCCGCCACCTTCCACGCGTCCGTCGGACTGACCCTGTTCTACGGCCTGTTCGTCGCCGTCCCGATCGGAGCGTGCATCGCCCTGCTGCGGCCGCGCCTCCCCTTCGTCCGGGCGATGAACCCGTCCATCCCCAAGGGGTTGGTGAGCGAGCGGGTCTTCGAGGACGACGAGATGCCCGGCCTCGGCTGGTCGCTGTCCGTCGCCCTGCTGCCGGTGGTGCTGATCGCCGGCGCCGCGGTGACCGACCTGGCGGCCTCCGGTGACAGCGGCCCGTTGCACTTCGTCGCCTTCATCGGCTCGGCGCCGATCGCGCTGCTGCTCACCCTGCTCGTGGCGGTCTGGGCGTTCGGCCCGCGCATCGGCCGCGGCCTGGCCGAGGTCGGTGCCTCGTGCAAGGAGGCAGCGCAGGCGATGGCGATGATCCTGCTCGTCATCGGCGCGGGCGGCGCCTTCAAGAACGTCCTCGTCGAGGGCGGCATATCCGACTACATCAAGGACGCGACGGACGGCTGGTCCGTCTCCCCGATCGTCCTGGCCTGGCTGATCGCCGCCATCCTCCGCGTGGCCCTCGGCTCCGCGACCGTCGCCGTCGTCACCGCCTCCGGCGTCGCCCTGCCCCTGCTCGCCGGCAGCGGCGTCCACCCCGAGGTGATGGTCCTCGCCGTCTCCTGCGGATCGATCGCCTTCTCGCATGTCAACGACCCGGGCTTCTGGATGTTCAAGGAGTACTTCAACCTGTCCGTGTTGGACGCCATCAAGGCGCGCACCACCTACACGACGGTGCTCGCGATCCTCGGCCTCGGTGGCGTACTGGTCCTGGAACGGGTCCTCGACGCCCTCAATGTCTGACCTCTTGCCCGCCCTCACGAGAACGGCACTTCCCGTCATGAGCCAGCCCGTCGTCACCCGCTTCTCCGTCTGGCCCGTCGCCGGCCGCGACTCGATGCTCCTCAACCTCTCCGGTGCCCACGCCCCCTGCTTCACGCGCAACGTCGTCGTCCTGGAGGACTCCGAGGGCCGTACGGGCCTCGGCGAGGTCCCCGGCGGGGAGAAGATCACCCGGACCCTGCGCGACGCCGCACCCCTCGTCGTCGGCACCCGCGTCGGCGACCACAACCGCGTCCTGCGTACGATCGAGGCGGCCTTCGCCGACCGCGACTCGGGCGGTCGCGGCGCCCAGACCTTCGACCTGCGCACGACGGTGCACGCGGTCACCGCCGTGGAGTCGGCCCTCCTCGACCTGCTCGGCCAGTACCTGGAGGTGCCCGTCGCCGCCCTGCTCGGCGACGGCCAACGGCGCGACGCCGTACGGGTGCTCGGCTACCTCTTCTACGTCGGCGACCCGGACCGCACCGACCTCGACTACGTCCGCGACCCGGACTCGCCCGTCGAGTGGTACCGGATCCGGCACGAGGAGGCGCTGACCCCCGAGGCGATCGTCCGGCAGGCCGAGGCCGCCTACGACCACTACGGCTTCAGCGACTTCAAGCTCAAGGGCGGTGTCCTGCCGGGTGCGGAGGAGGTCGAGGCCGTACGGGCGCTCAAGGAGCGGTTCCCCGAGGCGCGGATCACCCTCGATCCCAACGGCGCCTGGTCCCTGCGCGAGGCCGTCGAGCTGTGCCGCCCCCTCGCCGGCACGCTCGCCTACGCGGAGGACCCCTGCGGGGCGGAGGGCGGCTACTCGGGCCGGGAGATCCTCGCCGAGTTCCGCCGGGCCACGGGACTGCCCACGGCGACCAACATGATCGCCACGGACTGGCGCCAGCTCACCCACGCCCTGGCCCTGCAGTCGGTGTCCATCCCGCTGGCCGACCCGCACTTCTGGACCATGCGGGGATCGGTACGGGTCGCCCAGCTCTGCAACGTGATGGGGCTGACCTGGGGCTGCCACTCCAACAACCACTTCGACATCTCCCTGGCGATGATGGTCCACTGCGGAGCGGCCGCCCCCGGTGAGTACAACGCCCTGGACACGCACTGGATCTGGCAGGAGGGACGGGAACGGCTCACCGTTGAACCGCCCACGATCAGCGGCGGCGAGATCGCCGTACCGGACACGCCCGGACTGGGGGTCCGCCTGGACAGGGAACGGCTCCTCGCCGCGCACGAGTTGTACAAGGAGAAGGCCTTGTCGGGCCGCGACGACGCAGCCGGGATGCAGTACCTGATCGAGGGCTGGACCTTCGACGCGAAGCGGCCCTGTCTCGTGCGCTGAGTCGCGGGAGAGGTTCCCGGCGGGCCGGGTGTCAGAGGGCGAAGACGCGGCGGGCGTTGCCGTGCAGGAACAGCTCCCGCGTCTCCTCGTCCAGCTTCAGGGCGTCCAGGTGCTGCAGAGCCCGACTCGGCGTGATCATGGGGTAGTTGGAGCCGAACAGGACCTTCCGGCGCCCCCGGCCGCGCAGGTACTCCACCAGTTCCGGCGGATAGCGGTGGGCGGTGTAGGCGCTGGTGTCGATGAAGACGTTCTCGTGCTTGTCGGCGACCGCGATCATCTCGCTCGTCCAGGGGTAGCCGATGTGCCCGCACACGATCGTGAGCTCGGGGAAGTCCAGCGCGACCTGGTCGATGTACGGGATCGGCCGCCCCGTCTCCGACGGCCGCAGCGGGCCGGTGTGCCCGACCTGCGTGCAGAACGGCACGCCCAGGTCCACGCAGGCGGCGTACAGCGGGTAGTACAGCCGGTCGGTGGGCGGCAGTCCCCACAGCCACGGGATGACGCGCAGCGCCACGAAGCCCAACTCGCCGACGGCGCGCCGCAGTTCCCTCACTGCGGCCATGGGCCGGGCGAGGTCGGCGCCCGCCACAGCGCGCAGCCGCCCGCCGGACTCCTCGACGAAGGCGGCCACCTCGTCGTTGTCGATCAGCGCGCCCTGCGGCCCGTACCAGGCCGCCGCGAGGCCGACCTCCACATCCGCGGCCTCCAGCGCGGCCACCGTGACCTCGACGGGCAGCGGCTGGTCGAGCGTTCGCATGCCGGTCCAGCGGCGAAGTGACTCGAACATCTCGTGGTTGGCGTGACGCGGCGTCGGATGCTGCATCCAGGCATCGATGACGGGCATGGACTCGGCCTTTCCCAACACCTCACTTCACCAGTGAAGTGAGCATGGCGGCGGCCCGCCGCGTCTGTCAACATCGGTCCATGCCCGAGCCCGATCAGCGTCTGTTCTTCCTGCTCCAGCGGGCCGCGCACCAACTGCGCACCGCCTCCGACCGGCGCCTGCTGGCCGCCGCCGGGATCACCACGGCCCAGCTCGGCGCGCTGTTCGCGATCCGGGACGAGCCGGGCATCACCCAGCAGCGGCTGGCCCACACCCTCGGGCTGCGCGAGTCCGCCGTCACCGGGCTGGTCGGACGGCTCACCGCGGCCGGTCTGGTCGTCAAGCGGGCGCATCCCCGGGAACACCGGGCGGTGGTGCTGGAGCTGACCGGCGACGGGGCCGCCGCGCTGGACTCCGCGCAGCCGGAGGTCGACCGGTTCAACGCCGAGGCGCGGGCGCTGCTCGGCGAGGACGGCTTCACGCGCACGGCGGCGGCGATGCGGGCACTGGCTCATTGGGAGGGCTGAAGCGGGCCGGGTCTGTTCCACCTGCCGCTCTGGGGCACCGCAACTATCGTGAGGCCATGTACTCGACGCGGGTCTCCCGGCATGTGAACGCCTCGCGGGCGGCGGTCTACCGGGCTCTGCTGGACGCGGACGCCGTGGCGAAGTGGCGGGTGCCGGACGGCATGACCGCGCGGGTGCACGAGTTCGACGGCAGGGAGGGCGGGGCGTTCCGGGTCTCGCTCACCTATGACGTGCCGACCGGCACCGGCAAGTCTGATGCGCACACCGACACCTACCACGGTCGTTTCGTGCGGCTCGTGCCGGACGAACAGGTCGTCGAGGAGGTCGAGTTCGAGACCGACGACCCCGCGCTGCGCGGCACGATGACGATGACCACGACCCTCACCGACGCCGACGGCGGCACGGATGTCCTCATCGTGCACGAGGGGGTTCCCGACGTGGTGCCCGAGCAGGACAACGAGACCGGTACGCGCATGGCGCTGGCGAACCTCGCCCGGCTCGTCGAGGCGGGAAAGTGATCGGCAACCTGTGAGCGGTCGGCGGCGACTGTGGGGCGAGGGGGCTTCCCGCCGCCTCCCCGAGACCGAACGAGAGCCACCGCATGAGCACCAGAACGCCTTCGCGCAGGCGCAGTCAGCACCGTAGGAGACCCGACCGCCGCCCCCTGGTGATCGGCGCCCTGGCCATCGCCCTGGTCGCGGGCGCGGTACTGCTGATGGCCAGGCCCGACTCGGGGGCGGACACGGCGAAGGGCGGGCACTCGACGCTTCTGGAGGCGGGCGGCCCCCGCCCGGCCACGTCCTCGACGCCCACCTCGGCCTCCGCCTCCCCGTCGCCGTCCAAGTCGTCGGCGTCCCCGTCCCCCTCGAAGGCATCGCCCCGCAAGCACACCACCCCCTCCGCGAAGCCGACCGCCGCCGCCCGCCCCGCCACCGGCGTCGCCGCCTGGCCCACCCCCACCACCGACCGGCCGGTGACCGCCACCATCCAGGTCTCCGGCAGCTACGACGGCGGCCTCAAGCGGTTCCAGGGCTCAGGCGCCCTCGGCGGCGACGGTCAGGACGAGGACCAGGACCCGCTCTTCGAACTCGCCGAGGGGGCGATTCTGAAGAACGTGATCCTGGGCGCCCCGGCCGCCGACGGAGTGCACTGCCTGGGCAGTTGCACCCTGCAGAACGTGTGGTGGGAGGACGTCGGCGAGGACGCGGCGACCTTCAAGGGCGCGTCCGCGTCGGCGACGTACCGCGTCCTCGGCGGCGGTGCCCGGCACGCGGACGACAAGGTCTTCCAGCACAACGGCGCCGGCACCGTGACCATCCGGGACTTCCAGGTCGCGGACTTCGGCAAGCTCTACCGCTCGTGCGGCAACTGCGACACCCAGTACGAACGCCACGTCGTCATCAGCCAGGTGAGGGTGACCGGCACCGGCGGCGCCATCGCCGGGATCAACGCCAACTACGGCGACACGGCCACCCTGTCGGGCGTGACGATCACCGGTGACGGCGGCAGGGACATCACCGTCTGCGACCGCTTCCGGGGCAACGACAGCGGGGACGAGCCGAGCAGGACCGGCAGCGGATCGGACGGCGTGTACTGCCGGTACAGCGCGTCGGACGTCACCTATAGCTGATCTTTGCCTGGGGTTCGCCGGGCGTACGAAAGCGCTCGCTTGCATTGCTGTATGGATACGGAACTGTTGTCAGGGCTGCGCGTCGACTACACCGATCAGGACGACCCCGTCCTGATCAGGCCGGACGGCAGCCCCGTCGACACCTGGCGGGAGAACTACCCGTACGAGCAGCGCATGGAGCGCCCCGAGTACGAGTGGCACAAGCGGCTCCAGCAGATCGAGCTGCTGAAGCTGCAGAGCTGGATCAAGGAGAGCGGCCGGCGTCTCGTCATCGTCTTCGAGGGACGGGACGCAGCCGGCAAGGGCGGCACGATCAAGCGCTTCACGGAGCACCTCAACCCGCGCGGCGCCCGCGTCGTGGCGCTGGAGAAGCCGACCGAGCGCGAGCGCGGCCAGTGGTACTTCCAGCGGTACGTCGAGCATCTGCCGACCGCGGGTGAGATCGTGCTGTTCGACCGGTCCTGGTACAACCGGGCCGGCGTGGAGCGCGTGATGGGCTTCTGCAGCGACGACGAGTACCGGCGCTTCATGCGGCAGGCCCCCGCCTTCGAGCGGATGCTCGTCGACGACGGCGTCGACCTGGTCAAGTTCTGGTTCTCGGTGTCCCAGGGCGAGCAGCGCACCCGGTTCACCATCCGCCAGGTCGACCCCGTACGGCAGTGGAAGCTCAGCCCCATGGACCTGGCCTCCCTGGACCGCTGGGACGACTACACCGCCGCCAAGGTCGCCATGTTCCGCGAGACGGACACCGAGCACGCGCCCTGGACGGTGGTGAAGAGCAACGACAAGAAGCGCGCCCGCGTCGAGGCCATGCGCAGTGTGCTGGCCCGCTTCGACTACGCCGACAAGGACGAGGAGGTCGTCGGCACCCCCGATCCCCGGATCGTCGGCGCGGCCGCGGGTCTGCTGGAGGCGGGGGAGGACGACTCCGCGGACGAGCGCTGACCGCAGGGCAGGTCCTAGCCCCGGGGCAGCACCGTCACGCGACGGAAGTTGCACTCGTCCCCTGCCGGGTGCCCGGCGGGGGACGGCCGGTTCTGATGGGCCTTGAGGGCCGCGCTGACCAGGCTCATCAGCAGATCGACGTCCGTGTCGCAGTCGAGATGGACGGTCACCCAGTTCGAGCCCGGGACCAGGCGGATCGCGGTCGACTCCCGGAGGTCGTCGTGGAACCGCTGAATGGCCGAGACCGTCAGGTGCAGATCCACGTCCCGGTCGGAGTGGAAGTGCACGATCTCGCTGTGGACGGAGCGCAGTGCCCGCCCTGCGCCGCAACTGGCCGGGCCCGAGTTCAGATCGGGCCAGAGTTCCAGTTGTTCCATGGCGCGCTGGGCCAGTGTCATGCACCCATAGTCACCCGATCACCGCGTCGCAACCAGAGGTTGAGCGAACTGTAACCGGGGCGTGAGGTACCTCTCAGCCACCGTGGCTCATTCGGGAGGTGTCGGGGTGTCGTGCGTGCGGTACATCGCCTGTACGTCCAGCTCCAGCTGGACCGTGGGACCGACCACCGCGATACCGCGCGCGAGCATGCTGCGCCAGTTCAGCGTGTAGTCCTCCCGGTGCAGCTCCGCCTTGGCCAGGGCCGCGCAGCGCAGTTCCTCGCCATAGCCGCCGTTGACCGACCCCAGGTAGGTGGTGTCCAGCTCGACGGAGCGGCTGATCCCATGCATGGTCAGAGAGCCGTGCAGCGTCCACTTGGTGCCGCCCCGGAACGCGAACCGCGTGCTGGTGAAATCGATGTACGGGTAGCGCTCGACGTGCAGGAAGTCGGCCGAGCGCAGGTGGTTGTCGCGGGTGTTGTTGCCCGTCGTGATGCTCGCGGCCTCGATGCGCACCGACACCCGGGATGCGGCCATGTCGGACTCCACGTGTATGCCGCCGGTGAAGCGCTCGAAGCGGCCGTGGACGTGGGCCATGCCGACGTGCTTGGCGATGAACCGGATCGCCGTGTGCGGCGGGTCGAACAGCCAGGTGCCCGGTACCGGCAGGTCCAGTTGGCGTCCCGACATCAGCTGGACCCGCTCGGTGGGGGGCGTCGTGCCGCCGATGACGTCCACGTTCTCCTGGTGCGGTGTGAGGCCCTCGGCCGTGATCCGCAGGCCGTAACGGCCCGGCGGAAGCGCGGCGAAGAACAGCCCGTACGGATCCGTGGTGCCCCGCACCACGACCTCGTGCGAGTCCATCGCGGTCACCGTCACATCGGCGCCCCGCATCGGCAGCCCCACCGGATCCACGACCTCCCGGGCCACGCCGCCCGCGCCGGACGGCACGGGAAACCCCGCGGCGGGCACCCCCCGGGAGCGTCGACTCCTGAGCAGTCCGAGGGGCATGGCGATCACCTTTCTTCGGGGGTGGGGGAATGTGAGTGGGGGATGGAGGGGCTTACTGAACGGCGGCCGTCGGCTGCCCGCCCTCGTACGCGGCGCGCAGCAGCGCGAGCACGCCACCGGCCGTGACCGGACGGGGGTTGGCGTACGCCTGGCCCGCGGTCTGCGCGGCGGCCGTGGCCAAGTCGGCCTCGTCGAGGCCGAGTTCGGCGAGGGAGCGGGGGGCGCCGAGGCGTCCGGCCAGTTCCCACAGGGCCGTCGGCGCGTCCTCGGCGTCCAGGGCGCGGGCCACGGTGGCGGCGGCGTCCGGCGCGGCCGGGGCGTTGTGGGCGAGGGCGTACGGCAGGACCACGGTGTGCGTCTCGGCGTGCGGCAGGCCGAAGGTGCCGCCCAGGACATGGCACAGCTTGTGGTGCAGGCCCATGGTGGTGGCGCCCAGGCAGGACCCGCACAGCCAGGCGCCGTACAGCGCACGGCCGCGCGCCTGAACGGACGCCGGCTGCGCGGCCACCTCCGGCAGCGCCCGCGCCATCGCCCGTACGCCCTCCCCGGCCATCAGTGCCACCAGGGGCGAGGTGTCCGGCGCGTACAGCGCCTCGACGGCGTGTGCCATCGCGTTGACGCCGCTGGTCACGGAGAGCGGCACGGGCAGGGAGAGGGTGAGCTCGGGGTCGTAGACCACGCTGCGGGGCAGCACCTTGGGGTCGCGGCCGGTGCGCTTGGCGCCGTGCTCGGTCAGGCCCCAGACGTCCGTCATCTCCGAGCCGGAGTAGGTGGACGGCACCGCGATCAGCGGCAGCCCGGTGCGCAGGGCGATCGCCTTGCCCAGCCCGATCGACGAGCCCCCGCCGACCGCCACGCACCCGTCGGCCCCCGCCGCCCGGGCCACCTCGACGGCCCGGTCGGCGACCTCGACGGGCACATGCATCCGAGCCCCGTCGTGCAGCCCCGCACAGGCCGGGCCCAGCGCGTCCGCGACCGCCCGGGCCGTGTCCGCCCCACGCGCCCCGCACACCACCAACAGCCGCCGCAGACCGAGACGTTCGGCCTCACCGGGCGTCGCTGACAGGGCCGCACCGGGCCGGAGGACGACCCGCACGGGCCGGCTCTCGTACGAGAAGTCGAGGAAGTCCGTCACGCCCGCTCCAGCACGTGGTCGAACCGGGCGTGCCGGAAGGGGTTGCCGACGCCGAACTCCCGGGCCCGTGCCGGGTCGTCGATCTCCTTGAAGTCCTGCACGAGGCTCGGCTTGACGGCGAACACGGCGTCGGAGTCCAGGTACTCGCTGCCCGCCACGAAGATGTGCGTGGTCACCGGCGTGTGGCCGGCGGCGGAGGCGATGAAGTGGATGTGGGCGGGGCGGTAGGGGTGCCGTCCGGCGGCCCGCAGCAGCTCACCGACCGGGCCGTCCGTCGGGATCGGGTACGGGCTCGGCACGCATGTCCGGAACCAGAAGCGGCCTTCGGCGTCCGCCGTGAACAGTCCCCGGCCGTTGCCCGGCGGCTGCACGTCCGGGCGTTGCACGTCGTAGAAGCCGTGCCCGTCCGCCTGCCATACGTCGATCCTCGCGCCGGGCAGCGGACCGCCGTCCCGGGACAGCACCCGCCCGCTGACCACGCACGGCTCGCCGTCACCGACCAGGTCGATGGTCGCGCCGAGCTCGCGCAGGGGGGACTCGGTCATGTGGAACGGGCCCAGCACCGTCGACTCGGTGGCGCCCGGGCCCTGGCGCTCGTTGATGGTCTCCAGGAGCATCGACAGCCCGAGCACGTCCGACAGCAGGATGAACTCCTGCCGGGTGTCCGTGCACGCCTGCCCGGTCGCGGTCAGGAACCCGATCGCCCGCTCCCACTCCTCCTGCGTCAGCCGTGTCTCCCGCGCGAAGGCGTGCAGATGACCGATCAGGCCCGTCAGCAGCTCCCGCAGGCGGGGATCGGCGGTCCCGCGCAGACTGGCGACGGCCTCGTCGGTGACTGTCGGCTCGCCGGTCATGTCGGCTCCTTTCCCGGCCTCCTCGGCGCACATCTCAACCGTGCCCGAGGATCCGCCGCAGCGCGTCCGTGAGCAACCGTTCGGCTTCCTCGGCCGAGGCCGCGCCGGCGTGCCGGAACGCCACATACCCGTCGGGGCGTACGAGGAGAGCGCCCGCGTCGGAGATCTCGCGAAGGTTCGCCCAGTCGCCGTACGGGTCCTCGTAGTGCTGCCCCGGTCCGATCACCACCGTGGCGATGTCGAGGGGCTGGGCCGCGGCGGCCCGCACCCAGGCGTCGCCGCCGATCCCCGTGAGCAGCGTGAAGCGGCCCTTGCCGACGGTGTCGAGGGTCGACAGGGTCCGGGTCCCGGAGGTGATCCAGGCGTGCGGGAGCTTGGCGCCGGGGCGGGAGGCGGGCTGGTGGTGCAGCTCGGGGTCGCGGGTGAAGCCGGGGTCGGGAGTGCCGTCCGGGACGACCGCGTCGGAGGCGTAACGCTGATTGAGGTCGACGCCGTGCGCGTTGAACTCGTACACCTTGAAGGCGATCGCCTCCCGCAGCGCGATCCGCTGCTTCTCCGCCGCCTCCGTGCCGTCCTTGCGGGCGGCGATGTTGGCCCACAGCTGCTCGGGCGTCTGCGGCGAGAGCCCGTCGAGTGCCTCGAAGATGGGGGCGGTCTCGGCGATGGACTTGTTGGCGCGGGTCACGATCTGCTTCCCGACCGGAGCCCGCTCGGCGTCGTAGGTGTCGAGCAGCTTCGGCGACGCCACGCCGTCGAGGACGAGCTTCAGCTTCCACGCCAGGTTGTAGGAGTCCTGGATGGAGGTGTTGGAGCCGAGCCCGTTGGACGGCGGGTGGCGGTGCACGGCGTCGCCGGCGCAGAACACACGGCCGTTGGCGTACGTCTCCGCGTACATCTCGTTGACCGTCCACGCCGAGGACGACTTGATGGTCACCGGGATCTCGTCGTCGCCGACCAGCTGCCGTACGACGGACAGCGCGTACTCCTCGGTGAGGTCGGGAGCGCCCGCGGTCACGTCGTAGCCCCAGACGATCAGCCACTCGTTCCAGGGCCGCACGCAGCGCACGAGGCCCGCGCCGATGCCGCCGACCGTGGCGCCGGGCGCGAGCACCCAGTAGAGGGTGGAGGGGCGGTGGGCCGTGTACCGGCTCAGATCGGCGTCGAAGACGATGTTGATGCTGCCCGCGACACCCATCTGACCGCCCATGGGCAGCCCGGCGTCCTCGGCGACCTTGGAGCGGCCGCCGTCGGTGCCGATCAGGTACTTGGCGCGGATCGTGTACTCGTCGCCGCGCAGCCGGTCCTCGACCGTGACCGTGACGCCGCCCTCGTCCTGGACGAAGGACCGGTAGACGGTGCTGAAGCGGAAGTCGGTGCCGCGGGCGATGGCCGCGTTGACCAGCACCGGCTCCATCAGGTGCTGCGGCATGTCGCACATCCGGGTCGGGCTGGCGAGTTCGTGCGCGGCCTGCACGAGCGGATCGTTGCCCCAGGAGCGGACCCGGCCCAGCTCGTCGCCGGCCAGGCTGGTGCAGAACGTCGTGTTGCCCATCAGGTGCTGGGGCGTCGCCTGGGCGACCACGTCCTCCTCGACGCCCAGATCGCGCAGCACCTCCATGGTGCGCTGGTTGGTGATGTGCGCGCGGGGGGTGTCGGCCAGACTCGCGTACCGGGTGACGACCATGTTGCGCACGCCGTAGGTGCTCAGGGCGAGCGCGGCCGACGCGCCCGCTGGGCCGCTGCCCACGATCAGTACATCGGTCTCGACGACGGTGTGCACGACAAAACGCTCCAGGAGATGAGACAGGAGACGGGAACGGAATCCGACCTTTCAAGATCATGGAGCGGGGCGTGCCGTCGTGGGTGTCTCATTACGAGACAGCCCGCCATCGCCGGGTGTGCGAGGCCCCCGATACGGTGGGGAGCGCCATGACGACCGCGGAACACCTCCCTGACCTCGCCCCTCTCCGTCAGGCCCGCCAGCGGTTCCTGGCGGGGCGCCCGCTCCCGGACGGTGTGCCGGACGACCTCGTCGCCGCCTGGCGGCGCGCACGGTTCTTCGGCGTACGGCCCGATCTGGAGGGCCCGGTACGGGAGTCGGTGGCCGACCCTGTCGACTCGCCTCTGCTGGAGGCGGCGCGTCCGGCGCTCACCCGCCTCGCCCCGGTCCTCGACGTCGAACGGTCGGCACTGGTCCTCACCGACGAGCGGCTGAGGGTGCTGTGGTCGACGGGCAGCGCACCCGGCGACGACACCTGCCGCGACCTGTCCGAGCGGGAGGTCGGCCACAACAGCGCCGCGCTCGCGCTGCGCACCCGGCGCAGGGCTGAGGTGCACGGTCCGGAGCACTTCCTCGACGTGTGGCAGGACGTCTCCGCGGTCAGCGTGCCGTTGCTCTCCCCGCAGACGGGCAAGGCGCTCGGCACGGTGACGGTCGCCTCCGGCCTGTGCGCGGGGTGCCGACCGCACCCCGGGGCCGTCCTGGCGGAGGCGATCGCCACGGCGGTGGAGGCGGAACTGCGGGCACGCGCGCGTACCCCGGAACGCGCGCTGCTCGACGCCTACGAGCGGGCCGCGCGGGGACGCGAGCGGGCGGTCGTCGCGCTGGACGGCCGTAACCGGCTGGTCAGTGAGGCCGCGGTGCGTCTTGCCTCGCCGCAGGTGCTGGAGGCGTTGGAGCGGGGTGCGCGGGCGTGCGTCAGCTGGACCGGCGAGGCGTACGACATCCCGCTTCCCGAGGACGCCGGGTGCACGGCCGAGATCACTCCGGTACGGCACGAAGGCCGCGTCCTCGGCCTGGTCGCCGTGCTCGCGCCACGTCCCCTGGAGCCGGTGCCGTCGCCGAGGCGCCCGGTGAGCTCGCTGGTGGGGAGTTCGGTGCCGTGGCGGCATGCGGTCGCGCGGGCGATGTCCTTGGCCCTCACCACGGGGCCCGTGCTTGTCGTCGGAGAGAGGGGAACGGGCAAGACCACGCTCGCCCTCGAACTCTTCGCCGACACCGCTCCGTTGGTCGTGGACGCCGCGGAAGCACCCGAACTCGGCCTCAAGGACGACGAGCGTAGCGGGATGGGGGTCCGCCCGGCTGAAGACTGGGGGAGGACCGGAGACCGCCCCCTGCTCCTGCGCCACGCCGAACGGCTCGCCCAGCCGGACGTCGCAGCCCTCAACGCCCTCCTGGACGAGCGCCCGGACGCCCACCTGGTCGTCACCTACACGCCCGGAACCTCGCCGGGCCCCTGCCTCCAGCGCCTCCTCGACACGCTCGCGGCCCGCTCGGTGACGTTGCCGGCCCTGCGCGAACGCCCCGAGGACATCAGGGAGTTGCTCCAGGCCCTGGCGCCCGCGCCGGCCCCCGGCAGCCCTCCACTGACTTGGACCCTGGACGCGCTGCGGGCGCTGGAACGGCATCCCTGGCCCGGAAACGTGACCGAACTCGCCCACCTCCTACGGGCGCTCGCGAGTCAGCGCCGGGTGAGCGGACCGGTACGGCGCAGCGAACTGCCGGATCCCGTCCGGGAGGGGCCCGCGGGACGGAGCCTCAGCCCCATGGAGCTCGCCGAACGGGCCGCGATCCTGGAGGCGTTGCGCCGCCACGGCGGCAACAAGGCACGCGCCGCGGCGGCGTTGGGGATCGCCCGGGCGACCCTGTACCGGAAGTTGCGGGAGTATCAGGGGCGGGACGCCCTGACCGTCCCGTAGCCCTGATCACAGCGACTCCGTCAGGGCCTCAGCGTGCCCCGGTCCAGTTGTGCGCGACGTCGACCACGACCCGGTCGGTGGCCACCCACACGCGGAAGGGCAGCCGCGCCCGGACGCCGAGTCCGATCTGTGTGTCCCCTTCGAAGCTGCCGGCGAACCGGGCGTCCCTGAAGGTGCGGTAGCCCGTGAGGTCCACGCCCGACAGACGCTGACCGGCCCGCACGGGATACGTGGGCTTCCCCGTGTCGGGGTCGTAGGCCGGGGCGGCCACCCGCACCTCGAGGACGGCTCCGCCGCCGACGGGGATGTAGTTGCCCGAACCGTCCTGGTGGAGGCGGCTGACGTACCTGACGGAATAGCCGAGGCCGCTGGTGCCCGCGCCGGGGACGTCGACGACCATGCGGTCGAAGCAGGCGTGCCGGCCGGTCCTGATGTTCGTCACCGACTCCGACGTGGCGGCGGAGCGGGTCTTGGTCTGACTGCCCCAGCCGGTGGGGCAGGCGGTGGTCCGGGTGGTGGTGGTCGTGGTGGCATCGGCCGGAACCGCCGCCACACCCAATGTGGCGGCCATGAGCGCGACGGTCGTCGCCCAAGCCACTCGCTTTCGTCCCATTTCGTCCCCCAGGAGGTGATGTGCCTGATATTAGAGGAGACATTCGGGTTGCCGGAATGGTTGCATGCATTCCGGTTCGGCGTTCCGAACCGTGCGGTGGCTGGGGGCTCGTTCGGGAACCCGGGCCGGACGTGGGACGTTCCACGGAGGACGGCGGCGACCGGCAGGGGGTCGTACGCGCGTCCAAGGGGGCGATGTGACGCGGTTGATTGTCGTAGGGGGCGGGATCGCCGGTGCGGGAGCGGCGCTCGCTCTGCACAAGGCCGGATTCGACGTCGCCGTGTACGAGGCGCATCCGGACTCCGCCGAGGACATCGGCGCGTTCCTCACGCTCGCGAGCAACGGCATGCGGGCTCTCGCGGAGGTCGACGCCTCGGAAGCGGTCACCGCCATCGGCTTTCCGCTCACCTCGATGCGGGTCCTCGACGACACGGGCGCCGAGGTGGCCCACGTGCCGCTGGGCGAGGCCGGCACCGCGCACCTTCGATACCGGTGCCTGTGGCGCGGCGACCTCAACGCCGCCTTGCAGGCCGAGGTCACGCGCCGGGGCATCGGCATCCGGCACGGCGCCCGCCTGGTGTCGGTCGAGGACGGCACGGACGGCGTGACCGCCCACTTCGCCGACGGCAGCACGGCCACCGGCGACCTGCTCATCGGGGCGGACGGCCTGAACTCCACCGTCCGCAGCCTCATCGCTCCCGACGCGCGCCCGGAGTACGCCGGACAGTACGTCTTCTACGGCTACACAGGCACCGCCCCCGCGGCCGCCGGGGCCGAGACGATCACCATGGTGCGCGGCAGCTCTGTCGCCTTCGGGTACGCGGTGTCGCCCGCGGGGGAGACGTACTGGTTCGCGCGCGTCACCGACGCACCCCTGGCCGCCGACGCCCTCGCCGACGGCACCCCGGCCCGCTGGCGCGACCTGCTGCTGCCACTGCTGCGCAAGGACGCCACCGCGGCCGCGGACCTCGTCGCGGCCACCTCCGACCGGCTCATGGTCACCAACGCCACCGAACTCCCCACCGGGACGCCCTGGCGCTCCGCCCGCACGCTGGTCATCGGCGACGCGGCCCACGCGGCGTCCCCCGCCACCGGGCAGGGCGCGTCCATGGCGCTGGAGGACGCCGTGATCCTCGCCAAGTCCCTGCGGGACACACCGGACACCGACGCCGCGCTCGCCCTCTACGAGACCCTCCGCCGCCCTCGCGTGGAACACAACATCACGGTCAGCGGCGGCATATCCCGGGGCACCCGCGCCCCGTCAGGTCCCGGCGCACGGGGCGGCAGCGGTAACCGGCAGGGAGAGGACGAACTGGTACGACACCTGGAGTGGGGCACCGACCTCTCACGACTCGGCCCGTAGATCGATGCAGCGGCCAACCGGCGCAACCCCGGCGCGCACCCGCCCCTCATACAGGTCGAACCACCCCGGGTTCTCGGAGAGGAGCGTCTGTTGGCCAGTCAGTTGTCCCGTCGACAGTTCGTGGTGTACTCGCTGGCGGCGACCACCCTGACCGTCGCGGCACCGCTCGGCTGCGACGGCTCGACCGCGCAGGGCGCCGAGGAAGCCACGGCCGACGGCCGCGCCGCCTCCGACGTCCTGGTCACCGGCACCGACGAGGAGATGCTGGTCCTGGAGGTCACCCCGGCCAACAGGGTCGTCGTACGGCTGCCGCGCGTCGAGGTCGGCCAGGGCGTCACCACCGCCGTCGCGATGATGATCGCCGAGGAGCTGGACGCCCGCCTCGCCGACGTCGACATCCCGCTCGCGGACGCCCGCGGCAAG
Source organism: Streptomyces bicolor (assembly GCF_000719285.1). Classification (GTDB taxonomy): domain Bacteria; phylum Actinomycetota; class Actinomycetes; order Streptomycetales; family Streptomycetaceae; genus Streptomyces; species Streptomyces bicolor. The sequence goes on along the minus strand of NZ_JOFS01000011.1, from coordinate 52,652 downwards.
GGCAACCAGTTCACCGGCGGCTCGAACTCGGTCAGTTCGCTGTACGGACCGGCCCGGCAACTGGCCGCCACCGCCCGCGCCAAGCTGGTGACCGCGGCGGCCCGGCAATGGCACGTCCCCGCGCGGACCCTGCGCACCCGGGGCACCCGGGTCTTCGCACCGGACGGTCGCTCGGCCGCCTTCGGAACGCTGACCAGAGCCGCCGCCCGGATCACGCGCCCCGCCGTGTCGACCGACCCCAAGCCCGCGTCCAAGCACCGCGTGATCGGCCGGCCGACGACCCGCATCGACGGCCGCGACATCGTCACCGGCAAGGCGACGTACACCGGAGACCTCGCGGTGGCCGGCGCCAAGCCGACTGTGGTGGCCCGGCCGCCGACGATCGGCGGCAAGGTCGTCTCGGTCGACTCCGCGGCCGCACGCGCCATGCCCGGCGTGCACGCGGTCGTCCGGATCGACGGCGGTGTCGCCGTGGTCGCCGACACCTTCCACCACGCCTTCCAGGCCCGGGACGCCCTCCGGATCAAGTGGGCGCCGGGCCCGCTGGCGAACGTCTCCGACGCCGAGATCCGTTCCCGGCTGCGTGCCGCCGTGCCGAAGCTGGCGACCCCGCCGCGCGGATCGGCGCAGACGGAGGCCGAGTTCGAGTTCGCCTTCGTCAGCCACGCGCCGATGGAGGTGCTCACCGCCGTGGCGGACGTACGCGCCCAGCGCGCCGAGATCTGGTTCTCCTCCCAGACACCGCAGTCGGCGCGCGAGGAGATCGCCTCGACGATCGGCCTGCCGGTGTCGAAGGTCCGGGTCCATGTCCTGCGCGGCGGCGGCTCGTTCGGACGCCGGCTGAACTACGACGCGGCGATCGAGGCGGCCCTGATCTCCAAGAAGGCGCGCCGGCCGGTGAAGCTGATGTGGAGCCGGGCCGACGACATGCGGCACGGCCGCATGCGCCCGGCCTCCCACCACCGGATCCGGGCCAGCCACGCCCGGGGCAGGGTGGTGGCCTTCGCCCATGCGACGGCCTCGGTCAACGAGTCCTTCGGCAAGCAGGGCCTGTCCACTCAGGGCGGCGTGGGCTCGGCAGTACGCGCCCCCGGGGCGGCCCCGCTCCCCAGCGACAGCGGCCTGTACAACTTCGGCCGCCTCTCCGGCGATTCGGGCTCGGTCGACCTCGCGATCCCCCTCGGCGCCTGGCGCTCGGTGGACTCCGGCACGGTGCGCACCGCCGAGGAGATCGTCGTCGACGAGGTCGCCCGCGCCCTCGGCAAGGACCCGGTCGCCTTCCGCCGAACGACACTGCGGAGCAAGGCCGTCAAGGCCGTATTGGACAAGGTCGCCAAGGCGGGGGACTGGGGCCGGACCATGCCCCGGGGCCACGCCCAGGGTGTCGCCGTGCACGAGGAGTACGGCTCCTGTGTGGCCTGCCTGGTCGAGATCGACGCCGCCGATCCGAAGAACCCCCGGGTGACCAAGGTGGTGATGGCGGCGGACGTCGGCACGGCCGTCAACCCGCGCGGCCTCGAGGCCCAGCTCATGGGCACCGCGGTCGACGGCATCTCCACGGTCCTGCGGGCCGGGCTGCACATCGACAAGGGCGCCGTCCGCGAGAGCAGCTTCGCCGACTTCCACTACGCGCGGCAGCGGCACGCCCCGCAGCACTTCGAGGCGCACATCATGCCCTCAAAGGGCGATCCCGGCGGTGCCGGCGAACTCGGCGTCCCCGCCGCGGCGGGCGCCGTCGCCAACGCCTACGCCCGGGCCACCGGCACCAAGCCGCGCCGCTTCCCCCTCAATTTCTGAGCCTCCGAGAAGGTACCGATGCCGTCCTACTCCTTCACCCTCAACGGCAAGCGCGTCACCGTCGAGGCACCCGCCGACATGCCCCTGCTGTGGGTGCTGCGCGACCTGCTGAACGTCACCGGCCCCAAGTACGGCTGCGGCGTCGGCGCCTGCCGTGCCTGCACCAGCCATCTCGACGGCGACGAGATCCAGCCCTGTGTCGTCCCCGTCGCCGACTGCGCCGGCCGTGCGGTCACCACCATCGAGGGCCTGGCCGACGGCGACCGGCTGCACCCCGTGCAACAGGCCTGGCTGGACTGCGACGTCGCCCAGTGCGGCTTCTGCCAGCCGGGCCAGATCATGGCCACGGCCGCCCTCCTGAAGAAGACGCCCCGGCCGACGGACGCCGACATCGACCGGATCGAGAACGTCTGCCGCTGCGGCACCTACTCCCGGATCCGCGAGGCGATCAAGAAGGCTGCCGCCGGGAGTTGACCCGGTGACTTCGCCGACCGGGTGACTGCGGCGCCGCCGAGGGCCGCCGTACCCTGATGGCCGTGCACAACTCCTTCGAGAGCCCGAGCGCCGCGGCGGCGCGGTTCATCGGTCTGCCCGCCATCGGTGAACGCCGGCTCTCCGGGGCGCTCGCCGAAGTCACCCTCGACGACGGCCGGGTGGTGATGGTCAAGCGCGGCGACGGCGACCGCGCCGCACAGGCCGAGGCGGCGGGACTGCGCTGGCTGGCCGACGCCGGCACGGTTCGCATCCCGGCCGTACACGGCCACGACGGGCGGTGGCTGGTCACCGACCGGGTGGTCACCGGCCGGCCCGGCGCCGCGGCGGCGGAGCGCCTCGGCCGCGAACTGGCCGCCTTGCACGCCACCGGCGCACCCGCGTTCGGGGCTCCGCCGCCCGGCGGCCCCGAGGACGCGTACATCGGCCTCGCGCCGATGCGCAACGTCACCGGCCCCGACTGGCCCCGCTGGTACGCGGAGCACCGGGTGCTGCCGTATCTGCGCCGCGCGGTCGACGAAGGCACGCTCCGCAGCGCCGAGACACCCGTCATCGAGCGGGTCTGCGAACGGCTCCCCGAACTGGCGGGCCCCGCCGAGCCGCCCGCCCGGCTGCACGGCGACCTGTGGAACGGCAACGTCCTGTGGGGCGCCGACGGACATGCCTGGCTCATCGACCCGGCCGCGCACGGCGGCCACCGCGAGACCGACCTGGCCATGCTCCACCTCTTCGGCTGCCCCCACCTGGACCGGCTCCTGGACGGCTACCGGGAGGCCGCGCCCCTCGCCGACGGCTGGCGCGACCGCATCAGCCTCCACCAGCTGTTCCCGCTCCTGGTGCACGCCGTGCTCTTCGGCCGCGGCTACGCCGAACAGGCCCTGGCGGCGGCCGAGTCGGCCCTGACGGCGTGAGCTGCGGGCAGGGGCCGGCCGTCCCGGATCGCGGTCCGGTGGAGTGAGTGGCCGGCCGGAACCCTCACCTCCAACTCGGGGACGGACCGGTGACATTGCCATGCGGCACCGGACGGCCCGTGAACGCGTCCAGCACGATCCGGTCGCCGAGCGGGCGGTCCAGTTCGACCGTCACCTTCTTGACGCGCAGGTCGGCCGTGCAGATACCGCCCGTCGCGCCGACGACGTAGGCGGACAGGACCACGCTCCCGTCGGTCTCCAGCGCGTCCACGGCGGGTCCGTCGTCGCAGGACCCGTGGTAGCCGTGCACGGTGACGGACCGGTCGTCCTCGGCCACCTCGACCAGGTCGTGGAGCTCCCGCACACCGTTGGACGGCGCTTCTCCGACGGGCCCGATGGGCGGCTGGGGAAGCTTCGACGGGTCGACGGCGACGCGCTTGAGCGGGGTGTCGTAGCCCTCGATCGTGAACAGCCACGCCGGGACGGTGGCCGGGCCGCGACTCGTGGCCAGCGTCGTCTCACCCAGCTTCGCCCCGGTCACCGTGAGATACGGCCCCGGCCCGCTGCTGCGGCCCACCCTCTCGTACGCCTGCCGCGCGCCCATGAGCGGCAGCGTGAGCGAGCCGCCGCGCTCCCAGGTCACCGTGGCGTCCTTGCGCGGGGAGTCGGGGAGTTCGCCGCGCAGCCGGAAGTTGTCCGTTATGTACGCCTCTTTGTCGGCGTCGTTGTGGAAGGCGTCCTCGGGCAGCTGGACCGCGTCCGCCATCGGGTAGTAGCCCTTGCGCCAGGTCTCGGCGGCCGGTGAGCCGTCCCAGGCCTTGGCCACCTCGAGGGCGCGGGGCCTGGTGTCCGGCGCCGGCTCGGAATCGCCCGAGCCTGCGGCGCCTGCGCCGCATCCGGCGCTGAGCAGGCAGAGGGCGGTGAGCAGTTGGACGGTGCGTGAAGCGGTCGTACGCATGGATCCCCCCGGACGGACGGCGACGGGCACGGGCGGGGCGAGGTCGCGGTCGCCCCGACACTGTGACGCACGAAGGGCCCGGAACGTTGGGGTCACACCAGGGACTGTGTGCCGAGCACGGCGAGTAGCGCGAGGCGTTTCGGCGTCCTCGCTGCCCGGCTCGGCCGTGTGCGGATGGCACAGCTCGGCCCCCGGCGGCCCGACCGGCGGCTACTTCGACGTGAACGGGCCGCTGCCCTGGTGACGTCGGGCCGCCGATGCCCTCAGGACCCGTCTAGTGCTCTGACCGCATAGGTTCGCCGGGTTGGTCGTTGGAGCGGTTGGATGGGTGGTGACGTCCGATCCGACCGCTGGAGGTGTGGTGGCCGAGCCTGTGCGGGTGCGCAGACTGACCGACCAGGAAGGGCAGAAGCTGCAGCAGATCGTCCGCCGGGGCAGTACCAGCTCGGTGCGCTACCGGCGGGCGATGATGCTGCTGGCCTCCGCCGGCGGGAACCGCGTCCCGGTGATTGCACAGCTGGTGCAGGCCGACGAGGACACAGTGCGGGAGGTGATCCACTGGTTCAACGAGATCGGCCTGGCCTGCCTGGACCCTCGATGGGCGGGAGGCCGTCCCCGCCTGCTCAGTGATGACGACGAGGACTTCGTCGTCCAGACGGCCACCACCCGCCCCACCAAGCTGGGACAGCCCTTCACCCGCTGGTCGATCCGCAAACTCGCCGCCTACCTTCGCCGCGTGCACGGACGCATCATCCGCATCGGCCGGGAAGCCTTACGGTGCCTGCTCCTGCGCCGCGGCATCACCTTCCAGCGCACCAAGACCTGGAAGGAATCACCCGACCCCGAACGCGACGCCAAGCTCGACCGCATCGAGCACGTCCTGGAGCACCTCCCCGACCGGGTCTTCGCCTTCGACGAGTTCGGCCCGCTCGGGATCCGGCCCACCGCCGGCTCCTCCCGGGCGAAGCAGGGCAGGCCCGACCGGCTCCCGGCGACCTACCGTCGCACCCACGGCGTCACCTACTTCCACGGCTGCTACTCCGTCGGCGACGACCGCTTGTGGGGCGTCAACCGCCGCCGCAAGGGCACCGCCAACACGCTGGCCGCGCTGAAGTCGATCCGCGCCGCCCGGCCCGACGGCGCCCCGATCTACATCATCCTGGACAACCTCTCCGCCCACACAAGTCAGGGCATACGCCGCTGGGCGAAGAAGAACAAGGTCGAGCTGTGCTTCACTCCGACCTACGCCTCCTGGGCCAACCCGATCGAGGCGCACTTCGGACCGCTGCGGCAGTTCACCCTGGCCAACTCCCACCACCGCAGCCACCCCGCGCAGACCCGGGCCCTGCACCGCTATCTGCGCTGGCGCAACGCCAACGCCCGTCACCCCGACGTGCTCGCCGCCCAGCGCAAAGAGCGCGCCCGCATCCGCAGCGAAATGGGCATCCGCTGGGGCGGACGCCCCCTCACCACCGCCGCCTGACTCGCCCCGGCCTCACAGCGGCGGACAGCCTGGCTGTCGATCACTTGACATGCGCGGCGATGGTCCGTGCGCACTCCATCGCCTCCGCGTGCGTGGTGTCCACCTCCAGGTCATAGGCAACGCCCTGGTGGGCCACTTCCGCCTGGGATGCAGCCATCCCGATGGTCCGATCGCCTCGTGCGACCTCACGGCCTGCGGCCACCTCCGCGTCACACCTGACGCCGACCCACAGCACCTGCAGTTCACCCAAGGCTTTCTGCCATCGCTGCTGTGAGTACGCTCCGCCGAGAAAGACCTCGTCGACGATGACCCGGGCGCCTGCACGGGCCATCGCGGCGACTCCCTCGATCCATGCCGCTTCCAGCGTTCGGAACTCAGGACCGACGACCACCTCTCCGTCCGGCGCGAACTCGATCCCGCCATCCGACGCCTGCATGGACGCCGGCATCGCCTCAACCAGCGTGTCTGTCCCGAGGGCCAGCCACGGATCCGGCAGCACTGCCTGCAGACACCGAACGATCCCGGATTTCCCCGAGCTGGAACCACCATTGACAACGATCACCTGAGTCATCACCGCGCCACAGTAGAGGCGCCAGGGCAACGCTCGAAACAGATTTCCGTGAACCCTGCACCGCCTGCCACAACCCGGCGAACCTTCCCGGTCAGAGCACTAGATGACGGCGTCGGCGCGCAGGGCCCCGATCTCCTCGCCGGTACGCCCGAGTTGGGCGAGGATCGCGTCGGTGTGCTCGCCCACCTCGGGCACCGGGTCCATGCGCGCGGGCACTCCCGCGAGGTCGGCCGGCGGCAGCAGGGCCCGTGCCGTCGCGCCGCCCGGCACCGCGACCTCGCTCCAGCGGCCGCGGGCGGCCAGGACGGGGTGGTCGAGGAAGGCGGGGACGTCGTTGACCCCGGCACAGGCGATGTTGACGGACTCCAGGTCCTTCAGGATCTCCTCGGCACCGGAGCGGGCACAGCGCTCGGCGACGACGGCGTTGAGCTCGTCGCGGTGGGCCACGCGGGCGGAGCTGGTGGCGAAGCGCGGGTCGTCCGTCAGCTCGGGCCGCCCCAGGAACTCGGCGCACAGGACGGCCCACTCGCGCTCGTTCTGGATGGAGAACAGCACCTCCCTGCCGTCCGCGGCCGCGAAGGCGCCGTACGGAGCGAGGGTCGGGTGCTGGGTGCCCAGACGCGGGGGCTGGGCACCTCCGTACTGCGTGTAGTAGGCGGGCTGCCCCATCCACTCGGCCAGCGCCTCGAACAGGGACACCTCCACCGGATGGACCGTACCGGTGGTGGCGCGCGTGTAAAGGGCGGTGAGAATGCCGCTGTACGCGTACATCCCGGCGGCGATGTCGGCGACGGAGATGCCGACGCGGGCGGTCTCGTCCGGAGTTCCGGTGAGCGACACGAGCCCTGTCTGGCACTGCACCAGCAGGTCGTAGGACTTCCGGTCGGCCCACGGCCCGGACGTGCCGTACCCGGAGATCGTGCACGGCACCAGCCGCGGCCACCGCTCACGCAGCGCCTCGACACCCAGACCGAGGCGGTCGGCGGCACCGGGCGCCAGATTCTGTACGAACACGTCGGCTCCGTCGAGGAGTTGGCGCAGGATCTCCAGGCCCCGTGGAGCCTTCAGATCCAGCGTGAGCGACTCCTTGGACCGGTTGAGCCAGACGAAATAGCTCGACTGCCCGTGCACCGTCGTGTCGTACCGACGGGCGAAGTCCCCGTCCCCAGGCCGCTCGACCTTGATCACGCGCGCACCGAGGTCGGCGAGCTGCCGGGTGGCGTACGGGGCGGCCACCGCCTGCTCGAGGCTGACGACGGTGATGCCGGACAAGGGGAGACGGGGCGCGCTCATGCGGGTCATTAGTACGTGTCCGTGCGAGGAGCCGTCAACGGCTGCCCGAACCGCCGCGACAGGGCCCAGGGCGCCGCGCCGTCTCAGACGGGGACGCGGAGGGTCTCCACGTGGCTGAGGACGACCGCGTCGGCGACCTGCTTCATCTGCAGGTGGCCGCCTTCGCCGTCGTGCTGTCGGCTGAGGACGTCGAGCAGGGAGTACTCGCGCACGCTCAGGTCGTGCCCGGTCTGCAGGGCGCGCTCGATGTGCGCCTCGATCCTCCCGTGCAGCAGGGAGAGGGCGCACCAGCCCTGGGCGAGGGCGGTGAGCGCGGGGTCCGTGGCGGTCATGGCGCCGGTGTCCTCCATCCCGATGTGAGTGTCCTCCAGGATAGGGCATGCGTGAAATTTCCAGCGAATGCGTGTAGAGCGCGCGTGCAAGCACTGCGGAAACTCCGTGGCCTTCGCATCGGCGGTGTGGGTATCGTCGGCGCCCATGATCAGCACGCCTCCGACGACCACACTCTGGCGACCCACCGGCCCCAAGGAGCTGGACCTGGTCCGCGAGCTGGACTGGCGTGCCTGGCCGCCGAGGCTTCCCGAGCAGCCGATCTTCTACCCGGTACTCAACGAGGACTACGCGGTGAGGATCGCCCGGGACTGGAACGTCAAGCACGACGGCGCCGGCTTCGTCACCCGGTTCGAGGTCGAGTCCGACTTCCTGGGCCGGTACCCCGTGCAGCAGGCGGGCGGTGAGACGATCCTCGAACTGTGGGTGCCCGCCGAGGAACTCGACGAGTTCAACGCCCACATCGTCGGCACGATCGAGGTCGTGCACGAGTTCCGCTGACCGCGGCCGGCGCCGGAGCCGGTGCCGGTGCCGGTGCCGTCAGGGTCGCGCCAGATGCCGCATGGTGAGCGCCACGCCCAGCCTGAACCTGCCCTGCGGTGTGCGCAGCGGCCAGCCCAGCAGGTGCTCGGCGTGTGCCAGCCGCTCCTGGAGGGTGGAGTGGTGCACGTTGATCTCGGCCGCCGCCGCCCGCAGGCTCACCGTCGAGGCGACGGCGTGCAGCGTGGCGAGCAGCCAGGGCGCGGCCGCCGCGGCCGACTCCAGGGCCTGTACGTCGGGCGGCGGCTCGGCGCCCGGTGCGACGAGGTCGGCGAGGAGGGCGATGCCGCCCAGCTCGTCGGCGTGGACGACGCCCGGACCGGGGTCCTGTGCGGTGCCCTCGGCCGTGAAGCGGAGCGCGACGCGCGCCTGCGCCCAGGAGCGCGGCAGGTCGAGCACGGGGACGGCGGGACCCACGCCCACCCGGCCGTCGGGCGGCGGCTCGGGCTCCGGATGCGCGGGGGCGATGCGGGCGCGGCCGTCCAGCGGGGCGAGGACGCGGGCCGGTGCGGTGGGATCGAGCCCCAGCCGACGGGCCGCGTGCAGCCGCGCCGCCTCCGGGGCCGTGGCGTCGAGGACGGTCTCGACCAGCGCCGGATCGTCGGCCGGCGCCCGCCCGCGGGTCCGGTCGAGCACCAGCCGTACGGCACCGGCGGCCCGCTCCAGGATCACCGCGTCCACGACACTGGGCTCCGCCGCCTCGGCCCGCTCCAGCCACAGAGCCGGAGCGCCGCCCGGCCTCAGCGCGGCGCAGGGCCAGGCGGGATCCGGGGGCGACTCGCTCTCCCGGCGGATCCCGTCGGCCTCGACCCGGACCTGCACCCGCCGGTCCGCGTCCACCAGCCGCGCCGGCACCCCGGCCAGCACGGCGGCCCCGCGCACCAGCGCTTCCAGCCCGGCCCGAGCCTCGGCGAGCCGATCGAAGTAGGCGATGACCCGGACGGCGGCACCGGCGTCCGGATCCAGCGCGGTCAGACGTCCAGCCAGCTCCTTCATGGGCCCATGGTGCGGTATGCGGTCAAGGGACCGGGAGCCCGAGCATGAGAACGCCGGGCAGGGCGACGTACCCAAGGGGCGCGGGGCTGTATCAATATGCGGCTCCACCGCGTGGGCGCGACAAGCCACACACGACCCGCACCATCACTGAACCTGGCAGACGAACAGGCGAACGCCTCACTCACCCAACAGCCTCTTCAACCACGCCAGATGCGCTCCCCGACACGCCCGCGACAACGCCGCCTGAGGCGCGAACCCGTCGAACCCGTGGAACCCACCGGGCCACACATGCAGCTCGGCCACGCCACCGGCCTGCCAGATCCGCGACGCATAGGCGACGACCTCGTCACGGAAGGTCTCCGCGGAGCCGACATCCAGGAAGGCGGGGGGCAGCCCCGACAGGTCCTCGGCACGGGCAGGCGCCGCGTACGCGGGCACGTCGGGCCCACCCCGACGCTCACGGAGCAGCGCCGTCCAGCCGGTCTCGTTGGCCGTACGGTCCCAGATGCCGAGGCCCGCCATCTGATGGACGGAAGGACTGTCGTTGCGGTCGTCCAGCATCGGGCACATCAGCATCTGGCCGATCACCTCCGGGCCCTGGCGGTCCCGGGTCAGCAGCGCGAGCGCCGCGGACAGTCCGCCACCCGCGCTGGCACCGGCCACGACGATCCGCTGCGGGTCGCCGCCCAGCTCGGCCGCGTGCTTCGCGGTCCACTCGAGGCCGGCGTACACGTCATCGATCTGCGCCGGGTACGGGTGCTCGGGTGCGAGGCGGTACTCCACGGACACCACGATCGCGTCCACCTCTTTCGCCCACGCCAGCGGGATGTCCACGCCGACCCGGTTGTTGCCGATGACCAGGCCGCCGCCGTGGATGTGGTAGATCACCGGCCGCGGAGCCGCGACCGCCCGGGCGGCCGGCCGGCAGATCAGCAGGGAGATCTCGGGGGCGCCCTCCGGGCCGGGCACCGTACGGTCCTCGACCTCGAAGAATCCGCCCATGGTCAGATCCAGCTCGGCCAGCATCTGGATGCCCGGACCCCGGCGGACCTCGGCTATCTCGTCCATCGTCAGGCCGGGCGAGATCACGTCCCTGATGAGCTCCAGGGCGGCGGCGAGCTCGGGATCGAACGGGGGCGGGACCTGGGTCATGGCTTCTCCTCACACGGGGGTCACACGGGGGCACGCGTGCCCGGCGGCTCTGCGACTGTGCGGCCATGATCCGCGCACCCGCCTCTACCGGAGCGCCGCCGTTCGGCGGAACCTGCCCGCCGTACGGCGGGTGGCTCCCTCACGTCCGGGAGATTGCCAGGACATGACTCTCTGTTCACCTGCTGTGGGTGGAAGGAACCACAGGTCGGCGATCACGCTGTCAGAGCCTCACCTGCACCAGGAGTAGCACCTGTGAACGTTTCCCTCTCCGTCTGGCTGCTGACCATCGTGGCCCTGTGCGCGCTGGTCGCCGTCGACTTCTTCATCGGTCGCAAGCCCCACGACGTGTCGATCAGGGAAGCGGGGACCTGGACGATCGTCTGGGTCGTACTGGCCTGTCTGTTCGGCCTGGGGCTGTTCTACTACGGCGGCGCCCGGCCCACGGGGGAGTTCTTCGCCGGGTACATCACGGAGAAGTCGCTCAGCGTCGACAACCTCTTCGTCTTCGTCCTGATCATGGCGAAGTTCGCGGTGCCCTCGCAGTACCAGCAACGCGTCCTGATGATCGGCGTGATCATGGCCCTGGTGCTGCGCGCCGCCTTCATCGCGGCCGGCGCGGCGATCATCTCCACGTTCTCCTGGGTGTTCTACGTCTTCGGCGCCTTCCTGATCTGGACCGCCTGGAAGCTGGTCCAGGACGCCCGCAAGGAGGAGCACGAGGAGGAGTACCAGGAGAACAAGCTGCTGCGGATGGCGGAGAAGCGGTTCGGCGTGGCCGACCGCTACCACGGCACCAAGCTGTTCATCACCGAGAACGGCAAGCGGATCATGACCCCGATGCTGGTCGTGATGCTGGCGATCGGCTCCACCGACGTCCTGTTCGCCCTCGACTCCATCCCCGCGATCTACGGGCTGACCCAGGACCCGTACATCGTCTTCACCGCCAACGCATTCGCGCTGATGGGCCTCAGGCAGCTCTACTTCCTGATCGGCGGCCTGCTGAAGAAGCTCGTCCACCTCAGCTACGGCCTGTCGATCATCCTCGGCTTCATCGGCGTCAAGCTCGTCCTGCACGCGCTCCACGAGTCCGGCGTCCACGTCCCCGAGATCAGCATCCCCTTCTCGCTCGGCTTCATCGTGCTCGTTCTGGCGGTGACGACGGTGACCAGCCTGCGCGCTTCCAAGAAGCAGGAGCGGACAGACGCCGCACGCATGTGAACAGATGCCCTGCCGGCGCAACAGCCGTGAGCGCCGCGACCAGCGCACACACCCCGGTCCGGCCGAGGCGGCCGTAGGCGCGGGCGCCCGGCCAGGAGCCGACCGTGCCGCTGACTGGGCGACCGACTCGCCGGGTTGCCTTGACTTCGAGAGCGCTCGAAGAACTAGCGTCGTCGGCGTCGGTGAACGGTCCGGGTGAACGGAGACAGGCCATGCGGGTCGGAGTGCACATCAACCGTTTCGACCATTCCGGTGGAGGCCCCGCGCTCGGTGCCGAACTCGCCGCCGCGGGCGCCGCCGCCGAGGCGGCCGGGGTGAGCTGGCTGTCGGTGATGGACCACTACTTCCAGATGGAGTTCAACGGCCGTGCCGAGGACCCCATGCTGGAGGCCTACACGACCCTCGGCTTCCTCGCCGCCCACACCTCCACGGTCCGCCTCGGCGCCCTGGTGACCGGCGTGACCTACCGCCACCCCGGCCTGCTCGCCAAGATCGCCACCACACTCGACGTGCTGTCCGGCGGCCGGGCCACCCTCGGGATCGGCGCCGCCTGGTACGGCCGCGAGCACGAGGGGCTCGGGGTGCCGTTCCCGTCGGTCGCCGAGCGCTTCGAGCGGCTGGAGGAGACCCTGCGGATCTGCCTCCAGATGTGGGATCCGGAGACCGACGGGCCCTTCGAGGGCAAGCACTACCGGCTGGCCGAGACCCTCTGTGTGCCCGCGCCGATCAGCGCCCCGCACCCCGAGATCATGATCGGCGGGGGAGGGGAGAAGAAGACGCTCCGGCTGGTGGCCCGCTACGGCGACGCGTGCAACCTGTTCACCACCTCACCGGAGGAGGTCAGGCACAAGCTCGACGTGCTGCGCGGCCACTGCGACACCGAGGGACGTGACTACGACGCGATCCGCAAGACGGTCGCCTACGGCGGGGACCCGGCCACCGAGGGCGACCTCGACGCGTTCACCCGGGAGATCACGGGCTACACCAAGCTCGGGATCGACACCGTGATCCTCTCCCCGCGCCTGGGCGAGACCTCCGCCTGGATGGAGAGCTTCGTGGCCCCGGCCGTTCAGCGGCTGGCCGAACTCGACTGAGCCTCGGCGGGACGGCTGCGGGACACGACCCGCGTCCCGCGGCCGTCGACGACCCGCATCTGCAGCGATCCGCAGCCGCAGCGCGTCCACAGCGTGTGGCCCGCCGCGGTGCCGTGCCGGGAGAGCACCTGGAAGGGCTCGGCGCCGTCGGGCCACCCGCAGTGCGGGCAGACGGTGCCGGTCGGGCTGGTCATGGCGACTCCTCGTACCTCGTGGTTGGTTGACCGTGTGGCTGGTTGACCGTCGCGACACAACCAAGGGTGCGATGCGCCTTCGTACACGTCCAGGTTGACTTTCCGGACGACACCTTGAAGCGTGGCCTTCATGATTGACCTGCGCCGACTGCATGTGCTGAGGGCCGTGGCGCACTACGGCACGGTCACCGCCGCCGCCAACGCCCTGCACTTCACGCCCTCCGCCGCTTCCCAGCAGATCCGCCAGCTCGCCCGCGAACTGGGCGTCGACCTGCTCGAACCGCAGGGCCGAGGGGTGCGCCTCACCGCGGCCGCCGAGAGCCTGCTCGCACACGCCGACGCGATCGCGGCGCGCTGGGAGGAGGCCGAACTCGACCTGCGCGCAGAACACAGCGCCCCCACCGGCCAGCTGCGCGTCTGCGGTTTTCCCATGGCCGTGTCGGTGCTGCTGGCGCCGATGGCCGTACGCCTGCGGGAGCGGCACCCGAGGCTGACCGTGCGCATCCAGGAGACCGGCGTCCCGGCGAGCTTCGACCTGCTCTTCGAGGGTCAGGTCGACCTGGCGGTGGTGGAGGTGACCCCGCACAACCCGCCGCTGAGCGACGCCCGCTTCGACCAGCAGCCGCTGCTGGACGACCCGTACGATCTCGTCGTTCCGGAGGATCATCCGCTGGCCCGACGTAATCGGGTGGACCTGGCGGAGGCCGCGCACGAGGACTGGATCGCGCCGGTGCCGGACAGCCCGTGCCGTCCGCATGTGATGTCGGCGTGCGGGGCGGCCGGGTTCACCCCGAACGTGATGCATCACGCCATGGACTGGAACGTCACCGCCCACCTGGTCGCCCATCGCCTCGGCGTCGCCCTGATCCCACGGCTGGCCCAGCTGACCCCGCACCTGTCGATCCGCCGCGTCCGCTGCTCGGGCGAGCCGCACCGCAAGCTGCTCACCTGCACTCGCCGGGGCTGCCGGGAACGCCCGGCGGTGGCGGCGGCGCTGGGGGAGCTGCGGGAGCTGGCGCCCACGGCGGTGGCCTGACACGGCGAGAGGCCGGAGCCCAGGGCGCCGGCCTCTCGTCAGGGGTACCGATCAGGCGGCGACCGGCTCGCCGGCGTTGCCGTGGACGCGTGCGATGACCTCGGTCAGCTGCGCGGCGACCTCGGCGTCGTCGACCGGGTGCGTCTCGGCGAACCGGACCACGGAGCCCGGGATGGACAGCTTGACGTCCTCGAGAACCTTGCCGCCGGCGATGCCCACGGCCTTGCGGGTCTCGTCCTGCGCCCATACGCCGCCGTACTGGCCGAAGGCGGTGCCGACCACGGCGACCGGCTTGCCGCCGAAGGCGCCGGCGCCGTACGGGCGGGACAGCCAGTCGATGGCGTTCTTCAGCACGGCCGGGATGGTGCCGTTGTACTCGGGGGAGAAGAGCAGGAACGCATCGGAGGCCTGTGCGGCCTCGCGCAGCTTGATGGCGGCGGCGGGGACGCTGCCCTCGACGTCGATGTCCTCGTTGTAGAAGGGGATGTCGGCCAGGCCCTCGAAGAGCACGACCTCGGCGCCCTCGGGAGCGAGCTTGACGGCCGCCTCGGCCAGCTGACGGTTGTGCGAACCGGCACGAAGGCTGCCGACGAGCGCGAGGATGCGAACAGACATGCGAACTCCCAGGGTGCTGAAACACTGCCGTTACGATCCGGACCGAGGTCCGCTTACTTTCTAGCACCTTAACCGGACCGTGGTCCAGTTTCATTCCCGATGCTTTACGCTGGCTTCATGTCCGCCGACCTGCCGCTCTTCCCGCAGCCTCAGGAGCCCCTCGACACGCCTCGGTTGCTGGAGGTCGGCTCCGCCCCCGACGAGCCCTGCCTGCGTGCCGACGCGGCCCGCAACCGCGCCCGGCTGCTGGAGGCGGCCGCCGAGCTGATCGCGGAGCACGGCGCGGCCGGGGTCACGATGGAGGCGGTGGCCGCGGCGGCCGGCGTGGGCAAGGGCACGGTCTTCCGCCGCTTCGGCGACCGCACCGGCCTGCTGACGGCGTTGCTGGACCACTCCGCGAGGAAGCTGCAGGCCGACTTCCTCGGCGGGCCGCCGCCGCTGGGCCCCGGGGCGCCGCCGGTCGAGCGGCTGCACGCGTTCGGCCGGGCGGTGCTGTACCGCACGGCCGAGCAACTGGACCTGCACCTGGCCGCCCAGCCGGAGCCGACCCGCCGCTTCAGCCACCCCGCGCGCCGGGGGCTGCACACCCACGTCACGATGCTGCTGCGGCAGATCCTGCCCGACGCCGACTGCGATCTCCTCGCCCAGACGCTCATGGCGTATCTGGACCCCGCCCTGATCAACCACCTGAACAGGCAGTGCGGGATGCCGATGGAGCGGCTGGAGAACGGCTGGACCGACCTGGTCGCCCGCGTGACGAGCACGGGGACGTGAACGGGGAGGTGAACAGGCGGGGGCCCTGAGCTGAGCCTCGCTCACAGCTTCTGCAAGGATGCGGTACGTCATGGTGCAGATACCGAAAACGCCCGCGCCCGCTTCCCCCGCACCGCGCTCGGTACCCACGAGCGCCGATGTGGCCCGCCTGGCCGGCGTCTCGCGCGCGACCGTCTCCTACGTCCTCAACAACACCAGCGCCGTCCGGATCAGCGAGCCCACCCGCCGCCGCGTCCACGAGGCCGCGAAGGAGCTGGGGTACGTCCCGCACGCGGCCGCCCGCAGCCTGCGCGCCGGGCACAGCCGCATGGTCCTGATGCCCGCACCGAGCTTTTCCGGCGGCCCGCTCTACAGCCGGTTCCTCGGCGACCTCCAGGCCGCGCTCGGTCGCCTCGACTACACCGTCGTACAGCACGGAAGCGTCGGTCTGCGCGGCGACGAGGCCGCCCGCGCGTGGGCCGAGCTGCGTCCGGTCGCCGTCCTGGTGCCGGGCTCCGGGCTCTGCCCCAGGGGTGTGACCGTGCTCAAGCGGTCCGGCGCGCGGGCCGTCGTCACTCTCGGCCCCGAGTCCGTCGAGGGCGCCCACGCGCTGTTGATGGACTACGAGGCCGTGGGCCACTGCGCGGGACGCCACCTCTACGACCGCGGCCGGCGCCGTATCGGCGTGGTCGTGCCCGAGGAGGAAAGGCTGAAGGCCTTCTCCACGCCCCGTCTCGAAGGGGTACGCCGTGCCCTGGAGGGCACCGACGCCACCGTGACCGCCCTGCCCCTCGCCTACGACGAGGAGGCCGCCGCACGGCTCGCCGCCCGCTGGCGCGACCTCGGTCTCGACGCCGTGTTCGCCTACAACGACGAGTACGCGATGCTGCTGATGCGCGCCCTGCAGGACGAAGGCCTGCGCATCCCCGCCGACACGGCCGTCATCGGCGCCGACGACCTGATGCTCGGACGGCTGCTGCGGCCTAGGCTGAGCACCGTCCACATAGAGCTGCCGTCCGGCCGGGACCTCGCGGAACTGGTCGACCGCGCGGTGCAGAGCCCCGGCGCCGCGCCCGAGACGCACAAGGTGCTGGGGGCGTCGGTGGTGCACCGCGAGTCCAGCTGAGGGACCGCGTGTCCGGCCGGCGCAGGAGGTACCGCCGAGGCAGGGAGGCGTGGGATGCGCACGAGGGTCGGCATCGTCGGCGGCGGCCCCGCCGGACTGCTGCTCGCGCGCCTGCTGCACCGTGCCGGCATCGACTGCGTGGTCCTGGAGTGCCGGACGCGGGAGTACGTCGAGCAGCGCCAGCGGGCCGGGATGCTGGAGCAGGGCACGGTCCACGCGTTGCAGGAGGCCGGCGCCGCCGAGCGGCTGCAGGCCGAGGGCCTGGTGCACCAGGGCATCGAGCTGCGCTTCGCCCGGGAACGTCACCACATCGACTTCCCGGCCCTCACCGGCGGCCGTACCGTGACGATCTACGCCCAGACCGAGATCGTGAAGGACCTCGTCGCCCTCCAACTCGAGGACGGGCCACCGCTGTTGTTCGAGGCCGAGGCCCTCGCGGTCGAGAAACCGGAGAGCGACGCACCCGTCGTCCGGTTCCGGCACGAGGGTCGCGAGCAGACGCTGACCTGCGACTGGGTCGCCGGCTGCGACGGCTTCCACGGCGTCTCCCGCGACGCCTTCCCGGCCGGGGCCGGGCGGTCGTACGCGCACGACTACCCCTACTCCTGGCTCGGCATCCTGGCCGAAGTGCCGCCGTCCTGCGATGAGTTGATCTATGCGCGCGGTGAACGCGGGTTCGCCCTGCACAGCATGCGCTCACCGTCCGTCTCCCGGCTCTATCTCCAGGTCCCCAACGACACCGACCCCGCCGACTGGCCCGACGACCGCGTCTGGGACGAACTCGCCGCGCGCTTCGCCATCGACGGCGACTGGACGCTGAACCGCGGCCCCATCACCTCCAAGTCCGTGACGACGATGCGCAGTTACGTCCACGAGCCGATGCGCCACGGCCGGCTCCTGCTCGCCGGGGACGCCGCCCACATCGTCCCGCCGACCGGCGCCAAGGGCCTCAACCTCGCGGTCTCGGACGTACGGGTGCTCGCCCGCGCCCTCATCGCGCTGTATCGCACAGGTGGCGCACACCTTCTCGACGAGTACTCGGAGTTGTGTCTTCAGAGGGTGTGGCAGGCCACCCGTTTCTCCGACGACATGACTAGGATGTTGCACGCTCAACCAAATGGGGATGCGTTCGACGACCGGATGCAGCTCGCACGGCTGCGCCGGATCACCGCATCCCGTCACGCGGCCGCCGAACTGGCGGCGAACTACTCGGGACTTCCGCTCCCCGTGTGAGTCCCGCCGGTGATCGAACGGAGAGTCGCAATGCCGTTGCTCGACCCCAAGACCTGGCAGTCCAGCTCCCTGTCGGGAGAGGAGTACGCCGTCACCGAGCCCGCCACCGGCGACACCCTCGGCACCGTCACCCTGGCCACCGCCGAGGACGTCGGTACGGCCGCACAGGCCGCCCGTGCCGCCCACTCCGAGTGGGCCCGCGTCCCGCACTTCGTGCGCGCCGGTGTGCTGCGCAAGGCCGGTGACCTGTTCGCCGCGCACGCCGAGGAGCTGCGCGAGTGGATCGTCCGCGAGTCGGGCTCGATCCCCGGCAAGGCCGACTTCGAGCTGCACGTCGCCGCCCAGGAGTGCTACGAGGCCGCGGCCCTCGCCTCCCGCCCGGCCGGTCAGGTCCTGCCCAGCGAAGCACCCCGGCTGTCCTACACGCGCCGGGTCCCCGTCGGGGTCGTCGGCGTGATCTCCCCGTTCAACGCCCCGCTGATCCTGTCCATCCGCTCGGTCGCCCCGGCCCTCGCGCTCGGCAACGCGGTGGTGCTGAAGCCGGACCCGCGCACCGCGGTCTGCGGCGGGCTGTCGTTGGCCGCGGTCTTCGCCGAGGCCGGTCTGCCGGAGGGGCTGCTGCACATCCTGCCGGGCGGCCCCGAGGCGGGCCAGGCGCTGGTGGCCGACCCGCGGGTGCCCGTGATCTCCTTCACCGGGTCCACGGCCGCCGGCCGGGCCGTCGGCGAGGCCGCCGGGCGGCATCTCAAGCGCGCGCACTTGGAGTTGGGCGGCAACTCCGCGCTGATCGTGCTGGAGGACGCCGACATCGACGCGGTGATCTCCACGGCGGCCTGGGGTTCCTTCTTCCACCAGGGCCAGATCTGCATGACGACCGGCCGCCACCTCGTCCACCAGTCCCTGTACGCGGAGTACGTCGAGCGGCTCGCGGCCAAGGCCGACTCCCTCGCCGTCGGCGACCCGCACCGCGCCCAGGTCCACCTCGGCCCGCTCATCGACGCCGGCCAGCTCGGCAAGGTGCACGGGCTGGTGGAGGCCAGCACCTCCCGGGGCGCCAAGCTGGCGGCGGGCGGCACCCACGAGGAGCTCTTCTACCGGCCGACGGTGCTCGCCGGAGTCGACGAGCAGACCCCCGCGTACGCCGAGGAGGTCTTCGGTCCTGTCGCGCCCGTACGCGCCTTCAGCACCGCCGACGAGGCCGCCGCGCTCGCCGCGGCGAGCTCCTACGGCCTCTCCCTGGGCATCGTCACCGGTGACGCCGCCCGCGGCCTCGATCTGGCCGAGCGCATCCCGACTGGCATCGTGCACATCAACGACCAGACCGTGAACGACGAGGCCGTCGCCCCCTTCGGCGGCATCGCCGCCTCCGGCACCGGCGCCCGGTTCGGCGGCGAGGCCAACCTGGAGGCGTTCACCGACGTGCGCTGGACGACGGTGCGCGGGGACGTGGCGGCGTACCCCTTCTAGACGGGGTTCCTGCCGGTCCGCTGCACCCCGGTCCTACTGGCCGTTCTGCTCGGCTTGCTCCTGCTGGGCGGCCACGGCCTTGCGGACCTCGTCCATGTCGAGCTTCCGGGCCTGCCCGATGACGTCCGTGAGGGCGGCCTCGGGCAGCGCGCCGGGCTGCGCGAACACGGCGACACGGTCACGGACGATCATCAGCGTCGGGATCGACTGAATGCCGAAGGCGGCGGCCAGCTCCGGCTGCGCCTCGGTGTCGACCTTGCCGAACACCAGGTCCGGGTTGTCCTCGGCGGCCTTCTCGTAGACCGGCGCGAACTGACGGCACGGCCCGCACCAGGACGCCCAGAAGTCGATCAGCACGAACTCGTTGTCCGTGACCGTCTGGTCGAAGTTCTCCTTGGTGAGCTCCACGGTGCTGCTCATGGCGATATCCCTCTTCCTGGTGTGGGGCGAAGCCGTCGGCGACAACACGGCCGCACGGTTGCGTATTCCGCTGGGTATTCCGCGCGCGTACCCGTGTGGCCACGCCGCACACCACCCGCAAGACTGACCCCATGACGGAAACGGATTCCATCGCGTACGACGTCGTGGTCCTCGGGGCCGGGCCCGTGGGGGAGAACGTGGCCGACCGCACCCGTGCGGCCGGACTGACCACCGCGGTCGTGGAGAGCGAGCTGGTCGGCGGCGAGTGCTCGTACTGGGCGTGCATGCCCAGCAAGGCGCTGCTGCGCCCGGCCATAGCCCAGGCCGACGCCCGCCGCCTGCCCGGCCTCAGCCAGGCGGTGCAGGGCCCCCTCGACGCGGCAGCTGTCCTCGCCCGGCGCAACGAGTACACCTCGAACTGGCAGGACGACGGCCAGGTCGGGTGGCTGAGCGGCATCGGCGCCGACCTCTACCGCGGCCACGGCCGCCTCACCGGACCCCGCACCCTGGAGGTGACCGGCCCCGACGGCGTACGGCATGTCCTGACCGCCCGGCACGCCGTCGCCGTGTGCACCGGCAGCCGGGCCGTCCTGCCCGACCTGCCCGCCCTCGCCGACGTCAAGCCGTGGACCAGCCGAGAAGCCACCGGCGCCCAGGCCGTGCCCGGCCGTCTGATCGTGGTCGGCGGGGGAGTGGTCGCCACCGAGATGGCCACGGCCTATCAGGCCCTCGGCTCCCGGGTCACACTCCTCGTCCGCGGCAAGGGCCTGCTCAACCGCATGGAGCCGTTCGCCGGCGAACTCGTCGCCGAGGCGCTCACCGAGGCCGGCGCCGATGTCCGCACCGGGACCTCGGCGGAGTCGGTGACCAGGGAGAACGGCACCCTCGTGGTCGTCACCGACCGCGGCGACCGCATCGAGGCCGACGAGATACTCTTCGCGACCGGGCGCGCCCCGCGCACCGACGACATAGGCCTGGACACGGTCGGCCTGGAGCCCGGCTCCTGGCTGGAGGTCGACGACACCCTGCGGGTCACCGGCAGCGAGTGGCTGTACGCGGTGGGCGATGTCAATCACCGGGCGCTCCTCACCCACCAGGGCAAGTACCAGGCCCGCATCGCGGGCGCGGCCATCGCCGCCCGCGCCTCCGGCGTCCCCCTGCTGGAATCCGACCCCTGGAGCGCCCACGCGGCCACCGCCGACCACGCCGCGGTCCCCCAGGTCGTCTTCACCGACCCGGAGGCCGCCGCCGTGGGCCTGTCCTTGGCGGAGGCGGAACAGGCCGGCCACCGCGTCCGCGCCGTGGACTACGACCTCGCCTCGGTATCCGGGGCGTCGCTGTACGGCGACGGCTACCGCGGGCGCGCCCGCATGGTCGTCGACCTGGAGCGCGAGATCCTCCTCGGCGTGACCTTCGTCGGCCCCGGCGTCGGCGAACTCATCCACTCGGCGACCGTCGCGGTCGCCGGTCAGGTGCCGATCAGCAGGCTGTGGCACGCGGTCCCGTCGTACCCGACGATCAGCGAAGTGTGGCTGCGGCTCCTCGAGTCGTACCGCGACAACTGACCTACGGCCGCCAACCGGCCTGCTCAGTCCGGCAGTCGGAAGCCCAGGGCCTTCGCCGCCTCGCCCGGGGCCGGCTGCGCCCAGTACTCGGCCACCGCCTGGTTCGAGGACAGTGAGCGCAGTTCGGCCCGGTCCAGGTAGAGCATGCCGTCGAGGTGGTCCGTCTCGTGCTGCACGATCCGGGCGGGCCACCCCGTGAACACCTCGTCGACCGCGCGCCCGTGCTCGTCCTCGCAGGTGAGCCGTACCTCGGCGGGCCGTGCCACCACCGCCTGGTAGCCCGGGACGCTCAGGCAGCCCTCGAAGAACGCGGCACGAGCGGCACCCACCGGTTCGTACGACGGGTTCACCAGCACCCGGAACGGCTGCGGCACCCGCCCCCGCGCCAGCCGCACCTCCTCCGGCACCGGTGCCGGGTCCTCGATCACCGCGATCCGCAGCGGCACACCGACCTGCGGTGCCGCGAGGCCGACGCCCGGCGCCGCGTGCATGGTGATCCGGAGGGCCTCGACGAAGCGGGCCAGCAGCGCCGGGTCCAGTTGACCGTCGAAGGGCTCGGTGGGACGCCGCAGCACCGGATCGCCGGCCGCCACGATGGGCAACGGGCCCTCGGTGGCGAGGAGTTGCTCGATCTGTTCGGCCACGGAGGCGCGGTCGTTCGGAGTTGCCATCGCGCCAGCATGCCATGGCGCGCGCAGGACCCGCCGATTCCCGTGTGACGTACGCCACTTAACGCGTCCGGAACTCGACGGACCCGCCATCCGACTACTGGACCGCTACTGCAGAGAGAAGAACGTCCCCCTCGCCGTCCCACGCCCCGGAGATGCCGCCGATGTCCACCGCTCCCTCGACCGCCACCGAGGAGGCGTCGCAGCCCGACGCCCCGGCGTCGCCGCCCAGCAGATGGGCACCGCTGCGTCCGCTGATCCTGCGACTGCACTTCTACGCCGGCGTGCTCGTCGCGCCGTTCCTGCTCGTCGCCGCGGCCACCGGCTTCCTTTACGCCGGAGCCTTCCAGGCCGAGAAGCTCGTGTACTCCCACGAGATGACCGTCCCGGTCGGCGACGAGAAGCTGCCGATGTCCGAGCAGGTCGCCGCCGCGCGCAAGGCCCACCCCGAGGGCACGGTCTCGGCGGTACGGCCCTCACCGGCGGACGACGCGTCCACCAGGGTGCTGCTGTCCGGCGTCGAGGGCGTCAACCCCGACCACACGCTCGCCGTGTTCGTCGACCCGTACACCGCCGAGGTGCGCGGCTCCCTCGAACAGTACGGCGCGACCGGCGCGCTGCCCCTGCGCACCTGGATCGACGAGTTCCACCGCGACCTTCACCTCGGCGAGACCGGTCGCCTCTACAGCGAGTTGGCGGCCAGCTGGCTGTGGGTGATCGCGGCCGGCGGCCTGGTGCTGTGGTTCACCCGCCGCCGCGCCCTGCGCAAGGTGCGGGGCACCAGTGGCCGCCGTCGTACGCTCGGCCTGCACGGCACTGTCGGCGTCTGGGCCGCGATCGGGTTCTTCTTCCTGTCGGCGACCGGCCTGACCTGGTCGGCGTACGCCGGCGCCAACATCGACGAACTGCGCACCTCGCTCGGCCAGGCCACCCCGTCCGTCTCGGCCTCGGCGGGCGGCGACCACGGGGGCCACGGCGCCGCCGCCGGCACCGGAGGGAGCGGCGAGCACGGCGTCGGCCTCGACAAGGTTCTGGCCGCCGCGCGCGCCGAGGGCCTGGGCGATCCCGTGGAGATCGTGCCGCCCGCCGACGACTCGTCCGCGTACGTGGTGAAGCAGGTGCAGCGCAGCTGGCCGACGAAGCAGGACTCGGTCGCCATCGACCCTGCCTCCGGCGAGGTCGTCGACGTGCTGCGGTTCACCGACTTCCCCGTGCTGGCCAAGTTGACCCGCTGGGGCATCGACCTGCACACCGGGGTCCTGTTCGGGCTGGTCAACCAGATCGCCCTGATGCTGCTGGCACTTTCGCTGATCCTGCTGATCGTGTGGGGCTACCGCATGTGGTGGCAGCGCGGTCGCGGCTCCGCCTTCGGGCGGCCCATCCCGCGCGGCGCCTGGCAGCAGGTGCCTCCGCTGATCCTGGTCCCGCTGGTGGCGGTGGTCGCCGTGATCGGCTACTTCCTGCCGCTGCTCGGCATCTCGCTGGCCGCCTTCGTCGTCGTGGACGTCGTGCTGGGCGAGGTGGCCCATCGGCGGGGGAAGCGGACGCCCGCGGAAGCGAAGTAGCGGAGAACCCCAACACTTGGGGCCCGGTTTCCGGGGGGATCCGGGCCCCTCGCCATGCTCAGAGCTGCTCGAAGTCGCCCGCCAGCGCCGACGCGAGGCGCATGTGCGGCTCTGCCTCCGCGTGCCGTCCCTGCCGTTGCAGGGTGCGGCCCAGCATCAGCCGGGCGTACTGCTCGACGGGGTCGCGCTCGATGACTACACGCAACTCGCTCTCCGCACGCCGCAGTTGGGCCGAGTGGTAGTAGGCGCGCGCCAGCAGCAGCCGCGGTCCGGTCTGCTCGGGCGCCTCCTCGACCAGCTTGCCGAGGACGCGCGCGGCGGCGGCGTAGTCCTTGGCGCCGAAGAACATCTGCGCGCGCTCCCAGCGCTCGGCCGGTGTTCCGTGGTCGTAGTACGTCGTGTCCACTCGTGACCTCCTTCGACGCCGTCAACGGAGCGCGGTAGTTCAATATTCCACCACTGGTCACCCGGTCATGGCGGCGAGCTCGGCGTCGGCCCGCTGGGTGATGAGGGTCAGCACGCGTCCGGCGACGGCCAGATCCTCCGTCGGGATACCGGCGTAGATCCGGGCGCTGATGGGGGCGGTCTCGGTGGAAGTCCTGACGTACAGCTCCCGTCCGGCGTCCGTGATCCCTACCCGGGACCGCTCCTGAGGGGCCAGCAACTCCGCGGTGATGAGTTCGCCGACCACGGAGTGAGCCTCCGCGGCGTCGATCTTCAGCGCGCCGACGACACTGTCGACGAGGTGGTCCCGCTCGACCGGTCCGTCCGCGACGGCGACGAGTCGAAGGGTGACGGACTGCTGGAACGTCGCGCCGTGGCGGGCCAGTACGCGCTCGAGAAGCGCGCGGCCGGCGTAGTGGGCCAGGGCTATGACCCGGGGGTCGAGCAGGGGAGTGGTGGTGGTCGGCGGCTGGGTGGTGGTCATGACTGCTCCTTGTCGGACTCGTTGCCTGACTCGGTGTCGAGGGCGAGCGGGTCGAGGGCGAGCGGGTCGAGGGCGAGCGGGTCGAGGGCGAGCGGGTCGAGAGGCGCGTCGAGCAGGATCGCCAGGTCGCGCGTGAACTCCCCGGTGCGCGCGCTGTCCAGCCCGCCGAGCGGCGCCAGCAACTGCTCGAGCAGCCCCTGGACGACCTTGATCGCCTGACGGGTCCGCTCACGGCCCTGCTCGGTCAGCGCCAGCTGCACCGCGCGCGGGTCACGGGGGTCCCTGGTGCGTTCGAGGAGACCGGCGCTCTCCAGGGAGCGCGCCAGCTTGGAGACGTAGAGCGGTTCCAGTCCGGTGTGGTCGGCGAGACGCCGCTGGCTGGGGCGTTCCCCGCGGCGCTGCATGCCGTACAGCGAGGCCACCAGCGCGTATTGCGCATGGGTGAGCCCCAGTGGGGTCACGGCCCGGTCGACCGCGACCCGCCACTTCGTCGACAGGCGCCACACCAGGAAACCGGGAGTGGCCTTCTCGGAACCCTTGCTCATGCTCGATACAGTACATGGCTACTATATCCATGACTACTATTTTCTGAACCGCATCGAGACAGCGCCGGGTGACGGACTGACGCGGCGGCCCCGGCGGGGCTAGTTTGGGCGCCATGAGCAATCTTGATCGCGAGGCGGTGCCCGCCATCTGCGGCGGCCGTGGTTTCGTCGTGGCGGAGCCCGTACGCGAACTTCTCAGCCCTCGCCACGTCAAGCTCGGCGAGTCCACCGAAGTGCGTCGACTGCTGCCCAACCTGGGTCGACGCATGGTCGGCGCCTGGTGTTTCGTCGATCACTACGGCCCCGACGACATCGCCGACGAGCCCGGCATGCAGGTGCCGCCCCACCCGCACATGGGTCTGCAGACGGTCAGCTGGCTGCACGAGGGCGAGGTGCTGCACCGCGACTCGACCGGCAGCCTGCAGACCATCCGCCCGCGGGAACTGGGCCTGATGACCTCGGGCCGGGCGATCAGCCACTCCGAGGAGAGCCCCAGATCGCACGCCCGTTTCCTGCACGGCGCCCAGCTCTGGGTCGCCCTCCCGGACGGCCACCGCCACACCGACCCGCACTTCGAACACCACGCCGAGCTGCCCGTCGTCACGGCACCGGGCCTGCGGGCCACGCTGATCCTCGGCGACCTCGACGGCGCGAGCTCGCCCGGTACGACGTACACCCCGATCGTCGGCGCGGACCTGACCCTGGCCCGCGGCGCGGACGTACGCCTCCCCCTGGAGCCGGACTTCGAGTACGCCGTCCTGTCCATGTCCGGCGAGGCCCACGTGGACGGCGTACCGGTACTGCCCGGCTCCATGCTCTACCTCGGCTGCGGCCGCACCGAACTCCCGGTGCGCGCCGAGTCGGACGCGGGCCTCATGCTCCTCGGCGGTGAGCCGTTCGAGGAGGAGCTGGTCATGTTCTGGAACTGGATCGGGCGATCTCAGGAGGAGATCGTGCAGGCGCGTCGGGACTGGATGGAAGGGTCGCGGTTCGGGGAGGTGAAGGGGTACGACGGGGCGCCACTGCCCGCACCGGAACTGCCGCCGGTGCCGTTGAAGCCGCGGGGGAGAGTGCGCTGACCAGCTGAAACGCGTCAGCGTTGGTGGCCGCAAGGCGGAAGGCGGTCGGGTAATTCTCACTGTCTTCCACCTGCTTGCCGGGAGGCGTCTGAATAGCTGGCTGGCTCCGGCTGGTGCGGTTGGCGATTCCATGGTGTGGCTGCCTGTGGGCGGCTGTGGCAGGACTCTTGCTGACCTAATGGTGACTTTGCTGACGCCTCGTCAGGCCCGGGCGAGGGGCTCTTCTCCCAGGTGCGGGGCTTGCGGAGGTGTTTGCAGGTTCGGTGGTGGCCGGACCGATGCTGACTTGGCTGGCGGTCGAGTCAGGCGTTGCGGAGGGACGGCGTCGCTCACGCTGCCGCCGTTGAGGGCTCACAAGATTCCGTTGTCGCCGCTGTCCTCGGCAGCGCCGCTTGCGTCCGATCCGAAGGTGCTGCGCCGGAGAGTGACTAGCAGGTTCTTCGTCTGCTGGTGGTACATCGCGCGCATCGCCCTGATCAACGCGAATGCGCGGTTCTAAGGGAAGTGGGCCGATCTGGCCCGCGTATGGTCCGGATCTTGGTTGTGAGGGGGCGCGGCAAGAGAGGGCAGCGCGTATGGCAGGCGGACCACGATTCGCGAAGCCGGAGACGAAGAGATCTTCTTGAAGTCGTCCACCAGGCGGCCCTGACCTGCGGCAACGCAGCCGATCAGGTCTCTGAGCTGCACGGATCTCTCTTTCGTGGTCTTTCAGTCTCGTGCCTCGTTGGGCAGTCGATTCTCCCCACGCGCTCCCCAGAGACGCTCGTACTCCCCAGATTCTCCCCAGAGGAGCTGCGGTGGAGGCGCATGCGGCGGAATGTTGGAGGGCGTCCGATCAGCAGCACCGGTCACGGTGAGTGAGGGAGCGAGGTAGACGTGAAGTGCGGCAGTGGGTTCGTCTTCTGCTGGCCGGTGGTGTGCCGTTCGGTGAAGGGAGGGTGTAAGTGGCGCCTCCTAGGGTGTGAGTGCTGCGTCGGTCGGTGTCGTATCGCTGGGAACCGTGGGGGAGTGGCGCGTCATGTCCGTCACCGACACCGCCTCCAACGCGGCGGTGAAGCGCGCGCGAAGTGCATTCCACCGCGGCCGGGGCCAGCCCCGGTCCGAGGCCCTCCAGCCAGGCGGCGAGGTCGTCGGGGGCATCGATCCGGGCCGGCTGGTCCGACTGTGACTACCCCGGCCACTCGCGCTCCGTCTCGACCGCGCCCTTGAACGCCTGCCCCCAGCCACCGAGGGCGGTGCCGGCACGGCTGGAGGAGCAGGAACGGGAGATCGCTGCGCAGGCCGAGGCGGCCAAGAAGCGGATGGCGGAGCTTTCCGCGCAGCTGGAGGAGTTTCACCGCACCGCCGAGGAGATCCGCATCACCGTGTTCGCCGCGGCCGCGCCCCGCCGCGGGCGCGGCAGGTGTGCGAGGCGATGGACCTGGAGATCGCGCCCAACACCATCAACAACACCCGCCTGAAACTCAAGCGGCTCGCCGAACGCGGATCCTGGCCGAGACCCAGGCGGGCTTGTTCACCCATCCGCGGCCGTAAGCCGCCCTGCGTGGCCGCGACCTGCCCGCCCACCCTCAACGAAGCAGCAAATCATCGAACCGCGCAGGGGCGGCCTCGTCGACTCGGTGGAGCCCTCCGACCGCGGGGCTGTCCAGCTCGGGACTGATCCGGGCTTCCACCGACGGGTCGGTGCGCAACCGGATCGGGTGACATTGAGTTACCGCGAACGGCGGAACAGCGTTCTTGTCATGCAAGCTGATGAGGTCACACGACAAAGGACATCTCCCTGTGAATCTTTCGTCTCGCGCCGCCCTTCTCGCCCTTGCCGCGGCCGCCGCCGTCGGCGCTTCCGCCGCTCCGGCCGCCGCGGGTGGCATCGGCGCGATCGGACTGCCGGCCCACGACACCTACTGCGCGAACGTCGGGCAGCAGGCGCAGGCCGACCGCACCCAGGAGGGTGCGGCCCCGCTGGGCGCCAACCTGGTGCAGACGCCGCTGCTCATCCAGCGCAACAGGTGCGCCAACACCGACTACGGCACCGGGCTGGGCGGGCCGCTGGGCGCGTGACGGAGCACAGAGGACAGCGGTGACCGAGACGGCTGTGGCAGCAGACTCGCACGTTGTGGTGGTGTCGCTGCGCAAGAGCGGCACCCACCTGATCGGTGAGGTGATGAAGGCGCTGGGCTATGCGCCGTTCGGCGCCGTACGGGCGTCCGGCGACATGGAGTTCGCCGACCCGGCCCAGGTACGGCGGCTTCTGGAGGTCGCCTACGGGTCCGAGGAGGCCGGACGGCTGTTCGGCGGCCACGACCGAATGGTGCTGGCGGCAGCGTTCGAGGCCGTCGTCGCGGCCCTGCACAAGATGTGGGCGATCCGGCTGGGGGCGCCCACACCGCTGTCCTTGCCCGGCGTTCCCGGGGTGGACGCCGGCCTGGTGGGGCGTCTGCTGTGCGCGCCGGAGGCCGCCGACTTCCATCTGCTGCCCGGCCGGTGCTGCTGGTTCGTCCACCAGCTCGACCTCACCGCCGCTGACCCCGCCTTCCTGAACACCTGGCTCGACACCGGCAGGCCGAGGATCATCTTCAACTACCGGAGCCTGCCGGACATCCTCGTTTCCACCATCAACTTCCTGGTCCGCGACGCGCCACCGGACCGGCCCGACCCGGTGGGTACCTTCCCCGACCACCGCGTCTACCGTGACATCCTGCGCTCCCTGCCCGACATGGACGCCCGACTCCACCTCGCGCTGACCGACCCCGGCTTCCCCGGCATGGAGACGGCCCGCCGTTCCCTGTGGCTGCTGCGCCACCCGGCCGTGTGCAAGGTGTCGTTCGAGGAACTCATCGGACCTCACGGCGGCGGCACCAGCATCGCCCAGCAGGCCGCCGTCGCCCGCATCGCCGACTTCCTCGGCAACCACGCCGCCCGTCCCGCAGCCGTCGCCGAGCAGATCTTCAACCCGAACTCCTTCACCTTCCACCAGGGCAGGACAGGAACATGGCGCGAGCACTTCGGCCCGCGCCATGAGGAACTACTCCAGCGTAACTACGGTGACGTCGCGTCTGCGTACGGAGCCCCAGCAGCCACGAACTCCTCCGCCTGCTACGGGCCTTGATTCTTCCGCCGCCCCGACGCGACCGCGCCCGCCTCTTTTCGGGCCCAGAGTTCAGACAGCGGACATGCATCGCGGGTACCTCCCTCACCAGCGGTCGGCAGCCGGTCGCACCGGCGTACGGGAGCTCTTCCCGGGTCAGGCGCCGCTTGGACTACCCGGTGGGCTGCGCTGGTGCCCGGCCTGCCATGCCTGCACGGCGGCCGCCAAGTGCTCCTGCAACTCGACTGGCATCGGCTGCCCTGACGCGATCGCGGTGACGGCCTCGGCGACCGTCCGCAGTTTCACATTGGCGCGCTGCGAGAGGGCACGTGGTGAAGGGCTCTGGCATGTCCAAGCCGTAATCGCGCCAGGGCCTGTCCGGCGGATCTTGGCCGAAAGCCAGGCGACAGTCGGAACCGAGCGCCTGACGTCCGCAGACATGGCACCTTCACTTGAGCGTCCCCCCTTGCAGGCCGACGAGCGCACCGCGCTGATCGGCTGGCTGGATCTGCAACGGCAGATCCTGAGATGGAAGTGCGATGGCCTGAGCGAGGCCGACGCGCACCGCTCTGTCATCCCGACCTCGCCGGCGATGACGATGGCTGGCCTCATCAGCCATATGCGGTGGGTCGAGCACACCTGGCTGGAGGTGCTGTTCCTGGGCGGCGACAAGACGCAGAACCCGTCCTTTGACGAGACGGACGAGGACGCGAACTGGCGTACGACGGCATTCCGTTGAAGCAACAGCTCGCGGAGTACGAGGCCCAGTGCGCCCGAAGTAACCAAATGGTGGCCGCGGCCTCCCTGGACGACGTCGGCCGCCACCCCGCCTACCGCTCCGGCAACGCCAACCTCCGCTGGATGCTCATCCATCTCGTCGAGGAGACCGGACGGCACGCGGGGCATGCGGACATCGTGAGGGAGCTACTCGACGGGGCGAAGGGGTATTACTAGGTCCTCGGTGGATCACGACCGGAGCCTGAGCTGGATCGAGACAACGGTGACGGTGCCGTGGAAGACGTAGGCGCGTTTGTGGAACCGCGTCGCGACAGCCTGGACGTTCTTGAGGGCATTGATCGTCCGCCCCGCCTCGTTCCTGCACTTGTAGATCGTCTTGTTGAAGCCGGCAGGCCGACCGTCCCTGCGGCCTCTGCGTTGCCATGGTGGCGGCCGGTGTTCCGCCCGAAGAGGAGGGATGGTCTGTTGGCCGTGACGCTCGCTTGACGCTCTGGGCGCCTGCACGCGGGGTCGAGGGCCGAGAAGTAGGTCCTGACCTGGCCTTTCTGAGACTCGCTCAGGCCGACATCTTGCCGATGACGATCATGTGGAGTGCGTGGCCATCCTTGAGCCGGTGGCCAAGGAACCCTGACCTGCGGTTTTGTGTTTGCGCATTATGTGCGGTGTGGGCGTTACGGGCGGTATCCTGACGCTCATTTGACGCTCGTT
Organism: Streptomyces bicolor; assembly: GCF_000719285.1. Taxonomy (GTDB): domain Bacteria; phylum Actinomycetota; class Actinomycetes; order Streptomycetales; family Streptomycetaceae; genus Streptomyces; species Streptomyces bicolor. The sequence continues at coordinate 22,089 of NZ_JOFS01000011.1, read as the reverse complement.
CTGATGAGGTGTCAGGTGCCTTGTTTGGGCAGGTCAGACCCTGTCGAGGTGGTGAGCGCCGATGAGACGACGAGGGCAGGCGACGCTGAGTGCAGACCGACTGAGTCCTGCTGATCGGATTGGCGGGGTGTCGCCGTCGCTACTGGAATGGATCACCCCTGCGGCTGACCGTCAGGACGACAGCCCGTCGGCATCGGCGGTGAGGACGCACCCGCGGATGGAGGTGTCGCCGTCGGCGGCCAGACACCTGGTCATGGCGGCGGTGCCGTCGGCCGACCAACTGCGCTGAGACCAGCGACCGGTCTGCGCCGGCGCCGCCATTGGGCGCCGGCGTCTTATTGGCCACGTCACTGCTCGTTCGCCGGCGCCACAACTGCGGGGCCGGGCAGGAAGGCCCTGCCCGGCCCCGTATCCGTTCGTCTGGTCACGCCCAGCGCATCCCCAGGCCGCGCTCGCCCGCCAGCTCTACAACGCTCGCGACCTGGGGAGGTGTGCTGCTAGTTGTCCTTGCGCTTGATCCACGACAGCGGAGCCGCGCTGCCGGGTGCCTGGATCATGACGCGTGCCGGGATGAGGACCGTCTTCTGCTTCCGCTCGCCGTTGGCGGGGCTGAAGTCGAGCTTGTAGACGATGTACCCGAGGTACTGACCGGCGTTGGCGCGTGACTCGATCCGCCCCAGCACGCCGTCCGGAATGGAGACATTGCGGCTCTGGTCCACCGTGTTCGTCCATTTGTTGGTGGTGGTGGTCGACTGGCTGTAGCTGAAGTTGGCCTCCCTGCCGGACCCGCCGCTGGCCGGCCCGGCGGTTATCTCCATTTGTGAGGAGATGTTTCCGCCGATGGACCAGCCCGTGGTCTTGCTGGTGTCCTGGCCGACCATGGCCGAGGTCTTGTAGGAGAAATCCGCCCTGCCCATCTGCGGGTCCGTGCTGTTCATCCTCGGGTACGGCGTCTCAAGGCGGCCGACGAAGCCGCAGGGCTGCGGCTCGCCGCCGGGGTTGTGGCTGGGCTGGCCGCACATCGACTTGGCGTCCCAGTTGTCCAGCCACGGTTCCTTGTCATCGCTGCTGCTCTTGCGGACGTCGGGACCCTCGGTGGTGACGCCCGATGTGGGGTTGAACCGGTCTCCCAGCTGGTTCGGGACGTCCGCGAGCGCCTGATCGTGCGGGTAAGCCTTCTCGACGTCTTCGAGCTTGACCTCCTGCGAGTCCTGTCCCTGAGCCGGGTAGCCCTTGATGGCTTCCGACTGGTTCAGGCGGTTCTGGCTCTGGTTGAGGTAGTTGATGACGTCCTGTTCGGTCCTGAGGAAGGTGTTGCCGTCCTCGGCATGGGCCGGGGTGGAAGAGCCGACCAGGGACATGCCGGTGAGGAAGGCGGTGGCGAGGGCACCCGCCACCAGGCTGCCCTTCCGCGGGTCTCGACGAGCAGGGGTGGTGCACAGCGTGGACACGTGAATCTCCTTGGCTTGTCGGGAATTTTCCGGGAACTGCTCCGGCATCGACCGCTGGTCGGCCGCGCCGCATTCAGAGGGCTTTTTTGGGGAGATTTCGTCGGCTGGTGCCGTCCCTTGGTCAACTCGCCTGGATCGAGCGCAGCATGTTCAGGCGGGCGGCTCTGCGGGCCGGCCAGATGGCTGCCAGGACGCCGATCATCAGGGCCAGTCCCAGGAAGCTGCCCAGCCTGTCCCACGGCAGGACGGTCTCGTACTCGTGCATCGAGGTCGCGGTCAGGCCGCCTGCGGCCCAAGCCAGGAAGATGCCCGTACCGATGCCGAGGACCGCGCCGAACAGTGAGATGACCACGGACTCCAGCCGGACCATCTGCCGGATGCCGGAGCGGTCGAGGCCGATGGCGCGCAGCATGCCGATCTCGCGGGTGCGTTCGAAGACCGACATGGCGAGGGTGTTGACGACGCCGAGGATCGCGATGACGACGGCCATGCCGAGCAGTCCGTACATCATGCTGAGGACCGTGGTGACCTTCTCGTTGTTGTCCTTGACGAGCTGCTCCTGTGTTCGGACCTTCAGCAGCGGGCTGTCGCCGAGGGCGGCGCGGATCTTGCGCTCAAGGCCCGCGGCCTTGCCAGGCTCGGCCTTGACCAGCAGGTTGTCGAACTGCTTCGCCACCGAGTACGGGAGCACATCGGCGCGCGTGCCCAAGGCATCGTCGACGGCGCGGGTCTTGGCGTAGATGCCGACGACCGTCAGCTTCCGCTTCACGGCCTTGCCGCCGTCCATGGCGCCGCCCATCCCGGCGTCGAGGGTGGCGCCCAGCTGGAGGCCGGCTCGCTCGGCGAACTCGTCGGAGACCGCGATCCTCCCGGGGCCGATGTCGTGCAGCGAGCCGGCGCGGAAGTCGAGCTGTGCGACCTTGCCGAACGCGTTCGGGTCGGTGCCGGTGATGACGGCGTATTCACCGTGCGCGTCGAGCTGCGCCGTGGTGACGGGGGCGGCCGCGGCGACCCCGGGTACCTGGGCGATCTTGTCGGCGGCGTCCGCGTCGAGCCCGCGGACGGTGTTGTAGTTGACCTTGTAGTCGGCGGTCAGGCCCTGGGTGGCCTCCTTGGCCATGGCGTCCTGGGCGGAGTGGGCGCCGACGGTCAGACCGGTGATCAGGGCGAGCCCGATCATCAGGGCGGATGCGGTGGCAGCGGTGCGACGCGGGTTGCGTAGCGCGTTCTCCTTGGCCAGCTTGCCGCTGACGCCGAAGAAGCGGGTGGTGACCTTGCCCGCCAGCGCGATCAGCGGTCGGGAGAGCAGCGGGGCCAGCACGATCACGCCACCGAGGGTCAGTACACCGCCGAGCATCGCGGCCATCAGGTTCGACTCGTTGGTGCCCTTGAGCATGGAGACGTACAGCATCACCAGCACCCCGGCCCCGGTGAGCAGGGTGCCGAGCACGTTGCGGACCTTCAGGGCGCGGGCGGGCGGGGCCTGGTCGACGCTGCTGAGCGCCGCCACGGGGGCGATCTTGGCGGCCCTGCGGGACGGCAGCCAGGCCGCCAGAACGGTGATGACGACGCCCACCGCGAGCGAGGCCAGCGGGGCCGCGGGCGTGACGACCAGCGGTCCGTCGGGCAGCCTGGCGCCCGTCGAGTTGAGCAGTGGGCGCATGGCGGTGGCGATGCCGAGGCCGAGCGCGAATCCACCGAGGGAGGCTACGAGGCCGAGCAGACCCGCCTCGATGAGGACGGAGCGGAGGACCTGGCGGCGCGAGGCGCCCACGGCCCGCAGAAGCGCGATCTCCCGACTGCGCTGGGCGATCAGCATGGTGAAGGTGTTGGCGATGAGGAACACGCCGACGAACAGCGCGATGCCGGCGAAGACCAGCAGCGTCTTGGTCAGGTATCCGGTGTTCTTGGCGATCTGTGCTGACTGCTCGGCGGCCAGCTCGGCGCCGCTGGTGGCCCGGGCACCCTCCTTCGGGAGCAGCGCCTGGACCTGGTCGGCCAGCGCGTACTCGTCGGCCCCCGGCCGGGCAGCGACCGCGATCTCGTCGAACTGGCCGGAGTGGTGGAACAGCTTCTGCGCGGTCCCGGTGTCGAAGAGCGTCAGGGTGCCGCCAGCGGTGACCTGGGGGTCGTCGGTGGTGACGATGCCGACCAGTTTCTTGGTCAGGGCGGGTCCATCGGTGGCGAAGCGGACCATGTCACCGATCCGGTAGCCGGCCTTCGCTGCGCTGCCGGCATCGAGGGCCAGCTCACCTGCGGCGGCGGGGCCGCGGCCTTCCTTGATCGGGTAGTGGCTGTCCCTGCCGTCTTTGCCGGGCTGGTAGTTGGTGGCCAGATTCTGCCCGTTGGTGTCGGCGTTGACCGGGCGGCCGTCCTTACCGGCCAGGGTTGCCCAGCCGTGGACAGTGGGGCGCACCGAGGCGACGCCGGGCAGCGCGCGGATCTTCCGCGCCAGCGCGGCATCGAGGGCGGTGGCTGACGTGCCCTCCGGACCGGTTGCCGTGTCAGGGGCGGCCGTGTCGGTGGCGGTGGCGTCCTCTGCCCGCACGGAAACGGCCACACCCTTGAGGCTCTGGGCCGAGGCGTTGCGGAAGGCGTTCGCCGTGGTGTCGGCGAAGACGAGGGTGCCGGAGACGAAGGCGACGCCGAGCAGGACCGCGAGCGCGGTCATGATCAATCGGGCTTTGTGCGCAAGGACGTTGCGCAGGGCGGTACGCAGCATGGTGGTCGGTTCAGTCCTGGGTGCGAGGTGGCAGAGCGCGGATGCGGAAGGCGAGGAAGATCCCTGGTACGGGGCGGTGAGCGGCCACGGGCGGCTTCAGCTCGTCCGCCCCTTGGCGTCGAAGAGCCGCATCCGGTCCAGCACGGTCTCGGGGGTGGGCGCGGACAGCTCGTCGGTGACGCGTCCGTCGGCGAGGAAGACCACCCGGTCCGCGTAGGAAGCGGCAACCGGGTCGTGGGTGACCATCACCACCGTCTGCCCCAACTCCCGTACGGAGTCCCGCAGAAAGCCCAGGACCTCCGCGCCGGAACGGGAGTCGAGGTTGCCGGTCGGCTCGTCCGCGAAGATGATCTCCGGGCGCCCGGCCAGTGCCCGGGCCACGGCGACACGCTGCTGCTGGCCACCGGACAGCTGCGACGGACGGTGCCGCAACCGGCCGGTCAGGCCGACCGTCCCCACGATCAGCTCCAACCACTCCTGGTCGGGCTTACGGCCGACGATGTCCAACGGCAGCGTGATGTTCTCCAGGGCATCCAGCGTGGGCAGCAGGTTGAACGACTGGAAGACGAAGCCGATCTTCTCCCGCCGCAGCCTGGTCAGTTGGCGGTCCTTGAGCCCGGACAGCTCGGTGTCACCGATCCGGGCCGATCCGGCGGAGATGGTGTCCAGCCCCGCCATGCAGTGCATCAACGTCGACTTGCCCGAGCCGGACGGGCCCATGATCGCGGTGAACCGGCCGCGCCCGAACTCCACCGTCACCGAGTCGAGGGCGACGACGCGGGTCTCGTCCTCGCCGTAGACCTTGGTCAGGCCCGTCGCGCGGGCGGCGACGGAGGGGGCGCGGAGGCCGGTTGCGGCCGTGGCGTGCTGCGGCATGGGTGCTCCTGGAAGGGGGTGCGAAACTCCAGACCATCGTGGCCGCGGCACACCCTCGAATCCGTCGCCCTCAGGTCGCGAATGCGCGCCTGCCAACAGGGCAGAACCACCGCTGCTGCCTCGCCCTCACGGACCACGGCCCCTCTACCGACAGACAGAGCCGCCTGCTCTACCCGACGGCAGAGCAGGCGGCCCCTGCCTGCTGCTTCAACCCATGAGCCCGGCCTGGTGCGCCAGCAGCCCCGCCTGCACCCGGCCGCCGCACCCCGTCTTCTCCAGGATCGACCGGACGTGGCTCTTGACCGTCCCCACACCGATGCCGAGCCGCCTGCTGATCTCCGGGTTCGAGAGCCCGTCCCCCAGCATGACCAGTACCTCCCGCTCCCGGCCGGTCAGCCCCGCCACCCGGCTCTCCGGAGCAGCGGCCCCGCCGCCGCTCAGCATCCGCCGGATGACGGCCCCGGTGACACCGGGCGAGAGCACCGCATCCCCCGCGGCCGCCGCTCTGACCGCGCGGATCAACTCCTGCGAACCCTCGTCCTTCAGCAGGAAGCCGGTGGCACCCGCCCGCAGCGCCCGGGTGACGTTCTCGTCGTCACCGAAGGTGGTGAGCATGACCACCTGCGGCCGGGGATCGAGGGCGACCAGCGGTTCGATGGCCGCGAGCCCGTCGAGGACGGGCATGCGGATGTCGAGGAGCACCACATCCGGCCGGTGCTCAGCCGTGAGCCGGACGGCCTCGGCGCCGTTGACCGCCTCGCCCACCACGTCGATGTCGTCGACGTGCCGGAGGATCAGCCGGATGGCGTGCCGGATCATCTCCTCGTCGTCGGCGAGCAGCACCCGGATCGCGGAACCCGCCGCGGAGCCCGCCGAGTTGGCCTGGTCAGTCACGTGTCCTTCTCCCCTGCGGCGGTTCGGTCACCTTCTCCGTGACCATCGGAACGGTGAATCGGTCGATCGCGATCAGGGCGTCGGCCCGGAAGCAGTAGCGGACGATTTCCAGCCGCCCGCCCTTGGACCGCTTGTCCACATACGGATACAGGCAGTCCGTGGCGGACACCGGCCGCGCCGGCTCACGCCCGGCGGCGGCCGCGCGCACCGTATCGGAGTCAAAGGACACGGCCCGCTCCACCCGCTCCCGCGACATCCCCACCCGTGGCTGTTCGTTGCTCCGAGGGTGGGCACCGAGCTGTGCATCGTGCACCAGAACGAGTCCGTACAGCATCATCAGACCCACCCCCGCCAGGCCGACCAGCCCGATGACGGCACCGCCGAGGCGTCGCTGGAGGGCGGTCAGCCCTCGGCCGGGCTCCTCGACGGCGTCGCCCGGCTCCTCCTCATACGGCTCGGCCGTCGGCGGCTCCGCACCGGGCCCGGGCTCGGCAGGGATGTCGGCGGTCACGGCGAAGCCGCCACCAGGCGACCGCCCCGCCTCCAGCTCACCGCCGAGCAAGGCCACCCGCTCCCGCAGCCCGGGCAGCCCCCGCCCGGTGCCGAGCCCGGTCACGGCGGCCGGCGGAACCGGCGGCACGCCGTTGCGCACCCGCACCTCCACCCGCTCGTCGGCGTGGCGGACGGACACGGTCACATGGGCGCCGACCGCGTACCGGTGGACATTGGTCAGCGCCTCGCGCACCACCCGGTGCACCGCCCGCCGCAAGCGGACCGGCCGCGCGTCGAGATCCGGTCCCTCCCAGCACAGCTCGACAGGGATGCCAACGCCGCGCGACTCCGCGACCAGCGCCTCGATGTCCGCACGCGTACCCGTCGCGTCCGTCAGCACCTCAGCGCCGGTGTCCTGCCCCACCGGGCCCAGGACCCCCAGCACCTCTCGCAACTCCCGCATCGCCTCCCGGGCGGCACGGCCCACCACAGTCGCCTCGTCCCGCAGCCCGGGCGCCTCCTTGCGCAGCGCCAGCTCCAGCCCGTCCGAGTACAGCGAGACCACACTCAGCCGGTGCCCGACCAGATCGTGCATCTCCGCGGCGATCCGCGACCGCTCGCGCACCCGCGCCTCGCTGTCCGCCAGCCGCCGCGCCTCCTCCGCGGCGGCCGTACGCTCCCGCAACGCCCGCAACAGCCGGTCCTGCTGCCCGGCAGCAGTGCCCACCAGTCCGGGCACCACGACCGTGGTCACTGCGAGCACCGCACCCAGCGCCAGACCGAAAACCCAGCTGCCCGCCTCCACCAGTGAGGCGGACAGCGCACACGTCACCATCGCCACACCGGCCGCCCCGAGCAGCAGCCCCACCCGCCGTCGCGGCGTCTCGCACTGCCGGGCCGCGGTGTAGGCCGCCACCGCGGTCAGCAACGCCGCCGCAGGCGCCATCCCCATCAGCGCCGCAAGCCCGACCACACCGACCACTGGAAAACGGCGCCGCACCAGCACCAACGCGATTCCGACGACCGCCAGGGCCGGGACCCGCCCCGCCAGCCTGGTCTCGATCCACGACTCGCCCAGATAGGTGAGCAATACCACTACGGCGGCCAGGACCGCCTCCGCACCCGCCCGCCACAGCTGCCACCCCCGTTCGTCTGGCCCGGCGAAGGGACTGCGGACCAGGCGTTTCTCGATGGCTGGTGGTGCGCTGGACAACATGACGTCGATTATCGGCGGCTCCGAAGGGGGATCCCCTGCACCTCACGGAGGACCCGCCTCTACCAACAGATAGAGAACCTCCCTTGGGACAGAGCAGCCCGGCCACAGCGGCATCTGCCCGCCTCACACCCCTGCCGCACCAGCAGACGCGGTCAGCCACGGACAACGGGGAACGCCGCCGCGTCCCCAGCAGTCCGCGCTTGACTACCCAACGGGCCACTGATCTGCGGTGACACATCCCCGCCCCCGTGATATGAGCCGGCGCCTGGCACGGCCACGGGCCGCCGGTCGGCACTGAATGCCCCCGACGCCTCCAGGAAGAGCCACCCGCGCTCCGCCAGGCGCCGGGCTTTCGACCGCAGCCCCTCAACCTTCGCCGGCGTCGCCCCCAGGCCCAGCTCCACCGCGATCTCCTTGGCTCGAAGCGGCCCGTGACCCATGGAACGCTGCTGTTCCAGCACGCCCAGGATCCGCTGATAGTCCGGGGCCAGAACCGTCGCCGGCAGCCCTTCCCGCCAGGGCGGCACCGTCGAGCCCGGCACCGGCGCGAGCGACGGCGCCGCTTCCTCCCCCGCCTCGGTCGTGGTCACGGCAGTGGACTCGGCCGCGAAGACTGCCAGGGCCTCGACCAGTTCCTCCCCTGCGATCACCCGCCGGTCCAACTCGATCTCCGCGGCCTCCAAACACCTCAGCCAGCCGCGCGACTTCCTCCCGCAAGCCCTCCACCCGCATACGGGCAGCCGCCTCTCGCTCCTCCAGCATTCCCAACACCGACGCCCCCGCGCACCCCTCACCATGAAGCGGACACAAGACGTCGCGATGCCTCCCTCAACCCGAGCGAAACTATGCCTAACCAGCCGGAAACAACGGACCACGTTCGGTTGAGATACGGCTTCTGAGCCCGTTCCAGCACGGTCCGCTCCTCGGGAGGCGGGAATGCAACAGCCAGGCGCGAGACTTGCTCATCGGCGGCAGACAGCAGGTCCCAGTGCTCCATCCAGTACAAGGCATCGGCCGAAGGAAGCAAGCCACCGATGACCCTGCCCACGTGCAATGCGAGGAATTGCTCTGCGCTAGCACGTGTGATCAGCAGTTCCGCAAGGCTGCGCCTGGTCTGAGCCTCCCGGCCCAATGCCTCTGCCAGATCCTACAACGGGTGTGCAGGTCCTGGCTAAAGAGGAGTTCATGCTGCCCGGCGAGCCCGTGCAAGGCTTCCGTCACATTGGACAGCACGGCGTCGGTTAGCGGTTCCTGACCGGCGAGAGTGATGCCGCGGCCGAGAAGGGACACCGCAAGAGCACCGCTTCGACTGTCCTCCGAATCGCAAAGGGTGGCACGGGCCCAGGTCATGGCTTCATCCAGCTCCGGCACGTTGATGAGCGCCGGGATTGGTTCTGACCGCGCTTCCTTGATGGCTACGGTTGGGTGAGGATGCTCGGAGCAGTGTGAACCAGGCTCGCCCGTACATTTGGCGCTTGACGGTCTCGATCCGGTTGACGTGCCCCTCGACCGCACCGGAGGCGTACGGGAGGGACAGGCCCGCGGTGACGGCATCGAGGTCTCGCAGAGGTTAGCCGCGGGGTGGCGCGGTGCTGCCGCGGATGACGAGCTGGGTGGGTACGACGACGCCGTGTTCTGTTTCCTCGCCGCGCAGGATGTTCAGGAGCATCCGCCCGGCACGTTCTCCCTGCTCCCGTACCGGTTGCCGCACCGTGGTCAGGTCGGTCAGCTCGGCGACCGGGTGGTCGTCGATGCCGATGACGGAGATGTCGTCGGGGATGCGCAGTCCGGCGCGGCGGAGTGTGCGGATGGCGCCGAGGGCGACCTCGTCGGAGTGGGCGTAGACAGCGGTGGGCGGCTCGGGCTGGCTGAGGAGTTTGGCCATGGCGTCGGCGCCCTGGTCGCCGCCCCAGTCGACGGTGACGACGAGCCGCTCGTCGAGGGGGATGCCGGCGTCGCGCAGAGCGGAGTAGTAGGCGTTCGAGCGGCCCGACGGCTGGACCTCGTCCGGCTGGTCCGGGTCGACTGCCGCGATCATCGCGATGCGGCGGTGGCCAAGGAAGAGCAAATGGTCCATGGCCTGGCGGCCGGCGGTCTCGTCGTCGATGGAGACGTTCGGGTAGGGCGCGTGCTGGCCGCCCGCGGCGATGATCGTGACGCCCATCAGCTCCAGGCGGCGCTGCTCCTCCTCGCCGACCGGGAAAGCCAGAACTACGACGGCGTCGACCTTGCGGCGGGCGGGCAGCCGGTGGAAGAAGTCGTGCCGGTCCTCGATGCCGTCAACGTGGTAGAGCAGCACGTCCAGGTCCGCCGCGCGCAGCACCGACTCCAGTCCTTCGAGCAGCGCCGCGAAGAACCAGCGGGAGATGTGCGGTACGACCACCGCGACCCGCCCGGTGGCGCCGCCGGCCAGGCGGGACGCCTCGGGCGAGACGACGTAGGAGAGCTCCTCGGCGACCGCGAGGACGCGGCGGCGGGTGGCCTCGGATACGCCGTAGTCGTTGTTGAGCGCGCGTGAGGCGGTGGCCATCGAGACGCCCGCCGCGCGGGCCACGTCGGCCATGTTGATCTTCTGGGAGCTCTGCGCCATGCCGGAAGGCTAACCCACCAGCCGAGTAGATCGGAAACGCTTCCGGAATCTTCGGAAGGTTTTCCGAGCCCTTCGGTGATGACGATCGCTGCCCTGCCGGGCCATCTGATCATTTCAGCAGGTCACCTGTAGGTTGCGGCTTCGTTACTTGACAGGCTTGCTTGGTCGCCTCACTCTTTCGGGAACGGAAACGCTTCCGAAACGACCTTCGCACCCCCTGTGGCCCGGTCGGGAAGCTCGCCGACCTCTGTCTGCCGACCGTGCCCTGGATCGGCAGCCGCATGGATGCGAGGAGGCATCATGCCCGAGCAGCACCCCACCTCCCCCGTCAGAATCACCGGCCGACGCCTGCGCGCCCCGCTGGCGTCCGTCGCCGCGGTGTCCGCGCTGGTGACGCTGGCCGCGTGCAGTGCTCCCGGCTCCGGCTCGGACTCCGACGCGGCGGCGAATCCGACGCCGACCGCCGTCAACACCGCCGTCGCCGACACCCCGGCGGAGTTGACCCTGTTCTCCGCGGCCGGCCTGCAGACGTACGAGCAGGGCCTGGCGGACGCCTTCATGGCCAAGTACCCGAAGATCAAGGTGAAGCTACGGGTGGAGGCGGACAACAACTACAACACCGTGCTGCCGAGGCTGCTGGCCTCCGACTCCACGCCCGACCTCGTCCAGCCCTACGACCTCCTCGGCGGCGTCAAGGACAACCTGCTCACCAACCTCGACGCCTACGACAAGGCGTACGGCTGGAGCTCGAAGGTGCCGGCTTCCGCGCTGGCGCCCGGACGGGTGTCGAACGGCGCGGTCGGCGGCGGTCCGCTGTATCAGGCGGGCGGCTCGGCGGGCCCGCTGGTCGGCGTCTTCTACAACAAGGAGCTGGCCGCCAAGGTCGGCATGAAGACCGTGCCCGCCTCGATCGCCGAGCTCGAAGCCGTCATGGCCAAGGCGAAGAAGTCCGGGATCACCCCGATCGTCGCCTCCAACCAGGACGGCCTGATCGGCCACCTCTACAACCTGCTTCTGGGCGACTACATGGGCGCCGAGAAGCTCAGTGACATCGTGTACCACCAGCCGGGCGCAAACCTGGACACCCCGGAGGCGGTCAAGGCCACCGAGACGCTCCAGAAGTGGATCAAGGCCGGTTACTTCGCCTCCGACGTCAACGCCCTCAATCAGGAGGCGTCGTACGGCAAGTTCACCGGCGGCAAAGGCCTGTTCTTCTTCCAGGGCAGCTGGATCACGCAGACCCTCGACAAGAACTTCAAGGGCAAGTACGGCGTCTTCCCGATGCCGCCGGCCACGGAGGACGGCCCGTACGCGGGCATGACCAGCAACACCCTCGCCTTCTCCATCGCCGCCCGCTCGAAGAACAAGGACGCCGCCGCGCTGTTCCTGGACTTCCTCACCACCCCCGAGGCCGCGAAGGTCGCCGTCGAGAACGGCTACGCCGCCCTGACCTCCGGCACGGCCGCCCGGGGCAAGCCGTCGCTGTCGGGCACGCTGACCGAGCAGATCCAGGCCGGTTACGCCGCCATCGCCGCCGACAACGGCTTCGACAGCTGGCTCCAGAACGCCGACCCGGCCCTCAACACCAAGCTGACCCAGCAGCTCCAGTTGCTGGTCTCCGGCAACGTCGAGCCCGCCGCGATGGTCGAGACCCTCCAGACCACCTACGCCGACGCACTGAAGAGCAGCTGAGCAGTATGCGATCCATCAAGTCGCCCGCCGGTGCCACCGCCACCCGCAGCCGCCACCGGCTCCGGGCCCGGCGGTGGGCCGGCTGGCTCTTCGCCCTTCCCGCCCTCGCCTTCTACGGCGTCTTCAACTTCTACCCGGTCCTGCTGTCGGTCCAGTACTCCTTCTACGACTGGGACGGCGTCGGCGCCTCCACCTGGGTGGGCCTGAAAAACTACACCCAGGTCTTCACGGACAACGAGCAGTTCTCCTCCCTGCTCCACGCCTTCTACCTGATCCTGTTCTTCACCATCCTGCCGGTGACGATCGCCCTGATCACCGCCTCCGTACTGCGGCAGCTGCAAGGCCGCTTCACCGGAGCCCTGGCCCGCACGCTGCTCTTCCTGCCGCAGATCATCCCCGGGGCTGCCGCCGGTGTCGCCTGGACGTGGATGTACTCCGACAACGGCGTGGTCAACCAACTCCTGCGCGCCATCGGCCTCGACGACGTCGCCCGCCCCTGGCTCGCCGACTTCACCTGGGCCCTGACCGCGGTCGGCTTCATCGGCACCTGGCTGTCCACCGGACTGTGCACGATGCTGCTCCTGGCCGGCATCGGAAAGATCGACAACAGCCTGTACGAGGCGGCCCGCATCGACGGCGCAGGCCCCATCCGCCAGTTCCTGGCCGTCACCCTGCCGGGGCTCCGCAACGAGATCGGCGTCTGCGTCACCATCACGATCATCGCCGCGCTCGCCAGCTTCGACGTCGTCTACCTCTCCACCCAGGGCGGCCCCGGCACCCAGACCATGGTCCCCGGTGTTGCCGTCTACAACCTGGCCTTCAACGACGCCCGCCTCGGCACGGCCTCCGCGCTCGCCGTCGTCCTCGCCCTGGTCGTGATCGCCGTCGTCGTCCCGCTCCAGCGCTTGTTCCGGGAGAAGTAGTCCGATGCCCGAACGCACGCAGACCGCACGCGCACTTCGCCGTCGCGCTCCCGGCCTCGTCCTCATCACCGCCGCCGCGCTCTACTCCGTCGTCCCGCTCCTGAGCATGGTCAGCGCAGCCCTCGCACCCCAGGGCACGTTCCCCTCAGGACTGAGCTGGCCGTCAGACCCGCACTGGCACAACTTCGTCGACGCCTGGAACGTCGCCAACATCACGACGCTGCTGAAGTCCAGCACCCTCATCGTGCTCGGCGTCGTCCCCGTCGCGGTCCTGATCGCGACGATGGCCGCGTACGCGATCGCCGTACTGGAGATCCCGCTGGGCGGCGTCTTCTACACAGTCCTCGTCCTGACGCTGACCCTGCCGTACGAGATCGTGATCGTCCCCCTCTACGAACAGACCAGAGCCATGGGCCTGCTGGGCACCCAGTGGGCGCTGATCCTCCCGCTCATCGGGATGAACATGCCGTTCGCGGTGTTCTGGATGCGGGCGCACTTCGCAGGAGTACCGAAGGAGCTGTCCGAGGCGGCGGGCATGGACGGCGCCGGCCCCTGGCGCGCGCTGTTCCACATCCACCTGCCGCTCGCCCGGCCCGCGATCGCGTCCCTGGCGCTGCTGATGTTCCTGTCCACCTGGAACCAGTTCCTGCTCGCGCTGGTGCTCATCGACGACCCGAACAAGCGCACCATGGCAGGCGCGCTCCAGGCGTTCACCACCAAATACAGCACCGACCAGGTCCTGCTGAACGCCGGCGCCCTTCTCATCATGGCCCCCACGATCCTGGTGTTCCTGGTCCTGCAACGCCACTTCGTCAAGGCGCTGCTCCAGGGCTCGGTCAAGGGCTGACCACCACCCCCACTTTCATCTTCAGACAGTCAGGACCGAGCACCCATGAGTAACCCGACCCCCACCGCGCTGCCCGCCGAAGCCGCAGCCGATGCCGACTGGTGGCGCAGGGCCGCCATCTACCAGGTGTACATACGCAGCTTCGCCGACGGCGACGGCGACGGAACCGGCGACATCGCCGGCCTCCGCTCCCGACTGCAGTACCTGGCCTACCTCGGCGTCGACGCGATCTGGATCAACCCCTGGTACCCGTCCCCGCTGGCCGACGGCGGCTACGACGTCTCCGACTACCGCGACATCCACCCCGCCTACGGCACCCTCGACGAGGCCAGGCAACTGATCACCGAGGCCCACGAACTCGGCCTGCGCATCATCCTGGACATCGTCCCCAACCACACCTCCGACCAGCACGTCTGGTTCCAGCAGGCGCTGGCGGCAGGCCCCGGCTCCCGGGAACGAGACCGCTTCATCTTCCGTGACGGCAGGGGCGAGGACGGCTCCCTGCCCCCCAACGACTGGCACGCGGCTTTCGGCGGCCCCACCTGGACCCGCACGCCCGACGGCCAGTGGTACCTGCACCTCTTCGCCCCCGAACAGCCCGACCTCAACTGGGACAACCCCGAGGTCCGTGCCGAGTTCGAGGCGATCCTGCGCTTCTGGTTCGACCTGGGCGTCGACGGCTTCCGCATCGACGTCGCCCACGGCATGGTCAAGGACCCGGCGCTGCCCGACCTCGGCCTGACCGAGTTCTCCGTCCTCACGGGAGAGGGCCAGGTGGACCACCCGCACTGGGACCGCGACGGCCTGCACGACATCTTCCGCAGCTGGCGCGCCATCGCGGACAGCTACCCCGACCCGCGCGTCTTCGTCGCCGAGGCCCACGTCCGCCCCAACCGTATGCCGGAGTACCTGCGCCCGGACCAGCTCCACACCGCCTTCAACTTCGACTTCCTCAAGTGCCCCTTGGACGCAGGCGCGTTGCGCGAGGTCATCGACCGCAGCATCACCAGCCTCGCCGCCGTCGGCGCACCCGCCACCTGGGTGCTGTCCAACCACGACGAGACGCGCCACGTCACCCGCTACGGCCGCGCCGAAACCGGCGTCCAGGCCCTGTTCCGGGACCGGCCGATCCCCACCGACCTCTCTCTCGGCACCCGCCGCGCCCGGGCGGCGGCCCTGTTGATGCTGGCCCTGCCGGGAGGCGCGTATGTCTACCAGGGTGAGGAGCTGGGCCTCTACGAGGTCGAGAACATCCCGGAGGAACTCCTCCAGGACCCCATCTGGGAACGCTCCGGCTACACCCTCCGCGGCCGCGACGGCTGCCGAGTCCCCCTCCCGTGGACCGGTGACACCCCGCCCTTCGGCTTCAGCACCACCGGAGCCACCCCCTGGCTGCCCCAGCCCGAGGACTGGAAGTCGTACACCGCCGAGGCCAACCAGGCCGACTTCGCCTCCATGCTCCAGCTCTACCGCTCCGCCCTGCGCCTGCGCCGCACCGAGCCCGGCCTGCGCGGCGAGGAGTTCCGCTGGCTGGAGAGCCAGCAGGGCACGCTGCTCTTCGAGCGGGGCAACGGCGTGGTGTGCGCGGTGAACCTGTCCGACCAGCCCGTTTCCCTCCCCGCCGGCCACAGCCCCCTCCTCGTCTCGGGGCTGCTGGACGGTGACGGCCTGCTGCCGCCGGACACCGCGGCCTGGCTGCACCGGGGCTGACCTCACCTCAATCCACCAGGGCCTGTCCGGTCTTCCTCCCCGCCACCCGGACAGGCCCTGGTCCCATGTGCGGAAGTCGGCCGGGCGGGGCTACTTCACGGCCCCCGCGGTCACACCTCGCGTCAGCGAACGCTGGAAGATCACGAAGAACGCCACCATCGGGATCACGCCCAGCAGCGCGGCCGCGCTCATGGCCAGGTGGTGGGGGACAATCCGGAACGGCTGGACAGCGAAGCGTTGCGCGCCGCTTTGTGCGGAGGCAGCCCTGTCGAGCGTTCCTCGGGACGGCGGCATTTCCGTCGCCTCAACCGTGGCGGCGACCGGCAGGCCAACGCCGCGCTCCACCGCATCGTGTTCAGCCGCCTGCGTGTCGACCCGCGCACTCAGGACTACTATGAGCGCCAGATCAAGGAAGGCAAGACCCGGCGCGAAATCGTCCGTTGCCTCAAACGCTACGCGGCCCGGGAGGTCTTCCACCTGGTCAAACAGCTACAGCCAGCACCCCGCTCATAGGGGCTGTGTGAGTGTTCGACCCTGGATTGTGGACGATGACCTCTGGGCGTTGATCGAGCAGTTGCTCCCACCCTGGCCACAGAAGGCACCCGGACCGAAGCCGGTGGATGACCGGCTGTGCCTGCAGGGCATCCTGTACGTGCTCTACAACGACGTCAGCTGGCAACTGCTGCCGCTGGAGCTGGAGCTGGGGTTCGGCTCGGGACAGACCTGCTGGCGCCGGCTGGGCAGGTGGCACGAGGCCGGCGTCTTCGAGAAGCCGCACCGCCTCCTGCTCGCCGAGCTGCACGCGGCCGACGCGCTGGACTGGTCGCGGGCCTGCGTGGATGCCTCCCACATCCGCGCGAAAAGGGGCGAAGCCACCGGCCCGTCACCGGTCGACGGTGGGAAGACGGGCAGTAAACACCATCTAATGGTGACTCACCGGGCCGGCACCCCGTTCAAGGTCATCACCACTGCGGCCAACGTCAACGATGTAACCCAGACCCTCGCCCTGGTCGACGGCATCCCGCCTGTCGCCGGCAAGCCCGGCCGTTCGCGCAGGCGCCCTGACGCACTTGTGGGCGACAAGGGTTATGACAGCAACCCCAACCGACGCGAGCTGTGCAGGCGCCGCATCCTGCCGGTGATCTCCCGCAAGGGTGCCCCGAACGTCAAGGGCCTGGGCAAGCTCCGCTACGTCGTCGAGCAGACCTTCTCGCTCCTGCACCATTTCAAGCGCTTGGCCGTCCGTTGGGAAAGACGCCTTGACCTGCACGACGCCCTCGTCTCCCTGGCCTGCGGCCTCATCTGCTGGAGGCGGCTCAAGAGGATCCGAGCGTGATCGTGTTACGAGCTCTTTGAGTGGGCATTTAAAGATGGCCTGTGGTGGTAAGTAACTTTTGCGGCCGTCAGCCTTGAGGTGTTTACCCCATACGCGGACCCTCGCGTCCATCAAGCCGCGGAGTTGACCGCCCGTTTGCTCCGGTTCTCGTGCACGAAGTCCGTCTGGTTTGTAGATCAGGCAGAAACGCCCAGCAGTAGCGGAACAGCACCGACTGCCGCATCCATGATCACGCTACGGCGTGAGCCAGCGGAAGCCGTACCCCAGCGACCTGTCCGACGCCCGATGGGCCTTAATCGAGCCGAGGTTGACGGCCTGGAGAAAGGCCCGGCTCGACCGCAGGCCCACCGGGCAGCCGGCCAAGGTCGATCTGCCCGACGTAGTCAACGCACTCCTCTACATCAACCGCACCGGAATCCCCTGGAAATACCTCCCGCACGACTTCCCCAACCACGGCACCGTCTACGCCCACTACGCCGCCTGGCGCGACGAGGGAATCCTCACCCAGCTCAACTACGACCTCACCGGCCTGGCCCGCGTGAAGGAAGGACGCAAGCCCGAACCAACCGCTTCCGTGATCGACACCCAGAGCGTGAAGACCTCCACCAACGTGCCCCTGACCAGCCAGGGAACCGACGCCGCCAAGAAGATCGTCTGCAGGAAACGAGGCATCCTCACCGACACGATCGGACTCATCCTCGCCGTGACCGTCACCGCCGCGAGCCTGTCCGAGAACGCCGCCGGAATACGCCTCCTCGACCAGGCCAAGAAGACCTACCCAACCATCTCCAAGAGCTGGGTCGACACCGGCTTCAAGAACGCCGTCATCGAGCACGGCGCCAGCCTCGGAATCGACGTCGAAGTCGTCAACAGGAACCCAGGAGTTCGCGGCTTCCACGTTGTCAAAAGGCGCTGGGTTGTCGAACGAAGTATCGGTTGGATCATGCTGCACCGGCGCCTCGCCCGAGACTACGAGACCCTGCCCGCCAGCTCCGAGGCCATGATCCACGTCGCCTCGATCGACAACCTCACCAAGCGCATAACGGACGAGACGACACCCACCTGGCGAGGAACTTACTAGGAGATAAAGGGCAATCCACCTAGATCAAACGCCCTCTAAGACCGGCGCGTCCATGACGTGACTCTGCACGAGGACATGGACGGAGGCGCCGTCGCGGGGGCGGGCGCGCCGTCAGAGGGCCGACCCTGCACGGCCACGGCACTGCGCGCCCTGCATGCGGACGGACTCCTACGGGCGATCAGTCGTCGTCGTGCGGTGCGATCACTACGAGGAATGCGTCTGACTTCAGGTCCATGACGACCTTGGCGGGCTCGCCCTTGGCGCGGCGCGCCGCCGCGTACTCCTCCGCCGGCCACGATCCGCGCGGGGACCCCGCAGGAAACCGCTCCAACACCTTCCTGCCCATCGAGGCAGACATCTGGCACCTCCAGAATCGACCATCGACTCGAACCGGTTACTCCCGTACAACCCGGCTGCCCCGGATCCATGCCGGTATGTCTGTCCCCCGACAACCCCGGCCCCCCCGCGCCGGAGCCGCCCGGCAGCAGGGCGCTCCAGACGGACCTTGCGCGCGGTCGGCACTCTGATCTGTACACACAAGGGCAGGGCCGCGGCCTATGAGTGGGCCCATTGGCGTATCGGGGAACCCCCGTCACAGTTCCCTCTCCACGTCTGTGACGGAGTGGGGCGCGCACTCCTGCTGTAGGCGCTTCCGGGATGAGCACCTCCGCAACCAGGTGAGCGTCATCGGCCATGGCAGCGGGACCCATGTGGGCGAACGTGGTCTCGAGGTGTGCGGGCAGGTGTACTCGATGAGACTCTTCGGCACTGTTGAGCGAGCCATGGACGGATGGACGTCAGGCCTATGGGACCGCCTGGCTCGGCGCATAAAGGATCCAGTGGAGCTCGTCTCCACCCTGCTCCAACACTGCGACGACAAGGCCTTGATCATCGACCGCCATCGCATCCTGGTGCCCAACGCGTTCGTCATCGAGCTGCTCCCGGACATCCATCGCAAACTCGAAGCCAGCGCCGAACAGGTGGCGCCGCACCTCGCGAACCAGGTCCGCCGTCATGCGGCCGAACGCGGTTACACCTTCGCTGGACCCATCACTGTCCACCTGCGCCCCGCATCCGGCGACATGACTGACCGCTACTGCGTCCGCAGCCGTATCGCACCAATCGGAGCGCCCCCGCGCACTTGCGATGGATGAGGGAGGGCCGAAAGGGACAGTCGGAGCAACCGGGCCAGGGCATCACGCACAGCCGCAGCTTGAAGCCTCTGGACTCCGCTGCGCGGCGAACGCCAGCGATGTGCTCAGCCCGCAGCACTCGCAGAAGGATTCCAGCGCAGTCGTCGACGTAGATGGTCCGGTGCGCCGACGGCTTGCTGCCGCGACAAGACCGTGGGCCGCTTCCGCGACACCGACCTCGACGAGCATGGCTCAAGGAGCCCCCCCACCCCCGCACCGCCTCACCAGGACCTGGCCCGGGCACGCGACTGTGATCGTTGCCTGGGATGGGGAACCGTCGTCACGCCTCGTCGCCACCAACTCTGCGGAGCATGCCAGCGTGCCGCGGCAGCAGAACCGGCGTCTGCCGCTGCATACGGCAGACCCGATGACCAGCGCACATAGCCCCTGAGGGCCCAGTCACAGTGACCCGTTCCCGACAGGGCTGAGTCCCGCGGGGTCTGGATGTCGGCCAGGACTGCGACAGTGCACCGGCCACGCGGCGTGACGAGGTCTGCCATCGTCGCTCCTTTCGCCAGCTCATCGGTCCCACGCCGAGTGCCCCCACGGTCCAGGGCAACGGGACAGGGCTGATCGTGGCAGTCCTCACCGCTGGGCCGGGAGTTGAGAAACAGCTACCTAGCTTGGAGCGACCGCGGCCCTTGATGACAGAGATTGCCGAAGAACTCGCCGGTCCGCTTGGGTCCATCACTCGGATGCCCGATTACCGCCCCGGAGGGCTCAATTCAGAGGGGTCTCGAACGGGCAGCCGTGGGTGAGGCGCTACGAGTCGGGTAGGCGCGTGTACCCAATGGCATCAAGGAAGGGGCAGAACGTGTCTGCGGATCTTGAGCCTACCGAGGCGGTGAGGGTGGCAGAGTGCCTCGCCGAGTCGATGGTCGAGCTGTGGCGGCGTGCCCACGAGGACGTCGCGCCGACGATCTCGGATGAGCAGATGCGGGGTTTGCTCGCCCTGGAGAGTGAGCAGGAGAACTTCAGCGCGCTCGCTGAACGTCTCGGTCTGAGTGCTGCATCGGCAACGCGGATGTACGACCGGTTGGAGCAGCGCACGCTGGTGCGCCGTTCTTGTTCCGGCCGTCGGGTGCAGGTGTCCCTCACGGGTGCCGGCAAGTGTGTTCTGGAAGCCACGCGCCAGCGCCGTCGTCAGCTTTTGGAACAGGTCGTGGTGGCGGCTGCGCCGACGGATCGCCCCGTACTGCGTGACGCGCTCGATCAACTGTATGGCGTGGTCAGCCCATTGGTGCAGATTCCCCGCAGCCGCTCGCCGCTCTAATGCGTCGCGTCGTCGGCCCGCAGCGCAACCCGGGCTTCTGCGCCCCGCGCAGCCCCGACCTGTCGGGCATCGACCGGGTGGCGGCCGTATCCACACCGTCGCAGCACGCCGAAACCGGCGGAATAGCAGACCCTTTGAGGAGGAGTCGTCCATGGGACGGAACGACCTGAAAGAGGGCACGAGGACACACAACCGCACCACTCTCAGCAGCCGATCCGATTCTCCGACGCGAGCCCGCAGCGTGTGCCGGAGCTTCCTAAGCAGCCTCGATCCGCCGATGGAAGACGAAGCGGCATCTGCAGTCGAGTTGGTGGTCTCCGAACTGGTCACCAATACCGTGCGTCATGCGCGTGGCACCGTCTGCACCCTAGACCTGGAGGTCACGCCAGAAGCTGTGGCGGTGTTGGTCCACGATGACGATCCGACGCCGCCGCAGGAGCGAACCCCCGACCTCACTGGCGGCACGGGCGGATTCGGCTGGCCGATGGTGGTGACCCTGGCCAGCGACGTAACCGTGAAGACCACGGCTCACGGCAAGACCATATGCGCGCTCCTGTCCAGGTAGCGGCCGCAGACCCTTCCCGATCCGACGCGGGCATAAGGGAATTCTGGGTCTTCTGGCCACGCAGTTCACGTCCCAACATCTTGCGCAGGGCTCCGGGTCCAACGCATGCCTGAACTCATGAAGAATCCGGCCATTTTGCAAGTAGCGAATTGAATGCGGATCATGAATTCGGGTAGATGGATTCGCATGCCGGGTAGAGATGCGTCCCGGATGAAGGATCCTCGGCAGACCGTGAAAACGGAGCCAGCCGTCCCCGTAGAGCGTGACGTCCTTGCTCGGGGCAGCATGCGGCAGGGTGGTTGGTGCCTCACTCTGGTGAACTCTCCTCACCTGGGCCCGCTGGTCACCTCGCCATGCTGGCAACACATGTTCCTCGCCGTCGTTCGCGCCAACGAGCGCACTCACCCTGCGTCCGGCGACCTTATTCCGCTGACCTGGAACGAGATCCAGCACATGTTCATCGCGCTCGTCGTTCCGCCCCGAGCACGGAAGAGTTGCTACCGGCGGCAAGCCGCAACGCAGACATGAATGATCACGATCTACCTTTGATCTTGGCTAGTGCTCCGGCGTTTACGCCGGAGGTGAAGGCCGTCTCAGAACTGCTGTGCCCCGCGCTGTGGGCACGGGTCCGCGGTATCAACCTCGGCTCACGGGGCGCTGCTGCCGCTCGATGTACTGCTGTACGACGGTCAGGGGCGCCCCGCCGCAGCTCCCGGCGAAGTAGGAGCCGGACCAGAAGTGTCCGCCCCACAGGTAGCGGCGGACGTGGGCGTCGTACTCCTTGCGCAGGAGTCGGGCGGAGACGCCCTTGAGGGAGTTGACGAGCTTGGAGAGCTGGACTTTCCGCGGGTAGTGCACGAGGAGGTGTACGTGGTCCTGTTCACCGTTGAACTGCTTCAGCTCAGCCTCGAAGTCCTGGCAGATCTCACGCATGATCTCTTCGCAGCGCGTCAGCATGGCGTCTGTCATGGCCTTGCGCCGGTACTTGGTGACGAAAACCAAGTGGACGTGCAGGTTGTAGACGACGTGGCGGCCTGTGCGTAGATCAGGGTTCGGATTCCTTCGGGGTGACATGAACCAGACGATAGAGTGATCACGTGAAGGCGGAACTCGGCCTGGTGAAGCGGCGGTTCGGGCACCGTGCCCGGCTGGCGCTCAGCCCTGCCGAGACCCGGGTCGTTGACGAGCAGGCGCACGCGGCCCGGACGATGTGGAACTGCCTGCACGC
>NZ_JOFS01000010.1 GCF_000719285.1 Streptomyces bicolor | reverse complement strand
CCCGCAACTCCCCCTCCCCTCCCCCGACATCGAGCCCCCCACGGACGACCTGCTGCCCAGCGGCGCCCCACTCACCAGTAACAGGGCGGACTCGATGACCGCCTCCCCCTCCACAACCGCCGATACTCGGCGGTAATGTCGCCACCCGCCGGACAGCACCAGGCCGGTGGGTGAGCGCGAAGGGGCCCTCATGGCGACAGACATGCCCGCGGACATGCCTGCGGACCTGCCTGCAGATATTCCCGCAGAGTCAGCTGCGGAGATCGACGCCGTCGACGAGCGTTGGGAGCGCATGTGGAGCCACCGTGAGCAGCTGCTCAAGGTGGCCCGGCGCCGGTCGATGAGTGCGGAGGACGCCGAGGACGCGGTGCATGAGGCGATGCTGCGCGCCGCCGAGCGCCCCGACCTGGACGACGAGCGGCTCGCGGCCTGGCTGACGACGGTGACGATGCGGATCTGCGTCGACCGCTACCGGCAGGTCAACCGTGAGGCGCAGGTGCACACCAGCCCGACCCTCATCGCCCCCGGCCCCGTCCCCGTCGAGGAGGCGGTGTGCGACCGGGCCGAGGCGAAATGGCTGGCGGTCCGCAGCGGTGAGCTGCCCGCGCGGCAGGCCGAGGCGCTGCGGCTGAAGTCGGAGGACCTCGACGTCGGGCAGGTCGCCGTCCGGATGGGCCTCAGCTACCGGACCGTCGAGTCGCTGCTGGCCCGGGCCCGGCGCACGCTGCGGCAGTCGCTGGCGGCCACGCTCGGCTTCGCGCTGTTCCTGATCGGGTGGGGGCGGCCGAGGCCGGCCGGCAAGACCCCGGCCATGGTCGTGGCCTCGACGGCGGCGACGCTGGCCGTGGCCGGGTTCGTGCTGCCGTACGCCGTCGACGGCGGAGGCGGCGGAGGCGGTACGGCTCCTCAGCCCGTCGTCGCCTCGCCGGACGCGGAGGCCGTGCGGCCGGACGGCGACGATGGCGGCCGTACGGCCGAGGGGAACCGGCCCACGGCCACGGCGGCCGAGCGGAGGGCGACCGGGTCGCCGTCCGGGGAATCGTTCCTGCCGCTGTCCGTGCCGCCCCTGCCGCCGGTCCCGGAGGTCTCGGTGTCCCCGCTGCCGACCCTGTCCGCGCCGCAGGTGCCGGAGGTCCCGCAGGTGCCGGAGCTGCCCGAGGTCCCGGACCTGCCGGACGCCCCCTCCACCGTTCCGACGGACACGGCACTCCCGCCGGTCCCGGACGCCCCCAGCGCCGTACCGTCCGCCTCGCTCCCCGCACCGACGGCGACCCCACTGCCGTAACTCCGGACATACAGCCGCGAATCGCCGCTGAGACCCCGTCCGGAAACCCGCTCGAAAAAAATCCGCCATCCGAGCGACGGACGCCCGCCCCCTCCCCGTAGAGCAGATGTCAGAGCTGCTCCACAGGCTGAAGGGCGGACCGGATGGGTGTCGAGATCTGTGTGGAAGGGCTGACCAAGTCCTTCGGTCACCAGGTCATCTGGCAGGACGTCTCACTGACACTGCCCGCTGGGGAGGTCTCGGTCATGCTCGGCCCCTCGGGCACGGGCAAGTCGGTGTTCCTCAAGACGCTCGTCGGGCTGCTGAAGCCGGAGCGGGGCTCGATCACGATCCAGGGCCGGGACATCACCAAGCTCCGCGAGCACGACCTGTACGAGGTGCGGAAGCTGTTCGGCGTGCTGTTCCAGGACGGCGCGCTGTTCGGCTCGATGAACCTGTACGACAACATCGCCTTCCCGCTGCGCGAGCACACCCGTAAGTCCGAGAGCGAGATCCGGCGCATCGTGCTGGAGAAGATGGACATGGTCGGGCTGATCGGCGCCGAGGAGAAGCTGCCCGGCGAGATCTCCGGCGGGATGCGCAAGCGGGCCGGGCTGGCCCGGGCCCTCGTCCTCGACCCGGAGATCATCCTCTTCGACGAGCCGGACTCGGGTCTCGACCCGGTCCGCGTGGCCTACCTCAACCAGCTCATCGTCGACCTCAACGCCCAGATCGACGCGACCTTCCTGATCGTCACGCACGACATCGCCTCGGCCCGCCAGGTCCCCGACAACATCGGCCTGCTGTTCCGCCGCGAGCTGGTGATGTTCGGCCCCCGCGAGGAGCTGCTGACCAGCGACGAGCCCGTCGTACGGCAGTTCCTGAACGGCCGGATGCAGGGTCCGATCGGCATGGCGGAGGAGAAGGACGCAGCCCAGGTCGAGCAGGAGCTGGCCGCCCTCGGCGACGACGGCGGCAAGGGCACACAGTCTCCCGGCAGCCAGGCCTTGACTCCCCGCCTGCTGCCGGGCCCAGGTATCCCGCGGCCACCCCGCTGGGAGGCGATCGCCCGGCGCGAGGCCGCGCTGCACCGCAGGACGGTGGCGAGCGCATGAGCCTGTCACCGATCGGAGCGCTGCGGCACTCCGGAAGCCTGTTCGCGATGGCGCTGGACGTCGTCCGGACCATCCCCCGACGCCCCTTCCAGGCACGGGAGTTCATCCAGCAGGCGTGGTTCATCGCGAGCGTGACGATCCTGCCGACGGCGCTGGTCTCCATCCCCTTCGGCGCGGTCATCGCGCTGCAGATCGGCAGCCTGACCCGGCAGCTCGGCGCCCAGTCCTTCTCCGGGGCCGCCTCCGTGCTGGCCGTGCTGCGCGAGGCCTCGCCGATCGTCACCGCGCTGCTGATCGCGGGCGCCGGCGGTACGGCGATCTGCGCCGACCTCGGGGCACGGAAGATCCGCGACGAGATCGACGCGATGCAGGTGCTGGGCATCGACCCCATCCACCGGCTGGTCGTCCCGCGCGTGCTGGCGTCGATGCTGGTGGCGGTCCTGCTCAACGGCCTGGTGTCGGTGGTCGGCGTGGCGGGCGGCTATTTCTTCAACGTCGTCCTGCAGAACGGCACCCCCGGCGCCTACCTCGCCTCCTTCACCACCCTCGCCCAGCTTTCCGACCTGTGGGCGGCCGAGGTCAAGGCACTCGTCTTCGGCGCGATCGCCGCGATCGTCGCCTCGTACAAGGGACTGACCGCGAAGGGCGGGCCGAAGGGTGTGGGCGACGCGGTGAACCAATCGGTGGTGATCACCTTCATGTTGCTGTTCGTGACGAACTTCGTGATGACCGCGGTGTACTTCCAGGTCGTCCCGCAGAGGGGTTAGCCGATGAGACTGCTCCAACGCCCCTTGCGCTCACTCGAAGAGCTCGGCGTCCAACTCGCCTTCTACGGCCGCTCGTTGGCGTGGACCGGCCGCACCCTGCGCCGCTACAAGAAGGAGATCCTGCGGCTGCTCGCCGAGGTGAGCTTCGGCCGGGGCGCGCTCGCCGTGGTGGGCGGCACGGTCGGCGTGATCGCCTTCCTGTCCTTCTTCACCGGAACGGAGGTCGGCCTCCAGGGCTACGCGGCCCTCAACCAGCTCGGCACCTCCAACTTCGTGGCGTTCCTCTCGGCGTACTTCAACA
The DNA here is from genome assembly GCF_000719285.1 of Streptomyces bicolor. Taxonomy (GTDB): domain Bacteria; phylum Actinomycetota; class Actinomycetes; order Streptomycetales; family Streptomycetaceae; genus Streptomyces; species Streptomyces bicolor. The sequence goes on along the minus strand of NZ_JOFS01000010.1, from coordinate 292,802 downwards.
CCCGGGAGATCGCCCCGCTGGTGGCCGGACTCGCGCTGTCCGCGACGGTCGGCGCCGGTTTCACGGCCCAGCTCGGTGCCATGCGCATCAGCGAGGAGACCGACGCGCTGGAAGTGATGGGCGTGCCCTCGCTGCCGTTCCTGGTGACGACGCGGATGATCGCCGGGTTCGTCGCGGTGATCCCGCTGTACGTGATCGGCCTGCTGTCGTCGTACCTCGCCGCCCGCACGATCACCACCGTCTACTACGGCCAGTCGGCCGGCACCTACGACCACTACTTCCAGCAGTACCTGCCCCCGGTCGACGTGCTGTGGTCCTTCGGCAAGGTGCTCGTCTTCGCCGTCCTGATCATCCTGGTGCACTGCTTCTACGGCTACTACGCGAGCGGCGGCCCGGCGGGAGTCGGCGTGGCGGTGGGCCGCGCCGTACGCACGTCGATCGTGGCGATCAACGTCCTGGACTTCTTCCTGTCGCTCGCGATCTGGGGCGCCAACACGACCGTACGGATAGCGGGGTGAGCCGGCGTATGAGGGTTCTGAGACTGCGTTTGTACGGCGTCGTGTTCATCGCCGTACTCGCACTGCTGCTGGGCCTGTCGGTCGCGGTCTACCAGCAGGCGTTCACGCCGGTCGTGCGGATCACGCTGGAGGCCGACAGCCTCGGCAACCAGCTGGACCCGCGCGCCGACGTCAAGCTGCGCGGCCTGCTGGTCGGCGAGGTGCGCGAGGTGCACGCCGACGGGACGAAGGCGCGGCTCGACATCGCGCTCAAGCCGGAGCACGTCGCCCACATCCCGTCGGACGTCCACGCGCGACTGCTGCCCAAGACGCTGTTCGGCGAGAAGTACGTCGATCTGGTGCCGCCCGCCGGCGCCGGGTCCTCCTCGGCCCGCCCGATCCGCGCCGGGGACGTCATCACCCAGGACCGCACCCGCGTCGGCATGGAGGTGCAACAACTGCTGAACGACCTGCTGCCGCTGCTGCGCACGGTCCAGCCCGGCAAGCTCAACGCCACCCTCTCCGCGATGGCCACCGCCCTCGAAGGCCGCGGCGACCGGATCGGCGACAACCTCACGCGCCTGGAGGCCTACCTGAGCCGCCTCAACCCCCACCTTCCGACCCTCACCGAGAACATCGCCCGCTTCGCCGAGGTCGCCGAGATCTACGGCGACGCGGCGCCCGACCTGATGAGGATCCTGCGCAACACCGTCACCACCAGCCGCACGATCGTCGAGCAGGAGGACCGGCTGGCAGCGGCACTGAAGACCACGGCGACGGTCGCGGGCACGGCGGAGGACTTCCTGGACGCGAACGGCGGCCGGCTGATCACCCTCGGCCGGGTCTCCCGCCCGACACTGGAGCTGTTCGCCCGCTACTCCCCCGAGTACCCGTGCCTGCTGGCCGGTCTTGTCCGGCAGGAGAAGGCCTCGGAGGAGGCGTTCCGGGGCGGCAAGATGCACATCACGCTGGAGGTCGTACAGCCGCAAGGAGCGTACGAACCCGGTGAGGAGCCGCGCTACGGAGAGCGGTCGGGGCCCAACTGCCGTGACCTGCCCGGTCCTCCGGTGCCGGCGCCCGGCGCCCACCTCAACGACGGTTCGAAGTCCGGCGGTTCGGCCGGGGGCTCCTCCGCGGGCGGCCCGCTGGGCGTCTCCTCGACCCTGGCCGAGCAGCGGGCGGTCGGCTCGCTCGTGGCCCCGGTCATGGGCGTGCCCGCGGACGAAGTGCCGCCGGTGACGACGCTGCTGTTCGGGCCGCTGGTGCGCGGGACGGCGGTGAGTGTGGCATGAGCCGTACGAAGTCCAAGGGGGCCCTGCAGACGGCCGCCCCGCTCATCAAGTTCAGCCTCTTCGCGCTGGTGACGATCACGGCTACGGCACTGCTCGCGGCCACCATCGTGAACATCTCCTTCAGCCCGAAGGACACCTACCGCGCGGTGTTCAGCGACGTCACCGGCCTGGAGGAGGGCGACGACATCCGGGTGGCCGGGGTGCGGGTCGGCGAGGTCGAGGGCATCCGGATCAAGGACCGGACGCTGGCCGAGGTCACCTTCACGGTCAGCCAGAACCGGCCCCTGCTCACCGGCACGGGCGCGGTCATCCGGTACCGCAACCTGGTCGGGCAGCGGTACGTCGCGCTGACGGAGGGCGCGGGCAACGGGACCGAGTTGCGCCCCGGCGCGACGATCCCGCTCTCCCGCACGCAGCCGGCGCTGGACCTCAACGCGCTGCTGAACGGCTTCAAGCCGCTGTTCGCCGCGCTCAGCCCGAAGGACGTCAACCAGCTCGCCACCGAGATCATCCGCACCCTCCAGGGCGAGGGCGGCACGGTGAACAGCCTGCTCGTGCACACGGCGTCCCTCACCTCGACGCTGGCCGGCCGGGACAAGCTGATCGGCTCGGTGATCGACAACCTCAACACGGTTCTGGCGACCCTGGACCAGCGCGGCGCCCGTTTCTCCGGCCTGCTCAAGCAGCTGCGCCGGGTCATCTCGGGCCTGTCCGCCGACCGCAAGCCCATCGGCGAGTCGCTGGTGAGCATCGGCGATCTGACCGAGGCCACCTCGGGCCTGCTGCAGGACGCACGCCCGGCGCTCAAGGACGACATCGCGGAGCTGACCGAGCTCACCGGAACGCTGAACGACAACGAGAAGACCGTGGAGGGCGTGCTGAAGCGGCTGCCGAACAAGCTCAACGAGCTGACGGGGACGGCGTCCTACGGCTCGTGGTTCAACTTCTACCTGTGTGACTTCGACGGCCGGATCGTGCTGCCGAAGACGAAGTCGACGTCACAGCAGGTGCTCACACCCGACCTGCACGTGGCGAGGGCGAGGTGCGGGTCATGAGCCGTAAGAAAGGCCCGGAGCCGATGTTCAAGGTGCGGGTGGAGCCGCCGAGGCTGCCACGCGTACGGCTGCCGAAGGTACGGCTCCTGCCGCGCCGGGCGCCCCGCCGGCAACCGCTGGTCAAGGTGCGGGTCGAGCCACCGAAGCTGCCGAGGATACGCCTGCGCCGCCCGCATCTCGGCCCGTTCCGCGAGCGCAACCCCGTCGTCATCGGCGCCGTCGGACTCACCGTCCTGGCGCTGCTGACCGCGGCCGCGTTCAACGCGGACCGCCTGCCGGTCCTCGGCGACGGCGAGACGTACAGCGCGGCCTTCGCCGAGGCGGGCGGCCTCAAGCCGGGCGACGAGGTGCGGATCGCCGGCGTCAAGGTCGGCAAGGTCGAGGAGGTCGACCTGGACGGCGACCACGTCAAGGTCACCTTCAAGATCAAGGGCGAGCCGGCCTTCGGCACGGACACCGGTGCGTCGATCCGGGTCAAGACGATCCTCGGCTCGAAGTACCTGGCCCTGCACCCCAAGGGCAAAGGCCAGTTGGCGCCCGGCACCGAGATCCCGCTGAAGCGCACGGTCCCCGCGTACGACGTCGTACAGGCTTTCAGCGACCTCACGACGACGACGGAGGAGGTCGACACCGACCGGGTGGCGAAGGCCCTGGACACCATCTCCACCACCTTCGAGGACTCCCCCTCGGAGGTACGTGCCTCCATCAAGGGCCTGTCGCAGATCTCCCGCACGGTGGCCTCCCGCGACAAGGCACTGCGCGAGCTGCTCGACCACGCGAACGGCGTCACGGACGTCCTGGCCGAACGCTCGGGGGACTTCACCGCCCTGGTCAGGGACGGCGACAAGCTGTTCCAGGAGATCAGCAGGCGGCGCGAGGCGATCCACAACCTGCTGAAGAGCTCCGCCGCGCTGGGCGTCCAGCTCTCCGGCCTGGTCCAGGACAACGAGAAGGAGATCGGGCCCGCGCTCAAGGGCCTGAACGGTGTGGTGGAGATGCTCGAACGGAACCAATCCAGCCTGGACCGGAGCATCAGGCTCCTGGCCCCGTACGTACGGGTCTTCACCAACACCCTCGGCAACGGCCGTTGGTTCGACTCGTACGTGCAGAACCTGGTCGCGGCCCCGGTGGAGCCGCGGACGGGAGGGGCCCAGTGAGCAGCCGATGGAAGAAGCGCGCGGCCCTGCTGACCTCCCTGGTCCTGGTCGCGGCGCTCACCTACGTACTGTGGCCCAGCCCGGAGCCGGTCCGCGTGACGGCGTACTTCCCGCGCACGGTCGGCATCTACCCGGGCTCGGACGTCCGCGTCCTCGGTGTCCGGATCGGCGAGGTCAAGGCGATCACGCCGCAGGGCGGCCGCGTGCGGGTGGAGCTGGAATACGACGCGGACCGCAAGGTCCCGGCGGACGCACAGGCGGCCATCATCAACTCCTCGGTGGTCAGCGACCGTTACGTGCAGCTGCTGCCGGTGTACCGGGGCGACGGACCGGTGCTGCGGGACGGGGACGAGATCCCCGAGTCGCGCACGGCCGTACCCGTCGAACTGGACCGCATCTTCGACAGCCTCCACACCACGGCGGAGGCGCTCGGCCCGGACGGCGCCAACAAGGACGGCTCCCTGTCCCGGCTGCTCGGTGTGAGCGCCGACAACCTCGAGGGCCAGGGCAAGAACCTCCACCAGACGGTCGAGGACCTCTCGGCGGCGGTCACCACCCTCTCCGACGGCCGCACGGACCTGTTCGGCACGATCCGCAACCTCCAGGTGTTCACTGCGGCGCTGGCGGCCGACGACAAGAGCGTGCGGTCGTTCAACACCAACCTCGCGAAGGTCGCCGAGCAGCTGGCGGGCGAGCGCGAGGACCTGGCTGCGGCCCTGAAGAACCTCGGGACGGCGCTCGGCGACGTGTCCGACTTCGTGAAGAGGAACAAGAAGTCGCTGACCTCGAACGTGGAGGGCCTGAGCAAGGTCACCAAGGTCCTGGTCACCCAACGGGCCGCGCTGGAGGAACTGTTGGAGGTCGCCCCGACCGGCATGTCGAACCTGAACAACGCCTACAACCCGTCGTCCGGCACCCTCGACACCCGCAACAACGCCGACCAGGCGCAGGATCCGGCGTCGCTGCTGTGCTCGCTGCTCCGGACGACGGGAGACGAGGGCGGCAAGAACCCGGACTGCACCGAACTGAGGGAGCTGTTCGACTCCCTGCCGGAGGTGCCGCACGGCGGCGGTACGGCGGTCACCGGCACGGTCGACCGGACGCTCGGCGGAATCCTGGGGGCGAGCGCATGAGCATGCTGCGCAAGGGCGGGGCGGTCGCCTGGGCCGCCGTCGGCTGCATGGTGCTGTCCGGCTGCGACTTCAACGGCTGGTACGACGTCCAGCTGCCGGGCGGAGCGGCCTCGGACGGCAACGCGTACCACGTCACCGTCGAGTTCCGCGACGTCCTCGACCTGGTGCCGCAGTCGGCCGTGAAGGTCAACAACGTGACGGTGGGCGCGGTCGAGAAGGTGGAGCTGGACGGCTGGCACGCACGCGTACGCCTGCGCGTCGCCGACTCGGTCAAGCTGCCGGCCAACGCGATAGCGGAACTTCGGCAGACCAGCATGCTGGGCGAGAAGTACGTGTCACTGTCGAAGCCGACGGAGGCGGAACCGGTCGGCCGCCTTGCCGACGGCGATGTGATCCCCCTGTCCCGCAGCGGCCGCAACCCGGAGATCGAGGAGGTGCTGTCCGCGCTGTCGGCCCTCCTCAACGGCGGCGGGGTGGCCCAGCTGAAGACGATCACCGTGGAGCTGAACAAGGCGCTGGAGGGCCGGGAGAACAGGGTCAGGTCACTCCTGACGGAACTGAACACGTTCCTGGGCGGCTTGGACAAGCAGAAGGCGGACATCGTCCGGGCCCTGAAGGCCGTCGACCGACTCGCCGAACGACTCGGCGGCGAGAAGGAGACCATCGCCAAGGCCGTGGACACGATGCCACCGGCCCTGAAGGTGCTGGCAGACCAGCGCCGCGACCTCACCAAAATGCTGACGGCGCTGTCGAAACTCGGCACGACGGGCACCAAGGTGGTCAACGCCTCGCACGACGACACGGTCGCCAACCTGAGGCAGCTGCGCCCGATCCTGCAACAGCTCAACAAGGCGGGCGACGACTTGCCCAATTCGCTTGAGTTGCTGACGACTTATCCCTTCCCCCGGAACGCGGTGGACGCGATCAAGGGTGACTACGTCAACCTGCACATCACGGCGGACCTGGACCTGGCCGGGATCTACGGCAACTTGACGGAGAAGCCGGGCGACGGGAACGGCAAGGGCGACCCCAAGGACCCCACGCTTCCCGACACCCCCGACCTGCCGGACGTACCGGATCTCCCGGAGCTCCCGGGGGTTCCGAGTGCGCCGGGGGTGCCCACACCCACAGCGCTCCCGAACGGCCCGAGCGCACCGTCGTCGCCTTCGGCGCCGTCCGGGGACGGCGGCGGCCCGCTGTGCCCGCCGGTGTGCACGGCGGCCTACGGAACGAGTGGATACGGAGCCGGGGGCGGGGCCGACTGGCCGGCCGGAATCAATTTGGAATTGGCCGAGCTGATGCTGAAGGGAGTCCAGCCGTGATCACACGCACGGTCAAGGTCCAGCTGCTCGCCTTCGCCACCATCACGGCCGTAGGCGTGTCGTACGTGGGCGCCGAGTACACGGGCCTGGTGGACGACGTACTGGACCGCGGCTACACGGTACGGGCGGACTTCGCCGACTCCGGGGGCGTCTTCCCCGGTGCCGAGGTGACGTACCGCGGTGTACCGGTGGGAAGGGTGGGCGCACTGCACCTGACGGGCGCCGACGGCGTGTCCGTCACCCTCGACATCGAGGACGGCGCCCCCCGCATCCCGGCGAACACCCTGGCAGTGGTGGCCAACCGCTCGGCGATCGGGGAGCAATACGTCGACCTGCAACCGCGCACGACCAAGGGCCCGTACCTACTGGACGGCAGCACGATCCCGCGAGCGAGCACCCGCGTACCGCTGCCTACGACCGACCTGGTCCTCAGCCTGGACCGCCTGGTGAACTCGGTCGGCAAGAAGGACCTGCGGGTGACCGTGGACGAGCTGGACAAGGCCTTCGCGGGAACCGGCCCGAACCTGAGCCGCCTGGTGGATTCGGGCAACGGCCTGATCGAGTCGGCATCGGAGGCACTGCCGGAGACGATCGCGCTGATCGAGGACTCGAGGAAAGTCCTGAAGACGCAGGCGGACCAGGGCTCGTCGATCAAGTCGTTCGCGCATGATCTGGCCTTGTTCTCGGCCCAGTTGAAGAAGAGCGACGGGGACCTGCGCAAGCTGATCGGCAACGCGAGACCGGCGGCGCAGGAGGTGAACTCGCTGCTGAAGTCGGCGGGCCCCGAGCTGTCGGTCCTGCTGGCGAACCTGATCAGCGGCGGCCAGGTGACGCTGGCGAGGCTGCCCGGCGTGGAACAGGCGCTGGTCACCTTCCCGGTGATGGTGGCGGGCAGCTACACGGTCGTACCGGGCGACGGCACCACGCACTTCGGCATGGTCCTGAACGCCGACGACCCGCCGGCCTGCAGGCAGGGATACGGCACGGTGCGACGCGACCCGGCGGACACGAGCACGCGCGAGGCGAACACGCAGGCTCGCTGCACGTTGCCGCGGGGCAGCGAGTCGTCGGTGCGAGGCGCGCAGAACGCCCCGGGAGCGTCGACGGCCTACGGCGGCGCGAACCAGGCCGCATACGTCACCCCGTACGACCCGGAGACCGGCACGACGGTCGCTCCGGACGGCAGGAACGTCGAGATCGGCTCGACGGGCGGCCAGCAGGCCGTGTTCGGAAAGGAGTCGTGGCAATGGCTGCTCGTTGGCCCGATGGCATGAGGAGCGTGATGACCGTGACGACCTCGAGGGCAATGACGGCGGGACTGATCGCGGCGACGATCCTGACCACCGCACTGTCGATCTGGCTGACCCTGGGCCTGTACGGCCACCGCGAGGCGGACCAGCGCCGCCAGGACATCCTGGCCGCGGCCCGCCAGTCAGCCCTGAACTTCACATCCCTCGACTACCGCCACTACGACCGCGACAGCGCGAACGTCCTGGCAGGCGCGACCGGCGACTTCAAGAAGCAGTTCGCGGCCCAGACGAAGCAGTTGACGGACCTGGTCGACCAGAACAAGTCCGTCTCGGAAGGCCAGGTCCTGGAGGCGGGCATCGTCCGCTCCGACGACAACTCAGCCCGCGTCCTGGTGGTCGCCGACAGCAAGGTGACCAACACGGCGGTGCCGCAGGGGGAGGCGCGCACGTACCGCCTGCAACTGGACCTGGTCCACCGGGACGGCCGCTGGCTGACGTCGAACGTCGAATTCGTCGGCTGACAAGCACCACCACTGAGGAGTACGACCATGCCGAAGACGACGACCGCCGGCGCCCCCGGCACGAGCACCCGCCGCACGCTGACAGCGGCGGCTCGCGCAGCAGCCAAGCGCGCGGAACGCGGCACCGCTTCCGTGACGGCAACCGAGGAGGAGTCCGGCTCCCGTGCCAGTGCCGAGCGCCCGCTCGCCGGCCGCACCGTACTGATCGACGCCCCGAAGAACGGCTGGCAGGACCCACCGGAGCCGTCACCGGAGGCGTTCGAGGAGGAGGATGCGCCGGAGGGGGGTAGCAAGCGGAGGACACCTGGCCGCCGAGGTCTGCTCACGGCGCTGGTGGGCGTCCTGCTCGTGGCGGGCCTGGTGGCGGCCGCCGTACTGGGCTGGCAGTACTGGGACGCCCGACGAACGGAAACCGCCCGCACCGAGGCGGTCGCGGCGGCACAGAAGGCGGCCCCGATCGTCCTGTCGTACGACTACCGCCGCCTGGACAAGGACTTCGCCGCAGCCCGCACCCACCTGACCGGCGACTTCCGCGACGAGTACGGCAAGACCACAAAGACGGTGGTCGGCCCGACGGCCAAGAAATACCGGGGCGTGGTGAAGGCAACGGTCGCCGCCCCTTCCTCCGGCGGCGCTCCGGCAGCTTCCGTCGTCTCGGCTTCCCCGGACAAGGTCGTGGTGCTGCTGTTCGTCAACCAGGTCACCGAGAGCACGCAGGTTTCGGGGGCGCGGGTGGATTTGAACCGGGTGCGGGTCACGATGAGCGATACGGAGGAGGGCTGGAAGGTGAGTGCGTTGGACGCGCTCTGACGAAGCCCTGGCCAACCGGCAGCAACCACGCCCGGCAGCCCGGCCCCGCGGAGAAGGCCTGGCTACCCGCATGTAGAGACCCTCTTTTTTTGTGGCCTGGGCCACACGCCAGCCGAGTACTCCGTACAGTTGGCAAGCCGTTACTGACCAAGGGGGATCCGTGAGCTCTGCCGGCGAACCGTCCGATGTTCCAGCGCTGCCGTTCTGGGTGTCGTGTGATGCTGAACTCGACGAAGAAAGCGACTCCATGGGCCTGTTCGGAGGAGGAGACGGGCAGGTACGGCTGAGGAGCGTGCCCCTGGGGCCGTTGCGCAAGAACCTCGCTGAAGCCGTGGACGCCTTGCAGCAAGTCTTCACCGAGGCTGCCGCGCGCGGAGGGCCTCTGCCGCTGCGGGAGGCACACCTTTCCTTCCAGGTGACCGCGAACGGCGGCGTCCAGTTCATAGGCAGCGCGCAGGTGCAACGCAGCCACGGCATCGTGCTGGTCTTCAAGCACTGACCGGCCTGTCATGGCGCAGTACAGAGCGTTACTCATCGGTGCCAGCGACTACGAGATGCGCGGTGTGCCGGCGCTGCCCTTCATCCCTGGTGATCTTGCCCGCCTCGGCGCGGCACTCCGTGGCGGCGGCTTCGACGATGTCCAGGTCCTGGCCGGGCGGGAAGGCGGTAAGCAGGTCTCGGCCAATTATGTGAACGCCCGCGTGACCGGCTTTCTCAGACGTGCGCGTGAAAACGACACGCTGTTCATCCTTCTCAGCGGACACGGGGTGCACGCCAAGGGCCAGGACTACCTCGTGCCGGAGGACATCGACGAGGACACGCATCCTTTCGAATCGGGGTGCGTGGCCATCGATTGGCGCGAGCATCTGGATGAGACTCCCGCCCGGCACGTCGTCTTCCTGATCGATGCTTGCCGAGAGGGAGTCGAGCAGGAGTCGATGGGAGTCGCAAGTGTCAGGCAGTGGAGCAAGCACAAGGTCGACGCCGCGCTGCGGCGCAAAGTGGCTTACGTCTATGCCTGCTCACCAGCACAGCTCGCATTGTTCGTCCGCACTCACGATGCGCTGGTCGACTACGTCGCCGGTATCCGGCCCGGCGAGTCGTTCAGCCTCTTCTCCCGGTCGGTGTCGGACGTCATCACAGCCCACCATGGCAGCGCGGCGCTCACCCTGGCGGAGTTCAAGGACGCCGTGCAGGAACGGATGACCCGGCTGCACCGCGCGTACCGCAAGCACGGGCAGCCCCAGACCCTACGAATCATCACAGACATCGCCCTGGACAGCTTCGCCTTCCTACCCCCGCCCAGCGCGCTGCCGGGCCCAGCCCGTCAACCCCTCTTCACCCGCGAGCGGACCGGAAAGACCACCTACGAGGGCACGGCCATGAACGTCGGAGTGCCTGTACCGACGCAGCCGCCCCACCGCATCCGACGTTCGCCCGGTCAAGGCAGCCGCCCGCCGGGCGGGCCGACGAGGCCCACCGCAACGAGCACAGCCGCCGTCTCGCACAAAGACACCGCCCTGGACAGCGCACCGGTCCGGGCCGGCGGGGACCCCTCCCCCAGTCGAGTCCTTCGAGACCTGAAGCGGAGCAACAAGAAGCTGGACCGCGCGATGCGCGGCCTGAACCGTCCCGCCCGCTGGGCACGGATCGCCGTGTTGATCTCCACTGGAGCAGCCGTCATCACCGGGACCGGCTACGCACTCTGGGCATCCAGGCCCGACGGAAACCAGCGAACCGACAACTCCTCCGGCCCATCGGCATCAGCGCAGATCAGCAGCCAGCACACCACCCCGCCCCCACGCCGGGACACAGTGCCCGATCTGGGCAATCAGAGCGTGAACACGGCGGCCATCATGCGCCTGCCCCGCTGCACGGACTCGGACTCGTTGGAACCCGTGACGCTTCAATTGAGGTCGGAGCGCAACAGCTACGACTCGACGGACACCCCCGTCCTCATTTTCAAGATCAAGAGCACAACCACCTGCAGGATCAACGCCACACCCAAGCTGGTCACTCTCACGATCACACGCGCCGACGAGGACAAGCCACTCTGGAGCTCCGCGTCCTGCTCCACCGAGACCCCGGACCGATGGCTCTCCGTATCAGCCAGCACCCCAGCCACCGTCACCTACCGGTGGAACCTTCACCGCAACACCTCCTGCAGCGAAGCGCGGAAGGCCCCGACTGGCACCTATCTCGCCACTGGCGACTTCGGATCCCTGTTTGTCTCGGACGCACAAACCAGCTTCGTCGTCACCACCGACTAGGCAGGCACCGGTGCGGAATGGAGACTGGCAGAGGAGTCGGGCTATACGCAGGGGAGAAGCGCCAAAGCACCGTGATTCGTCCAGATCCGAGACTCGATCGTCGGACACGAACCCGACAAGACACCTAGAGTCCGTGACCTCCTCCACCGTCTATTCCCCATGCCGCGCTGCACCGCCGCGTCGACGGCCGTCGCAGGACGCCCCTGCGCGGCAAGGGCGCGTTCCGCAGCCATCATCTTGGACCTCTGCTCGTGCATGCGAACCGGAATCCGGATGAGCGCACCCTCGTCCGCGATGGCCCACGTGAGCCGTGATCCTCACATCACCAGGCGGCAGTCTGCTCGATTCCACGGCGTCGGGCTCCCGCCCCACGCGATCCGTGCCGCGGCGCAGCAGTACGCGAGACCAACCTCAACTTCGACCTCAGGAACGGTTTCCCAGGACAACAGAAAGCGATCCTCCTCCGTACGGCAAGCGCCGCGATCAGGGCAGCCCGAGCCTTCAACGCAGCCATCTGCCGTGTGCCGAGTCCCGCCAGCCGGGCGACGCCGTCCACCGCTCTGGAGGTCACGTATCCGTCGGTGTCCACGTAGCGCGGCAGCAACGCTTGCACCACGCCAGCACCGAGGCGCACGTTTCCCTCACCAATATGTGCAACCTTTCCCACATCCGGAGGGTCTGCGTCTTCATGCACACGCACGCCCTGCTCATGCAGGCCCAACCAGGCCGACTTGTATCGCAGCCGACCCCACTCGGTCTGGCCAAGCCTCACGGGCTGCAGGATCCACACAAAGACCGACTCGGGCACGACACCTTCACGGCGGCCCGCCTCAAGCCGGGCACAGTCGCTCCGCCGGCAGTTCGATCGTGCATGCCATCCACTCCGCTCACAACGAGACCACGTTGACGACGTCAACAAACGTAAACCTGTAAGGTCTGAGTCAATTCGTGTACGGTAACGGCTGCCTCACTGTCCGTTCTGACACCATGGGCCGTGGGGCAGCAGATCAGGGGGCGCGTTCCGGTTCGGAACCGCGAGAACGCGAGCAGTAGGCAGAGGAGCGGCAGTGAGCCACGAGCTCGTCGACGGCAGATTCCGCATCGGGCGCGTCATCGGTAGGGGCAACATGGGGGAGGTCCACCAGGCCGAGGACCTGCGCGCTCCCGAGGGCTCGCCGGAGCGCACCGTCGCCGTCAAGACGATCCTGCGCCGCCGCACCGGGGGCCGGATCGACACCGGCGGCGACACCAAGGCCGTGGAGCGCTTCGCCCGCGAAGTGGGCATCATGCGCCACCTGGACCACCACCCCAACCTCGCCCGGCTCATCGAGGGCGGCATCGCCGCGGACCGCGACGATCTGCCTTACCTCGCGATGGAATTGCTGGACGGCGAGTCGCTGCGCGACCTCATCGAGGAGGAGCCGCAGCTCCCGATCCCGTGGGTCGCCGCCATCGGCGCGCAGATCGCCGCCGGCCTCGCCGCCGCGCACGCGAAGGGTGTGGTCCACCGTGACCTGAAGCCCGCCAACGTCATGCTTACGCGGGGCGGCACCGTCAAGGTGCTCGACTTCGGTATGGGCAGCATCGTCGACGACCCGGACCAGACCCGCCTGACCAGCACGGGCGTCAGCGTGGGCACGGCCCGCTACATGGCGCCGGAGCAGTGCCAGGCCAAGCAGGTGACCCAGGCCGCCGACCTCTACGCCCTGGGCTGCGTGCTGTACGAGATGCTGGTCGGCGTCCCCCCGTTCACGAGCGAGTCGGCGTACGAACTCGCCGAGCGGCACGTCCACCAGGAGCCCAGCCCGGTCCGCGCGATCCGCAGCGAGACCCCCGCCGAGCTCGCCCGTCTCGTCGACCGCCTGCTGGCCAAGGACCCGGCGAACCGCCCCGCCGACGCCGTGACCGTACGGGACTCCCTGCTCCCCCTGGCCGTACCGTCGGACGACACCAGCCTCGTCCCCACCTGGAGCGGGCAGGACCCGACGCTCCCCCTGCGCGAGGCCACCCCGGCCCCGGCGCCCGTCACCCCGCAGCAGCCCTCCCTGGTGACCGGTTCCGGCGCCGGCATGGATGTCTTCGGCGTCAACCAGGCGCTGATCCGCGACTACCGCTCCTTCACGGAGGGCGGCACCGTCATCCGCGACGAACGCATCAAGGCGTACGTCGAGAAAGACCTCGACGACAAGTCCCAGTGGCCGAACCCCTGGCTGTCGCTCAACCCGTTCTTCCAGGGCGGCGGCACGGTGGTCGAGCTCGCCCATCAGAAGGTGCTGCACCCCGAGTGCACCCGCATCTTCCAGGCGAAGAAGACCGAGGGCGGCACCGTCTGCGACGGCCGGCCGCTGCTCCTGCACCGGCACCAGCGCGACGCCATCGATGCCGCCGCCTCGGGAGCGTCGTACGTCCTGACGACCGGCACCGGCTCCGGCAAGTCGCTCTCCTACATCGTCCCGATCGTCGACAAGGTGCTGCACCAGCGCGACGAGGAGGGCCCGAACGCTCCGAAGCGGGTGCGGGCGATCATCGTGTATCCGATGAACGCGCTCGCCAACAGCCAGCTGCGCGAACTGGAGAAGTACCTGCGCGACGGCTACGGCGCGGGCCGTGAGCCGGTCACCTTCGCCCGCTACACGGGCCAGGAGGACGACGCGAAGCGCAAGGAGATCCGCGACAACCCGCCGGACATCCTGCTCACCAACTACGTGATGCTGGAGCTGATGCTGACCCGCCCGGCCGACCGGGCGAGCCTCATCAAGATGGCGCGGGGCCTTGAGTTCCTCGTCTTCGACGAACTCCACACCTACCGCGGCCGTCAGGGCGCCGACGTCGCCCTGCTGATCCGCCGTGTCCGCGAGGCCTGCCAGGCGGAGAGCCTCCAGTGCATCGGCACGTCGGCCACCATGTCCACGGAGGGCACGCTGGAGGACCAGCGGCAGGTGGTCGCCGGTGTGGCGAGCACGCTGTTCGGTACGACGGTCCGGCCCGAGCACGTCATCGGCGAGACCCTGGTCCGGGCGACCGGCGAGGCGCCGGCCACCGTACCCGCCGAGCGCCTCACCTCACCCGCGCCGCGTGCCTACGACGACCTGGCGCAGGACCCCCTGGCCCGCTGGATCGAGGACCGCTTCGGCCTCGTCGAGGACGACGCCACGGGCCGCCTCGTACGCCGGCCGCCGACGCAGATCGAGGTCGCGGCGCGTGAGTTGCACGAGACGTCGGGCGTCGCGGAGGAGCTGTGCGCGGAGGCGATCCGCGCCACCCTGGAAGCCGGCTCACAGGCACTCAACCCGCGCAACGAACGACCGCTGTTCGCGTTCCGCCTGCACCAGTTCCTCTCCAAGGGCGACACCGTCTACGTCACCCTGGAGAACAAGTCCTCCCGTCACCTCACCCGTTCCTACCAGCTCGAACAGCCGGGCAGCGGCGGCAAGTTGCTGATGCCGCTCGCCTTCTGCCGGGAGTGCGGCCAGGAGTACCTGACGGTGTGGCGCACCGAGAAGGACGGCGAGGTGCGCTACGAGGCCCGCCGCGACACCTCGGCGACCGGCGGCCGGCAGGGCGACGGCTATCTGTACGTGGACCACGAGCGCGAGTGGCCCTCCAACGTCCAGTACGCCGTCGACGACCGCCGACTGCCCGAATCCTGGCTCGAGTTGGACGACAAGGGCCAGGAGGTCATCAAGCGCGCGTACCGCGACCGCGTCCCGAAGTCCGTCACCGTCGACCCGTTCGGACGCGAAGGCCGGGGGGGCCAAGGCGGCGAGCTGAAGGCCGCGTTCATCCCCTCGCCCTTCCTCTTCTGTCTGCACTGCGGTGTGGCGTACGAGCAGACGCGCGGCCGGGACTTCGCCAAGCTGGCCACGCTGGACCAGGAGGGCCGTTCGTCGGCCACCTCCCTGGTCTCGGCGTCGATCGTGCGCTCGCTGAAGTCGGTGCCGGAGGAGTCCCTGGACAAGGAGGCGCGCAAGCTCCTCACGTTCGTCGACAACCGTCAGGACGCCTCCCTGCAGGCGGGCCACTTCAACGACTTCGTGCAGATCACCCAGCTGCGGGGCGCCCTGTACCGGGCGGCCCTGGACGTCGGTGAGGAGGGCCTGCACCACGAGGAGCTGGCCTCCGCGGTGACCAACGCGCTCGCCGTCTCCCCCGTCGACTACACCGGCGAGTCCGACCTGCCCCCGTCCCTGGCCCGCAACGCCGCCCGCACCCTGCGGGACGTGATCGCCTTCCGGCTCTACCTCGACCTGGAGCGCGGCTGGCGCATCACCATGCCCAACCTGGAGCAGACCGGCCTGCTGGAGATCGACTACGAGGACCTGGACTGGATCGCCGCAAAGCAGGACCGCTGGGAGGGCACCCACCAGGCGCTGCGGGACGCCGACCCGGCACTGCGGGCCGAGGTGATGAGGGCACTGCTGGACGAGATGCGCCGCTCGCTGGCCATCGACGTGTCGTACTTCCGCGATGACACCTTCGAATCCCTGCAGCGGGCGAGCGAGGAACGGCTCGTGGACCCGTGGATCCTGTCCGCCGCCGACAAGCCCCGCGTCGGCACCGCCTACCCGCACCCCTCCCGGCCGGGCATGGACCGCGCCAGTCTGTTCCTGTCCGCACGCGGCAAGTACGGCAAGTACCTCAAGCGCGCCGACCGCACCTTCCGGGACCTCGACCAGGACGACCTCCAGCTGATCATCTCGGAGCTGCTGAAGGTGCTGACCAAGGCGGGCCTGGTGAAGGAGGTGGAGGCGGCGCCACAGCGGGCCGGCCGCTTCCGCAGGACGTCGTCCGTCACCACGACCGGGTATCGGGTGGCCGCCCAGTCGCTGGTGTGGCGCGCCGGCAAGGGCGAGTCGGGGGCGCACGACCCGCTGACCCGCACGTACCAGAGCGGCGACGGCCCGCGCATCAACACGTTCTTCCTCAAGCTGTACCGGGAGACCGCCGACGCCCTCTCCGGCCTGTACGCCCGCGAGCACACCGCGCAGGTGTCCCCGGAGGACCGCGAGGCACGTGAAGAGGCGTTCCGCAAGGCCGAGTTGAAGCTGCTGTACTGCTCGCCCACCATGGAGCTGGGCGTCGACATCTCCTCGCTCAACGCGGTGATGATGCGCAACGTGCCGCCCACACCCGCCAATTACGCCCAGCGTTCCGGCCGCGCGGGCCGCAGCGGCCAGCCCGCCCTGGTGACGACATACTGCGCGACCGGCAACAGCCACGACCAGTACTACTTCCGCCGCTCCGAGCGCATGGTCGCGGGCGCGGTCGCCCCGCCCCGCCTGGACCTCGCCAACGAGGACCTGGTCCTCTCCCACCTCCAGGGCATATGGATCGCCGAGGCGGGCCTACGGCTGGGCCGGTCCATCCCCGAGGTGTTGGATGTGTCGTACCCGGACTCGGGCGAGCGCCCGGAACCGGAGCTGCACCTCCTCTCCGACATCCGGGATGCGGCCTACGACGACGGCGCCCAGCGGCGCACGGTCGCCGCGGCCCTGCGGGTCCTCGGCCCGCTGTTCAAGGAATTCGCCGAGACGACGTGGTGGCACGACGACTGGATCGACGACAAGGTGCGGACCGTCGCCGAGCGCTTCAACCGTGCCTTCGACCGCTGGCGCGACCTCTTCCGGGCCGCTCTGACCGACCAGTACGTCCAGAACAAGCGGCGTCTCGACTACAGCCTCACCGAGGGCGACCGCAACCGGGCCAACGCCCGCCGCCGCGAGGCGGAGACGCAGCTCAACCTGCTGATGAACGAGAGTGTCGACAGCAAGTCGGTCCTCTCCGACTTCAACCCGTACCGCTATCTGGCCTCCGAGGGCTTCTTGCCCGGCTACAGCTTCCCGCGCCTGCCGCTGGCCGCGTACATCCCGACGATCGGCCGCCGTCGCGGCGACGGCGACTACCTCCAGCGCCCCCGCTTCCTCGCCATCCGCGAGTTCGGCCCCGGTTCGCTGATCTACCACGAGGGCGCCCGCTACCAGGTGACCCGCATCCAGCTGCCCCCGGACTCCTCCGGCGAGCTGACCACGGGCGAGGCGCGCCGCTGCGCGAACTGCGGCTACCACCACGAGCCCAAGGAGCGCGAGGACCGCTGCGGCTTCTGCGACGAGACGCTGGGCGCGGCGACGTACGGCCTCCTCCACCTGCACACCGTGTACACCACGCGCCGGGAGCGGATCTCCTCGGACGAGGAGGAGCGGCGCCGGGCCGGTTTCCGCCTGGAGACGTCGTACCGCTTCCACGACCACGGTGTCCGCAAGGGCCGCCTGAACGCCACGGTCGCCGACGCGACGGGGCAGCTCGCGCAGATCGCGTACGGCGACTCCGCGACCGTCCGCATCACCAACACCGGCCGGGTACGGGCCCGTACGGACGAGCCGCCGGGCTACTGGCTGGACCTGGCTGACGGCCGCTGGATGAACGACAAGGACGCGTCCGAGGCGTCCGGCGACTCCAGCGAGCTGCCGATTGTGGACGCGGATGGTAACGAGCGGCGCCGCAAGAAGCGGGTCATCCCGTTCGTGGAGGACCGCCGCAACATCCTCGTCGTCACCCTCGACGAGGCGCTGCCCGAGCCGGTCGCGCTCACGCTCATGTACGCCCTGGAGCGGGGCATTGAGGCAGAGTTCGAGCTGGAGGACGCCGAACTGTCCAGCGAGCTGCTGCCGCCGGACGACGGCCCGAGGCGTCGCATCCTGTTCATGGAGGCCGCGGAAGGCGGCGCCGGCGTACTGCGCCGCCTCCAGGCGGAGGACGACGCCCTCGCCAAGGCGGCCCGCCGCGCCCTGGAGATCTGCCACTTCTCCGAGGACGGCAAGGACAAGGGCGGCGAGGAACACCGCCCGGGACGCGCCTGCGCGCTCGGCTGCTACGACTGCCTCCTCACGTACGGCAACCAGCTCGACCACGCCCAGATCAACCGGCACACGGTGGCGGCCCTGCTGGTGCGGTTCGCGTCGGCGGCGGCGAGCCGTGAGGCGCGGGGCGAGTCCCGCTCGGAGCAGTTCCGGCGACTGGTGGCCCAAACCCCCGCCGATCCCACGCCGGTTGAGGCGACGGCGTCCGAACTCGCCGCGCAGGGCGACTTCCTGGGCTGGGTGAAGGCGTGCGGGCTGCGTCTCCCGGACGAGAAGGACGTCTTCCTGACGGAGGCGAACGCGGCGCCGGACTTCGTGTACCGGCTGCCGGGCGCCAATGTCGCCGTGTTCGTCGACGGCCCTTCCGGCGCGGAGGAGAGCGCGCTGCGTGACGCCGACGCGGAGGAGCGCCTCTTCGACGCCACCTGGGACGTCGTCCGCTTCCCGCACGGCGCCGACTGGGCTGCCGTCGCCGCCGCCCATTCCCGCTACTTCGGCTCACCCGCCAAGACCAACTGACGCACCGGCCGGACGAAGAGGATTTGACGATCGATATGGCATTCACGTTCTCCGCCGGATCCCTGGTGAAGGCCCGTGGCCGCGAGTGGGTGGTGCTCCCCGAGAGCGAGCCCGACCTGCTCGTCCTGCGCCCGCTGGGCGGCTCGGACGACGACATCGCGGCGGTGTTCCCGTTCGAGCCGGTGGAGGAGGCCCGTTTCGCGCCGCCGGAGCCGACCGACCTCGGCGACCAGCGGGCGGCAGGGCTGCTGCGTACGGCGCTGCGGGTCGGCTTCCGCTCCGGTGCGGGCCCGTTCCGCTCGCTTGCCGGGATCGCGGTGGAGCCGCGCGCGTACCAGCTCGTACCGCTCCTGATGGCCCTGCGCCAGAAAACGGTCCGCATGCTGATCTCGGACGACGTCGGTATCGGCAAGACGATCGAGGCGGGCCTGATCGCGAGCGAGATGCTGGCGCAGGGCGAGGCGAGTGGCCTGGCAGTGCTCTGCTCCCCGGCCCTGGCCGAACAGTGGCAGCAGGAGCTGCGCAGCAAGTTCGGCATCGACGCGGAGCTGGTGCTGGCGTCGACCGTGTCACGGCTGGAGCGCGGCCTGGACCTCGGCCAGTCCCTCTTCGACAAGTACCCGAACGTGATCGTCTCGACGGACTTCATCAAGTCCCCGCGCCACCGCGACGACTTCGTACGTCACTGCCCCGACCTGGTGATCGTCGACGAGGCACACACGTGCGTGGCGGCCGACGACACATCGACGAGCGCGCAGAGCCAGCTGCGGTACGAGCTGTTGCGCCGGGTGGCGGAGGACGCGGAACGGCACCTGCTGCTGGTCACGGCGACCCCGCACAGCGGCAAGGAGTCGGCGTTCCGGAACCTGCTCGGGCTGGTCAAGCCGGAGTTGGCGCACGTGAACCTGGAGTCGGAGGCGGGCAGGAAGCTGCTCGCCCAGCACTTCGTGGCGCGCAAGCGGGCGGACGTACGCCAGTACCTGACGAAGGAGGACGGCCTCGCGGACGACTCCCTCGCCGAGCGCACCGCCTTCCCCTCGGACCGCTTCTTCAAGGACGAGACGTACAAGCTGTCCCCCGAGTACCGGGCCCTGCTGGACGACGCGATCGCGTACGCGAGCGAGCGTGTCGAGGAGGCCGGCGGCCAGGGCAAGCGGGAGGCCCGCATCGCCTGGTGGTCGGCAATCGCGCTGCTCCGCTCGCTGGTGTCGTCGCCGAGGGCGGCGGCCCAGACCCTGACGACACGCTCGGCGGCGGCGATCGCGGCTTCGGCGGAGGAGGCCGACAAGCTGGGCGCCCCGCTGAACAGCGACGCGGCGGACAGCGACGCCATGGAGGGCATGGACGTGGCGCCGGGAGCGGAGACGACAGCGGGCTCTCCGCTGGCCGAACTTGCGGAGCTGGCCGCGCAGTTGGAGGGCCCGGAGAAGGACCTCAAGCTGAAGGCGCTGATCAAGCACCTCAAGGCGCTGCTGGCGGACGGCTACAACCCGATCGTCTTCTGCCGCTACATCCCGACGGCGAAGTACCTGGCCGAGCATCTGGCGAACGACCCGGAGACGAAGAAGCGCGGCCCGCTGGGCGCGAAGACGGTGGTCAAGGCGGTGACGGGCGAACTGTCCCCGCAGCAACGCATCGAGCGGATCGAGGAGCTGGCCACGGAGGCCGGCGAGGACGCGGCGGCCCGCCGGGTCCTGATCGCGACGGACTGCCTGTCGGAGGGCGTCAACCTCCAGCACTACTTCGACGCGGTCGTCCACTACGACCTCGCCTGGAACCCCACCCGCCACGACCAGCGCGAGGGCCGCGTCGACCGCTACGGCCAGCGCCGCGACGAGGTCCGTGTCATCACCCTTTACGGCGACGACAACGGCATCGACGGCAAGGTCCTGGAGGTGCTCATCAAGAAGCACCGCCAGATCAAGAAGGACCTCGGCATCTCGGTCTCCGTACCGGACGAACTGTCGACGGGCGTGACCGACGCCATCGTGGAGTGGCTGCTGATGCGCGGCCGGGAGAACGAGGACGCCCTCTTCAGCGCGGACGCGTTCAAGGTGAGCACCGAGAAGCTGGACAGCGACTGGAACTCGGCGGCGGAGCGCGAGCGGGCGTCCCGTTCCCGTTTCGCGCAGCGCTCGATCCACCCGGAGGAGGTGGCCCGGGAGGTCGCCTCGATCCGGGAGGCACTGGGTGGGGCGGGCGAGATCAGGACGTTCGTACGGGAGTCGCTGGGCGCCCTGAACGCGGTGCTGCGCGGCGCCGACGGCGAGTCCGGGGACTTCACGGCCCAGGTCGGCGGCACACCGGCGGGACTGCGGGACGCGGTCGCGCCGGTGGTGGGCGCGGAGGTCGTCGAGAAGGACCGGGAGATCCCGTTCCGCAACGATCCGGCGGTGGCGCGGGGCGAGGCAGCCCTGGTCCGTACGGACCCGGTCGTAGGCGCGCTGGCGTCCCATGTCCTCAACGCCGCGCTGGACACGCAGGCGGAGGGTGCGCGCCCGGCGCGCCGCTGCGGTGTCATTACGACGGACGCGGTGACTACGAGGACGACGTTGCTGTTGGTCCGGTACCGCTTCCATCTGACGCTGCCGTCGCGGAGTGGTGAGCGGCAGGTGGTGGCGGAGGACGCGCGGCTGCTGGCCTTCGAGGGGGCGCCGAGGAATGCGGTGTGGCTGCCGCCGGAGCGGGCGGTGGGCCTGCTGGACGCGACGGCGTCGGGGAACACGGACCCGCACTTCGGGGAGCGGACGATGACGCGAATCCTGCACCAGCTTCCCGATGTGAACGACTACTTGGAGACGTACGGCGATGAGCTGGCGGCCGAGCTGGACGCGGCCCACCGCCGGGTGCGGGCCGCGTCCGGCGAGATCGTCCGCGGCCTGTCGGTGACGGCCCAGAAGCCGGCCGACATCCTCGGCGCCTACGTCTACCTGCCCGCCACCGCTTCCGTCCCTGCTGGAGTGTCCGCCTGATGTCCGCCACCACTCGCAACCAGGTGTTCACGGCCGCCCACACGGTGGGGGGGCTGCTGCCGGCCGACATGCTGGTACGGATCTCGGAGGGCAAGGACGTCCCCGGCTCCAAGCCCGCCGACTACGGCCTGCCGTCGTCGCGTTCGGTACGCGACGAGGCCGAGCGCAGCTGGGAGTACCTGAAGCCGCTCTGGCGCGAGCTGCGCAAGCACCTCCCCGAGGACCGCGAAACCGGCGTACCCGCCGCCGACCCGACGGGCCGCGCCGACGCGGACTGGCTCGCACCGCTCTGGCGCGAACTGGGCTTCGGCCGACTCACGGCGGTCGGCGTGGCAGGCATCACCGCCGACTCCGACGTGGAGAAGAAGTTCCCGGTCTCCCACCGCTGGCACCACGCCCTGATCCACCAGACCGCCTGGAACGCGGAACTGGACAAGCGCCCCGGCAGTGCGGGCACGGTCCCGCCCCAGTCGATGCTCCAGGAGTGCCTGAACCGCACGGAGGCCCACCTGTGGGGCGTCCTGACGAACGGCCGTCAGGTGCGCCTGCTCCGCGACTCCAGCGCGCTGGCTACGGCGTCCTACGTCGAGTTCGACCTTGAGGCGATCTTCGACGGCGAGCTGTTCAGCGAGTTCGTCCTGCTGTACCGGCTGCTGCATGCCTCCCGGTTCGAGGTGGCGGAGGGAGCGGCGCCGTCGTCGTGCTGGCTGGAGAAGTGGCGCACGGAGGCCATCGCCTCGGGTACGCGGGCGCTGGACCAGCTCCGGAAGGGGGTGCAGGAGGCGATCACCGCGCTGGGCACGGGCTTCCTGCGGCACCCGGAGAACACGGCACTGCGGGAGGACGTCCGCCCGAAGGCCCTCCAGGCGGCTCTCCTGCGCCTTGTCTACCGGCTGCTGTTCGTCTTCGTGGCGGAGGACCGCGACGCGTTGCTGTCGCCGGGGGCGGACGGGATCGCGCGCGAGCGGTACGAGATGTACTTCTCGTCGGCGAGGCTGCGGGCCCACGCGAGGAAGCGCCGGGGCACGGCGCACGGTGACTTGTACGAGGCACTGCGCATCGTTCTGGCGGCACTCGGCGACGAGAAGGGCCGCCCGGAGCTGGGCCTGCCGGGCCTCGGCGGCCTCTTCAACGAGGTGGAGGCGGACGCCCCGCTGCGCGACCTGAAGCTCTCGAACGAGGCCCTGCTGACGGCCGTACGGCACCTGTCCCAGGTCCGCGACGGCAGCTCGCGGCGCTGGCGCGCGGTGGACTATCGGCACCTCGACGCGGAGGAGCTGGGATCGGTCTACGAGTCCCTGCTGGAGCTGGAGCCGAAGTACAGCGCGGTCGAGCGGACGTTCCAGTTGGTCGAGGTGGCGGGTAACACGCGTAAGACGACGGGGAGTTACTACACGCCGTCGTCGCTCATCGAGTGCTTGCTGAACTCCAGCCTGGACCCGGTGATAGAGGACGCGGTGAAGCGCGGCGAGCAGGCAGCCGCGGATTCGGGCGCTACCGACCCGGCGGACGCGATCGTGAACGAGCTGCTGTCGCTGACGGTCTGCGACCCCGCGTGCGGCTCAGGACACTTCCTCGTGGCGGCAGCTCGCCGTATCGCCAAGCGGGTGGCGGCGGTACGGGAACGCAACCCTGAGCCGACGCTGGAGGCGGTCCGGCATGCGCTGCACGAGGTGGTCGCCCGCTGCATCCATGGCGTCGACCTCAACCCCATGGCCGTGGACCTGGCCAAGGTGTCCCTGTGGTTGGAGGCTTTGGAGCCGGGCAAGCCGCTGAGCTTCCTGGACGCTCATGTGAAGCAAGGCAACGGTCTGATCGGGGCCACGCCCAAGCTGCTCCAAGGCGGCATTCCCGACGAGGCGTTCATCGCGACCGAGGGCGACGACAAGAAGCACGCCAAGGCCCTGGAGAAGATCAACCAGCAGGAGCGCGTGGGTCAGGGCAGCCTGTTCGACTTGGGCGGGGAGTCGGTGAGCGTAGCCAACACCGTGTTCGCCAGCGGGTTGCGCGCGATCACACTGGCCCAGGCTGAGGAACTGCCTGACGTACGCCGGCAGGAGGAGGCCTACGGAGAGTGGACCGACTCCGCCGACTACCGGCGTGCGCTGCTCGTGGCCGATGCCTGGTGCGCGGCGTTCGTGTGGCTCAAGACGCCGGAGGCGCCGAGGCCGGTGACGTACGCGGTGTTCAAGGCTCTGGAGGATCCCAGCGGGCAGGGAGTGGCTGAGGAGACCAAGGCCGAGATCAAGCGCCTGCGTAAGCAGTTCTCCTTCTTCCACTGGCACTTGGAGTTCCCTGAGGTGTTCTCCGTGCCGGAGGACGGGCGGGGGGTGTCGCCGGACACCGGTTGGGCGGGGGGCTTCGACTGTGTGGTGGGGAATCCGCCGTGGGACAGCGTCGACTTCCGGGAGCAGGAGTTTTTTGCCCAGCGTGCGCCAGAGATTGCGGAGGCTTCCCGCACAGCCGTGCGTAAGAAGATGATCGCGGCGCTCAAGGACTCACCGGACACGCTTCCTCTGTACGAGGAGTTCGAGGCGGGCAAGCGGAAGGTGTACGCCGAGAGTCACTTCCTGCGGCGGTCGGGCCGGGTTCCGCTGACGGGACAGGGGAACCTCAACACGTACGCCGTTTTCACGGAGACGGATCGGATACTGCTCGGGCCGAAGGGACGGGCAGGAGTGATCGTCCCGACCGGTATCGCCACGGACGCGCGGACGCAGCACTTCTCCGGGGATCTGGTGCGGCGGGGGGCGATTGCGGCGCTGTACGACTTCGAGAACGCCGCACCGCTCTTTCCAGGCGTTCACCGCTCGTTCAAGTTCAGCATCCTCTGTATGGTCGGCCGTTCCCTGCACGAACCGGCGGCTCGATTCGCGTTCTTCCTGCACGACCCGGCTGAGCTGGACGACGCGAACAAGGCGTTCATGCTGTCGCCGGAAGAGATTGCCCTGCTCAATCCAAACACGGGGACACTTCCGGTGTTCAGGTCTAGGCGGGATGCGGAAATCACACTGGGGATGTACCGAAGGTTGCCTGTGCTCTGGAAGGAGGGCGCGGCTGATGGCAACCCGTGGGGGATGTCCTTCCTACGCATGTATGACATGGGTCATGACTCGCCTCTTATGCACCCCCGCGAAGAACTTGAAGGCTCGGGCTGGACGCTGGAAGGCAGCGTCTTCGTCAAAGGCCAGGCCCGCATGCTGCCCCTCTACGAAGCGAAGATGCTCCACCACTACGACCACCGGTGGGCCACGTACGAAGCGACAAGTGACACTCGGGCCCTGGCGCTGGAGGAAAAGGAAGACTGCAACACTATTGTTCTACCTCGCTATTGGGTGTCCGAGGAAGACACACCGTCCGGGAAGCCGGACAAGGATGGGGAGGACATTCCCATCCCCGGCGTCCGAAAGCGCCTCGCCGAGAAGGCCTGGCCGCACGGCTTCCTGCTCGGGTGGCGAGACATCTGCCGTGCCACCGACGAGCGCAGCATGATCAGCTCTTGGCTGCCAGCAGTGGGGGTGGGTCACCTCTTCCTGCTCGCCATGTCGCGTCTCCCGGAACTCCTGGGAGCCGTCTGGTCATCATTGCCGTTCGATTACGCTGCGCGGCAGAACATCGGGGGCACTCACTTGAGCTTCTTCACCGTGAAGCAGCTCCCGGTGCCTTCTCCTACTGAACTCTCGCCCCACGCGCCTTTCATCGTGCCCCGGGTGCTCGAGCTCTCCTACACCACTAGCGACATGGCGGGCCTCGCCACCCACCTCGGCGACACCGGCACCCCCTTCCGCTGGAACGAGCCCCGCCGCCAACAAATCCGCGCCGAACTCGACGCCCTCTTCTTCCACCTCTACGGCGTATCCCGCGAAGACGTCGACTACATCCTCGACACCTTCCCCATCGTTCGCCGCAAGGACGAAGCCAAATACGGCACGTACCGCACCAAGGGCCTGATCCTCGCCGAGTACGACCGCATGGCCGCCGTCGGCCTCACCCTGGAGAACCCCCTCGTGGACGGCGAGAACTACACCTCCACCGTCACCCCGCCCCCGGGCCACGGCCCCCGCCACGAAGGAGCCGGAGAGTGACGAACCCGCCGCCGACCGGCGGGCCGGGGCAGCCGGTGTCGGGGGCGCGGGCCGAGGCGATCGCACGGGAACGGGAGCGGCTGAGGGGGCTCAGAGAGCGTCGGGAGGCGCAGAATGCAGACGCGGGGGTCGACGGGTTCACCGTACGCAGGTGGCGGAAGGTGGGAGTGTTCGGAGCCCCGGCGATACTGCAGGCCCACGCTCTGCTCCAACAGCTCGCCTCCCTCACACAGGACGCGACGCACGACGCCCTGGCCGACGCCCTGCGCAACGAACCGGACGACCGGCTACTGCCCGCTGTGCGGACCGTCCTCGAACGGGCAGACCCAGCCACAATCGCCGCGACGCTCACGGCGATCCACGCGAGCGGCTTCCTGTGGCTGTCCGAGGTCGGGGAGCAACGGCTCACCGCCCTGACAGAGGGCGACGACACGCTCGCCGTCTCTGGGAGCGAGGACCCCTACGGTGCTTTCGCCCTTCTCAGTGCGTTCGCGACGGATGGTACGGCCGCCTTTCCCCCTCGAATGCTGCCGCGTGTGCTTCCCTGGATACCCCTGAGCGCCCTCGACGACCTCATCGACGCCGGGGTGGTAGGCCCCGAGCACCAGCCCTGGCAGTACCGGGCCGAGGAGACAGAGCATGCGTACCTCATAGCCCGGCTGGTACCCGAGCAGGTAACCACCGAGCAGGCAGCTGCACTGGAGTGGACGGCCCCACAGCGGCGACGCGCGTTCCTCGCCGGGGGCGAGCCCCTGCCCCCCGTCGGCGACGTCTACGACCTCTTGGAGCGAGTTGCCGACGGTGACGCCTCGGTGGTGAAGGAGCTCGAAGGGATGCTGCCCCGCGATCTGGTGCTCCGGCTGCGCCGGCTCCTGGACGGGGTCGATGTCGGCAACTGGGACCGTGTCCTTTGGGAAGACAGGGGGTTGTGGCGACTCATTTTCTCTCTGTGGGAACCCAAGGCAGCCGTCAACCCGTCGCGTTCGCCCCTGCATGCGCTCATGGCCCTGCGTCAGGCCTACGACCTGCTGTGCCTGAACGACCTCGCCCGTGCGTCGTCCCAAATAGACAAGCTGGTGGCGTTCGAGACCGCTGAGCCGGCCTACCGAGCCGAGGCCCTCAACTTCCATGCGTACACGCTGTTGCTCCGGGAGGAACTGAACGCGGCGGCCGTCGTCCTCAAGGGGATCAGAGGATCGCATGAGCTGGCCGAGTCCAACCTCCGCATGGTCGAGCAGCGTCGGGCGGTTCCCCGCAACGACAGACCGGCGGCGTCCAACCCCTACCTGGACCTCGGGCTGCCGCACGGCGCGCCAAGCTGGGAGAGCCGGTACCGGGACCTCCGCAGGGAGCATGTACACGACGTGGACATGAGCGCGCGGCTCAACAGCGCGATGAAACGCATCAGAGACGCCGAGCGCGACGAGGACTGGTCCGGCTTCTTCGTGCTGCCACTCGACCTGGACGTGTTCGAGCTTCCGGACGAGGTGCCCGTCACACTGGTCCCGCCTTTGGCCCCGCTGACCAGGCGAACGACGCCTCGCTCCCCCGACAGTCTGGCGCTCGTCCGGCAGCGGGCGGTGGCGGATCTGCTGCCCCACCTGCTCAACGCGCCCCGGCGCCCCGATCGCAACGCAAGGATGCACACACAGTGAAAAAGGTGCCCCGCAGCCAGCGGAAGACCACGGCGGCCCCCAAGCGGGTCACCCCCAAGGGGAACAACGGTCTCAAACATCGTCGGGAGAAGCGGCGGGCGGCGGCCGACGTCCCCAAGGACTCCCCGCGCACCTACCGCCCCGAGGAACTGCTCAGCCCTCCCATGCTCCTCTCCCGTTTCACCGAGCGGGCGACCGACCTTCTGACCACTCTCCCGGAAGAGGAGCGCCCCACACAGGCCGCTGTGACGGCTGCCTTGCGTCAGGCCGTTCTGGAGGCCTTTCGCTCGCGGGAGGAGTACGTGGCCCGGATGGTCGAGATCGACCTGCTCGCCGGCGCGCCCAACCAGAGTGCCAGTTCACTTCGGAAGGGCATCCGTACCGCCTTGCTGGACCAAGGCGTACGGTGCGTGGACGCGCCCGACGGCGAACGCGAGCTCTTCGTGGTGGTGGAAGGCGACGGTGAGGCGTTCGAGGTGTTGCGTCCGGCCTATGTCGACCAGGCCACCGGCAAGCTGGTGCTCTCCGGACAGCTGCGTCGCCTGCCCGGGTCAGACGGAGGAAACCACTCTGCCGGGGACGAGGCGACGAACGGGGAGGGCATGTGACCGCCACCGGGATCGACTTCGGGACCACCAACTCCGTGGTGGCCCAGTGGCTGGGCAATGAGGCTGACGTACTGCTGCTGGACGCCCACCACATCGACGCCGACTGGCGCCATCCAGGCTTCGAATACCTCTTCCCGTCGGTGGTGGGCATGAGTTCGCTGCGCCGGGGAGCGTTGTTCGGCTGGGAGGCCAAGCTCCGCTCCGAAGAGGCGGCCGAGGCCTGCAAGCGACTCCTCAAGAGCGACGAGTACGTCACGATCCAGGACCGCAGATTCGCGGCCACGACGGTGGCCGCCGGTGTTTTCCAGGCCATGCGGAAGGGCGCGGAGCACAACCTCACCGCCATCGACCAGGCCGTGATCACCGTCCCCGCGAACGCCACGGGAGCCGCGCGCTATCGCACCCGCGCCGCCGCGCAGTTCGCGGGCATCAATGTCCTGGCGCTGCTCAACGAGCCGACGGCAGCAGCGATCTCGTACGCGCAAGATCTACGAAATGACCTACATGAGCTGAAGAAGGACCCTACCATCCTGGTCTTCGACTGGGGCGGCGGAACGATCGACGTCACCGTGCTCGACTACCAGGACGGGTTCTTCGAGGAGCTTGCGTCACGGGGTGTGACTGAGCTGGGCGGTCTGGAGATCGACCGTCGTCTGTGTGACCTCATCCTTGAACGGGCTCCGGCGCGATCGTTGTGGACGCCCGCACAGGAGCGGCAGTTCGGACTGGACGTGGAGCGGAGCAAGATCCGCCTGTCCTCCGAAGACTCCGTCACGGTCAGGACTCCGGGCGGTGACACCGTCGAGGTGTGGCAGGAGGAGCTGGAGGACGCCATCACCGACCTCGTGGACCGCGCTCTCGCACCGGTCCAGCAGTGCCTCGCCGACCTGCACATGGCGCCTCTGGACGTGGACGCGGTGCTGATGATCGGCGGTACGAGCCAGATCCCGAGCGTCCGGGCGGCGGTCGCCGAGGTCATGCAGCAGGAGCCCGTCGAGGTCGATCTCTGCGATCCCATGACGGCGGTCGCCCGCGGCGCTTCCATAGCGGCGGCTGTGCTGTCGGGGGAGGTTGACGGCGTAATCCAGGTGGCGACGAGCCATGCCCTGGGCACAGTCGTCAAGGACGACGCCGGACAGAAGAAGTTCAGTCAGATCATTCCACGCAACTCGCCGCTGCCGTGGAAGGAGCGCAAGAGCTACACGCCACGCCAGGACAACGCGCGCAGTCTCACCGTGGAGATCTGGGAGGGTGACCCGGATCGGCCCCTGGACCACCCCGACAACGTGAAGCTGACAGACCTCCCGCTCACCTATCAGGACCCCCGTGCTCGTGAGGACTCCCGCTTCCTGCTGGAGTACACGTACGACACGAACGGGCTCCTGCATGTCAAGGCGACCCTTGAACGCACCGGCGAGGAGGTGCTGAACGAGGAGATCAAGAGTTTCAGTTCCGGTGGTCCGACGCCGGCCGTGCGCAAGGAACTCGATGATCTGCTCGCGGGCAACACCGCCACCAGGCCGCTGGCGGCGCAGCCCCGGAAGCAAGCCACGGGTTCAGCACCCTCAGTGCTCGTGGTGGACGGCTCCAACCTGGCGTGGATCGGCAGGTCACCGCGGCGACCTGGTGTGTACGACAGCGGCGACCGGCCGTCCTTCGCCCAACTGCTGTCCGCGCGTGACGCCCTGACATCGCGGTATCCCGACGCCGTACTGCACGTTGTCGTCGACGCCACTTTCAGACACAAGGTGGCGGAGGAAGAACGCGCGGCAGTGGACTCGGCGCTCAGCAAAGGGGACCTCATCCAGCCTCCGGCCGGAACCGAGGGCAAGGGCGACGCTCTTGTCACAGCGATCGCGGAGGACGCCGGCGGGACCGTCGTCACCAACGACAACTATGTCGAGTTGCAGAACAGATATCCCTGGCTGCGGGACAAGGAACGGGTGCTCGGGGTCACCTTGTCGAAAGGCATGTGGGTTTTCACACCGCGCACCTGCGTGCCGCCTCGCCACCAGATCGTACGAGCGGAGGTGCCTCCGCAGTCGAGGGCCTTGATTCCCCCGAGCTCCGGCCCCCTCCCCGAGTTCAGATACCACCGCCCTCACGAGGAGTAGTGGTGAATGACACGGCACTGAATGACACGGAGAGTCTCAGAGCTGAGGTGCTTGCCCTCCTGCTCGAACCATTGGGCGTCGACGCCACGGGCGGGTCAGCACCACTCCAGCGGCTGGCCAAGGGCGCGGAGGCGGTTGCCCAAGCATGCGGGTGTGCCGGTCTGCCACCGTCCGGGAGCACTCTCCGGTGGGTGTCCGAAGCCGTGGCGTCGTGCGTCGAAGAAGGGGAACTGGTCCGTCTGGCAACGGCTCGGGGCCGGACTCTGACACCGAGCGAGGCCAGAGCCCTCCGAGAGTTGATGCGGCTCGAAGGACTGCGTTCTCATCTCCAGGCGCTCGAGGGCGTGACGACGGAGGCGCTCAGGGCAGACCTTGCGGCTGTGGCGCTCGCGGAACGGACACTGCCTGGAGTCCTTGAGCAGTGTCGTCGTGCGGATCAGGGGTGGCCCGAGGAGATCTGGCGTTCGATCTTTGAGATCGACGTCGATCGCGCAGTGACCGACTTGAGTCGCTACCGACGTAGTCGGCAGGCGTCAGGTGCACGTGAGCTCGTGCTCAAACACAGTGTCTCCACAGCGCGGGATCTGCGGAACCAGGATCTGGTGACGCGGCTTGGGAAGGTGCAGGACTTCATCGCCGCGAATGAGTCGTACGAGGCGGTTTTGTCCGTGCAACCGGAATGGTGGCGCTGGCTCGGGCCGAATGTGCCGTTCAAGTTCAGAGCGGATCGGCATGATGCCCTGGTCTGGGCGATCGGGGCTCGCGACACCGGCGTCGTTTCGGGAGGCACTCTGGAAATGCTCGCGGACGACCGCGCGCGGGCAGTGATCGAGCATGGGCTCTCGACGGCGCTCGTGAGCCCGACCGCTTCCCTCGAAGCGCCGACCACGAGTTCGGCCGCACGGCTCGCGACGGGGCTACTGGCGGTCGCCTCCCAGACCGACATCGGCCAGCTGCGTGCTCTTGAGTCCTGGTACACGGAGAACGTCGAGTCGTTCGACCGCGTGGCCGCCGCGATGGACGCGCGACGAACCGAACCGGGTCTCGGCGAGGCCCTGGAGTCCCTCGTCGGCGAGCTCGCGCTTCCGCCCGGGGCGGTGGACGTGAGTCGCTCGGCCTACCGCAATGTCCAGTCCATCCTCCGGGCCAAGGCCGAAGCCGGCCTTCAGCGGACGTCGTACTCCCCGCACGCGATCGAGAGCGAGGATCTCATCCGCTCAATCAGCCGTATCGGCGCTCTCGAACGCGAACTGCACGATGCCGTGCGGACCGTGCCCGCGGTGGGTGGCAGACTGCTCGTGGCCATCGCCGGAAGAACCAAGTCCGGGAAGACCACGCTCCGCAAGGCCCTCATGGGCGATGCGGACCGAACCGGGATCGGGCGAGGCGCACACCGCACCACACGGAAGACCTCCGCGTTCGATGTCGGCTCCGTGACCTACCTCGACACACCCGGCGTCGCCGCGAAGGACGACGACTTCGACGCCCAGCATGCGCGAGACGCGTGCGATAGCGCCGACGCCGTCATCTGGAACTACGCCGACACGCTGCGCGACGAGGAGTCCGCCGAACTCCAGCGACTTCTCCTGTCGGGGAAACCTCTGCTGGCTGTCGTCAATGTGAAGGGGCTGGTCAACACACCTGTCCGCCTTGCGCTCTTCGCCGATCACCCGAACAGAGAGTTCAAGTCAGCGCCGGAGCACGCCGTCCGGATCGAACAGGTCGCCAGAGCGGTCGGGGTCGCGCCGCCCGTCATCCTCGCGGTCCACTCCGGCGCCGCGCACGAGGCGCTGTCCACGGAGGATCGCGAGCTGGGAGACAAGGCCCTTCGGGCGAGCAGGCTGCCCGAGCTGGAGCGGTCCCTCCAACAGCTCCTGGCCGAGCGCGCGATTCCCCTTCGCGCTGTCCGGCTGGCCGAAAACGTACGGGGGCCGCTCGCCGCGATCCACGACCGGCTGACCGTGGAACTCCCCCGGATCGACCTCGCGCTTGGCGAACTCGAACGCTCGGCGCCGAGTGAACGGGCCGCGTTGCTCGAAGCTTTTCAGACCGCGGGCCGGAACACGCACGACCGGCTCGAAGCGGAGCGGCACCGTGCCAAAGAGCGGTTGCCGGGTGTGGTTCGGGAGCTGGGCGGCGCGGATCACGCGCAGCGGTGGAGCGACTTCGTCACCGGTCTCGAATTGGAGGCACTTGTCTCAGGTATCGAAAGCGAGCTCGATCAGGAGACGCGGAAACGGGGGAAGGTTCTGCGCGCGCGGGCACACGGCCCAGAGTCGCAGGACGACGAGCAGTTGGAAGTGCGGCCGCGTCCTAACGCGAAGCCCGGCAGTGTGAGCACGGCTGCTGCCAAGGGGGCGGCGACAGCCCTCATGGGCTCCGTCGCCGCCAAGGGAATCCCCAAGAAGCTCGCTCCCCCTGCCGTGGTGGTGGCGGACTACGTACTGACGCCCCTGGCCGGAGCGGCGAAAGCAGTGAGCGGCGAAGTTGATCGCCTGCGACGGGCGCGGGACGAGTGGACCGGCGAGATCACGGCCGCAGCTGAGGCCAGGCTCGATGAGCTGTTCGACGGGCGCGAAGCGCAGGTGGCTCGTGTCGTCGACGACACAACGGCTCAAGTCAATGCTCAGTTCGAAGCTCAGTCCGCAGACATCGGTCGCACGCGGGAGCGGTTCGAGCAGCTCCGCCGGCTGAGGTCGGCCGTGCGCTCCGCCCTTGACGCGATCGACCTCGTACTGGTGCGCCGGCTCCTGGCCCTTGCGGGCGGTGACCCGGCGACCGTCCGCTCGGCACGTCGAACGCCAGGAGTCGAACTTCGCGTCTGGACCGACGCGTCCAGCGTCGCGGACGTGCGGGCGTGCTTGCAGGAGCGAATCGTGGACGTCCTCACCGAGCGGATCGAGATCTGCTCTGATTCTATGAGCGGAGATGGAGATGGGACCGCGCATGACTGACGGGAGGCTGGACGCCCGCGTCCTCGCGCTGAGTGCACAGGCGAAGGAGATCCTGAACGCTCACCCTCGTACCCGAGGCCTGACAGCGAGTCTGCCCCAGGCGGACACAAGCCCGCTGCGGATCGCCCTCCTGGGGCCGTACAGCGCCGGGAAGTCGATGCTCATCGCGGCACTGCGTCGACTTCCGGCGGCCGAGGTCGAAAAGCTCGTCGACGCGGCCCCCAAGACGCAGGAGGCGACGCCGTATCCGTGGAACGGGGTGATGCTGGTCGACCTACCGGGAACACTGTCCGGCAACGACGAGCACTCCGCGGCAGCCCGGCGTGGAGTGCGCGGCGCGGACGCGCTGATGATCGTGACAACGAGCGAGCTGCCGGGCGAGGCGGAGACCGAGGCGATCTTGCAGGCGCTCGATGCCGACGGGTTCGCTGACCGCAGTGTCGTCGTCGTCAACAAGATGAGCGCCGAGAACAGCGACCGCGAGGTCATCCTCGACGAGATCCGCAAACGGCTCGGGCCCTTCGCCGATCGTGTCCCGGTCATCCCGACCGACGCGCGCGACTATGTCGACGCGCGCAACGAACCCCAACTCACTGATGAACACCGTGAGTTGCTCGTGGCGGAGAGTGGCATCGACGTCCTCACCGCCGAGTTGCGGAGAATCACGGCACCTGGTGTCGAGGGAATGCGGCCCAAGGCGCAGGCGCAGGAACTCATCCGGGTTCTGGAGGACGCCGAGCAGCGATGGGAACTGGACGGAGAGGAACTCGACGCAGCGCGGACCACGAAGAAGGTAGAGGAGTCGATCTCCCGGGCCAAGGCGGCGGTGCTGGACACCCTGGAGCGGGAGAGCGAGATCGTCGCCTCCAGGGTCAGAACGGCGGGAGGCAGAGCCGCTGACGGCGTCTCCGAGAAGAACGGCGCCGTCCCCGTCGACATCGCCACTGCCGTCACCGGGGAACTGATCGATGCCCGCACCGACTTCGACGTCAGGTACTCCTCGTCGGTGAGGGCGGCGTTCGATGCGCTGGTCGCCGAGTACGGCGATGCCGTACCCGAGCCCGAGGCCTGGGTGAACGAAGTCGACGCCCCCGAGGCGACACTCGCCGCCCCCACGGAGTCACCGTACGAACGGGCCATCAGGGAAGCCGCCGAAAAGGCCGCGAAGGTAGGCGCCAAGAAACTGCACGAGTGGATCGAGAAGGTCGCCGGAGAGCCGGAAGCGGCAGCCAAGATCGCGAACTGGCTCAACAAGACCCGCGCGGGCCAGAAGGTGCTCGACGCCGGCGGGAAGATCACCAACGGCGTCGACAAGTTCAAGCCGTGGGGCAAGATCAAAGCAACCAAGAAGGTCGCCGGTACGGCCGGAAAGGTGCAGTGGGCGGTGGCGGTCATGGGCCCGTTGATGGACGTGAAGACCATCGCGCAGGACCAGAGCGAGTGGAAGGCGATCAAGAAGCGCCGACAGGCGCTCCGGGATCACTTCGCCGACGCGGCGCTCAGACAGCGGACCGACCTCACTGACACCGGTGAGCAGCATCTCAGCGAGTGGATCGCCGAGGTGGAGCAGTCGCTCAGCGGTCTCACGAAGCAGGGTGCGGAGATCAGCGCTGCGCGTGAAACAGCGCTGGAAGGAATCAGAAGCCTCCGCGACGAGGCAGAGAAGCTTGTCAGGCCGGGTGACTGAGACGGCGGCGGGCCTATGTCCCGGCGGTGGATGTCATCACGCGACCGCCGGGACGAACGTACTCAGGCCCCTGCCGCGAACTCCACGAACCGCGACCAGCCATCCCGGCCGACGGCGAAGTGGGGGCGTGTCACGTCCTTGGAGTCCCTGACGCAGACGGCCTGTTCGGTGACGGCGACCTCGACGCAGCTGTCACCCGAGCTGCCGCTGTAGCTGGACTTGAACCAGACGAGTTCCGTCGTGCTCATAGCTCTCCTCGCAGTCGCTCCAGCAGACCCCGCGAGTCCTGGGGGTTCAGGGCCTGCGAGCGCAGTGTGTCATAGCGCTGCTGGAGGGTGCGCACCTCTTTACGGTCGGAGATCAGCCGGCCGTTCTCCTGCCCTTCGGAGTACGCCAGCCGCCGCCCTTCCGGTGTCTCAAGGAGCTGTACCGGACCGTCCATGCAGGCGTGGAACTCAGCCTCGGTCGGCATGACTTGAAGCATCACGTTGTGGAGTGCCGTCAGCTCCAGCACGAGGTCCAACTGCTCCCGCAGCACGTCACGACCCCCCAGCCTGCGCCGGAAGACTGACTCCTCCACGATGAAGTGAAACGGCACGGTCGGCCGTTCGTGCAGCATCCGCTGCCGCTCCATCCGCGCCTCGACCTGGGCCTCCATCTGCTCCTCAGTCAGCAGCGGAAGCCGGTTCTCGAACAGGGCCCGCGCATACCCCTCCGACTGCAACAACCCCGGCACCAGCCTGCACTCATACGTACACAGGCTCACCGCCACCCGCTCCAATCGAGCCCACTGCCGAAACCAAGCCGCGAGCCCCACATCCCCCCGCCCCCGCGTCACGTACTTCGACGACTTCCGCAACGCCCCGGTGTTCCCGAGGAGTTCCTCCGACCGCACCACGTACGACTCGTCGGGCATCCGCCGCCCCAGCTCCACCGACTCCACGGTGTGCTTGGAGAAGCGCACCAGGTCCGCGAACTCGGCCCTGCTGTACCCGGCGTGCTCGCGCAGCGCCTGCTGGACGGCTCCCCAGGTCCGCAGACTGTCCGAGGGGTCGGGCTCACGATCCGGCTCACCGCCGGCCGCCTCCCCGTCGCCGCAGCCCTCAGCCATGATGTCGATGCCGCCCGTCATACGCGGCCACCTCCCGTTCCGTACCCGTGACACGCACTGTCCGTCGCTCCACGCCCGACAGCACCCAGCGTGACGGAGGACCCCGCGTACCGTCCACAGAATGTGTCCGTACGCTGACGCACCGTACGGGCGTCACTCCTGGAACGCGCCCCCGTACGCCCACCACATTGACCCCATGAGCGCAACCCTCCCCCAACCACCCGGCACTGTGCCCACGTTCGCCCAGCTTCTGTCCTCCACCCGCCGAGGAGCCCGCCTCGCCCGCCTCCTCGCCACCACCCAGCTCCGCGCCTGGGACCTGTCACCAGAAGTGACCGAGCGAGCCGAGCACATCGTCGCCGAACTCGCCGCCAACGCGGCCCTGCACGGCCGCGTCCAGGGCCGCGACTTCCGGCTCGCCCTCACCTTCGACACCACGACCGGCCTCCTCCGCATCGCGGTCATCGACGCCAAGGGCGGCCAACTCCCCGTCGCACCTGCCGAGTCGGCGACGGACGGCGAGACGGGCCGCGGTCTGCTCCTGGTCGGCGCGTTGGCCGACCGCTGGGGCACCGAACCACATCCGCCGGGCTGCAAGACCGTTTGGGCCGAGGTGGTTCACCGGCCCAGTTGACGAGTAATCCCCGACCAACAGGCCTCGCAGAGTTGCCCGTTCACTGCCCCTCGTCACCTTCGACGCGCTACGTTCCCAGCAGGGCGAACGCGAGGGGGCGGGCCGGTATGCCTACCCCTCGGACGCGGCGTACGGCAACGAAGGGGGCGCAGTGGCAGAGGACACGACGGCCGGGGTGGACAACCGAGGCCTCTTCGACGACTTCGGCGCCTTCCGGACGCCGACCACCGACGACTTCACCTCCGTGCTGACCCACGGCCTGGTCGCCCCCGACGCCAACGTCCTGCTGAATCTCTACCGCTACACCGAGCAGGCGCGCGGCGACCTGCTGCGTGCGCTCGGCGCCGTGGAGGACCGGTTGTGGGTGCCCCACCAGGTCCTCGTGGAGTTCTGGCGGAACCGTGAGAGCACCCTCAGCGACGCCCGGTCGTCCGGTGCACAGGCCGCCGAGGACATGGCCGGTCACGCGGCCCAGGCGGAACGCACCCTGCGCACCTGGGCCAATCGCGTGGCCCTGCCGGAGGAGGAGACCGACCGTCTGCGCAGTCAGCTGAACGAGGTCTTCGACGACGTGCAGGAGGCGATCGTCAAGGTCGGCGAGGGCGAATGGCAGAACATCACCCATGACACGAGCACCGATCCGGTCATCGCGGAACTGGAGCCCGCGCTCGACGGCCGGGTCGGCGCTCCACTGAGTCCGCAGGACCACGACAAGGCGATCGCGGAGGGCATGCGCCGCGTCGAGAAGCGGCTGCCTCCGGGCTACATGGACAAGACGAAGGACGGCGTGGGAGCCGCCGCCGACTATCTCGTGTGGGAGCAGATCCTCTGCGAAGCCGGCCGCCGCCGGTGCGACGTGCTGTTCGTGACGGCGGACGTCAAGGAGGACTGGTGGCGCAAGGAGCAGGGCTTCAACCGCGGCCCGCGGCCGGAACTGACCGAGGAGCTCAGGACCCGGGGTGGCGGGCGGCTCTTCATGCTTACGCCGAAACGGTTCCTGGAGGTCGCTGCGCCGATCCTGGAGTTCGGTCTCCGAGAGGGGTCCGTCGAGGACATCGAACGCGTCGAACGGATCGGGACCGACGACGGAACCTACGGCGGCTGGACGACCGACGCGCTCCAGGAACTCTTCGACCGGTTGACGTACGAGAACTACGAAGACAGGGTCGCCGTGATCAAGTACGCCGCCGAGATGGACGGTGTCGCGGACGCCAAGAGTGTCTACGACATCTGTCATTACCCCGAGGGCCGCTCCCTCAGAGGCTTCACGAAGCCGGTCACCCGCATCACCGGCCTGCTGCGAAGCCTGGGCAAGATCCCGGAGTCGGCCGTCCAGGTCCTGAAGGCCGAATACAACGCGGGCCCTGGCCCCGCGTCCGGCTTCTCCGTTCATCCGCTCCTCGTACCACTCGTCAACGAACTGGGCGACGAGGACGAGTCTTGACCGCCGACCGGGCATCACACGGCGCGTAGGCGGCCGGCGAAGCCACGTTGCTACTCTCCCGTGCCATGCCTCATGCAGCAGCGCGGGAGATGCTCTCTCCGATCCTGTCGGTCCACCCGTACATTCCGGCGTTCGAGCAACACGACAACGTCATCTGTTCCATGGCCACTAGCGGCGGCTGCGACGAGAAGCTCGTCGCGGAGGTGCGCACCAAGTTCCGCGACGGCAGCATTCATCACTGGCGGGTGTGCGGCGAGTGGCTGACCAGCCACCGGTCAGCCATCACCCACATCAAAACGAACGGCTTCCAGGAGCCCATCCGGGCCGAACCCGACCTCGAAGGCCACTGATCAGGCCGACTCACAGCACGCAGACCAAGAACGTCCTACACCCCCTGCGACCCTCACCGTTCCGGCATCATGACCCCCATGACCGACGGCGTGGACATATGGGAAGCAGCAGCCCGGTTCGACCGGAGCACCGCTGCCAAGGACGAAGCCGGCGCAGAGCAGGAGCGCAAGCAGGTGCTGGCCCAGTTCCCCCTGGAGGACTGGCCCACGCTGCCCCTGGAGCGCTACGCCCTGGGCCTCAACCCGTCCGGTCCCGGGATGACGTACTGCCGACTCATGGAGTTCGGCACCCAGTGCCTGGGCAGCATCAAGGGCGGCAGCGCCGCGAAGCACATCATGTACCGTCACAACTCCGGTGAGTGGCGGCTCGCGGCGCCCCTGCGCGGGATGGAGCCGCAGGACGCGTGGGAGCGTCTTCGGGCCGAGTTCCTCCGGGCATTGACCGCCACAGGCGTGGGCGACTTCGCGGCCGTGGACGACCTCGAAATCCTTCGGTTCGGGCCCGCGCTGGTGACCAAGACTCTCGCCACCTACTTCCCCGAGCACTTCCTCCCCGTCTACTCCGCGGGGCACCTACGGAAGTTCCTCGCCCTGCTGGGCGGCACGTCGGGCGCCGATTCACCGACCTGGCGCAGCAACCGGCAACTCCTCGAACTCGTCCGCTCCCGGCCGGAGTTCGCGGGCTGGACCGGGAACGAGGTGATGACCTTCCTCTACCAGGAATTCGACCCGCGTCCCCAGATGCGCACGATTTGGAAGATCGCCCCCGGCGAGCGCGCCCGCTTGTGGGAGGAGTGCCGCGACGGCGGGTTCATCTGCGTAGGGTGGGACGAACTTCGTGACCTGGGTGAGTATCAGACCGACTCCGAGCTGAAAGAGGCCCTCGACGCGAACTGGCCCAGCGGCAACGGTCGTAGCCTCACCACCGCGCGCAGACTCCTGGCCTTCCGGGACCTGGAGGCCGGAGACCGGGTCGTGGCCAACCGTGGGATGGACGAGGTCCTGGCCACGGGCACTGTCACCGGGAGCTATCGGTTCGCCCCCGAACGGCCGGAGTACCGGCACGTGGTCCCGGTCGACTGGGACGTCTCCCACGCGCAGAAGCTGTCAGGACCCCAGCACGGCTGGCGGTCCACGTTCGCCAAGGTCGACCCGACGCTTTTCGCCAGGCTCACGGCGCATCGGGCGACTGGCTCCGTTGCGCATGCGGCCGCGTCATCCGCCGAGCTGGCGCCCGAGGACGTCCGGGCAGTACTGGACGCGCTGGAACGCAAGGGCCAGGTAATCCTCCACGGGCCTCCCGGTACCGGCAAGACCCGGCTCGCGCTCAGTGCCGCCCTCTTCATGGCCGGCCGCGCGGACGTGATCAACGCCGACCCGGCCCAGCGTTCCGCGGCCCAGGCCGAGATGCTGGGCGGCGAGCAGGTCCATCTGGTGACCTTCCACCCCTCCTACGGCTACGAGGACTTCGTCGAGGGCTTCAAACCGGACCTGAGCGCCACGGGCCCCGGGCTCACGCTCGCCCTCACGGACGGGGTGTTCCACGCCCTGTGCGATCGGGCCTCGGCACACCCCGAGCAGACATACCTCCTGATCATCGACGAGATCAACCGCGGTGATCTGCCCCGGATCTTCGGCGAGTTGATCACGCTCCTCGAACTCGACAAGCGCGGCCTGCCCCTCGCCCTGTCCGTGAGCGGGCGGAGCTTCTCCGTGCCGCCGAACATCCGGATCATCGGCACGATGAACACCGCCGACCGGAGCATCAGCCACCTCGACGCGGCCGTACGCCGCCGCTTCGCCTTCGTTGCCGTCGGCCCCGACCCGGACGCCGTCTCGGGCACGATTGGCCCGCTGGACCTGGCGGAGTTCTTCGAATCCCTCAACACCCGCATCACCCGGCATCTCGACGCCGACCACCAGATAGGACACGCCTACCTACTGCGTGACGGCGCGCCGATCGCCACGGAGGACGACCTCGCCGCAGCCTTCCACCATGAGGTGATCCCGCTGCTGGAGGACTACTGCCTCGGCCGTGCCGACCTGCTGCACCGCGTCCTGGGCAGCCTGGTCGACGCGGACACCGGCCGCATCGCGCTCATGTCACCCCAGGACCTCGCCGCCGCGCTGGCAGCCGAGTTCAGCGGCGGTGAGCCGGGCCCCGATGCCTGAGCGCACCGACGTCCGCCTCGGCGAGTACCAGTCCGTTCCGTTGGACATCGAACAGCTCACCTCCCGGGATGTCGGTCGCCTGCACGCCCTCCAGGCAGGGGGTCACCTCACTCTGCGCCCCGACCGTTCCGGATGGCGGCTCCGGGCGGGCTCGAGTGTCGGAGTCCTGGTCCTCGACCGCGTCCGCATCGTCGTCGAGCCCAAGTTCGCCATACCGGGTGACCGGCTCATGAGTTGGCTCGCCTACGCCCTGGACGCGCCGACGCCCGTTCGGACGATGTCACGACGCTGGGCCACCGGCCCGGAAGGCTACGCCGACCTCGTGGCCGCGGCCTTGCTGGAGCAGTGCGAACAGTTGGTGCGCGAGGGACTGCGCCGCGACTACGTACGTCACCAGAGCGTGGAACCGGTCCTGCGGGGACGGCTGGACTTCGCGGCCCAGGCCACCCGTCGGTACGGACAACTCGACCAGCTGCACATACGCACCTTCGACCGCGAGACCGACATCTGGGACAACCGCGTCCTGGGGACCGCCCTGAAAGTCGCGCTCACCCTCACCTCCGGTTCCGAGTTGGCTCGCGAGCTGCACGGGATCGCCGGTGCGTTCCCTCGGGCCGCCACCCCGGAGGCGGCGCTGCGCGCCCTCGATCGCATCAGGTACACGCGCCTGAACGCCCGCTATCGCCCCGCCCACACCTGGGCACGCCTGCTGCTGCGCGGCGGAGGCGTCACCGACCTGCTCACCGACCTGGGCAGTACGGCGGACGGCCTCCTGCTGCCCATGCCCGCGCTCTGGGAAGCCGTGGTACGACGCCTCGGCGCCGAGGCCGCCGCCCCGTGCGGTGGACATGCCGTCCCCAGCCGCGGCGAGAGGGGCATCACCGTCCGCGGGGACCTCGGCAACGCCTCGACCTTCCGCCCCGACCTGCTCCTGAGCCTCCCGGCGCCTGACCGGCCTCACCGCACACTGCTGCCGGTGGACGCCAAGTACAAGCGCTACGACCGCCACGGCGTCAGCGCCGCCGACGTCCACCAACTCCTCACCTACAGCGTCGGCTACGCCCCCGCCGACGCCCCCGACGCGATGATCGTCCATCCCCAGCCGGGCGGCCACGCTCATCGCGTCCTCCGGGTCGACGGCTCGCAAGGCAGGCTCGGCACCCTTCACGTCATCGGCATCGACACCCACGCACCCCCTCAAAGAGCAGTCGCGTGGCTTACCGAGCAGGCCGCATCGATGTACGGACCGTCGCCGCACTGAGCGGCAAAGAGTGGCAACGATGTTCGCCGCAGCGCCTCACCCGTTCCAGACGATGTTGCAGACGTAGACGCACTCGTGCCGGGGTACGGCAAGGAACTGGATGAAGCCGCGACCGCCAGGCCGGCCTCGGCCTCCGCATCTGCGTGGATCTTCCTTATCTCGGTGATGGCATCCGCCGGATCCACCACCCCGCCGCTCACTACGTTTTCCAGGTGACGCAGGCGAGCGGCTCGTGAGGGGTAGCGCTGGATCGCGACGAACACACCCCACGTGTGAACGAAGGTGCGCAGCGGAGCAAGGGACTGGGCCCGCTGAGCGCTGGTGGTCGCGTCGACGAGATCACGGACAAACGCCGGCATGCGGCTCGGTGTGAGTTCTTCTACGGCGGCACGCAGGGCGTCGGGGGTCAGGGCAGGCATGGGGATGAGCGGCTCACCGGGCTGCGGCTGCGCGTGCAGTGCGGTCACGGTCGTGCTCCCGGTCGGATGGTGGGCGTTGGCTGCGGTCTAGACAGTACTCGCACCGCGCCGGATCGACGGCCGGATCAACGCAAGGGCACGAGCCCGATCACACCTGGTTGCCGGTCGGCTGAAGAGAACCGTGTCGACGCCCGCAACCAGTCCTTCGTCAGTCCGCCGACTGCGCAGGGCGGTGATCAGGTCCACCGCTCCGCGTCCCTCTTCTGGGTGATGGCGCCAGGATGAGTTTCGAAGTAGTTTCAAAGTCATGAGTGCCGAGAGTGCAGCCGTGAACTTCTCCGAGCTGGTGAACAAGAACAAGCAGACGCTTGCCCGGCTCCAGGAATCGCCGAGACTGCTCCTGCATCGCAGAGACGGCGAGGATCTGGTCCTCACTACTGCCGCCCGGGCCGAGCAGGACCAGACCGTGGTGTCGGCAGCCACCCGGATGCTGGCCGCGATGGCTCGCCGGGAGCCCGGCAGCATGGAACTGCTCCTCGACATACTGCCGGACGCGTTCCCCTGGGTCCGTTTCCTGCCCGAGCCCGATCTCCACGCCTTCGCCGTCGAACTGGTCGACACCATGCGAGCCGCCGACTCCGTCGGCAACAGCGCGTCCGTCGCCCAACTGCTCATCGCCTGGCAGCACACCGCCGAGGTCTACTCCGACCCCGAGTTGCTGGCCGCACTGACCAGGGATCACGGCGAGGACTACGGCCCGGTACCGGACCCGCGGGACGTCACATGACCACGGGCCGCGGCGACCGCGCCGCACCT
This sequence comes from Streptomyces bicolor, assembly GCF_000719285.1. Taxonomy (GTDB): domain Bacteria; phylum Actinomycetota; class Actinomycetes; order Streptomycetales; family Streptomycetaceae; genus Streptomyces; species Streptomyces bicolor. Next base: position 249,837 of record NZ_JOFS01000010.1, on the reverse strand, counting down.
CCGGCACCGGACGGTCACTGGGAAGTCCGCTTCGCCGACGCCGCCTCGGCCAAGGGCTGGGAAAGCCTCGCCCAGCAGGCCCGCGAGAACACCTACCGCGCCTGGATCACCATGCGCACCGCCCCCAGACCGGCCACCGAGACACCCCGGCACCACCGCCTCAAGGGCGGCCTGGCGCATGGCACCCACCGCGGGCAGACCTGCGAGCAGTGGCAGATCGAGGTGACCGGCGGCGGCCGAATCTGGTACCTCCTCGACACCGTCCGGGAGACTTGCTGGATCACCTTCGCAAGTACGGGGCACCCGCGAGCCACAGACCGACGCTGACTCGGGACAGCCGGGTGGGGCGGAACAGGACGCCGAGGATCGACCTCCTTGTTCCGCCCCCTGGCCGTTCAACGTGGCCGGTACACCGATATGACGAACTCCTGCGGTTCGAGGTTCTTGTTCACAGCCCCTCGTTCCCCGGATCTGGTTCGTCATCCGGCACGGCGGTCAGGGCATCCCGTGCGTCCACGGCCTGTTCCGCGGAGTCCGCCGCCCCCAGGAGGGCGGTGAGGCGCTGCCGCATGCGTGTACGGCGGGCCTCGTAGAACTCCGGGAACCCGGTCACATCCTCGGGCAGGCCGGTGGCGTCGTACTCCTTCAGCCAACTCTCGCGCGGGGCATCCGAGGCGAAGTGCTTCCGGAGCCAGGCAGCCGGCAGGTCGGCCTGCTTCGCGATGTTCTCGGGTCTCCTCAGCAGTTGCAGGTTCGCCGCTCTTTCGACGCGGTCCTCGACGAGCGACAGCGCATCCCGCGGGCTTGGTCGACCAGTCCGACATCTCCAGCACGTACACAATTTCGAATATCGGGAATCCCGAATATGCGTTGACAGTGCTAACAAGGTGTCGCCATGCTGAAAGCGCCAACAAGACGCATCACCAGTCCGCGTGGCCCCTTCTCCCACGCCCCGACAACGGGAACAGACCATGACCGATCAGCCCCCTGCCTCCCTCCGCGCTCTCCTCCTCGACCGACTGCGCCACTCGGACCTCGCGCCTCAGGTGCAGGAGCTGCTGCGCGAGCTGGTTCCCGACGAACCGGCCACGAGCAGTGGAGGTCGCGCCGGGCCCGTGCAGCTCCGGTCCGTCACTGCGGCCGGCTGGCGCGGTGTCGGTCCGCGGACCACGCTCGAACTGCCGCCCGGGCCCGGGCTGATCGTCGTCGCGGGCCCCAACGGCTCCGGAAAGTCGAGCTTCGCCGAGGCCGCCGAGACCGCGCTGACGGGACGCAACTCCCGATGGGACGGACGACGGGCCACCGACTGGCAGAAGGGCTGGCGCAACCTGCATAGTCCCGACGTCACCCCCGAGGTCTGCGTCGAGCTGGCCGTCGGCGACCGGGGCGAGGCCGTCACCGTGCGGCGGACCTGGCACGGGCTCAAGGTCGACGAGGCGCGCACCAAGGTCGAGGGACCGGACGGCTCGGAGCGGAAGCTGGAGGAGGTCGTCGACGCCGAGGCGCTGGACCTCGCCCGGCCCTTCCTGCCGTACAGCGAACTCGGTTCGATGATCAACGGCACGCTCGGCGGCCTGCACGACGCCTTCTTCAAGCTCCTCGGGCTCGAACTGCTCGCCGAGTTCGACGGCCGGGTCAAGGACACCGCGAGCGAGTGCGAGCAGGCGATCAAGCACGCGGACGCCCTGACCGCGCAGCTCCTCGACGCGCTGGGCACGCTCGACGACCCCAGGTCCCGCGAGGCCACCCAGGCGCTGTCGGGAGCCAAGCGCGACCTCGGCCGGGTGCGTGCACTGCTGGGGAGCCGTACCCCGGCCGCCGAGGCCGAGCTGGCCCAGCTGCGACAGCACGCGAGCCTCGCCGGGCCGGATCTGGCGGAGGTCGGCGGGGCTGTCGGAAGGCTGCGGGAGGCCGCCGCCTCTGCCGAGGAGGCCCGGTACGGCAGTGCCGAGGAGGCGCGCCGCCTGGCCCGGCTGCTGGAGGCGGCGATCGAGCACCAGCGGCGCTCGAGGAGCACGGACTGCCCGGTCTGCGGCGCCGAGAACCGGCTGGACCGGGCGTGGGCCGAGCAGGCGCGGACGGAGGTGGAGCGGCTCCAGACGGAGGCAGCCGACGCCGAGGCCGCCCGGCAGGAGGTGGCGGTGGCCGTGCGGGCCGTGCACGACCTCGTACAGCCGGTTCCGGTGTGGCTGCGCGGCGAGGACTCCCCGCTCACGGTGGTGTGGCAGGAGTGGGTCCAGTGCCGGGATGTCATCCACCCCCGGGAGCTGGCGGACCGCGTCGAGCGTGCCGCGGCGACCCTGGACGACGCCTGCCGGCAGGTGCGGGAAGAAGCCGTTCAGCGGCTCTCCGCGCATGACGTCGCCTGGCAGCCGTTCGCCGTACGACTGGCCGAGTGGCTCGGTGCCGAGGAAGCGTCCGAGGTCGCGCGCGAGCGCCGCAAGCACGCGCGCAAGGCGCGGGCCTGGCTGCGGCCGATCATCGACGAGCTGCGCGACGAGCGGCTGCGGCCGTTCGCCCAGCGGTCGCAGGAGGTGTGGCAGAAGCTGTGCGAGCACAGCAGCGTCACGCTCGGATCCGTCACCCTCGTGGGCACTCCCGGTCGCGGGAAGGTCGAGCTCGACGTCTCCGTGGACGACATGTCCGCCCCCGCCTATAGCGTGATGAGCCAGGGCGAGCTGCACTCGCTCGCGCTCTCGCTCTTCCTGCCCCGTGCCACACACGCGGACAGTCCGTTCGGGTTCCTTGTCATCGACGACCCCGTGCAGTCCATGGACCCCGAGAAGGTCGAGGGTCTGGCCCGGGTGCTCGACGCGTACGCCCAGGACCGGCAGGTGATCGTCTTCACCCATGACACCCGGCTCCAGCAGGCCGTCGCCCACCTCGGCATCAAGGCGACCGTCCTGCGCGTGAGCCGCCAGACGGACTCCGTAGTGGGCGTAGAGACGCTCACCGACCCGGTGGAGCAGGCTCTCGCGGAGGCGCGGGCTGTCTCTCTGGACCGCGGCCTGCCGCAGGACGTGGCCGACCATGTGCTGCCCGCCATGTGCAGGGTGGCGGTGGAAGCCGCCTGTCTGGAGACGGCACGGCGCAGGCTCCGCGACGAGGAGGGGCTCGGGCTTCGGGCCGTGGAGGAGCGCGTGGAGTCCCTCGATCGCACCAAGACGTACGTGTCACTCGCCCTGTTCGGCGACGAGCAGCAGCCTGCCCGTGCAGCCGTCGAGCGGATCTGTCCCGGTGGCTGGGCGCTGATCGAGGCCTTCAACTCGGGTGCCCACACACCTCTGCCGACTGTGGACGACCGTAAGGATCTCGTCCGCCGCACCAAGGCGCTCGCGGCGGCGATCCGGAGCAGTGCTGGGCCCCAGAGCACCGGGGGCGCCCGATGAGCGCGTCCCCGGAGGCCCTGGTGACCGCCGCCGCCCGCCTCCTCCTGCCCGCCCCCGACACCGTGACCACCCTGCCTCCCGGCCTCCGCGCCCGTGCCGCCGCGGTCCTGCTCCGCATGGCGCTCGACCAGGCCCTGGACGCCTACTGGCGGCGGGTCACTCCGTCGATGACGCGGGTCGGCAAGCACCGCATGCTGTGCCTGGAGTGGTACGCGGGCCACGACACCGCCCGCCGATGTCGCACCACCTGGTCGGCGCTGAGCGCGGCATGCCACTACCGCACGTACGAGCTGCCGCCACGTCCGGAGGAGATCCACGGACGACTGCGGGAGGTCACCAGCCTCCTGACGGTCCTCCGTGCCATGGGCAGCTGAGCCGGCCGCCTTCAGGATTTCGTGCAGGCCTGTCAGTGCCGGCCCGTACGCTGCAATCAAGATCGCACCAGCTGTGCAAAGGGGGGAACCCATGGCCGACGACGGCCCGCAGTACCCGGAGTTCCGGCTCCGGCTGCCCAACGGCGGCCCCGAGGCCCGGGGGCGGCTGCTGACCGAAAAGGGGACGAACGGAAGTCAGAAGTTTGTCGTCCTAGCCGGTTCTCCCGGCCGGTCCGAGGTGGTGCCGTCGTTCCCCGTGCGCATGCCGTCGTCGTACCGGCTGAGGCAGCGGCTGATCGACGAAGGGGTCCTCACTCAGTCGGCCAACTGGCCCGGCTGGCTGGAGACGACGCGGGACGTCGAGTGCAACTCGCCGTCGGCCGCCGCCGAGATTCTGGTCGGTCGCAGTGCGAACGGCTGGCTGGAGTGGAAGACGGACGACGGCCATCCGCTCTCCGACTATCTTGACCAGGTGTGGTGGGGGCCCAACCGGGCCTGGCTGGTACGCGGCTCCAACGTCTCGGGCCTCGACCTCGTCCGGCGTCTGTGGCTGTCCGAGGGCTTGGTGACCCTGCGCGCACGGCACCTGCGGCAAGGTGTCGAGCAGGGTGTCAGCAAGGACCGGCTGCGCACCGCCGTCGAGGAGGACTACGCCTCCACCGCGACGTACAACCAGAAGGTGCAGCTGGTCGAGGAACTGCACATGTTCCTCTCCCGGATGAGGCCCGGCGACACCATGTGCACCATCTCGGGCGGTCGGCTGTACGTCGGCAAGATCACGGGCGACGCCGAGCAGCTCGCTTCCGAGGACGGCCGGTCGGATCTGCGCCGACCGGTGGACTGGGCGGACGACGGGCACGCGTACGAGGGCCTGCCCGAGGCGCTCCAGCAGAAGCTCTCCGCGCAGCATGACGTCGTCGACCTGACCGCGGTGAAGGACCTTATCGACGGCCTGGGGATAAGCGACGAGGAACTGATCGAGGAGGCCGAGGCCGCCGAGCGGGACCCGAGCGTGGAGATCCCCGCGCTCACCGCCCGGCGTGAGCTGGAGCTGCCCGAACCTACGGACGAGTTGGCCGAGGAACTCCTCGTACACGACACGGACTGGTTGCGAGAGGTGCGTGATCTGCTGTGGGACGAACGGCAGTTGGTGCTGTACGGCCCGCCCGGGACCGGTAAGACGTATCTCGCCCTGAAGCTCGCCGAGTTCCTCGGTGGCGGGCCCGAGCAGGTCAAGCTCGTGCAGTTCCATCCGTCGTACGCGTACGAGGACTTCTTCGAGGGCTTCCGGCCGCAGGAGGATCCGCAGACCCGCGAGGTCGCCTTCCGGCTCACCGCCGGTCCGCTGCGCGAACTCGCCGATCTGGCCTCCCGCGAGGGCAACCGGCACATCCCGCACTTCCTGATCATCGACGAGATCAACCGCGCCAACCTGGCCAAGGTCTTCGGCGAGTTGTACTTCCTGCTGGAGTACCGCAACAAGTCGGTCCGGCTGACGTACTCCGGCGACGACTTCGCGCTGCCGCCCAACCTCTTCGTGATCGGCACGATGAACACCGCCGACCGGTCGATCGCCCTCGTCGACGCGGCGATGCGCCGCCGCTTCGCCTTCGTGGAACTGTCCCCGCGCACCGAGCCGACCAGCGGACTGCTGCGCCGCTGGCTCGTCCGCGAGGGACACGACGCCGAGCCGGCCGACCTGCTCGACGCGCTCAACTCCCGTATCGATGACGCCGACTTCCGTATCGGGCCCTCGTATCTGATGAAGAGGGGTGTCTATCGGGAGGGCGGTCTCGAACGGACGTGGCGGACCAAGATCCTGCCCCTGTTGGAGGAGTACCACTACGGAGAGGGCGTGGACGTCGAGAAGCGGTACGGGCTCGCCGCCCTGCGGGAGTCGTCGAGGTGACCTGTGTCGTCGAACTCGTGGAGCATGCGGCGGCCGTAGGTGTCGCCCTGCCGGACTCGGTCGGGCGGGCACTGGCGGCCGGGGACATCGTGGACGCGGCTCCTGATCCGTATGTCCCGGGGCACTGGTCCCTGCGGGCCGGCAGCAAGGTCGGCGCGGTGGCGGTCGCGGTGCCGGGGGACGACGAGCCGGTCACCGTGCGCGTCACTCCCAAGGTCCCCATCGCCCGGCTCTTCTTCCTCCTCGGGTACGGCCTCGACCCGAAGGGCGGTTGGCGGGACGGGGACGTCGATGTCACCGGGCACCGCGATCTGCTGCCCGCCCTCGCCCATGCCGTGGAGCGGCAGATTGACCGCGCCCTGCGGCAGGGGCTCCTCCAGGGATATCGGGTGACCGAGGAGACGTCCCTGGTCGTCCGGGGCCGCATCCGGGAAGCCGAGCAGATACGGCGTCGGTTCGGCGCGACGCTGCCGGTGGAGGTGGAGTACGACGAGTTCACCACCGACATCGCGGAGAACCGCCTGCTGCGCGCCGCCGTGGAGCGTCTCCTGCGGTTGCCCGGCGTGCCCCACGACGTGCGTCGCGGGTTGCTCCACCAGCGTGCCCGCCTGGCCGAGGTCACGGTGATCGTGCGGGGTCAGCCGCTGCCTGCCTGGCAGCCGAGCCGGCTCAACTCGCGCTACCTGCACGCCCTGCACCTGGCCCGGATCGTCCTGGACAACGCCTCCGTCGAGCACGCGCCCGGTGAACTGCGCATCGACGGCTTCCTCTTCGACATGAACAAGCTCTTCGAGGACTTCGTGACGGTGGCACTGCGCGAGGCGTGCCGTGGCCTCGGGCACTTGGCGCGGCTCCAGGATCCGCATCACCTCGACGAGGCGTCCGCGATCCGCATGAAGCCCGACTTCGTGCTCTACGGGCCGCACGGCGCCCCATGCGCCGTCGTGGACGCCAAGTACAAGGCCGAGAAGCGGGACGGTTTCCCGGACGCCGACCTCTACCAGATGCTGGCGTACTGCACCGCCCTCGGCCTGCGCGAAGGTCACCTGGTGTACGCCAAGGGCAACGCCCCACACGCGGCCCACGTGGTCCGGCACGCGGGCATCGTCATTCACCAGCACGCCCTCGACCTCGACCAGGAACCCTCCGGGCTGCTCTCGGACGTGGCGAGAGTGGCCGACCGGCTGGTGAGCACCCCGCGCGTATGATCGACTCCGGAGTGTCCGTTCAGGGTGGGGAGTGCGCCTCGTGCCGCAGCTCGCGTTCGCCAACAGCTTCTGGGAGAGCTACGACGTCCTGGAACGGCCCGTCAAAGCCGGTGTGCGCAAGGCGATGCAGAAGTTCCAGCAGCTCACCGTGCCCGAACTGCACGCGGACAAGGGCCTGCACCTGGAGTCCGTGGAGAACGCGCGCGACCCCCGCATGCGGACCATCCGCATCAACGACTTCTGGCGCGGCGTCGTCCTCGCCCCCGACGACGGCAGTGACGTCTTCCTCCTCGTCAACGTCGTCCCGCACGACGACGCATACACCTGGGCCGCGAAGCGGCTGTACACCACGAACTCCGCGACCCGTGCGCTGGAGGTCCGCAACGTCGCGGCGATCGAGCAGCTGACCCCGGCCCTGGAGAAGGCCGCCGCGGCCGCCGACGCGCTGCTCTTCGCGACGTACTCGGACACCGTCCTGCGCGAACTCGGCATCGACGACCAGGTGCTCAGGGCCGTGCGGACCATCGTCGACAAGGCGCAGCTGCGGGCCTTCGAGACACTGCTGCCGGAGGACCAGTGCGAGGTGCTGCAGTACCTCGCCGAGGGCTTCAGCCCCGAAGAGGTCTACCAGGACGTGGTCGCCGTCCGGCGGCCCGTCGACGCGGGACCCGACCCGGACGAGAGCCTGGCCGTCGTCATCGCCAACACCACGAGCCGCATCACCCTGGTCACCGGCCCGGAGGAACTCGCCGACATCCTGGAGAAACCGTTCACGGCCTGGCGGGTTTTCCTGCACCCCTCCCAGCGCCGCGTCGCTTACCGGACGTCCTACGGCGGCCCGGTGCAGGTCACCGGCGGCCCGGGGACCGGCAAGACGGTCGCGGCACTGCACCGGGTCAAGCACCTGCTCACCCGCTCCCCGGACACCCGCGTGCTGCTCACCACGTTCACCAACGCCCTGGCCGCATCGTTGCGGGAGAACCTGGCCGTCCTCCTGGACGACGAGTCGCTGCTCACCCGCGTCGAGGTGACCACGGTCAACGCCTACGCGCACGGCATCGTCACCCGCCTCGACGGCCGGGCGCCCTCCCCGATCGGCGACCGGGAAGAGCGGCAGATGTGGCAGCGGGTCGTCAGGAAGCTCGGCCTGCCCTGGACGGAGCAGTTCCTGGCCCAGGAGTACCGCCACGTCGTCCTCGCCCAGGATCTGCGCACCCTGGACGACTACCGCGCGGCCTCCCGGCGCGGTCGCGGCAGCGCACTGTCAACGACCAGGCGGGGGCAACTGTGGCCCGCTGTCGAGCTGTTCGAGTCCATGCTGCGCGGCCAGAAAACCACGACCCACCTCAAGGTGTGCGCCCGTGCGGCCGAGCTCCTGGCCGCTTCCTCACCGACGCACGACCATGTCGTCGTCGACGAGGCGCAGGACCTGCACCCGGCGCAGTGGCGCGTCCTGCGCGGTGCGGTGCCGGCCGGCAGCGACGACCTATTCATCACAGGAGACCCGCACCAGCGGATCTACGACTCGAAGGTCTCCCTTGGTTCGCTCGGTATCTCGGTGACCGGGCGCACACACCGCCTGCGCGTCAACTACCGCAGTACGGAGGAGATCCTCGCCTGGTCGACGGGCATCCTCAGCCCGGTGTCGGTCGACGACCTGGGTGGTGAGGGCAGCGACACCCTGGCGGGTTACCGGTCGCTCCTGCACGGCCGTAGACCGCATGTGCACGGTTACGGCTCGGAGCAGGCGGAGATCGCGGCACTCGTCGAACGGGTCGGGGAATGGATCGCGCAGGGCGTCCGGCCGTCGGAAATCGGCGTGTGCGCCCGCTTCAACGTGCTGCTCGACAAGGCGTACGACAAGCTGGCCGCGGCCCGGGTGCCGGTGGTGCGGGTCAGAGACAATCCGGGGCCGGGCACGGACGGCGTACGGCTGGCCACCATGCACGCCATGAAGGGACTGGAGTTCCGCTGTGTCGCCGTTCTCGGAGCGACGGCGAGCGCGCTGCCCTTCGCCCGCGAAGTGACTCCGGCGTCCGTGGATGCGCTGCAGCACGACTCCGACCTGCTCCGGGAGCGGTGCCTGCTGTTCGTGGCGTGCACCCGGGCGCGTGAGGCGTTGGCGGTGTCGTGGAGCGGATCGCCCAGTGCGTTCGTTCCGCAGGCGGGGTGACGTACAGCTCTTTCTTGTGATGTGGCTGCCCGTCAATCTCCTGGCGCGAGAGCCCCGTTGCCGAGCCCGTCCCGTGCCAGCGCCGATGCCTGCCTACCGAGTTCGGTCACTCTCCGCACCCGCTCCTCGAACTCCTGCAGTGCGCGGAATGCTGCCCCGTATCGACGCTGCTCGGCGATGTCCATCTGCGGGATGCGAGCACCCTTGCCGTCGAGCCGGTAGGTGCCGCTGGCGCTGGTGGAGCGACGGGTGTTCGCCGCGCTGCGCAGGAAGCCCTGGAGGTAGTCGGTGTCGAGTTGTTCGCTCACCGACACCGGCTCCGGATCGCCGTACTCGACCAGCCCGGCCCGCGCGAGGTCGGCAACGCTGACGGACGGCCCGTCCAGAGCGCTGGGGCCGTCGCCTCCCGTCAAGGTCGGCAGCAGGTCGGCCAGCAGACTCACCTGTTCGGCCATCTCCTGCCGCAGCGCCCGGTACTCGGTCGCGTAGTCGCGGTGGGACTCCTCGACATGACGGCCGGGAGTCAGGTCCACGGTGTCGTCGAGGAGTTCGATCAGGGGTACGTCAGCCGTCTGGTCGGGCCCTGGCTCCAACGGGCCGTCGGGATCGTTCGCCGTCAGGTCGATCATGCGCACCCTGGCGACGGCATCGTCGGGGGATTGCGGGCGGCGCAGATGCCAGAGGTGCACGGGGAGCGCGTGCGACACAGCGCTTCCCGGTGGGAGGGCGATGATGTCCGTGAGGAGGCCGCGCCGCACGAGCTCGGCCCTGATACGGCGACCGGCCTTGCGGTAGGCGACCGAAGCAGGCATGACCATGAGGACGCGCCCACCCGGCGCGGTGTGTGCGTAAGCGTGTTGCAGCCAGGCAAGTTCACCTTCGGCACGTGACGGTGTGCCGAGTTCCCACCGAGGGTCGAGCAGCAGATCCTCGCGGCCCCAGTCCATGGCGCCGACGGGCGGATCGCAGACGACGAGATCGGCCTTGAGGTTGGGCCAGTGGTCGTCGCGCAAGGAATCTCCGGTGCGGATGTCGATGCCGGTGCGTCCAGTGAGATCGGCCCGCAACTGCCCAAATCGAGCACTGCGGGTGTCGACCTCCTGACCACACCGCTGGGGGCCGACCTCGGGCCCCACAGCCAACAGCAGCGTTCCGATGCCACAAGCCGGATCGAAGAGGGTCGCGTCGCTGCGTACCTCGCCGGCGAAGTGCCGCACCGCGTTGACAATGCGGGGTGAGGTGACCTGGTCGGACCCGGCCCGGCGCACCGAGTCGGTGAAGCGCTCGGTAAGCGCGCTCACCACGTCGCCGGGTGATCCACCGTCGCCGAGTTGCCGCGCCAGTCGGATGGCATCTGTCGGCAGACCTTCCGGGGCCTCGTCCTCGGCACCGGCGAACAGCTGGGCCACGTCGGCGAGCCCGCCGATCATGTCGTCACCGTAGGCCGCTCGTAGGGCCTGCCACAGCTGCACCTCCGCCGAGACATCCTGGCCCTTGCGCTGCTTGTCCAGCCATGCCTGCACCGCGGCAAGGTCGAACAACGGACTGTTCGCGCCGCCACCTGCGGGCGCGGGGAAATCCTCGTACCGGCGCCTCCAGTTGGAGACCGCAGCACGCGTGACGCCCACAAGCCGAGCGATCTCAGAGCCGGTGACAAGCGGTCCGCCGACTGGCGGAGCGGGATGGTCTGCCATGCGCGCCACCGTACACGGGCCTCATGGCCCCATCAATAAATAGAGTATGTTGACAACGTACACGCACCCATGCTGTTGCAAGGACTCGTTACTCACCCCAACCCAACGGGTGACTCTCTGCTGGTTGAAAACATCTGCCGCATCTGAGTGCGACCTGCTACGTGTGATCGTGTTCCGTTATCGCGAGCACGGCGAATTCCTCACCACACCATCGCTCACGATGGCTGGCGTGCGGCAGAGCCGCGTCAAACTGGTCTGTCATGGTGTCCTCGCTGTCGGGTGAGGACGTAACCCTGAAGTCTCCCCTGATCGTGGACGCCATGAGACTGCACTGGGTGGCAAGCCGGGCAGCGCGAAGGCCGAGATGAGGCCGCTTCGCAGGGGGACACTACGGACGATACTTTCGAGTACACCCGAGGCTTCCAGCCTCGCCGTCCACCGGCTTCCGCGTGCACGCCTGATCCACTGCATGGGCAGTGCGAATGCCAGCGTCAGAGGCCTCGCGAATGGTTGAGGTAGTCGGCGGCGGCGCCCACGAAGCTGTCGTGTGCGGCCACGGCTGCTCGGCGGAGGGCCTCGATATCGTCGGCGTCAGTCAGGCCTCGGAGGCTGTATATAGAGGTCAGCAGGTCGGCGGCTGCCTGCCTCACGGCTGGGTCGAGGATGGGTAACTGCAACCGGACGAGTTGAGCTGTCGCGGCCGACCAGGGCGCGTACCTCTCCGCTTTCAGGGCGGCCAGATACTCCGGATCTGGCCTATGACCATGGCGTTGCAAGTCTTGCTGCGCGCACAGGACGCGACGGTGCTCAGTCGCATCGCACAGGCGGCCAGCGCAGCAAGGCATCGAATTGCTCGCGCCGCAGCGTCTCCGCGCGGTCCTGGACACGCTCTGCGCGAGCCGTCTGGTGCTGGATGGCACCAGCGACGATTGCTCCGAGAATGGTCCCCGAGACAGCAACGACGATGGTCCACGCATACCCCTTTTTTGGGGGGAACTGGGACATTCGGTAATCGTCAAGCAGCCGCAGCGTCACTCGTGCCTTCGTCGACGCCCGGGCTAACGCGTAGCCAGTGAACGGGGCTGGTGTTATGCCGTTACAGCGTCCCGGGCGGCGAGATTCGCGCTACCTGAGCGGCCGGTGCCGCTACCTCTAGGGACAACCTTTAAGCAGGACTGTCGAAGGGGTACAAGCTAGCCAGGGCTTCGCAGACTGCTCAGCCATCACGGCGGGACGCCCGGATACCCCAGGCAGAGGCCGCTTGCCGCAGGTCAGGCACCGAAGCCGCCAATCTCCTACCCCGCGCCCCATGGCTGCATACGTAGCCGCGCGACCCCGTTCGAACCGGTACGGAGCGGGGTTTGTCCCAGCCACCAACCCGAGGGGAAAGGGTCTCTGACCGGCATATTCGTGGCCAGAACCCCTCAGCGGCAGACGAGTCGGGCTGTACGCCGGGTTCTGTTCCCAGGGTTCCTCGCGGGGCCCTGGGCGACGGCCATCCATCTAGGACCGGCGTTGCCGCCGGCCTCCTGCGGTCTACCCGCGGACTCGGGCGGGCAGCCCTCGAACGTCCGCGCAGGGCCACCACCTCTTTCGAGAAGGCGGCCCCTCTTGACCTTGCTCCGGGTGGGGTTTACCTAGCCGCCTGAGTCACCTCAAGCGCTGGTGGTCTCTTACACCACCGTTTCACCCTTACCCAGCACCGAAGCGCTGGGCGGTTTGCTTTCTGTGGCACTGTCCCGCGGGTCACCCCGGGTGGCCGTTAGCCACCACCCTGCCCTGTGGAGCCCGGACGTTCCTCGGGAAGCCCCCGTCAAGGGGACTCCACGCGGCCGTCCGCCCGGCTCGTCTGCCGTGTCGACCATGTTACCGGCCTGCGAGGGGCGGCCGTCGCCAGGACTGATCCGGCGAGGATCAGGGCGAACGCGGCCAGGACGCCTGCCGTCAGGGGTTCATCCAGGAAGAGTGCTCCCGCCGCCACCGCTACCGCAGGGTTGACGTACGTGAAGACCGTCGCCCGCGTGGGCCCCACTTCCTTGATCAGCTCCAGGAATGCCACGAAAGCGACCGCCGTGCAGATCACGCCCAAGGCCGCCAGCGCCGTCAAAGCCTCGGCCGACGGCACAGCAGAAGGCCAGGTCAGCGCGGCCGCCGGTGCGTATACCAGTGCCGCCAAGGTCAGGCAGGCCGCCGTCAGGTGGAGGGAGGGTACATCCCTCAGCCAGCGCGCCGCGATCAGCGGGGCCGTCGCATAGCCCAGTACCGTCAGCAGCACCTCCGCCAGTGAGCGGGCGTCGCCGCCCGTCAGGTGCGGGACCGTGAGCGTCGCTACGCCGGCCAGGCCCAGGCACAGGCCGGTCAGGCGGCGGATGCCCAGGTGCTCGGCGTGCCCGAAGACGCGGGACAGAGCAACGCCGACTATCGGGACGCCCGCGATCAGCAGGCCCGCCGTCGAGCTGGAGAGGTGGCGTTCCGCGTCGGTCAGGGTCCACCAGGGGCCGATGATCTCTATGCACGCGAAGGCCAGCATCGGGCGCCAGTGGCGTCGTATCGTCCGGGTCAGTCCGCCCTGGCGGATCGCGAAGGGGAGCAGCAGGGCAGCTGCCAGCGCGCAGCGCGTGAACACCACGCCCGACGGGGAGATCTCCTCCACCGCCACCTTGATCATCAGGTACGGGATGCCCCACACCACGCCCATCAGGGCGAACAGGAACCAGCCGCGTGCAGTCATGCGGCGAGTTTCGGCCCTCTCACACTCCCGCGTCTTGAACGCTGTTGCGGTACGCCGCCGGGGTCACGCCGAGCACGCGGCGGAACCAGCGGGTGAGGTGTGCCTGGTCCGCGAAGCCGACCATTCCCGCGACCTCGGCCGGGCGTAGGCCGGATTCCAGGAGGGTGCGGGCCCTGGTTACCCGGTGTTGGGCCAGCCAGGCATATGGCGGGATTCCCATCGTCGTACGGAAGGCTCGTAGGAGTTGGTAGCGGGAGAGGCCCAGATCTGTGGCCAGGGCCGCGAGGGAGGGTGGGGACGTGAGTTCGTCGGCGAGGCGGTCGCGGACCGTTCGCGCTATGTGGTCGGCGCCCTTGACCGTGTCGCTCGTCGCGCGGGCCGTGGAGTGGCGGTGGGCCAGGGCCGTCAGGAGCCAGGGGATGCGGGACTCGGCTTCCAGGGGGTCGGGGCAGGCGGCGAGTTCGGTGTGCGTGATGCGCAGGGCCGTGGCCAGTTGGGGGTCGTCGAGGAGGGGGTCGCGGAAGTGCGGGACGGCTGTGCCCGGGGTGCCGTCCGTCAGCAGCGACGTTTCGGCGTACAGGGCTCGATAGGCGTAGCCGCCCTCGGAGGCCGCAGGGCCGCCTGTGTGCATCTCTCCCGGCGCCAGTACGACGATGGAGCCCGGTCCGGGGCGGATGCGACCGCCCCGATAGTCGATGACCTCGCTGCCCCCTACGCACACGCCGATCGTGATCTCGTCGTGGGCGTGCGGGGCGTACACGTGCCTGTTGAAGCGGGCGGTCAGGAGGTCGACAGTAGGGCCGCCCCGGCCCAGCCGGGCCCTGGTCCACAGCGCCTGTTCCCTCACCGCGCACGCCCCTTCGCTCCTCCTGAGGGTGCAACGCCGGGAGCTTCAGAGAAAGTCCGACGTGTCCAGGTCGAAGGCGAACGGTTCTGGGAGGGGGAGAGGTTTGCCGAAGGCCACGGCACGGAGCTCCCGGTAGTCGGCCGTCGTCGGGTCACTGAACAGCGTGGTCCACGAGGTTTCACGGTCGACGAGGAGGTAGAGCGGGATACCGCCACGGGCGTAGCAGCGGCGTTTGATCTCACGGTCGACCCGCGGCTTCGAGGGCTCCGAGGACGTCACCTCAAGCACCATGGACACTCCGTCGCACGGCATCCAGGGCTCAGCCCCTCGGAAGAGGCGCAGCTCCTTGAGGGCGAAGGTGCCGTCTGGAATCACATGGTCCTGCGGGTAGCCGTCCGCGCACTTCAGCTTCAGCCCCTTGTTTCCGGAGAACTGGATGTCGGTCGGGGATCGCCGGTACATCTCACCCACGATCCGGCTGATGCAGTGCTCGTGGTGCCCGTCCGGCACCGGGGTCACCACGAGTTCCCCCTCGATGAGCTCCGCCCGGAGCCCCTCGGGGGTGTTCAGGTCGACAAACCAGTCCAGCAGAAGCTTCTGCGTGATCGGATCCTGTCCCATGGCGCCCATGGAACGCCCTGCCAACGGCTCGCCGGAGCCGAACAGCGGCAGGTCACCTGTACGGGAGTCCGCCGGTGGCGTCCCCTTGACCCCGCCGCAACGTCAACGTTTCTACTGATCCCATGCGGATCGGAGAACTCGCCGCCGCCGTCGGCGTCACCACGCGCACGGTGCGGCACTACCACCATCAGGGGCTGCTGCCCGAGCCGGAGCGGCGGCCGAACGGGTACCGGGAGTACACGTTGCGGCATGCCGTCGTGCTGGCGCGGATCCGGCGGCTGACCGAGTTGGGGCTGGGGCTCGCGGAGGTGCGGGACGTGCTGGCCGAGGATGCCGGGAAGGATCTTGTCGAGGTGTTGACAGAACTTGATCAGGATCTTGCTCGGCAGGAGGACGCCATCCGGGAGCGGCGGGCGCGGCTGCGGGCCTTGCTGGAGACGGAGGGCGGGCTGCCGGCCGAGGGGCCTGTGTCGCCGCAACTCGCCGCGCTCTTCCGGGACATGGCTCATGTCTCCGACTCCCCCATGGCCGCCAAGGACCGCGAGATGCTCGCGCTCATTGAGGCCACCGCCGATCCCGAGGGGCGGGACCAGCTCATGGGCGCCCTCGGGGGTGCGCTCGCCCGACCGGGCGGGCAGGAGCGGGCCCTCGCCGCCTACGCCCTGCTCGACGCGCTAGCCGACGCCGACCCCACCGACCCGCGTGTCGACGACGCGGCCCGCGCCCTCGCCGACTGCCTGCCCCGCGACCTCCTCCCGGAGCCGATGGAAGTCGACCCTGACAACAGCTTCCTGCGCGCCTTCTACGCCGACTTCGCCCCGGCCCAGGCGGAGGCCATCCGCCGCACCTTGCACATGCTCACTGAGACCGAAGGAGACGGGCCTTGATGCGGACCATGGTCGTTCTCCTCCGGCACGAGCTGCGGCTCCTCGCCAGTATCGGGCTGTGGGTGGCCCGGCGCCGGCACGGGCTCGGCGGCGGCAGCACCGGCTTCGGGTACTCGCGCGGGCAGACCACGATGATGTTGGGGTTCGGGTTCGTGATCGTCGTCGAGTCGATCATGATGTCCCTGCTGCTGCGGAACTACCCCGCCGTGCAACGGGCGTGGTTCATGCTCGACATGTACACCCTCCTGATCATCATCGGGATGCACGCCGCCTCCGTCGTACGACCGCATGTCGTCGCCGCCGACTCCCTGCGCGTCCGGCGTGCCGCGCACGTCGATCTGCGCATACCGCTGGAGAAGATCGCGCATGTGCGCCGCGAGCTGCGCCATACCCATGAACGGGCCGAGGGTGAACTCAATCTCCCCATCGCCGCGCAGACCACCGTGACGCTCGAACTCACCGAGCCCGTCGCCCACTTCACCTTCCTCGGCCGCCACAAGGACATCCGTCTCGTGCGCTTCCACGCCGACGACGCCGACAGCCTCGTAAAGCTCGTCAGACTCGCAAAGCAAGCAGAGCCCGCAAAGCACACAAAGGAAGTCACACAGGCTCGAAGCGCACCTTCGCCGCTCCCGGATTCCCCGGATCCGACTGCGTAAGGCGAACCCGCAGCCGCTCCCCCAACGGCAGCCCGTCCGTGCCCTCGACCCGGCCGATGACCGCCGGTGACTCCAACTGCACCACGCCCACGGCCGGTTGACGCTCCGACACGTCCACCACCCAACCGTCGAACTCCTCCCCCACCCGGTCCTTCAGCAGCGCCGCCTCCACGATGTCGACGCACTCCCGCTCGACCCTGCCCGCGCGCCGCGTCCCCTCGGCCATCCGGGCGGGCAGCCCATCAAGGGCCTCCATCACCCAGTCGGGCACCGACCGGCCCGCGATGACCGCCAGGCAGATCTCCGAGACGTACCGGTCGGCGAGGCGGCGCAGCGGCGCCGTGCAGTGGGCGTAGGGGGCGGCGACGGCCGAGTGGGTGGTGATGGGCGGCAACGCCCCGTCGCGGAACACCGTGTAGCCCGCGCCCCGCAGCAGCGTCGTGCACTCCTGGAGGAAGGCCGCGTGGTGCGGGCGGTGTGGGTCGAGGGAGCGGACCAGTGAGGCGTACGAGACGTGGTGCGGCCAGTCGATGTGCAGGGCCTGGGCGGTACGGCGCAGGCGGCCGACCGCGCCGTCGGGGGCGGCGGGGAGGGTGCGCAGGATGCCGGTGCCGGCGGACAGCATCAGGTCGGCGGCGGCCATGCCGGTGAGGAGGGAGATCTGGGCGTTCCAGCCGTCGGCGGGATGCGGGGCCCGGTACGCCAGCTCGTACGTGTGATCGCGCTCGATGATCTCCTGCTCGGGCACGCTGAGCGAGATCCCGCCCCGCGCCACCTCCAGCCCTTCCCGCAGCTCCCCGATCTCCTTCAGCAGCGCCAGCGGTTCCTCGGCGGTCCCGGTGTCGATCTGCCTCTGTACGGCCGCGTAGTCCAGCTTGGCCCGGCTGCGGACGAGGGCGCGGCGGATGTCGACGGCGCGGGTACGGCCGTCGTCGTCGAGGTCGATCGTCCATAGGGCGGCCGGGCGGTCCTGGTCCGGGAGCAGGCTCGCCGCGCCTTCGCTGAGCAGCTCGGGGTGGAGCGGGATCCGCTCGCCGGGGAAGTAGAGGGTGGTCACGCGCCGGTGGGCCTCGCGGTCGAGCGCGCCCGACGGTACGACGAAGGCGGCGACGTCCGCGATGGCGTATCGGACGCGGTAGCCGGTGCCCTGCCGGGACAGGTGCATGGCCTGGTCGAGGTCGGTGGAGGTCGGGGGGTCGATGGTGAAGAAGGGGATGTCCGTGGCGTCGTGGGGAGGGAGCACCGGGGCCTTCGCGGTCCGGTCCGCCTCCGCCAGGACCTCGGGCGGGAAGCTTCCGGAGACGCCGAGTTCGGTGCGCAGTGCGGTGAGGGCGGCCCGGAGGGGGGCTTCGGGGGCGCCGGTCACTCGGATGTGTCGGCGGGGCATACGACGAGCGTAGGGCGGGCCCCGTCGGGTGGCACGCCGTACCCTGTGGCGGAGTTCGATTGAAGGAGTACGTGTGCTTGTCCTGCTGCCGCCTTCCGAGGGGAAGGCCTCGTCCGGTCGGGGTGCCCCGCTGAAGCTGGAGTCCCTGTCGCTGCCCGGGCTCACCGACGCCCGTGCGGCCGTGCTCGGTGAACTGGTCGAGCTGTGCGGCGGTGACGAGGACAAGGCGCGGGACGTACTCGGGCTCAGCGAGGGGCTGCGCGGCGAGGTCGCCAAGAACGCCGAGCTGCGGACGGCGGGGGCCCGGCCCGCCGGGGAGATCTATACGGGCGTGCTGTACGACGCTCTCGACCTGGCGTCTTTGGACGCGGCGGCGAAGAGGCGGGCGGGCCGGTCGCTGCTCGTCTTCTCTGGGCTGTGGGGGGCTGTGGGCGTCAATGACCGCATCCCCTCCTATCGCTGCTCCATGGGCGTCAAGCTCCCGGGCCTCGGGGCGCTCGGCGCGCACTGGCGGGCGGCGATGGCGGATGTGCTGCCCGAGGCCGCCGGGGGAGGGCTGGTGCTGGACCTGCGGTCGTCGGCGTACGCGGCGGCGTGGAAGCCGAAGGGTGAGGTTGCCGGGCGGACGGCTTCGGTGCGGGTGCTGCACGCGCCGACGCGGAAGGTCGTCAGCCACTTCAACAAGGCGACGAAGGGGCGGATCGTACGGAGTCTGCTGTCGGCGGGGGCCGCGCCGAAGGGGCCGGCCGAGCTGGTGGAGGCGTTGCGGGATCTCGGGTACGAAGTCGAGGCCACGGAGCCTGCGAAGGCGGGGGTTGCCTGGTCGTTGGACGTGCTGGTGGAGGAGATCCACTAGCCGCCTCGCTTGAGGACCCTCATAGCCACCATTGCAGTATGCGCAACGGCCTTTGCGCATACTGCACCGCGGCGGCAGGATGTCGCCATGACATCCGTGCTGGACCTCGCCCCCGTCGTCCCCGTCGTCGTCATCGAGGACGCCTCCGACGCCGTGCCCCTCGCTCGTGCGCTCGTCGCCGGGGGGCTGCCCGCGATCGAGGTCACGTTGCGGACGCCGGCCGCGCTGGATGCGGTGCGGGCGATCGCCGGGGAGGTGCCCGAGGCTGTCGTCGGAGCCGGGACGGTCGTCACGCCGGAGCAGGTGACGGCGTCGGTGGCGGCGGGGGCGCGGTTTCTGGTGAGCCCGGGCTGGACCGACGTACTGCTGGAGGCGATGCGGGCGTCCGGGGTGCCGTTCCTGCCGGGGGTGTCGACCGTGTCGGAGGTCGTGGCGCTGCTGGAACGCGGCGTGCGGGAGATGAAGTTCTTCCCGGCGCAGGCGGCGGGCGGTACGGCCTATCTGAAGTCGATCGCCGGGCCGCTGCCGCAGGCCCGCTTCTGTCCGACGGGGGGTATCGGTCCGGCGAACGCGGCCGAGTATCTGTCCCTGCCCAACGTCGGCTGCGTAGGCGGGACTTGGATGCTGCCGGCGGACGCGGTGGCGGGGCGGGACTGGGGGCGGGTCGAGCGGCTGGCCCGGGAGGCCGCCGGGCTCAGGGGCGTGTCAGGGGCGCAGGTGTGACGTGTCGTTGAAGAGCCGTACGCTCGCGTTGCCGTCGGCGTAGTACGCCACCGCCGAGAGGGAGGCCGCCGAGAGTTCCATGCGGAACAGGGACTCGGGCGGGGCGCCCAGGGCGAGGCGTACGAACGTCTTGATCGGGGTGACGTGCGTGACGAGGAGGACCGTACGGCCGGTGTACGCCGCGATCAGCTTGTCGCGGGTGGCGGCTATGCGGGTGGCGGTGGCCGCGAAGCTCTCGCCGTTGCCGGTGGGGCGGGCGTCCGGGTCCGCGAGCCAGGCGTTGAGGTCGTCGGGGTAGCGCTCGCGGACCTCGCCGAAGGTGAGGCCCTCCCAGGCGCCGAAGTCGGTCTCGATCAGGCCGTCGTCAACGGTCACGTCGAGGCCGAGGCGGGCGGCGACGATGCCGGCGGTCTCCCGGGTACGGGTCAGGGGCGAGGCGAGGATGTGCTGGATCGTGCCGCGCCTGGCCAGGGCGGCACCGACACGCTCGGCCTGCTCGCGGCCGACGTCGGACAGGGACGGATCGGTACCGCCGCTGCCGGAGAACCGCTTCTGGGGGGTGAGGGGGGTCTCGCCGTGGCGGAGCAGTACGAAGGTGGCGGGGGCGCCCATGTCGGCGGGGGCCCAGCCGGACGAGGGCGTGGCCACGGTGCGTGCCGCCCTGACATCGGCCTCGGCCTTGGTGGGGGCGGCGGCAGCGGGGGCAGGGGTCGAGGACGCGGGGGTCGAGGTCCGTCCCTCCGCCAGTGCCGCGCGCGCCCGGGCCGCGCCTGCGGTCGCGTCTCCCGGTGGGCCGGACGGCTCAGGTTCGACCGCCGCCTTCGCGGCCTTCGCGGCCCTCGCGGCCCTCGCGTCAGCCGCCGCCAGCTCCGCCGTGGAAGCCGCCGCCGACCACTGCTCGCCGCGCTTCCCGGCGTCCATCGCCTCGTTGGCCAGCCGGTCCGCGTGCTTGTTCTGCTCTCGCGGGATCCACTCGTACGTCACCTGAGGAGCCGGGAAGATCCGCGCCGCCTCGAACGCCAGCGGCTTCATGTCGGGGTGCTTGATCTTCCAGCGGCCCGTCATCTGCTCGATGACCAGCTTGGAGTCCATGCGGACGTGGACCGCGGCCGTGGGGTCCAGTTCGTGCGCCGCCCGCAGGCCCGCGAGCAGGCCCCGGTACTCGGCGACGTTGTTCGTGGCGACGCCGATGTACTCGGCCGCCTCGGCCAGCGTCTGGCCCGTCGCCGCGTCGATCACGACCGCGCCGTAGCCCGCGGGCCCCGGGTTGCCCCGTGACCCGCCGTCGGCCTCGACGATGAACTCCCGCACGGCACAGTCTCCTAGAGGCCCGACTCGGCCGTACGCACCAGGATGCGGCGGCAGTTCTCGCAGCGCACCACCGTGTCCGGGGCGGCCGCGCGGATCTCGTTGATGTCCGTGATCGACAGTTCCTGGCGGCAGCCCTGGCAGGTGCGCTGGTACAGCTTGGCCGCGCCGATGCCGCCCTGCTGCTCGCGCAGCTTGTCGTAGAGCTTGAGGAGATCCGCGGGAATCGAACCCGCGATGACCTCGCGCTCCTTGGTCACTGTGGCCACCTCGCCGTCGATCTCCTCGAACGCGGCGTCCCGGCGCGCGGTCGCGTCGTCGACCTTCCCCTGCACGGCACCGACCCGCTCGGTCAGCTCGGCGACCCGCTCCTGCGCGGACTCACGGCGCTCCATGACCTCCAGGACGACGTCCTCGAGGTCGCCCTGGCGCTTGGCGAGGGAGGCGATCTCGTGCTGGAGGTTCTCCAGGTCCTTGGGGGAGGTGATGGCGCCGGAGTCCAGGCGCTGCTGGTCGCGGGCGGCGCGCTGGCGCACCTGGTCCACGTCCTGCTCGGCCTTGGTCTGCTCGCGGGCGCAGTCGCTCTCCTCGGTCTGCGCGGCCACGAGCAGGTCGCGCAGCTGGGTGTGGTCCTTGGTCAGCGACTCGATCTCGGCGTGCTCGGGCAGCGACCTCCGCTTGTGCGCGAGCTGCTGGAGGCGGACGTCGAGTGCCTGGACGTCGAGGAGTCGGATCTGGTCGGCCGGCGCGGCGTTCAGTTGGGGGCTCCAGTAGTGCTAGTGGGCGGGTTGGACGCCGCGTGGGCGGTCCAGGGGTCGGTGACCGTCTTCGAGACGTGGACGCGCAGGTCCCATCCGTGCCGGTCGGAGATCTCGTCGAGCTGGGCGGCGGCCAGCTCGCACCAGGGCCATTCGGTGGCCCAGTGCGCCGCGTCGAGCAGCGCGAGAGGAGTGTGGGCCACGGCCTCGGACGCCGGGTGGTGGCGGAGGTCCGCGGTGAGGAAGGCGTCCACGCCGACCGCCCGTACCTGGTCGAAGAGGCTGTCGCCGGAGCCGCCGCTCACGGCGATCGTACGGACCGTCGCCTCGGGGTCACCGGCCACGCGGATGCCCTGCGCGGTGGCGGGCAGCCGCTCGGCGGCCCGTGCGGCAAGTTCGCGGACGGTCAGCGGGTGGTCGAGCTCGCAGACACGGCCGAGGCCGCGGCGGCCGTCCGGGTCCGTCGGGTCGGGCACCAGGGGGCGTACAACACGCAGGTCCAGCGCCCCGGCCAGCGCGTCGCTGACTCCGGGGTCGGCTGTGTCGGCGTTGGTGTGCGCCACGTGCAGGGCGATGTCGTTCTTGATGAGGGTGTGGACGACCCGGCCCTTGAAGTGCGTCGCCGCGACCGTCGTCGTGCCGCGCAGATAGAGCGGGTGGTGGGTGACCAGCAGGTCGGCGTCGAGCTTCACCGCCTCGTCCACGATCTCCTGGACCGGGTCGACGGCGAACAGGACCCGGGAAACCTCCTGGTCGGGGTCGCCCACGACGGTGCCGACCGCGTCCCAGGACTCGGCCCGCTCGGCGGGCCACAGGTTCTCCAGCGCGGCGATGACTTCAGACAGACGGGGCACGAAGGACAGGCTACCTGGCTGTTCCGTACGGCTGTACCGGCGCCGGAGCCGTGGGATGGACCCCGTCATCGTCCCCGTCGTCGTCGCCGCCGTCGACCCCGCCTTCGCGACCCGGTGGCCACCCGGGGCCACCCTCGCTCCGCTCAGCACAACCACCCCCGTTTCCTCAGGCGAATCGTTCCTCGGCCACCCCTTTGTGTGAAGGGACAGCCCGCCGATCCCCCGCCTGTGCGTGCGAAAACTAGCTTCGTCACTGGAGGTGACCGGACGATGACGGCCTGTGCGATCGAGCCCGCGGCGGAGTCCGACAACGGCGACGCGCCTCGGGCGGAATGCACCATCACGGCGGACGGTTCCTACGCCGCCCGCCTCGCGCTGAACGGTGACTGCTGGTTCCCGGAGCGCTGGACCCTGGACGGCCCCGAGCCCTACGCCGTGCCGCTGCCCGCCCACCAGCCGGAGGAGCCCGGCACCGAGGTGCAGCCCATGGGCGACGGGCGGGTCCTCATCCGCCGCCCGACCGACGGACGGCACGTCTTCTCGCTGCTGTACCCGACCGGGCCCGGCACCGGCGAGCTGCCGCTGGGCGCGGTCCAGTGCCCGGAGGAGGGTGCCCGGCTGCGACTGCTGCCCCCGGCGCCGGGCGGCGACAAGGCGTACGCCCTCGCGGTGGGCCGGCGCTCCAGCGCGGTGTGGCTGGTGGCGGGGGGCGCCTTCGGGCCCGAGCAGGTCGCGCAGGTGCCGGGGCGTTGCTCGGGCGGGGTGTGGCTGGACCGGGGCGGGCGGATGCTGGCCCTCGACCGGGAGTCCGGGGGCCGTACGAAAGCCGTCGTGGTGGACCTGGGGCGGGGCGGCGAGGTGTCGCCGCTGTTGCAGATCGCGGACGGCAGCGACGACCGGTTGCTGCTCGCCGACCCGGACAGCGGGCTGCTGCTGATCCGGTCGGACGCGCCGTCGCCGGGGCAGGAACGGTTGGGCTGGGGGGTGCTGGGCAGCACGCTGCCGGTGCGTTTCCCGGAGTGCCTGCGGATGGCGGAGTGCGCGGTGACGCCGTTCGCGATCCAGCCGGGGCAGGTGCTGACGCCGGAGAGCTGTGGGGTGGCGCTGCGCATCGCCGGGCCGGTGGGGAGCTGGGTCGGGGTGTGGCGGCCGGCCGAACGGCGGGTTCGTCATCTTCCGGCGCCCGAGGGGTGGTTGGCGGGTGCCGGGTTGTGGACTCGGGACGGGGTGCTTCAACTGCCGTATGCCACGCGGGAGGTGAGGTGTGGAGTGGCGCGGGTGGGGTTGCCGTCGCCGGAGGAAGGACCGGAAGCAGAACCGGAGTCGAGGTCTTCCACGGCGGTGGAAAAGGAGCCTCCGGGTCCTGTCGCGCCCCGTCCCGTGCCGTTGCAGCAAGCGCCGTTGGGCGGTCTTGTAACGAAGTAGTGGCGGTTGGCGTGGCCGTCTGGATTCGGCCCGTGGTCGTCCGGTTAAACTCGCCCGGCTGTAAGAAAGATCATGTTGACGGGGTGAGTTTTCCGATGAGCAACGCCAGCACGACCCAGCCGGGGCCGGCCGACGTTCACGACGTTCAGAAGGCTGCCGGCCACGGCAGGCACCGGGGTCCGGTGTCGTCCCACGACAGCGAGACGGCTCCCCGCGGCCGTCACCGCAAGCCGGCCGAGGAGACCGAGTCAGCAGCCTGACACCGGGCGCCGACGACTGCGACGGCCCTGTTCCTCCTCGAGGGACAGGGCCGTTGCCGTACCTACCCGCCGCCTACCCGCGTTTCAGCGCCAGGACCTCTGCCGCCCCGAACGTCTCCCCCGCCGGCCGCTGCGCGTAGTGCGCGGTGAGCAGGGCGTCCAGCTCGTCGTACGTGAAAGCCTCCTGCTTGCTGTCGAACTTCGCGGACACTCGCGGCCGTTCGACGATCGCCACCATGCCGCCGTGCACGACGAGCAGCTGGCCGTTGACGCGGGCGGCGGCCGGTGCGGCCAAGTAGCCGACGAGCGGGGCGACATGCTCGGGGGCGAGGGGGTCGAGGCCGTCCTGCGGCTGTTGGAGGCCCGCGAAGACGTCCTCGGTCATACGGGTGCGGGCACGTGGGCAGATCGCGTTCGCGGTCACGCCGTACTTGGCGAGCGCGAGGGCCGTGGAGGTGGTGAGCCCGACGATTCCGCCCTTGGCCGCCGCGTAGTTGGGCTGCCCGGCGGATCCGGCGAGGAACGCCTCCGACGAGGTGTTCACGATCCGTCCGTACACCGGCCCGCCCACCGCCTTGGACCGCTCGCGCCAGTGCGCGGCGGCGAAGCGGGTGGTGTTGAAGTGGCCCTTGAGGTGGACCCGGATGACCGAGTCCCACTCCTCCTCCGACATGGAGAAGACCATGCGGTCGCGCAGGATGCCCGCGTTGTTGACGAGGATGTCCAGCTTGCCGAACTCGGTGATCGCCAACTGGACCAGTGCGGCGGCCTGTTGGTGGTCGGCGACGTCCCCGGTGTGGGCGAGGGCCTTGCCCCCCGCCGCGCGGATCTCGGCGGCGACCTGCTCGGCGGGGCCTGCGGAGGCCTCCCCCGAACCGTCCCGTCCGGGCCGTCCGTAGTCGTTGACGACGACCGCCGCGCCGAGCCGGGCGAGCTCCAGTGCCTCGGCCCGGCCCAGACCGCGGCCGGCGCCGGTGACGATGGCGGACAGTCCCTCAAGTGGCAGCGACACACGCACTCCCGTCAGATCTCGATGCACGTACGCAGCGCCGTGCCCGTGCGCATCTGATCCAGGGCCTCGTTGATGTCGGCGAGCGGCACGCGGTGGGTGATCAGGCCGGCCAGGTCGATGCGGCCGGCGCGCCAGAGCGCGACCGTCCGCTCGTAGGAGCTCAGGACGTCGCCGCCGCCGTACATGGACGGCAGGATCCGCTTCTCGTCGAAGAACAGCTCGAACATGTTGAGCTGGAGGAAGTCGTCCATGGCGCCCGCGCCGACGATCACGAGCGTGCCGCCGCGCCGGGTGTTCTCGTACGCCGTCCGGGCGGTGGCCGACTTGCCGACGACCTCGAAGACGTAGTCGAAGCCCTCGCCGGCGGTGACCTGCTGCTTGGCGTCGGCCAGCTCGTCCGGCGAAACGGCCCTGGTGGCACCGAACTTGAGGGCGGACTCGCGGCGCGAGGCGACCGGGTCGACGGCGACGATCTCGGCGGCCCCCTTGAGCCGGGCGCCCTGGATCGCGGAGATGCCGACGCCGCCGCAGCCGATGACGGCGACGGACGAACCGGCCGCCACGTCGGCGGTGTTGAGCGCGGCGCCGAGTCCTGTGGTGACCCCGCAGCCGATGAGGGCGGCGATGTCGAAGGGGACGTCGTCGGGGATCGGCACCGCGCAGCCGGCGTCGACGACGACCTCCTCGGTGAAGGTGCCGGTGCCGGCGAAGCCGAAGACGTCACCGCCGGGGCGCTTGAAGTTGGGGGTGCCGGCGTTCATGAACCCGGCCAGGCACAGCTGGGTCTGGCCACGTTTGCAGGCGGGGCAGGCACCGCAGGCGGGGAGCCAGCAGACGACGACGCGGTCGCCGGGCTTCAGGTGCCGTACGCCTTCCCCGACTTCGAGTATCTCGCCGGCGCCCTCATGACCCGGCACGAAGGGCGCCGGCTGCGGAAGCACCCCCGCCATCGCGGACAGGTCGGAGTGGCACAGCCCCGTGGCCCGCACCCGGACCCTCACCCTGCCGGGGCCAAAGCCCACCGCCTCGACGTCGTCGAGGATCTCGAGCTTGTCCTGGCCGATCTCGTGCAGTACGGCTGCTCGCATGGTGCGGCTCCCCTCTGGAGTACGGGCGTGAGGCTGTGCGGTGGCGGGCTCAGGTGTGTTCGACGACCGTGTCGGCGAGGACGGGAGCGTCGTCGCGCTCCACCGCGCCCACCTCCACCCGGACCCGGCCCTCCTGCCGCCACATGCGGATGCGCAGGGTCTCCCCCGGGAACACGACGCCGGCGAACCGTGTGACGTACGACCGCACCCGGCTCACGTCCCCGCCGAGCAGCGTGTCGACGACCGCCTTGAGCGTGATGCCGTAGGTGCACAGGCCGTGCAGGATGGGCCGCTCGAATCCGGCGATCTTGGCGAACTCCGGGTCCGCGTGCAGCGGGTTGAGGTCGCCGGAGAGGCGGTAGAGGAGGGCCTGGTCCGCACGAATGGGCCGCTCGACGACCTTGTCGGGGTGGCCGGCCAGTGGTTCGAGGCGTGCGGAGGGGCCGCGGTCGCCGCCCCAGCCGCCCTCTCCGCGTACGAAGATCTGCGCGTCGTTGGTCCACAACGGGCCGTCGGCGTCGGCGACCTCGGTGCGCATGACGAGGACGGCCGCCTTGCCCTTGTCGTAGACGGCGGCGATACGGCCGGTCGCGGTCGCGGTGCCCGCGACGGGCACCGGGCGGTGGACGGTGAGCGACTGCCCGCCGTGCAGGATGCGGGCGAGGTCGACCTCGATGCCGGGCATGGACAGGCTGCTGATCACGCCGGGTGAGCCGGCGCCGGCGACGGTGGCGAAGCTCGGCAGGACGTGCAGCCGGGACTCCAGGGTGTAGCGCAGTTCGTCGGGGTCGGTGGCGGGACCCGCGATGTCCGGGCGGGCGCCCGCGCCGATGCCGAGGTGGTAGAGCTGCACGTCCTTCGCGGTCCAGGAGATCTCGCCGGTCCGGGGTTCGGCGGCTACGGCCTTGGCGGCGTCGATGGGCATGGGGCTCCTGACAGAACGGGGCATCCGGCAGATCGGGCGTCCAGCAGATCGGGCATCCGGCAAACGAACCGGGGGCATCCGGTGTATCGGGCAAGACCTCGGTACGGCCGTCCGCACCGTCGGCCGCACCGAGGTCGTCACGGGCCGTTCTAGAACGCGTTCCAGTCCGGCGACCTCTGTATAGCCGAGCGCCCTGCACTTGTGAAGACTCCTGACGCCTCATCAGATGAGGTTCGCCGGATCGACGCGCCGGGGCCTTACCCGTGCCGGACCTGGCCAACGGACCGGCCCCAACGCTCACTCGCCGCCGAAGGCTGCGGGCGGTGGCGAGTTCGAGCCACGTTCACGGCTTCCGTCACCGATTCGCCTGCCGCTCACGGCACTCGGCCGAACCACCGATCATCGCTATCCGGTCATCAACTCCCTTGCGATCACGATCTGTTGTGTGCCGCGGCGGTAGACTGGCCGAGGCCCAGTCAACGGGTTGGACGACCCACGACGACGCGCAGGGGGATGCACATGAACACCTTGGGCCACGCCGGTTCCGCCGCGTGGTTACCCCGGGCCCGCTCCATGAGCGGCTTCCCGCGGTTACGGCCTCATCGCGTGGACATGGGCCGTCCGGGTGACGTGTGCGCTTGCTCCCACGGGATCCGGATGCCGATGTTCTGACAGAACTCGGAAGGATCGTCGTTGTCTGCTCCGTCTCCGGTGTGCAATCACCGGGTCTTCGTCGTCGTCATCGTTGCCCTCTTGTCGGTCATCGCGGGCATCATCGTCGGAATTCTCATGAGCGCAGGGGGCGCCGGGCTCCCGGCGGCGCTCATCGGCGGCGGGGGCGGTTTCGTCTCCTCCGTGACCGTGAGCCTGCTCATCACGAACGCCATCGGTCTGACGTGACCGGGACGGGTGGCGCGGCTCGAGAACCGGTTCCCTTCGGGTCGTGCCACCCGGGCTCTCACCAGGCCCGTCCCCCATACGCTGGCCGTGTGAACGAGATGCCCCGGGACCACCGGCCCGCGAAGTCCATCAGGGTCCTGCTCGCCGAGGACCAGGGCGTGACGCACGGGGCGCTCGCCTTACTGCTCGGGATGGAGCCGGACCTCGAGGTCGTGGTGCAGGTGCCGGCAGGGGAGGCGATCGTGGACGCCGCTCTCACGTACCGGCCCGACGTCGCCCTCCTCGACGTCGAACTCCCGGGGCGGAGCGGCCTCGACGCCGCGGCGGAGCTGCGCGACCAGGCGCCGGACTGCCGGGTACTGCTTCTCACCACCCACGGCCGCCCCGGCCACCTCCGCCGGGCCATGGACGCGGGCGCCGCCGGTTTCCTGGTCAAGGACGCCCCCGTCGAGGAACTGGCGACCGCGATCCGCCGAGTCCTGACCGGCGAGACGGTCATCGACCCGGCCCTCGCCGGCACCGCCCGCGACGCCGGCCCCAACCCGCTCACGGCCCAGGAGTGCGACGTCCTCAGAGCTTCGGCGAACGGCGCGACCGTCGCCGACATCGCCGCCCGACTGCACCTCCCCGAGCCGACGGTCCTCGACTGCCTCGTCTCCGCCACCGCCAGGACGGCCTCCGCCAACCACACGGAGGCGCTGCGGGAGGCCCGGCTGCGGGGGTGGCTGTAGCCCTTGTCGCGGACTCCGGCCGCTCCGCCTCCTACTCCGCCACATGCACCGCCTTGAAGACCGTGTCGTCCGGCGCCAGGCACACGAACCAGTTCACCGGGGAGCCGTCCACCGGGCGGATCGCCTCGTCGTCGGTGTTGATGTCGTAACCCGCCGGCACCTTGCGGACGTCGGTCATCGTGCCGTTCTGCCAGGTGCAGGTGACCGTCCGGGCGGTCTTGCCGACCTGTCCGATCACCAGGCGGTTGGGGGCTTCGGCATCCGGGTCCAGGGGGAGCGCGGCGGCCTCGATGTCCGTCCCGGTCATGCTGCCGTCCTCCTTGGTGAACACGTCCAGCATCGTGATCTGGGGCTCCGCGCCGGCGCCGTATGCGCGGGCCACGAAGAAGGCCTTCTTGCCGATCAGTTCGGAGGGCTTGTCCACCGGTCGGTTGCCGTAGGTGGCCATCGCCTCCCACTGGACCTGTGCCTCCGCCGCGTTCCTCGGCGCACCCCACACGTCGATCGTGACCGACCACTCCTTGCCGTGGTCGTTGCCGGTCGCGATCGTGGATCGCTGAGGCACGAACACATGCTCGTCCTGCGCCGACGGCGGCTGCGTCGCCACGTGCGAGCCCCGGCTCCCGTCCCCGCCCGGCAGTCCCGCCAGTGCCAGCGTCCCCGCCGAGCCGACCAGCACCAGGGCCGTCGCCGTCGCCACCACCCAGCGGCGGGCCCTGCGGCGGCGGCCGCCCCGGATCACCGCCTGGTAGGGGGCTATGCCGATCTCGGCCCCGTCCGCGGCGTCGGCCAGCAGCAGGGCGATGTCCGTGTTGCTGATGTCGTGGCTGCTCATGCCGTGGTTCGTCTCCCGGTCCGCGCTCATCGGCCCCGTCCTCCCTGCGTCACCATCTCGGCCAGTCCAGGTATGGCCCGGAGTTTCGCGATCCCCTTGGCCGCGTTGCTCTTCACCGCGCCGACGGAACAGCCCATCGCCTCCGCCGTCTGCGTCTCGGTCAGGTCCTCCCAGTAGCGCAGCACCACCGCCTCCCGCTGCCGGGGCGGCAGTTGGGTGAGCGCCGACAGCAGGGAGCTGCGGTCCTCGGCCCGGCCGATGCGGTCATCGGTGTCCGCCACCTCCCGCGCCAGCCCGGAGTCGTCCTTCGGCGCCAGGAACTCCTTGAGCCGTCGGCGGTGTTTGCGCGCGTGCGCGTTGATCATCACGCGTCGTACATACGCCTCCGGGTCGTCGGCCGAGCCGACTCTGCGCCAGGCCACATAGACCTGTTCCAGCGTCGACTGGACCAGGTCCTCCGCGGCGTGCTGCTCCCCCGTGAGGAGAAATGCCGTCCGCATCAGCCGCGGCCAGCGGCCGATGACAAAGCTCTGGAACTCCGTGTCCCGAGCCGCCTTGCGATCCCCCATGGGCACCTCCTTGATATTCAAAGGAGTCCACGGACCGTCCGGACCGTTGCCTCACGAGGCAGAAGTTTTTCAGGACGGCGCGTTGCCCACCGCCGAGCATGGCCGGGAGGATCTCAGGACGCGGAAGCCTTCCTCGGCAGCCACAGCAGCATCAGCACCGCCCCCGCCAGCAGCAGCACCGCCGACGCACGGAACACCAACGCATACCCCTCGGTCAGAGCCTGCGGCGTCTCCGTCAGCGCGTGCGGCCCCCCGCTCCCCGCCGAACGCCCCGCCGCAATCGTCGACATGACCGCGAGCCCCAGCGAACCACCCATCGTGCGGGAGGTGTTGACCAGCCCCGACACCAGCCCGGCCTCACCGGGACCGGCCTCGGACGTGGCCAGCGACGCGAGCGGCGTCATCCCCAGACCCGCGCCCAGCATCATCAGGATCCCCGGCACCATGATCGAGGTCACATACCCGCCCTCCACACTGAGCGTCGACTGCCAGCCGAAGCCGACGGCCGCGACCGCCGTGCCCAGCACCGCCACGGTGCGCGGGCCGACCGCACGCATCAGCCGGGGTGCCAGTTTGGAGCCGACGACCACGGCCAGCGAACTCGGCACCAGCGCCAGCCCGGCCTCCAGCGGGGTGTAGTGGAGCACGTTCTGGGCGTACAGCGTCATGAAGAACCACATGCAGAACATCGCCGACCCGGACAGGAACATGGCCACGTTCGCCGACGCCACGGCCCGCAGTCGCAGCAGCCCGAGCGGCATCAGCGGAGCCGCCGTACGTGACTCCACGACGAGGAAGACGCCGAGCAGAGCGGGGCCGGCGAGCAGCGGTACGACCGTGGCGGCCGCCATCCAGCCCGAGGCCTCCGTCTGCGAGATGCCGTACGCCAAGGTCGCCAGCCCGGCCGTCACCAGCACCGCACCCGGCAGGTCCAGTCGCCGCCGGTCCCCGGCCCGGCTCTCCGCGAGCCACCGCACCGCCCCGGCCAGCACCACCGCCCCGATCGGCACGTTGATCAGCAGCACCCAGCGCCACGACAGCACATCCACCAGCACCCCGCCGACGAGCCCGCCCGCGGCGCCACCCCCCGCACCGACGGCGGTCCACGTCCCGATCGCCCGCGCCCGAGCCGCCCCCTCCGGCACCGCCGCCGTCAGGATGGTCAGCGTCGAGGGCGCCAGCACCGCCGCGCCCAGCCCCTGCACGGCCCGCGCGACCAGCAGCTGCCACTCCTGCTGGGCCAGCCCGCCGGCCAGCGAGGCCAGGGTGAACAGGCCCAGCCCGACGAGGAACATCCGCTTACGGCCGTACAGATCCCCGGCCCGCCCGCCGAGCAGCATGAAGCCCGCGAAGGCGATGGCGTACGCGTTCACCACCCACTGCAGTCCCGGCGCGCTCAGCCCCAGGTCGGCCCGCATCGACGGCAGCGCGACGTTCACGACGGACACGTCGAGCACGACCAGGAACTGTCCGGCGCACGCGAGGGCGAGCACCAGCCAGGTGGGCGGGTTGGTACGGCGAGGGGCGCGGGTGACATCGGCGGCTTCGAGCATGAGTGTCATGCTCTCAACGACCGACGCTCCTGGCATCGGGAATTCGGTCTAGGACCGGCGCCCCCTCGCGCCATGAGCCCGTTCATCCAAGAGAAGGTCAAGAAATCGTTAGCTGGCCAAAGCATCGGAATAGTTGCCCAGGCACACCGGGTTGATCCCCCACATGACACAAACGACCAACGACCAGCCCACCAGCAGAGCGACCTCCGGCGCCCTCGTCCCGGTCCTCGCCTTCGCGGGCATCGTTGTCGCGGTGATGCAGACCCTGCTCGTCCCGGTCATCAAGGACCTGCCGCAGCTGCTGAGCACCGCGCCCAGCAACGCCACCTGGGTCCTGACCTCGACCCTCCTCTCGGGCGCCGTCGCCACCCCGATCATGGGCCGTCTGGGCGACCTCTACGGCAAACGGCGCATGCTGATAGCCAGCCTGTCGGTGATGGTGGTCGGCGCGCTGATCAGCGCGTTCACCAGCACCCTCCTCCCCATGATCGTCGGCCGTACCCTCCAGGGCTTCGCGATGGGCGCGATCCCCCTCGGCATCGGCCTGATGCGCGACATGCTGCCCCGCGAGCGACTCGGCTCGGCGATGGCCCTGATGAGCTCCTCGATCGGCGTCGGCGGCGGACTCGCGCTGCCCGCCGCGGCCCTGGTCGCCCAGCACGCCGACTGGCACGCCCTCTTCTACGGAGCCGCCGGCCTCGGCGCCCTGTCCATCGTCCTCACCCTCCTCGTCGTACCGGAGTCCAAGGTCCGCGCCGAAGGCTCCTTCGACGTGCTCGGCGCGCTCGGCCTCTCCGCCGGCCTGGTCCTCTTCCTCCTGCCGATCACCAAGGGCAGCGACTGGGGCTGGACCTCCGGCACCACCCTCGGCATGTTCGCGGCCTCCGCAGCCGTACTCCTCCTGTGGGGCGTCTACGAGCTGCGCACCAAGGCACCCCTGGTCGACCTGCGCACCACGGCCCGCCCCGCCGTCCTCTTCACCAACCTCGCGTCGATCATGGTCGGCGTCAGCTTCTACGTCGTCTCCCTCGTCCTCCCCCAGCTGCTCCAGCTCCCGAAGGCGACCGGCTACGGCCTCGGCCAGTCGATGGTCGTCGCCGGTCTGCTCGTCGCCCCGCTGGGCCTGACGATGATGTTCACGGCACCCGTCTACGCCCGCCTCTCGGCGAAGTACGGCCCGAAAGTCACCCTCATCCTCGGCATGCTGATCATCGCGATCGGCTACGGCGCCGGCCTCGGCCTGATGAGCGCCCCCTGGCAGAGCCTCGTCATCGCGGTCGTCCTGGGCGCCGGCATCGGCCTGGCCTACTCCTCCCTCCCCGCGCTGATCGTCGGCGCGGTCCCGGCCTCCGAGACGGGCGCGGCGAACGGCCTCAACACGCTGATGCGTTCCATCGGTACGTCGGTCTCCAGCGCCGTCATCGGCATGGTGCTGGCCAACACCGCGAACACGGTGGGCGGCGTCGAGATCCCGACCATGCACGGCTTCCGCGTCTCGTTCCTGATCGCGACCGCCGCGGTGGCCATCGGCCTGCTGATGGCCCTGTTCCTGCCGAGGCAGCGTCCGGCCGCCGCCCACCCGCAGCTGCGCGCCAGCAGCGAGGAGGACGCCAACCTGGAGCGCGCCGAGGAGGCATTGCGCGGCTTCCGCGGCCGCGTCCTGGACGCCGAGGGCACGCCGGTGGCCCGCGCCAGGGTGACGCTCATCGACCGCCGGGGCCGCCAGGCGGGCGCGACCCTCTCCGCCGAGGACGGCACCTACGCCCTCTCGGTCCCCGCCCAGGGCGCCTACGTCCTGGCCGCCCGGGCCGACGGCCACGCCCCGCTCGCCTCGTCGGCGACGCACACCGGCGATGACAGCCCGGTCGACCTGGACCTGTCGCTGCCGGGAGAGACGGTCACCGCGTAAGAGACGGTCACCGTGTGAGACCCGGCAGGTCACACCCCCCGTCGCACACATGACGGGGGGCGTGGTGCACCATGGGCGCCCAAACACCCGTACGACCGAGAGGACCCTCATGGCCCCGGCGCCCAAGCCCGAGATTCTCGCCGCCTTCGAGGCCGCCAAGGGCTTCATGCCGATGCACGAGGGGCTCGCTCTGTACGCGGCCGCCGTCGAGGCCGGGCGGCTCGGCCTGCCGCTCCTGGAGGTCGGCACCTACTGCGGCCGCTCCACGATCCTGCTCGCCGACGCCGCTCGCGAGGCCGGGGTGACGGCCCTCACGGTCGACCACCACCGGGGCAGCGAGGAGCAGCAGCCGGGGTGGGAGTACCACGACCCGGAGACGGTCGACCCCGAGATCGGCCTGATGGACACGCTGCCCACGTTCCGCCGCACGCTGCACCGCGCCGGTCTGGAGGAGCACGTCGTCGCCCTCGTCGGCCGCTCCCCGCAGGTGGCGAAGGTCTGGGGCGGCCCCCTCGGCCTCGTCTTCATCGACGGCGGCCACACCGACGAGCACGCGAACGCCGACTACGAGGGGTGGGCCCCGCATGTCGCCGACGGCGGGCTGCTCGTCATCCACGACGTGTTCCCGGACCCGAAGGACGAGTTCACCGGCCAGGCCCCGTACCGGATCTATCTGCGGGCACTGGAGTCCGGGGCGTTCACGGAGGTGTCGGTGACCGAGTCGTTGCGGGTACTGAAGCGGACGGGGACAGGGGTCTGATCCCACGGTCGGCGGCGCTCGACCGTGCCTTCCCCGCGGAGCGCGTGGTCGGCCCGTAAGGTGGCAGGCGTGTCGTACGTAGGACCGGACTTCGATCCACCCCAGCCCCGCCGCCCCCGCCGCCGCGCCCTGACCGTCGTGGCCGCCGCCCTCGTGCCGGGGGCGCTGCTCGGGTGGGTGATGTACGAGGCGATGGGTGACTCCGGCAACACGGGCGGAGCGGGCAACGCGGCCGTACGGCCGTCGGGCACGACTCCGGAGATCTCCGGCACGAGCGACGACAAGCCGCCGGGCCCGACGCCGACCACCGACTCCACCGCCGACTCCACGGCCGCCTCCGGCCCCCTCCAGGGCAAGGTCGTCGTCATCGACCCGGGCCACAACCCGAACAACTTCCAGCACACGGCCGAGATCAACCGCAAGGTGAACATCGGCACGAACTGGAAGGAGTGCGACACGACGGGTACATCCACCAACGACGGCTACACGGAAGCCGAGTTCACCCTCGACGTCGCCCACCGTCTGCGCACCCTGCTGCAGAAGCAGGGCGCCACGGTGAAGTTCACCCAGGACGGCGACCGGCCCTGGGGCCCCTGCGTGGACGAACGGGCCCGCATCGGCAACAAGGCACACGCCGACGCCGTCGTCTCCATCCACGCGGACGGCGCGGGCGCCGACCAACGCGGCTTCCACGTCATCCTCCCGGCCAAGGTGTCCGAGGGCGCCGCCGACACCGGCCCGATCGTCACCCCCTCCCGCGAACTCGGCGAACGCATCGCGGGCTCCTTCGTCCGCGTCACGGGCAGCGCGCCCTCCAACTACGTCGGCGGCGGCACGGGTCTCGTCACACGTAAGGACCTCGGCGGTCTCAATCTGTCAACGGTTCCCAAGGTGTTCATCGAGTGCGGCAACATGCGCGATAACAAGGACGCGGCGTTGCTCACCAGCGGTGCGTGGCGACAGAAGGCAGCGCGGGGGATCTCTGAGGGAATCGTGAGTTTCCTGCGCGGGTAGTGATCACCGGGCTGATACCGGCGGACACTCTCGCCGGTCGGAAGATAGGGTCGTCCCTACGATGAGGGGCCACCCCTGCGCTTCACACCGGGGCCTTACGGCGACATGGTGACAGCGACGCCTCCAGCGATGCCGATGACGAGACGACTGACGAAGGACCTCCTGAAGTGAATATCCGCTCCCTCACTCGAGGCGACGGCGTGGTGATCGGAGCAGCGGTGTTGCTGTTGATCGCGTCGTTCCTCGATCTCTACTCGATCGACGGGGCTTCCGACAGCGCCGACCTCCCGAATCTCTGGGGAAGTGGGCCGGTCCTGATGAGCGTCGTCCTGGCCGGGATCATCGGCGGCGCACTCGTCATCGTGTCCCGGGGCCTGCCGCAGGTGCCCAAGGTTGCCGGCCTGGACCTGGGGCAGTTCGGCGCCGCCTTCGCGGTCTTCGCTGCGTGGAGCGCGCTGGGCAACATCTTCGACGTGATGGGCGGAGCCGACAACGGCGGCACGGATATCGGGGTCAGCCCCGGCATCGGCCTGATCCTCGCCCTCATCGCCACCCTGGTCATGGCCGGCGCCGCCATCGCCACCCCCCTCGTCCCCGCCCTCCAGGCCGCCCTCATCCCGGCCCCCCGCCCCGCCGCCCCCCAGCCCTACGGCGGTCAGCCGCAGGGCGGTTACGGCTACCCGGGTGCCCAGCAGCCGCAGCAGCCCTACGGGGGTCAGCCGCAGCCCGGGCAGCCCTTCGGTGGGCAGCCCCAGCAGCCGCAGACGCCGCAGGCGCCCGCCGCGGACTTCTCTCCGTTCTGGTTCGCCGTGCCCGTGCCGCGTCCGCTGTTCGCGGAGGACGGCTCGCCCACGCCGATCGCCGAACTCGCGCCGGGCACCTGGTACCTGGCCGTCGAGCAGCGCGGCCCGGCCCTGGTGGCCCAGACGCAGGACGGCCGCCGTGGTGTGCTGCAGGACACCTCGGGGATCCAGCGCGGCTGAGCCCGCGAACCCCGCTCTACGGCCCCTCACCCTTCCCGGTGAGGGGCCGTTGTCGTACAGTCGCCCTCCCAGCTGACATACCGTCAGGAGGAGGCAGGCATGCGGCTCGGGCTCGCTCTCGGTTACTGGGGTCGCGGCCCCTCCCCCGACCACGTCCCCCTCGCCCAGGAGGCCGAGCGGCTCGGCTACGACTCCGTATGGACCGCCGAGTCCTGGGGGTCCGACGCGTTCGCCCCGCTCACCTGGATCGCCGCACAGACCTCAAGGATCAAGCTGGGTACGGCCGTTGCCCAGATGGCGGCCCGCTCACCGACCACGACCGCCATGCACGCCCTCACCCTCGACCACCTCTCCGGTGGCCGCATGATGCTCGGGCTGGGGCTGTCGGGGCCGCAGGTGGTGGAGGGGTGGTACGGGCGGCCGTTCCCGGCGTCGCCGCTCACCGCTACGAGGGAGTACGTCGATGTCGTACGGCAAGTCCTGCGTCGCGAGGCTCCGGTTGAGCTCGACGGGCGTTTCCACTCCCACCCGTACCGCGGCCCGGACGCCACCGGTGTCGGCAAGGCGCTCAAACCGATCACCCACCCCCTCCGCCCGGACCTGCCGATCCTTCTCGGTGCCGAGGGCCCCAAGAACGTCGCTCAGACCACCCGCATCGCCGACGGCTGGCTGCCGTTGTACTGGTCGCCGAGTAGGCCCGAGGTGTACGGGGACGCCGTACGCGACCTTCCACAGGGATTCCTCGTCGCTCCGATGGCGCGGGTGAAGGTATGTGACGACGTCTCCGACGGCCTCCTGCCCGTCAAGGCCATGCTCGGCTTCTACATCGGCGGCATGGGCCACGCGGCCCGCAACTTCCACGCCGACCTCATGGCGCGCATGGGGTACGAGGACGAGGCCAGGCGGATTCAGCGGCTCTTCCTTGACGGGCGCCGGGAGGAGGCCGTACTCGCCGTGCCCGACGCCTTCGCCGACGAGATCTCCCTGGTCGGGCCGCGTGAACGCATCGCGGAGCGGCTGGAGTTGTGGCGGAAGGGGCCGGTGACCGATCTGCTGGCACTGGTGCCGGATCGGGAGTCTCTGCGGGTGCTGGCGGAGCTGAACGCGTAGTCCGCCTCCGGGTTTCATCCAGACATCAAGGGCTACCCGAAGGGGCATGTCCCCTCGATATCGCAACGGTGCCAACCAGGCCGGCACGGTCATCGCGATCGTCGCCGACGTCATGGCCGTCATCCTGGGCCTGTGGATCCTGATGTATCTGCTGGACGCCAACCGCGCCAACGACTTCGTCCAGTTCGTGCATGACGCGGCGCGTTGGCTGGCGGGCTGGTCACACGACCTGTTCACGTTCGACGAGGAGTGGGCGAGGGTCGTGGCGGGCTACGGCCTGGCGGCGGTGGTCTACCTGTTCATCGGGCACGCGATAGCCAATCGAGTCCACCGCCACTGAAACGCGCTCGCTGTCAGGCGCAGCAGTCCGGGTCCAGCCCCAACGGCAGCCGGTCCCCGCCGAACACCGCGCATGTCGCCTCGTGCCCGCCCAGCGCCGCGACGGCGAGCAACAGCGACCCCGCCGTCCAAGTCGTCAGCTCCTGCGGCCAGATCGCGTCGTCGTCGAAGACATAGCCCGTCCAGTACAGGCCGCTCTGCGGATCCCGCAGATGCTGGATGGACTGCAGGATCTCCAGTGCCCGGTCCGACTCCCCCATCGCCCAGAGCGCGAGGGCGAGTTCGGCCGACTCGCCGCCCGTGACCCACGGGTTGGGCACGACACACCGCACGCCGAGCCCGGGAACGACGAAACGCTCCCAGCCGTCCTCCATCCGGGACTTGGCCTCGGCTCCGGTCAACGCACCGCCCAGCACCGGGTAGTACCAGTCCATCGAGTACCGGTCCTTGTCCAGGAACCGCTCCGGGTGCCGGCGGATCGCGTGCCGCAGTGCGCCCGCCGCCAACTCCCAGTCCGGCTGCGGCTCTTCCCGCTGCTCGGCGATGGCCAGCGCGCACCGCAGCGCATGGTGGATCGAGGAGGAACCGGTCAGCAGGGCGTCCGCCGTCGCCGTCCCGTCGTCGTCGCGCCGCCAGCCGATCTGCCCGCCCGGCTGCTGGAGCTGGAGGACGAACTCGATCGCGGCGTAGACGGACGGCCACATGCGGTCCAGGAACGTGTCGTCGCCGGTGGAGAGATAGTGGTGCCAGACGCCTACGGCTATGTAGGCGACGAAGTTGGTCTCGCGCCCGGTGTCGGTGACGTCGTCGAAGGCGCCGTCCTGGTAGGCGGCGTACCAGGAGCCGTCCTCGTTCTGGTGCGTCGCCAGCCAGGTGTACGCCCGCTCGGCGGCCGTGTGCTCACCGGCGGCGTCCAGCGCCATCGCGGCCTCTACGTGGTCCCACGGGTCGAGGTGGTGCCCGCGGAACCACGGGATCGCCCCGTCCTCCCGCTGTACCGCGAGGATCCCCGCCACGGTCGCGGCGGCCTGCCCTGCGGTGAGGACCCCGGGCAGGACGAGGTGTTCTGTCCGGGGGGTGGTCACCGGGCGTCCACCGCCGGCAGGTGGGGCTTGGTCGCGTACGCCACGAAGCTCTTGCCGATCAGCGGGTTCAGCGCCTGTTCGGCGACCCGGGTGGCCAGCGGTTTCTTCATGATGTCCCAGACCAGCAGCTTGTGGTACGCCCGCACCGGCAGCGCCTTGTCGTTGTCGACGCCGAACGCGCACTTCAGCCACCAGTAGGGCGAGTGCAGGGCGTGGGCGTGGTGGGTGCCGTAGGGCTTGAGGCCGGCCTCGCGGATCTTGGCGAGCAGCTCGTCCGCCTTGTAGATGCGGATGTGGCCGCCCTCGACCTCGTGGTACTCGTCGGACAACGCCCAGCAGACCTTCTCGGGGCCGTAGCGCGGGACGGTGATGGCGATACGGCCGCCGGGCCTGAGCACCCGCACCATCTCGGCGAGGACGCCCTTGTCGTCCGGGATGTGCTCCATGACCTCGGAGATGATCACGACGTCGAAGGACTCGTCGGGGAAGGGCAGCGCGAGGGCGTCGCCCTCCATGGCGGTGGCGGTGGCCCCCTCCGGCGCCTCCCCCGCCTCCTTCATCGCCGCGAACCACTTCGCGACCTCGCGGATCTCCTCACCGTTCTGGTCCAGCGCCACGACCTGGGCGCCGCGCCGGTAGCACTCGAACGCGTGCCGGCCGGCACCGCAGCCGAGGTCCAGGACGCGGTCGCCCGGGGCGAGCGGGAACCGGGAGAAGTCGACGGTCAGCACGTGGGCCTGCTTTCGCGGTCGGAACGATGGGCGGGGCGGGGGGCACCGGGCGTGTGTACGGCGGTCATTGGGCGGCCTCGGTCACGCGGGCGGCCTCGGTGACGCCGGCGGCGTCGGTGGCGCGCGCCGGCTCGGCGGGCTCGGTCACCCTCGCCGGTGCGGCATCCGTCGCGGCCGCGGAGCGGCCGGGAGCCGGGGTCGCGGAGCGGCTCGTCGCCGCCGCTGCGGAGCGGCGTGGCCCCCCGCCCGCGGAGCGGGCTATCGCCTCGCGGTAGCGGGCCACCGTTCCCTCGGCGGCCCGCGCCCAGGTGAAGTGCTCCAGCACGCGCTCACGCCCGGCGTGACCCAGCCGCACGCGCAGTTCCTCGTCCCCCAGCAGCCGGCTCAGCCCAGCGGCCAGCGCCCCCGCGTCGCCCGGCGGCACCGCCAGGCACGTCTCGCCGTCCCGCCCCGCCACCTCCGGGATCGCCCCGCCGGTCGTGGCGACCAGCGGCGTTCCCGTGGCCATGGCCTCGGCGGCCGGCAGGGAGAAGCCCTCGTACAGCGACGGCACGCACGCCACCTGCGCCGAGCGCACCAGGTCGACGAGCTCCGCGTCGGAGATGCCCTTGACGAACTCGACGGCGCCTTCGAGGCCGTACCGTTCCATGGCCTGGGCGACCGGGCCCTCCTCGGGCCGCTTGCCGACGACCACGAGATGGGCGTCGGGGTGCTCGGTACGGACCTTGGCGAGTGCCTCGACGAGGAAGACCAGGCCCTTGAGCGGGACGTCGGCGCTTGACGTCGTCACGATCCGGCCGGGGATCCGCCGTACCGACGGATCCGGCGAGAAAAGGTCCGTGTCCGCGCCGATGTGCACGACGTGGATGCGGTCCTGGCGTACGCCGAGATGGTCGACGATCTCGTCGCGGGACGTGCCGGAGACGGTGAGGAGGGACGGCAGGCGGCGCGCCACGCGCTTCTGCATGCGTGTGAAGGCGTACCAGCGCCGTACCGACATCCGTCGCTGCCAGCCCTCCGCCGCGTCCAGCTCCAACTGGCGGTCCACGGTGATGGGGTGGTGGATGGTGGTGACGAGGGGGGCGCCGACGTCGCCCAGCAGGCCGTAGCCCAGCGTCTGGTTGTCGTGCACGACGTCGAACTCGCCGCGCCGGGCGCGCAGATGGCGGCGGGCGCGCAGTGAGAACGTCAGCGGTTCGGGGAAGCCGCCGGTCCACATGGTTCCGACTTCCAGCGCGTCGATCCAGTCGCGGTACTCGTCGCGCTTCGGGGTGCGGAAGGGGTCGGGCTGGCGGTAGAGG
Source organism: Streptomyces bicolor (assembly GCF_000719285.1). Lineage (GTDB taxonomy): Bacteria > Actinomycetota > Actinomycetes > Streptomycetales > Streptomycetaceae > Streptomyces > Streptomyces bicolor. The sequence continues at coordinate 208,929 of NZ_JOFS01000010.1, read as the reverse complement.
TCGAGGCTGGGGAGCTCGGTGAGGGTGAGGCGGTCGGCGTAGTCGTCGCCCTCGTCGAGGACGGGGTACGGCTGGGAGCCGATGACCTCGACGCGGTGGCCGAGGCGGGCCAGCTCGCGGGAGAGGTGCCGTACGTAGACGCCCTGGCCGCCGCAGAACGGGTTCCCTTTATAGGTGAGGAGGGCGATGTCGAGCGGTCGCTGCCCGTCGGCGGCAGGGTCCTTGGGGGACCCGGCCTCCCTGGCCTCAGCGGTCACTCCGGACCCCCTTCTCGCTCTGCTGTCCCGCGAGATTACGACGGGACGCTAATCTAGAACAAGTTTCAGACTTGATCGTTCAAGAGCTCTGAATCTACCGGCAGGTAGCGCCGCTGTGAGCGATGGATCAGGTGATTCACGCCACGACCGACACCCTGGCATGCTCTGTCCGGTCACTCACCCTCACCGACTGTCACGGAACGGGATCCATGCCTGCGGAAGCCAGTAGCGCGAGCCCCTCCTCACCGCCCCTCACCGAGCGGCAGGAGGCCCGGCGCCGGCGCATCCTGCACGCCAGCGCGCAGCTCGCCAGCCGGGGTGGGTTCGACGCCGTGCAGATGCGGGAGGTCGCGGAGTCCTCGCAGGTGGCGCTGGGCACGCTGTACCGCTACTTCCCGTCCAAGGTGCATCTGCTGGTCGCCACGATGCAGGACCAGCTGGAGCACATGCACGGCACGTTGCGGAAGAAGCCGCCGCAGGGTGAGACGGCGGCGGAGCGCGTGGCGGAGACCCTGATGCGCGCGTTCCGCGCCCTGCAGCGCGAGCCCCACCTGGCCGATGCCATGGTGCGCGCCCTGACCTTCGCCGACCGCAGCGTCTCCCCCGAGGTCGACCAGGTCTCCCGGCAGACGACGTTGATCATCCTGGACGCGATGGGTCTGGAGAACCCCACCCCCGAGCAGCTCTCCGCCGTCCGCGTCATCGAGCACACCTGGCACTCGGCCCTGATCACCTGGCTGTCGGGGCGTGCCTCCATCGCCCAGGTGAAGATCGACATCGAGACGGTGTGCCGACTGATCGACCTCACGGCGCCCGCGGACACATGAATGACCTACGAGACGGGTTCCCTGCGCCGGTATTACCCGGATCAGGTATTGGGGGTCGCCTTCCGGCCTGACTGCTGCCTTCCGGCCTCTCAGCCCGGACCGTCGATGTCGGCCCCAGCGGAAGCCTTTGCTTCCCGCCAGAGTCGGCTACTCCGGTTCGGGCTCCCTCACTCGTCCCGTAGGCCTACCTCCATAATAGGACATCCGCCCGAAAACGAACCCCCTGAAGGGGACATTTCTGGCATTATTCCTCGGGTGGAAACACCGGCTCCCCGCTCTCCAGCATCGTGATCACGATCGCCTCCACCGGGCAGCTCTCCGCCGCGGCCAGGAGCTGCTCGTTCGCGTCGGTCTCCGGGTCGGCGGGATGGGACTGGCGGCCGGTGTCGAGGCGGAAACCGTCGGGAGCGTGGTGGACGCACTGGGCCGAGCCGATGCACACCGACCGGTCGACCTCGACGTGCCAGCGGTCGCCCATCCCTTACGCCTCCCAGCCCGCCGGGAGGTGGATCATCTTGTGCTCCAGATACTCGCCGTAACCCTCGGGGCCGAACTCCCGCCCCAGGCCCGAGTTCTTGTAGCCGCCGAACGGACCCAGCATGTCCAGGCTGAAGGTGTTCACCGAGTAGGTGCCGGTGCGGACCTGGCGGGCGACCTCGATGCCGTGCGCGGTGTCGGCCGTCCAGACGCTGCCGCTGAGGCCGTAGTCGGAGTCGTTCGCGATCTTCACGGCCTCGGACTCGTCGCCGTACGGGAGCAGGCAGATCACCGGGCCGAAGATCTCCTCGCGTGCGATCCGCATGGAGTTGTCGACGTCACCGAAGAGGGTCGGCTCGACGTACCAGCCCCTCTCCAGACCCGCCGGACGCCCGCCGCCCGTAAGGATCTTGGCACCCTCTTCCTGCCCGATCCGGATGTAGTCGAGGTTCCTGCGCTGCTGCCGCTGCGCCACCAGCGGGCCCACCTGGGTCGCCGGGTCCAGCGGGTCGCCGACCACCAGCGCGCCGGCCGCCGCGGCGAAGGCCTCGGCGAACTCGTCGTAGCGGGAGCGCGGCAGCAGGATCCGGGTCTGGGCCACGCAGGCCTGGCCGTTGTTCATCCAGGCCGCCGGGACGACACCGGCGACGGTCGCCGCGACGTCCGCGTCCGGCAGGACGACGGCCGCCGACTTGCCGCCCAACTCCAGCGTCACGCGGGTGAGGTTGCGGGCCGCGACCTCCATGACGCGCTTGCCCGCCGCCACCGAGCCGGTGAAGGAGACCTTGTCGATCCCCGGGTGCCCGACGAGGTACTCGCTGACCTCGCGGTCCGCCGGGAGGATCGACAGCACGCCCTCCGGCAGTCCGGCGTCCTTCGCGATCTCGGCGAGCAGGTAGGCGTCCAGCGGCGACTCCGGCGACGGCTTGAGCACCACCGTGCACCCGGTGAGCAGCGCGGGCGCGAGCTTGGCGGCGGCGACGAACTGCGGGACGTTCCAGGGGACGACGGCCGCGACGACCCCGACGGGCTCGCGCCGCACGAGGATCCTGCCGAGCACGCCGTCGCGCCGCTCCTCGTACGTGAAGTTCCGTGCGACCGTGATCGCCGCGTCCCACACCATCATCGCGCCGAGCGCCTGCGCGAGGACGCTCCAGGAGTACGGGGAGCCGTTCTCGGAGGAGATCACGCGGGCGATCTCCTCGTGCCGTACGGCGATCCCGTCCTTGATGCGGGTGACGACCTCGATCCGCTCGTCGAGGCTCATCCGCGGCCAGGGCCCCTCGTCGAACGCCTTCCGCGCCACCGCGACCGCCCGGTCGACGTCGGCCGGCGAGGCGTGCGGCACGCGTCCGATGACCTCCTCGGTGTGCGGTGAGATCACCTCGATGACGTCCTTGCCCACGGGGTCGGTCAACTCCCCGCCGATGAACAGCTGTCCGTGTTCCACGAGCTCGGTCATGGCCGACGCCTCCTGCGGAGCTGGAGCGGGTTCCTTGATTTCTGACGCTGTTTCAGGAACTGATACCAGTTCTACTACGAGGAGTCCACGGATCGCACATCAATGGCGCCTACGCTGATCGAGCTGGGACGACGTCGCACACGGCAACGGGGTGTCCGTCCAACGGGAGACGAAGAGCCCCGAGGAGATCAGGGAGTTCTGGACACCGGGCCGGATGCGGAACGCCAAGCCTGGATGACTCAGGCTCCCATCGAAACTCGTTCTAGTTATAGTGAACCGGTCGGCCGGAGGCGTGTCGCGGCGATTGGGGAGCCCATGACGCAGGTGTACGACCACGGCGGCGGCGTCCGGTCCATCCAGGTCCCCATCCCGGACAACCCGCTCGGCCATACCCTCGTGTACGTCGTCGACACCGACCGCGGCCCGGTGCTGATCGACACCGGCTGGGACGACCCGGCGTCCTGGGACACCCTGGCCGAGGGCCTGACGGCGTGCGGCACCGCGCCCGCCGAGATCCACGGCGTGGTGATCACCCACCACCACCCCGACCACCACGGCCTGTCCGGCAAGGTGCGCGAGGCCTCCGGCGCCTGGATCGCGATGCACGCGGCGGACGCGGCGATCGTACGGCGCACCCGCGCGACCCACCCCGAGCGCTGGTTCTCCTACATGGCGGACAAGCTCACCGCGGCCGGCGCCCCCGACGCCCATGTGTCCCCCCTGCGCTCCGCCCGCCGCCGGAGCACCCTGCCCGGCTTCTCCCCCGCCCTGCCGGACCGCGAGATCGTCCCCGGCGAACTCCTCGACCTCCCCGGCCGCCGACTGCGCGCGATCTGGACGCCGGGCCACACCCCTGGCCACGTCTGCCTGCACCTGGAGGAGGAGCACCCCGCCCAACTACCCGGCCACGGCCGCCTGTTCTCCGGCGACCACCTGCTCCCCGAGATCACCCCGCACATCGGCCTCTACGAAGACCCCGACGACACGACCGTCACCGACCCCCTCGGCGACTACCTCGCCTCCCTCGAACGCGTCGGCCGCCTCGCCCCCGCCGAGATCCTCCCGGCCCACCAGCACACGTTCACCGACGCACCCGCCCGGGTACGGGAGTTGCTGGCCCACCACGAGGAACGCCTCACCGGACTACTGGCGTTGCTGTCCGAGCCCCTCACGCCCTGGCAGCTGGCCGAGCGCATGGAGTGGAACCGGCCCTGGGAGCAGATCCCGTACGGATCGAGGAACATCGCCATCGCGGAGGCGGAGGCCCATCTGCGGCGGCTGGTGAAGCTGGGGCGGGCGGAGGCGGTGGCGGGGAGTGAGCCGGTGGCTTATGCGGCGGTGTCTCCGCCGCCCGCAGCCACCACCAGGTCCCCCGTTTAATGGATGACCATGGAGTGTTTTGAGCGCCTTCTCGCCGAACGCGCCTGCGAACGCATCGTCGTCGGCTTCGTCCACCGCCTCGATCTGGCGAACCGTCCTCCGTCGCCGAGCTGTTCACCGAGGACAGCACCTGGGAGTGGCCGGCGGGCGAGCGGCTCGCACAGGGGCGGGACGCGCTGCGCGTGTACTTCGGATCCCGCCCCGCCGACCGTCTCTCGCGCCGCGTGATGTCCGACATCCTCGTCACGGTGACGTCCCCCGACACCGCGACGGCGACCTCGTACTTCACGACGTACCGCGTCGACGGCCACCAGGGCGACCTGATCCCGCCGGGTCCTCCGGTCCAGGTGGGCCTCCCCCACTCTCGGCTTCGCTCGAGCGGGGGACCCCCATCCAGGACACGTTCCGCAGGTCGCCGGACGGCGTGTGGCTGCTGTCCGCCCGGGTCCTCCATCTGGCCTTCGGCGGGCCGACCCCGCGTCCGCCTAGCCCCAATGCTGTTGCTTTACGCGTTCGCAGGTTGGGGTCGTTGGACGCGGACTGCTCGGGTGCCAGTGCGGGTGGGCTGGGGCCAGGTGTGGTGTTCGGCCCGTTTGAGCCGGTAGTTGGACATCTTGCGTTTGACGACGCGGGGCTGGCTGCGCAGGCGTCTGTGCGGCAGGAGGCGTTCGAGCAGGTCGTGCTGGAGCACGACGAGGGCCCTGACCAGCAGGTCAGGGGGAAAAGCTGCCCGGCGTGACGGTCACGCTGCGCCGGGCGGAGCGCAGGGTCTCGGTGAAGGAGACCCGGTCGGCATCCAGGCCCCGGGTGGCGGCGGTTCTGACCATCAGCTCGCGCAGCGCGTGGTGGACCAGCAGGTGTGCCCAGATCTGCTGCAGGACGCCGTCGGGGGTTTTGCTGCTGAGCACGACGCGGGCGCCGCGTTGATGAGTCTTGAGCTCGGCGAAGACGGCTTCCGCCTCCCAGCGCTCTTGGTAGAGCGCGGCCAGCTGGCGGGCGGGATAGCGACGGGCATCGAGCAGGCTGGTCACCAGCCGGTAGTCCTCACCCTCACGGCCAGTGCCGTGCAGCTGGTAGGCCACCACCCGCACCGCGACCGGATCGGTGTGAGTGCGATCGGTCTGAGCGTGGATGCGGGAGATCCAGGAGCCGTCCCGCAACTGCCGCTCCAGGGGCAGGATGCGGTTGGCGGGCACCCGCCACAGCAGGTCGGCGCCGCTGGCGGTGAAGGCCCGCCACAGCGGCACGCCGAGGAACTCCCGGTCGGCCAGGACGAGTTGGCCCGGTCCGCAGGAGCGGGGCAGGCGGCCGACCAGGGTGACTTCGCCGGTGCGGCAACCGGCCAGCTCGGCGTCCAGGACCAGGTGGGTGCCCACCTCGATCAGACAGGCCATCCGCACCTGGGGAAAGGAGGACTTGTCGTGGCCGCGGCTGTTTCCGGGGCGGCCAAAGGCGGCCTCGTTGGCCGCGCCGTCGGCGACGTCCCAGCAGGTGGCGTCCACCGCCAGCAGGCGCAGCCCGCGCCAAAAGCAGCCCGGGGTGGCCTGGGTGCCGATCGGCTTTGCGGTCGTGGCGAACAGCACCCGCAGCGGCTCCGGACCCAGCCGCTGGCGGGCCCGAAACAGTGACGACTTCGCCGGGATGTGCCACTCGCCCAGCAGTCCCCGGCCCCGCAGGCCCTCGACCAGATGCCGCATCACTTCCAGATACGGCGCCGGGGAGAACAGGGCCAGCCCGAGCACGAAGTACACCACCAGCCGGGCCGGCAGCAGGCGTCTGCGCTGCTCCGCACGACCGCACGCGGCCACCACACGATCCACCAACCCGGACGGATACACCCAGGTCAGCAGCCCCAAGCCCGATAACTCACCGACGTCTGCAGACACCCGCACCACCCCCGGGAGCACTGCACAGCAGCGTACGCCCACGAGCTATTGCAACGGCATTGCGCCTAGCCCATGAACGACCGGACCAACTCCTCCGCCTCGCCGAGCACTTCGACCTCCCGCGCAGTCATCGTCGGGTTGGCGGCGCGCCGGCGCCGGGCCTCCGTCAGGCCGTCCGCGGTGAGGTCGGAAGGGTCGGCGAGGAGGGTGGTGAGCATGGTGCGGACGGGTGCGGCGAACTGTTCGTCGGCCATGGCCACCTGCGCGAGGATCATCGCGGACATGCCCCAGTCCAGGCCGGGATCTCCCTCCTCCGCGTTGGCCCAGTCGATGACGTAGGGGCCGTCGGGAGTGAGCATCACGTTCTCCGGGTGGAGGTCCAGGTGGACCACGCGTCCGGGGAGGGCGTGCAGTTGTCGCAGGAGACGGGCCAGGATGTCCCCGCTCTCGCACGCGTCGATCCGTCCCGCGACGAAGGCCTCCACCATCGTCGGCCCGTACAGCCGTTCCATGACCAGCTCGGACCGCGTGGAGTCGGCGAGCCGGACCCTCGGCACCGGGTAGCCGTGCGCGCGCAGCCGCTCCATCAGGGCGGCCTCAGCGAGTCCGTCGGCGTAGCCCTCCCGGTCTCGGCGCAGCACCCAGGCCTCGTCGATCTCGTACACGTCGGACGCGCGCCCCGAACCGAGCAGCCGTCCGGCGCTCCCCGTGATCCCCATGCGCCCGAACCTACCGCCTGGCACAGCCTCCCCTCTGCCGCTTCCCTACGGGCCGGTAGAGTGACGGCGTCGTCATCACACCCGTACAGGGGGAAGCCGGTGCAAATCCGGCGCTGACCCGCAACCGTGAGCCGGTCGTCGAAGCCGGCAAGCCGGATCGCCCCGTACGGATTCGTGACCGGCTCACGTGCACCGGCAACCGGCCGGAGCACGGCACCGTCGAGGTATACGGAGCCGAGCCGCCGGGGGTCTCCCCTGCGCTGCCCGGTTCCCTCAGGGAAGGGCACCCGCCGATCATGTACGTCCGCCGCAGCGCCGCGGCCCTGGCCGCCGTCACCGTGATCGGCACGGCCACCGCCGCGCCCGCAGTCGCCGCCGACTCCTCCCCGTCCGCCTCGCCGTCCGTCGCGCTCCCCGCCGGGCTGTACGGCACCACCGACCCGACGTACGACGGCGTCTGGCGCCAGTCCCTCGCGCTGCTCGCCCAGGACACGGTGGGCGTGAAGCCGGCCGCGAAGGCCGTGGACTGGCTCACCGGGCAGCAGTGCGCCGACGGGGCATTCGCTCCGTTCCGCGCCGACGCCTCGACGGCCTGCGACGCGAAGACGCCGGTCGACACCAACAGCACGGCCGCCGCCGTCCAGGCCCTCGCCGCGCTCGGCGGGCACGACGCCGCGACCGGCAAGGCGGTGGCCTGGCTGAAGTCCGTCCAGAACAAGGACGGTGGCTGGGGCTATGCGGCGGGTGGGGCGAGCGACACGAACTCCACGTCCGTCGTGGTCGGCGCGCTGGCCGCCGCGGGCGAGGAGCCGCAGAAGGTCGTGAAGGACGGCCGGTCCGCGTACGACGCCCTGATCCGGCTCGGCTTGCCCTGCGAGGGCGACGGCGCGGGCGCCTTCGCCTTCCAGCCGGACAAGAAGGGCGACCTGGCGGCCAACGCCGACGCGACGGCGGCGGGAGTCCTCGGCGCGCTCGGCGAGGGTCTCGTGGTGAAGCCCGGCAAGCAGTCGGACGCGGGCTGCGCCGACGCCGGTTACCCGACCCCGCAGCAGGCCGCGGCCAACGGTGCGGCCTACCTGGCGAAGGCGGTCGCGAAGGAGGGCTACCTGAAGTCCGCCCTGCCCGGAGCCGCGGACCAGCCCGACTACGGCAACACGGCCGACGCGGTCGTCGCGATCGCCGCGCAGGGCGGGCCGGCCGCGGCCCAGAAGCCCTTGCGCTGGCTGGAGCAGAACTCCGCGAAGTGGGCCGAGCAGAGCGGTCCCGCCGCCTACGCCCAGCTGATCTTCGCCGCGCACGCGACCGGCACCGACCCGCGTGACTTCGGCGGCACGGACCTGGTCGAGCAGCTCAACGCGCAGGGCCCGGCGCCGCGGACGGCAGCGGCCGAGGCACCGAAGGCCTCGCAGAAGCAGGACGACGACAACGGCGTCAGCGTGTGGTGGATCGTCGGCGTCGGCCTGGTCGCAAGCATCGGCATCGGCTTCCTGCTGAGCGGCCGCAACAAGGGCCGGCGACCGTGATCCGCCGCGCTGTCGCTCCGTTCCTGGCAGCGCTGGTCCTCCTGACCGTCGCGGCCCCGTCCCACGCGGCCGGCTACCGCTACTGGTCCTTCTGGGACCGCGACGGCGACACCTGGACCTTCGCCACCCAGGGCCCCTCCACCGCCCGCCCCTCCGACGGCGACGTCCAGGGCTTCCGCTTCGCGGTGAGCGAGGACTCCAAGGACGCGGCCCGCCCGAGGGGTACCGCCGTGTTCGAGGTGGTCTGCGCGAGGACGCCGGCGCAGGACGGCAAGAAGCGGGTGGCGTTGGTCATCGACTTCGGTACGGCGGCGGACGCCCCGTCGGGCGAAACACCGCCGACCCGCCGCACGGCATGCGCCCGCGTCGCCGAGGACGCCACCACGGCAGAGGCCCTGGCCGCGGTGGCCAAGCCCCTGCGCTACGACACGAACGCCCTGCTGTGCGCGATCGCCGGGTATCCGGAGACGGGGTGCGGGGAGCAGGTGTCGGGGGCGAAGGAGCCGACGGAGACCGAGCGGAAGACCGGCGCTCAGGAGGACGATTCGAACGACGGCCCGTCGCTGGGCTTGGTGACCGGGATCGCCGTGGTGGCAGTACTGGGAGCGGCGGCCCTGTGGCAGGCACGCCGTCGTCGACATGCGTAGCTGCGGGCAGCCGTACGGCTCGGACGGCACCCGTCCCGAAGAGAGCGGCACCCGGCCGGCGCCGGCGAGCCTCCCCACCCGCCGGCCCCGGCGCACGGCAGGTCGACAAGGCACGGTGCACCCAGGCGCCTGGTGGCTCTGGGCCCTGGCCCTCGGCACCGCCGCAACCCGCACCACCAACCCCCTCCTCCTCACCCTCCTCATAGCGACCTCCGCCTACGTGGTGACGACCTGCCGCCCCAACGCCCCCTGGGCCCGCTCCTACACGGCCTTCGTCAAACTCGCCCTGGCCGTCCTCCTCATCCGCCTGGCCTTCGCCGTGGCCTTCGGCTCGCCCCTCCCCGGCACCCACGTGATCGTCACCCTCCCCGAAGTCCCTCTCCCCCACTGGGCACAAGGCATCCGCCTGGGCGGAAAGGTCACCGCCGAGACGCTCACCAAGGCCCTCTACGACGGCCTGAGACTGGCCACCCTCCTGATCTGCGTGGGCGCCGCGAACTCCCTCGCCAACCCCGCCCGCCTCCTCAAGTCGCTCCCCGGCGCCCTGTACGAGATGGGCGTCGCGGTGGTCGTGGCCCTCACCTACGCCCCCAACCTGATCGCCGACGTCCAGCGCCTGCGCGCCGCCCGCCGTCTGCGCGGCCGCCCCGACAGCGGCATCCGCGGCCTCCTGCAGGTCGGACTCCCGGTCCTGGAGGGCGCGTTGGAGCGCTCGGTCGCCCTGGCCGCCGCGATGGACGCCCGCGGCTACGGCCGTACCGCCGACGTCCCGCCCCGAGTGCGCCGTACGACCACCGCGCTCACCCTCGGCGGCCTCCTCGGCGTCTGCGCGGGAACGTACGGGCTGCTGACCGCCGCGGGCGCCACCTACGGACTGCCGGTCCTGCTCACCGGACTCACCGCCGCCCTGGCAGGCCTCCGCCTGGGCGGTCGCCGCACCCTGCGCACCCGTTACCGTCCGGACCGCTGGGACATCCGGGCCTGGCTGATCACCGGTTCCGGCGCGGCGGTCGCCGCCCTGCTGACCCTCGCCGCGACCCGTGAGCCGGCGGCCCTGAACCCCGCCGTGATCCCCCTGACCGCACCCGCCCTCCCCCTGTGGCCGGCGGCGGCCGTCCTCCTGGGCCTGCTCCCGGCCTTCATCAGCCCCGCCCCCACCCCTGACCCCGCCCTCAAGGAGCCGTCGTGATCCGCTTCGAGAACGTCTCCGTGACGTACGACGGCGCCACCGAACCCACCGTCCAGGGCGTGGACTTCGAGGTCCCGGAGGGCGAACTGGTCCTGCTCGTGGGCCCGTCGGGCGTGGGCAAGTCCACCGTCCTCGGCGCGGTGAGCGGCCTCGTCCCGCACTTCACCGGCGGCACCCTGCGCGGCCGCGTCACGGTGGCCGGCCGGGACACCCGCACCCACAAGCCGCGCGAACTCGCGGATGTGGTGGGCACGGTCGGTCAGGACCCCCTCTCCCACTTCGTGACCGACACCGTCGAGGACGAACTGGCCTACGGCATGGAGTCGTTGGGCCTCGCCCCCGACGTGATGCGCCGCCGCGTGGAGGAGACCCTCGACCTCCTCGGCCTCGCCGACCTCCGCGACCGCCCCATCTCCACCCTCTCCGGCGGCCAGCAACAGCGCGTGGCGATCGGCTCGGTCCTCACCCCACACCCCAGGGTCCTGGTACTGGACGAGCCGACCTCGGCCCTGGACCCGGCCGCCGCCGAGGAGGTCCTGGCGGTCCTCCAACGCCTGGTCCACGACCTGGGCACGACGGTCCTGATGGCCGAACACCGCCTGGAGCGCGTAATCCACTACGCCGACCGGATCGCCCTGCTCCCGGCCCCCGGCGAGGCGCCGATCCTGGGCAGCCCGGCGGAGGTGATGGCCGTATCCCCCGTGTATCCACCGGTGGTCGCCCTGGGCCGCCTGGCGGGCTGGACCCCTCTGCCGCTGACGGTCCGCGACGCGCGCCGCCGAGCGGCAGACCTACGGCAGCAGCTTGAGAAGCGGGACATCGTCGCCCCCCAGGGGCGCGGGGCTGCAGTCGATTTGCGGCTACCGCCGCGTGGGCGCGATCAACCACAACAAACCCGCAGCCGCCAAGAATCAACACCCCCCGAGCTATTGGGCGAAAAAGCCACTCACCGCCGATGGTTCCAGCGCAGGCGCACCCCCACACCGCCCCCCTCGCCTTACACGGCCGAAGTACAAGACCTCGCCGTATCCCGCGGCCACATCCAGGCCCTCCGCAACATCAACCTCGGCCTCACCCTCGGAGAGATCGTCGCTGTCATGGGCCGCAACGGCGCCGGAAAATCCACCCTTCTCAACACCCTGGTCGGCCTCATCAAACCCTCCGCCGGCTCGGTCAACACCGGCGGAGCCGTCGGCCTGGTCCCCCAGGAGCCCCGGGACCTCCTGTACGCCGACACGGTCGCCGGCGAGTGCGCGGCCGCCGACGCCGACGCCGGCGCAACCCCCGGCACCTGCCGCGCCCTGGTCTCCGAGCTACTCCCGGACATCCCGGACGACACCCATCCCCGAGACCTCTCCGAGGGCCAGCGCCTCACGCTCGCGCTGGCGGTCGTCCTGACCGCCCGCCCTGCCCTGCTCCTCCTCGACGAACCGACCCGCGGCCTGGACTACGCGGCGAAGGCCCGCCTCGTCACCCTGCTGCGCGACCTCGCCGCCCGCGGGCACTCCATCGTCCTGGCCACCCACGACGTGGAGCTGGCCGCCGAACTGGCCCACCGGGTGATCCTGCTCGCCGACGGCGAGGTGATAGCGGACGGCCCGGGGGTCGCGGAGGGGAGAGAGGCCCGGGCATCCCCGCCCCCCCCCCCCCTGCCCCCCCCCCCCCCGCCCCCGCCACTCCCGACCGCTCTACCCCTCAGGCCCGCCCCATCCGCCTCGGCCCCCGGTCAGTCGCCGCCCTCGCCCTGGTCAGCGCGGTCGGTGTCGCCGCTCTCGGCTGGCCCTTCCTCGCACCGCCCGAGTCGGCGGTCGTCGCGCACAGCCAGGACGCCCCGTGGTTCTTCGCGTGCCTGCTGGTGCTGCTGGTCGCGGTCGTCGCGGCGACGATCTCCGAGTCGGGGCTCGGGCCGAAGGCGGTCGCGATGCTCGGGGTGCTGGCCGCGACGGGAGCCGCCCTGCGCCCGATCGGCGCCGGCACGGCCGGTCTCGAGCCGATGTTCTTCCTCATGGTCCTGAGCGGCCGCGTCCTCGGCCCCGGCTTCGGTTTCGTGCTCGGCTCGGTCACGATGTTCGCGTCGGCACTGCTCACGGGCGGGGTGGGCCCCTGGATGCCGTTCCAGATGCTCGCGATGGGCTGGGTCACCATGGGGGCCGGGCTGCTGCCGGGCCGTGACCGCCTGCGCGGTCGCGCGGAACTCCTTCTCCTGGGCGCGTACGGCGCCCTGGCGGCCTTCGCCTACGGCACCGTCACGAATCTGGCGGGCTGGCCCTTCACGGACCAGGCGGCCTCGTCCATCGCCTTCGACCCGGACGCCCCGGTGGCCGGCAACCTGGCCCGCTTCGTGACGTACTGCCTGGCCACCTCCATGGGCTGGGACCTGGGCAGGGCGGTCACGACCGTCGTCCTGACGCTGATCCTCGGCACGGTGATCCTCAAGGCGCTGCGCCGGGCCACCCGCCGCGCGGCCTTCGAGAGCCCGGTCACATTCGACGCACCCGCAGGGTGAAGCCCCGCACGCGGACCGTCACCCACCCGGTGAACCACCCCACATGACCCAGATCACCTACTACCCTCTTTAGTCGGGCAAATCGGAAGCCATGGCCATGCCAATACGGCCTCTGACCTGCACATTGAGAGCCACGTCACACAAACGACCTTCACCCCGCATACGACCACAACTAGCAAAAGGGCTCATTGCGGACGTCTTCCCGGCCTGCTTGTCTGGAGGACGTCGCACGGCGCCGACGTGCCCTCAGGGCCGCGGCGCCGACGCATGCCCCCCGCCTCGCATCGCGTGGTTCCGGCATGCCCGCGGCGAAGACGTCCCCGACGAAAGGCTCCCCGTGTCCGCTGTTTCCCTCTTCCGCCGCATCTCCGCCCCGAAGAAGGCCCTCGCCGGTGCCGCTCTGGCCGCCGCCACCGCCGGCACCCTGTTCGCCGCCGCCCCCGCGCAGGCCGCGACGACCTCGACCTCCTCGGCGCAGGCGATCGCGAAGAAGATGATCTCGGACTCGGCCCAGTACCAGTGCTTCTCGAACATCGTCGACCACGAGAGCGACTGGAACGTCAACGCGACCAACGCCTCGTCCGGCGCCTACGGCCTCGTCCAGGCCCTCCCGGGCAACAAGATGGCCTCCGCCGGCTCCGACTGGCAGACCAACCCGGCCACCCAGATCAAGTGGGGCCTGGACTACATGAAGGAGCGCTACGGCAGCCCGTGCGGCGCCTGGAGCTTCTGGCAGTCGAACGGCTGGTACTGAGCCGACTCTGCCCAGCGGAACTGAAGGCGGCGGCCCCCTGATCCCCGGGGCCGCCGCCTTCGCCGTATCCGCACCGTCCGCGCCGTACGGCGTGCGCCGGTCACCAGCGCCGTAAAAACAAACCCGCTGAAACGATCTGGAGCCGGCCGGAAGTAGGAAGGTAATGGTCCGTTTCCCGCCCGCGGCGCCGCGATCTCCGGAATCGCACAAGCTGATCAACTGCCCGCCACTCTTGAGTAGTTGAGGTTCGAGAGTCCGGGAATTCGCGCTAACCTGAGGTGAGTGACTGGACGGGGGCGCATCGGTGAGCTCCGCCGTCAGGCCCGCTCAGCCCGAAGCCCGGCCCTCCAGCGGAGATGTGATGAGCAGACGAGCCACGGTAGTGGTCACCGGAGCGGCAGCCCCGGGAATCGGCCAGGCGGTCACCCGCCGTCTGCTCGACAACTACCGGGTGATCGGCACCTACGGCGAAGCCCACATCGACGACGCCGAACAACTCCGCGAGGACCTGCGAGAACAAGAAGTCGACTGCGAATTGGTCCAGGTCGACCTCGGGAACCGCGATGAGCTGGACGGCTTTGTGACCCGCCTCTGCGAGGAGGCGCACAACGAGGATGAGGCTATCCACGCACTCGTCAACGCCGAGTACTACTTCACTCCGGAAAATCCCGACGACTTCGATCACGAGGAGTGGGACCGGAGCGTGGCCGTCAACCTGACAGCGCCCAACTTCCTTGTGCGGCAGCTGGTGGGGCAGCTCGCGGACCACGGCGCGATCGTGACGGTGACGAGCACCGAGGCCTTCGTCGGCTCGTACGGCGCTTCCGCGTACGCCGCGTCCAAGGCCGCCATTCACAACCTGACCAAATCCTGGGCCAATACGATGCCCCGGGACATCAGAGTCAACGCCGTGGCCGCGGGGTGGATCGACGGCGCCCTGGAGGAAGTCGTCACCAAGGAATCGAGCGTGATCACACCGCTCGGGCGTCCGGGAAAGCCCAAAGAGGTAGCCGCCGCAGTGGCCTTCCTGCTTTCCGAGGAAGCGAGCTTTGTGAACGGCACGGTCCTCACCGTGGACGGCGGATACACAGGTGCCGACACCGTGTCGAAATTCGAGTTCGAGCTGACGAAACAGGCATAGCACCGGCAGGCGTACATGGGGGTGGGGTGGCGGAAAACGTCAGTGCTCAGGGCCTGCCGGACGAGGGCGCGGAGCTGATCCATGCCCTGCTCGACCAGATACCGGTGAGTTTCTGGATGTCGCGCGGGCGCGACGGCGGGTACGAAATCGTGCTGTGGAACGCGGCGGCAAGCCGTATCTACGGCTACAGCAAAGCGGAAGCCATCGGCACCAGTTTCCTCGACCTTTTCGTGGAGCCGGAGTCCCGTTCCCTTCCCGAGAAGTGGAATGGGGAGGTGTGAGAAGCCGGTCGCTCTGGTGTTTCCGGACAACCTCGGCGATGTCGGTGTCCCAGTTGGCCGGTAGCTGCGAAGTCACGTCGAAGGTCGTCCATGCGAACATCTCCCCCACCCTCCATGACCGCCGTATCGTCCCCTACGGCCGCGGATTCCAGAGTAGCCGCGGAGCGCTGCCGGAGTTCCCCTTCTCAGGCCGGTAGTTGAGCGCCGCCATGGCACTCGAACCACACGGTCTTGCCGGCTCCGCACCTGACATCCACACCCCACTTGTCGGACACGGCGTCCAGCAGCAGGAGTCCTCGGCCGCTCTCGCCATCCGGTCGCGAATGCGGGCAGTTGGCCGAAGCCGTCGGTCGATCAGGGCGGATCCTGTGTCGAATGCGCGCCGCTCGGAACCCTGGCCTGGCGCAAGTCCACGCACAGCGGTGATCAGGGCGGCAACTAAGTCGAGATCGCCGAAACCCCCCACACCACCATCGCCATCGGCGACTTCAAGAACCCGGCGGGACCGATCCTCACCTTCGACCCCGCCGCCTTCAACACCTTCGTGGGTGGGGACTACAGCCGCTGAATGATCGTGCCGGTGGCCAACCCCCCACCCGCACACATCGTCACCAGCGCGAACTCCTTGTCCGCCCGCTCCAGTTCATGGAGTGCGGTCGTGATCAGCCGGGCCCCGGTGGCCCCCACCGGGTGCCCCAGCGCGATCGCGCCGCCGTTCACATTCACCTTCTCCAGGTCCTGCTCGAAGACCTGGGCCCAGCTCAACACCACTGACGCGAACGCCTCGTTGATCTCGACGAGGTCGATGTCCTTCAACGACATCCCGGCCTTCCCCAGCACCGCCTTCGTCGCGTCGATCGGCCCGTCGAGGTGGAAGTGCGGGTCGGCTCCCACCAGCGCCTGCGCCACGATCCGCGCCCTCGGCCGCAGCTTCAGCGCCCGCGCCATCCGTTTCGACGCCCACATGATCGCCGCCGCGCCGTCACTGATCTGGGACGAGTTGCCCGCCGTATGGACGGCCGTCGGCATGATGGGCTTGAGCCGCGCCAGGGCCTCCATGGAGGTGTCGCGCAGGCCCTCGTCCTTGTCGACGAGGCGCCACATGCCCTGCCCGGCGCGCTGCTCGTCCTCGGTCGTGGGGACCTGGACGGCGAACGTCTCCCGCTTGAAGCGCTCCTCGGCCCAGGCGGCGGCGGCCCGTTCCTGTGAGACCAGGCCCAGTGAGTCGGCGTTCTCGCGGGTCAGGCCGCGGTGGCGCGCGATACGTTCCGCCGCCTCGAACTGGTTCGGGAGGTCGACGTTCCACTCATCCGGGAACGGCTTCCCGGGCCCGTGCTTGGACCCCGACCCCAATGGCACCCGTGACATCGCCTCGACGCCGCAGCTGATGCCGACGTCGATGACGCCCGCCGCGATCATGTTGGCCGTCATGTGCGAGGCCTGCTGCGAGGAACCGCACTGGCAGTCGACCGTCGTCGCGGCCGTCTCGTACGGCAGGCCCATGGTCAGCCAGGCCGTGCGCGCGGGGTTCATGGACTGCTCGCCGGCGTGGGTCACCGTGCCGCCGACGATCTGCTCGACGCAGTCGGCGGGGATGCCGGTACGGCCCAGGAGTTCGCGGTAGGTCTCGCCCAGGAGATAGGCGGGGTGGAGGTTGGCGAGCGCGCCGCCGCGCTTGCCGATGGGGGTGCGTACGGCTTCGACGATCACGGGTTCGGCAGCCATGGGTGCGGATCCTCTCCGAGGGCTCTGCGGAACTAGTACGCGTTCTAGTTCCGTGTTGCAGTGTGCTGACGGAAGTTCAGTGACGGCAAGGGGTGTGCGGGCAACTGGGGGGTTCATGGCTATTGCCAGTTGTAGAACCCGTTACTACCGTCACGACGACCCCTTTGCTGATGGACCGTCAGGAGCTGTCCATGTCCTGTCCAGCGCTTCCCGACGGGTTCGACTTCACCGACCCCGATGTGCTGCACCACCGCGTACCCCTCCCGGAGTTCGCCGAGCTGCGCCGGGCCGAACCGGTCCGCTGGATCCCCCAGTCGGGCAACGTGGCCGGGTTCCAGGACGAGGGCTACTGGGCGGTGACCCGGCACGCGGACGTCAGGTACGTCTCGACGCACCCGGAGTTGTTCTCGTCCTCCCTCAACACCGCGATCATCCGCTTCAACGAGCACATCGAACGCGACGCGATAGACGCCCAGCGGTTGATCCTGCTGAACATGGACCCGCCCGAACACACCAGGGTCCGGCAGATCGTCCAGCGGGTCTTCACCCCGCGGGCCATCCGCGCGCTGGAGGAACGCCTGCGGACGCGGGCCGGGAACATCGCGGCCACCGCCCGCGCCCACTCCGGCCCCTTCGACTTCGTCACCCAGGTCGCCTGCGAACTGCCCCTCCAGGCCATCGCCGAGCTCATCGGCATCCCGCAGGACGACCGGGCCAAGATCTTCGACTGGTCCAACAAGATGATCGCGTACGACGACCCCGAGTACGCCATCACCGAGGAGGTCGGGCAGGAGTCGGCCACCGAGCTCATCGCGTACGCGATGAACATGGCCGCCGACCGGAAGGCATGCCCGGCGAAGGACATCGTCACGACGCTCGTGGCGGCGGAGGACGAGGGCAACCTCCGCTCCGACGAGTTCGGGTTCTTCGTGCTGATGCTCGCCGTCGCGGGCAACGAGACCACCCGCAACGCCATCACCCACGGCATGCACGCCTTCCTCACCCACCCCGAGCAGTGGGAGCTGTACAAGAGGGAGCGGCCCGAGACGGCGGCCGAGGAGATCGTGCGCTGGGCGACGCCGGTGGTGTCCTTCCAGCGCACGGCCACCCAGGACACGGAGTTGGGCGGTAAGCGCATAAAAAAGGGTGACAGGGTAGGCATCTTCTATGCCTCGGCGAACCACGACCCCGAGGTCTTCGAGAACCCGGACGCCTTCGACATCACCCGCGACCCCAACCCCCACCTCGGCTTCGGCGGCGGCGGCCCGCACTACTGCCTGGGCAAGTCCCTGGCCGTCCTCGAAATCGATCTCATCTTCAACGCCGTCGCCGACGCCATGCCCGACCTGCGGCTGGCCGGCGATCCACGCCGGCTGCGCTCCGCGTGGATCAACGGCGTGAAGGAACTGCGGGTCAGCACCGGCTGACCCGTCCCGAGGGAGGCAGGAGCACCCCCTATCCCTACGCCCCGTTCCTGCCTCCCCCGAGACGCCGGGCCTGCTGGTCGACATGCGAGCCGGCGTAGCCATCCTCACTCGCCCAGTGAACGCTTTCCCCTGATTCCACGTCTACGATCACGTGGCCCAAGCCGAGCAACTCACCCGCGCCCCAGTCCCAGAGACGGCGCCCCCTGCCCGGAACCAACTCCTGCGCACGGTCTGGACCCGCCACCGGATCCCCCTGCTGGCCACCCTCCCCACCATCCCCTTCTACGCGCTCTGGTGGGCCTTCCTCGCCACCGGCGGCGGCGACTTGGCCGCCCAGTACGCCTGGGCCGGCTTCGCCGCACGCCACGGTGAGTCGGCGTACAACCTGTTCTGGTACGGCGGCACGCACACCGCCAACTACAGCCTGATATCGCCGTATCTGATGGCCGCGCTCGGCGTGCGCGCGGTCACCGTCGTCTCCGGTCTCGCCGCCTCCTGGCTGGCGGCCGTGCTCATGGAACGCGCGGGCCTGCGAAGACCCCTCGGCCCGGCCCTCCTCGCCTCCTTCGCCCTGTGGTGCAACGTGGCCTCCGGCCGCACCACCTTCGCGCTCGGCGTCGCCTTCGGGCTCGGCGCCTGTCTGATGCTCACCGGCCGGCGCCGCGTCGTCCTGGCCGCCGCCTGCGCCGCCCTCGCGACCATGGCGAGCCCCGTGGCGGGGCTGTTCCTGGTGGTCGTGGGTGCCGGGTTCCTGCTCACCCGGGACTACGCACGCACCCTCGCCCTGCTCGTCCCGCCCGCGCTCACCGTCGGCGTGACCACCCTGCTCTTTCCCTTCAAGGGCGAGCAGTTGATGTTCGCGGGCCGAATATGGCCGCCGTTCTTCCTGGGCCTGGCCGTGACCGTCTTCGCCCCCCGCACCTGGCGCGTCGCTCGCTGGAGCGGTGCCGTCTACGCGGCCGGGACCGTCCTGACGTATCTCATCGCCTCCCCCATCGGCACGAACGTCGAGCGCTTCGCCGAACTGTTCGCGCCCGCCGCCCTCCTGGCCGTACTGCTGGCCCGGCCCGATCTCGCCAAGGCCCGCCGCAACCTGCTGATCGCCGCGCTGGTCTTCTCCGTCGCCTGGGTCGGCAAGAAGACCGGCGACGACCTGTACGTCTCCACCAAGGTGCCCGCCTGGGCCGCCGAGACCCGCGGAGTGGTCCGAGCCCTGGAGCACCTCGGCGCCGACCGCACCCGCGTCGAGGTCGTCCCGGCCCGCAACCACCGTGAGGCCAGCGGGCTCGCCCCGCACGTCAACATGGCCCGCGGCTGGAACCGGCAGCTCGACATGGAGCGCGCCCGGCTGTTCTACGACGGGTCGTTCTCCGCGGCGACCTACCGACAGTGGCTGGACCGCTGGGCCGTCGGGTACGTCGTCCTGCCGCTCGGCAAACCCGACGGGTACGCGAAGGTCGAGGCCCGGCTCATCCGCGAGGACCGGCCCGACTGGCTGGAGCCCGTGTGGCAGGACGCGCACTGGCGGGTGTTCCGGGTGCGGGACGCCGTGCCGCTGGTGTCCGGGCCCGCGAGCGTCGTGTCGACGTCCAGCGCCGACGTCGTCGTACGGATGCCGCGGGCCGGGACGGCCACCGTGCGCGTCGCCCATTCGCCGTGGCTGCGCGTCGACGGCGGCGGCTGTCTCGCCCCGAAGGGCGAGTTCACCCGGTTGACCGTGTCCGCGCCCGGCGAGTACCGGATCAGCTCGGAGTACGGTCCTTCACCGGAACCGGGGAGTCACTGCTGACCTTCTCCGCCCGCGCCGTCACCGTCCGGGCGCGCGGGCCCTGGAGCAGGTACGTCATCCCGAAGCCCGCGCCGACGACCAGTGCGCCGCCGGCCGCGTCCAGCACCCAGTGGTTGCCGGTGACGACGATCGCGGTGACCGTGAACAGCGGGTGCAGCAGGCCCAGGGCCTTCATCCACCCTCTGGGGGCGAGGACGAGGATCACCAGGCCGCACCACAGGGACCAGCCGAAGTGCAGGGACGGCATCGCCGCGTACTGGTTGGTGAGCTCGGTGAGGGTGCCGTAGTCGGGCTGGGAGAAGTCCTGCGGGCCGTGGACCGTGTCGATGAAGCCGAGACCGGGCATCAGGCGGGGCGGGGCGAGCGGGTACAGCCAGAAGCCGATCAGGGCGAAGACGGTGGCGAAGCCGATCGCGGAGCGGGCCCAGCGGTAGTCGACGGGGCGGCGCCAGTAGAGGACGCCGAGGATGGCGAGCGGGACGCCGAAGTGGAACGACTCGTAGTAGAAGTCGAAGAAGCCGCGCAGCCAGTCGACCGTTACCACCGCGTGGTTGGCCCAGTGCTCGATGTCGATGTGCAGGGCGCGTTCGATGGAGTGGATTTCCTCGCCGTGCTCCTCGGCGGTGGCCCGGCCGGCCGAGTTGGAGCCGCCGGCCGCGGCGAGGCGGATCTGGGCGTAGGCGTAGTAGGTGACGCGGATCAGCAGCAGCTCGAAGAGGAGGTTCGGGCGGCTGATCACCCGGCGCAGGACCGGCACCAGCGGGATGTGCCGGAAGCGGGCCGGGACCCGGTCCGCGTACCGGGTCGGGACCGGTGTCTGCCAGTACGGCGAGGTGCGCGACAGGAACGGCACGACGGCGGCCGTGGCGAGCGCGGCCAGGAGAACGAGGTCGGCGCGCAGGGGGTGGAAGAGCACCTTGTCCGGCACCATCATCCGCGCCGGCAGCGTCATGACCAGCACGATCGCGACCGGCCAGACGTAGCGGTCGGAGGCCCGCCTGCCCACCTGGCCGACGACCGCGAGCAGCACCCACAGCAGCTGGTGCTGCCAGGCGGTGGGCGACACGACGATCGCCGCGCAGCCGGTGATCGCGACGGCGAGGAGGAGCTGTCCGTCGTGGGCGTAGCGCACGGCGCGGCGCACGGCGAGGGCGGCGACGGCGGCGCCGAGGAGCAGGAAGAGGGCGATCTCCAGGGGCCCGGTGAGCCCCAGTCGCAGCAGCGCGCCGTGCAGGGACTGGTTGGCGAGGTCGTCGGCGCGCCCGCCGAGGCCGACGCCGGCCATGTGGTGGACCCAGTAGGTGTACGAGTCGTGCGGCATCGCCACCCAGGCGACCGCCGTGCACCCGGCGAACGTGGCCCCCGTGGAGAGCACGGCCCGGCGGCGGCCGGTGAACCACAGCAGCGGCGTGAACAGCAGCAGCGTCGGCTGGAGTGCGGCCGCGAGGCCGATGAGGACGCCGCTGGCGCGCTCGCCGCGCACGGCGAAGCAGCCGAGCAGGACCAGCAGCACCGGCATGATGCTGGTCTGGCCGAGGTAGAGCGTGTTGCGCACCGGCAGCGACAGCATGAGCAGGCTGATCGCGACCGGCGCGGCGAGCAGGGAGGTGCGCCGGCTGACCGGCTGGGGCAGGGCGCGGGCGGCGACCAGACCGAGGGCGACGACGAGCAGAAGGGTGCCGAAGGTCCAGCCCCAGCCGAGGGCCTGCTCGGCGGCGCGGGTCAGCGGCTTGAGGACGAGTCCGCCGAACGGGGTGCCGGTGAACTGCGTCGAGTCGTACAGCGAACCCTTCACATGCAGGACGCCGTACGGGCCGACCCAGGTCTCCAGGTCCGTCAGCCGCTCCCCGCGCGGGGTACCGAGGACGACGGCCACCTGTCGGACGGCGAGGATCGCGGCGACCATCCACAGGCCGAGCCGCGCCACGCGCACGCGTGCCTGAACAGCGCCGACGGCCGTGGCTCCGCCGAGCGCCTCCGCCGAGCGCCCACCGCGTTCCGCGTTCGCCACGCCTCGTCGGCCTCCCGCCCCGCCTCGTCCCACACGGCACATGCGTCAGGAATCCCCACGAACCCTATGTGCTCGCACCACCCCCGGGAGAGACGCCGGCAACCCCCGATTCACCTGACGTCCGCCTTCCTTTTGTCCGGATGACGATAGTCCGGGCCCGGTCCGCCCGCCTCCGGTGAGGTCACGCACCGGCGAGCTCGCGCACCGCGGCTCACGCCCGGCGGGGCACCAGCACCCCCAACGGACTCACGCACCGCGGGATCACACACCGGCAGGCTCACACCCCGCAGGTCACGCCCGGCACGGCTGCGCACGGTGGCCGGAATCCCGGCATGGCTGCTGACGGTGGCCGGCGCGCTGACGCCGGCCGTGGCGACGGCGGCGACATCGGCCGTACGACGCTCCCGCCGGCCTGGGACACCCCAGCGGCCGCCGGCCCAGGCACCTGCGCCGACCGCCGGAATCGACCATCCTGGTATCGCGGACCGGGAAGAGGGGTAGTTAGGGCATCTAACGACCCATACGAAAGGCAAGGCGATGAGCGAGTCGCAGCTCTGGGACGACGTCGACGAGTACTTCTCCGCCCACCTCTCACCCGACGACGACGTCCTCCAAGCGGCCCTGCGCGACAGCGAGGCGGCGGGGCTCCCGATGATCAGCGTCACCGCGCCCCAGGGCAAGCTCCTCCAGCTGCTCGCCGAGATCCAGGGCGCCCGCAACATCCTGGAGATCGGCACCCTCGCCGGCTACAGCACCATCTGGCTGGCCCGCGCCCTGCCCGTGGACGGCCGCCTGATCTCGCTGGAGTACGACCCCAAGCACGCCGAGGTCGCCACCCGCAACATCGCGCGCGCGGGCCTGGACAAGATCGTCGAGGTGCGGGTCGGCGCGGCCCTGGACGCGCTGCCCAAGCTGGCCGACGAGAACCCGGCCCCCTTCGACCTGGTCTTCATCGACGCCGACAAGGCCAACAACCCGCACTACATCGAGTGGGCCCTGCGGCTCACCCGCACCGGCAGCCTGATCGTCGTGGACAACGTGGTGCGCGGCGGCCGGGTCGCCGACGCCGGGAGCACCGCGCCGGACATCCAGGGCAGCCGCGCCGCGATCGAACTGATCGGCAGCCACCCGAGGTTGACCGGCACGGCGGTCCAGACGGTGGGCGGCAAGGGCTACGACGGCTTCGCGCTGGCGCGGGTGCTGTAGCCGGACGCCGGGCTCAAGCCTCGTGATAGAAGCCGACGTTGACGCTACGGGGCGCCGTACGGTCCTGGACGACGATCTCACCGCTGCCGCCCCTGGGCAGCGGGACCGTCCCGCCGTACGCGATCGGCTGGGCGTACTCCCCCACGGTCAGCCGCACCTCGGAGGACGGGTCGGCCTGCGAGCCGCGCAGCCAGGTCACCTGCCAGCCGCCGTCGGGCCCGCACAGGAACTCCAGGTGGACCCGCGACACGAACAGCCAGTCGTCCGGCGTCGCCAGCCGGCACACCGCCTTGTCCCGGCCCACCCGCAGCACGGCGCCCGGCTCGCTGGGCGCGTCGGCCATGAGCATGCCGGCCGTGGCACCCTCGTCCGCCGCGGACACGGCGGCCATGGTGAGTTCGAGCACGAGCGCCCCTCCTGAAACATCCTTGTACGACGGCCGTTTTGGCCACCGAGCCCGCATGATAAATCGCCCGGCACCGCCGCGTCCGGCACAATGAGCTCATGACCGAGCGAAAGCCCCCCGGCGTCCCGTTCGAGTCCTGGGTCGACAAGCAGATCCACGACGCGCAGGAGCGCGGCGACTTCGACAGCCTGCCCGGCGCGGGCGAACCACTGCCGAACGACCTGGAAGCCCCGTACGACGAACTGTGGTGGGTCAAACGCAAAATGGCCCGCGAGGGCCTGTCGGTCCTGCCCCCGGCCCTGGCCCTGCGCAAGGAGGCGGAGGACGCGCTGACGGCGGCATACGCGGCGCCCAGCGAACGGATCGTCCGGAAGATCATCACGGACGTGAACGTCAAGATCCGCGACATGCTGCTGAAGCCGCCGCCCGGCCCGCCCCTGGGAAAGAAGCCGTACGACGTGGAGGAGGTCGTACGTCAGTGGCGCGAGCGCCGGGAGGGAAACGGGCCGGCCGACGGGACTGAGGCGTCGGATGCGTCGGGTGGTCAGGTACGGAGAAGCCGTTCCGCCAGCTCCCGATAGTCGCGCAAGGCGAGCCGGAGCTGCTCCGTGTCGGCCGTGTCGGCGGCGTCAGCGGTCGCGGGGATCTCGTCGGCGCCGTCCGTGGACTGCCAGGTCCTGCGCAGGGTACGGCGGCGCTCGGCCAGGGCCTCGGTGAACCGGCCGACGAGGTCCTCTACCGCGTGATCGGCCTCCTCGACGGCGGCACGTGGCTGATCGACGAAGTGTGCCACCGCCTGCTGCACCCGCAGTTCGAGCTTGTCGCGCTCCTCATGGGCGAGGAGCGGGGCTGCTTTCGTGACGTCCGGCATGTCCCTCAACTCCTGCCCGCGTGCTGCTTGTGGGAGGCCCCCATCAGGTCCTCGAAGAGCGCGCGTCCCTCGATCATGGCCTCGCGCATGTCCTCCGTACCGGATCCTTCAGCGGGTGCGTGGGCGACCCGGTGGACGTGCCGGTAGCCCTGCACATGGGCGGCGTGGTGCACGGAGAGGGCGGAGAGTTGCTCCTCGTACTGCGCGCCGTCCGGGAACCCGCGCGCCCGCGCCAGGTCGGCGAGCAGCCGGTCGGCCTCACCGACCGCCTCGCGCGGCGCGTCGACGAAGTGCTCCTGGGCCGCCGTCCAGCGCGCCTCGAACCGCTCGGCCTCGGTCGGCTCCAGCGGCCGCTCACGCAACCCGCCGTGCCGTTCGACCCGCTGGGCGAGCTCACGCTCGGCGGCCTTGGTGTCGCCGTCGTGCCGGGCCACGGCCCGCTCGTACTCGGGACCGAAGCGCCGCTTCAGACCCCTGCTGCCCTGCGTACCCCGGGCACGCAGGGCCAGGACGGCCGCGCCGAGCACGATGACGACCGCCACGATCACTATCAGAACGATCACACCTGTGGACATGTCTGGCGGGTTGCCCCAAGGAGGTCCCTCAAACGGCCCGCGACTCGCCGCACCGGATTGTCATATTCGCTTGCGAAGCCATTGGTTCCCCCTCCCACAATGACGGCCATGACCTGGACCGTCGCCCCGGAACCCCACAACTCCCCCGTCGCCGCCGCGCTCTGGCGGGCGTACTACACGGAGGTCAGCGACCGCTACTACCTCCGCCACGAGGGCCACCGCACCGACCCGGCCGAGCTGGAAGGCGAGCTCGCCGCCCACACGGGTGCCGAACTCACCCCGCCCAAGGGCCGGTTGCTGGTCGCCCGATACGCGGGCGAGCCGGCCGGTTCCGCCGGCGTCAGACTGCTGGACGCGGACACCGCCGAGCTCACGCGGGTCTTCGTCCACGGGGCGCTGCGCGGCAAGGGCGGCGGCCAGGTCCTGGTCAGGGCCGCCGAGGAAACCGCCCGCACCTTCGGCGCCACCCGCATGATCCTGGACACCCGCCACGACCTGACAGAGGCACGGGCCCTGTACACCCGCCTCGGCTACGCGGAGACGGCGCCGCACAACGACGACGTCTACGCCGAGCACTGGTTCAGCAAGGCACTGCGGTGACTCTGGGCGGGGCGGGGGTGGGTGCACGGCCCGGCGCGACCGAGTGCCGCTGCGCCCACCCGTGCCGCCCCAGCGGCACGACTGCCCGCAGCTAGGCGGGCGTGCACCCCCACGGCCCGCAGCCGCCGACGGCGGGAAGGGGACGGGCCGGGGGGTGTCCGCCCGCAGTGGCCGGCGTCAACACGCAGCACCTCCCGGCCTAAGCCCAGCCGCCGGTCCGAGGACGGACACCCCCCGGCCCGGCCCCGACCCACAACCCACCCGCAGGCGCTACGCGCACCCCCACCAAACCCGCACAGGCGCCGCAGGCATCCGCACGCGCACCCCACCAAACCCGCGCAGGCCGCCGCAGGCACCCCGGCCTAACCGCCGGAGGCACCCGGCTGCTCACGATCCGAGCCGCACAACTCCTCGTTCAGCTCCTTCACCAACTGGATCAGATCGGTAGGCCGATCCGGCCCCCACCAGTCCCCCAGCAACTCCGCCAGCGACTCCTCCCGCACCCGGGCCAACCGCTCGGCAACCTCCCGCCCCCGATCGGTCAGCACAAGATCCAGCCCCTCCCGCCGGGCCAGCCCCCGCCCCTCCACCTGCCGCGCCGCATCGAGGACGACGGTCAACGGCACGGCACTGCGCTCGGCGAGCACCGCCGGCTCCACCCAGCCGTACTTCTTGATCCGCAGCAGCAGCCAGCCGGCCGCGGGCAGCAGGTCGTACCCGGCCCGCTCGGTGATCTTCCGGTACACCTCCCGCCGCCCCTCCCGCGTCCCCAGCACCGACAACGCCCGGCACACCTCGTCGTACGACGACCGCTCGACCGGATTGCTGGCCAGCGTCTCGGTGACGTCGGGCGCCCTGACGGACCCCCGCAGCCTGTCCTCCCGCAGGAACCAGGCGAGCACGAATCCGAGCAGCGCGACGGGAGCGGCGTAGAGGAACACGTCCGTGATCGCGGACGCGTACGCCTCCAGCGCCCCCGGCCGCAACCCGGTCGGCAGTTCGGCGATGCCCCGAGGGTCCGCCTCCAGCCCTTCCAGCGACACACCGCCAGGAAGCCGTACCCCCCGGAACGCCTCCACGAGCTTGTCGTCGAGCCGGCCCGCGAAGATCGTGCCGAAGATGGCGACGCCGAACGAGGCCCCGATGGACCGGAAGAACGTCGCCCCGGACGTGGCGACGCCGAGATCCTCGTACGACACGGCGTTCTGCACGATCAGCACGAGCACCTGCATGACCAGCCCGAGCCCCAGCCCGAACACGAAGAAGTAGACACTCATCTCGCCGGTGGAGCTGTCCATGTCGAGCTGGTGAAGCAGCAGCAGCCCCAGAACGGTGACCCCGGTCCCGGCGATCGGGAACACCTTCCAGCGCCCGGTACGACTGACGATCTGCCCGGACCCGGTCGACGACAGCAGCATGCCGACGACCATCGGCAGCATGTGCACCCCGGACATGGTCGGACTGATCCCCTGCACGACCTGCAGAAACGTCGGCAGATAGGTCATCGCGCCGAACATCGCGAACCCGATGATGAAGCTGATGACCGCGGACAGCGTGAACGTCCGCACCCGGAACAGCTTGAGCGGCAGGACAGGTTCGGCGGCCGCCCGCTCCACGGCCACGAACGCGACGGCGAGCACCACCCCGAGCAGCGCCAGCCCGACGATCTGCACCGATCCCCAGCCCCACGTAGTCCCCCCGAGGGACGCCACCAGCACCAGACAGGTGGCGACCGACGCGATGAGGAACGTACCGAGGTAGTCGATGACATGCCGCGTCGCCCTGTGCGGAATCCGCAGCACGGCGGCGATGACGGCAAGGGCGACGAACCCCAGGGGCAGATTGACGTAGAACACCCACCGCCAGCTCAGATGCTCGGTGAACACCCCGCCGAGCAGCGGCCCCAGCACACTGCTCGCCCCGAACACCGCACCGAACAGCCCCTGG
Source organism: Streptomyces bicolor (assembly GCF_000719285.1). Lineage (GTDB taxonomy): Bacteria > Actinomycetota > Actinomycetes > Streptomycetales > Streptomycetaceae > Streptomyces > Streptomyces bicolor. The sequence continues at coordinate 181,323 of NZ_JOFS01000010.1, read as the reverse complement.
TACCGCCCCCGTTCACGAGGCGGGACGATGTCACCGACGATCGCCATCGACAGCACCATGAGCCCGCCGCCCCCGAGCCCCTGAACGGCCCGGAAGGCGATGAGCTGAGCCATGTCCTGCGCCATGCCGCACAGCGCGGAACCGACGAGGAAGATCACGATCGCGATCTGGAAGAGCCGCTTGCGGCCGTACTGGTCACCGAGCTTGCCCCACAGCGGAGTCGCGGCGGTGGACGCCAGCAGATACGCGGTCACGACCCACGACAGGTGCTCCAGCCCGCCGAGGTCGCTGACGATGGTCGGCAGCGCGGTCGACACGATGGTCTGGTCGAGGGCGGCGAGCAGCATGCCGAGGAGCAGCGCGCCGATGGTGACGAGGACGTTGCCGGGCACGTTCTCGTGCGTCTGGACTCCCCGCCTCGGGGGCTGCGCGTCACGCACATTTCCCGTCATACCGTGCGCATCCCCGCCCATGAAGACCTCCCGAGACCGTCGTTACACCTCCCACGCATCTCCATCGTGATCGCTTCGCCCCGTTATGGCCTGTCGAGTCCCTTTGGAATCAGTTATTCCGGGGGTTGGGGAGGCCACGTGAGGAACGTCTGCATAACCTGGGGAGTTCACGAGGGGAGGGGCGAACACGTGAGCGAGCCGAGGGGAACAGCGGGACCGGAGGGTCCGGACGACCCGGGGCACCCGACGGACCGCCGGTGCCCGGAGTGCGGGGCGCCGAGAGCGGCCGACAACACCCCGTCGTGCGGCTGCGGCCCACGCGCGTCCGAGGCCCTGCGAGACGCCCGTACGGCGGAGGCGGCCGCGGCGGAGGATTTCGATCCGCTGCGGATACGTCCATACGTGGAACTGGAGGGCGGCGCCGACGAAACGATGCCGCTGCGGCCCGTACCGCCGATCGCGCCGTCCCCCACGCCGCCGTCACCCCCGGCGGCGGCACCGAGCCCACAGAACCTGAGCCTGTTCGAGCCGGACGCGGGCTCCTACGACGACGAGGCGGGGGACGGGGACGACGGCGGTGCCGACGACACCGCCCCGCGCCGGGCCCGTCGACGCCGCCGTACGGCTCTGCTTGGCGCGGGCGGGGCACTGGTGGCCGTAGTGGCGGCGGCGGGCCTGGCGAGCGGCATGCTCAGCTACGAGAAGCCGTCCCGGGACACGGCACTCCCGGACGAGTTGCGGCCGAGCATCCCGGCCGCCCCGTCGACGAGCGAGGCATCGCGGGAGCCGTCACCTGCCGGGCCGTCGACGCCGTCGGCACGGCAGCCCGCGTCCGCGTCACCCACGCAGAGCGCGTCTCCCTCACGGTCGAGGTCGAGCGCGTCCCCCACGCCGTCCCGCTCGGCGGAACCGACGCCGGCTCCCTCGACAGCGCAGCCCACGGCCTCCCAGGAGGGATCCGCCGCCCTCGAGCCCACACCTCCGACTCTGCGCCCCGGCGACCGGGGGCCCGAGGTCACGGAACTCGAACTCCGCCTGACCCAACTCGGCCTCTACACGCGGGAGGCCGGTGGCAACTTCAACGAGGGTGTCGAGGACGCGGTCGCCAGGTACCAGTGGGCGCGGGGGGTCCAGGCGGAGGAGTACGGGGTGTACGACCTGGCGACGAGGGAGAAGCTGGAGTCGGAAACGAGCGAGCCGTGACGCGGTTCGCCCAGGAGCTCGGGGGTTCGGGTGCGATGGCGCCGCGGGGTGTGTCGGGTTGCTCGCGCAGGTCCCCGCGCCCCTTGAGGTCGGCTGCGCCTGAGCCCACCCAAGGGCGCGGGGCTGTATCGACATGCGGCTCCGCCGCGATGGGGGTCCCCCCGCTCGAGCGAAGCCGAGAGTGGGGGAGCGACCAGCCACAAACCACCCGCAGCCGCCATCGCACCGACCACCCCGAGCCCTCAGGCGACAATCACCCGAATCCCCCCACCCTCCGCGCCCTCAACCCGCACCTGCCGCAAGTCCGCCACCACCACATCCGGCTCATGGAACCCGGCGCGAGGCCCAACCCCCACCACCCGCATCCCCGCGGAGCGCCCCGCCTCGATCCCCGCCCCGGAATCCTCGAACACCACGCAGTCCGCGGGCGCGACGCCCAACTCGGCAGCCCCCTTCAAGAACCCCTCGGGGTCCGGCTTGCTCGCCCCCACCGACTCCGCGGTCACCCGCACCTCCGGCAGCTCCAGCCCCGCGGCACCCATCCGCGCCGTAGCCAGCGCCAGGTCCGCCGATGTCACCAGCGCATGCGGCACCCCCCGCAACGACGCCAGAAACTCCGGTGCCCCGGCTATCGGCACCACACCCTCCACCTCCGCCGTCTCCTCGGCGAGCATGCGCGCGTTGTCGGCGTGGTTCTGCTCCATCGGCCGGTCGGGCAGCAGCAGCGCCATTGAGGCGTACCCCTGCCGCCCGTGCACGACCTTCATCACCTCGTCGCCGTCCAGCCCGTGCTGCTCGGCCCAGCGACGCCAGATCCGTTCCACGACGGCGTCGGAGTTGACGAGCGTGCCGTCCATGTCGAGCAGGAGGGCGCGGGCGGTGAGGACGGTGGGCACGGCGGGCACGGTGGTGGCCGGCATCGGCAGCTCCAAGGCGAGGGGCGCCCGGGGGAGCAGGGGCCCCCGGAGGGACAAGGTGGTCCCGCCCGCCGGTCAGGGAAAACGGGCGGGAGCCACTTTGTTCCCCCACGGTACAAAACCGATCCCGATTGCGCTACCGCCTCCAGAAACCGTTCACCGACAGTTCAGCTCGACCCGCTCCCGGTCCGCCGGCGACTCAGCCGGCGATCGCCTCCCACAGACTCCACGCACCCAGGCCCAGCATCACCAACGCCGCCACCTTGGTGATCAGCTTCAACGGCACCCGCCGCATCAGCGCCTTCCCCCCGACGATCCCGATCGCCGCCACGGCCCACAGCGCCAGCACCGCACCGAGCCCGACCGACAGCGGATCGTCGTACCGCGCCGCGAGGTTCGCCGTCATGATCTGCGTCAGGTCCCCGAACTCGGCGACCAGGATGAGCATGAAGCCGGCCCCGGACACCTTCCAGAAGGACTGGTTCTCCGGCTTGCGGACCTCCTCCTCGTCCTCGTCCCGCTTCATGAGCAGCACGGCGGCGCCGCCCAGGAAGAGCACGCCGGTGAGCGCCTGCACGATCTGCTGCGGCAAGAGGGTCAGCATACTGCCGGCCGCCACGGCCAGCGCGACGTGCACGGCGAACGCGGCGGCGACACCGGCGAAGACGTACGAGGCGCGGTAGCGCGTACCGAGGACGAGCCCGGCGAGCGCGGTCTTGTCGGGCAGTTCGGCGAGGAAGACGACGCCGAAGACGACCGCCGTCACGGTAAAGCTGATCAAGGTTCCTCAATCGGTCGGGGCCGCCCCACCGAGAGCATTGTCACTGCGCTGCGACACCTCGGCACGGCAGCACACTCGGCACCCGTGCCGTACGGCGCGGGCGTGCACTGCTTGCCGAAGGTCTCGCTGGCCGACCCGTGAACGAGGTCCGCCTCCGGGCGCCGGCTCAGGCGAGCTGAGCAGTATGTCGACGGTCCGGCGAAGAGCTACTCCCCTTCTGCGCCCACCATCATACGAGATCGTTTCGCCGTGAACCTTGTTATGTCATGTACGCGTCACTAACTTCTTACCGGACGCACACCTCCCGGCAATGCGGCGTGACGAGCATTCCATCGCTCGCTCGCCAACGCCCCCACCCCTCAAGGGAGTTCGCCATGTCGAAGTTCTACGCGCGTCGACGCGTCAGCATACTCGCGGCGCTGACCGGTGTCATAGCCTCCGTCGGCCTCTTCAACGGCCCGACCGCCTCCGCCGCGCTCCCCACCCCCGTCAGCGCCTCCACCGCCCGCACCTACCTCGCCTCGCTCACCGTGGCGACCGAGGACCGCACCGGCTACAGCCGCGACCTCTTCCCGCACTGGATCACCCAGTCCGGCACCTGCAACACCCGCGAGGTCGTCCTCAAGCGCGACGGCACGAACGTCGTCCAGGACTCCTCCTGCGCCGCCACCAGCGGCAGCTGGTTCTCCCCGTACGACGGCGCCACCTGGACCGCCGCCTCCGACGTCGACATCGACCACCTCGTCCCGCTGGCCGAGGCCTGGGACTCCGGCGCCGACAGCTGGACCACCTCCCGCCGCCAGGCCTTCGCCAACGACCTGACCCGGCCGCAGCTGATCGCCGTCACCGACAACGTCAACCAGGCCAAGGGCGACCAGGACCCGGCCACCTGGATGCCGTCGGTCAGCTCCTACCGCTGCACCTACGTGCGCGCCTGGGTGCAGGTGAAGTACTACTACGACCTCTCGGTCGACTCCGCCGAGAAGTCCGCCCTGACGAACTACCTCGCGAGCTGCTGACCACGCGCCGACGCGGTACCGCCGGAGTTCGGCAAACCGTGATCTGCGGAATCTCGCCGTTCCCCTCCGTCGTTCCGTACCGTACGGGGCGACGGAGGAGGGCATCGACGTGGCCGAACTGCGCCTGGGACCACTGCTGAGGTATGCCGACGGCTCGTCCGCGACCGTCTGGGTCGAGGCGAGCCGTCCGTGCACGGCCGAGGTGCGCGGTGCGGACGGAGCCCAGGGCGAGTCCCGTACGTTCCAGGTCGCCGGGCATCACTACGCCCTGATCCCGGTGACCGGCCTCACCCCCGGCACGGCACAGTCGTACGAGGTCCTGCTCGACGGCACGCGCGTGTGGCCGCTTCCCGGCTCCCCGTTCCCGCCCTCCCTCATCCGCACCCCGGCCGGCGGCGACCCCGTCCGCCTCGCCTTCGGCTCCTGCCGCTGGGCCGCGCCGCCCGCCGGCGAGGAGGACCCGGTCGGGCCGGACGCGCTCGACACACTGGCCGCCCGGATCGCGGCCGACCCGGACGGTGAGCGGCCGGACGTGCTGGTGCTGCTGGGCGACCAGGTGTACGCCGACGAGACGTCCAAGGCGACCAGGCGCTGGCTGGCCGCCCGGCGCGATCTGAGCGAGCCGCCGGGCAACGAGGTCGCGGACTACGAGGAGTACACCCGCCTCTACTACGAGTCCTGGCTCGACCCCGAGGTGCGCTGGCTGCTGTCCACCGTGCCGAGCTGCATGATCTTCGACGACCACGACGTCATCGACGACTGGAACACCTCCGCCGCCTGGCTGGCCGACATGCGGGCCACCCCGTGGTGGCGCGAGCGCCTGCTGAGCGGACTGATGTCGTACTGGGTGCACCAGCACCTCGGCAACCTCTCCCCGGCCGAGCTGGCCACCGACCCGCTCTATGCCGACGTACGCGAAACCCCCGACGGCACCGACGTGCTGCGCTCCTTCGCCTGCAAGGCGGACGCCGACCCGGCGTCCGTCCGCTGGAGCTACCGGCGCGACTTCGGCCGCGTACGGCTGCTGATGGTGGACACCCGGGCCGCGCGGGTGCTCGACGAGGGCGCGCGCTCCATGCTCCACCCCGGCGAGGAGCGGTGGCTGCGCGAGCAGGCGCTCGACGCGCGTGACTCGTACGACCACCTCCTCATCGGTACGTCGCTGCCGTGGCTGCTGCCGCACCTCGTGCATGACGCCGAGGCGTGGAACGCCGCCCTGTGCCGGGGTGAGCGCGGGGAGCGCTGGGCGCGGTTCGGGGAGGATGTGCGACGGCGGGCGGACCTGGAGCACTGGGCCGCGTTCCCCCCGTCCTTCGACGCGCTGGCGGAGCTGATCGCCGAGGCCGGGTCGGGGGCCGGGGCACCGGCGACGGTGTGTGTGCTGTCGGGGGACGTGCACCACGCGTACGTGGCCGAGCCGGCCTGGCCGCGGGGCGAGGGGCCCGACGCCCGGGTCTTCCAGCTGACCTGCTCACCGGTCCACAACGCCATCCACCTGGCGATCCGGCTCGGCTTCCGGTTCGGCTGGAGCGGCGCGGGCCGCTGGCTGGGCCGCCGGTTCGCCGGCCACGGAAGCTGTCCGCGCCCCCCGATCGACTGGCGCCGGACGGGCGGCCCGTGGTTCGGCAACCAGCTGATGACCCTGACGTTGAGGGGGCGTTCGGCGCGGTTGCGGCTGGAGCAGGCGCGGGAGTCGCGTGGGGGTGGGGCGCGGCTGAGGACGATTGCCGAGTCGGAACTCGCGCGATGAGCGTGAGGCGGTGCGCCTGAGAACTCGGGGTGTTCGGTGCGATGGCGGCTGCGGGTGGTTCGTGGTTGCTGTTGGTTGCTCGCGCAGTTCCCCGCGCCCCTGGAGGCGCGTCCGCTGCACGTCCGCAAGGGGCGCGGGGAACTGCGCGACCAGCCACACACAACCCGCAGCCGCACATGAACCCAAATCCCCCAAACCCCCCGCGAAGTCCGAACTCGCCCCCCATCGACCCATGACACGCGTGATGCATCCCACACTCACACACCCCCGGGCTCAGTCACCCCCGCTCCCGACGGCATGATGAGCCGGGCCCTCCGCTTCCAACCGGCGGCTCGCTCCACTGCGCCCCCACGCCCGGGAGTCCCCCCTTTGACTGCACCGCCCTCCGCACCGACCCCGGAGTCCCCCACGGTCTCCGTCGCCCTGGTCGGCGCCGGCCCCCGCGGCACCAGCGTCCTGGAACGCCTCTGTGCCTCCGCTCCCGAACTCCTCCCGCCCGGGGCGTGCCTCACGGTCCATGTCATCGACCCGGCGCCACCCGGTCCGGGCCGCGTGTGGCGGACCGCGCAGTCGGCCGAGCTGCTGATGAACACGGTGTCCTCGCAGGTCACGCTGTTCACCGACGACAGCGTGGACTGCTCCGGCCCGATCCGGCCCGGCCCCAGCCTCCACGACTGGGCGGCCGGCGCGCTCGGCCCGGACGAGTACCCGACCCGCGCCCACTACGGCCGGTACCTGGAGTGGGTGTTCGCGAAGGTCGTGCGCGAGGCGCCGCCCGCGATCCGCGTCGAGACGTACGCGGCCCGTGCGGTACGGCTCGACGACGCGCCCGACGGCCGCCAGGTCCTCACCCTCGACGACGGCCACACCCTGCCCGGCCTGTCCGCCGTGGTCCTCGCGCAGGGGCATCTGCCGACGGCCGCCGACGCGACCCAGCGCCGCCTCGCCGCGTACGCCGACCGGCACGGCCTGCGCCATGTGCCGCCCGCGAACCCGGCCGACGTCGACCTCTCCGCCGTATCCCCCGGCGAACCGGTGCTGTTGCGGGGCCTGGGCCTCAACTTCTTCGACCACATGGCCCTGTTGACGACAGGCCGGGGCGGCCACTTCGTACGTGACACCGGGCGACTGCGTTACGTCGCCTCCGGCAACGAGCCCCGCCTGTACGCCGGTTCGCGGCGCGGCATCCCGTACCAGGCACGCGGCGACAACGCGAAGGGGCCGTACGGCCGCCATCTCCCGCTCGTCCTGACCCCCGAGGTGATCGCCGGCTTCCGCAAGCGCGCGGACTCGGGCGAGGCACCGGACTTCCTGGCGGAGATATGGCCGCTGGTGGCGAAGGAGGTGGAGACGGTGTACTACACGGCGCTGATACCGGCCGGCCCCCGGCGGCCCGAGTTCACCGAACGCTTTCTCGCCGTCCCCCACCGCCACCCGCAAGAGGCCCTGATGCTCGACGAGTTCGGCGTCCCGGAGCGCGAGCGCTTCAGCTGGGACCGGGTCTCGCGGCCGTATACGGGACGCCACTTCACGGATCCCGGGCAGTGGCGCGACTGGCTGCTGGCGTATCTGCGCGAGGACGCCGCGCAGGCCGCCCGGGGCAATGTGGACGGCCCCCTGAAGTCGGCCCTGGACGTGCTGCGCGACCTGCGCAACGAACTGCGGCTCATCGTCGACCACGGCGGCCTCACCGGCGCCTCCCGCCGGGACCACCTGGACCGCTGGTACACCCCGCTCAACGCCTTCCTCTCCATCGGCCCGCCCCGGCGGCGCGTGGAGGAGCTGGTGGCACTCATGGAGGCGGGCGTGGTGGACGTGCTCGGACCCCGGCTGGAGGTGCGCGAGGAGGACGGGGCCTGGGTGGCGCACTCCCCCGAGGTGCCGGGCTCGGCGGTCCGGGCGACGGCGCTGGTCGAGGCGCGGCTGCCGGAGCCCGACCTGCGGCGCAGCGCCGACGACCTGCTGGCGCGGCTGCTGAAGACCGGGCAGTGCCGCCCGCATGTCGTCGACGGTTACGAGACCGGAGGGCTGGACGTTACGCAGCGTCCGTATCGTCTGATCGACCGTCAGGGTCAGGCGCACCCACGGCGGTTCGCGTTCGGGGTGCCCACGGAGGGTGTGCACTGGGTGACGGCGGCGGGCGCCCGGCCGGGTGTGGATTCGGTCACTCTTTCGGATGCGGACGCGGTGGCAAGGGCGGCGCTACGTGCTGCTGTTTCAGGGGCGGAAGGGGATATCGAGGCCGACTCTTGGCCGAATGTTGAACTTGCAAGTGTTGATTAGGGCTCCCTAACGTGGGGCTACCGATCAGTATCGTCCCCACACCGTTCCTTGAAGGGACCGGTTCACCGTCAGACCGAGGGAGTCCCCCACATGACCGGCCGCCTCAACAGCGCCCAGCCGTATGCCATCGGCCTGTTCCGCATCGTCGTCGGCCTGCTCTTCGCCTGCCACGGCGCCAACTCGCTCTTCGGCACCTTCGGCGGCCAGACCCCGCCGGCCGGCACCTGGCCCAACTGGTACGCCGCCGTGATCGAACTCGTCGGCGGCAGCCTGGTCCTGCTCGGCCTCGGCACCCGCGTCGCCGCGTTCATATCCTCCGGCGCCATGGCGTACGCGTACTTCAAGGTGCACCAGCCCCAGGGGCTGTGGCCCATCGAGAACAACGGCGAAGGCGCCGCCATGTACTGCTGGGCCATGTTCCTGCTGATCTTCACCGGCTCCGGCGCGCTCGGCCTGGACCGGCTGTTCGCCAAGCGTTCCGGCGCGCAGAGCGGCACAGCGGCCGACAAGACGCCGGTCGCGGCCTGACGGCTGCGACCGCTGCTGCGGCTTTGCGGCTGCGGCCGCAGCTACGGCTGCACGACGGCGCCCGTACCCGCGAGACTCACGCGGGGACGGGCGCCGTTCCCTTTGGCGGGCTGGCCGAGGGGCGGCCCGGTGAACATGTTGTGCCGATCACACGAGCCCCCGATGAATCTCCTGTCACACCCCAGGCGTACGCTGTATGGCTGTTACAGGCCGCCCCTGCCGCTCCCCCACGACGTCGCGGCACGGTCCGGCCACGGGGGTCAACGGGGAGTTGCGGTGCTCGACGGATTCGAGGACGTGGGTTCGCTCACGGCAGGCCCATGGATCTACGCGGTCGTGGCACTGTCGGTGCTGCTGGACGTGTTCCTGCCGGTCCTGCCCAGCGGAGTACTGGTGATCATGGCGGCGACCGCGGCGGCCGCGGGCTCGGGTGCCGCGACCGGACAGGTGCCCGGCGAGGTCCCGGACATCCTGGCCCTGACGCTCTGCGCCGCTACGGCGTCCGTCCTCGGCGACCTCGTCGCCTACCGCCTCGCCCGGCGCGGCGGCGCCCGGCTCGACCGCGCGATCGCCCGCTCCCGCCGCCTGACAGCAGCGCAGGAACGTCTCGGCACGGCGTTGGCCCGAGGCGGCGGCGCCCTGGTGGTCCTGGCCCGATTCGCCCCCGCCGGCCGCTCGGTCGTCTCCCTGGGCGCCGGCGCCACCCACCGCAGCGCACGCGACTTCCTGCCCTGGTCCGCCCTGGCGGGCCTCACCTGGGCGAGCTACAGCGTGGCCCTCGGCTACTTCGGCGCCCAATGGCTGGGCGCGACGTGGCTGGCGACCGGCGTGTCGGTGGCGGCGCTGTTCGGGGCCGGGGCGGTGGCGACGTATCTGATGCGGGGGCGCTGCGCCGGCTGAGCCGGTCGCCTGAGAGCTCTTGGGTTCGGGTTCGATGGCGGCTGCTGGGGGCCGGTGGCCGGTCGCGCCCACGCGGCGGAGCCCAGCGGCGCCCGCACATCTGGTCCAAGGACGGCGACTACGCCCTGGCCGACCTGCCGGAGTCGCCGCTCGCGGAGAGCTGGGCGGCCAGGTCGTCCCTACCCCTACCTCGACGGCCACTCCCCCACGGGCATCGCCGAGCGAGCGGCCCAGGCCCCCCGGACGACGGGAACACGTCCGAAGTGCGCGGGAGGCGGAGGGAGGCGACGGTGAACGACCCCCGCCGAGCGCACGGAGGCCCCGATGCATATCGATACAGCCCCGCGCCCCTTGGGGCGCTGCAGCGCCGTCGGCCGCGCGCCCCATCCCCTGCCAGGGCCCCACGCCGGGCAGCCCACGACCAACCCCCCGCTACCCGACCTTCTGGGCCGCCCTCGCCCCCCGCACCTCCAGCCCGCCGAGCAACTCGGCCGTGGCCTCGGCGATCGCATCCACGGCGTGGTCGAAGACCTCGCGGTTGTGCGCGGCCGGGGCCCGGAAGCCGGAGACCTTGCGCACGTACTGCAGGGCGGCGGCCCTGATCTCTTCCTCAGTCGCCTCTTCGGGCAACACGGGCGGACGAAGCGTCTTGATGCTGCGGCACATGCCTAACAGTCTCTCTCGGGGACGGGCCTGTCTGCCATGATCACCTCAGAGGCGGCCACCACCAGGGGCCGACCGACGAGAGGAACCGCATGACGGCGAACGACATGACGGCGAACGACCGACTCACCGTGGCGATACTGGGCCCGGGCGGCATAGGCGGCCTGCTCGCCGCGCTGCTGTCCAGGGCCGGCCACCGCGTCATCTGCCTGGCCGGCGACGAGACCGCGAAGACCCTGCGTACGACTGGAATCCGCGTCCGCAGCGGCCCGTTCGGCGACTTCACGGCCGAGGTCGAGGCGGACACCGAGCTCCGCGAGACGGTCGACGCCTGCCTGATCACGGTCAAGGCCACCGCCCTCGACACGGCCCTGACCCGCGTCCCGCCCACCGCGCTGGGCGACGCCCTGGTCGTACCGTTCCTGAACGGAGTGGAACACCCGCGGTCCCTCCGCGCCCGATACGGCCACGACCGCGTCGCCCCCGCCGTCATCCGCGCCGAGTCGACTCGCGTCGCCCCCGGAGAGATCGAACACGCCAGCCCCTTCGCCGAGATCGACCTCACCGGCGAGACCGTCCCCCACGACCGCCTGAACGCCCTCGCACAGGCCCTGGACGCGGCCGGACCCACCACCCGCGTCCTGCCCGACGAAACGGCCGCCCTCTGGGCGAAGATGTCCTTCCTGGCCCCGTTCGCCCTGCTCACCACCCGCCACGCCCTCCCCCTCGGCGACGTACGCACGCGCCACCGCGAGGAGTTGACGTCCCTCGTCGAGGAGACGGCGGCCATCAGCCACGCCTCCGGCGGCCCCGCCGACCCCACCCAGGCCCTCGCCCGCTACGACGCCTTCCCGCCCAGTACGAAGTCCTCCATGCAGCGGGACGCCGAGGCAGGCCGCCCCCTCGAACTGGACGCCATCGGCGGCGCGTTGCTCCGCTCGGCGGAGCGGCACGGGGTGCCCGCGCCGGTGACGGCCCGCCTGGTGGGCGAGTTGAGGGAGGCCGGCCACTAGCCGGGCTCACGGGGCGCACGGGGCCGACCGGGCGGACCGGGCGGAACGATCATCCGCCCACACACTCGTTCGCATGAACCACCCAAAGGCGCTCGCAACCCAAATTCGAACAGGCGTAGCATTGCGCCGTGGCTACGCCCTATGACTTCCCGAGTGACCTCCTCGCCGGCCAGGAGGAGCTGCATCAGGTCCGGGCCGAGCTGTCGGCCCTGCTGAGGCGGCTGCCCTGGTCGGTCGTGCCCCTGGACGGATTCAACGACGACAACGGCTGGCGCAAGGTCGAGCGCCCCGCCTCCCCCGGCTGGACGGAGGACGAACAGGCCGAGGTGGAAAAGCTCCGCCGACGCGAACACGAACTCGCGGTCTTCGTCAGCGGCCACCGCTTCTGGTCCGAGATGGCCGGCGCGGAACGCGTCGACGCCCGTACGCGGCTGAAGCACGCCCATGAGGCATCGGCGGCCGACGAGAGCTGAACTTATTGGTTTGCCGTCGGCCGGTCCGACCGGATAGGAAGCCTGGATGCTGAGAGGGAGAAAGGTCGGGCTCAGGGCCCGGCACGAGGAGGACATACCGGTCCTGCGGGCCGAGCTCTACGACGACGTGGTCAACTCCTCGCGAGCCGAAGCCGGGCCGTGGCGACCGATCTCGCCCGGCGCCAAGGATCCGCGGCTCATGGTGGACAACCAGGAACAGGGGCACGTCCCGTTCTCCGTGGTGGAGTTGGAGGGCGGCACGCTGGTCGGCAGCGCGAACCTGTGGGGGATCGACAACCACAACCGGTCCGCGCACATCGGGCTGGGCCTATTGCCGGCCTCCCGCGGCAAGGGCTACGGCACCGACGTGGTCGCGGTGCTGTGCCACTACGGGTTCGTCGTGCGCGGCCTGCAGCGGCTCCAGATCGAGACGCTGTCGGACAACGACGCGATGCTGCGCTCCGCCGAACGCAACGGCTTCGTCCGCGAGGGCGTGCTCCGTTCCTCGGCCTGGGTGATGGGCGAGTTCCTGGACGAGGTGCTGCTCGGGCTCCTCGTCCAGGACTGGAAGCAGGACTCGACGGTCTAGGGCACCGCTCGACCGTCCAGGGCCTGTCCGGCGGATCCCGCCGGACAGGCCCCTCGCCCCGAGGTGGGCTCAGCGCTTGAGCGTGAAGGTGAAGTCGCCGGAGAGCTTGCCGCTCAACCGGACCGCCGACACGAGCTTGCCCTCCGTGATCAGCCGCTCGACCTCGGCCCGCGAAAGACGGCAGCCTTCAGCGATCAGTCGCACGGGCCGGACCGGGATCCGCGCCGCGAAACGGACCGAGACGTCGAAAACCTCACGGTCCAGGTGATCCGATCCGCCGGTGTCGAGACGCCAGGCCTTGTCCCAGTCGAGGGCGATGCGGTTACGGCGCCGCACGACCGGATCCTGGAGCAGCTCGGCCGCCAGGTCGGGGTCGTTGTCATGCATGCGCTCCAGCAGATCAGGTCGTATGGAGCGCACGTTCATCCGCTCCAGGACCGTGAGCTTCGCCGTGTCCCCGCAAGCGGTACAGAGCACGAGAAGCCAGGCGTCGAGGAGCTTGTGGTTTGCGTTGACGCGAAATTTGCCGTTCGCCCGGAAGCGCTCGCACGCGCACGCGCACGCGTGGCAACGGCGGAGAACAAGCGGCAGGCAGGTGGGCACGACCGCCCAGGTATTGAGCACAGAAGTACACCGGTTTCAGTGAGAAATCCGCAGCAAGAAGCAGCGCGGCGCGCATGCGCGACGCGCGACAGATCAGCTCTCGGGAGGTCTCACACGGTGTACAACGGCACGTCCTTGCCTGGGCGACTCGGTCGGGCAGCACGGTACTGGCGCACAGCGACGCCGCTCCACTGGTTTTCGAGCGCCTCACTGGCCATCTGGTGAGCTCCGGGCACACGGAAACGGCCCCCGGAGATCTCTCCGAGGGCCGCGGAACACCAGCTGGGCTGGGTCAATCCTTGGTGGGCGCGGACGGTTTCGAACCGCCGACATCCTGCTTGTAAGGCAGGCGCTCTACCCCTGAGCTACGCACCCGGGACAAGCCGACAGCCTACATTGCCCAGGGCCCGGTCCTGCAAACCGGTATCACGGCACAACAGCGCCGGCGCCCGGGACCGGGGGCTAGCCCCACCTCGAGTCCGGTAGTCCGCCGGATCCCGCGGCGGAGCCGGGATCCGTACGGTCGAAGCACCGTCGAAGTCCCGGGCCGAGCAGGTCGGCCCGAAAGAGTCCCAGGGGGAGATCGTCATGGCCCGTACCGTTCCCGGTCGCGCCGCGTCGGTGAGGCGCCGCGGCGCCCTTGCCGGAGTCGTCGTCGTGCTTGTCGCCGGGGTGGCCGCCTGTGGGGCCTCCGCCTCGGACGACAAGGAGCCTGAGCACCGGGCCTTCACGTTGGAGGGGCGGACCCTGACCGTCGACTCCGACGACTCGGCGCTGGAGATCGTCGCGGCCGAGGGGAACAAGGCGGGCACGGTCGAGGTGACCCGGTGGTTCAAGGGGTCGGTCGCGGTCGGTTCGGATCCGAAGGTGACGTGGGCGATGGAGGACGACCGGCTGGTGTTGCGGGAGGAGTGCTCGGGCATGATCGCCAACTGCTCGGCCAAGCACCGCATCGAGGTGCCGCGCGGGGTCACCGTGAAGGTCGAGGACCGGGACGGGAGCGTGCGGGCGCGGGGGTTCCGCGACGCGCTGAGCATTCACACGGGGGACGGGTCCGTGCATGTCACCGACTCCACCGGTCCGCTGGACCTGGAGACGGGTGATGGTTCCGTGCGGGTCTCCGACGTCTCCTCGCGGCAGGTGAAGGCGAGGACCGGTGACGGCTCGGTGCGGCTCGAACTCGCCACCGTGCCCGACCTGGTGGAGACCCGCAGCGGCGACGGCTCCGTGACGATCGAGCTGCCGCGGGCCACGTACCGCGTGACGACCGAGACCGGCGACGGCTCGGTGGACGTGTCCGTGCCGCGGGACGACACCAGTGCCCATGTGGTCTCCGCCCGCACCGGCGACGGAAAAGTCACGGTGCGAACCGCGAACTAACCGGCCCGTGTGTTCGTCCTAAACCGGTGGGAGAATGACACCGGGCAGGGTGAATGACAGCACGGGAGAGGGATGTGACGGCGACACCTCCGCAGCCGCACTCGCCGTCAGCGCCGCGCGCACAGCGCCGGCGCCAGCACCACCCCGAGCGGGGCCTCCCACGGCCCGTCCTCCGTGACACCCTCACCCTGATCGCCGCCCTCCCGCTCGTCGCCGTCCTCGCCCTCCCCGCCGCCTTCGCCGGCGGCGGCACCCGGCGCTGGTTCGGTGGGCGGTCCGAGAGTCAGCGAGCCGAGGCGCAGGCCGCGAAGGACGCCGCGGCGGCCGCGTTCTACGAGCTGGACACCGCCCAGCGGGATCTGCGCATCTCGATCGAGACGATCACGGCCGTGGACGACTCCCCCGCCGCCCGCCGGGCGACCGGCGACTTCGCGGCGCTCGGACGGCGTATCGACGAGGTCTCGCACCAGTACATCAACGCCGTCGACGCCCACGACCTCGACCGCGACGACCTGGAGGCCTCGGCCGCCGCACGCGCGCGTACCGAGCTGACCAGGGCCAAGGACGAGCTCGACAACGTCAAGCGCGAGCTGGACCGGTTCGCGGACGGGCTCGGGCCGCTGCTCGGGAAGGCCGAGACCCAGCTGGCCCGCCTCGCCCCGGCCGTCGAGCGCGCCCGGCAGGGCCTGCTCGCCGCGTCGAACGCCCTGGACGCCGTACGGGCGTCGGGGCTGAAGGCGGACGACCTCGCCGCCCGGCTCGCCGCCCTGGCCCCGGAGCTGACCAAGCTGAACCAGGGTGCCGGGCAGCACGGCGTCCCGCAGACCCTGGACCGTGCCGAGCGCGTCGCGCGGGAGGCTGGGGCGGTCCGGGCGGAGGCCGAGCGGCTGCCGGAGCGGGCGGCCGAGATCGACCATCGGCTCGTCTCGCTGCGGACGCGCGCGCAGGCGCTCACCACCCGTGCCGGGCAGGTCGAGCCGGTGCTGAGCGAGCTGCGGCGGCGGTTCACGGCAGCCTGCTGGCAGGACCTGCAGAACGTCCCGGGCGGTGCCGCGGAGAACGTACGGCAGGCCGAGTTGAAGCTGGAGGAGGCCCGGGCCGCGCGCGACGAGCAACGCTGGCCGGACGCCACCGCGCTGCTGTCGACGGTGCGGGCACTGCTGAACTCCACCGATGAGTCGGTGTCCGCGGCGGGTGACCGGCTGCGCCGGCTGAACGCCGTGCAGAAGGACCCGCAGCAGGAGATCGACCGGACGCGGTTCGCGATCCGGGACGCCCAGCGGCTGGCCATGGCCGGGCGGAACACCCCCGATCCGCGGCACGCACGCCCGCTGGACGACTCCGTGGCACGGCTGGAGCGGGCGATCGGCACGCTGGAGGGGCGCCACCCTGACTACTGGCACTTCCTCACCGAGACGGAGGGGGTGCGGCGGACGGTGGCGCGGGTCGTCGCGCAGATCCGTGAGGAGCGCGGCGCCGGGCACTGACCCGTGCGGCGGTTAACCTGTGCGCATGCCTCGCTACGAGTACCGGTGCCGCAGCTGCGGCGACACGTTTGAACTGAGCCGTCCTATGGCGGAGTCTTCCGCGCCGGCGAGCTGCCCTGCGGGGCATGACGACACGGTCAAGCTCCTGTCGACGGTTGCGGTGGGTGGTACGGCCTCCGCCCCGGCCCCCGCCCCCAGGGCGGGCGGCGGGGGCGGCGGGTGTTGCGGCGGGGGCTGTTGCGGCTAGGTAGGCGGTGCGTTGTTGGCTGCGGGTGTGTGGGGGTTGATCGCGCAGTTCCCCGCGCCCCTATCGGGGCGCTTCCGGGCGAGTCATCTTCAAGAACTCCCGCAGGATCCGCTCCCCCGCGAGCACGCCCCGCTCCGGCAACCCACTGACCGCCGGAGCCGTCCACTCGGCGTCCGCCAGCTCCCCGTGCCCCGGCCGCCAACCCCTGTCGGCGGCCAGCAGCAGATCGGCGTCCAGCAAGGAGTCACCGGCCGCCAGCGTCAGGTCCGCCCCCGTGCGCCGGGCCACCTCGTGCATGGCGGCGCTCTTGGTGAGCGGCTTCGGCACGGCGTAGATCTTGCGGCCCTGCAGTGACACCGTCCAGCCGCGGTTCTCCGCCCACACCGCGAGTTCCTTCACCCACTCCTCGGGCAGCAGCTCGCGCTCGACGACCAGGTAGGCGAAGAGGTCCTCGGCGATGCGGTGCTTGCGCACCCAGGCCGGGGACGCGGTCGCCATCAGGTGGTCCTGGACCTCCGCGAGCGGCGCGCACTGCTCGGCCAGATGGGCGGTGACCCGCGCGTTCCAGTCGGGGTCGGAGACTCCGTCGACCAGCAGGTGGCCGCCGTTGGCGCAGATCGCGTACTTCGGCGCGGGGCCCGGCAGGTTGATGCGCTGGTACTGCTTGCGGGTCCGGGTCGTCGTCGGCACGAAGACCGCCGCGTCGCCGAGTTCGGTGAGCAGCTGGGCCGCCGTCTCGGTCATGTACGACAGCGGCTTGCTCTCGTGCACCTCCACGCACAGCAGCCTCGGTGCCCGCGCGTCCGGCATGGTCAGCGCGAGGGCCGCTGCGGAGTAGATCAGCGTACGGTCGAGGTCGCTCGCCACCAGCACCGGCATCAGACGTTCACCGCCTTGCCGTCGGCGCCCGTCGCACCCCGCGTGTACTTGGGGTGGATCAACCCCACGCAGGTGTACGGCAGTTCGGCCACCTCTTCCACCGGTACCCCTCTCTGTTCGGCCAGCAGTCGTACATGGTCCAGGTCGGCGCCGGCCCCGGCCCGCGCGAGGATCTTCCAGGGCACGCGGCGCAGCAGCACGCGTGTGGTCTCGCCGACGCCCGGCTTGACGAGGTTCACGTCGTGGATGCCGTACTCCTCGCTGATGCGCTCGACGGCGGCCCAGCCCTCCCAGGTCGGCTCGCGGTCGCCGGACAGCAGCTCCTTTGCCGTCGCGTCGACGGCGTCCACGACCTCCGGGAAGCGGGCGGAGACGGCGTCCAGGAAGGCCACGGACACGTCGGCGCCGGCGAGTTCGCGGTAGAACTTCGCGCCGTGGTAGTCGTGCGGGCCGACCAGGTCGGCGCGCAGGACGGTGCGTGAAATCAGGCCGGAGACCGTGGAGTTGAGGCACGCGGACGGGATGAGGTAGTCGTCACGGGTGCCGTACGTCCGCACGCAGGAGCCCGGGTCGGCCAGTACGGCGATCTCCGGGTCGAAGCCGGTGATGCCGTCGGACTTCTCGAACTCCTCCAGCGCGGCGGCCAGTTCGCGGGTGATGGCGCCCTTGCCGGTCCAGCCGTCGACGAAGACGACGTCACGCGGGTCGTGGTGCCCGGCGAGCCAGCGCAGCGCGTTGGCGTCGATGCCGCGGCCGCGCACGATCGACACGGCGTAGTGCGGGAGTTCGAGGCCGTGCCGGAACTGGGCCCAGCGGCGCATGAGGACGCCGACGGGCGTGCCTGCGCGGGCGAGGGAGACGAGCACTGGGCGCGGCGACCGCTCGGCGAGGACGATCTCGGTGACCGCGCCGGCCGCCTGCGCCAGCCGTGCCGCCGTCTCCTCCAGCGCGGCGTGGAACAGCGCCTGGTACTGCTCGCTCGGCTGGTACTCCACCGGCAGCGACTCCGCGTAGTGCGCGCCGCCGCTCTGGATGGCTTCCTCTCGTTCCTCGGTCGGCGCCTCCAGTGTCACGTCCGAGAGGTCCTGCAGCAGCCAGCCGACCTCTTCGGGGGCGTACGAGGAGAAGGCGGGGCCGCGGAGGGGCTCGGGCAGCATGGAGTGCCTTTCGGGGACGGACCTGTCGGGAAGGGCCAGGGGTCCGGGGACGTACGACGGTACGACCGCCAGCAGGACATGCGGGGTGTGGGCGGCGAGCTGCGCCAGCAGGCCCTCGGGCGCGTGCAGTTCGGGGGTGTCGGCGGTCGAGTCGACGACGGCTATGACGGCGTCGAAACCGGCGCCGGCGACGTTGTAGGCGTAGCGCTCGCCGGGGCCGTCGGCCGGGTCGTCGTGGGCCGGGAAGACGAGGCGGGTGCGTATCGCGTAGCCGGGGTCGTCGACCGCGAGGACGGGTGAGCGGGTGGTGGTGGAGTACCGGACCTCGACACCCTCCGCGATCTGCTCCAGCTCACGGGCGAGCCGGAGCGGGGCGTACATCAGCTCCTCGAAGCCGAGTACGAGGACGCGGCGCGTGTCGGCGGGAAGTGCCTCCGCCAGGCGGGCGGCCATGGCGGGGAGGGCGCCTTCGAGGCGGGCGCGGTGGGCGGGGGTGAAGCCGTGGCGGCCGCCGTCGGGGAGGCCGGGGGGCCAGTGCAGGTCTATGCGGGTGATGTGGGGGTGGGTGCGGTTGTCGTCCGGGTGTGGGCCGGTGGGGGCTGGTCGCGCAGTTCCCCGCGCCCCTGGAGGGTCGGCCACCGCAACGCCCGTCTTCAGGGGCGCGGGGAACTGCGCGATCGGCCACGTCGGCGCCGCAGACGACGAACCACCCTCCGCGGCACCCTCTGCCTCGTACCGCGCCACCAACTCCTGCCCCTTCTCCAGCACCCCCTCAGGCAGCCGTACGGTCCCCGTGGCGGCCGCCACCAAATCAACCCGGGCGCCGATCTCCCCGGCGAAATCCGCGAGGCGCCCCGCATCCGCCGCCGACCGCATGTCGACCAGCGCGACCACGACGTACCGCCGCCGCGGATACCGCTCGTGAAGGTCCCGGATGGTGTTCAGCACCGTGTTCCCGGTGGAGAACTCGTCGTCGACCAGCACCAGCGGCCCGTCCCCGACCAGCAGCGCGGGGTCCTCCGGCAACAGAAGATGAGACGTGGCGTGTGAGTGCGACTCCTCGAAGCCGCCCGCGCGGGCGACCCCGGCGACGGGGCGGCGGGTGGAGTGCAGATACGGCGCGAGGCCGATGCCGTCGGCGACGGAGTGGCCGAGGCCGGTCGCCGTCTCCGCGTAGCCGAGGACGACCGCCCTCGCGGCCTCGTCGGCGCCCAGAAGGTCCCGCACCCGGCGGCCGAGGGCGAAGCCGGCGCCGTACACCACGGAGGGTGACTGCGGTACGTGCTTGCCGAGCACGTTGGAGACCAGCAGATGCGCCCGCTTGGGGTTGCGGCGCAGGGCGAGCCCCAGCATCCCCGTGAGCTCGTCGTCGCCCACGAGCTGGACTCCGAGCCGCTCGGCGACCCAGCTGCCGGACCAGTCCCCGTCGTTCACTGCGTTGTTCATGCGTCCCTTGGATAGAGAAACGGTCAGGCCGGGATTCCGGCGGCGAGCAGTTCCACGAAGCCGATGTCCTCGTTGGCGACACCGAAAACCTCGGCCCGCAGCAGGGTCCGCTCGGCCCAGGCGCGGTGCGGTTTCACCTCATTCATCTTGTTCGTGTACTGCGACCGAAGTACACCCCCGCCGCCGCGCTCGGGCCGCAGGATGTCCTGGGCGTCACTGAACTCCTCGTGACTGACCACGGACAGCGCGTGCACCGGGAGCACGTGCGAGGGGTGGATGCAGGTCTTGCCGAGCAGGCCGTTGGCGTGGTCCAGCGTGATCTCGCGCAGGAGGCCGTCCATGGAGTGCTCG
Organism: Streptomyces bicolor; assembly: GCF_000719285.1. GTDB lineage: Bacteria > Actinomycetota > Actinomycetes > Streptomycetales > Streptomycetaceae > Streptomyces > Streptomyces bicolor. The sequence goes on along the minus strand of NZ_JOFS01000010.1, from coordinate 161,202 downwards.
ATGAGGGCCTCGCGCAGTTCCTCGGCCTGGCCCTCCAGGAAGGGGCTGCGGCGCAGCTGGGGCTTGAACATACGTTCCTGCACCCGGAAGTACTCCCACACCGGCCCGGTCACCGTGAACCCGGTGCCGTCGGCTCTGCCCAGCATGTTCACCACGTCGGCGATCACGGAGGCGACGATCTGGACGTCGTACGCGGTCATGTCGGGGGCGCGGCGAAGGCCGTACGAGGAGCAGAAGTCGGTGACGCCCAGGCGCAGCGCCAGCACCCGCTCGCGGTACTTGTCGACGGCGCGGGAGATGCCCTCCAGGGTCTCCACGCGCGACTCGCGGTAGAGCAGCTCGGGCGACTCCAGCACCGGCATGGCGAACAGGCGGCGCCCGCTGTGGGCCTCGGCGCTCGCGAGAGCCTCCAGGAAGGGCATGCCGCGCTCTTCGGTGAACTTGGGCAGCACGAATCCGGACAGCAGCCGGACGGCGGGGCCGAGCCGCCGTACGAGGTCGGGGATCTGCTCGGGCGTACGGACCCTGATGAACAGCAGCGGCAGACCCGTCACGGGACGGGCGGCGAGGTCGGTGAACTGCCGGACGAGGTTCTCCTCGCCCTCCGCCACGTCCTCGTCACCGATCGAGTCCTCCAGGCACAGCACCATCGAGACCACGCCGCGTCCGGTCTGCTTGACGATGTCGTCGGCGAGCCGCGGCCGGGTGGCCGGACTGTAGAGCGTGGCGCCCAGGGCCGCGGCGAGCAGCCGGCCCGGGGAGTCCGCGGAGAACTCGCACGGCTCCTGGTGGAAGAGGCGCTGCCGCACCTCTGGGGCGATGTGCCCGAAATGACGCATAGAACTCCCCCGTGACGGCTCAGTGGCCCCTGTGATCCGTTCACAGGTGGCCGGTAATAGTACGTAGATACCCATGTCAGGGGTTCCCGCCAGGCATGAATTTCTGGTAACGCGGACAAACACGCCCGCGCACGGCCGGTAGTACCCCCGCGTTGTCGTGACCAGGACGGAGAGGGCAGGATTGCCGCATGACGCACGCGATGTTGAAGGGGTCGAACGTCCCGCTCGAAGCCACGACGGTACGCGCCGTGCTGCGCTGGACGCCCGGGCAGGGGGTCCCGGATGTCGACGCCTCGGCTCTGCTCCTCGGCCCCGACGGTCGTGTGCGCTCCGACGAGGACTTCGTCTTCTACAACCAGCCCCGGCACCCCTCCGGGAAGGTCTGGCGGCTCGGCAAGAAGCGGCTGGCCGAGGGCCTCACCGACACCATCCAGACAGATCTCGCCGGTGTCGAGGCCGGCGTCGGCCAGATTCTGCTGGTCGCTTCGGCGGACGGCGTCGCCTTCGATCGCGTACGGGATCTGCGCATCCTGCTGTACGACGCTTCAGCCGCCGACGCCGATCCGCTGGCGTACTTCGACATCAAGCCGGAGACCGGTGAGGAGACCGCCCTGATCTGCGGCGAGCTGTACCGCCGCGGCGAGACCTGGAAGTTCCGCGCCCTGGGCGAGGGCTACGCGAACGGCCTCAAGGGCCTGGCCGTGGACTTCGGCATTTCGGTGGACGAGTCGGAGGCGATGCAGGAGCCGGCGGCAGCCCAGCAGGCACCGGCCCCGGCCCCGGAGGTCTCCCAGCCGCTCCCACCGGAACAGCCGACGACAACGGTCCCGCCCCAGCCGTCGTACGGCTACCCCCAGCAGCCCCCGGCAACGCAGCCGGCCTACGGCTACCCCCAGCCGACCAGCCAGCCGGCCGCGGCCCAGTCGGGCTACGGTTACCCGCCCCCCGTGACGGCGGCAGCGAACCAGGAGTTCCGCCTGCCGCCACAGGGCCCGCAATTCATCGGGCGGTAAGGGATACGCCCTCCAGGGGCGCGGGGAACTGCGCGACGGACCACCACCCGCCCGCAGCCGCCACACAGCCCACGGCCCGGAGCTCTCGGGCCCACCGGCCAAGACCCCGCGTCAGCTGGTCGCACCGGCCAGGACCCCGCGTCAGCGCTCCGCTTTGGTCTTGTATCCGCGCCCCCACTGCAGCCCCCACCCGAACAACCGATCCAACTCGGCCTGGAAGCCGTACACGAACTTCACCTCACGCCGCACCCACAGCTCCCCCTTGACGTTCTCGATCATCACCACCGCACATGACCGAGCCTGCGGATGCCGCTCATCGAGACCTATCTCGATCCGGGGTCCATTGCTCGGATACAGCGTGACGATCGCATGCGTACGGTCGAACGCCGGCGTCTGGTCATAGATGTACACGAAGACCAGCAGACGCTTGATGTTCTCCCGATGATCAAGGTTGACGTAGATCGTCTCCCCGGACGCCGACCCGAACCGGTCGTCCCCGCTGAGCTTCACGTACGGCGGCGCGTTGATCTCCCCGAGGAACCCGCCCAGCGGCTGGACGACGCCCTTCGTCCCGTCCGTCAGCTCATACAGGGCCCCGAGGTCGAGGTCGACGTTGACCATGCTCTGGCTGTGCCCGAGCACCTCCGGCGGCTTCAGCGCCTTGAACGGATGCCGCAGCAGGCTCTCCCGCTGTGAGCCTCCGATGTCGGACGTCCGCATCCGCCAGGTCAGATTGATCCGCAGATGCCCGGTCGCAGCGCCCTGCTTGGTGAGCGAGACCCGGTCGTGCCGTTTCGTCAGCTCGATCGAGTTCGTCGACGCGCTGCCCGAGTCGAACTCGGCCGCCCGGCCCCGCCAGAGCCCGTCCAAGAAGCCCATTCCGCCCCCACGTCCCACGAAAGACCCGCGTTCCCCACGAAAGATCCGCGTTCACTTGGAAAAACCGGCGGGGCGGCCGGAGGCCCGGCCGCCCCGCTCAGAGCGTTCCTCACCCGCAGGGCTGTCACACCCCGGACGAGACCTCAGTCTTCTCGTCCGAGGCCTCCGCTTTTCCCTCGGCCGCCGCGATCGCGCGGTTGCGGCGCACGGAGGACCAGAAGGACGCGCCGATCAGGACGACGCCGATCATGCCGGTGATGATCTCGCTGATCTCGTACTGGATGGTGATCAGCAGGATCGCGGCGAGGGCGCCGATCGCGTAGTGCGCGCCGTGCTCCAGGTAGACGTAGTCGTCGAGGGTGCCCTGACGGACCAGGTAGACCGTCAGCGACCGGACGTACATGGCGCCGATGCCGAGGCCGAGCGCCATCAGCACGATGTCGTTGGTGATGGCGAAGGCGCCGATCACACCGTCGAAGGAGAAGGACGCGTCCAGGACCTCCAGGTAGAGGAACATGAAGAACGCGGCCTTGCCGGCCAGGGCAACCGCCGAGCGCGGCTTGCCGCTGCGGACGGCCTCTTCCTCCGCCTCGTGCTCGCGCTCCTCCTCTTCCTCGAGCTTGTCCTCGAAGTAGCCGGAGAGACCGCCGACGACCATGTACGTGATGAGACCCGCGATGCCGGAGAGGAGAACCGTCTCCGCCTTGTCGGCGGGCCCGGCGTGCAGGTGGGCGTGGGTCGCGAAGGTCATGGCGGTGATCAGCAGGACGATCAGCGCGACGCAGACCGACAGCATGTCGATCTTGCCGAGCTTGGACAGCGGCCGCTCCAGCCAGCCGAGCCACTTGATGTCGCGGTCCTCGAAGATGAAGTCGAGGAAGATCATCAGCAGGAACATGCCACCGAAGGCGGCGATGGCCGGGTGCGCGTCGGTGACGAGCTGCTCGTACCGGTCCTTGTCCGTGAGCGCGAGGTCGACGGCCTCGATCGGGCCCATCGAGGCGGTGACGGCGACGATCACGACGGGGAAGACCAGTCGCATGCCGAAGACGGCGATCAGGATGCCGATGGTGAGGAAGATCTTCTGCCAGAAGGCATTCATCTTCTTCAGGATTCCGGCGTTGACCACCGCGTTGTCGAACGACAGCGAGATCTCGAGGATGGAGAGGATCGCCACGATGCCGAAGGCGGTCCACCCCCCGAAGAGGACCGCTGCAACGAGGCCGAGCGCGGTGACCGCGAACGACCAGCCGAAGGTTTTCAGAACCACTGGCAACCCAATCCTGTGTGTACGGGGCTCCCGCGCGCCGCACTCGGCTTTACGAACTTTTGAAGTCGAAGTCTAGTCGGCCACCCTTCACACCCCACGGGGCCCCGAGTTTTGCTCATATCGCGTTATGAGACGTTGACTCCGAAGTCCAGTGCGATGCCCCTGAGACCCGACGCGTACCCCTGGCCCACCGCCCGGAACTTCCATTCTCCCTGGTAGCGGTACACCTCGCCGAAGATCATGGCGGTCTCGGTGGAAGCGTCCTCGCTCAGGTCGTAGCGGGCGAGTTCCTGGCCGTCGGCCTGGTTGACCACGCGGATGAAGGCGTTGGACACCTGGCCGAAGGTCTGGCCGCGTTCGTCGGCCATGTGGATGGAGACCGGGAAGACGATCTTGTCGCAGGCGGCGGGCACCTTGGAGAGGTCGATCAGGATCGACTCGTCGTCGCCGTCGCCCTCGCCGGTGAGGTTGTCCCCGGTGTGCTCCACCGACCCGTCCGGGCTCTTGAGCTGGTTGTAGAAGACGAACCACTCATCGCCCATGACCCGTCCGCCGTTGCACATCAGGGCGCTGGCGTCGAGGTCGAAGTCGGCTCCGGTGGTGGAGCGTGCGTCCCAGCCGAGCCCGATCATCACCTGTGCGAGGTTCGGTGCGGCCTTGGACAGGGAGACATTGCCCCCCTTGGCGAGCGTGACGCCCATGATGCTGTCCTCCCCAGGTGTTGCTTCTTTGGTTGTCCTGCGCATCCGGCGCCGCACCCAAACGAATGCGGCGCCGGACTCGGCCAGTGACGCCCCGGACGTTCGCGCCCGGGTCGTGGAACTCAGACGTTCACACCGAAGTCCTGCGCGATGCCGCGCAGACCCGAGGCGTAGCCCTGGCCGATGGCGCGGAACTTCCACTCCGCGCCGTGCCGGTACAGCTCGCCGAAGACCATCGCGGTCTCGGTGGAGGCGTCCTCCGAGAGGTCGTAGCGGGCGATCTCGGCGCCGCCGGCCTGGTTCACGACGCGGATGAACGCGTTGCGGACCTGGCCGAAGGACTGCTGACGGTTCTCGGCGTCGTAGATCGAGACCGGGAAGACGATCTTCTCGACGTCGGCCGGGACGCCCGCGAGGTTGACCTTGATCTGCTCGTCGTCACCCTCGCCCTCACCGGTGAGGTTGTCACCGGTGTGCTCGACGGAGCCGTCGGCGCTCTTGAGGTTGTTGAAGAAGACGAAGTTGGCGTCGCTGCCGACCTTGCCCTCCGGGTTCAGCAGCAGTGCGCTGGCGTCCAGGTCGAAGTCGGTGCCGGTCGTGGTGCGGACGTCCCACCCCAGACCGACGATGACCGCAGTGAGGCCCGGGGCCTCCTTGCTCAGTGATACGTTGCCGCCCTTGCTGAGGCTGACTCCCACGAGTCCTCCATTGGTTTCCAGGGGCGGGGAGCCCCGCCGTGCGTGTGATATCGGATCAACGACTCGATCCTAGTGACGGGTTCCCGTGGCACGCAGGCCTTGATGCCGAAGAATCACAGGTGTCGGTCACTGGCGGGATCGGACGGGATCAGAGGGTGTCGAGCGCCTTGACGTACTCGTTCAGGTCGCGTGCGTCGGGCAGGGCGTTGACGACGGTCCAGCGGACGACGCCCTCCTTGTCGATGACGAAGGTGCCGCGCACCGCGCAGCCCTTGTCCTCGGCGAAGACGCCGTAGGCGCGGCTGACCTCGCCGTGCGGCCAGAAGTCGCTGAGCAGCGGGTACTCCAGGCCCTCCTGCTCGGCGAAGACGCGCAGGGTGTGGATGGAGTCGTTGGAGACGGCGAGCACCTGGGTGTCGCGGTCGGAGAACTGCGGCAGGTTGTCGCGCACCTCGCACAGCTCGCCGGTGCACACGCCGGTGAAGGCGAAGGGGTAGAAGAGCAGGACGACGTTCTTGGAACCACGGAAGTCGGAGAGCTTCACGGCCCTGCCGTGGTTGTCCTTGAGCTCGAAGTCGGGGGCCTTGTCGCCGACCTGGATCGCCATCGCGTGGATGTCCCTTCGGTGGGGGCTGTTCGGGTGGCTCCCACCCTATGCAGCGGCCACCGGGGCCCGTGCAGGAGGCCGGGCCGGGCCTTTCGGCCCGGCCCGGTACCGTCACCGGTTACTTCTTGGTCTTGGCGGCCTTCGGCGTCACCAGCCGGCTGCCGCTCCAGTCCTTGCCGACGCTGACACTCTTGGACGCCGACAGACCCGCCGTCGTCGCGGCTTCCGAGATGTCGCTGGGCTCCACGTAGCCGTCACGGCCGGTCTTCGGCGTGAGCAGAAGGATCGAGCCGCCCTCTTCGATGTACGTGGTGGCGTCCACCAGCGCATCCGTCAGGTCGCCGTCCTCGTCGCGGAACCACAGCACCACGGCATCGGCGACGTCGTCGTAGTCCTCGTCCACGAGCTCGTTGCCGACGACTTCCTCAATGGCCTCGCGGAGTTCCTGGTCTACGTCCTCGTCGTAGCCGATCTCCTGGACCACCTGCTCGGGCTGGAACCCCAGCCTGACGGCAGGGTTCGTCCGCTCCTCCGCGTGGTCCGCGGTCGCGCTCACGGGTTGCCTCCTGATCATGTCTTGGGAATAACTCAGCCACGCGCGTGCGCGAAGCATTGGCCGTAGTCCACACGGGCGGGACGGATCGCGCAAGTACCCGGCCGTTCAGACCGCCGAAACGGTGACGATCCTGAACGTGTCACCGCAACTCCAGGCACACCATCATCGTCTCAAGGTGACGCGCACCACACCAATCTGCCCCCTTTGTGCGTTTGGGAACCATGCATGGGCACTCAGCCGTTTACCAGACCCCCGGTTACCCCACAGTAGAGATGACGTTTGGCCCCCCGAGGTACACGATGGGGAGCGGTGCAGGCACTGAGAAATCCCAGAAACACAGCCCTCTGACAGGTAAGGAACAGCGTGGCTTCCGGATCCGATCGCAACCCGATCATCATTGGCGGCCTTCCGAGTCAGGTTCCTGACTTCGATCCCGAGGAAACCCAGGAGTGGCTCGACTCCCTCGACGCCGCCGTGGACGAGCGCGGCCGGGAGCGGGCCCGCTATTTGATGCTGCGGCTGATCGAGCGGGCCCGCGAGAAGCGCGTGGCCGTGCCCGAGATGCGCAGCACGGACTACGTCAACACGATCCCCACCAAGAGCGAGCCCTTCTTCCCGGGCAACGAGGAGATCGAGCGCAAGATCCTCAACGCCACGCGGTGGAACGCCGCGGTCATGGTGTCGAGGGCCCAGCGCCCCGGTATCGGCGTCGGCGGCCACATCGCCACCTTCGCGTCCTCCGCCTCGCTCTACGACGTGGGCTTCAACCACTTCTTCCGCGGCAAGGACGAGGGCGACGGCGGCGACCAGGTCTTCTTCCAGGGCCACGCCTCTCCGGGCATCTACGCGCGCGCGTACCTGCTGGACCGGCTGAACGAGGAGAACCTCGACGCCTTCCGCCAGGAGAAGTCGAAGGCGCCGTACGGGCTGTCCAGCTACCCGCACCCGCGGCTGATGCCGGACTTCTGGGAGTTCCCGACCGTGTCGATGGGCCTCGGCCCGATCGGCGCGATCTACCAGGCGCGGATGAACCGCTACATGGAGGCGCGCGGCATCGCGGACACCTCCAAGTCGCATGTGTGGGCGTTCCTGGGCGACGGCGAGATGGACGAGCCGGAGTCGCTCGGCCAGCTGTCCATCGCCGCGCGTGAGGGCCTGGACAACCTCACCTTCGTCGTCAACTGCAATCTGCAGCGCCTCGACGGCCCGGTGCGCGGCAACGGCAAGGTCATCCAGGAGCTGGAGTCGATCTTCCGGGGCGCCGGCTGGAACGTCATCAAGCTGATCTGGGACCGCACCTGGGACCCGCTGCTGGCGCAGGACCGCGACGGCATCCTGGTCAACAAGATGAACACGACGCCGGACGGCCAGTTCCAGACGTACGCCACGGAGACCGGCGCCTACATCCGCGACCACTTCTTCGGCGACGACCACCGGCTGCGCGCGATGGTCGAGGGCATGACCGACGACCAGATCCTGCACCTGGGCCGCGGCGGTCACGACCACCGCAAGATCTACGCCGCCTACTCGGCCGCCCGCGCCCACAAGGGCCAGCCGACGGTGATCCTCGCCAAGACGATCAAGGGCTGGACGCTGGGCCCGAACTTCGAAGGCCGCAACGCCACGCACCAGATGAAGAAGCTGACGGTCGACGACCTCAAGCGCTTCCGCGACCGGCTGCACCTGCCGATCGCCGACAAGGACCTGGAGAGCGGGCTCCCGCCGTACTACCACCCCGGGCGGGACACCGAGGAGATCCAGTACATGCACGACCGCCGCAAGTCGCTCGGCGGTTACGTCCCCACGCGCGTGGTGCGCTCCAAGCCGCTCGCGCTGCCGGAGGACAAGACGTACGCGACCGTGAAGAAGGGCTCGGGCCAGCAGTCGATCGCGACGACCATGGCCTTCGTGCGGCTCCTCAAGGACCTCATGCGGGACAAGGAGATCGGCAAGCGGTTCGTGCTGATCGCGCCGGACGAGTACCGCACGTTCGGCATGGACTCGTTCTTCCCGAGCGCGAAGATCTACAACCCGCTTGGCCAGCAGTACGAGGCCGTCGACCGCGACCTGCTGCTCGCCTACAAGGAGTCGCCGCAGGGCCAGATGCTGCACGACGGCATCTCGGAGGCGGGCTGCACGGCCTCGCTGATCGCGGCGGGTTCGGCGTACGCCACGCACGGCGAGCCGCTGATCCCGGTGTACGTCTTCTACTCGATGTTCGGTTTCCAGCGCACCGGCGACCAGTTCTGGCAGATGTCGGACCAGCTGGCGCGCGGTTTCGTGCTCGGCGCTACCGCCGGCCGTACGACGCTGACCGGTGAGGGCCTGCAACACGCCGACGGCCACTCGCAGCTGCTCGCCTCGACCAACCCGGGCTGTGTGGCGTACGACCCGGCGTTCGGGTTCGAGATCGCGCACATCGTCAAGGACGGTCTGCGCCGCATGTACGGAAGCTCCGAGGAGCACTCGCACGGCGAGGACGTCTTCTACTACCTCACCGTCTACAACGAGCCGATCCAGCACCCGGCCGAGCCGGAGGACGTGGACGTCGAGGGCATCCTCAAGGGCGTCTACCGCTTCAGCGAGGGCACGGCGGGTTCGATCCCGGCGCAGATCATCGCGTCGGGTGTGGCGGTCCCCTGGGCGATCGAGGCGCAGAAGATCCTCGCCGAGGAGTGGAACGTCAAGGCCGACGTCTGGTCGGCGACCTCCTGGAACGAGCTGCGGCGCGAGGCCGTGCAGTGCGAGGAGCACAACCTGCTGCATCCCGAGGAGGAGCAGCGGGTGCCGTATGTGACGCGGAAGCTGACCGGGGCCCAGGGGCCGTTCGTGGCCGTCTCCGACTGGATGCGGTCGGTGCCGGACCAGATCGCGCGGTGGGTGCCGGGGACTTACCAGTCACTGGGTGCGGACGGCTTCGGGTTCGCCGACACCCGCGGGGCGGCCCGCCGCTTCTTCCACATCGACGCGCAGTCGGTGGTCGTCGCCGTGCTGACGGAGCTGGCGAAGGAGGGGAAGGTGGACCGGTCGGTGCTGAAGCAGGCGATCGACCGGTACCAGCTGCTCGACGTCTCGGCCGCTGATCCCGGGGCTGCCGGGGGCGACGCGTAGCGTCAACGGCTCGATGGGGTGGTGTGCCCCGTGGGTGACCTGCGGGTGACCCACGGGGCACACCACCCCTTCACATTTCCTACGATGCGGCCATGAAGGAAGCTCCCGCACAAGTGCGTTGGGAACGGCTCACCCAGCGGCCCCTTTTCGGTCTGGCTCTGGCGTTCGCCGTGGCCTATGCCGTGCCGATCGTCCAGCCCGACGCGAGTGCGGACGTGGTTGCCGTGTGCCTCACCGTGGAGTGGGTCGTATGGGGTGCGTTCGCGCTGGACTACGTCATACGGCTCGTTCTCGCCGAGCGGCGCTGGGAGTTCGTGCGGACCCACTGGCTGGACCTGTGTGCCGTCCTGCTGCCGCTGGTGCAGCCGTTGCGGCTGCTGCGGCTCGTGTCGACGTTGCTGCTCGTGGGGCAGCGGGCGCGGATGGCCTCACAGATACGGCTGACGACGTACGTCGCCGGGTCGGTGGTCGGGCTGATGATGTTCGGCTCGCTGGCCGTGCTGTCCGTGGAGCGGGATGCGCCGGACGGGAACATCAAGACGCCGGGTGACGCGGTGTGGTGGTCCTTTACGACCATGACGACCGTGGGATACGGGGATCATGCACCGACCACGGGGCTGGGGCGCATGATCGCGGTGGGGTTGATGCTGTCCGGGATCGCCCTGCTGGGTGTGGTGACCGCGAACATCGCCGCGTGGTTCATAGCCCGGTTCGAGATGGATGACGTGGAGGAGCGGCGGCAGACGGAGGCGATACAGGTGCTTACGGAGGAGGTTCGGGCGTTGCGGGCGCAGGTCGCTGCGCTGTCGGGGGACCAGCAGGTCGGCGAGGGGCAGGTCCGTTAGCCGGTTGCCGGGCGTGGGGGCTGGTCGGGGGGCGCGCAGCCCCGCGGCTGAACGGACGGTGCTGCAACGCCCTTAGGGGCGCGGGGAACTGCGCGATCAGCCCCCACGACCCCGGAGGCGCCGTCGAACCAGAAGTCCCGAGCTCTCGGGCGCTAGAACAGCCCGTTACCCGGTGTTGTCGTCCCCGCCAGCCAGATGATCGCCAGCAGCGTGTCTATCGCGCCCAGCACCACGGCCACCAAGGCGGGGACGGGACGGGCTCCCGACCACGTGCGGCCCATGGCCAGCCAGCCGCAGGCGATCGCCACCGGGCCGAGGATGATGCCCAGTACGAAGAAACCGGCGATCGCGCAGATGGCTCCGATGATTCCCAGCGTCGCGCGATCCGGCCCGGTCCGTGACCACGTCCGGCCACGTGAGCGGGGGTACCTGCGCGTTCCGTGTCCGAAGCCCGCCATCGTCAACTCCCTGAGTCGGCGTTCGACTTGGCGAGTACCCACGGTGCGCCGGTCATTCCTGCGTGTTCCGAGCCGTCGGCGCGCTGACCCCCTCCGGCAGCGCGCCGCAGGCCCCGGATTGACCCACTGTGACCTGCGGCGCTTGCCGTTGGGAGGGATCTTTGGGGTTGTCACCCTGATAGGGGAACTCCCGCCGCGGATCCCTCCGTTCACCTTGCGTCCGCTCGCGTCGCTCGCGTCAGATGTGCGCCGAGCCCGCGCCCGCCTCCGCGTTCTCGCCCCGCTTGGTGAGGAAGGCGACGAAGACCGCGACGACCGCAACCCCCGCGGCGACCAGGGACGCCAGGCTCATGCCCGAGATGAACGTGTCGTGCGCGACATCCGTGATCTTCGCGGCGATGGCGTCCGGCGTGCCCGGAGCCAGCGGTGCCACGCCGACCTGGACCGCCTCGGAGGCCTGGGCCTCCTGGGCCGCCGTCAGCGGCGGGAGCCCCGCGGAGGTCCAGTTGCCGGCGAGGTCGCTGTCGACCTTGGAGGCCATGACGGCGCCCAGGACGGCCGTACCGAGGCTGCCGCCGATCTGCATCGCGGCCTGCTGGAGACCGCCGGCCACACCGGACAGCTCCATGGGCGCGTTGCCGACGATGACCTCCGTGGCGCCGACCATGACCGGCGCGAGGCCGAGGCCGAGCAGGGCGAACCAGAGCGACATCACGGCGCTGCCGGTGTCCGTGTCCAGCGTGGACATGCCGTACATGGCGATCGCGGTGGCCGCCATGCCGCCCGCCAGCGGGATCCGCGGGCCCAGCTTGGTGATCATCGCGCCCGCGAGCGGCGAGCCGACGATCATCATGCCGGTGAGCGGCAGGAGGTGCAGGCCGGCGTCGATCGGGCTCATGCCGTGGACGTTCTGGAGGTAGAACGTCACGAAGAAGAGTCCGCCCATGAAGGCGATGGCCATCAGGACCATCAGGACGACACCCGCGGAGAGCGGGACCGAGCGGAAGAGCGCGAGCGGGATCAGCGGCTCCTTCACCTTCGTCTCCCAGAAGGCGAAGAGCGCGAAGCCGATCACCGAGGCGGCTATGAACGCCCACGTCTTTCCGTCGCCCCAGCCCCACTCCGGAGCCTTGATCAGGGCCCAGACCAGGCAGAACATCGCGGCCGACAGCAGGGCGATGCCCAGGACGTCGAAGGAGCGCGGGGCGTTCTCGGCGCGGTGGTCGAGCAGGATCATGACGCCGAGGACGACGGCGAGGATGCCGACCGGCACGTTGATGAAGAACACCGACTGCCAGTTGACGTGCTCGACGAGGACACCGCCGAGGATCGGGCCGCCGGCCGTGGACGCGCCGATGACCATGCCCCAGATGCCGATGGCCATGTTGAGCTTCTCGGCCGGGAAGGTCGCCCGCAGCAGGCCGAGCGCGGCCGGCATCAGCAGCGCGCCGAACAGGCCCTGCAAGACGCGGAAGACGACGACCGCGGCGATGCTGCTGGACAGGCCGATCGCACCGGAGGCGGCGGCGAAGCCGACCACGCCGATCAGGAAGGTCTGGCGGTGCCCGAAGCGGTCGCCGAGCTTGCCGGCGGTGATCAGGGAGACCGCGAGGGCGAGGAAGTAGCCGTTGGTGATCCACTGCACCTCGGCGAAGGTGGCGCCGAGGTCCTTCTGGATGGCCGGGTTGGCGATGGCCACGATGGTGCCGTCGAGGGCCACCATCATGACCCCCACTGCGACGGTGATCAGGGTGAACCAAGGGTGGCCGCGCAGCCCCTTGGCCGGCGTCGCGTCCGACGGAGCTACTGGCGCCTTGTCCCCCGACCCCGTCGTTTCGATGGTGGTCTGACTAGTCATGTGTTCGAGGCTAATGACAGCCTCTGACAATTGACAAACCAATTCACAAGTCGGTAACTGACAGCTATGGAAACACTGCGCGAACGGAAGAAACAGCGCACCCGGGAAGCGCTGCTGCGGACCGCGCTGGAACTCTTCACCACCCAGGGTTACGACGACACCACCGTCGATGACATCGCCGACGCCGTCGATGTCTCGCAGCGCACCTTCTTCCGCTACTTCGCCGGCAAGGAGGAGGCCGCGCTCGCGCTGCAGGAGATGACGGTCGCGCACTTCCTCGAAGCGGTGCGGGCGCGCCCGCCGCACGAGGCGCCGATGGAGGCACTGCGACAGGCGGTGCTGGAGGGCTGGGACACGCTTCACGACGTGATCGACGCCGTCGCACCGGTCGAGGTGTTCCTGCGCATGTACCAGGTGGTCGAGTCGACGCCGGTCCTGCTCGCCGCCCATCTGCGGCGCTCCATGGAGATCGAGGAGGCGATCGCGCGCATCCTCGCCGAGCGCGAGGGCGTCGACATCGACGCCGATCCGCGGCCCCGGCTGGCGGTGGCCGTCTTCGGCGGGGTGATGCGGCTGACGGAGCGCCAGTGGAGCACGGGCGAGGACTTCAGCCTCGACGCCATGCGGGCACTGACCGTCTCACATCTCGAACAGGTGGGCCCCGCACTCAGCGAGAGCTGGCGAACACGCTGAGGTCATCGGCGCGTTCACGGGGGCGTGATCGAAACGTGATACCCATCACTTGGTTAACGCGAGACCCTCCCGTTCTCCTAGTGTGTCCTCCCAGTGACTTCCTTCGACACGTCCCCGCAACTGAACGTCTGGCGCGCGCTGCTCGCACTGGCCGTGGTGTTCGTGATGCTGGCGACCACCGGCTGGACCGCCCTGCGCAACCACCGGAGCGCCGCACCGCTCGAGGCCTCGATCAGTGCCTGGGAGCGCGGCAGCATCGCCGGACACCGTCTGCCGGACGCGGACTCCTCCCCCACCCGGCTCGCCCGGTTCTTCGCCTCGCTCACCGACCAGCAGCGCGGCACCCTCGCCATCCGCTATCCGCTCGCGGTCGGCAACATGAACGGGGCACCGGTGGGGCTGCGCTACCGCGCCAACCGGATCGCGCTCGGCGAGGCGCGCGACGTCGAGCGCAAGCGCATGCACGACAAGGGACTCACGCCCGAGGGGCAGCGTGAGGCGGGCCGCCGTATGCATCGCTTCGAGGCGATGATGCAGAGGGACCGGCACATCCTGGCCTTCGACCCGGAGGGCTCGGGGCGCGCCGCGGAGGTCTTCGGGGACCTGACCAAGGCCCAGCGGATCTCGGTCGTCGTCCCCGGCGTCGACACCAACCTGCTGACCTTCCAGCGCACCAGCCGCAAGTACTCCGCGCCGGTCGGCATGGCGCAGTCGCTGTACGCGGCCGAGCGCGCGGCGAGCCCTTCGACGCGTACGGCCGTGATCGCCTGGGCCGACTACACCTCGCCGGACGGCCTCGGCATCGACTCGGCGACGGCGATGCGGGCCGCGTCCGGCGCCGTACGCCTGAACGCGCTGGTGCGGGCGCTGCCCGGCGACTCGCCGGTCTCCCTGTTCTGCCACAGCTACGGCTCGGTGCTGTGCGGTCTGGCCGCGCGCACGCTGCCGCAGCGGGTGGCCGACATAGCGGTGGCCGGCAGCCCCGGCATGCGGGTCGAGACGGCCTCCCAGCTGCGTACGTCCGCGCGGGTGTGGGCGATGCGGGACGCGGACGACTGGGTGCAGGACGTGCCGTATCTCGAGCTCGGCGGGCTGGGGCACGGGGAGGACCCGGTGTCCGCGGTGTTCGGGGCACGGGTGCTGTCGGCGCGGGAGGCGAAGGGCCACGGCGGCTATTTCGAGCCGGGTACGGACAGCGTGGCGAACTTCGCCGAGATCGGGGTTGGCGCGTACGAGTCGGTGCGGTGTGCTGACGATGCCGAGGCCTGTCGGGCGGGTTTGTCCGACACGGCGTCGGCCGGACGCGCGTAGAGGCGCAGGAACTGCGGTCTGCGCGGGGTGGCGACGGAGGAGCGCGTGCCGCATACGATGAGCCGCATGGGTGACGTACTGGCCGGATTTCATGCCGCCTGGGAGTTCGAGTCCGACTCCGTGCTCATCCGTTACGAACGGGGGATTCGAACACCTAAGCTCTTTCAGGCCTTGGGGGAACGACGTGTTCCGCTCGAGGCGATCGCCGGGGTCACACTGACGCCGGGCAAGCGCGGGACGGTGGTACTGCGTGTCGAGCCTCGCCCCGGGGCCGATCCGTTGATGGAGGCGGCTGCCGGGCAGCTGAAGGAAGGCGGGGACCCGTATCGGCTGGTGCTGCCCGCCGAGCGGGAGACTCTTGCCGAGTACTACGCCGACGAGTTGCGGGCGCAGCTCACGGAGTCCGGGCCGGCGGAGGAGTTCCTTGTTGCCGCGCCTGAAGTGCCGTTGCAGTTCAAGGCGTACGACGGGAAGGCGTCCTTCGACGGGAAGGCCGTCCGTTTTCGGTGGTTTTGGACAGGGGCGTCCTCGGCGAAGTGGAAGGCCGGGGACCAGAGCTTTTCGGTGGCCGAGCTGAGTGGGGTCGAGTGGCGGTCGCCTGAGGTGTTCGAGGGGCATCTGCGGCTGCTACGGCGGGACTCCGCCGACGACCAGCCCGCGCAGGCGGATCAGGATCCGGCGGCAGTGGTGTTCGGGCTCGGGTATGGGCCGGTGCACGAGTCGCTGCCGTTCGCCGCCGCGGTGTTGGAGGCGGTGCGGAAGTCGGGGCCGGTCGCCGTGGTGCCGGCGTCGGCACCACGGCGCGACCCCGCCGACATCGCCGAGCGCATCCGCCACCTGGGAGAACTGCACGAAGCGGGGCTGGTGACGGATGAGGAGTTCTCGGTGAAGAAGGCCGAGTTGTTGGCGGAGCTTTAGGACTATGCGTCTGCCGGGTGCGGTTGTCTTTCGGCTGTGGACCGGCCGTGGCTGGTCGCGCAGTTCCCCGCGCCCCTCAGGGAGTTGCAGTTCGCGGCCGCCTGGAGGGCCGAAGCCGTTATTCCCGGCCCGCCGACGCGAACCGCATGTCCGCGTACCTGTCGCCTGCCACCTTTCCCGCGATCGGCTCCAGCAACGCCAACTCGTCCTCAGTCAGCACGACTCGGGTGGCAGCCACGTTTTCCTCCACCCGACCCGGCTTGCGCGTGCCCGGGATCGGGACCACCGGGAGGTCGTGTACGGCCGACTGTTGCTGCACCCATGCCAACGCGATCTGCCCCAGCGTGGCCCCGTGGGACTCGGCCACCGTGCGGATGGGGTCCAGCAGGGCGGCGTTCGCGGCCGCGTTCTCGCCGGTGAAACGGGGCTGTTGGCGGCGGAAGTCAGCGGACGTGAGGTCCTCTGCCTTGGCGAAGGAGCCGGTGAGGAAGCCCCGGCCCAGCGGGGAGTAGGGAACCAGGGTCACCCCCAGGTCGCGGGCCGCGGGGACCACCTTCGGCTCGATGTCGCGGCTGAACAGCGACCACTCGGACTGGACGGCCGCTATCGGGTGCACGGCCTGCGCGGCGCGCAGTTCGTCCGCCGTCACCTCGCTCAGGCCGAGTTGCTTGACCTTGCCCTCGCGGACCAGGTCCGCCATCGTGCCGACGGTCTCCTCGATGGGGACGTTCACGTCCCGGCGGTGCATGTAGTAGAGGTCGATCACATCGACGTCCAGGCGGCGCAGGCTCGCCTCGACGGCCTGGCGGATATACGGCGCGTCGTTGCGGATGACTCGGCGCGTCGGGTCGTCCGGCGGGATCGACAGGGCGAACTTGGTGGCGATGACGACCTCGTCGCGGTGCGCCTTGAAGAACGGCGACAGGAACTTCTCGTTCTCGCCCGCCCCGTACGCGTCCGCCGTGTCGTAGAGCGTGACGCCCAGCTCCAGGGCCCGCTCCAGGGTCGCCCTGGACTCATCCGCGTCCGAGGGGCCGTACCCGAAGCTCATGCCCATGCAGCCGAGGCCCTGGACACCGACCTCGGGGCCGTTGTCGCCGAGTCGTGCGGTCGGGATCCTGGCGTCGGTCATCGAACCTTCTCTCCTTCGTAGGCGGCGACGCGCCCGGCGTCCGCGTAGAAACTGATCTTCCGGTCCAGTACGGCCAGCGTGTCCTGCAGCTCGGCGATCCGGGCGAGGACGTCGCGGCGGGTCGTCTCCAGCAGCTCGAAACGCTCGCCGAAGGTGTGGTCGCCCTCGCGCACCAGCTCGGCGTACCGGACCATGTCGGCGACCGGCATGCCGGTGAGCCGCAGCTTGCCGACGAGGTCGAGCCAGTCCAGGTCCCGGTTGCTGTAGCGGCGCTGGCCGGTGTGCGAGCGGCCGATGTGCGGCATGAGGCCGATCCGCTCGTACCAGCGCAGGGTGTGGGCCGTCAGACCGGTGAAGGCGACGACCTCGCTGATCGTGTAACTGTCCTGGCCTTCCGGCCGCCGGTGCGGGTGCGGCGGGGCGGCGCAGCTGTCGGTCCTGGTACTCGTGGTCTCCATCACCGTCATGCGCTCCACGCTATGACCTTGGAGTGCGCTCCAAGCAAGCGGAAACGGTAAGAAAACCACGGGACATGGCGTGATCGCCGTGACTGGCGTGCGGGGCATAGTCCCCGATGGGGACAGTTCCACGGATTGGCACGCGGAGTCGCTGCCGGCGCTGAGAGCGAGGCTGAGCGAGGCGGACGGGGACTTCGCCGCGTTCGTCGTGGACCACCCGGGCCGGCCGGGAGCGCCGGCTGCGCCAAGCGCTCCGCTGAGAGTGCCACGCCATGCCGTCGGTCGCCTGCGGCACCATCGTGGCTGGTCGCGCCCACGCGGCGGAGCCGCATATCGATACAGTCCCGCGCCCCTAGGGGCGTTGCCGACCCGCTCTCCGTACGCGTCGCTCAGCTTCACCGGGAACACGGACCCTCGATGCAGCCGTACCTGTGAGCGGCTTAGGCTCACAGGCATGTCCTTGCAGAGCCTCGCACTGATCGAGAACTGGCCGGTGCCCACCGCCGCCGCGGGTGTCGTACGGGCCGACGGCACGGTCCCGGGTACGCACGGTCCCGTCGGACACCGCTTCCCCCTCGCCTCGGTCACCAAGCCGCTGGCCGCCTACGCCGTCCTCGTCGCCTACGAGGAGGGCGCGGTCGAGCTCGACGAGCCGGCCGGGCCACAGGGGTCGACGGTACGGCACCTGCTGGCGCACACCTCGGGGCTGGCCTTCGACGAGCACCGGGTGACGGCCCCGCCCGGCGAGCGGCGGCTGTACTCCAACGCCGGGTTCGAGCAGCTCGGGGATCACATCGCCAAGGCGACGGACATCCCGTTCGCGGAGTATCTGCGGCAGGCGGTGCTGGAACCGCTGGGCATGACGGCCACGTCCCTGGAGGGCTCCCCGGCGAAGGACGGCGTGTCGACGGTCGAGGATCTGCTGCGGTTCGCGGCGGAGGTGCAGGCGCCCAGGCTGCTGGATCCGCGTACGGTCGCCGAGGCGATGACCGTGCAGTACCCGGGGACGAAGGGCGTACTGCCGGGGTACGGGCACCAGAACCCCAACGACTGGGGGCTCGGCTTCGAGATCCGGAACGGCAAGTCCCCGCACTGGACGGGCTCCTCGTCCTCGCCGCGCACCTTCGGGCACTTCGGGCAGTCGGGTACGTTCCTGTGGATCGACCCGGAGGCGGGCGTGGCCTGCGTGGCGCTGACGGACAGGGCGTTCGGGCCCTGGGCGGTCGAGGTGTGGCCGGCGTTCACGGACGCGGTGCTCGCCGGGCTGTAGCCGGGTCCGTGGCCTTGGCTGTGCGGGCCTCGCCCTCCCCCTCGGTGTCGATGTGCGGCAGGACCCGGTCCAGCCACCGGGGCGTCCACCAGGCGTGCCGGCCCAGCAGTGTCATCACGGCGGGCACCATGAGCAGCCGGACCACGGTGGCGTCGATGAGCACACTGACGGCGAGGCCCAGCCCCAGCATCTTGACCACGATGTTGTCGCTGACGATGAAGGCCGCGAAGACGCTCACCATGATCAGCGCTGCGCAGGTGATCACGCGCGCGGTGATCTCCAGGGCGTGGGCGACGGAGTCCTTGGCGTCCCCGGTGCGCAGCCAGGCCTCGTGCACCCGGGACAGCAGGAAGATCTCGTAGTCCATGCTGAGCCCGAAGATGATGGCGAACATCATCATCGGCACATAGCTCTCGATGGGCACCTTGCCGTTGACGCCCAGCGCGGGCCCGCCCCAGCCCCACTGGAAGACGGCGACGACCACACCGTACGAGGCCGTGATCGACAGGACGTTGAGGACGGCCGCCTTCACCGCGACCAGCAGACCGCGGAAGACCGCGAGGATGATCAGGAAGGCCAGGGCGACCACGACACAGATGATCAGCGGCAGCCGGCTCGCGACGATGTCGCGGAAGTCGACCTGGGCGGCCGTCGTGCCGGTGACGTATCCCTTGGCGTCGGTGCCGGAGACCGCCCCGGGGAGAGTGTCGTCGACGAGCCGGTTGGTGAGGTCGGTGGTGTCCGCGTTCTGCGGGGACTCGGCCGAGTACACGGTGCCGACCAGGACGTCGCCGTCCTGCGTGGGCGTCAGGGGGCTGACGAAGGAGGTCCCGGACTCGTCGTTGAGCGCCTGCTGGGCCTTCGAGGCGAGGTCCGAGCGCTGCGCGTCCGGTACGGAGGTCTGGTCGATGACGATGGTGAGCGGGCCGTTGGAGCCGGGGCCGAACGCGTCGGTCATCAGGTCGTAGGCCCGCCGGTCGGTGAAGGACGTGGGGTCGGCGCCGTCGCCGATGTGGCCGAGCTGGATCGAGAGGACGGGGATGGCCAGCACCGCGATGGTGACCAGGCCGGCGGTCAGGAAGCGCAGCGGACGGTGCTCCACGCGCTTGGCGTAGCGGTGCCAGGTGCCCTCGGAGACGTCCCCCTCGGGGTCCGTCTCGGCGATGGGCTTGCGCAGGTGGTAGCGGTCGACGTTGCGGCCGATGAGCCCCAGCAGGGCGGGGACCAGGGTCAGCGCGCCGAGGACCGCCGAGACGACCGTGACGGCCGCGGCGACGCCGAGTTTCCCGATGAAGCTCACGCCGGACACCCACAGGCCCATGAGGGCGACGATCACCGTCGTACCGGACACGAGGACCGCGCGTCCGCTGGTGGCGGCGGCGTGCCCGGCGGCGCGCACCGGGTCGGCGCCGTCCATGAGGCCCTGCCGGTGCCGGGTGATCAGGAAGAGGGCGTAGTCGATGCCGACGCCGAGGCCGATCATCGTGGCCAGCGTGGGCGAGACCGTGGCGAAGGTGAACGCGATGGCGAGCAGGCCGAGGCAGGCCAGCCCGCCGACCACCCCGATCAGTGCGGTGACCAGCGGCAGCCCGGCGGCGATCACACTGCCGAAGCCGATCAGCAGGACGACGACGGCCACCGCGAACCCGATCAGCTCGCTCACCCGGTCGTCGGCCTCGGGCCGCGCCAGCTCGCCGAGCGATCCGCCGTACTCGACCTCGGCGCCGGCCGCTCTTAGCGGCTGTACTGCGTCGTCGACCCCGTCGAGGTAGGTGTCGCCGAGCAGGGAGGGCTGCTCGGCGAAGCGGATGGTGATGTAGCCGGTCCTGCCGTCGGAGGACACCGGCCCGACCTTCGAGGAGGTGGCGTCCAGCGGGTTCTGCACGGACAGGACGTGCGGCAGTTTCTGCAGGTCGGCGACGGTGGCCGACAGCTGTGAGCCGAGCGAGGACAGGGACTTGTCGGCGTCGTGCAGGACGATCTGGCTGCTGTAGCCGCCGGCCTGCGGATCGTGCCGCTTCAGGACGTCCAGGCCCTCCTGGGACTGCACGTCGGAGAGGGCGAAGTCGTCCGAGTACTCACCGCCGTGGAGGTGGTTCAGCGCCTGCAGCCCACCCAGCGCCACGACCCAGGCGACGATCACGATCACGAAGTGGTGGGCGCACCACTCGCCGAGTCGTCGCAGCCCCCCGGTGCCCTTGCGTCTGGCCATGCTCTCGGCTCTTCTCTGCCGAGCGGGTGTCCGACCTCTCCATTGGACGCCACGTGGACCACTCCGGCACCTCGGGCCCCAGCCGCCGGGCTACCCGGCCATCTCCCACACCAGCAGCTCCGCCCCGCTCACCCCCACCGCCTCCACGTCCTTGGCGTCCGTGATGCGCACCGCGTCACCGGCGCCCAACTCCTCGCCCCCCAGGCTCACTTCGCCGCGCACGACATGCACGTACACATACGCCGCGTCCGGCACCGCCGTCCGCTCCCCCGCCGCCAACCGCCGCACGTGGAGCATCGCGCCCGCCTCCGGGACGGCGTACGGCGTCGAGTCCGCGATGCCGTGGACGATCTCGTACGACGGGTCGCCGCCCGGCGTCAGCGGGGCCAGCCACGTCTGGATGAAGGTCAGGGGCGTGTCGGCGTCGTTGCGCTCGACGTGCCGTACGCCGCCCGCCGAGCTCAGCCGCTGTACGTCCCCGGGGCGGACCCGCGTCTCGTGGCCCGTGGAGTCCCGGTGGGTCAGCTCCCCCTCGACCACCCACGTGACGATCTCGGTGTGGCTGTGCGGGTGCTCGTCGAAGCCGGCGCCGGGGCCGAGCCGCTCCTCGTTGCACGCGATCATCGCCCCGAAGCGGAGGTTGCCCGGGTCGTAGTGCGGCCCGAAGGAGAAGGCATGGCGTGACTCGATACCCGCTGCCGAATCCCCTCCGGGATAGCGCTCCGCGGCGCGCCGTACATCCATCACGGCCACCACGGTAGCCCCGCCGGCCAGCCCACAACGACGCCGGGCAAGTGCCCACACCACCGCCGGGCGAGTGCCCACCAACCGCACTGGTCCGACGACACCGGCCGCGAGGGAGCCGTAGGGGCGCGTCGGTGTCGAGACGGCGAACGCGCGGAGGCCCGAAGGGTCGAGCACGATCGCCGTCTCGACACCGACATGTGGCGCCCCGGAGGCGACCGAGCCATCAACGAGGCACATCACAACCCCCTCCGGCACGCGCACCCGTCCCGATAAGGCAGTCTTGTCCCCGTGCCCGAACCCGAAGCCCGTAAGTCCCCAGCCTCCGTGCACGGCGTCCACTCGCACTCGGCGACCCTGAAGCGACTCGAGAAGTCCTCCGGTTCGCTCGCCGCGCAGGCCATCGCGCGGATGGACGAGACGCTGCCGTGGTACCGGGCCATGCCCCCGGAGAACCGTTCCTGGATCGGTCTCGTCGCGCAGGCCGGTATCGCCGCGTTCACCGAGTGGTTCCGGCATCCCGACGCACCCCAGGCGATCTCCACCGACGTCTTCGGCACGGCGCCCCGCGAGCTGACCCGAGCCATCACCCTCCGCCAGACCGTGGAGATGGTGCGCACGACCATCGAGGTCATGGAGTCCGCCATCGACGAGGTGGCGGCGCCCGGTGACGAGAGCGTGCTGCGGGAGGCACTGCTCGTGTACGCCCGGGAGATCGCCTTCGCCACCGCCCAGGTCTACGCCCAGGCCGCCGAGGCACGCGGTGCCTGGGACGCCCGCCTGGAGTCGCTCGTCGTCAACGCCGTGCTCAGCGGCGAGGCCGACGAGGGCGCCGTGTCGCGGGCCGCCGCGCTGGGGTGGAACTCGCCCGAGCATGTGTGTGTGGTGCTCGGGACCGCGCCCGACGGGGACAGCGAGCTGACCGTCGAGGCCATCCGGCGGGCCGCCCGGCACGCCAAGCTCCAGGTGCTCACCGGGGTGCTCGGGGACCGGCTCGTCGTCATCGCGGGCGGCAGCGACAATCCGATCGCGGTCGCGAAGTCGCTGATCGGGCCGTATGCCGCCGGGCCGGTCGTGGCCGGGCCCGTGGTACCCGATCTGCTGGCCGCCACGCGGTCCGCGCAGGCCGCCGCCGCCGGGCTGAAGGCCTGTTCCGCCTGGCAGGACGCCCCGCGGCCGGTGCTCGCGGACGACCTGCTTCCGGAACGTGCCATCGCGGGTGATCCGAGCGCGCGCGAACAGCTGGTGGAGGAGATCTACAGACCACTGGAGGAGGCCGGGTCGGCTCTGCTGGAGACGCTCTCGGTCTATCTCGAACAGGCGAGCAGCCTGGAGGGCGCGGCGCGGATGCTCTTCGTGCATCCCAACACCGTGCGCTACCGGCTTCGACGTGTGACTGACGTCACCGGCTGGTCGCCGTCCGATGTACGCTCCGCGTTCACTCTGCGGATCGCGCTGATCCTGGGGCGTCTGGTCGACGGCGATCTCCAGCTCTAGGGTTTTGTCGGGGGCCCACAAAACCCCCTCGTGTTCTTCGTCCTTGTCCCCACGGGCGGCTGCGGCCGTCCCCAAGAGAGAGTGTGAGAGTGCTCGTACTCGTCGCTCCCGGCCAGGGCGCCCAGACGCCCGGCTTCCTGACCCCCTGGCTCGAACTGCCCGGTGCCGCCGACCGCCTCGGTGCCTGGTCGGACGCCATCGGACTGGACCTCGCCCACTACGGCACGCAGGCCGACGCGGACGCCATCCGGGACACCGCCGTGGCGCAGCCGCTGCTCGTCGCGGCCGGCATCCTGTCCGCCGCGGCACTGGGTGACATCTCCCCTTCCGCGGTCGCCGGCCACAGCGTCGGTGAGATCACCGCGGCCGCCTACGCGGGCGTCCTGGACGACACCGCCGCGCTGACCCTCGTACGCAAGCGGGGCCTGGCCATGGCCGAGGCCGCCGCGATCACCGAGACCGGCATGTCGGCGCTGCTCGGCGGCGACCCCGAGGTGAGCGTCGCGCACCTGGAGAAGCTCGGTCTGACCCCGGCGAACATCAACGGCGCCGGCCAGATCGTGGCCGCGGGCACGATGGAGCAGCTCGCCGCGCTGAACGAGGACAAGCCCGAGGGCGTGCGCAAGGTCGTCCCGCTGAAGGTGGCCGGCGCGTTCCACACGCACCACATGGGCCCCGCGGTCGACAAGCTCGCCGAGGCCGCCAAGGAGCTCACGCCCGCCGACCCGAAGCTGACCTACGTCTCCAACAAGGACGGCCAGGCGGTCGCCACCGGTGCCGAGGTGCTGGAACGTCTCGTCGGGCAGGTCGCCAACCCGGTCCGCTGGGACCTGTGCATGGAGACCTTCAAGGAGCTCGGCGTCACGGCCCTGATCGAGGTGTGCCCGGGCGGCACGCTGACCGGACTGGCCAAGCGCGCGCTGCCGGGTGTCAAGACCCTGGCGCTCAAGACCCCCGACGACCTGGACGCTGCTCGCGAGCTCATCGCAGAGCACGCCTGACAAGGAGCCCGGAGCATGGCGAAGCTGAAGCCCAGCAAGGGCGCCCCGTACGCGCGCATCCTCGGCGTCGGCGGGTACCGCCCGACGCGGGTGGTGCCCAACGAGGTGATCCTGGAGAAGATCGACTCGTCCGACGAGTGGATCCGTTCGCGCTCCGGCATCGAGACGCGGCACTGGGCGAACGACGAGGAGACCGTCGCCGCGATGTCGATCGAGGCGTCCGGCAAGGCGATCGCCGACGCCGGGATCTCCGCCGAGCAGATCGGCGGCGTGATCGTCTCGACCGTGTCGAACTTCCGGCAGACCCCGGCCGTCGCCACCGAGATCGCCGACAAGCTCGGCACGAACAAGGCCGCCGCCTTCGACATCTCGGCCGGCTGCGCGGGCTTCGGCTACGGCCTCACCCTCGCCAAGGGCATGATCGTCGAGGGCTCCGCGGAGTACGTCCTCGTCATCGGCGTGGAGCGGCTCAGCGACCTCACCGACCTGGAGGACCGGGCGACGGCCTTCCTGTTCGGCGACGGCGCCGGCGCGGTCGTCGTGGGCCCGTCCCAGGAGCCGCACATCGGCCCGACCGTGTGGGGCTCCGAGGGCGACAAGTCCGAGACGATCAAGCAGACGGTGCCGTGGGACCAGTACCGGATCGGCGATGTCGCCAAGCTCCCGCTGGACAGCGAGGGCAACGTCAAGTTCCCTGCGATCACGCAGGAGGGCCAGGCGGTGTTCCGCTGGGCCGTGTTCGAGATGGCGAAGGTCGCCCAGCAGGCGCTGGACGCGGCCGGAATCACCCCGGACGACCTGGACGTCTTCATTCCGCACCAGGCCAACGAGCGGATCATCGACTCGATGGTGAAGACTCTCAAGCTGCCGGAGCACGTCACGGTCGCCCGCGACGTGCGCACCACCGGCAACACCTCGGCCGCCTCGATCCCGCTCGCGATGGAGCGGCTCCTGGCGACCGGCGAGGCGAAGAGCGGCGACACCGCGCTTGTCATCGGATTCGGGGCGGGTCTCGTATACGCCGCCACGGTCGTTACTCTCCCCTAGGCACTCCGTGCCGGATCATGCGAACCGGCACGGGAAAAAGCACCACCTGCCGCTGCCGCGGCGGGCGCCAAACCCTCTGAACAACTACGAAGGAGCGCCAACATGGCCGCCACTCAGGAAGAGATCGTCGCCGGTCTCGCCGACATCGTGAACGAGATCGCCGGCATCCCGGTTGAGGACGTCCAGCTGGACAAGTCCTTCACCGACGACCTGGACGTCGACTCGCTGTCCATGGTCGAGGTCGTCGTCGCCGCCGAGGAGCGCTTCGACGTCAAGATCCCGGACGAGGACGTCAAGAACCTCAAGACGGTCGGCGACGCGACCGACTACATCCTCAAGCACCAGGGCTGATCCACCGATCCGGCCCCAGGGCTGAACTGCCCCGCCACCCGGCGGTGGCGCCGCTGAATCCCCATTCCTTGGAGAAAGAATTCCCGTGAGCTCGACCAATCGCACCGTGGTCGTCACCGGTATCGGCGCAACCACACCGCTGGGTGGCGACGCAGCCTCTACCTGGGAGGGCCTGGTCGCCGGACGTTCCGGCGTCAAGCCCCTGGAGCAGGAGTGGGCCGCCGAGCAGGCGGTCCGTATCGC
This sequence comes from Streptomyces bicolor, assembly GCF_000719285.1. GTDB lineage: Bacteria > Actinomycetota > Actinomycetes > Streptomycetales > Streptomycetaceae > Streptomyces > Streptomyces bicolor. Next base: position 135,490 of record NZ_JOFS01000010.1, on the reverse strand, counting down.
CGCGCCGGTCGCCGTGGAGCCGACCGAGGTCATCCCGCGGCCGCAGGCCCGCCGCCTGGACCGCTCGGCGCAGTTCGCGCTGATCGCCGCGCAGGAGGCCTGGAAGGACGCCGGCTTCGAGGCGAAGGCCGGCGAGGACTCAAGCGTCGACCCCGACCGCCTCGGTGCGGTCATCGCCTCCGGCATCGGTGGCGTGACGACGCTGCTCGACCAGTACGACGTGCTGAAGGAGAAGGGCGTCCGCCGCGTCTCCCCGCACACCGTCCCCATGCTGATGCCGAACAGCCCCTCCGCCAACGTGGGTCTGGCCGTGGGCGCCCGTGCGGGTGTGCACACGCCGGTCTCCGCGTGCGCGTCGGGTGCCGAGGCCATCGGCTACGCCATCGAGATGATCCGTACCGGCCGTGCGGACATCGTCGTCGCGGGCGGCACGGAGGCGGCGATCCATCCGCTGCCGATCGCCGCGTTCGGCAACATGATGGCGATGTCCAAGAACAACGACGACCCGCAGGGCGCGTCGCGTCCCTACGACGTCGCCCGTGACGGCTTCGTCCTCGGCGAGGGCGCCGGCGTGATCGTCCTGGAGTCCGCCGAGCACGCCGCGAAGCGCGGGGCGCGGGTGTACGCCGAGGCGGTCGGGCAGGGCATCTCCGCCGACAGCCACGACATCGTGCAGCCGGAGCCGGAGGGCCGCGGCATCAGCCACGCCCTGCAGAACCTGCTGGAGCGGACCGATCTGGACCCGGCGGAGATCGTGCACGTCAACGCGCACGCCACGTCGACGCCGGCCGGTGACATCGCCGAGTTGAAGGCGCTGCGGAAGGTGTTCGGTGACGATGCCGACCACATGGCCGTGTCGGCCACCAAGTCGATGACGGGTCATCTGCTGGGTGGTGCCGGTGGTGTCGAGACGGTCGCGACCGTGCTCGCGCTGTACCACCGGGTGGCTCCGCCGACCATCAACATCGAGAACCTGGACCCGGAGGCGGAGGCGAATGCCGACGTCGTCCGTGGTGAGGCTCGGAAGCTGCCCGTCGAGGGCCGGATCGCCGCGCTGAACGACTCGTTCGGGTTCGGTGGGCACAACGTGGTGCTGGCGTTCAGGACCGTCTGAGCGGCATCCGTACGTACGTGAAGGGCCCCCACCTCGAAAGGTGGGGGCCCTTCACGTGTCCCGGCTTCACACCACTTGGTGCAACCAGCGCACCGGCGCTCCCTCACCCGCGTACCTGAACGGCTCCAACTCGTCGTCCCACGGCTTGCCCAGGAGCTTGGCGATCTCCGCCTCCAGGTCCGTCTCGTCGCGCTGGGAGCGGGCGAGCGCCGCGCGCAGGCGGTCCTCCGGGATCAGGATGTCGCCGTGGATGCCGGTGACCGCGTGGAAGATGCCCAGGTCGGGGGTGCAGCTGTAGCGCTCGCCCTCGGCGGTGGGGCAGGGCTCGGCCGTGACCTCGAAGCGCAGCAGGTGCCAGCCGCGCAGCGCCGACGCCAGCTTGGAGGCCGTGCCGGCCTCGCCCTGCCAGCTGAACTCCGAGCGCCAGGTGCCGGGTGCGGCAGGCTGCCGGATCCAGTCGAGGTTGACGCGTGTGCCGAGCACGCCGGCGACGGCCCACTCGACGTGCGGGCACAGCGCGCGCGGCGCGGAGTGCACGTACAGAACTCCACGTGTCGTCACCGGTACCTCCGGGCAGAGCGGACATTGTGCGAACTGGCGGACGATCGTGGCCGGGCAGCCACGTTGATGGCGAGGCTACCGTGCGGCGGCGCAAGGAGTGTGACGTACCGTCGGTCCCGGTGCCGCCAAACGTCCGCCATTCACCCGGCAGGACGCTTGTACGGGTGTGAGCCGTTGCATCAGCCGGGTGGGAACCCTCGTGCGTTGTCATCGGTTGGAAACCATGACGGGGACGACGAGGGGATGGACCAGGGATGCGGAAGCGCCGGCACCTTGCGCGCGCTGTCTTCGCCGCCGTGACCGCGGGGGCAGTGCTGGGCGTCGCCGGCTGTGACGCCGTCGGCGGCAACTCCCCGGCCCCGACCGGCACCGAGGCGCACAGCGCGCGCCCATCGCCGACGCCGGCCTGGGACCGCAGCCCCGCCTCGATCGCGGCCGTGGGCGACTCCATCACGACCGGCTTCGACGCCTGCACGGTCCTGTCGGACTGTCCGGAGGTGTCGTGGGCGACCGGCAGCAGTCCCAAGGTCGACAGTCTGGCCGTACGGCTGCTGGGGGCGCAGAAGGCGGCCACCCGGAGCTGGAACTACGCCGTGACCGGGGCGCGGATGGCCGACCTGGCCGGGCAGATGGCGCGGGCGGTGACGCGCGAGCCGGAGCTGGTGGCGGTGATGGCGGGGGCGAACGACGCCTGCCGGGAGACGACCGACGCGATGACGTCGGTGGCCGACTTCCGGACCCAGTTCGAGGACGCCATGAGCACCCTGCGGGACGCCCTGCCGAAGACGCAGGTGTATGTGGCGAGCGTGCCGAATCTGATGCGGCTGTGGGAGCAGGGCCGTACGAACCCGATGAGCAAGCAGGTGTGGGGGCTCGGCATCTGCCCGTCGATGCTGAGCGACCCCGACTCCCTCACCACGGCGTCGAACCGGCGGCGCGAGACGGTGCAGGCGCGGGTCGAGGCGTACAACAAGGTGTTGAAGGACGTCTGCGAGAAGGACCGCGGGTGTCGTTTCGATGACGGCGCGGTGTACGACTTCCGGTTCGGTACCGAGCAACTGAGCCAGTGGGACTGGTTCCACCCGAGTGTGAACGGTCAGGCGCGGTTGGCCGAGATCGCCTACCGGACCGTCACGAACTAGTGTTTCGCTCATGAGCGAACACTTCGGCACACTTTCCGACGGCACGCCGGTCCACCGCTGGACGCTGGAGCGCGCGGGCGTGCGGGTGCGGGTGCTGTCGTACGGCGGGATCGTGCAGTCGCTGGAGGTGCCGGACCGGGACGGGCGTACGGCGAACGTGGTCCTGGGGTTCGCCGACCTGGACGGTTATCTGTCCCACCCGGGGCCCTACTTCGGCGCCCTGATCGGGCGGTACGCCAACCGGATCGCGGGCGGCCGCTTCGCGCTGGACGGCCTGACGTACGCGCTGGAGCCCAACAATCCGCCCAACTCGCTGCACGGCGGCGAGCACGGCTTCGACAAGCGGGTGTGGGAGGGGACGCCGGTCGAGCACGGGGTGCGCCTGAGCCGGGTCAGTCCGCATGGCGAGGAGGGTTTCCCCGGGCGGCTGGAGGTCTCGGCGACCTACACGCTGTCGTCCGACGGCGCGCTGCGCATCGTGTACGAGGCGGTGACGGACGCGCCGACCGTGGTGAACCTGACCAACCACGGCTACTTCAACCTCGCCGGATCCGGGTCCGGGAACGCGGGCGGACACGAACTGCGGCTGGCCGCCTCCCGGTTCACGCCCGTCGACGCGGATCTGATTCCGACCGGCGCCCTGGACGAGGTCGCGGGCACCCGCTTCGACTTCCTTCAGCCGCGCAAGGTGGGCGCCGGGTACGACCACAACTTCGTGCTCGACAAGGGGGTGACGGAGAGCGCGGAGGAGGTCGCCGAGCTCTACGACCCGTCGACCGGGCGGGCGCTGACGGTTTCGACCACCGAGCCCGGCCTCCAGCTCTACACCGCGGACCATCTGACCGAGCCCTACGCCCCGGGTGACGGGATCGCGCTGGAGACCCAGCACTTCCCCGACTCCCCGAACCGGCCGGACTTCCCGAGCACGGTGCTGCGACCGGGTGAGGTGTTCCGTTCGGAGACGGTGTACGGCTTCTCGGTGCGCTGATCCGCCGCACATCCGCCCCTGAGAGCCTGTGAACGCTCTCCGACACCACGAGCCCCGGTCCGGGCGTCAGGACCCGGACCGGGGCTGTTCCTGGGGTACTTCTCCCGGGTCAGACGTTAATCGTCACGGCCAGTCGGCGGTCGGCGATCGAGCGCCCGACCTGGATCTCGTACGAACCCTTCACAAACTTCCACGAATTGGTCTTCTCGTCCCACGTCTCGAAGGCGCGGCGCGGAAGCTCGACCATCGCCTCGCCGGTCTCCCCCGGGCCCGCCTCCACCCCTGCGAACCCGGCGAGCCACCGCGCCGGACGCTCGGTGTCGGCGTCGGTCTCCACCGGCGCGAGGTAGACCTGCACGACCTCGCGCCCCGCGCGCTCGCCGGAGTTGCGGACGCGGACCGTGACCGTGGTGCCCTCGGCCTCGGCGGACTCGTAGGTCCAGGCGGTGTAGCCGAGGCCGTGCCCGAAGGAGTACGAAGGGGCTCGGCCCGCCTTCTCCCAGGCGCGGTAGCCGATGAAGACGTCCTCGGTGTAAGGGAGTTCGCCGTCGGACGGGACGACCTGGCGGACCGGGGCGTCGGCCAGGGAGCCCCATGTGGTGGGCAGCCGGCCGCCCGGCTCGTGCGCGCCGGTGAGGACGTCGGCCAGGGCCGCGCCGCCCTCCTGGCCGGGGAACCAGCTCAGCAGCACGGCGGCGACGTCCGCGCGCCAGGGCAGCTCCACCGGGGAGCCGGAGTTGACCACCACGACGGTGCGGGGGTTGGCGGCGGCGACGGCGCGGACCAGGTCGTCCTGGCGGCCGGGCAGCGTCAGGTCCTGGCGGTCGAAGCCCTCCGACTCGACGCGCTCGGTGGTGGCGACCACGACGACGGCCGTGTCGGCGCCGCGGGCGGCCTCGACCGCCTCGGCGATCAGTTCGTCGGGATCGCGCTGCGGCTCCTGGTGGGAGAGCGTGAAGCTGACGACCTTCATCGGAACGTCCTCGGCGAACTCGACGACATGCGTCAGGGAGACCTCGACCGGTTCGCCGGCGGTGAGTTCGGGCCGGGCGCGCGGGACGGGGGCGCCGAAGAAGGTGATGAAGGGGTCGTCCTTGGCGGGGCGCTGTACGTCGTCGTAGTACGTCGTGCCGTCGATGGTGAGCCTGAACGCGCCGATGCCCTTGATGCCGAAGGTGTGCGGTCCGGTGTCACGCGGGGTGAACGTGCCGGTCAGCTCGACGGTGTGGAGGGCCTCGTGGGTGACGCCCTCGGGGAGGTCGGCACCCATCCACTGGATGTGCCCGTTGGGGGCCGACCCCCTGCCGATGACGTTCCCCGCCGCGTCCCGGCACACGGCACGCAGCTCGAAGCCCTGGTCGGCTACGCCGAGTTCGGTGTTCGGGTCGGCGCCGACGGCGTAGGTGAGGGCGCCCTCGGGGAGGGCGGCGGTGAGGCCGTCGAGCGGGGAGACGATCCGGTCGGGGAAGACGGTCGCGGAGCCGCCGCCGAGGACGCGGGCGTCGCGGGCGGCGGCGCCGATGAGCGCGACCGTGCCGCCCGGCGGCAGCGGGAGGGCGCCGCCCTCGTTGCGGACCAGGACGAAGGAGCGGCGGGCGATCTCGCGGGCCAGTTGGCCGCCGTCGACGGGTTCGGGGAGGTCGGTGACGACCGGCTCGGCGCCGTCCAGGATGCCGACGCGGGCGGCGAGCCGCAGGACGTTGCGTACGGCGTCGTCGACCCTGGCCTCGGCCACACGCCCGTCGCGTACGGCCCGGGCGAGGGGCTCGCCGTAGACGGTCCGGGGGCCCGGCATGGCGACGTCGAGGCCGCCCTCGATGGCGGCGACGGTGTCGCGGGCGGCCATCCAGTCGGAGACGTTGTAGCCGTCGAAGCCCCACTCACCGCGTAGGACCTCGTTCACGAGGTAGTGGTGCTCGGTCATCGTCGTGCCGTTGACCGTGTTGTAGGCGGTCATGATGCCCCAGGGATGGGCGTTCTCGACGATGATCTCGAAGGGTGCCAAGTACAGCTCGCGCAGGGCTCGTTCGCTCACGGTGTTGTTGACCGTGAAGCGCTCGGTCTCGGCGTCGTTGGCGACGAAGTGCTTGACGGTGGTGCCGACGCCGCCGGCCTGGACGCCGTTCACATACCCCGCGCCGATCGTCCCCGTGAGGTACGGGTCCTCGCTGTACGCCTCGAAGTGGCGCCCGCCGAGCGGGGAGCGGTGGAGGTTGACGGTCGGGGCGAGGAGCACATGGACGCCCTTGCGGCGGGCCTCCTGGGCGAGCAGCACCCCTGCCCTGCGGGCGAGTCCGGGGTCCCAGGTGGCGGCGAGGGCGGTGGGTGAGGGCAGCGCGACGGACGGGTCGTCGGCTGTCCAGCGCACGCCCCGGACGCCGATCGGACCGTCGGACATGACAAGGGACTGCAGGCCGATCTCGGGGAGCGCGGGCAGGGTCCACATGTCCTGGCCGGAGAGCAGCCGCGCCTTCGCATCGAGATCGAGCCGGGCGAGCGCGGCCTCGACGACCGCCTCGCGAGCTGCGTCGGCCTGGGTGCGGGTTCCCGCCATCGCGGTGCCTCCTCGTTGAGTCACTTACACGTCTCAATCCTTCCTAGGCCGCTGGGAAGGACTCGAAACCGCCATGCGGTCCGCCATCATCCAGACCTTTTGGGCACTGCTCGGCGAGAGTGTGACGGAGGGGCATCCGGCGCGCGAGTACTTCACCGAGCGCTACACGCGCGTGCGGGCCGGCATGGCCGAGGTGCTGCGCGCCGAGTACGGCGACCGACTGCCGAACGGGCTCACGCCCGAACGCACCGCTCCCCTCCTGGTGGCCGTGATGGACGGACTCCAGTACCAGTGGCTATTGGACCCCGAGTCGGTGGACATGCCGGGCGCGTTCCGGGACTTCCTCAGCCTGCTGGGCGAGAACCCGGCCTGACGGCCGCGACGACCTCGACCTCCAGGAGCGCCTCCGGCCGGAACAGCCTCGGAACCTCGAAGGTCATGCTGGTGGGCGGGATGCCGGTGAGGAACTGCCGGCGTACGGTGCCGTATTCCTCCAGGGTGCCGATGTCGGTGAGGCAGGTGCGGACGTTGATGACGTCCGCGAGGGTGGCCCCGTGGGCCTTGAGCAGGGCGGTGATCGTCTCGAAGATGCCGCGGGTCTGCTCGGCGACGGTGGCGCCCTCGGCGATCTGCCCGGACAGGAACAACAGGGCGCTGCCGTCGGCGTGTTCGACGCGGGCGACCTGGGAGTAGTACGGGCTGAGGGGCTGGGGCGCGGAGGCGGGGCTGTCGAGGGTGATCTGCATGCCTTCGACGCTAGGTCCGCACTTGAGATGCGACAAGCGAATGTCCAGCATGAACACCATGCCGAATCAGCATGGGTTTCCCGAGGTGTCCACCGTGTGGTTGCGGGCGTTCCTGGAGGTCGCCCGCCACGGCTCGTTCACGGTCGCCGCGCGAACCCTCGGGTGGACCCAGTCGGCCGTGTCCCGTCAGATCGCTTCCCTGGAGGGGGCGTTGGGCGGGACACCGCTCTTCGACCGGCTGCCACGTGGGGTGCGGCTCACCGAGGCGGGGCGGGTCCTCGTACCGTATGCCGAGGCCGTCGCGGCGTCGCTGCACGGGGCTGTGCGGGAGCTGGGTGCCGTGCGTGAAGTGGCCGGAGGGCGGCTGCGTTTCGGGGCCTTCGCCACGGCTGACGCAGGGCTCGTACCGGCGGCGCTGGCCGCCTTCCGTGCCCGCAACCCTCTCGTCCGCGTGACCCGCGAGGAAGGCTTCACGCCGGCGCTGCTGGAACGCCTGACCGCCGGGCACCTCGACCTCGCCGTCGTCTCGACCACGGGCCGCGCCCCTCTGGAGGCGTATGAACTCCACCACCTCCTCGACGAGTCCCTGTACGTCGCCGTCCCCATGACCCACCCCCTCGCCCGCCACGAAGGCCCCATACGGCTCGGCCGGCTCGCCGACGCCGACTGGGTCTCCGGCAGCTCCCGCCCCGAGGGCACCCTCCTCGACGCGGCCCTGCGGCAGGGCTTCCGGCCGCGTGTCGCGCATGTCGTCGGTGAGTGGACCGCCAAGCAGGGGTACGTCGCCGCCGGCCTCGGGGTGGCGCTGGTCCCCGCGTTGGCCGCGGCTTCCGTACGTCCCGATGTCCGTCTGGTGCCGGTGCTGGACGAGGGCGGCCCGGCGAGGGCCGTGTACGCGGCGACGGTACGCGGGCGCTCGCCGGCACCAGCGGTGGAGCCCTTCATCGGAGTGCTGCGGGAAGTGGCCGCCACGTCCCGCTGATCTACCCATGCCCCTGCTGTCACGCCATACTGCCGAGCACGCTCCCCCACGGCGACGGAAGGAACCTGACCGCCTTGAATTCCATACGTGTTCGGATCGGCGTACTCGGACTCGCGCTGCTGGCAGGGCTCGCGGCGGCTCCCACGACTGCGAGCGGTGCAGAGGCGGCCGTCCTCCCGCCGACCGTCGAGGAACAGCGCCTCGACAAGGCGGTTCCCCAGGAGATATTGCGCCGGTCGGGATTCGACTCCGCGGCACAGGAGTTCGCGCGTGATCTCGAGGCGGCTCGCTCCTACGCGCAGGCCCACCGCATCGTCGTACGCGAGGGATCGGCACTGTGGCGGCGAGCCGTCGACCGTGCGCAGGGGCGAGGTCCGGCCGGCGGTGATCTGAGCCGGGACGACGACCGGCCCCTGTACTGGGCGCGGTTGTCGATGACGCGCGATGTGCGGACCTGGGAGCCGGAGTTCGGGCTGAACGACACGCAACGGGCCGCGCTGCTGGACGTGCTGGAGCGGACGTCGCGCGGGCAGACCGACATCCGGTATCCGCATGGCGGGCTCAAGCGGGTGCTGCTCACCGGGTTCGACCCCTTCACCCTCGACCGCGACATCCGTATCTCCAACCCGTCCGGGGCGACCGCACTCGCCCTCGACGGCACGGTGATCGAGACGGCGGACGGGCCGGCGCGGGTGGAGACGGCCGTGTTCCCGGTGCGCTGGCAGGACTTCGCGGAGGGGACGGTGGAGCGGACGCTGCGGCCGTATCTGAGGAAGGTCGACCTCTTCACGACCGTGAGCCAGGGGCGGGTCGGCAAGTTCGACATCGAGCGGACCAACGGGGCCTGGCGGGGCGGCTTCCCGGACAACGAGAACCTCTCCCGCACCGAGACCGTCCCGGTCACCGACCCGGCCTCGCAGCCGCAGTGGACGACGACCACCCTGCCGTACAAGGCGATCGTCGCCGCGAACACCGGCCGGTTCCCCGTGTACGACAACACGAGCGTGACCGAGATCCCGGCAGGCGGCACGGAGGCCGTGGTCCGGCCGGACGGGCCGACGGAAGGGTCCACCGCGCGGGCCGGAGGCGGCGGGAACTACCTGTCCAACGAGATCGCCTACCGGGCGACGCTGCTGCGGGACCGGCTCGGACTGCACGACTCGCTGCCGGGCGGGCATGTGCACACGCCGGTGCTGCAGTTCGGGGCGGGGAACACGGACCCGGCGACGGGGTCGGTGACCGACCCCGAGTTCGTGCGGAACCGGCTGGACATCATCGCCCAGGTCCGGACGATCCTGAAGGTGGCGGCGGACAGCCCGGTCACCACCTGACGGGCTCTCCGTCGGGCGCGGGCGCCGCTTCCTCCTGGGTCTCCTCCCCCATCAGCTCCCGCACCATCAGGGTCGCCCCCGCGACCGCGCCCGGCATCAGGAACACCGCGACGAACGGGACCAGGAAGGCCGCGGCGAGGGGCGTGCCGAAGCCCCAGACCAGGGTCTTGCGGGAGCGGAGCATCGCCAGGCGGTCGCGGAGTTCGACGCGGCGGCGCTGCAGGGCGACCGCCGTGAGTTCCTCAGTGAGGAAGAAGCCGGTGACGACGACGCCGATCACCGGTACGACCGTCTGGCCGACGACCGGGATGAAGCCGAGGGCGAAGAGCAGCACGCCCCAGATCGCGGCACGCACCACGATCCGCAGGCTGTCGCGGCCCGAGATCCACAGCTCGTGCCAGAGCGGCAGGCCGGACTCGGGAGCCGTGCCGTCGGGGGAGACGTCCCGGTCGACCTTCTCGGAGAGGTTCTCGTAGAAGGGCTGGCCGATCAGGAGCGTGACCGCGGTGAACGTGACCACGGAGAGGAGGAGGCCGAGGGCGAACAGGACGGCGGTGAGGAAGCCGCGGAAGAGCCCCTGCCAGGGGCTCGACCAGTCGTCGGCGAACGGCGTCGACCAGGACACGAAGTCCTGGCCCCAGAGCGCGAGCGCGACCAGTGCGGCCGCGTAGAGCACCAGGGTGACCAGGCCCGGGATCAGCCCGAAGCCGTACTGCTTGCCGTGCCGGGCCACCCATCGCTGGCCCTTGAGGAGATATCTGAAACCGGCACCAAGATCGCGCATGCAGGGAACTCTAGTCGCGGCTTGTCACACGACAGTCACGGCCGTTTCGAGGCCCGGTCACCACGGCCGCTCACGCGGGCGTCACCGTCACCACGACCCCCCGCTCCGCCGCCGGACTCACCGCCGCCGACACCCGTACCGCCACCGCCCGTGCCACCCGTCCCGCCTGCGACGCCCCGGCGAGCAGCAGCGGCTGTATCCGTTCCAGGCCGGCCACCAGCAGCTCCTCCCCGGCGATCAGCACCGGACGCGCCGCCTTCGTGGTCGCCGCCGCTGCCTCCGTGAGGTCGGCGAGCGGCGGGAGGGTGGCCCGGACGACGTTCGTGCCGGCGGCGGCCGCGCGTTCCGCCAGGGCCACCTGGAGCGGCATCAGCGGGGCCAGCGCGGCCGTCAACGCGTCGGCGATGCGGCGCAGTTCCGGGGACGACTCGTGCAGGACCTCCGCCGCGGAGCGCAGCAGCGGGGTCAGGGCGAGCAGCGCGCCCGCCGCCAGGCCGGCCGTGGCCGGCAGCAGGGGCGAGGTCGCCTCGACCAGTTCGCCCAGTGCCGCCGCGAACTCCTCGACCGCCGGCTCCACCGCGTCCAGCACCGGCAGCAGGCTGTCGCCGAGCGCCGTCAGCAGGGCCTGCGCCGGTTCGCTCACCGGGTGGACCGCGAGGGGCGCCCCGCTGGTGCCGAGGCGGGTGAGGGTCTCGACGATGCGGTAGAAGGCCTCCTGGGCCTGCGGTGACGCGCTCGCCTCGGCCAGTTCGGCGGTGGTCTGCCGCAGTACGCGCAGGACCTCGGCGCCCGAACCGTCTCTGGGGTCGAAGGTGTTGATCGCGATACGGGTGATGTTCCCGGCCGTGTCCAGGAGTTGGCCGGTGATGTCGGTCGTGCTGCGTGCCATGCGGAGTACGTCGTCCCTGCTGGGGAGCGTGGGGATCGTGGCCATGGGGCTCTCCTCGCGTCCTGCCGCCGCCGGTGCCGGTGCCAGTTCCGCTCACAGCATGCCCTCTCCGGACCGCCCGGCATGGGCCGTCCGGGGCATCCGTGCCACCAACTCCCTCTTGTTGCCGTTGAGTCGAACAGGTACACCTCGCCGTACCGATCTTTGGAAGTTCCGGAGGAGGTACGCGTGCGCACCACGAGAACCGTTCCTGCGAGACCCGTTCCCACGAGGCCCGTTCTGTTCACCGCCCTCGCCCTCACCACGGCCGGCTCCCTGCTCCTCACCCCGCAGAGCGCCGTCGCGGCCCCCGAACCCCCGCACCGCGAGGCCGCGCTCGACCGGCAGGCGGCGCGGACGCCCGCGAGCGCCGCCCAGCGGGCCCTGACCACGACCGAGACCGTCTCCGAGGCGGTCTCCGACGACAGCCGGGGCTATCCCCGCCGTCAGGTCCTCACCCCCGACCCCGAGAACCCGGCCGACAAGTCGATCAAGCTCGGCCTCACCCCGTACCACGCCATCGCGCCGAAGCTGAACTCCCTCCAGGCCCTCGGCGACCGGGTGAGCGTCGAGGTCGCGGGCCGCTCGGCCGGCGGGCACCGGCTCTACCTCGTCACCGTCACCGCCCCGGAGACCGCCCGGCAGGCCCGCGCCCAGGCGCGGATGCGGGAGCTCATCGAGAGCGCGCCGGCCCTCGCGGCCAAGTCCCCCGAGGTCAGGAAGACGTACAAGACGCCCGTCTTCGTCAACAACAACATCCACGGCAACGAGTGGGAGGGCACCGACGCCTCCCTGGAGCTCATCGAGCGCCTCGCCACCGCGAAGGACGGCAAGACACGGGACCTTCTCGCCCACAGCCGCCTCTACTTCAACATCACGGCCAACCCGGACGGCCGTGTCGCGGGCACCCGCGCGAACGCGAACGGCTTCGACATGAACCGGGACTTCGTCACCGCCTCGCAGCCCGAGGTGCGGGCGATGCGGCAGATCATGGTCGACAAGCAGCCGGCCGTCATGCTCGACGTGCACGGCTACGTCAACGGCACGCTCATCGAGCCCACCACTCCCCCGCACGGCGAGAACTACGAGTACGACCTGTTCCTGAAGAACACCTACGCCAACGCCCTCGGCATGGAGGCCGCCGTCAACGGCCTCGGCTACACGCCTCAGAAGGACGGCGTGCAGCCCGCGCAGATCCCGTTCCGGGATCAGGAGGAGGGCTGGGACGACTGGCCGCCCATCTTCACCCCGCAGTACGCGGCCTTCCACGGCACGGTCGCCGCGCACACGGTGGAGATCCCGATGCGGGTGAACAACGCCGACTACAACGCCCTGCCGGTCACCGAGTTGCGCCGCAGGTCCGCCATCAACGTCGATGTCGCCGGAGCCGCCCTGCGCGCCACCCTCGACTTCGTCCAGGCGAGGCGGACCTCGCTGGTCGCCGACCAGATCGAGGTCTTCCGGCGGGGAGCGGCGGGCGCCGCGCAGGTGCCGGTGTCCGAGGAGACCGTCCCGGGCGTCCCCGGCATCGGCCCCGAGGACGTGTACACGACCAGCTTCCCCCGCGCGTACGTCATCTCCTCCGGGGGCCCTGCCACCGCCCGCCTCGTCGACCATCTCCTCGCCAATGACATACGCGTCACCCGAGCCGCACACGCCTTCCGGCTCGGCGGCCGGACGTACGCGAAGGGCTCCTACGTCGTCGACATGCGCCAGCCCAAGCGCGGCCTGGCGAACGCGCTCCTCGCGGACGGGCGGGACATCAGCGACAAGGTCTCGGTGATGTACGACATCTCGGGCTGGAGCCTGGGCCGGCTGTGGGGCGCGTCCGTCGGGACGCTGCCGGGTCTGCCGTACGGCGTGCTGCGCCCCGTCCGTGCGGCGGCCCCCGTCGCGTACGTCGCCCCGCGCGGCGACCTGCGGCTGCGGCTCGACGACCCGAACGAGATCGCCGCCCTCAACTTCCTGCTGCGCAGGGGCGTCGAGGCCCGCCGCGCCACCGACGGCAGCGCGATCGTGCCGGGCTCCGCCCGCCGCCAGGTGGCGGAGGCGGCCCGCACCTACGACGTCGCCTTCCAGGCCACGAAGCTCACCGGCACCACCCCGCTGCACCGCACCCGCGTAGCCGCCGCCGTCACGCCGGGTGAGCTGCTGGCGCTGCGGGAGATGAACTTCGAGGTCACGCCGGTCTCGACGGGTGTGCTGAACGCCGGGTTCGACTGGTCGTCGGTGGACGTGCTGTTCGTGTCGACGGGACTCGACCACGACGAGCTGAACCCCGCCGCCCGTACGGCGCTCGACGCCTTCCTCGCCGGACACGGCCTGGTCGGCCGGGGTGCCACCGGTGCCGCGCTCGGCTCGGCCACCGGGCTGCTGGCCGCGAAGGCGGTCGAGGGAAACGGGGACGCCAACGGTGTGGTGCGGGTCGTGAACTCGCGCGGCGCGCTGATGTCGGGCGCCCCGGACCACGGCTTCGTGTACGCGCCCGTGTGGTTCACGGACCTCGGCCCGCAGGTCCGGGTGGAGCAGTCGTACGCGACCGGAAACCCGCTGGTCTCCGGGCACTGGCGGGCGTCGGAGGACGGCTTGGGCGGCCCCGCGGACGCGGCGGGCCAGGCCTCGGTGATCAGCGGCCCGCGCGCGGTGCTCTTCGGCACCGAACCACTCTTCCGGGACCACCCCAAGGGGGAGTTCGCGCAGGTGGGGCGGGCATTGTTCACCATGGCACCCGCAACCGGCCCAGATGAGGAGAGCGGATGACGCAAGAGATCCACGGCACCGTCGCGGACGGCTTCGAGCCGGTCCGCGAGGAGTTCGCCGCGTTCGTGGGACGGGAACTGCCCGACTACGAGGGTCAGTTGTGCGCCTACGTGCACGGCCGCAGGGTCGTCGACCTGTGGACCGGTGACGGCTGCGCGGCCGACTCCCTCTACGGCGTGTTCTCCTCCACCAAGGGCGCCGCTCACCTCGTGGTCGCGCTCCTCGTGCAGGAGGGCACGCTGGAGCTCGACCGCAAAGTGACCTACTACTGGCCGGAGTTCGGGGCCGAGGGCAAGGGCGGGCTGACGCTGCGCGATCTGCTCGCCCACCGAGCGGGGCTGGTCGGCCTCGACGCCGGGTTCACCAAGGAGGAGCTGGCCGACGACCAGGCCATCGCCGAACGGCTCGCGGACCAGCGGCCGTTCTGGCGCCCCGGCACGGCCTTCGGCTACCACGCCCTCGTCATCGGCGCGCTCACCGGCGAGGTCGTACGGCGGGCCACGGGCCGCACGCTCCAGGAGATCTACGAGGAGCGGGTCCGCGCGCCGTACGGCCTCGACTTCCACCTCGGACTGCCCGAGGAACTGGAGCCCCGCTACCGCTCCGTGCAGCCGATGGCCCCCACGCCGGAGCAGCAGGCCGTACTGGACTCGGTGCCGACGGGTCCGCACACCCTGGCGTCGATCGCGTTCAACACGCACGTGCCGGATCCGGGCCGGCTGGTGGACCACGCCAACTCCCGTACTGTGCGCGCCAAGGGGCCCGCGTCGGCGGGCGGGGTCGCGGCGGCGCGCGGGCTGGCCGGCATGTACGCGGCGGCGATCAGCGAGGTGGACGACCGGCCGCCACTCCTGAAGCCCGACACCATCGCCGAGGTCGGCCAGATCCACTCGACCGGCTACGACCTGGTGGCCCGTACGCACAAATCGTTCGGCCTCGGCTTCCAGGCGGTCGCCGACACCTGGTACCCGTTCCTGGGCGCGGGGGCCTTCGGCCACAGCGGGGCGGGGGGTTCGCAGGCGTTCGCGGATCCCCGCAGCGGGGTCGCCTACGGCTACGTTCGGCGGCGTTGTGCCTTTCCTGGCGGGGCGGCGCCGGAGAATGAGCGGTTGGTGAGGGCGGTTCACTCGGCGGCGCTGGCCGTCTGAGACACCGTGCGCGCAGGACAGAGGCCGCACCCCACGTCCAGGGGTGCGGCCTCCGCCATGTGCAACGAACGGCGTCAGACCAGCGTCACGCTGATGTTGCCGCGCGTCGCCTTCGAGTAAGGGCAGACCTGGTGGGCCTTCTCAAGAAGGTCCCGGGCGGTCTCGGCGTCGACGTTCGGGATGTGTGCCGAGATCTCGACGATGATCCCGAACCCGTCCTCGTTCCTGCCGATGCCGACCTTCGCGGTGACGGTCGCGCCAGAGACATCGGCCTGTTCCTGGCGGGCGACGACGCCCAGGGCGCCCTGGAAGCAGGCGCTGTAGCCGGCCGCGAACAGCTGCTCCGGGTTGGTACCGGCGCCGCTGCCGCCCATCTCCTTGGGCGGGTTGACGACGACGTCGAGCCTGCCGTCGTCCGTGGCGACCCGGCCGTCGCGGCCGTTCTCGGCGGTGGCGACGGCGGTGTAGAGGACGTCGGTCTGCTGGATGGACATGCGGTGTCTTCTCCTCCTCGGTCCGCCGCGACTCGCGCCCACGATCGACGACGGTTTCGGAAAGAAGTTACCGCATGCCGGAAATCCAGCACAGGCCTCCCGAGGGACCTACAGCTTGACGATCATCTTCCCGGTGTTGTCGCCCCGCAGTACGCCGAGGAACGCCTCCAGGTTGTTCTCGATGCCCTCGACGAGGGTCTCGCGGTACTTCAGCTGCCCGGAGGCCACCCACGGGCCCACCTCGGCCACGAACTCCGGCTGGAGGTCGTAGTGGTCGCCGACCAGGAAGCCCTCGATGCGGCCGCGGGTCGCGATGAGGCGGGCGAGGTTCTTCGGGCCGGGGGCGGGCTCGGTGTCGTTGTAGACGGAGATCATGCCGCAGACGGCGATACGGCCGCCCTGGTTGAGGGAGCCGATGGCGGCCTCGAGGTGGTCGCCGCCGACGTTGTCGAAGTAGACGTCGACGCCGTCGGGGGCGGCAGCGCGCAGCTGCTCGCTCACCGGGCCGTTCTTGTAGTTGAAGGCCGCGTCGAAGCCGTACTCCTCCACCAGGAGCTTGACCTTCTCGTCGGACCCGGCGGAGCCGATGACCCGGGAGGCGCCCTTGAGCTTGGCGATCTGGCCGACCTGGCTGCCCACGGCACCCGCGGCGCCGGACACGAAGACGGAGTCGCCCTCCTTGAAGGAGGCGGTGCGCAGGAGGCCGGCATAGGCGGTGAGGCCGGTCATGCCGAGGACGCCGAGGTACGTGGAGAGGGGCGCCGCCTGCGGGTCGACCTTGACGGCGTTCTTGGCGTCCACCGCGGCGTACTCGCGCCAGCCGAAGAAGTGCAGGACGTGGTCGCCGACGGCGATGCCCTCCGCGTTGGACTCGACGACCTCGCCGACCGCGCCGCCCTGCATGACCTTGCCGAGCTCGAAGGGGGCGACGTAGGACTTGGCCGCCGACATGCGTCCGCGCATGTACGGGTCGACGGAGAGGTACTTGTTCCGTACGAGCACCTGACCCTCACCGGGCGTCGGCATCTCGGCATCGACCAGGGCGAAGTCCTCGGCCTTGGGCCAGCCGACGGGACGGGACAGGAGGTGCCATTCGCGGTTGGTCATGGGGGGCGCCTTTCCGGGGTGCGGGGGTTTTAGTTCAGTACCTGAAACAACCATGCTCCTGAATATTTCATGATGTCAAGTAATGGAGGTAAGCTGAGGGCATGGCCACCTCACCCAAGACCCACCGCCCCGATGAGCTGACCCTCGAAGTCGTCGACCTCATCGGCGCGGTCGTGGCCCGCTACCACGAGGAGTACGACGAGGCCGCCGCCGAGCACGCCCTCACCGGCGCGCAGGCGCGGCTGCTCAGCCTGCTGTCGCTGGAGCCGCTGCCGATGCGGAAGCTGGCGCAGAGGCTGCGGTGCGAGCCGTCGAACGTGACCGGCATCGTGGACCGGCTGGAGTCCCGCGGCCTGGTGGAACGCCGCCCGGACCCGGCCGACCGGCGGGTGAAGCTGGCGGCGGCCACCGAGGAGGGCCGGCAGGTGGCGCGCAGCCTGCGGGACTCCCTGCGCTTCGCCAGGGAGCCGCTCGCCGGGCTCTCCGACGGGGAGCGGCAGGCGCTGCGGGATCTGCTGCGGCGGATGCTGGGCGTGGACGAGCGGAGCTGAGACTTCGTTTGCGGGCCGTCTGGTGCGGGGCGAGGATCGGAGCGTGGGTGTAATACCGCTCGGGCATCCATGAGGTCTGTGATGGGCGTGATGTCGCACTCCGTCAAAGAGGGCCACGGCGATCCCAGCGAGACGGCGGTGACTCCGGACGGCGATCCGGTGCTCGCCGCACGGCTCACCGTGCCGACCGTGCCGGGGACGTTCGTGCGCAGGGAACGGCTCGTCGAGCAGCTGACCGAGGGTGCGCGCAGTCCCCTGACGCTGGTCAACGGTCCCGCGGGGGCGGGCAAGACGCTGCTGGTCGCCGACTGGATCAGGGCGCGCGAGCCGGGGGAGGTCGCCTGGCTGACCGTGGAGCCGGAGGACTGCGCACCCGGCGTCTTCTGGACGTACGTCCTGCACGCCTTCGGGCACCACGGGATCGCCCTGCCCGGGAACATCGGCAGCCCGGCCCGCCCCGGCGAGGTGGACCACTCGCTGCTGGCCCGGCTCGCGGCCTGGCTGAACGGGCGGGACTCCCGGGTGGTCCTCGTCCTGGACGAGTTCGACCGGGTGGCCGGCTGTGCCGAGGTGGCCGAGGGGCTGCAGTTCGTGCTGCGGCACGCCGGCGAGGGACTGCGCCTGGTGATCGTCAGCCGTACCGAGCCGCTGCTGCCGCTGCACCGCTATCGGGCCGCCGGTGAACTCGTCGACATCCGCGCCGACGACCTGGCCTTCGGCGCCGAGGAGACGGCCGCCCTGGTCGACCGGCACGGGCTGCCGCTGTCGGCCGACGGCGCGCGGGTGCTGACCGAACGCACCGGCGGCTGGGCGGCGGGGCTGCGGCTGTGCACCCTGGCCGCGCAGCGGGCCGGTGACCCGGAGAGCTTCCTGAAGGAGTTCGAGCCCGGGCACAGCACGGTGGCCGACTTCCTGCTGGGCGAAGTGCTGCGCGTCCACCCTGCCGAGACCCAGGACCTGCTGCTGCGCACCAGCATCCTGGAGGAGACCCACCCCGATCTGGCCAACGCCCTCACCGGGCGGGACGACGCGGAGCCCATCCTGGAGGAGCTGCAGCGGGCGAACGCGTTCGTCGAGCCCATCGGGCACTCGTGGTACCGCCTGCACCCGCTGTTCGCCGAGATCCTGCGGGTGCATCTCGGCGTCCGCCACCCCGGCCTGGCGCCGGAGCTGCACCGGACGGCCGCCCGGTGGCTGATCCGGGCGGGCCTGCTCGACGAGGCCCTGCCGCACGCGGCGGATGCCGGTGACTGGGAGCTGGCCGCCGCCGAGTTCATCGACCAGCTGGCGATCGGCCGGCTGCTGACGGGGCTGGCCGCCGAGCGGCTGGACGGCCTGTTCGCCAGGATGGCGCCGGAGGCGTCCGGGCCCGCCCCCGACCTGGTGCGCGCGGCGCGCGAGCTGGCCCACCACGACGTCGACCGGGGTGTCGCCTATCTGCGGCGCGCCGAGGAGAACCTGCCGGGCGGGGACGGCGGCGACGCGGCGGCCGTCCGGCTGAGCTGTGCCGTGCTGCGGGTGCTGGCCGCCCGGGTGGCGGGCTCGGCGGACATGGCCGAGACGGCGGCGCGGGCCGTCGCCCAGGCCGAGCGCGCCCTTCCCGCCGACCGGCTGGAGCGGTGTCCGGAGCTGACCGCGCTCACGCTCACCGACCTCGGCTCGGCCCAACTGTGGGCGGGCCGCTTCGATGCCGCCCGCGCGACGCTGTCCGACGCCGTGCGGACCGCGCAGGGCCCGTCGACGGCCTTCCCCCGCCACGAGGCGCTGAGCCGGCTGGCGCTGATCGACTTCCTGTACGGCCACCCCGGCCGGGCCGAGTCGCACGCCCGGGGCGCGATCGCCGAGGCGGAGCACTCGGGGCTGCCGGTGTCCGACGGGACCGGGATGGCCCGGCTGGTGCTGGCCGCCGTCGCGATCGACCGCGACGATCTGGCGGCCGCGCGGGACCATCTCGACCAGGCGGCCGCCACCACCACCGCCGCGCGTGATCCGATCGTGGCTGTGGAGCAGGCCATCCTGCGTTCCCGGCTGCTCTGCGCGCGGGGGGACTCCGGGGCGGCGCTCCTGGCCCTCGACGAGCTGGCGGAGCAGCGCCTGGTCTCCGCCGAGCCCTCTCCGTGGGTGAGCGAACGCATCGCCATGGCCACGGCCGCGGCGCAGCTGGCCGACGGCGATCCGCGGGCCGCGGTGAAGGTCTTCGAGGAGCGGCCGGGGCACAGCTGCCCGGAGGGCCTGGTGGCCGAGGCCTGGGCACGGGTGGCCGCGGGTGAGAGCGAACGGGCGCTGCGGATCCTCGACGGCCTTCCCGGCCCCGGGAACCGGGGGCCGGTCCTCGAGGTGTGGGGCCTGTTGACCCGCGCGCAGGCCGTCGACACGCTCGGCGACTCCTCCGCCGCGGAGAGCCTGCTCCTGAAGGCCCTCACGGCCGCCCGCCCGCATCATCTGCGGCGGCCGTTCCTGGAGGCCGGGCCGTGGGTCCGGCAACTGCTGCGCGACCGGCCCGCGCTCGCCCGGGAGCACGCCTGGCTCACCGGCACGCTCTCGCGGCGGCCGGTCGACGGGCGGTCGCGGGAGGAACGGGAGGAATACGCGAGCCCTCGCCCGGAGCCGCTCAGCGCCCGGGAAGGGGACGTCCTGGAACGGTTGGCCCAACTCATGTCCACCGAGGAGATCGCCGCCGATCTTCATCTGTCGGTCAACACGGTGAAGACCCATCTCAAGAGCATCTACCGCAAGTTGGCCGCCACCCGGCGCGGCGAGGCGGTCCGCCGGGCCCGCGAACTGGGGCTGCTCTGACGTGTCACCTCGCCCGGGTGATGCCGCCCGCCGCGTGGTCCCACAGCATGGGGACATGCGCTACGAGATCCGCGTCGACGGGCAGATGTCGGACGAGCTGACCACGGCGTTCCCCGAGTTGGACAGCTTCGTCGTCCCTCGCCAGACCGTGCTGTACGGCCAGGTCAAGGACGACTCCCATCTGTACGGCCTGTTGGTGCGGTTCCAGTCGCTGGGCCTGCGCATCCTGGAGTTCCGCCGGCTTCCCGAGCCCGAGTGAGGCACGGCCCGCCGCCACCGTACTGCTCAGCCCGAGAGCACGATCGCCTTGGCCCGCTCGTACTCGTCGTCGGTGATGTCGCCGTGGTCGTGCAGCCCGGCGAGCCTGGTCAGCTCGTCCGCACGAGTCGGCCGGGTCGCCTGGGTCGCCGGGATGTCGGCGGCCGCCTCCTGGACGTAGGACCGGAACGCCTGTTCCTGCTGCTGCAGCCGGCGCACGTCCCGTTCTCCCATGCCGCGTCCGCGGGCGATCAGGTAGACGAAGACGCCGAGGTACGGCAGCACGCAGACGAAGACCGTCCAGCCCGCCTTGGCCCATCCGCCCATGCCGTCGTCCCGGAAGATGTCCCCGATGACCCGGAACAGCAGCACGAACCACATGACCCACAGGAAGAAGCAGAGCATGGTCAGGGAACACGTTGAGGAGCGGGTAGTCCATTGTTTCCTCCGTTATTCGGAACGGGTGGGGTACCGCCGGGGGCGGATGCCGTGGTCAGGCGAGGATCAGCACGATGAAGATCACGCAGACCACGATGTTGACCAGCCAGCTGTGGGTGTTCATCCAGTCGCGCACCCGCGGCATGGCGGCGGTCGCCCGGTGCTGGAAGAGGAGCAGGACCAGCAGCGGAAGCGCGGCGATGAGCACGGTCGCCGCGATGAACGGCAGTGCGGCGACGAAGTCCGCGTCCGCCTGGGCCAGGTTCGTGCCCACGGTCAGCATGACGACGATGTCCGACGGCATCAGCAGGATGACCAGCAGTCCGACCTTGAGAGCTCGCCCGGCATCCGCCGACATGAGCGTGCCGAGCCATTTCGGTGGCTCGATGGTCTCCCGCCGGACCCAGTTCTTGATCGCCCCCGCTGCGAGGAGACCGACCAGCACGTACTGGATGACCCTGCCGCTCGATCCGGCGTCCCCGGGGTCTCCCAGGTCGAACAGTGAGGCGAGGCCGAAGGTGATTGCGGTGCCGACGGTGGTGGCGGCGGCGACACCGGTGAGGAAGCCGAGCGAGACCCGGACGGCCCGTGGTGCCGTGACGAAGACGATGGCCGACATGATCTGCGGGCCGAGCATCATCGTCACGGCCAACGGCAGCACATTCAGACCGTCCACGTCGGCTCCCGCGTCGCGTCAGGAGGTCAGGACCCTGGACTTGGCCTGTTCGTACTCGGCGTCGGTGATGGCTCCCCGGTCGTGCAGCGCGGCCAGCCTGCCCAGCTCGTCGGCCTTGGCGCCCGGTGCCTTGGCGCCCCGCGCCCCGGGGCCCTCGGCGGCGGCCTGCCGGACGTAGGCGCGGAACGCCTGCTCCCGGTCCTGTGCCCGGCGCAGCTCGCGCTCGCCCATGCCGCGGCCCCGGACGATCAGGTAGGTGAAGACGCCGAGGAACGGCAGCACACACACCGTCAGCGTCCAGCCGGCCTTCGCCCAGCCGCTGAGCGCGTCGTCCCGGAAGACGTCCCCGACGACCCGGAACAGCAGCATGAACCACATGATCCACAGGAAGAACCAGAGCATGGTCACGAAGACCTCGAGCAGGGGGTAGTCCATGGTCGCCTCCGCCGGCCGGCCGCCGCGACGACTGCGCGGCTCGCTGAGTCCCGAGGCCTTCACCATCCGCCGGGCCGGTCCGTGCGGCATCACCCCTCACGGGTGGGTCGCGACAACTCGACCCGGCCGCCGGCCGCGAGCAGCGCCAGCACCGCCAGGACGGCGAGCAGGACGAGCGCGAACACGAGGACGGTGAGTGTGGTGGGGCGGTTCCACACCGCGAAGACGAAGGCCAGGACCGCAAGGGCCGACAGGGCGATCGACCGCCGGTGGTTCTCGGCCCACACGCCCACCCGCCCGGCCCGGATCTCGTGCCCGTCGGCCCAGGCCGCCACGGAGTCCGCGGTGCGGTCGCAGGCCCGGCGGATCGCCACCGGCAGCCGGCCGGGGCCGATCAGATAGGCGCCGAGGGCGACCACGACCCCGACCACGATGGTCGTGACAAGGGCGTACTTGAGGAAGCGCAGCAGCGTGTCGAAGACGGCCGCCGCGGCCGCGTCCGACTGCACGGCGGCCGGGAGATGGTCCAGGTAGAAGCGGCGTACGACGACCAGGGCGATGACCACCACCAGGCAGGCGAAGGCGGCGCCCAGCGCGGTGCGGGCGAGCGCGCGCCGCCGTCGGCGGGCCAGCAGCACGCCGGCCACGCCGATCAGCACGGTGAGGACGGGCAGCCAGTAGCCGAGCTCGTCCAGCAGGTCCGCGCCCTCGCGGATCTTCTCCAGCTCCTCGGACTGGAACAGCACCAGCTGCTTGTCGACCTGGGGGATGTGCGCGGCGGGCGACAGCCCCACGTCGACGAGCTCCCGTTTGACCTCCTCGACGACCGTGCCGACGTCGAGGGTGACCGTGCCGCCCGCGACCCCGACGGCGCCCCGGCCCTCTCCGGTGAGGGCGTGTACGACGGCGTTGTGGGCCCGTTCGTTGGCGTTCTGCCACGTGGTGGCGAAGGCGTCGCTGTGCACGATCCGGGTGACGACCTTGGTCACCGCGCCGTCCACGGCCGAGTCGATCTGCGGCCCGAGCCCCCGTACGGCCGCGGTGGCCCGGGGCGGCAGGCCCTGGGACCGCAGCCACGCGGCGAGTTCCGCGGCGGCCTGGTCGCCGTCGATGCGGACGTCCACGGCCTGTGAGATCCGGTTGACGGCCGCGTCCTGGATGGCCGGCTCGGTGGCCAGCGGGGCGACCGTCTTCACATACCGGTCGGTGTCGAGCGCGATGTCGTGGACCCACACCGTGATCAGTGCGACCGGCACGAGGACGCAGGTGACCACGATCAGCACCGCGGACGCCGTGGCCCGGGCGATACGTCCGGGCGCGGAGGGCTTGTGCGCGGCGCTCATGCGGACTCCAGGTCGGCCAGGGGCCCCTCCCTCCCCTCCATTGCGTCCGCGCACCGCCGTAAGGGCATGCCGAGCGGGCCCATACGGGCGAGCGGCCCTCGGCTAATCGCCGTACGGGTCCCGCTTCACCACACACAGCGCCCAGATGGTGAACGCGTACAGCGCGATCAGCGTGAGCGACCAGACCGGGTAGTACGGGATGGACAGGAAGTTGGCGATGACCAGGAGTGCCGCGATACCGACGCCTACGACCCTCGCCCAGGTCCTGGCCGTGAACAGACCGAAGCTGACGATCACGGCGGCGGCCCCGAACAGCAGCTGGATCCAGCCCCAGCTGGTCAGGTCGAACTTGAAGACGTAGTTGGGAGTGGTGACGTAGACGTCGTCCTCGGCGATCGCCATGATCCCCCGGAAGACGTCGAGGATCCCGGCGATGAACAGCATCACTCCGGCGAACAGCGTCAGGCCGGTGGCAGCGGCCTGCCTCCCCTCTCGATGGCGGGGAGTAGCGGTGGTGGCCATGGCCGGCCTCCTTTCCTCACCGGGCTGCGGCGCGCAGCCGTACACCACCGAGCCTGATCCACGAGGGCCACGCCCGTCGTCACCCCCGGAGGGTGAGGACGCACCGGACGCCGCCCTGCTGCCATGGAGGACGGGGTCTTGGGCCGCCACGGCCCGAGGAGGTCGGCGCGATGAGCGATGGTGCCTGGGCGGGGCTGGCGGTGGCCGGTGTCACCGCCGCCTACGCGCTCGGCTCTCGCCGGCTGTCGGGTACGCGGGTCACCTCGGCGATCGTCTTCACGGGGAGCGGCGTCCTCATCGGTCCCGCCGTCCTCGACGTCATCGACATCGAGCACTACGCCGCCCCCGTCCTGGCGCTGATGGAGGCCGCGCTGACCCTGGTGCTGTTCACCGACGCCATGACCGTCCGGCGCCACCACCTGGTCTCGGGCGGCTTCCTGCCCGGGCGGCTGCTCGGCATCGGCCTCCCGCTGTGCATCGTCGCGGGCTGGCTGCTCGCCTGGCCGCTCTTCCCCGAACTGACGGTGTGGGAGCTGGCCCTGGTGGGCACCATCCTCGCGCCGACCGACGCCGCCGTGGGCAAGACCGCCATGTCCGATCCCGGCGTGCCCGCGGTCGTCCGCCACGGCCTCAACGCGGAGAGCGGTCTGAACGACGGCCTGGTGCTGCCGTTCTTCGTCGTCTTCGCCGCCGCCGTGCCCGGCACGTCCTACGCGCAGGAAGGCGTCGCGGGTACGTTCTGGCGCTCCCTGCTGCTCAGCAGCGCCCTGGGCCTGCTGGCCGGCGGCCTCGGCGGGCGGCTGCTGCGGGCGGCGCGGGCACGCGACTGGGTCGACCGGCGATGGGGGCAGGTCTATGTGCTGGGCGTCGCCGTGTCCGCGTACGAGCTGGCCGTCCTCACCCACGGCAGCGGCTTCATCGCGGCCTGGGTCGCCGGGTTCGCCTTCGCCCACGCCGTGCGCCTCCACCAGGTCACCGGCAGGGCGCCGGACCCGGACCACACCACCGAGTTCGCCGAGAACCTCGGCGCGCTGCTGGCGTCGATCAGCCTGATGGTGTTCGGGGCGGTACTGCTCGGCCCCGCGCTGCAGCACCTGACCTGGGAGATCGTCCTGTACGCCGGGCTCAGCCTGACGGTCGTGCGGATGCTGCCCGTGGCCGTCGCCCTGGCCGGGAGCGGGCTGCGGACGCAGACCGTCGCGTACATCGGCTGGTTCGGGCCGCGCGGTCTCGTCTCCGTGGTGCTGGCGCTGCTCATCGTCGAGGAACACGTGCCGGGGACACAGACGCTGGGCCGGGTGGTCGCGGTCACCGTGGCCCTCAGCATCCTGCTGGAGGGGATCTCGTCGGCGGCGCTCGCCCAGCGGTACGGCCACTGGTACGCGCGGGCGTCCGCAACGGCCGGCGGACGTGGGCTGCGGGAGGACGCGGGTGTGCCGGACCGGCCCCGAGTCACTCCGTCAGGTCGGTCCGGGCCGTGACGCGTCCTTCGGCCACCGCCTCGGCCAGTGCCCGGTGGTCGCGTTCGTTCTGGTCGGCGTAGGAGCAGGCGAACTCCACCAGGGCCCGGTCGAAGGTGTCGCCGCGGCCGAGGTAGGCGGCGATGGCGATCGGGTCGCCGGAGCGGGCGTGTGCCCGGGCCAGTGAGGCGCCGCACAGCCGGGCGAACCGCGCCAGGGTGCCGGCGTCCATGGTCTCGGGCCGGGCGATGCCCTTCCAGTCCCGCAACTGCCGTACGTAGAAGTCGCGTTCGCGGCCGTCGATGCCCGTGACGTGCTCCCAGCCGAGGAAGATGTCACTGGCCGCCTGCATGAGCCGCTGCCCGGCCACCACCCGCTCCCCCTGGTTGTCGTACGGGCTCGCACCGCAGTACGGGGCGAGGACCGACTCCCCCGCCTCCTTGGCCTGGAGCAGGAGCGGGTCCTTCTCGTCGCGGCCCAGCAGCAGGACGATCCAGCAACGGGTGCCGACGCTGCCGACCCCGACGACCTTGCGTGCCATGTCGACCACATGGAACCGGCCCAGCAGGTGCCGCCGCTCCGACGACAGGCTGTGCGCGTAGTCGGAGATCAGTTCCCGCAGGGTCCGCGCCAGTTCCCCGCCCTGTGTGCCGGGCAGCAGCTCCGTGAGGGGAGTGATCAAGGGGGGATCCGAGACGATGTGGGGTACGCCGTCCACCACCCGGGTCAGCTTCACGGCCGCCTGCAGACCGGTGCGCGAACGGGCCTTCGCCGCCGCCCGGGAGGCCCGCCGCTCGTCCTCCTCTGCAAGCGGCTCGGGCAGGAGCGCGGCGACCTGGTCGAAGTCGTCCCGCGCGTACCAGACGTCGAGGCTGCGCAGCCCGGCGAACTCGCGCATGCGCTCGCGGTAGGACCCCACCGCCGCGCGGACGAGGCTGTCGCACCGCTTCGCCGGGAACCCGTTGGCCCGGCCGGCGATCACCAGGCTCGCGGCGAGCCGCTTGACGTCCCACTCGAAGGGGCCCGGCAGGGTCTCGTCGAAGTCGTTGATGTCGAAGACGAGGTGGCGCTCCGGGGAGGCGAGGAGCCGGAAGTTCAGCAGGTGCGCGTCGCCGCACAGCTGGGCGTACAGCCCGGAGTGCGGCCCGGCACCGAGGTCGGACGCCATGATCGCCGCGGCTCCCCGGTAGAAGCGGAACGGCGATTCGAGCATCCTGCCGTACCGGACGGGGACCAGCTCGGGAACGCGGGTGGCGGACTGGCGCTCGATGATGTCGACGGGGTCCGGCCGTTTCTCGTCGGGCTCGTAGGCGGCCTGCGCCGAGCGCGGCACACGCGCGCGTGCCTCCTTGCCGAGTGCCGCACGCTCGGCCGGGGAGAGCACGCCGGTGTTCGTCGGAAAGAGCGGACCGTCCCGCGTCGTGGCCATGACCGGACCTCCTTGCCGCAGGGTCACAGCCCGGCGCCCCGGCGGGATCACCCGGAGCAGGTGATGTGGGACCGGGGCGGGGGCGGTGGGATGCCCCCGTGGGCGGTACGCGGAAGCCAGCTCGGACGTCCGGCACGGAGGACCGTCCCGGTGCGGCGGCTCAGAAGTGGGCGGCGCGCCTGGCACTGCTGGTCGCGGCCGCCGCGATCGCCCTTCTGCTGGCGGCCGCCGGGTTCAGGAGCCTCGGGCTGCTGGCCGTCGGCCTGGCCGGGCTCGCCGCGACGGCGGCCGCGCTGTGGTGGGCCCTCTCCCGACACGGCCTGCCCCGGGCACTCGCCACCGCGCTGGCCGTGCTGCTGCCGCTCGCGGTGCTGCTGAACTACGCGGTGGTCGGCCTGCTGTGGGCCGTGCTGTCCGCCCTCGCGCTGTGGCTCGTGGCGCTGCTGATCGGGCGGGCCGCCCTCGCCGCGGACGCCGGGCACGGCGGCCCCCGGGAACACCCGACCCCGGCGCCCCGGGCGCCGTTCCTCATCATGAACCCGCGCTCAGGGGGCGGAAAGGTCGGCAGGTACGACCTCGTGGCCAAGGCCCGGGCCCTGGGCGCCGAGGTCGCCGTACTCGATCCGGCTCACCCGCAGGACGTCGCCGAGCTGGCCCGCCGGGCCGTGGCGCGGGGCGCCGACCTGCTGGGGGTCGCCGGAGGCGACGGGACCCAGGCGCTGGTGGCGGGTGTGGCGGCACGGCACGGTCTGCCGTTCCTGGTGATCTCCGCCGGCACCCGCAACCACTTCGCCATGGACCTCGGCCTCGACCGCACCGACCCGTCGACCTGCCTCGACGCCCTCACCGACGGGGTCGAACTCCGCATCGACCTGGGTCTCATCGGTGGGCGCGTCTTCGTCAACAACGCGTCCTTCGGCGTGTACGCGGCCGTCGTGCAGAGTCCCGCCTACCGCGACGACAAGGTGCAAACGATCCTCCGGGAGCTCCCGGAACTGCTGACCCACCAGGTGGGGCCGCGCCTGACCGTCCGCGCGGGCGACGTGGTCGTCGACGCTCCCCAAGGGGTCCTGATCAGCAACAACCCCTACCAGCTGGGCGACCCCGCCGGTCTCGGCCGACGCCCACGGCTGGACTCCGGCGTCCTCGGCGTCCTCGGCGTCAAGGTCGACAACGCCGCCCAGGCGGCCGGACTGCTGAGGGGTCAGCAGTCGCGCGGACTCACCCTGCTGACCGCGACCGAGGTGGTGGTCGACTCCGACGCCCCCGAGATCCCGGTCGGCGTCGACGGTGAGGCGCTCCTGCTGCGCACTCCGGTCACCTGCCGACTCTCGCCCGGCACCCTGCGCGTGCGCGTGCCGCGCGAGCGGCCAGGAGGGCCGGGGGTGAGGCCGCGGGTGGACTGGCGGGCACTGGGGCGGCTGGCGTTCCCCCGCGCTCTTCCCTCAGCCGGCCGCATCCGCCGAGATTCGCGAAGGTGACCGGTTCACGCACACCACCACAGGAACCGGGTGCACGTCTGCGACGGCTCCGGGTCCGGGGTCGGGGCGGACGTGGTCGGCTCCTGCGTCGGCGCCTGGGTCTGCGGATCGGAGGGCTGGGTCGGCGCCGAGGTGGACGTATCGGAACCGCCGCCGCCCGTGGTCGCCGACTGCTCGTCCTTGTCGGGGGTCTTGTCCTCGCCGTCCTTCTTCTTGTCCTCGTCCTTCGGCGACTTCGAGGCCGAGGGGGACGTCGAGGCGCTCGGCGACGGCGATTCGCCGCCCGTACGCGTCGTGCCGTCCGTCGCCTCGGGGGACGCGGTCACCTCTTCCGACGCCGCCCCCTCCGCCGACTCGTCCCCGGCCGCGGCCGGGCTGTGCTTCGCGCCCGGGGCGTCCATGCCGAGCTCGGCGAGGCTCAGTCCTCCGGCGGCCAGGACGAACCCGGCGGCTATCAGCAGGGTCCGGCGACGGCGGCGCCGATGCGCGGCGGCTTTGCGATCGCGGCGGCTGGCGCCGCCCGACTCGCCGTCCTCGTTCAGGTCGTCGTCGTACTCGTCCTCGTACTCGGCCTGCTCGGCGTACTCGTCGCTCTCGGCGTACTCGTCGTGACCGCGCCTGCGGCCACGCCGCTGCGCCGCCCGCCGCGCGGCCCGTCCACCGACCGGCGCGACCGACTCGACCTCAGCCACCTCACCGGCGTCGGTGCCCGCGTCCGCGGCCTCTCCGGAGTGGCCGGCGTCGGCATAGCGGTCGCCGTACTCGCCACCGCCGTACTGTCCCGCGCCACCGCCGAACTGCCCCGCGCCGCCCCCGTACTGTCCCGCACCGCCCCCGTACTGCCCGTCATACGCAACGTACGAGCCCTGGCCGCCCACAGCCCCCGCAGGCGCCTGTACGGCCCGCTCGGCCAGCTGCGGGTACGCCTCGTCCGGCGCGCCCGCGTGCACGCGCAGCTCTTCGATCGCGGCACCACACCCCGGGCAGGCGAGGGCGCCGTTGAGGTGCCTGCGGCACGGGTGGCAGTAGTCCATGACGCGGGAAGACTAGGGAACCGACACGTACCTTTCCTAGCAGCTGCTGTGAAGGTTGTGTGCGGAACTGGCCTTTCCGGTTTGGTCGGTGGGGGTCAAGTCCGACCATTCAGCGCGATCCTCCGCGCAGGGTCCGTACAACAGCCCGTACAACAACGTCACGCGGCCCGTCGCACGTACGCCGTGCGACGGGCCGCGTCGGCCCAAGTGCCCAGGTCCGGCCTAGGTTTGCTTGCGGGCCGTCATCGCCCGCTGGATCAGGATGAACGCGCCCAGCAGCACACCCGTGGCGATCTTCGTCCACCAGGAGCTGAGCGTGCCCTCGAACGAGATGATGGTCTTGATCAGGCCCAGTACGAGGACGCCGAACAGGGTGCCCAGGACGTAACCGGAGCCGCCCGTCAGCAGCGTGCCGCCGATGACGACCGCGGCGATGGCGTCCAGCTCCATGCCGATGCCGTGCAGCGGGTCACCGGACTGGATGAACAGTATGAACAGCAGGCCGGCCAGCGCCGAGCAGAAGCCGCTCACCGTGTACACGGCGATCTTCGTGCCGCCCAGCGGAAGCCCCATCAGCAGCGCCGACTGCTCGTTGCCGCCGATGGCGTACACCCGGCGGCCGAAGCGCGTGTAGTGGAGGATGTAGAAGGCGGCGGCGACGACGACCAGGGCGACGAGGGCGCCGATCGACAGCTCCCCCAGTCCGAGCGACACCCGGGTCTGGGCCATGCTGCTCACCGTGGAGTTGCTGATGGAGATGGACTCCTTGCTGATGACCAGGCACAGGCCCCGGAAGAGGAAGAGGCCGGCGAGGGTCACGATGAACGGCTGGATCTCGAAGTTGTGGATCACATAGCCCATGAGGAAGCCGCCGAACGCGCCCACCCCCAGGGCGAGCGGGATGACCAGCAGCAGCGGCAGGCCCTGCTCCTCCACCAGCCACGCCGTGAACATGGTGGTGAAGCCGATCACCGAGCCCACGGACAGGTCGATGCCGCCGGACATGATGACCAAGGTGGCGCCGACGGCGGCGACCAGCAGATAGCCGTTGTCGATGAACAGGTTGAGGAAGACCTGCGGTTCGCCGAAACCGTAGTTCTGGTATCGGCTGATACCCGCGATGTACATCGCGAGGAACAGGCCGACCGTGACCAGGACGGGCAGCCGCCGGTCGCCGAGCAGACGCGTGGCCGCGGACGCCTGGGCGGGCTTGGACGCCGTACGGCCTTCCGCCGCCGTACGGGTCTTGGTGGTCGCGCTCATCGCGACACCTCCATCTTCGGGGCGGCGTCGGCCGGGGTGGCGGGCTCCGCCGGGGCGGTGGTCCGGGCGCGTCCCTTCGCGCCGAAGACCTTGGCCCGGAACTTCGGGGACTGCAGCAGGCAGACGACGATGACGACGACGGCCTTGAAGACCAGGTTGGTCTGCGTGGGCACGCCGATGGTGTAGATCGTGGTGGTCAGGGTCTGGATGACGAGGGCGCCGATCACGGTGCCGCCGATGGAGAACCGGCCGCCGAGCAGCGAGGTGCCGCCGATGACGACCGCGAGGATCGCGTCCAGCTCGATCCACAGGCCGGCGTTGTTGCCGTCCGCGGCCGAGGTGTTGGAACTGATCATCAGGCCGGCGATGCCCGCGCACAGGGCGCAGAACATGTACACCATGATCTTGATGCGCATGGAGCGGATGCCGACCAGGCGGCTGGCCTCGGCGTTGCCGCCGACCGACTCGACGAGCAGGCCGAGCGCCGTACGGCGGGTCAGGGCCACGGTGACGGCCACGACGGCGGCCACGATGAAGATGGAGAAGGGCAGGGTCAGCCAGTAGCCGCCGCCGATGAGCTTGTACGGCTCGCTGTTGATGGTGATGATCTGGCCGTCGGTGATCAGCTGGGCGACACCGCGTCCGGCGACCATGATGATGAGGGTCGCGATGATGGGCTGGATGCCCATCCGGGCGACCAGGAAGCCGTTCCACAGACCGCAGACCACGGCCGCCACCAGGCCGATGCCCACGGCGAGGAAGACCCCCGCCAACGCGCTCTGATCGGCCTGGTCGCTGATGTACGAACAGGTCAGGGCGCCGGTGATGGCGACCACGGCGCCGACGGAGAGGTCGATGCCGCCGGTGGCGATGACGAGGGTCATGCCGACCGCCACCAGGATCAGCGGCGAGCCGAACAGCACGATCGAGACGAGGCTGCCGTAGAGGTGGCCGTCGGTCATCCGGATCGCGAAGAAGTCGGGTGTGAAGGGGACGTTGACAAGCAGCAGGGCGATCAGGACCGCGACCGGCCAGAACAGGTGGTGCTGCGTCAGTGCTCGCCAGCGGGAGGGGGTGGTCGCTGATGGGGTACTCACTGGTGCTCTCCGCTCGCGATGGTCTCCAGGATCTTGCTGGTGGTGATCTCCGGCCCGTTGGTCAGCTGTGCCACGAGCTTGCGGTCGCGCAGCACTCCGATGGTGTGGCTGAGCCGGAGCACCTCCTCCAGTTCGGCCGCGATGTACAGCACGGACATGCCGTCCTCGGAGAGGGAGACCACGAGCTTCTGGATCTCGGCCTTGGCGCCGACGTCGATGCCGCGCGTGGGCTCGTCGAGGATCAGCAGCTTCGGCTGGGTGATCAGCCAGCGGGCGAGCAGCACCTTCTGCTGGTTGCCGCCGCTCAGCTGGCCGACGCGGGCCTCGGGGTTGGCGGGGCGGATGTCGAGGGCCTTGATGTACTTGGCGACGAGTTCGTCGCGCTGGGAGGCCGGGATGGGCCGGGTCCAGCCGCGGGAGGCCTGGAGGGCGAGGATGATGTTCTCGCGCACCGTGAGATCGAGGACGAGGCCCTCGGTCTTGCGGTTCTCCGAGCAGAACGCGACACCGGCGCCGATGGCGTCGTTGGGGGCGCTCATCGAGACCTGCTTGCCGGCGATGGTTACCTTGCCGCTGTCGGGCTGGTCGGCGCCGAACAGCAGCCGGGCCAGTTCGGTGCGGCCCGAGCCGAGCAGTCCGGCGAGGCCGAGCACCTCGCCCTTCTTGATCTCCAGGTCGAAGGGGGCGATACCTCCGGTGCGACCGAGGCCCTCGGCCTTGACGAGCGTCTCGCCGACGTCGGAGCGCAGCTGGTGCTCGTGCAGCCCCTCCAGCTGGTCAAGGGCCTTGCCGATCATCAGCTCGATCAGCTGGACCTGGTCGAGGTCGGCCACCATGTGCTCGCCGACCAGGGTGCCGTTGCGCAGCACGGTCATGCGGTCGCAGATCTCGTAGATCTGGTCGAGGAAGTGCGACACGAAGAGGATCGCGACGCCCTCGTCCCGCAGCTGCCGCATCAGGCGGAACAGTTCGAGGACCTCGTCGCGGTCGAGGCTGGAGGTGGGCTCGTCCAGGACGAGCACCTTGGTGCCGGAACCCTCGCCGTCGCTGTCGCCGTGGCCCACCGACCGTACGATCGCGATCAGTTGCTGCACGGCCAGCGGGTACGCGGACAGCGGTGCCGTCACGTCGATGTCGAGGCCGAGCCGGTCGACCATCTCCGCGGCCTGCGTGCGGACCTGCTTCCACTGGATG
Organism: Streptomyces bicolor; assembly: GCF_000719285.1. Classification (GTDB taxonomy): domain Bacteria; phylum Actinomycetota; class Actinomycetes; order Streptomycetales; family Streptomycetaceae; genus Streptomyces; species Streptomyces bicolor. Next base: position 102,874 of record NZ_JOFS01000010.1, on the reverse strand, counting down.
CGGCCCGCGCGGGTGGGTTCACGGCCGATGAAGATGTTCTCCGCCACCGAGAGGTTGGGGCAGAGGTTGACCTCCTGGTAGACCGTGCTGACGCCGGCGTGCTGTGCCTCCAGCGGGCTGCCGATCCGCACGGCCTTGCCGTCGAGGGTGACGGTGCCGCCGTCCAGGGGATGGACCCCGGTCAGCACCTTGATGAGGGTGGACTTCCCGGCCCCGTTCTCGCCCATGAGGGCGTGTATCTCGCCGGGGAAGAGCCGGAAGTCGACGCCCGACAGAGCCCGTACCCCCGGAAACTCTTTGACTATGCCCGTCATCTCCAGGACGGGCCGCGGCTCTGCCATGGCAGCGCTCCTCTTGAAATGGGTTCAGGCCCGCAGGGAGCCTCCCGGGACCGGATGGTCGCCGGTCGGCCGGAGGCTCCCTGCCGGTGGGTGCGGTCGGTCAGTACTTGCGGTTGGGGAGCTCGGCCTTGGCCTGGTCCTGCATGAAGTCGCTCTCCTTGGTCTTGACCCAGCGATCGACCTTCTCGCCGTTCTTGACCTTCTTCACGACCTCCATCAGCTGGGGGCCGAGCAACGGGTTGCACTCGATGATCGCGTTGATCTTGCCCTCGGCCATGGCGGCGAAGCCGTCCTTCACACCGTCGACCGTGACGATGAGGATGTCCTTGCCGGGCTTCTTGCCGGCCGCCTCGATGGCCTGGATGGCGCCGAGGCCCATGTCGTCGTTGTGCGCGTAGAGGACGTTGATGTCCGGGTTGGACTGCAGGAAGGCCTGCATGACCTGCTTGCCGCCGGCGCGGGTGAAGTCACCGCTCTGGCTGGCGACGATCTCCCAGTCGTCCTTGTGCTCCGCGTCCATGACCTCCTTGAAGCCCTTGGCGCGCTCGATCGCGGGGGCGGCACCGGTGGTGCCCTCCAGCTGAGCGATCTTCACCTTGCCCTTGTGGCCGGCCTTCTCCAGAACCTTCTCCAGGATCTTGGCGGCGCGGCGACCCTCGTCGGTGAAGTCGGAGCCCACCAGGGTCACGTAGAGGGAGTCGTCGGAGGTCTCGATGGAGCGGTCGGTGAGGACCACCGGGATGTTCTTGGCCTTGGCCTCCTTCAGCACCGCGTCCCAGCCCTTGACGACCAACGGCGAGAAGGCTATGACGTCGACACCCTGGGCAATGTAGCTGCGGATCGCGGAGATCTGGTTCTCCGGCTTCCCCTGGGCGTCGGAGAACTTGAGGTTGATACCGGCCTCCGGCGCGGCGGCCTTCACCGAGTCGGTGTTGGCGGTGCGCCAGCCGCTCTCGGAGCCGGTCTGGGCGAAGCCGAGGGTGATCGCCTTGCTGCCGCCGGAGGAGGAGTCGGAGGGTCCGCCGTCCTCCTTGGCGCAGGCCGCCAGACCGGCCGTGGCCGCCACGCCGACCGCCGCAGTGAGGAAGTTCCGTCTGTTGAGCATGTTCTTCTCCTTTGAAGAGCCGGCCCGGGGATGGACCGCTGGCACTCGTCTGGTACTCGTGTGGACCGGCTGCACTGCGTCCAGCCTGTCGATCATTGTTCGAAATATCGGTCACGTGGGTCCGAAGGACGAAAGGCGACCGGGGTGGTGCGGTGTCAGCCGGGAGCGGCTCCCGATTGCGGAACGTACGGGAACGTGCTTGCGCGGACGACGAGTTGGGGTTCGATGGTGACCTGGGACGTCCCGGAGGGGGTACGGCCCTCGATCAGGTCCAGCAGCAGGGCGATGCTTCGCTTGCCCACCGCCGCGAAGTCCTGCCGGACGGTGGTGAGCGGCGGGGCGAAGAACTCCGACTCCGGTATGTCGTCGAAGCCGGCCACCGCGACGTCCTGGGGCGTACGCACGCCCGCCTCACGCAGCGCCCGCAACACCCCCAGTGCCATCTGGTCGTTGGCCACGAAGACGGCGGTCAGGCCGCGCCCCACCCAGCCCGCCAGTTCCTGACCGGCCCGGTAGCCCGACAGCGGGCTCCAGTCCCCCCGCAGCAGCATCGGTGGTTCCACGTCCGCCGCTTCGAGGGTCGCCCGCCAGCCGTCGACCCGGTCCACCGCCTCCTGCCAGTACTCGGGCCCGGCGAGATGCCAGACCCTGCGATGACCTGCGGCGAGCAGATGGCCGGTGGCCAGCCGTGCGCCCAGATTCTGATCCACGTTGACGCTGGGGACCCCGGCGCCCGAGCCGGTGCCGACAGCCACCACCGGGAACGGGTGGCGGAGTTCGGCGAGGGCCTCGACCGCCGACCGCTGCGGGGCGATGGCGATGACCCCCTCCACGCCGCCCTCACTGAGGCGGTCCAGGGCCTCGGACAGCGTCTCCACCGTCAGCCTGCGCAGACTGACCGTCGAGACCAGATAGCCCTCGGCACGCGCCGCCTCCTCCAGCGCGAACAACGTACTGGCCGGGCCGTAGAGCGTGGTGTTGGAGGCGACCACACCCAGGGTGCGGGTGCGCCGGGTCGCCAGGGCCCGTGCGGAGAAGTTACGGCGGTAGCCCATCTCCTCGATCGCCCGCAGCACCTTGGCCCGAGTCTCGTCCCGCACATTGGGGTGCTCCCCCAGCACGCGGGACACGGTCTGGTGGGACACACCGGCCTGGCGTGCCACGTCGGCCATGGTGGGCGGCCGAAGCTGCGAGTGGGTCACGGCCGCACCTCCTTGACCGTCGTCTGCCGATAAGACCTGCGCCGAGGGCCGATGGTTCGGCGCCGGTGGCGTCATGTCGAAGCTCCGGAAGGACCGGCCGGAGCTCCGGAAGAGCCAACGGCACTGGGCGGGAAGGCGAGTTGGAGCACTGCTGACACGACGCTCATGCCTCCTTGGATGCCGTCGGGGCCGACTCGTGGCCGACTGGTGAATGCGGACGTCATTGTGAGCGCTAACAATTCACGGCGGTCAAGAGGGCTGCGTCAGGGAAGTCGTCACGGTTGAATAACGCGACAGGCGGCTCGAGTTGCGGTGTCGAGGGCGTTTTGCCTGGTCAAGAGCATCCTGAGTGCCATCATGGGAGGCATGTGCACGCCTTCGAAGGGCCCGGCGATCCTCGTGGCGCACCCCCGTCACATCCGTCTCGCAAGTCGCCCCAACCGTCGCGTCGAAACCGTTGTTTGTAGACCCATTGACACTCACATGAGGTCATCCCTACTGTCGCGACCAGCATTTCGAACGAGTGCCGATATTTCGAACAGACCGAAGAGGACAGGGAGTACCGTGCGCATCACGGGAATCAGCACACACGTGGTCGGAACGCCGTGGCGAAACCTGACCTACGTCCAGGTGCACACCGATGAGGGACTCACCGGCGTCGGCGAGACCCGCATGCTGGGCCACACCGACGCGCTGCTCGGCTATCTGCACGAGGCGAAGACGAACCACATTCTCGGCTCCGACCCGTTCGCTGTCGAGGATCTCGTCAAGCGGATGAAGTACGGCGACTACGGCCGGGCCGGCGAGATCGTGATGTCCGGCATCGCCGTGATCGAGATGGCCTGCTGGGACATCAAGGGCAAGGCGCTCGGCGTGCCGGTCTGGCAGCTGCTCGGCGGCAAGGTCACCGACAAGGTCAAGGCGTACGCGAACGGCTGGTACACCACCGAGCGGACGCCCGAGGCGTACCACAAGGCGGCCCAGGGGGTCATGGAGCGCGGTTACCGGGCGCTCAAGATCGACCCGTTCGGGACCGGCCACTTCGAGCTGGACCACGAGCAGAGCCTCTACGCGGTCTCCCTGATCGAGGCCGTGCGGGACGCCATCGGCCCGGACGCCGAGCTGATGCTGGAGATGCACGGCCGGTTCTCCCCCGCCACCGCCGTCCGCCTGGCCAAGGAGCTGGCGCCCTTCAAGCCCGCGTGGCTGGAGGAGCCGGTGCCGCCGGAGAACCTGAAGGCGCTGGAGAAGGTGGCCGCCAAGGTCGACATGCCGGTCGCCACGGGTGAGCGCATTCACGACCGCATCGAGTTCCGCGAGCTCTTCGAGAGCCAGGCCGTGGACATCATCCAGCCGGACGTCGGCCACATCGGCGGCATCTGGGAGACGCGGAAGCTGGCCGCCACCGCCGAGACGCACTACATGCTGGTCGCGCCGCACAACGTGGGCGGGCCGGTCCTGACCGCCGCCTCCCTCCAAGTAGGCTTCACCGCGCCGAACTTCAAGATCCTTGAGCACTTCAACGACTTCGCGGACGCGGAGATCAAGAAGGTGATCAAGGGCGCCCCCCAGGTGAACCCCGAGGACGGCTGCTTCCACCTCTCCCACGAGCCCGGTCTCGGTGTGGAGCTGGACGTGGATGCGGCGGCGGAGTTCCCGCAGCAGCAGGCCCGGTTCGACCTGTGGGCCGAGGGCTGGGAGCAGCGCAAGCCCAAGGGCACCGTGTGAGCGCCCACACCCGTCGGCCCGGCACCAGGAGGCCCCGTTGAGCACCGCCGTCGTGATCGAGGCTCCGGGCGAGCACCGGCTCGTCCCGCACGAGCCCCGGCAGCCGGAAGCGGGAGAGGCCCTGGTCCGGGTGCACGCCTCGGGGATCTGCGGCAGTGACCGCGAGGTCTTCCAGGGCAACCGGCCCGAGGGGTACGTCCGTTACCCGCTGACGCCCGGCCACGAGTGGTCCGGGACGGTGGCGGCGGTCGGCGCCGGGGTGCCTCAGTCGCTGGTCGGCCGCAAGGTCGTCGGCGAGGGCTTCCGGAACTGCCAGGTCTGCGACCGCTGCCACGCGGGTGAGACCACGCTGTGCAGCGCGGGCTACGAGGAGACCGGGTTCACCCAGCCCGGCGCCATGGCCGGCACGCTCACGCTCCCGGCCCGGCTGCTGCACGTCCTGCCGGACGACTGCGACCTCACCGCGGCCGCCCTGCTGGAGCCGGCCGCGTGCATCGCGGCCGCCGCGATCAAGGCGAACGCCCTGCCGGGTGAGCGCGTGGCCGTGGTCGGCACCGGGACGCTCGGGATGTTCGCCGTTCAGTTCCTGAAGGCGGGCTCGCCGGCCGAGCTGCTCGTGGTGGGCACCCGGAACGACCGCGAGGCGCTGTCGCGGCAGTACGGCGCCACCGACTTCCGCACCAAGGACCAGGAGCTCCCGGACGACTTCGACGTCGTCATCGAGACCGCCGGGTCCGCCGACGCGGCGCGCACCTCCGCGGCGCTGCTGAGGCGCGGCGGGCGGCTGGTCCTGACCGGGATCCCGGCGCCGGGTGCGCAGGGACTCGACCCGACCGATCTCGTCGTACGGCAGCTGGAGGTGCACACCGTGTTCGGGGCGCCGCCGGATGCCTGGGCGCACACGGTGCGCGTGTTCGGGGCCGGGCTGCTCGATCCGCTGCCGCTGGTCACGCACGAGCTGCCGCTCGCGGAGTTCCCGCAGGCGATCGAGCTCGTCGGGTCCGGCGATCCGAAGGTGGGCAAAGTCCTCCTCCGCCCCTAGACGTACGCCGGTACGGGAGCACCCTGACGGCTGTCGTACCGGCGTACACCCCAAGGTCCTGTCGTCAGATTCCCGTCTGCCCGGCGACGCCTGGCACGCCGCCGGGCCCGCCCTCCGGGCGGACGACGGGAATCTGACGACAGGACCTAGCCCCCCGCACCCAGAGCCGCGAACTTCGTCCGAAATATCGAATACTAAGGACACCTTGTGACCGACGCTTCCGCAGCCCGTCGACCCGGTGAGCCCGCGCTCACCGCCCTCGGCCTGGGCGCACCCGAACTCTCCCCCGCCGACGCCTCGCCCCACACCTTCCCGGGCGGCGGCCGCTGGCGCACCGAGATCCCCTCGTGCGAGGGTCCCGAAGCGCTGGCCGTCGTCCTGAAGGAAGCCTCGCGGCTCGACGTACCGATCCACCGGATCAGCCAGGGCAGCGGCATCTGGATGCTCACCGACGCCGAGATCACCGAGATGGTGGAGGCGACCGCCGAGCGCGACATCGAGCTCTGCCTGTTCACCGGCCCGCGCGGCACCTGGGACATCGGCGGCTCCACCCGTACGGACTCCAAGGGCGCCGGACTGCGCGCCCGGGGCCACGACGCGGTCGCCGGGTGCGTCGAGGACGCCGTACGCGCCACCGAGCTGGGCGTGAAGTGCCTCCTCGTCGCCGACGAGGGTGTGCTGTGGGCGCTGCACCGGGCGCGGGTCGCGGGGATCCTGCCGGCCGACACGACGCTCAAGGTGTCGGCGCTGATCGGTCCGGTCAACCCGGCGGCGTACGCCGTGTACGAGAACCTCGGCGGCGACTCGATCAACGTACCGAGCGACCTGACGCTGGATCACCTCACCGAGATCCGCCGCGTCTCCGCCGCCCCCATGGACATGTACATCGAGGCCCCCGACGACCTCGGCGGCTACATCCGCATGTACGAGGTCGCCGAGCTGATCCGGCGCGGCGCACCGCTCTACCTGAAGTTCGGGCTCTCCAAGGCCCCCGGGATCTATCCCTACGGGCACCACATGAGGGACCTGACGCTGGCCACCGCCAAGGAACGCGTACGGCGCGGACGCCTGGCGCTGGACCTCCTCGCACGGCACGGAGCTGACGGCGACATGGCGCCTCTCGGTTCACGGCTGCCCGGAACGCTGAAGCGATTCGAAACTCCCGCATAACGTTCCGGACAAACCCCCTTCACAGAAGAAGACGCAGTCGAACACAATCCGACACACCATCGGTCGAGCGTTCAGCTCTCGAAAGCGTCTTCCTTTCGCCAGACCGAGCCCTGCTCACAACATCAAGGATGATGACCATGCGCACTCGCAGAGCCGCACTCGCCGCCATAGCCGGAGCCGCCTCCCTCGCCCTCACCCTGTCCGCCTGTGGCCAGAGCGGTGAGGGCGGCAGCAAGGAGGAGGCCGGGGACGCCAAGGGCGGGACCATCGGCATCGCGATGCCGACCAAGTCCTCGGAGCGCTGGATCGCCGACGGCAACAACGTCGTCAAGGACCTGGAGTCCAAGGGCTACAAGACCAAGCTGGTCTACGGCGAGGACGACCCGGACCAGCAGGTCGGGCAGATCGAGAACCTGATCACCCAGGGCGTCAAGGCGCTGATCGTCGCGGCCATCGACAACAAGTCGATGAACAACGTGCTCCAGCAGGCCAAGGACGCGAACATCCCGGTCATCTCCTACGACCGCCTGATCCTGGGCACGGAGAACGTCGACTACTACGCCTCCTTCGACAACGAGAAGGTCGGCGAGCTCCAGGGCAACTACATCGTCGAGAAGCTCGGCCTGAAGGACGGCTCCAAGAAGGGCCCGTTCAACATCGAGCTGTTCGCCGGCTCCAACGACGACAACAACACCCGCTACTTCTTCCAGGGCGCGATGAACGTCCTGCAGCCCTACATCGACAAGAAGCAGCTCGTCGTCCGCTCCAAGCAGACCGCTCTGAACCAGGTCACCACCCTGCGCTGGGACGGCGGTACCGCCCAGAAGCGCATGGACGACATCCTGACCTCGGCGTACAAGAGCGAGCGCGTCGACGCGGTGCTCTCGCCGTACGACGGCATCTCCATCGGCATCCTCTCGGCGCTGAAGTCGGACGACTACGGCTCCAAGAGCAAGCCGCTGCCGATCGTCACCGGCCAGGACGCCGAGGTCGCCTCGGTGAAGTCGATCATCGCGGACCAGCAGTCGATGACCGTCTACAAGGACACCCGCGAGCTCGCCAAGGTGGCCTCGAACATGGTCGACGCCCTGCTCAACGGCAAGAAGCCCGAGGTCAACGACGAGAAGACCTACGACAACGGCTCCAAGGTCGTCCCGGCGTACCTCCTCGAGCCGGTCAGCGTCGACAAGACCAACTACAAGGAGACGGTGGTCGACTCCGGCTACATCAAGGAAAGCGACCTCAAGTAACCGCCGGCACACTCTGATTGGAAGGCACGACCATGGCGGGACCCGTCCTGGAAATGCGCTCGATCGTCAAGACCTTTCCCGGCGTCAAGGCGCTCTCGGATGTCACACTGACCGTCCAGCAGGGCGAGGTCCACGCCATCTGCGGGGAGAACGGCGCCGGTAAGTCGACCCTGATGAAGGTCCTCTCCGGCGTCCACCCGCATGGCACCTACGAAGGGGACATCCTCTTCGAAGGCGAAGTCTGCGAGTTCAAGGACATCCGGGCGAGCGAGCAGCGCGGCATCGTCATCATCCACCAGGAGCTGGCGCTGTCGCCGTACCTCTCCCTCGCGGAGAACATCTTCCTCGGCAACGAGCACGCCAAGGGCGGGTTCATCGACTGGAGGGAGACCCTGCGGCACGGCACCGAACTGCTGCGCCGGGTCGGCCTGTCCGACCACCCCGACACCCGCGTCGCCGACATCGGCGTGGGCAAGCAGCAGCTCGTGGAGATCGCGAAGGCGCTGTCGAAGAAGGTGAAGCTGCTCATCCTGGATGAGCCGACCGCGGCCCTGAACGACGAGGACAGCGGCAAACTCCTGGATCTGATCCTGGAGTTGAAGAAGCAGGGCATCACCTCGATCATCATCTCCCACAAGCTCAACGAGATCCGCAAGGTCGCCGACTCGGTGACGATCATCCGCGACGGCCAGACCATCGAGACCCTCGATGTGAAGGCGCCGGAGACCACCGAGGACCGGATCATCAGCGGAATGGTCGGCCGGGACCTGGAGCACCGGTTCCCGGAGCGCACCCCGCACGAGCCGGAGGAGGGCGCGGCCCCCGCGCTGGAGATCCGCAACTGGACCGTGCACCACCCGATCGACCAGCAGCGCAAGGTGGTCGACGATGTGTCACTGTCCGTGCGGCGCGGCGAGATCGTCGGCATCGCGGGCCTGATGGGCGCCGGCCGCACCGAGCTCGCGATGAGCGTCTTCGGGCGGACGTACGGCCGCTACCACGGCGGCACGGTCCTCAAGGACGGCAAGGAGATCCGTACGAAGACCGTCCCCGAGGCGGTCAAGCACGGCATCGCGTACGTCACCGAGGACCGCAAGCACTACGGCCTGAACCTCATCGACACCATCAACCGGAACATCTCGCTCAGCGCGCTGGGCAAGGTCGCGAACCGGGGCGTGGTCGACGAGCACGAGGAGCGGCAGGTCGCCGAGGGCTTCCGCAAGTCCATGAACATCAAGGCGCCGACCGTCTTCGAGCCGGTGGGCAAGCTGTCCGGCGGCAACCAGCAGAAGGTCGTCCTCAGCAAGTGGATCTTCGCCGGTCCCGATGTGCTGATCCTGGACGAGCCGACGCGTGGCATCGACGTCGGCGCCAAGTACGAGATCTACACGGTCATCGACCAGTTGGCGGCCCAGGGCAAGGCGGTCGTCTTCATCTCCTCCGAGCTGCCCGAGCTGCTCGGCATGTGTGACCGCATCTACACGATGGCCGCGGGGCGGCTGACCGGCGAGTTCTCGCGAGAAGAGGCCTCGCAGGAATCGCTGATGCGTCAGATGACTAAGGACAAAGAGGTATCCCGATGAGCACGGATGTGACCGCCAAGACCCCGGCCCCCGCGCCGCCGGGCAAGAGCGGAGGGGCCGCGGCCGACGGCCTGCTCCAGTTGGTGCTGGACGGCATGCGCCGCAACATGCGGCAGTACGGCATGCTGATCGCCCTCGGCCTGATCGTGGTGCTGTTCGCCGTGTGGACGGAGGGCGACCTGCTGCTGCCGCGCAACGTCTCCAACCTGGTGCTGCAGAACAGCTACATCCTGATCCTGGCGATCGGCATGATGCTGGTGATCATCGCGGGCCACATCGACCTGTCGGTCGGCTCGCTGACAGCGTTCATCGGCTCGATGGCCGCCGTGTTCATGGTCAAGAACGATCTGCCATGGCCCGTCGCCGTCATCCTCTGCCTCGCGATGGGCGCCGTCGCGGGTGCCGCACAAGGGTTCTTCATCGCCTACGGCGGCATACCATCCTTCATCGTGACCCTCGCGGGCATGCTGATCTTCCGCGGTCTCACCGAGATCTTCCTCGAGGGCCAGACCCTCGGCCCGTTCCCGGAGGGTCTGCAGAAGGTCGCCAACGGCTTCCTGCCGGAGGTCGGTCCGAACACCAACTACCACAACCTCACGCTGCTGCTCGGCTTCGGAATGATCGCGTTCGTGGTCTTCCAGGAGTTCCGCGACCGCCGCCGGCAGCAGGAGTTCAACCTGGACGTCCCGCCCTTCAACCTGTTCCTGCTGAAGCTGGTCGCGCTGGGCGCCGCCATCCTCACGCTGACGATGCTGCTGGCCAGCTACAAGGGCGCCCCGATCGTGCTGCTCATCCTGGGCGTGCTGCTCGTCGGCTTCGGCTACGTCATGCGCAACGCGATCATCGGCCGCCACATCTACGCGATCGGCGGCAACCTGCCCGCGGCCAAGCTGTCGGGTGTGAAGGACAAGAAGGTCACCTTCCTGATCTTCGTGAACATGGGCATGCTCGCGGCCCTGGCGGGTCTGGTCTTCGCCGCCCGCTTCAACGCGGCCTCGCCCAAGGCCGGCCTCAACTTCGAGCTGGAGGCGATCGCGGCCTCGTTCATCGGCGGCGCGTCGATGAGCGGCGGCGTCGGCACCGTCCTCGGCGCGATCATCGGTGGCCTGGTCCTGGGCGTGCTGAACAACGGCATGAACCTCGTCGGCATCGGCACCGACTGGCAGCAGGTCATCAAGGGCCTGGTGCTGCTCGCGGCAGTCGGGTTCGACGTGTGGAACAAGCGCAAGGTCGGTTCGTAAGTACAGAAGGAGGGCCCCGCCGGAAGGCGGGGCCCTGTTCCTTTCGGCGTTCATTTCAGCGACGGAGGCAACACGCCGGTGAAGTCCCTCTTCGGCACCCTCGCCGACGGCACCGAGATCCACAGCTGGTCGCTCGCCAACGGCGGCACGCGGATGAAGGTCCTCTCCTACGGCGGCATCGTGCAGTCCCTGGAGATCCCGGACCGCCACGGCCGGCTCGCCAACGTCTCCCTGGGCTTCGACAACATCGAGGACTACGTCGCGGGGAGCCCGTACTTCGGCGCCCTGATCGGCCGGTACGGCAACCGCATCGGCAAGGGCCGGTTCACGCTCGACGGGGAGTCCTACCAGGCCGACGTCAACGACGGCGTCAACAGCCTGCACGGCGGAGCCACGGGGTTCGACAGGAAGGTGTGGGACGTCGAGCCGTTCACCCAGGGCTCCGACGTCGGTCTGCACCTGTACTGCACATCCGTCGACGGCGAGATGGGCTACCCGGGCACGCTCAAGGTGAAGGTGACGTACACCCTCACCGCGCACGGCGACTGGCGCATCGACTACGAGGCCACCACCGACAAGACCACGGTCGTCAACCTCACCAGCCACGTCTACTGGAACCTCGCCGGCGAGGGCAGCGGCACGATCGAGAACCACGAGCTGAAGATCGCCGGGTCCCGCTACACCCCCGTCGACCCGGGCCTCATCCCCACCGGTGAGCCGGTCTCCGTCGAGGGCACCCCCTTCGACTTCCGCCAGGCCAAGCGCATAGGCGAGGATCTGCGCGACGCCCACCGGCAGTTGCTGTACTGCAAGGGCATCGACCACAACTGGGTGCTCGACAAGGGCATCTCGCCGCGCCCCGAGTGGTGCGCCACGCTGAAGGACCCGTCCTCCGGCCGCACCCTGCGCATGGCGACCACCGAGCCGGGCCTGCAGTTCTACTCGGGCAACTTCCTCGACGGCACCCTGGTCGGCCCGAGCGGCCGCACCTACCGGCAGGGCGACGCGCTGTGCCTGGAGACGCAGCACTTCCCGGACTCGCCGAACAAGCCGTCGTTCCCGTCGACGGTGCTGCGACCGGGACAGACGTACCGGTCGACGACGATCCACTCGTTCAGCCACTGACGTACTCGTGTGCCGTCGCCATCTGACGGCTATTCACAGATGGCACACAAGTTCACACCGATTTCCCAGTGGTTGAACAGCGCCACCCCAGCCTCCGTATGTAAGGGCGGCCCGTGCTCCCCCGCGCGGGCCACCCAAACACGGAGGTTCCATGGCCGACAACGTCACCTCGCTGTTCCGCAGCACCGCGGCACACAGCCCGTCCATGGCGGCGCTGACGCGTGAGGGCGGCGACGGGGCCGGTCCGGTCGACTTCTGCATCCCCTGCAACCCGTACTTCCCGACGCCGGAGATGTTCCAGGACATGGCGTCCCGGTTGCGGGACATCATCACCTACTACCCGAGCAGCGCCGACACGATCACGGCCGAACTGTGCAGCCTGCTCCAGCTTCCGCCGCAGTGCGTGGCGATGGGCAACGGCTCCACGGAGCTGATCACCTGGATCGACCACCTGATGGTCCGGGAGTCCCTCGCCATACCCGTCCCCACGTTCGGCCGCTGGACCGACCAGCCCATGGAGACCGGCAAGCGGGTCGACATGTTCCCGCTCCAGGAGTCCAGCGGATTCGCCCTGGACCTCGCGCAGTACGCCGAGTTCATCCGGGCCCGGGGCACCCGGGTCGCGGTGATCTGCAACCCGAACAACCCCGACGGCGGCTACCTCCACAAGCACGCGCTCGTGCAGTTCATGGACGCGATGGCGGACCTGGACCTGGTCATCATCGACGAGTCGTTCCTTGAGTTCGCGGACGCCGAGCAGGAGCCGTCGGTGGTCCAGGAGGCGATGCTGCGCCCGAACGTCATCGTCCTGCGCTCCCTCGGCAAGAACTTCGGTCTGCACGGCATCCGCTTCGGCTACCTGGTCGCCAACCCGGCCCTGGCCGGGATGGTCCGCTCGATGCTGCCCAAGTGGAACCTCAACGCCTTCGCCGAGCACGTGGTGTTCATGCTCAAGAACCACGGCGCCGAGTACGCGCAGAGCCTCCACCAGGTGCGCAAGGACCGCCTCGACATGGCCAGCCAGCTCGCCGCGCTGCCCGGTCTGACGGTCTACCCGTCCCAGGGCAACTTCCTCTTCGTGCGTCTCCCCGTCGGCGCGGAAGGCACCGTGGTCCGGGACCGGCTGCTCACCGAGCACCGGATCCTGGTCCGCGAGTGCGGCAACAAGATCGGTTCGTCCAGCCGCTTCCTGCGACTCGTGGTGCGCCCCCAGGTGGACGTGCGTCGCCTGGTGTCCGGCCTGGAGCAGGTGCTCTACGGGACCAGGAGGGGAGCGGCCGCCGTGCCCGAGCTGGATACAGGGACCTACAGCTCGGGTACGGCGGCCGTGGATCGGTTGGTCGGCTCCACGAACGGCAGGGGCATGCAGGGGCTTGCGGCGCAGGCCATGGCGACGCCCATGACTGTGCCTGCGGCGCCTCAGCCGCAGACGGTGCCGCCGGGGACCGGCATGCCCATGCCCATGCCGGCGCCGGTTCCTGTGGCGCCGGCGCCGACGCCGGCTCCCACGCCCGCGCCCGCGCCCGCCGCTGCCGCTCCCGCGCCGATGACGTTCCCGTCGCCTGTGGCGCCGGCCGCGGCGGCTATGCCTGCGCCCACCCCTCCGGGGGTGCCGGCTCGGGGCGGGCTTACGGCGGCGCAGGTGCGGGGGACCACGGGGCCCGGTTTGACCCCGGCCCCGGCTACTGGGTGGCCGAACAGTCAGAGCTGGCCCAATGCGGCGGGGATGGGGCAGGTCGGGTAACGCCTTCTCGCCATAGGAGGTACTGCGCGCGGGCGGCTGCGGGACCGTTGTGGCTGGTCGCGCCCACGCGGCGGAGCCGCATGTTGACACAGCCCCGCGCCCCTTAGGGGCGTTGCACCTACGCCGCGTTCAAGCGCCACTGTTGGCAGTTGTCGCCCAGCCAGCTCCACTGGCGTACGTCCGTCCCGTCCGTCGTTCCGCAGTTCGTCACGTCGGCCACCTTGCCGGTGGCCTGGTTGACGATGCGGACGTAGCCGCCGTCGGTGGCGATGAAGCGGAACCGCTGGCAGGTGTTGTTCAGCCAGGACCACTGGCGCAGGTCGGCGCCGTCGGCGGAGGAGCAGTTCTCGGTGTCGAGGGCCTTGCCGGTGGCGACGTTGACGAGGCGGCTGGTGTCGTCGCCCAGGTCTTCGATGCGCCACTTCTGGTTGTTGCCGCCGTTGCATGTCCCCTGCTGGACATTGACGCCGTCGGCGGTCGAACTCCCGGCTACGTCAAGGCACTTGCCGCTGTTGCGTTCGTGATGGTGTACGTCGTCGAGGTGGTCGACGGCTCGCCCGACGGGCCGGTCATTGGTAGGCCGACGCGGAGGACGGGAGGAGGGCGAGGAGGGCGGCGGCGGGGAGGGCGAGGAGGGTCGTGCGCTTGCGGCTCATGCGGACACTCCTGTTCTGTGCTCGGCTTCTGTCCCTGCGGTGCGTTTGTTCTGTATCTCGAACGACGACCGTCACTTCGGACGGGAACGTAGAATCGAATCACTTGCGCGTCAATGACCCGAGCGGCAACAGCTGGAATGCGGCCGCTGTGCGTCACTCGTGTCACAGAACAGGCCCAGTGCGCCTGAACGAGCTTGCTGGTGTGGGCCGTTCGAAGTTACGTTCACTCAAGTAACGTTCGAACGGGGGTTCTTGTGGGTGTCACTCTTCCGAGTTACCTGGACGAGGCACTTGATCTGATAGGCGTCAACTGGCCGAACGTCGACGAGGACGACTACCGCGACATGGCCCAGGCGATGCGGGAGTTCGCGGACGACATCGACGACGGCGCCGCCGACGCCCACGCGGCGATCGCCGACCTGATCGGAACCAACGAGGGCCTTGCGGTGCAGGCGCTCGAGAAGCACTGGGGCAAGGTCAAGGACACCCACCTCGCCAACCTCGCCGAGGCCGGCCGTCTGGCGGCGACCGCGCTGGACGGGGTGGCCGTACTGATCGAGGGCGCCAAGCTCGCCGCCATCGCGCAACTGGGCATCCTGGCGGCCGAGATCGCGGCGGCGATCGCCGCGGCACCGGTCACCCTGGGGCTGTCGACGCTGGGCGGTCTGGCCGGGACCCAGGTGACCCGGATCGCGGTCAAACGCATCTTCCAGGAGGTCTGCGAGGAGGTCGCCTCACGGGTGATCGAGGTCGCGATGGGCCCGGTCTACGAAGCCCTCGGCTCCATGGCGGGCGACCTGGTCGTGCAGTTGGGCGGCAACGCGCTCGGCGTACAGAACGGCGTCGACCTCAGCCAGACCGCCAAGGCGGGCAAGGAGGGCCTGGACGCGGGCATCGACAGCGCCAAGTCGGGCGGGGCGATGCAACTGGCCAGCGCGAACGGTCCCAGCGGCATGGGCGATCTGGGCGGCGGCAGCGGCCAGTTCAGCATGGACCCGGCCTCCTACGACCGCGCCGGCTCCCAACTCAAGGGCGCCGGCGGCAAGATCCGCGACGGCGCGGGCGGCAAGCTCTCGCGCGCCAAGTCCACGCACGGCCGCACCAAAGGCAAGGACCCGATCGCCGACGCCGCCAACGCCATGCTGGACCAGGTCATCGACGGCATCGAGAAGGGCGTCAAGCGCTCCGCCGCGCACCTGGACGAGAACATGACCGGCGGCTTGAGCAAGATGGCCAAGCGGCACCGGGACAATGACGACGAGACCGCCCTGTCCCTGTCCCAACTCAAGAAGGCGGGCACGGCCGACAAGACCCCTGTCTACCTCATGAGCGACGACGGAACGCTCAAGCGTCTGACGCCCGACGGAGGGCGCGACGATCTGACCCCCGAGGACAGATCGCGCATCGGTCTCAAATTCGACGGCGACAATGTCGGACGGCCGCAGGTCGGCGAACCCAACCTCAAGCTCAAGGGCAAGGAGAGGCCGCGTCCGCTCAGCAAGTCGGATCGCGTGGACCTCGGGAGCACGGAGCTGTCCCGAGCCGTACAGCTGGCCCGTCACGCGGACAACAGCTACGGCACTCACAAGAAGTTGGCGAACGGCGATGAGAAGTTCGAGAGCAACAACTACGCCGCCGCACGGTTCGACAGCAAGGGCGACGGCGGCTTCATCATGGTCGCGCGAAGCTCTGGCTTCCGGCACTCCGAGCGCATGCTCGGCTTCCCGGTCCTCAGGGATGGAGCGGGCGACCGAATGACCGAGCTGTACACGGAAAGAGCCCCCTGCCCCATACCCCCCAACTGCAGTGCGTGGATGGTGGAAAGACTTCCGCACGTCGAAGTCACCCACAGCATCGACTACGGGGACACCCGTGAATCCCGTGCGCAGGGAAATGCGGAAATGATGGATTACCTGGACCGCCTCAAATCAAACCGCAATAAATAAGGCACATATCCGGGCATGCAACGCAAACCCGTACCAGATCCACTTCGGTGCTAGCATCAGGGCATCCCCGCTATTCGCAAGGAGGCAGGTCACGCGATGACACCCCCCATCGACCGGGAAACCCTGGAGACCGAGTTCAGCCCGGATGAACTCATCACGTTTCCCGAAGCAGTGGTGGCGAACATCCAGCACGGACCGAGCTCGCACTTCCTGCGCCACATCGGCATTCCGTCTCGCCCCAACCCCTGGTTCGACCTGGTGGACGGGACGCCGGAGCAGGTGAGAGAACTCGGCAGCTGCTACGACGACCTCCGCGACCGATGGACGAACCTGCCCGAGGGGGCCGAAGGTTGGCTTCTCCTCGGGATGATCCCCTACGACGACATCGCTCTGGACGGGGTCACGGGTGTCGTTCACTGCCTTCCGGGTGACGAGTTCGAGATCTATCCGTTGAACAAGGATCTCAATTCCTTCGCCCACTTTCTCTACCTGCTGGAAAAGGAACGCCCCAACTACGACTTCGAGTCGGAGCAGGAGATCCTCGACCCTGAGGGAGCGGCCCGGCGACTGACCGAGGAAATGAGCGAGATCGACCCGGCGGCTCTGGAAGTGAGCCATTCACGATGGCACAACATTCTTGAGTATGTCGCCTACCCCGAGACGCGGTAGCCCGCAGGCGATCCGGGATGCTGTTGTCTCGAATGTGTACGAGTCCATTGATTAGGCGGAATCACCCATGACAGTCCCCGCAGGCAGCGTCCGGCATTTCCGGCAGGAGGCTGCCGGTGAAGCGTTGAGTACGGCCCCGAGCGTGCGGCGCCTGGCGGAGGTCGCCGTACCCGTCCAGGTCGGGCCGTACTTCGCCACCGGCCACGACGACGCCGTACTGCTGCAGGAGTTCGCGCAGTCCGCCGGGCGCACGGTCGTGCAGGAGGAGTGCCTGCAGTGGGCGCGGCTCGGCTCCGACCGGGGTTTCGAGATCTGCGCCGACCATGAGGGTGTCGTCCGCGCCGTACTCCTCGACTGGACCGAGGAGTTGAGGTTCGTGAACTCGGCTCCGGAAGCGTTCGCCCAGTCGCTCACCGCGCTCGACCGGGCCCTCGCCGCGATCCTCGGCACCGGCCTGCCGCAGGAGGCCGCCGCCGCGTACGCGGAACTCGAACAGCGGCTGCGGACGATCGACCCGCCGGCGTTCGAGGGGCGCGAGAACTGGTGGCCGCTCGTTCTCGACGACATCAGGGACACCGCGAGCGGGGAGTGGTTCACCGCGTTCGAGATCGTCGACGAGCGGGGCGAGAAGCAGATCGTCACGCAGGCCGGCGGGATCGGGATCCATCCGGAGGAGCGGCTGTGGGACCGGCTGCGGGCCGCGGGTGTCGTGCCGGAGCAAGTGCTGCGGATCCACACCGAGTTGGAGGCCTGTTTCATGCCGGGGCACTACTGCTCGCTGTGGCTGGGGCAGGTCTTCCCGGAGGCGCAGCTGACGCACAACTTCCCCTACGGGGAGACGGCCGAGTCCCGTGCCGAGGGCATCCGACTGCTGCGCGAGGCGGCGGAGCAGGCACCGTCTCAGTAGAACGCGGAACATGAACGAGGGAGAGCAGCACGCCATGACCGTCGGTGCCGCCGTACCGGACATCGCCTCCTGGCCGCCGTTGGACGACGAAAAGCAGGCCGCCGCAGGGCAGTTGCTCGACTGGGCGGCCGACGACAGTGGGACCGGGCGGCGGTTGTGCCTGGTACGGGGCGCCGCAGGAAGCGGCAAGAGCCAACTGCTCGCCTGGTTCCTGGCCGGGTCCACCGGCCACCCGCGGACGACCGTCCACGCCACCGTCCTGGCCGAGGGGCTGACGGCCGAGACCTTCGCGTGGGAACTGGGGCGCCAACTCGGCTACGGCCCCCTCTCCCCCGCACGCCTGCTGGACCGGGTGAGCCAGGACGAGCGGCCGTTGCTGCTCCTCGTAGCCGATCTGCACCGGTCCGGGGCGGGCCCCGCGGATCTGTCCGCAGCGGCACCGGCGACCCTGGCCGCCGGCCTCCTGGAGCCCTTGCTGTCACTCCCCCACGTGCGCGCCGCCGTGGAGATCGGCGACTCCGGACTGCTGCCCGCGGACGGTGCCGAGATCATCGACCTGGTCGGCGGCCGCACCGCCGTACCCGGCGACCATGAGAGCCCCGGAAAGAGCTCGTTCACGGAGCTTGTCACGACCGTTCCGCACACGCCCGACGGACGGCCTGACTGGTCGCGGGCGCCCGACCCCGCCCTCCGCCACATCCTCGACGCGGCCCTGCGAACCGACGACGAAGGCGCCGCCGTACGCAGCCTGCTGGCCGACCCCGGGTTCCTTGCGCACGGCTCGGCCACCGCGCTCACGGCCACACTCGCCGACGAACGCATCCCGGTGCCCGGACAGCTCCGCCAGGTGTGGAGACGTGCCGCACCCGAGCTGACGGCGTACCGCACCGACAGCGCCGAACGTGCCGCCCTGCTGCACACCGCCGCCGCAGGCACCGACGCGGCCCTGGCCGAGTACCTGCGCCCGCTCGCCCAGCGGCACTGGTGGTCGGCGGTGTGGGCGAGGCCGGACCTGCCGATCGCCGCGCTGGCACCGGTGCCGGGCGACGAACGGCGTCTGCTGACGGCCGATGTCACGGGGCGGATCCGGTCGTACGACATGGACACCGGCGCCGCAGCGGAATCGGCCGGTTCACCGCCGTCCACGCGCCCCGTCTCCATCGCTCCACGCGACGCCGGCTCGGCCCTGCTGCTCGACCAGACCGGCG
This sequence comes from Streptomyces bicolor, assembly GCF_000719285.1. Lineage (GTDB taxonomy): Bacteria > Actinomycetota > Actinomycetes > Streptomycetales > Streptomycetaceae > Streptomyces > Streptomyces bicolor. The sequence continues at coordinate 83,957 of NZ_JOFS01000010.1, read as the reverse complement.
TGCTGCTGCCGCTCGTGCCCGAGGACGATCCCATCGCCGGGTTCATGCTCGGGCAGATCGCCGAGCGCCACGGTGCGGCAGCCCTCGCCGACGACGCAGCCCAGGTGACCGCACTCGGCAACGGCGGCCCGCGGAGCCCGTACGCCATCGTCGGCGACCGGGGCGGCAACCTCCACGCATGGTCCCTGAGCGACTACCAGGACACGCCGCGCTCCTTCCGCGTCCACGACCAGCCCGTCACCGCCGCCGCCTGTCTCCGCCTCACCGCCGATGACCTGACCCTCACCTTCAGCGCGGCGCTGGACGGCTCGGTACGCATGTGGGAGACCTCGGGTGACCCCATGCCGGTCCCCGTGGAGCAGCGCGGGTGCCTGGCCACGGCGCTCGCGGCGACCGACACCTCCGTCGGTCCGGTGCTCGCCGTCGCCTGGAACGACGCGGAGTTGCACCTGTGGCACGTCTCCTCCGGCAGGATGCGCGCCCTTCCCCTGCTGCACGCGTGCACCACGCTTGCCCTGACATCCGAGGGGCTGGTCCTCGCCGGAAGCCCCGAGGGGCTGTACGCCGCGCGCTTGCGGCTGGACGGGCTCTGGAGCTAGGGCCTGACCGGCGGATCAGGCCGCCTGCAAGAAACGGCAACCTCGTCGACGCAGGTGAGCGTGCCGGGCCGCGCGACGCCGGCATGATCCGCCGGACAGGCCCTAACCCAGCGGGGCAGGGCCGTTGAGCGACAGCCACCCCGGCAGGTCCACCTCGGCACGGACCGTCTTTCCGGGTGCCGCGTCACGGTCCACCACCTCCCACCGGTCGGCCAGCGCCTCGACGAGGACGAGGCCTCGGCCGTGCTCGTCGAGAGGACTTGAGGGCCGTACGTCCCCGGGTTTCGAGGGCCGGGTCCCGGCACGCGTATCACTGACCTCGACCCGGATGCTGCCCGTCGGCAGCGACAGCCGCAGCTCGAAGTCCCGCCCGGGGACTCGGCCGTGCGTGACGGCATTCGCGGCCAACTCGGCGACGATCAGGGCGACGGCGTCGGAGGCACTGCTGCCGTGCGGGATGCCCCAGGTGTGGAGCTGGGCCAGGGCGAGGTGCCGGGCGAGGCGGGCGCCGCGGGGCGTTGCACTGAGGCGCTGGCTGAACATACGTACGGTGAGCGGCGATTGGGGGGTGAGCGGTGCTGGCATGCGCTCAATCTGGCCGCTGTGACGGGCGGTTCACCAGGTGGGCGGCGCGTACGCTGCGGGAGCGTACGCGGTTACGGGCTGGACAGTACTTGTCACTAGCCGTGACCATGAGCCCGGGAGGTGACCGACAGTGGTCGATGGCGCGGTGGGGACGGGTGCGGCTGCGGCAGGCGGCGAGCCGGAGTCCTCGGACAGTCTGCGGACGTTCGGGGCGGTCGTGCAAGCGTTGCGGGAGCATGCGGGGTTGAGCCGGGAGGAGTTCGGGGACCTGGTGGGGCTGTCCAAACACTCCGTGGCTTCGGTGGAGTTGGGGCGGCGGATGCCGGATCCGACGTTTTCGGAGCGGTCGGAGCCGGTGTTGGGGAACACGGGAGCCCTGCGGAAGGCGGCGCGGCATCTGGCTCGGCAGCCGGGGTTGGCGGCTTGGTTTCGGCGATGGGCGCAGCTGGAGACCACGGCGATCACGCTGTACACGTATGAATGCCGGTTGGTTCCGGGGCTGTTGCAGACGGAGGCGTACGCGCGGACGTTGTTCACGAACCAGCTGCCGCCTCTGAGCGACGAACAGATCGAGGCACAGTGGGCCGCGAGGGCGGAACGTCAGCAACTGCTGCGCGAGCGACCGAACACGGCGTTCGCCTTCGTCCTGGAGGAGCACCTCTTCCGTCGCCGGACCGGAGGGGCGGAGGTAACCCGGAATCTCATCGACCACGTGCTGGAGATCGCCGAACTGCGAAACGTAGAGATCCAGATCATGCCGACTGTGCGGGAGACACACGCAGGGCTCGACGGCCCGATGCAACTCCTGGAAACTCCGGAGAACAAATGGTTCGCCTACTGCGAGGGACAGCGAGGCGGTCTGCTCATCTCCGACGGGAAAGAGGTCAGCGTCCTCCAAAGGCGGTATGCCAGGATGCTTGCGCAGGCTCTCACCGTTGAAGACTCCGTGAGCCTGTTGCAGCGGATGCGAGGAGAGCTATGAGCACCAGCGAACTGGCCTGGTTCAAGAGCAGCTACAGCAGCGGCGGCGACGGCGACTGCGTAGAGGTCGCCACCTCCCCCCACACCATCCACGTCCGCGACTCCAAGAACCAGCAGGGCCCCCAGCTCACCCTCTCCCCCACCGCCTGGGCCGACCTCGTCACCCACGTGTGCGGGAGCGTTCGCTAGTACACCGCACCCTGCTTGAGAGGCACTGGTACCCGCCGCCATCGGTTCGAGCCGATGATTGAGGGCCTCAGGGGCGCTCGGAACGGGGCCGTACGCGGCTTCGGCGGGTCCCCGGACGCGCTCCCGGCACAGTGCGCGGCCCCTGCGCCGACCGCCTCCCCGCACGCCCTCACCCGCCCGTCCGGGGCCTCGACCAAACGGCTCTGACCTGGTGTTTTCCTGGATTCCTCCTAAGCTGGGGAGGTCTGCCGGACGCCATGGGAGGGGTCTTCATGAGTGGGGATGGCATGGGGTACGACGCTGCCCGAATCGAGGTGCTGGAGGGGCGGGCGGCCATTCGGAAGCGGCCGGGGATATACGTCGGCTCGATCGGCCAACGCGGCTTGCATCAGTTGGTGTTCGAGGTCGTCGGCCAGGCGGTGAACGAGGTCCTGGCCAAGGGTGCCGGTTCCGTCGACGTCACGCTCACGGCCGACGGAGGCGTGCGGGTCACCGACGACGGGCCGGGGGTTCCTTTCGAGGCCCGAGCCTCCGGTGACTCCGGCGGCACGGGCCTCGAAGCCCTGCTGACGAGTCAGTACGCCGGGTCGGCGCCCGGTGGCCGGAACCTCGCGGCCGTCGGCCCTGTCGGTGTGGGACTCGTCGTCGCCAACGCCCTTTCGAGCCGACTGACGGCCGAGGTGCGGTGCGAGGGGGTCCGATGGGTCCAGGAGTACGCGCGCGGTGTCGCTCTCGCCCCGCCCTCGGCCGTGGGGTCCGCGACCGGAAGCGGGACGACCATCGCCTTCTGGCCCGACACCGAGATCTTCGAGACGACGCGCTGCTCGTTCGCCGTGCTGGCAGAGCGTTTCCGGCAGTTGGCCTTCCTCAACAAGGGCCTGGGGATCTCGCTGACCGACGAGGGCCTGTCGGGCGAGGTCCGGGCGGTACGGTTCCGGTTTCCGGATGGAGTGCGGGACTTCGTGGCCGCCCTCGACGCGGAGGCAGGGGCGACCCTTCAACCGGACGTCATCGGCTTCGAGCAGGAGGACCCGCGGATGGCGGGCACGATGGAGGTGGCCCTCCTCTGGAGCGGCTCTCACGGAGAGAGAATCCGCAGCTTCGCCAACAGCCTGCCCACTCCCCACGGCGGCACGCACGTGGACGGCTTCCGCGACGGAGTGACCGCCGCGGTCACCGCGTACGCCCGGGACCGGGGGCTGCCGACGGCGAACTCCGTTCCCGCCGCCGACCGGGTCGGCCAGGGCCTCACGGCAATCGTGTCGGTGAAGCTCGACCGCCCCGAGTTCCTCGGCGCCACGCGCGGGCAACTGGGCAACACAGACGTGCGGGTCTGTGTCCGGGAAGCCGTCCGGGAGCGCCTCGGCAACTGGTTCGAGGAGCACCCGGAGCAGGCCATGGAGGTCGTCGACCGGATCGTCAGTAGGTGAGCGCGTCCTCAGCGGTGCCGAAGAAGCTGGTGACCTGGCCGTCGTTGACCGTGACGGGGCCATCGCCGACCGGCACGGTCGTGGGGCTCTCGGCGGGGGTGAGCGCGATCTCCACCTTGTCGGCGCTCTTGCCGCCCGCCGTGTCGGCGCGCGAGAACATGATCCCGGCGTAGGCGCGCTCGCCGGCCTTCAGAATCCAGTCCTTGCCCGCGGGTCCCATGTGCTCGGCGGCGCCGTCGAGCCCCGGAATCGTGATCACCAACTCGTTGGCCGGCAGCAGACAGGGGTCGCTGCCCTTGTTCTTCGCGGTCAGCAAGGCGTGGTTGACGGGCCTGGACGCGACGGTGACGTCGTAACTCAGGTCGGTCGTCTCGCACATGCCCACGCCTCCGTCCTGGCCGTCGTCGGACCCGGCCTCCGACGGCCGCGGGGTGCTGCCACCGCTGCCGGAGGAGCCCCCGCTCGCGCTGCCGCCGTCACCCGGGACGGCCGTCGTGGGCGCGTCGGAGCCCTGGCCCGTACCCGCAGGGGACGTAGGGGATGGGGTCGCCGTCGCGCTCGGTGCGGCTGTGTCCCCCTCGGCGTCGCCGTTGCATGCGGTCAGCGCCATGATGCCGAGCGAGAGAGCGGCCAGTACGGCGGCGATACGGCGTGAACGGGCTGCGTGAGCCATGAGAAGTCCCCCCGGAGTCGGAATGTCCCGGGGATCATGCCTCGTGAGAGCGATGGTTCCGCCTGATCACACGGAGCGGGAGCCGTTTCCGCACACGTTTGTGACACTGCGACAGCAAGCGAGGAAATACGAACCAATACAAGTGGACACAAGCCAACGGGCCCCCGGAACGAAATTCCAGGGGCCCGTTGCGCGCATTTCGTCAGTGAGCGGCGGCAGCGTGCGCGTGCACGCCCAGCGCGACACCCTCGGGCGAGACCGCGGCGAACACGTCGGCGCAGGCGACGGCGGACACGGACTCGGAGAGACCGCCGGCAAGGCCGCCGGAGAGGGCGCCCGCGATACCGCCGGAGGCAGCGGCACCGCCCGCCTGACCACCGGAGACGTTGTCCAGAGCGGCGTCGGCTATCTCAGCCGTTTCAATCTGCGGCGTGAAGCTCATGACCTGCGGTTCCCTTCGATTGAACAGATAGCGACAGGATGAAAGCACGCAGAAGAGGGAGACGGCCAGCCGCCCGATGACGTTCCACGACGCATTCCGGCGACCTGCTTCACCGCTATGACCGTCGGGTCACCGAATACGCCAACTCCTTCACCGGACCTGTCGCCTTACTGCGTTCCTGACGGTTGCAGCGCGATTCCCAAGGCGGACACTTCGGCGGCAAGACGGCGCGCGGCGCGATGGATGTGGTGGACGGCCAGGCCGGCATGAACTCCTGGTGCGCTGGTGTGGACATTTGCCGGAGGTTCGGGCCCGCCACCGTCCGTGCTGACCTGACAACAAACTTGACGAGCCGTCACTTTTTCAACTGACAGCTCATCAACAGCATCCCTCCTTACGGTGCCGTGCCCATGACAGGCTCATCTTTGAAGGGCACAGCAGAGGCAGCAACCCCCACCACGATCGGTCGCCGCACCGTCCTGATCGCCACCGGCGCCACGGCCGCCACCCTGGATCCCCGCCCCCGTCCCGCCGTACCACCGTGGGCCCCGGTCATGACAACGGACCGGAGCCCCGGCGTCGGCAGAACTACGTACGGGCGGAACCACGTACGGGCGGAACTACGAATCCCGCGGCTACTTGCCCGGGCACTCCTTCCACGCCAGGTGGTACACCGTGCTGATGTCCCCGTCCGTCGAGTCCATCGTCATGAAGCTGACCTTGTCCGGCGAGGACGTGCCCGCGTTTACCCTCAGCTCGGTGTTGATGTTGAAGTTGCGCTGAACTCCACAGGGTGCCCAGACCAGTTGGGCCCAGTCGGTGCTGTCGGTGGCCTGCCAGTTGTCGTTGAGGGGGCCGCTGAAGGGGTGGCTGCGGAACTGGGTGTTCGGGGAGCCCTGGAAGTAGTACGAGGCTCGCTGGATGGCGCTCGCGCCGGGCTGGAGGGCCGCGAAGCCGCGGTAGTCGGCGCTGGCGATGGCGTACGTGAAGCCCTGCGGGACGTGCACGACCAGGTTGAGCTGGCAGTTCTTGCGGAACGCCGTGGGGTCGGAGTTGCCGCCGACCTGGGCGAGGTAGTCGCTGTAGGTGACCGTGAAGGCGGTGTTGTCCTCGGAGACGGCGACCGCCGTGGTGCCCTGCGGGCAGCCGGAGCCGTTCACCGTGGCGACCTTGATGACGATCTTGTCCGGGGGCGGGTCCTCGAACGCCGGCGCCGCCTGCGCGGGCAGCGCGCCGGTGAGCAGAGCGGCCAGCGCGCCGCCGCTCAGCAGGAGTCTCAGGAGTCCACGTGCCATGGATCTCTCCCTGGGGTTGGGGGGTGGCTGAGCCTCCCGCTCGCAGAACCCTTGAAGAAACAGTGGGGTTTCTGTGAAGGCCGGAGGCGTTGGAATCGTAGGGAGCCCCCTGAATTCCAGCCAGGTCGAACTCCGGCCATTCACAAGCGAGTTGAGTGATGGATCCCGGTTTCCCCAGGCACCCGCGGATATGGCCTTCACCCACGACTCGTACACAGGCGGCGAGAACATTCACACCGGGCAGCTCTTCTTCGCTCTACGTGGTGTTTTCCGAGTACGGCGAGGTCGCCCCGCCCGTGACGGCACTCGGTGACAGCGTGTCCGACGGCTACAAGGCGACCTTGACAGTCAGGCCCAGTCAGGCCCAGTCAGGCGCTGACCGGCTGCCGTTCCTCGACGGGCTCGGCCCCGGCCGCCTTCCCCTCCCTCAGGTGGGCGCGGATCGAGTACGTCAGGGCGGCGGCCCACAGCGCGTACAGGGCGACGTAGACCGCTACGGCCGTCGCTCCGGACGCCGCGATCCAGTCGCTGTTCAGCAGGGTGCGGACGTTGGTGACGAGGATGACGCCGCCGACCGCCGAACCCAGCACCCGTGGCGGCAGGATGCGCACCAGCCACGCGGCGATCGGCGCGGCGACCAGGCCGCCGACGAGGAAGGCGGCGACCCACACGAAGTCGATGCCCTGCGAGCCCAGCGAGAGAAGGAAGCCCAGGCTCGCCGCCACCGCCACCAGGAACTCGCTGGTGTCGATCGAACCGATGACCTTGCGCGGCTCCATCCGCCCGGAGGCTAGGAGGGCGGGCGTACCGACCGGCCCCCAGCCCCCGCCGCCGGTCGCGTCCAGGAAGCCGGCGACCAGTCCGAGCGGGGTGAGGAAGCGGCGCCGCAGCGGCAGGCCCACCCGGTCCTTGGGCAGACCCCGGAAGGTGAACCGGGACATGACGTACACGCCCAGACCCAGCAGGATGAGCGACATCAGCGGTGCGGCCACCTCGGTCGACAGCTTCGACAGGACCGTCGCGCCGAGGAAGGACCCGACCGCGCCGGGCACGCCGATCTTCCCCACGACCTTCCAGTCGACGTTCCCGAACCGCCAGTGCGAGGCGCCCGACATCAGCGTCGTACCGATCTCGGCGAGATGGACCGTGGCCGAGGCGGCGGCCGGGTTGGTGCCCATGGCCAGCAGCAGAGTCGTCGACGTCACGCCGTAGGCCATGCCGAGGCTGCCGTCCACGAGCTGGGCTCCGAGGCCCGCGAGGGCGAGCAGTATCAGCGTGCGCATGCGGCCGGTCCCGTCTTTCCAAGGTTTCCTACCGGGTTGGTAGGGATGGACGGGACCGGACTTTAGGGCATCAAACTGAGGGCGGGCTGAGAGTGTCCGAGATTTGGACGGGTGTCCAAGGTGTGGACATCAGCCCAGCCGGATCACGTTCCAGGACAACGGTTCCAGTACGGCGGTGAGGCGGCCGTCCTTCAGCTCGGCGCCCTGGACCTGGTGTGGGGCCACCCGCTCGGGGTCGTCGAGGGTGTTGCGGGCGTCGGGGTCGGCGTCCGCGAGGGCGCTGTGCTCGACGACCGTCGTCAGGTCGAGACCGTTCAGGGCGACTTCCAGAGGCAGCGCCTCGGTACGGCTGCGGTTGACGGCGAAGACGGTGACCGTTCCGTCCTCGGCGCGTACGGCCGTGGCGTGCAGCAGGTCGGCCTGGCCGTACTTCTTCGTCTCGTACGTCGGGGAGTCCACCCGGACGTCCAGGACCTGGCCACGGCCGTACTTGGCGGCCTGCGCGAAGGGGAAGAACGTCGTCTGCCGCCAGGCCGGGCCGCCCGGCTCGGTCATGATCGGGGCGATGACGTTGACGAGTTGCGCGAGGCAGGCGACGGTGACGCGGTCGGCGTGGCGGAGCAGGGCGATGAGGAGCGAGCCGAAGACGACCGCGTCCATGACGCTGTAGTTGTCCTCCAGGAGACGGGGGGCCTCCGGCCAGTCCTCCTGCGACTTGGCGTGCTCCTCCCACTCGGGCAGGTACCAGACGTTCCACTCGTCGAAGGAGAGGTTGATCTTCTTCTTGGACTTCAGCCGCGCGCCCACGTGGTCGGCCGTCGCGACGACGTTCTCGATGAAGGACTCCATGTCGACGGCGGAGGCGAGGAAGGAGTCGAAGTCGCCGTCCTGCGGCCAGTAGTAGGCGTGCAGCGAGATGTAGTCGACGAGGTCGTACGTCTCCTTCAGGACCGTCGCCTCCCACTCGGCGAAGGTCGGCATGGACTGGCTGGAGGAGCCGCAGGCGACGAGTTCGACCTTGGGGTCCATCTGGCGCATGGCGCGGGCCGTTTCGGCGGCGATGCGGCCGTATTCCTCCGCCGTCTTGTGGCCGGTCTGCCAGGGGCCGTCCATCTCGTTGCCGAGGCACCAGAGCTTGATGCCGAAGGGGTCCTTGTCGCCGTGGGCGACACGGAGGTCGGACAGGGCGGTGCCCTCGGCGTGGTTGGCGTACTCCTGGAGCTCGAGGGCCTCCGCGACGCCGCGTGTGCCGAGGTTGATGGCCATCATGGGTTCGGACTGGGGGCCGATCTTGCGGAGGAAGGCGATGTACTCGGAGAGGCCGAAGCGGTTGGTCTCCGTCGAGTGCCAAGCGAGGTCGAGGCGGCGGGGGCGGTCTTCGGCGGGGCCGACGGAGTCTTCCCACTTGTAGCCCGAGACGAAGTTGCCGCCCGGGTAGCGGATGGTGGTGACGCCGAGTTCGCGGACGAGGTTCAGGACGTCCTGGCGTAGGCCCTTGTCGTCGGCTGTGGGGTGGTCCGGTTCGAAGATGCCGGTGTAGACGCAGCGGCCGAGGTGTTCTACGAAGCTGCCGAAGAGTCGGGGGTTTACCTCGCCGATGGTGAAGGCGGGGTCGAGGGTGAAACGGGCGGTGTGCATGGTCGCCTTTCGAAGGGGGTCGTTCTGAGTCGTTGGCGGGTGCGGGTGCGTGGGGGTTGCTCGCGCCCACGCGGCGGAGCCGCATATGGACACAGCCCCGCGCCCCTAAAAAGCCTTTGGCCAGCCGGTACTTGTCCAGCTCAGGCGGTTCAGCCCTAGCTTGGGGGTGCCCTCGCCCTCTGCGTCGTAGTAGTGGTACGCCAGCCAGTCCTGGCCGTCTCGGGCTCGGAATACCGACTGGCCGCCGGTGCCGACATACCGTCCGTGGCCCGCGAGGAGCAGGTCTCCCCCGCCCTCCAGCAGTGGCTTGCCCTCGCTGTCCATGTACGGGCCTGTCACGGTCGTCGACCTGCCCACCCTGATCTTGTACGTCGAGTTCACGCCCGCGCAGCACTGGTCGTAGGACGCGAAGAGGTAGTAGTAGCGGCCGTGCTTGACGATGTACGGGCCCTCCACCGCGTACGGAGCGTCCGGGCGGGTCGCCAGGTGGTGGACCGGGGCTCCCTGTGCCGCCTTGCCCGTACGCGGGTTCAGCTCGACCATGCGGATGCCCGTCCAGTACGAGCCGAACGACATCCACAGCCTGCCGTCCGCCTGGACGAGCGCCGGGTCGATCGCGTTCCAGGAGTCGGTGGTCTCGGACGTGAGGACCTTGCCGTGGTCGGTCCAGGTGCCGGGCAGGCCGGAGCGGGACGTGGCCACGCCGATCGCGGAGTGGTTGGTGCCCCAGCTCGACACGGCGTAGTAGAGCCAGTACCTGCCTGCCCGGTAGGAGATGTCGGGCGCCCACGGGTCGCCGCTGTCGTTGTACTCGTACCACCAACTCGGCGGCTCGGCGAAGGCGTTGCCGGCGTCGTCCCAGTGCCTGAGGTCCTTGGAGAGCCGGGCGCCGAGCACGCCGCCCGTCGAATAGGCCACGTAGCCGCCTGACCTGAGGCGGATGATCGTCGGGTCGTGGATGATCTGCTGACCGGTGAGGGGCTGGGGGTCGGGGTACGTCGGCTCCGCCTGTGCCGTGGTGGTCGGCAGCAGGGCGAGTACGGCGGCGGCGAGCAGGGTCGTGAGTCTCCGGCGCTTCAAGGCGGGGTCTCCTCTTGTCGCTTACTGGCCTGCCAGACCTGTGTGGGCCACGCCCCGCACGATCTGGCTCTGGAAGAAGACGAACACGGCGATCAGCGGCAGGCCCGCGATGATGCCGCCGGCCATGAGCTGGGGCCAGACGATGCCGAAGGCGTTCTGCACGGTGGCGATGCCGTTCGGCATGGTCATCAGGTCGGGGTTGTTGGTCACCATGTACGGCCAGATGAAGTTGTTCCAGGACGCGATGAACGTGAAGATGCCGACCGCCGACAGCGACGGCTTCGACAGCGGGGAGCACGATCGTGAAGAAGATCCGCCAGCGGCCGGCGCCGTCGATGAAGGCGGCCTCCTCCAGCTCGCGCGGCAGGGACTGGAAGAACTTGTAGAGGATGTAGACCATCGCGGCGGGCGCGCACTGCGGCAGGATCATGCCCCAGTAGGTGTCGACCATCCCTAGCGACTGCACGGTGGTGAACAGGGGGACGCCCAGGACGGCCGGGGAGAACATCAGGCCCGCCATCGTGAGCGCCATCAGGGCCGACTTGCCGCGGAACTCCGTGCGGGCGAAGCCGTATCCGGCCAGCGACGACACCAGCAGCACGATGAAGGTGACGCAGACGGAGACCACGACCGAGTTCACGAACCAGTTGGGGATGTTGCCGGCCTCGATGACGCCCCTCCAGGACTCCAGGGTGAAGTCCTCGGGGATCCAGTGCGGGGCGGCCACGGACTCTGTCGGGGTCTTGAGGGACGTGGACAGGGCCCACAGCAGCGGGGCCAGCCAGATCGCCGAGAGGGCGGCGGCGACCAGGGTCAGGGCGATCTGGCCCGGGGTCCAGGTGCTGCGGGGCGTGCGCAGTACGGGAGTTGTCATCGGGTGTACTCCTCGCGCCGGCGCAGCAGCCACATCCGTCCGAGGGCGACGGCCGCGATGATCAGGAACAGGATGAAGGAGATCGCGGAGGCGTAGCCGACGCGGTAGCTGGTGAAGCCCTGTTCGAGCGTGTACTGGACGAAGGTGCGCGTCGAGTCCTCCGGCCCCGGGCCGAACTGGTACATCACCACGGCCTGGTCGAAGACCTGGAGCGAGGCGAGGACCTGGAGCGCGATCACCAGGCCGGTGATGTTGCGCAGGTTGGGGACCGTGATGTGGAGCAGTCGCTGGAAGGCGTTCGCGCCGTCCAGCTCGGCCGCCTCGTAGAGGTGGTGGGGGATGTTCTGCAGGGCGGCCAGGTAGAGGAGGAAGGAGAAGCCGACCGTCCACCACAGGGTGGCGATCACGATCGCGAGCAGGGCCGTCGACTTCTGGGTCAGCCAGGGCGTGTCCAGGCCGAGGACGTGGTTGACCATGCCGTTGGTGGGCTGGAACAGCCACCACCACAGGTTGCCGATCACCGCGGAGGGGAGCAGGAAGGGGGCGAAGAAGCAGAGCCGCCACAGCCACTTGAAGTGGAGCGTGTGGTGGGCGATGAGCGCCATCAGCAGGGCTACGACGACGATGGCGGGGACGACGTACAGAGTGAACCGCAGGCTGTGCCCGAGGGAGGACCACACCAGGTCGTCCTGGAGGGCCTCGCGGTAGTTGTCGAGGCCGACGAAGCTGGTGTGGTCGCCGGAGATGTTGGCGTCGGTGAAGCTGAGGTAGAGGCCGCGGACGACCGGCAGGATGACGAAGAGGCCGTACAGGACGAAGAACGGGGCGACGAACCAGCCGCCGTGCTGGAAGCGGTTCGACCAGCGCAGGCGTGCCGAGTCGGCGGCGGTGGCCGCGCGGGGGCGCAGCGTTCCGGCGGCGACCGTGCTCGTGGTGCTGCTCATGCGCCGGCTCCCTTCAGCTCCTCGGCGGCGGTCAGGCCGCTCATGGGGTTGTGGGCGGCGAGCAGCTGCGCCAGGGCGGATCTCATACGGCCCGCCGCGGCCTGCGGGCTGACGGAGCCGAGGTTGGCGGCGGCGATGATCGGGCCGATGCGCGTGGCGAGGATGCCGGTGGAGCCCGCGAACCAGATGTGGGGTTCGGTGGCCGGGTGGTCCATGGCGGGCTTGGAGTACTCGTTCTGGGGGGCGAGTTTCAGATACGCCGGGTCCTTGAAGGTGGGCAGGTAAGCGGGGATGTGGCCGCCGTTGGCCCAGGTGGTGGCGTGGGTGACCAGGTAGGCGGCGAGACGGTGCGCACCCTCGTTGGCGGCGCCGCCCCGGTCGGCCTGGTGGGGCAGCACGAAGGAGTGCGACTCGGCGTGGGTGGCGGGCCGGCCGAAGACCGGGGGCAGCGGTTGGGCGCCGTACTCGACCTTCTCCGCGTTGAAGTACGGCACCGACCAGTTGCCCTCCCAGGTGAAGGGCGAACCGGCGAGGAAGGCCTCGCCGTCGGTCGCGCCGAGGGTGACGTAGCCGTCGGTGACGTGCTTGCGGAAGAACTCCAGGACCTGGGTCGCCTTGTCGACGTCGAAGGTGAGCTCGGTCTGGTCGTCGTTGAAGTAGGTGCCCTGGAGCTGCTGGTAGAAGGCGACGAAGAACCACCAGCAGAAGTTGGCGTCGTTGGCGTGCAGGCCGAGCGTCTGCACGCCCTTCTTCAGCTGCCCCTTGGCCGCCTTGAGGATCTCGAACCACTCGTCGGGGGAGGTGGCGGAGGGGAGCCGGCCGTCGGCGTCGAGGAGGCCCGCCTTCTCGCAGACGTCCTTGCGGTAGAAACTCAGCTGGACGTGGATGTCGAGGGGCAGGGCGTAGAGCTCGCCGTCGACGATGCCGCGCTGCCACAGCACGGGGTTGAAGTCGGCCTCCCGTACGCCGAACTCGGCGAGCGGGTCGATGTCCCAGGGGTCGAGGAGGTCGGCCGGGTGCGAAGCCGGGGATGCGGCCCTGGTGCATGACCGCGAGTTCCGGCGCGCGGTTGCCGGCGGCGGCCATGGCGACCTGGTTGTTGCCGTCGCCGCCCTGGAAGAGGTTCCAGTACCGCACCCGGGTGCGGGCACTGGAGGCGAGCGCGTCGGCGCCGGTGCCCAGTGCCGCGAAGCCGAAGCTGCCGGCCACCGCCAATCCCCCGGCGGTGGCCAGAAGTTGCCTGCGATTCAGGTCAGGTCGTCCCATTCCCCGCCCTAACTGTTCGGCATTTCGAATTGCGCACGTAACTTCGAACGGGACCGTAGGGTGGAAGCGCTTTCTAGTCAATGCCTCGTGCACGAATTACGGATGGGGCGGCGCTGCCCGGGGCAGGGGTCGGACGAGGTCTGGCAGCGGCCGGTCGGGGCATCCGCTCGGTAGTGGTCGTTACCGGTTGAACAACGGTCGCCGGTTCACATGACGCGGACAGTTCGGGACGCGTAGGCTCGAACAGCCCGCCGAGCGGCGGAGGAACAGGGGGTGCGATGGACATCGCGGGCGCGCGCAAGAGGGCGGCCCGGGTCGTTTCGCTGCTACGACCGCGGCGCTCTCACGGCGCCTCGGCGATGCGCGACCTGGCCTCCGATCTCAGCGCCACCCTGCGTGCCAGACCCCACCCCCCGGCCGGCGTACGCGAGTTGTGCCACGCGCTGTGCGCGGAGATGAGCGCGCGGCGCGACGGGCGGCCCGTCGAGCTGCGCTTCGAGCGGTTCCCCGACGAGATCGAGGTGACCGGGCTGTGGGTGGAGTTCCAGGACTTCGACCTGGTCATCGTCGAGGAGCGGGCCGAGGCGGTGCAGCAACTGGTCATCCTCGGCCATGAGTTGTGGCATCTGCACACCGGGCACGGGCACGACCACACCGCCGGCACGGCGGCCGTGCACGCCCTGGCCGACCGGCCCGGGTGGAAGGACGTCGCCCTCGCGGTGGCCGCCCGCGACGGCTCCCGGGAACGGCACGAGGCCGAGGCCGACGACTTCGGGCACCGACTGGCCGCCGCCTTCCGGCCGTTGCTGTCGGGGCGGGGCCCGGACGCGCCGCTCGGGCCCGTGCAGCGTTCGATGGGGTATCGCGGAAGCGGAAGCGGTGGCGGGAACGGAAACCGGGGGACGGCGCGGTGATCGGCCCGCTGGCCCAGGAACCCTCCGACCTCCTCGGCGACATGTACATCTCGTTCTGGATCCCGACCGTCATCCTGACCGCCGCCCTGGCGATCAAGCTGCCGAGCATCCTCAAGATGTGGCGGGACCCGCTGCTGCGTGCCGTCGGCGGGCTGCTGCTGTTCGCCTGCGCCGTGTTCGTCTTCGCGGCGCCGAACACCATCGCCTGGACCAACCGTGTCACCGGCGTGCCGAACATCTCGGCGCCCTGGGTGTACTCCCTGATCACCGCGCTCTGCGCGTCCTGGCTGCTGCTGATCATCGCCTGGCGCAACGGTCTCTCCGACGGCTCGACCGCGACGCGCCGCGCGACCCGCTGGGTCGTCTCCGTGTACGCGGGCGTGGTCGCCGCCCTGTGGACGCTCTTCGCGCTCGCCGACGCCCCCGTGGAACGGTTGCGGGACCTCGACACGTACTACGCCACCACGCCCTTCATGCGCGAGATGATCCTGCTCTACCTCCTCGCGCACACAGTGGCCTGCACCATCACGGCCCGGCTGATCTGGAACTGGATCCGCACCGACGGCCTCGACGCCTGGCTGCGCTGGGGCCTGCGGTTCCTGGGCGTGGGCTACGCGACGAACCTGCTCTTCGACGCGTCCAAGCTCACCGCCGTCGTCGCCCGGTGGCTGGGTCACGACCTGGACTGGCTCAGCACCGACCTGGCGCCGTCGGCCGCCTGCGTCTCCGCATCGCTGGTCGCGGTGGGCTTCATCATCCCGCACGCCGGCCAGTACCTGCACGAGCGCTGGCGGATCCGGCTGCGCCGCCTGCGGCTGCGGCCCCTGTATCTGCTGCTGCGGTCCGTCACCGGCGGCCGCGAGCCCCTCGCCCTGCGCGGCACCGGCGAACTGCGCCTGATCCGCCGTGAGACGTTCATCCGCGACGGGCTGCTCCAGGTGTCCCGGCACCTCGACGAGGACCTGCGCGGCCGGTCGTACACCGCGGCCCTGGCCCTCGGTTTCGAGCCCGCCCGGGCGGAGGCCCTCGCCGCGGCCGTGACGATCCTGGACGCCGTCGAGACCAGGAAGCGGTCCCCCGAGACCGAGAGCACCGCCTCCCCGTCCGGCCCGGACACCGCGTATCTGCTGCGGGAGATCCAGGCCGTGTCCCGAGTCCTCCGCCGCCCCGACGACATCAAGGCGGTACGCGCCCGCGCGGCCGCCCTGGCAGAGAGTGCTCGCGCATGACTGAACACCACACCCCCGAGGCCACCAGAGCCGTCGTCCTCGGGGGTTCCCACACCGGCATGCTCGCGGCCCGCGCACTGACCGAGTTCGTGGACCGGGTCGTCGTCGTGGAACGCGACGCCCTGCCCGAGGGGGCCGCGCCCCGCAAGTGCCTGCCGCAGGCTCGGCACGCGCACATGCTGTGGTCGGGCGGGGCGCGGGCCGTCGCGGAACTGCTGCCCGGGATCGACGAGGCGCTGCGGGCCGCCGGGGCGCACCGGCTGCCGGTCACGACGGACATCGTCGCCCTGTCGCGGCGGGGCTGGTTCCGGCGCTGGCCCGAGTCGCACCATGTGATCCTGGCCGGGCGGGACCTGCTGGACGCGACGATCCGCGCGCAGGTCCTCGCCGACGAGCGGGTCGAACTCGTCGAGCGGGCCGAGGCGGTCGGCCTGGCCGGTACGGACGCCGCGGTGACCGGCGTACGGATCCGCACGCACGACGGCGCCGAACGCACCCTGGAGGCCGGCCTGGTCGTGGACGCCACCGGCCGCGGCTCCGGGGCGCCCCGCTGGCTGTCCGCCCTCGGGCTGCCCGCGCCGGAGCGGCGCGAGGTCGACTCGGGCCTGGCGTACTCCAGCCGGCTCTTCCTCGCCCCCGAGCCGGCCCGGGAGGGCTTCCCGGTCATCAACGTCCAGCCCGATCCGCGCGACGGCAAGCCCGGCCGGGCCGGGTTCCTGCTGCCCATCGAGGACGGCCGGTGGATCGTCACCCTCTCCGGCACCCGCGGCGGCGAACCGTCCGCCGACGCCGAGGACTTCGTACGGTTCGCCCGGGAGGAACTGCGGCACCCGCTGATCGGCGAGCTGCTGGCGAACGCCGAGCCGCTGTCCGACGTGTCGGTCACCCGGGCCACGGTCAACCGCCGGTACTTCTACGAGCGGATGCCGGTGTGGCCACGGAACTTCGTCGTCCTCGGCGACGCGCTCGCCGCGTTCAACCCGGTGTACGGGCACGGGCTCGCCGTGGCCGCCCAAAGCGCTCTGCTCCTACGGAACGTGATAGGGCGTCAGGGATGGGCGGCACCGGGAACGGCGCGCGCGGTCCAGCGGGCGGTGGCCCGGCCGGTCGGCGCGGCCTGGGACATGGCCATCGGGCAGGACGTGTTCTACCCCGGCGTCACGGAGAACGGGCCCACGCTCAGGGAACGGCTCGTGGCGGCGTACGTCGACCGGCTGATGTACACGGCCACCGGCAACGGCCGCATCGCCCGAAGGGTGACGGATGTGACGTCCCTGGAGCGGGGCGCGGAGGTGCTGCTGACCCCGTCGGTACTGCTGGCGGCGTTGGCCGGCCCACTCAAACCGGCGTTGAGCGGGCCGCCGTTGACGGCGGAGGAGCTGAAGGCGGCGGGGTTGCGGTAGCCCACGGCCGAGGTCTCCGCGCCACGGGGACGTCAGCGGGCGGGGAGTGCAGGCAGCGGGCTGGCGGTTGCCCACGACGAGCCCCCCGCCCCGGGAACGTCAGCCGGCGAACGCCGGTTGTGGCAGGCCCTTCCCCGCCCCCGGCACGACGAACACCGAGCCCGACAGCGGGGGCGGTGAGGCCAGTCCCACTCGGGCCGTCGTGATGTACAGGTCGGTCAGGTCGGGACCGGCGAACGCGCAGGCGGTGACCCTGGGCACCGGCAGTGGGATCACCCGGTCCAGCTCGCCGGCCGGCGTGTAGCGGCGTACGGCCGCGCCCTCCCAGAGGGCCACCCAGACGCAGCCCTCGGCGTCGACCGTGAGCCCGTCGGGGAACCCGGCGCCGTCCTCGATCGTGACGAACGGCCGCCTGTTCACGACCCGCCCGCCCTCGTGGTCGAAGACGTCGACCCGGCGCGTCGGCGAGTCGATGTAGTACATGAGCCGCCCGTCCGGGCTCCAGCCCGTGCCGTTGCTCACCGCCACGTCGTCGAGGATCACCTCGGCCGAGCCGTCACCGGTGAGCCGGGACAGGGTGCCGCCGCCCGGCGCCTCGTCGTAGCGCATCGTGCCGGCCCACAGGGAGCCGTCGGGAGCGACGGCGGCGTCGTTGGCGCGGCGGCCCGGGACGGGCTCGTGGCGCAGCCAGCGGAAGCCGTCGTCGGCGTCCAGCAGTCCTACGCCGTCCCTGAGGTTCAGCACGAGGCCACCGCCGACGCGCGGCTTGACGGCGCCGACGTGCTGCGGGGTCGTACGGACGGTGCGACGCCCGGAGACGGGATCGTAGCTGTGGACCCGCGACCCCAGGATGTCGATCCACAGCAGCCGCCCGGTCGCCGCGTCCCAGGTCGGCCCCTCACCGAGCTCGGCCTCGGCCCGCACGGCGACCTCGTACTGCTGCGCCGTCATGCCACGCTCCGGTGTCCGAGCCGCTCCGACAGCTCGGCGGCACCCTTGGCGGCGAGCTGCTCCAGCTCGACGCGGCGCTCGTCGCTCCAGCGGATCATGGGCACGGAGATGGAGAGGGCGGCCACGACCTGCCCGGTACGGTCCCGCACGGGCGCGGCCACGCAGGACACGTCCGGGTTGGACTCCCGCCTCTCGACGGCGATCCCCCGCTCCCGAATCCCGGCAAGGGCCTCGCGCAGGGCGCCGGGGTCGGTGATGCTGTTGGGTGTCATGGCGACGAGCTCGGCATTGTCGGGGACACGTGCGGTGAGCTCCTGCTCGGGAAGGGAGGCCAGCAGCATCTTGCCGACGGAGGTGCAGTGCGCGGGCAGCCGGCGTCCGGCGGCGGAGACCATCCGCACCGCGTGCGTCGAGTCGACCTTGGCGATGTAGATGACGTCGGTGCCCTCGAGAATGGCCACGTGCACGGTCTCGTCGCAGGTCTCGGCGACGGACCGGGCGACCTGCTGCCCCTCGGCCGCGAGGTCGAGCTGCTCGGCGTACCGGCTGCCGAGCTGGTAAGGCCGCACCCCGAGCCGGTAGCGTCCCGGCTGACCCGGTACCTGGACGATGTACGACCGGGCGGCGAGCGTGGTCACCAGCTCGTGGACGGTGGTGCGCGGCAGCTGGAGCTTGCGCACGATGTCGGGGGCGGAGAGTGTGCCGTCCCCGTCGAGGAAGAGCTCGAGAATGTCGAGAGCTCGGGTCACGGCTGGTACGAGGCGTCCCACGTCCGGCCCCCTCCCTTGGATGTCAGAGGCTGCGTTCGAGATTTCAACAGCCGATCGGAATAACGAACACAGGCTACTCAAATGACGTTTCCCGCGGCAATGGCCCTGCGCGGACCATTGCCCTCAGCTGCTCGGTTTCCCCGTGCGGACGAACGTCACGTCGAAGTCCGTCGTCCACTTCTCGCCGTCGGGTGACTGCTCCCAGCGGCCCTCGATCGTGGTGCCATCGGGGCTGACGGTGGCCGTGAGGCGCTGGTGGAAGCCGGGGGCCGCTCGCCACTGGCGCCAGGTGCGGTCGGTCATGCTGCCCTGGTAGACGCGGGACACGCCGCGGCCGTCGGCGTAGAGGACGGTGTACTGCTCGGTGGTGTCGTCGTAGCCGGTCAGGGAGACGGTGGGGAAGGGGGCGTGGGTGGCCCACACGCCGGGGAGGGCGGTCTCGGGGCCGACGTCCGCGCGCTGGACGAGGAAGGCGCCGCTCTCCGCCCAGGCGAACTCCGTCCGGAAGGGGCCGGCGCTGCGGCCGGCGGCCCACATGTCCCACTCCCCCACCAGGATGTCCAGCTGCCGCAGGGCGGGGTGGGGTGTCGGTTGCCGCATCGGGGTCTCCTCTGCTCGAAGTGGGCGGCTGTGCTCCTACTCCGTTGATGACCGAGTTCCACGTCCGAAGTCATCGCCGCGAGGTGCCGCCGGAGCAGCCGGAGCGGCGCCGCGTACGCCGACGTAAGTACACGGGGTTACTCCCGCTGTCAGACGTCCTCGCCGGCCTTGCCCGGCACGGTGTTGTCCATGTCTTCCACGCCGTCCGCGCCTGCCGCGCCTGCCACGACTTCCGCCGCTTCCACGTCGTCCGCCGCCGCCAGGAAGCTGAGCCGTCCCGCCCGCCGGGCCTTCCTCGTCGTCCATGTCGTCGCCTCCGCGTGCTGGCTCGGGCTCACGCTCGGGCTGCTCGCGCTCGCGGTCACCGCGGGCACGACCGGAGCCGCGGTGACCGTGGAGGCGTCCGTACGGGCCATGAAGCTGTTCGCCGACTGGCTCCTGCTGCCCGTCGCGTTCCTCACGCTGGTCAGCGGGCTCGTGCTGTCCCTCGGTACGCAGTGGGGGCTGGCCCGGCACCGCTGGGTCTACATCAAGTTCTGGATCACCCTCGCCACGATCACCGCCACCACCTTCGCCCTGCGCCCCGGCCTGGGCACCACGGTCGCCGCCGTCGCCGCGGGCGGGCCGGTACCCGACCCCGGTGACCTGCTGATGGGGCCGATCGTGTCGCTGTCCGCGTACGTCTTCATGACGGTGATCTCGATCCTCAAGCCCTGGGGACTGACGCGCCGGGGCCGACGCCTGCGCGCGGCGTCCACGCGCCGGCCGGTCCACACGGGCGGACCGGCCCGCCGGAACGCCTGACCGGATCAGAGATACTGACCGTCGTCCGCGCCCTTCACCGACTCCGGCCACACCTTCACCGCCACCACATGGGCGAAGTTGACCAACGCGAAGCCGTTCTCGGCCTCGTCCGGAGCGATCAGTTCGAAGCGCAGGATGCGGCCCTCGTCGAAGGCCTCGTTCAGGGCCACGACCGCCGAGTCCAGGGTCGCGAAGTCGGCGGTCCGGACGGTCAGCGGTTCCCCTTTGACGGGCTGGAGCCAGAGGTGCAACTCCGGGTTCTCGGGCATACGACCACGATGCGCGCCCCGGCCGTCACACACAAGTACCCCTCGCCTACCGGCGCCTATCGGGGCGTCTCTCCCAGCACCCCCCTCAACCGCTGCGCCCGCAACACCAGTTCCAACTCGAACCGCCGGTCCGGGTCGTCCATCTCGTCGCCCCACAGCTCCCGGATCTGGCGCAGCCGATAGCGGACCGTCTGGGGATGCACGCCCAGGCGGGCCGCCACCTCCGGTGCCCCGCCCCTGATCTCCAGCCACGCCAGTAACGTCTCCGCGAGCCGCCGCCCGTGGGTGGGACCGCAGTGCTCCAGCGGTGCCAGGCACCGCACCGCCAGGTCGTCGATCAGTTCCTCCGGCTGCAGGAGCACCAGCGCCTCGGTGTGCTCGGTGCAGTAGAGGACGTCTCCGGCCGGCAGCAGCTTGCGCTCCATCAGGCGGACGGCCGCCTCGGCCCAGCGCAGCGACTTCGCCGCGTCGGCGAGCGGGACCGGAGGGCCGATCGCGCCCGACCAGCCGGTCAGGGCCCGGTGGAGCAGTTCGGGGCGGCCGGCGGCGTCCGGTTCGGGGACGACCATGCGCGGCTGCTCGTACTCCATGTCGAGCAGCACCCCCTGCCCCACGGCCGGCGCCACCGCCTCCCGCGCCGGCCGTAGCAGTACGCCGACGGCCACCTTCTCGGGCAGCGGCCACCCGATCCGTGCCGCCCGCTCGCTCAGCGCGTCGGCCGGATCGCCGCGATGATGCTCGGCCAGCAGCAGCTCCATCAGGCGGCGTTGGAGGCGTAACCGCTCGCCCGCCTGGCGCGCCGCGGCCTCCGCGTAGCCGCGCACCGACTGGTCGACGAGGCCGTCCAGATACTCGTAACCCGCGTCCACCAGCTCGTACATGGCGGGCGGCGGGATGTCGACGCGCTGGCCGATCTCGGCGAAACGGCGCCAGGCCAGCCGTACGCCCATCCGGTAGATCGCCTGGAGGGAGTCGAGGGAGCGACCGTGCAGGCCTTCGCCACGGCCGAACTCCTGGAAGACGCCCGGCGGTACCGTCGGGCGGCCCTCCGACGTCTCCAGGTGCTGGACGAAGACCTCGATCGCGCGCCGGATGCCGACCAGGGCCATCGGCTCGCCCGACTCGTCGAGGACGACGGGCAGATGCGGGTACTCGCGCTGGATCTCGCTGAGGATCTCCTCGGCGAGGGCGGGGGCGTCCGCCATGGCCAGCTCGGCGAAACGGCGGACCTGGAAGCGGGGTACGTCACGCCAGGCTGAGCGGGTGGGCGCGGCCGGGGAGGTCGTGGAGCGGGTGGCGGCCACGGTCAACTCCCCTGGCCCGCTTGCTCGTACGTGATCAACGGGGTGTTGGGCTGGTCGGGCGTCGCTTCGAGCAGCGCGACGACGCCGAGCGCGGCGCCCACCGCGAGGACGGCGGCGAGCGCGACCGTCAGCGCGGCGGCGAGGAGTCTGGACATCGCAGGGTCAGCCTCTCTGCATCCGGAGGTCGTCCCCACCCCGGTGGTGCCAGCCTGTTCCGAAACCCCTGCCTGTCGGGTTCAGTCTCGACAAGCCGGGACAGCCCGTCAAGACATTGACACTTCGTCAAGGGAACGCCTACGGTTCCCGGCCCAAGAACGGCCAGGCATCGACCGTGCATCGACCATGCGTCAAACCCTCAGGAGTGCCGGATGCGCCGTACAGCCTCACCTCTCTCGTTGATCCTGCTGGGCATCGGCACGTTTCTGCTGGTACTGGCGCCCATGCTGGCGTGGTACGTGACCCCGCGTGCCGCCCTGAACCCCATCGACATCGACACCACCGCCGTTTACAAGGGCACCGGAAGTGTCTTCGACACCGACAAGATCGAAACGGTGCCGGACCAGACGATCACCGTCACCCAGCGGGTGCGCGGCAATGTGGCGGAAAGTGAGCGCAGCGGCGACGCCGTCTGGGACGTGATCACCACCGTCGACACCGACAAGTCGCTGCCGGCCGCCGACCCGCACGACGCGCTGGACTTCACCCCGCACCGCTGGGTGATGGACCGGAAGACCACCAGGCCCGTGCACTGCTGCGGCGAGGAGCCGTACATCGAGGGCGAGGCCTATCTGAAGTTCCCGTTCGACGTGCAGAAACGCTCCTACCAGTGGTGGGACAACACCGGCGGGACCACGGTCACCATGCGCTACGACGGCACCGAGAAGATCCAGGGCTACACCGGCTACCGCTTCACCGCGACGGTCGCGCCCCGCAAGGTCGGCACCCGGCTCGTCCCCGGCAGCATCGTCGACCAGCCGGACCGGCCACAGGTGCTGGCCGAGGAGTGGTACTCCAACCACGGTTTCAAGCTGGTCGTGGACCAGCGCACGGGGCGCGTGATCTACGCCCAGACCGGTCCGCGCCGCACCCTGCGGGCGCCCGGCGGTGACCAGGACGCGGCGGTGCTGCTGGACAGCGAGAAGATCGCGTTCACCACGGCCACGCAGAAGGAGGCCGTGCGGCAGGCGGAACGGGACAGCGGGCTGCTGCGCATGGTGGGAGAGACACTGCCGATCGGGACTGCTGGGGCAGGATTCCTGCTTGCGGCGGTCGGTGCCGTTTTGGTGGTACGCGGGCGAAAGCGTCCGGAATCCGCCGGTACGGTCGAGATGCCCCAGCCCTCGCTCACAATGTGACGTGACGTCAGCTCTAATAAAGCCGGAAATTGTCACGCCGGTGAGTAGCCCTGGCGAACGTCCGGGCGAAAACTGTCCAATCCCACCCGGACACAGCCTGTCCACACCCCACGCACAACGACCGTAAGCGACCAGGAAGCTCCAAATCCCCCCACGGGACGACAAACCCTCCCTCTCCCCCACCCCCACGCTGAGTTCCGCACCCTGAGACGAGTTGGAGCACCCATGCCCCAGCACGTGCCCTCCCCTCCCCCACTCTCGAATTCGCTCGAGCGGGGGGACCCCCACCGCGCCAGTCTCCCCTTGGCGCCGCAGCACCCTTCGGCGCTCCCCCCACATCCGCGCCGAATCGTTTTTCTCGCCCACCGTGACCTGGGCAACGAGGCCGCCGGCGGCTCCGAGCTGCTGGTCGACCGCCTCGCTGACGGGCTCACCCGGCTCGGCCACCAGGTCACCCTGCTGTGCGGGGGGCCTGCGGCGTACCGCGACTACCGGGTCGTGTCGGCGGGCGGTTCCTATGGCCACTACCTGCGCGCCAGATCCGCCTTCGCCCGTCAGGTCGGCGACTGCGATCTGCTGGTCGAGGTCTGCAACGGGATGCCGTACTTCGCGCCGCTGTGGCATCGCGGGCCGACCTTGTGCCTGGTCAACCATGTGCACACCGATCTGTGGAAGATGCGGTTCGGCGGAGCGTTGTCGCCTGCCGCTCGGCTTGGCCGAAGACTTGAGCACTGGGCGCTGACCGGTGTGCAGCGGCGCAGTCTGATGGTTGCCGTTTCTCCGTCGACCGCGCATGCGCTGCGGGCGATCGGGGTCGAGCGGGACCGTATTCGGGTCGTGCACAACGGGGTGGAGGAGCCGGGTCCGCTTGGTGACCGGTCTTCCGAGCCGTTGTTCGTGGCCGTCGGGCGGCTCGTCGAGTACAAGCGGATCGATCTGCTGCTGCGGTTGTGGGAGCGGGTGCGGCCCGTTACCGGGGGGCGGCTGATCATCGTGGGGGACGGGCCGGAGCGGTCGTCCCTTGAGCGTATTGCCGGGCCCGGTGTCGAGTTCGTCGGTCATGTGTCGGAGGCGGAGAAGCATCGGCTGTTGTGTGCGGCGTGGTTGTTGCTTCATCCCTCGGCGGTGGAGGGGTGGGGGTTGGTGGTCACCGAGGCTGCCACTCGGGAGACGCCGACGATTGCCTTTGATGTGCCGGGGCTTCGGGATTCCGTCGTGGACGGGGAGACCGGGGTGTTGGCGCAGGGTGAGTCTTCGTTTGCCGCCGCTTGGTGCACGCTGGCGTTGTCCGGGCATCGCCGTGAGCTGATGGGCAAGGCGGCTCGTGACCGGGCGGCGCGGTATCGCTGGGAGCGGACGGTTCGGCAGTTCATGGCCGTTGCCGGCGAGGCGGTGAGAGGTCGTGACGCCTATGCGCCGTAAGGGCCGGGTTGTCTCGCGAGTGCCGCTGGTTCGTGGCTTGTCGCGCAGTTCCCCGCGCCCCTTGAGGGAAACTGCAGAACCCCTCGTCTTCAAGGACCCCTCGTTTCGGCGCTCTCTCGCCCTCTTCCGGGCTTTCATGCGTGAGCAGGACGATCCCGACGGCTGTTACTCGCTGCTCGCTCGTGATGCCGCTGATCAGGTCGAGGCCTACGGCGGGGCCCTCTCCGGGCGGACCGTCGTGGACGTCGGCGGTGGCAGTGGGTACTTCACCGAGGAGTTTCGGCGGCGGGGGGCGTATGCGTACCTCTTCGAGCCGGACGTCGGCGAGCTCGGTGCGAAGCCTCCCGACGGAGCCGTCGTCGCCGACGGGTATCTGCTGCCCCTGCGCGACGGAGTCGCCGACGTCGCCTTCTCCTCCAATGTGCTCGAGCATGTCGCCGACCCGCAGACATTCATCAGTGAGCTGGCGCGGGTCACCCGGCCCGGTGGGCTGATCTATGTGTCGTTCACCAACTGGCTGTCCCCGTGGGGCGGTCATGAGTGGGCGCCCTGGCACTACTTCGGGGCCGAGCGGGCCCGTGCCCGTTATCGGCGCCGTACCGGACGGGACGCCAAGCACACCCTCGGCGAGAACCTGTTCGCCGTGCACATCGGCGCCACCCTGCGGCAGGTCCGTGCCCGTGACGACGTCGAGATCGTCTCGGCACGCTCCCGCTACTGGCCGTTCCTCGCCGAGACGGTCGTGAAGGCGCCCGGCATACGCGAGTTCGCCACCTGGAACCTCCTCCTCATCCTCAGGCGGTGCCCACCATGACGACGACCACGGTCCAGGCTCCTCCCCCGGCAGCCGTGCCCACCTCCGCGCCCGCCTCGGGGCCGCCGGAAGGTCCGCGCTCGCGGCGCTGGCTGCTGGGGTTCTGGGCCGTGGTGTTCGTGCTGTTGCTGGCGGTGCAGCCGGGGCGGCAGACCTTCGACACCAAGCTGGGTGTGACCGTCGATCCGGGGCAGTTCTTCGCCGATCTCGGCCAGTTGTGGCAGGACGAGGGCAGCTTCGGCGGGATCCAGAACCAGTACTCGGGCTATCTGTGGCCGATGCTGCCGTTCTACTGGCTGGCCGATGCCGTACGGCTGCCGGTGTGGCTCGCGGAGCGGTTGTGGCTGTCGCTGATCGTGTCGGTCGCCTTCTGGGGCGCGCTGCGACTGGCCGAGCGGCTGCGGGTGGGGAGTGGGGGGTCGCGGCTGGTGGCCGCGGTCGTCTACGCATTGTGGCCCGTCTTCACCGTCGTCGTCGGGTCCACGTCCGCCGCTGCGCTGCCGGGCGCGTTTCTGCCCTGGGTGCTGCTGCCGCTGACCGACGAGCGGTACGCGGCGCGGGTGGCCGCCCTGCGGTCGGCCCTGATCATCCCCTTCATGGGTGGTGTCAACGCCGCTTCGACGCTGGCCTCGCTGCTTCCCGTCGGGCTGTATCTGCTGTCCCGGCCGCCCGGGCCACGGCAGCGGAAGCTGATCGCGTGGTGGGTACCGGGGGTCGTTCTGGCGACCGGCTGGTGGGTGATACCGCTGCTGCTGCTCGGTACCTACGGCGAGAACTTCCTTCCGTACGTCGAGAACTCGCAGACCACCACCGAGACCATGGCGGCGACCGAAGCACTGCGCGGGGCCGGGAACTGGGTGGCCTATCTGCACTTCGGGGACGCCTGGCTGCCGGCCGGATGGACCGTCGCCGCGTCCGCCGTCGTGATCGTCTGCTCGGCGCTCGCCGCCGGGCTGGGGCTCGCGGGTCTCGCGCGGCGGGACATGCCGGAGCGGCGGTGGCTGGTACTGACCGTGGTGACGGTCGCGCTGATCCTGCTCGCCGGGTACGGCGGGGCGTTCGGCGCGCCCTTCCACGGGATCGTGCAGGACTGGCTGGACGGCGGGCTGGTTCCCTTCCGGAACATCTACAAGTTCCAGACCGGGCTCGCCCTGGCGCTGGTGCTGGGGCTCGCCCATCTGGTGGGCGTGGCGGCCGAGGTGCGCGGGGCGCGGCCGGTGCGGGGGCGGCGGTTCGCTCCGCTGATCGCGGCCCTGCTGGTGCTGCCGGGACTGATGTGGCCGTATCTCAACGGCTCGATCCTCAACCCCGGGTCCTTCAAGGAGATCCCCAAGTACTGGCAGGCCACGGCCGACTGGATGGAGAAGTACTCCCCGGACGCCCGCACCCTCGTCGTGCCCGCGACCGCGCACGGCATCTACACCTGGGGCTCGACCATCGACCAGCCCCTCGACGTCGTGGCCGACTCGCGCTGGGCGCAGCGGGATTACGTCCCCTTCGGCACCCCCGGCAACCGGCGCGCCATGGACGCCGTCGAGCAGGCGCTGGTCAGCGGTGGCCAAGTGCCGGGACTGGCCGACTACTTGAGCCGGGCCGGCATCTACTACGTCGTCGTCCGCAACGATCTCGACCCCGATCAGATCGGCCAGGTCCCCACGACGACCGTGAAGCGGACCCTGGAACAGTCCGGGTACGAGCGGGTGACGGGCCTCGGGCCGGTCATGACCGCCGGGACGATCGCCCCGGACACCCCGCTGCAGGTGGAGGGGCTGTATCCGCGGCAGCGGGCGGTGGAGATCTACAAGCCGGCGAGCCAGGACGTGGCGCGCCCGCACCAGGCCGGGCTGCAGCCGGTCGCCGACACGGCCGTCGTCTCCGGCGGCCCGGAGGCGCTGCTTCCGCTGGCGTCCGAACTGCGGGGCCGGGCAAGCGTGCTGACCGGCGACAACCATCCCGGGCTTGGCTCGCCGCCGGTGCAGGTGGTCGGTGACGGGCTGCGCCGCGCGGACACCCGGTTCGGGCTGGTCAACGCCAACACGTCGTACACGTACACCGAGAGTGAGCGCAATGCGCCCGACGCCGCACAGGACGCGGGCGAGAAGCCGCACCAGATCCTGCCGACCACCGGCCTCGACCACCAGACGGTGGCCGAGCTGCGCGGCGCGCGGTCGGTGACGGCGTCGTCGTACGGCAGCTGGCTCTTCCATCTCCCGCAGTTCGACCCGGTGAACGCCTTCGACGGCAACCCGGACACCGCGTGGACCGAGGGCGCGGAGGGTTCGCCGGACGGGGAGTGGCTGCGCATCGCGTTCGCGGGCGGCTCGTACGACATGCCGTCGTCGTTCAAGGTCGCGCCGCTGCCGCAGGAGGGCGTGCGGGAGGCGCCGACGCGGGTGCGGGTGGAGACGGAGAAGGGGTCGGTGAGCTCCTTCCTCCGTCCCGACGGCTCGGCGCAGACGGTCAAGGCGCCCGCGGGCGAGACCGGTTGGATGAAGCTGACGATCACGGACTCCGTGTCCCGGCGGGCCGGGCTGACCGGGGCCGGCTTCTCCGAGATCGATCTGCCGGACGTGCAGGTGACCCGGCTGCTGCGGCTGCCCACGGACGCCAAGGGCTCCGGTGCGGGCGCCGAGATCGTCTCCCTGTCCCGTACGGCCGACCCCACCGGGCTGTCCCCGACGGGCACGGAGGCCGGCCTGCACCGGCGCTTCACGACGTCCACGGCGGGGACGTACGAGATACGGGCGAACGCGGTGCCGGTGCCCGGCGAGGAGCTGGACGAGCTGCTGTACAAGGTGGCGCCGGAGCAGCGGAACCAGATCGTCGCCACCGCCGACTCCACGGCACGGCTGGGGGCGGGCCTGTCGCCGCGCAACCTCACCGACGGCGACCTGACCACGGCGTGGATCGCCGGCGACCGGCCCACCGTCCACCTGCGCTGGCCCGGAAAGCAGGCGGTGGGAGAGGTCGTGCTGGCGCCGGCCGGCGGCCTGTCCACCCGTCCGTCCGAGGTCCACATCAGCTCGCCGGACGGCGCGGCGATCGCGGGCGTCGACGAGAACGGCGTGGTCCGCTTCCCGCCGATCACCACCGACCGCCTGGACATCACGATCACCAAGACGGCGCCCCTGACCCTCTACAACCCGATGGTGGGCGAGGACCTGCAACTGCCCGTGGGCCTGACCGAGGCGTACATCCCGGCCCTCGACCAGTACCGGACCCCGCAGCCGAGGGAGACCAGGCCGTTCTCGCTGCCGTGCGGCGAGGGGCCTGTGGTGTCGGTGGACGGGGAGCTGTACGAGACGAGCGTGCGGGGGACCGTACGGGATCTCATGGAACGCCGACGGGTCGACGTGACGCTCTGTCAGCGCGGGCGTGCCGACGCCGAGTTGCAGCTCACCGCCGGTGACCATCAGGTCGAGGCCGGGGACGCCGGGCCCCTCGCGCTCACCGACGTGACGCTGACGCGCGGCACGGTCGCCGACGCCTCGGCGGCCACGCGTGAGCTGGGGATACGGGACTGGCTCGGCGACCGGCGCGCGGTGACCGTCGGGTCGGGGGCGGCGAGCTACCTGACGACGTACGAGAACTTCAACGACGGCTGGCGCGCCACGCTGAACGGCGAGGAACTGACGCCGGTACGGCTGGACGGCTGGCAGCAGGGCTGGCGGATCCCGGCGGGCGCCGGTGGCACGGTCCAGCTCTCCTACGAGCCGGCGGTGACGTACGAGGGCGGGCTGATCGGCAGTGCGGTCGCTCTCGTGCTGCTGGCCGGGCTGGTGCTGTGGCGCCGGCGGGCCCCGAACCCCGACGAGCCGCAGGCCGCTCCGCCGCTGCCGGGGCTGTGGCTGGGCACGGTGGCCGTGACGGTGGTGGGGGTGCTCATCGCCGGGTGGTTCGCGCTGCTGGTGCCGGTGCTGGCGCTGGTGGCCTGGCGCAGGCATGCGCTGCTGGTGCCGGTCGCGTTCGTGGCGCTGGCGGGGGCGGGGGTTGTCGCGGCGGTGGGGGCCGGGGAGCCGGTGGGGGCGGAACAGGGCGCATTCGGTCCTGTGGCTCAACTGCTGGCTCTGATCGGGCTGTTCGCGGGCGTGGTGGGTGTGCGGGAGCGAGAGGAGGCGGTCGGTGTGCCCGCTTCGGAAGCGTCGGCGCCGCCGCTGCCGCAGCGGGAGCGGGGGCGCAGTCCCCTGGGGACCGGGCCCGATCCGGCGGGGATCCCCCGACCCGACGCGGGACCGACCGTCTCCGCACGCGGCCCCGGCGGGCCGCAACCCAGCGACACGGGGAAGGGCGAAGCCACATGACCGCACTGCAGCAGCCCGCACGCGCCGACGGCCCGCTCCGGCCGCCGGTCCGGATCCCGTTTCCCGTCGTGGACGAGGTCGCCCGGCACTGCCTCCAGGAGGAGGAGCCGGAGACGGTGCACATCGAGGTCCATCTGCCGGGGCGGCTGGATGCGGGGCGACTGCGTACGGCCTTCGCCGAGGCGTTGCGGCGGCATCCGCGGATCCTCATGCGGGAGGCGCCGGGGCGGTGGTACCGGCGCCGGTACGAGTGGGAGCTGACGGCGGAGCCGGATGTGGAGGTGGTGACCTTTCCGGCGCCGGGGAGGGATGCGTTGCGGGATGCGCGGACTCGGGCGCTGACCGAGGCGCCGCCGTTGTCTTTGTCGCCGCCGATCCGGTTGGAGGTTGTGGAGGGGGCGGGGGCTGTTGAAGGGAGCGAGGCGTCGGATGCGGTTGGTGGTGTCCGTTCCGGTAGTGGGGGTTCGCGTGGAGGGGATTCGCTTGCCCGCGCCGGCGGGGTGCCGCTCTCTGTGGGCCGGGAGCCAGCTCAGCAGCACGACTGCCCGCAGCTACGGCCGTCACGCGGCACCGTTCTCTTTCTCACCATCAACCACACCGCCCTCGACGGCCCCGCCTGCCTGCGTGTCCTGGCCACCGCCGCCGAGCTCTACGGCGGCAAGGACAACTCACCCGCAACCGCGCCCATTCGCACGACGGAGACCCAACCACAACCTGAAGCGATCCCCTCCAACTGGTCACCCCCCGCGCGGGTAGCGCCCGGCACCCCCGAGCCCTCCCCCGGCAACGGCATGCTCGTCACCGAACTCCCCCTCCCCCACCGCCCCAAGGGCTCCCCCTACACGGTCAACGACCAGCTCATGGTCACCACCGCCCTGACCATCGCCCACTGGAACCGAGAACACGGCGCCCACCCCCGACCCCTCCGCATCACCATGCCCGTGGACGACCGCCCCCGGGACGCCACCATGCCCATCGGCAACGGCACCAGGCTGGTCGAAGTCCCGTTCAGCCCCGAGGAGTTGAAGCGGGCCGAGGACGACATGCCGGGCCTGCTGGGCCGCACGGCACTGCGGACCCGCGCCCTCAAGTCCCTTCCCCGCCCCCAGCTCGGTCACGGCGCCTCCCTCCTCACCGCCCCCTGGGCCCCCGTCGCCGTCCGCGCCGCCCTCACCCGGGGCCTGCGCAGAGCCGTCGCGCCCTGGACCTCGACCACGCTGCTCAGCAACATCGGCCGTATCCCGTACCCCTTGGACTTCGGCGAGGACGCCGGTCGCGCCCACGCCGTGTGGTTCTCGGCGCCCGCCCGGATGCCGCGCGGTCTGACCGTCACCACCGCCTCCACGGCGGGTCGGCTGCACCTCGCCCTGCGCTGGTCGAGGGCCCTGCTCAGCCACGGTGACGGCGCCCATCTCAGGGACCTGTTCGAGCACTACCTGCACACCACGGAGGTGACCCCGTGACGACCTCCCCTGCGACGACCGTGAAACCCCCCGAACTGCGCGACTTCTACGAGAACCCCGCCGTGCCCGTCGCATCCGGCACCCCCCGCAGCCGCCGCCAGGCCCGCATGCTGGCCGACGCTCTCGGGCCCGCCTCACCACCACGGACGATCCTCGACATAGGGTGCGGCGACGGAACCGCGGCCGCCACCGCCGCCCCCTTCCTCCCCGGCCACCGCATCGTCGGCATCGACTGGTCCCAGGACGCCCTGCGCCGGGCCCGCACCCGGATCCCGTACGCCGTCCGCGGTGAACTCACCGGCGGCGGGCTGCCCTTCAGGACCGCTTCCTCCGACGCCGTGCTGTTCAGCGAGGTGATCGAGCACCTCGTCGACCCGGATGCCGCGCTGGACGAGATCCGCCGAGTGCTGCGACCCGGCGGGCATCTGATGCTCTCCACGCCCAACCTGGCCGCCTGGTACAACCGCGGCCTGCTGCTGGCCGGGGTGCAGCCGGTGTTCTCGGAGGTCAGCCTGCGGGGGATCCACGGGCGGCCGGGGCGGGAGGTGGTGGGGCATCTGCGGCTCTACACCGCCCGCGCGCTGCGGGAGTTCGTGGCCGCGTCGGGCTTCGAGGTCGTACGACTCGCCGGCGCGCCCTTCCACGGCGTACCGCGCGCCCTGCGCCCACTCGACCGGCTGGCCTGTGCCAGGCCCTCGCTCGCGTCGATCCTGCTGCTGCACGCCCGGCGGACGTAGGGGGCGTGACCATGTGGTGGGGAGTGGCCGCTGCCCTGATGGCGAACACCCTGTACAGCCTCGGTTTCGTGCTGGAGAAGCGGGCGCTCACCTCACTTCCGCAGGTGAGCATCCGGCAACCCGCCCGGCTGCTGCGGCTGGTGATCGGCAGCCCGCTGTGGATCGGCGGCTCGCTCTCCCTCGCCGCCGGGTTCGGGGCCCAGCTCGTCGTCTACCGCACCCTGCCGATCGCCGCCGCGCAGGGCATCTTCGTCTCCGGGCTCGTCCTGCTCGTGCTGCTGTCGGCGCGGCTGCTGGGCGAGGAGACCAGCGGGCGGGAGCGGTACGCGCTCGGCGCGATCCTCGCCGCGCTGCTGATGGTCGTGCTGTCGCTGCGGGAAGGACCCGATGGAGGGGAGACGGTGGGCCAGGCCGCGCCGTATCCGCTGATCCTGCTGGTGTGCGTGCCGTCGCTGGCGGCGGGCGTGTGGCTGTACAACTCCGCCGAGCGCAGGACCCGGCACCGGCACCGGCTGCCGACGACCGGCGTCGAGTACGGCGTGGCGGTGGGGCTGCTGTACGGGGTGAGCTCGCTGGCGATCAAGGGGGTGTCGAGCCATCTGACGACGAGCGGGATCGGCGGCGCGGTGCTGGACCTGCTGCGCTCCCCGTACCCGTATCTCCTGCTCTTCACCGGCGCGTTCGGGCTGGTCATGTCGCAGGCGGCGCTGCAACGCTGCCGGGCCTCGCTGATCGTGCCGGTGTGCACGACGGTGACCTGCGTCTACACGGCCGTGCTCGGCACGCTGTCGTTCGGCGAGGCGCTGCCCGAGGACCCGCTGCGGCTGGCGCTGCGGGTCGCGGGTACGGCGCTCGCCATCGCCGTACTGCTGTCGATGCCGCGGCACGACCCGCCGGCACGCTCCCCGCAACCCCCCATAGGTGGCAAGGAGTTGACACCACCATGAAGCCCGACGACCCACTGCTGCAGATCCTGGCGTGCCCGCTCGACAAGGGGCCCCTGCACCTCGTCGCACCGGACGACGCGCTGTACAACCCACGCCTGCACCGCCGCTACCCCATCGTCGACGGCATCCCGCAGCTGCTGCCGGCCTCCGGGGAGCAGGTCTCCGACGACGAACACGAGGAACTCCTCAAACGGATGACTCCATGACTGTGACCGCGAGCATCGCCCCGCTGCTGCCCACCCGCCTGGTCGCCGCCGTCGCCCGGGCCGTGTACCCGCGCTTCGAGCCGGAGCTGGCCCGGCTGGCCGAGCTGTGTCCCGCCGAGTGCGGGACGGCCGTGGACGTCGGCGGCTGGTACGGCCCGTGGACGCGGCGGCTGTCGCGGCGGGCCCGCCGGGTGGTGACCGTGGAACCGGTCCCCCATCTGGCGCGGCTGCTGTCGGCGACGGCCCCGCCCAACGTCCGGGTCGTACAGGCCGCAGCGGCCGAGCGCCCCGGCGCGGCCCGGCTCTGGCTGCCGCCGCACGACGCGGGCGACCGGGGGGTGTCCTCCCTGGTACGCCGGGACATCCACGCGACCGCGGTGCCGGTCAGCTGTGTCACCCTCGACGAACTCGGCCTCAAGGACGTCGGGTTCGTCAAGGTCGACGTGGACGGCAGCGAGCTGGCGGTGCTGCGCGGCGCGACCGGCATCCTGGCCCGCGACCGGCCCGCCCTGTTCATCGAACTGGAGTCCCGTATCCAGCCGATCGGCCCGGTGGTGACGTATCTGTCGCTGCTCGGCTACGAGGGCTGGGTCCTGCCCGGCCGTGACTGGGTGCCCCTGTCCCGCTTCCCGCTGGCGGCCCACCAGGCCGAGGCCTGCCATGTCGTCACCCGGGGGCTGCTGCGTCGTGTGCTGCCGTTCCGGGGTCCGCGGTACGTCAACTCGGTTCTCTTCCTGCCCGACGGCCGCCGCCCGATCGGCGACCATGGAGCGCATGCCCTCCGCAAAGCGCCCCGCTAGCCCGTTCACCGCACTGGACTTCCAGCTGGTGCTGCTGCGCCGCATGTCCGACCACAACCCGGACCTGGTGGAGGACGCCCGCCGTGAACTGGGCGTCTCCCTCGCCGACATGCGCGACGCGAACAAGCGGTGGCAGGCGATGATCCGCTCCCCGCGAGCACGGGCGGCCACCTCGCGCTACCGCTCCGTCCTGGGCGCGCCCGAGTCCGTCATCACCCGCAAGATCGGCGACCTGGACTGCGAGGCCTGGCTGTGGCCACTCCCCCTCTGGCCCGACCTGCGCTTCGAGGTACTGCTCGCCCCGAACGGCGCGGTGTGGAACGAGTGGCTGGTCCGCGCGCCGGGAGCGCCGGGCCCGACCCTGCGCACCCTCGCCGACCTCACCCCCTGGTCGTGCACGGTCGACGAGGCGGCCCGCGCCTTCGCTCCCGCCCGGCCGCTGGAGGGGACGGCTCCGACGCGGTGGGGGCTGGCGTTCACGGCGCCGGACGGGGAGGGCGTGCGGCGGGAGGTGGTGGCCGAGTTCACGTGGGGGTTGCTGCAGCGGGTGGCGGTCAGCGGCTGAACCACGCGCCTGGGCACCGCGCCGCATGCTCAGTGGCACCCGTGTGCGATCGTTCGGCCCATGAGTAGCGACTACGACCGCATCCGCACCGGCATCGAGTTCATGACCGCCTACGTGTCCGGGAACGAGCTTCTGGCGGCGTACGTGGCAGAGCGCCGCCGCGAGGACCCATCGGCGGCCGAGGCGCTGATGGACGGCACCGCGGCCCTGTGCGCACTGCTGCTCCGCAAGATCGCCCGGGAGACCGGGAAGCCCGAGCACGAGATTCTGCAGGAGCTGGCCCGCGGCACCCACCGGCACGAGCAGCAGTTCGGCGACTGACCCGGAGCCGCGCTACGCCGCCGCCTGAAGGATCGCGTCCCTGACCGCCGGCACCGAATCCGGATGCAGCGACAGGAACAGGTTCGGCTCGACGAGCTCCAGCTCCATCACCCGCGGCTCCCCGTCCGGCCCGTCCTCCCCGTCGACGAGGTCCACGCGCGCGTACAGCAGCTCGGAAGCCACCGGTACGGCGGCCAACGCGCGTTCGGCGACGGCGAGTTCGGCCGGGGTCGGGGTCCAGGGCTCCAGCCCGGGATGGGCGACCTTGCGCTCGTCGTACGGCGTCCCGGGGGTGAGCACGGCCCCCTTGCGGCTGGCGTGCAGCAGGCGCCCACCGTAGAACTGCAGGGCCCGCTCCCCGCTGACGTCGATGCCCTTCACATACGGCTGCACCATCGCGGTGAACCCCTCGGAGTACATCCGCGCGAGCTGCCGTACGGCCGTGTCGTGCTCGTCGGGCGTGTAGCGGGCGGCGAAACGGGCGCCCGCGCCAGAGGTGGGCTTGACGACGTACTCGGTGTCGCCCGGGAGCTCGGGGATGTCGCCGGGGGCGAAGTACCGGGTGGGCACGACCGGCACCCCGGCCTCGGCGAGATCGCCGAGGTAGCGCTTGTCGGCGTTCCAGCGCACCACCTCGACCGGGTTGGCGAGCCGCGTGGCCTTGCCGCACCGCTCCGCCCACGCCAGGAACTCCGCGGCACGCCAGCTGTAGTCCCAGGTGGAGCGGATCACGGCGAGGTCGTACCCACCCCAGTCGACGTCCTCGTCGTCCCAGTACACGACCTCGGCCTCGGCCCCGGCTTCCGCCAGCGCCCGCACCAGCACGGGCAGGTCGCGGTCGACGCTGACCTCGGGGCCGGGGCGGCAGGTGACGAGGGCTGTGCGGGGCACGGCGGGCTCCTCCCGGATCGGACGGTTGTGCGATGCGCAGGCTAGCAACCGCGTCGGGAACCGGGACAGGCCGCTTGACCTTCACCTTCGGTGAAGCCGCAGCATCGGTGCGAGGAACCGGAAGGGATCGCGATGAGCAGGAGGGGATCGCGATGAGCAGGGACATGCTGACGATCGGGGCCTTCGCCAAGGCCTGCCGCCTGTCACCGAAGGCACTGCGGCTGTACGACGAGCTGGACCTGCTGAGGCCCAGCCGGGTCGACCCGGACACCGGGTACCGGTACTACGCCGTCGAGCAGCTGGAGCAGGCCCGGCTGGTGGCGTGGCTACGGCGGCTGGGGATGCCGCTGGCCCGTATCCGTCAGGTGTGCGCACTGCGGCCGGCCGACGCCGCCCATGAGATCCGTGCCTATTGGGCGCAGGTCGAGGCGGAGACGGCCGCGCGGCGCGATCTCGCCGAGTTCCTCGTCCGACACATGTCCGGCACACCGAGGAAGGACACCACCATGCTGGAACTCCGCTACTCCGCCCACTCCGACCGGGGCCTGGTCCGCCCCGCCAACCAGGACACCGCCTACGCCGGCGCCCGGCTTCTCGCGGTGGCCGACGGGTGCGGTCCCGCGGGCGCGCCGGCGAGCAGCGCGGCGGTGGAGGCGCTGCGCTTCCTGGACACGGACGAGCTCCCGGCGGGCAACGTCCTGAACCTGCTGGAGGACGCGGTACAGGGCGCGACGGAGGCGGTCCGGGACGCGGCGAACGGCGCCGAGGAGGACACCGGCACGACACTGACGGCGCTGCTGTGGACGGGCTCCCGCCTGGCCTTGGTCCACATCGGCGACTCCCGCGCCTATCTGCTGCGCGACGGCGCCCTGTTCCGCATCACCGACGACCACACGGTGGTGCAGGCGATGATCGACGAGGGCCGCCTGACCCCGGAGGAGGCCACGACCCACCCCCAGCGCATGCTGCTCCTCAAGGCCCTCTCCCCGACCGCCCCCGCGACCCCGGACCTCCGTCTCCAGGACGCCGAACCCGGCGACCGCTACCTGCTGTGCTCCGACGGCCTCTCCCGCGTCGTCCCCGACGCCGCCATCCGCCACCTCCTCAACTCCGCCCCGGCCCCGGACGCCGCCGTCCACGCCCTGATCGCCGCGGCGAACGAGGCCGGCGGTCCGGACAACGTCAGCTGTGTGGTGGCGGACGTGGTGGAGGCGGCAGCCTGACGTCAGCGGCGGCCGCAGGGTTCGTACGGCAGGATCGGCGGCATGTCGATCTCCGGAACGGACGCGTACGCCAAGGAAGTTCACCTCCCTCCGCTCGTCGAGCGAGCCCTCGCCGCGGCCCGCGCCCACGGCTTCGCCCACTCCCGCCGCCCGGAACAGGGCCGTCTGCTGTACGCCCTGGCGGGCGGTGCCGGCACGCTGATCGGCGAGACGGGCACGGGCTGCGGAGTGGGGCTGGCCTGGCTCGCGGCGGGCGCCGGGGTGGGCGTACGGCTCGTCGGCGTGGAGCGGGATCCGGAGCGCGCCCGGGTCGCCGCCGAGGTGTTCGCCGACCGGCCCGAGGTGGAGGTGCTGTGCGGCGACTGGCGGCGGATCGAGGAGCGGGGGCCGTACGACCTGCTCGTGCTGAACGGGGGTGGTAGCGCCAAGACCGAGGACGACAGCCCCGCCGATCCGGCCCGGCTCCTGGCCCCGGCCGGCCGGATGGTCATCGACGACTTCGCCCCTGCCGCCGACTGGCCGCCGCTGCACGAGGGGGCCGTGGACCGGGCCCGGCTGCACTGGCTGCGGCATTCCGCGCTGGAGACCATCGAGATCCCGCTCGCCAGGGACCTCGCCACGCTGGTGGCCACCAGGCGCCGGATCGCCGGAGCCGAGACGTCGTGGCGGGGCTTCGAGCAGGGACAGGTCGTGCGGGGAATCGTCAGCCGCATCGAGAGCTTCGGGGTGTTCGTGGACCTCGACGGCACCGAGGGCTTCATCACCGCCCCCGAACTCTCGCGGCACCACATCGACTCCTTCGACGAGGTGGTCCACGTCGGTCAGGAGATCAACGCCGAGGTGCTCGCCTTCGAACTGTTCCGGCCGCAGGTACGGCTGTCGCTCGCGGCCCTCGCCCCGGACCCGCTGGCGGAGTTCGCGCGGAACGGAGGATTGGGCCGGGTCGTGCGCGGCCAGGTGACCAAGGTGGTCCCGTTCGGCGTGTTCGTACGGGTCGCCGAGGGCGTCGAGGGGCTGGTGCACTGCGACCTGCTCGGCGACTCGGGGTGGCCCGACGCCGGTGACGAGATGTCCGTCGAGGTCATCGACATCAATCTCCGACTGCGCCGGGTCGCCCTGACGCCGCTGCTCTGACCCGGAGGGGGCAGGCAGCGGCGCAGAAAGGTCGCCGAGCGGATCAACGCACCGCAGGCTCAGACTCCCGCCGCGGCTCCGGCTCCGGCGTCGGCGTCTGCTCCGGATAGAACTCCCGAGGCCGCCCCTTCTTGTCCCGCAGCCCCACCAGCAAACTCCCCGGATACTCCACCACCCAGTAGCTCACCGTCGCCACCAGCACCCCACCCGCGACCACGAACAGCACCGCCAGCGGGAACCCCTCCTGGGAACGGGGCAGGGCGCCGCTGTCGTACAGGAGCAACATCAGCGGCTCGTGCCAGATGTAGAGGCTGTAGCTGACCAGGCCCACGCCCGTCAGCCACCCCGAGCGCAGCAGGGCGTGCCAGCGAGGGCGGGCCGCCCCGCGGACGTGGAGGGTGGCGTAGAGGAGGGCGAACCAGAGGACGGCGGCGAGGGGGTGGTAGTAGGTGTGCCAGGTGTTCTCCGGGGCGGAGAAGTACGACAACGCGTACAGGCCCGCCACCGCGGTCACCGCCACCACCGTCGCCCGACTCGCACCGACCCGACCCCTCTCGCCCAGCGCCACCAGCAGCACCGCCAGCAACATCCCCGCCGCGAAGCCGCCGAGACGGGCCTGGGGGCCGAAGTACACGGGCCAGTTGGTGTGCGGGATGCCGAGCGCGTGGTGGGCGACGGCGATCCAGGCGAGCGGGGCCAGGTAGAGCGCCGCGCAGCCCGTCGCGCACAGGGCCACGCGGGCGCGGCGGGTGTGCAGGCGGCGGCAGGCACGGATCGCCAGGGGGCCCACGGCGACCAGGGTGAAGTAGAACGCGATCTCCAGGGAGAGCGACCAGGTCGGGCCCAGCGTGTAGAAGATGCGCTGCTGGTCGAAGACGTGCGTGAACGTGAGGTGTTCCAGCAGGTCGCGCCAGTCGCCGGGGAGGGACGGGTTGCGCAGGGACCAGACAACGAGGACCGCGAGGAAGTAGAGCGGGAGGATGCGTGTCGCCCGGCGGAAGAGGAAGTCCCTCGCCGGGCGGGTCCGGTCCTCGCCGTCGATCGCGGCCCGGGCGTAGGAGAGCGTCAGCAGGTACGCCGACATGACGAAGAACAGGTCGATGACCTCCAGGGAGATCAGCGCCCCGAGGTAGGGATTGTCGATCGGCGGGTGGGCGCCCTGTGCGTCGTACACGTAGTACTGCTGCCAGACGTGGAAGACGACCGTGCTGAGGGCGGCCAGGCCCCGGAAGCCTTGGAGTTCGAGCCGGCGGGTGCCGCTGCTCATTCCTGCCCCACTGCTCATTCCTGCCCCACTGCTCATTCCTGCCCCACCGCCTTCGCCGCCGCCGTGCGGGGTGTGACCCGCCAGCGGCGGTCTCCCAGCAGTTCCTTGAGGTGCGACTGGCGGGCGACGATGTTCTTGAAGTGGGTGTAGAAGACGGTCGACACCAGTGCGTGGCGCCAGAACCAGCCCCGTTTGCGGCGCAGTTCGGGCAGGGCGAGCCGGCCCGCGAACGCCGTCTGTACCAGGCCGGCCGAGAGCGTGAAGGCGAAGGCGAGCAGGCAGGCCGGGGTGGCCCAGTCGATACGGTCCGCGCCGCCCGCGCGGATCGCCGAGTGGAGCAGGATCGGCAGGATCTGGAGCGACAGCCACGGCTGCACCTCGCGCCAGCCCAACAGGACCACGAGGCCCGCTTTCTGACGTGGTGTGAAGGACGCCGACCGCAGTGCCTGCCCCAGGTGCCGCAGCGACACCTGAAGCCAGCCCTGTGCCCACCGTGATCGCTGGTTCCACAGGGGTTTGAGGCGGGTGGGCGCCAGCTCCCGGGAGATCAGCGTCCGGTCGGTGGCGATGCGCGCGCCCTCCCGCAACGCGCGTAGCGTCGAGTCGATGTCCTCCGTCAGCATCGAGCCGTGCATCCGGGTGCGGGCCAGGAGGTCGGTGCGCCAGAAGCCGTTGGAGCCGCCGAAGATGCCGAAGCCGTACAGCCGGGTCCGGCCGGGGTGGCTGACGGCGTAGATCGCCTCGAACTCGGCGGCCACCTGGCGGGCCACCCAGGAGCTTTCGCCGTTGCGGATCACGCAGTGGCCCTGGACGACGTCGTAGCCGTTCGACAGCCAGTCCCAGGCGTGGCGGAAGGCGTCCTGCGCCGGGTGGTGGTCGGCGTCGAAGATGCCGACGAACTCGCCGCGCACGCGCGTGACGGCGGCGTTGATGTTCTGTGCCTTGGAAGTGCTGCCGGGCACCGGGAGCAGCACCAACCGCCGGTCGCGGCGGGCGATTTCGCGCAGGGTGTCCTCGACCGGCAGCGCGTGGGGTGTGTTGTAGGCGAGGACGATCTCCAGGTCGTTCGGGTAGTCGAGGCGCAGGAAGGACTCCACCGTGTCGACGATCGTCGCGGCCTCGTTCGGCAGGTACGCCGCGATGACCGCGCTCGCCGGTGGGTACGGCTGGGCGGGCGCGGCGGGCCGGGTGGGCGCGTCGAGCGAGAAGAGGCATTCGAGGAGGATCAGTGTGGCGGAGAGGACGAGTCCGGCCACCACGGCCCAGTACACCGCCGACGCGATGTCCCAGCCGAGCGCCGCGTACGTCTGCTCGTACAGCGCGAACGGCACGCCCACGCCGATCAGCAGCGCGAGCAGCGGGGAGAGGGCGAGGAGGAGGGGGCGTACGACCTTCCTCGCGCGGCGGCGCGGGGCGGCGGCCGCCCGCATCCACGGCTCGTAGCGGACGGGCCGCAGGTCGCGGTGGCGCAGCGCCTCGGCGACGGCGTCGACCGCCCGCTCGACCGCGCGGCCGTCGGGGGCGTCCTCGGCGTCCGCGAGGGGGAGCCAGCCGACGGCCGGGGTCAGCCGGACGTTCTCGTCGGCGACGACGAACCGGGTGCCGGCCACCGCGGTGGCGAATTCCGTCAGTGCGCGCCGGGCCGTCTCCTCGTCGACGCCGGGCATGAGGACGAGCAGCCGCCCCTCCTCGTCCCGGCCGAGCCGGTCGCTGCCGGCGCCGAGCCGCTCGGCGACACCGGCGAGACGTTCGGCGACCTCACGGCGCACCCGCGCCCCGAACCGTTCCTCGAGCGCGTCCGCCTCGGCCACCGCGACCACCGCGAGGACGCCTTCGCGGCGGCCGGGGCGGCTGCCGGGGCGGCGCAGTTCGCGGTCGAGTTCAGCGCGGAAGTGGGGTGCGGAGTAGAGGCCGGTGCGGGGGTCCTGGGGCAGCCGGTCGACGGGGACCGGGACACGGTGGCGCTTGGCGTCGATCCGGGCCGACAGTTCGACCGGGTCGGCGGCCTCGGGCAGACAGTCGTCGGCTCCGCTGCGCAACAGCCGTGCGACACCGGCGGGTTCACGGTCGGCGGTGAGCATGACCAGGGGCAGGACCTGGCCCTGGGGTGCGGTGCGTATCTCCCGTACGACGGCTACGGCCTGCTCCAGGCCTCCGTGGCCGTCGAGGGCGACGATCGCGTCGGGCGGGGTCCGCTGGACACTGGGGCCCACTTCGCCCGGGGCGGCGTGGGTGACCGCGTAGCCCGTGGATTCGAGGGTGCGGGTGAGCTTTTCGCGTCGGGGGCCGGGGGCGCCGACCGCGAGGACGTGGCCTTGGAGTAACCCGTCGTGGTCTTGTGGTGATCCGTCGTGGCCTTGTGACGGCCCGTCGGCCGGTGGGCAGGCGGGAGTGTTCCGGGGCGCGGGTGCGCGCCTCAGTTCGGTGTGCATGTATGTGGGTCCAATCCTGTTCGGATGTGGGGGGGAGGACCTTTTGTCGGTACGTAGCCTCGCCTGGTGCTGTGACACCACACCTGCGCCGTTGTAAAACCTTGATTGCCGTTACGTGTCCATACCAAGGAAATGGGGGAATCGCGTGACCGAGTGTGAGAACAGCGGTCAGCGTGGAACCGGCGGCTAGCGTTCTCCGTCCGGCTCCCAGTCCAGCAACCGCACCTTCGCCACCGTACGGACGTGGCGGCGCATCGCGGCGGCCGCCTGAGCGGGGCGGCCCGCCTCGATCGCGTCGAGGATGGCCTGGTGCTGGGCGAGGGAGCGGGCGGGGCGGTGGGGCTGGCGGAGGGACTCGGTGCGGCTCTCGGCGATCTGGCCGGCGATCGAGCGCATGAACTCGGCGAGGATGCTGCTGTGCGCGGCGGCGGTGACGGCGGCGTGGAAGAGGCGGTCGCCCTCGACGCCGTGGCCGCCCTCCTCGATCTCCTTGGCCATGTGTGCGAGCGCCGACCGCATCGCCGCGAGGTCGTC
Source organism: Streptomyces bicolor (assembly GCF_000719285.1). Classification (GTDB taxonomy): domain Bacteria; phylum Actinomycetota; class Actinomycetes; order Streptomycetales; family Streptomycetaceae; genus Streptomyces; species Streptomyces bicolor. The sequence goes on along the minus strand of NZ_JOFS01000010.1, from coordinate 42,022 downwards.
GTCCGTGCGGCGCTCCGCGGCCAGTTCGGCGAGCTTCGTCTCCAGGGCCTCCCGTGCCTCCAGGACGTCCGGGAGGCGCCGGCGACGCTCCACCATCCGCTCCACCGGCTCCACATCGAGGCTGTCCCGCACGAGGTACGTGCCGCCCCCGTGCCGCACCTCCACCAGGCCCTGCACCTCCAGGACCACGATCGCCTGCTTCACGGAGGCCCGGCTGACCCCCAGCCGCTGGGCCAGGTCACGCTCGGTCGGGAGCCGGTCCCCGGCGCCGAGGCCGCCCTCGGCGACGTAGGCGCGCAGCCGGTCGAGCACCTGCTCGTAGAGGCGCTGCTTGGTCATGGGGCGCAGGGCGTCGGTCACGGGGTCCCCCTCTCGCCGGGAGCGTAACACCGGGGTGACCAGTGGCCGAGTGGCTCAGCCAATTCATGCGTGACCCCTTGACGTCCCCCCGCCATGCGCCCACGCTAACCAGCCAGCAGCGCGAATTGGCTCAGCCACTTGGCCACTGCCGGTCCGCCAGGCAAGAGAAAGCCGTATCCTCCAACCGCTCCGGGACCCAGAGACGGGAGCCCGTATGTCCCCCGAACTCATCTCGATCCTCGTCCTCGTCGTGGTGTTCGTCATCGCCACGACCCGCTCGATCAACATGGGCGCGCTCGCCTTCGCCGCCGCCTTCGGGGTCGGCACCCTTGTCGCCGACCTCGACGCGGACGGCATCTTCGCCGGCTTTCCCGGCGATCTGTTCGTCGTCCTCGTCGGCGTCACGTACCTCTTCGCGATCGCCCGCGCCAACGGCACCACCGACTGGCTGGTGCACGCCTCCATCCGGCTGGTCCGGGGCCGGGTGGCGCTCATCCCCTGGGTGATGTTCGCCCTCACCGGCGCGCTCACCGCGATCGGCGCGGTGAGCCCGGCCGCCGTGGCGATCGTCGCGCCGATCGCGCTGAGCTTCGCCGCCCGCTACGGGATCAGCCCGCTGCTGATGGGCGCGATGGTCGTGCACGGCGCGCAGGGCGGCGGCTTCTCACCGATCAGCATCTACGGCTCGATCGTCAACGGCATCGTGGAGCGGGAGAAGCTGCCGGGGAACGAGGTCGCGTTGTTCCTCGCGTCCCTGATCGTCAACATCGTCATCGCGGCCGTCGTCTTCGTCGCGTGCGGGGGCCTCAGGCTGTGGAGGGAGGGCGCCGGAGACGCACCCAAGGGGCGCGGGGCTGCAATTGATTTGCGGCTACCGCCGCGTGGGCGCGACCAGCCACAACGGGGCGGCACAGGGGCGACAACAGACCCCGGCACCCACCCCTCCCCCACGAGCACCACAACCGTCACCCGCGAAGCCACCCCCGCCCCCGACGACACCCTCCCCCTCACCCCACCCCGCCTCGCCACCCTCCTCTCCCTGATCGCCCTCGTCATCGCCGTCCTCGCCTTCGACCTGGACGCGGGCCTGACCGCGATCACCCTCGCCGTCATCCTCAGCGCCGTCTGGCCGGACGACAGCCGCAAGGCCGTCGGCGAGATCGCCTGGCCGACGGTTCTGCTGATCTGCGGTGTGCTGACGTACGTCGGCGTGCTGGACGAGATGGGCACCATCACCTGGGCCGGCGAGGGCGTCGGCGGCATCGGCGTACCGCTGCTGGCGGCAGTGCTGCTCTGCTACATCGGCGCGATCGTCTCCGCGTTCGCCTCGTCCGTCGGCATCATGGGCGCGCTCATCCCGCTCGCCGTGCCGTTCCTGGCGCAGGGCGAGATCGGGGCGGTCGGCATGGTGGCGGCGCTCGCGGTGTCGGCGACGGTCGTGGACGTGAGCCCGTTCTCGACGAACGGCGCGCTGGTACTGGCCGCCGCGCCGGACGTCGACCGTGAGCGTTTCTTCCGGCAGCTGATGGTGTACGGAGGGATCGTGGTGGCCGTGGTGCCCGCGGTGGTGTGGCTGGTGATGGTCGTGCCGGGCTGGGGGTAGGCCGGCATACGACAGCAGCCGGTGTCCGACAGACAGTTAAGGAGTACGACGCGTGTCCTCTCTCTTCCCGGCCCTGACGGGCGCCCCGGCCGACCGGCCCGCCCTGCGGTTCGGCGACCGCTCCCTGACGTACGGCGAGCTCGGCGCCGCCGCCGGTGCCCTCGCGGCCCGGATCGACGGGGCGGGCAGAGTGGCCGTCTGGGCCACTCCCGCGCTGGAGACCGCCGTGGCGGTGGTGGCGGCGCTGGAGGCCGGGGTCGCCGCCGTGCCGCTCAACCCGAAGTCCGGGGAGAAGGAGCTCGGGCACATCCTGTCCGACTGTGCGCCGTCGGTGGTGCTGGCCGCCGCGGGGGACGAACTGCCCGCTCCGCTGGGCGACTTGGAGCGCATCGACGTCGACGTGCACGGCGCCGGCCCGCTCCCCGGCCCCCGGCCGTCCCACGAGGACCCCGCCCTGATCGTCTACACCTCCGGCACCACCGGCCCGCCCAAGGGCGCCGTCATCCCGCGCCGGGCGATCGCCGCCACCCTGGACGCGCTCGCGGACGCCTGGCAGTGGACCGCCGACGACGTCCTCGTCCACGGCCTGCCCCTGTTCCACGTCCACGGCCTCGTCCTCGGCATCCTGGGCCCGCTGCGGCGCGGCGGATCCGTGCGGCACCTGGGCCGGTTCGGCACGGAGGGCGTGGCACGGGAGCTGAACGAGGGCGCGACCATGGTGTTCGGTGTGCCGACGATGTACCACCGCATCGCCCAGGCCCTCCCCGCCGAGCCGGAGTTGGCGAAGGCGCTGGGCAGGGCCCGCCTGCTCGTCTCGGGCTCGGCCGCGCTCCCCGTGCACGACCACGAGCGGATCACGGCCGCGACCGGACAGCGGGTCGTCGAGCGGTACGGCATGACGGAGACGCTGATGAACACCAGCGTCCGCGCGGACGGCGAGGCCAGGGCCGGGACCGTAGGTGTGCCGCTGCCGGGCGTGGAGCTGCGGCTCGTGGAGGAGGACGGGACGCCGATCACGTCGTACGACGGCGAGACGGTGGGCGAGATCCAGGTGCGCGGCCCGAACCTGTTCACGGAGTACCTCAACCGCCCCGACGCGACGACCGCCGCCTTCACGGCGGACGGCTGGTTCCGCACGGGCGACATGGCGGTGCGCGATCCCGACGGGTACGTCCGTATCGTCGGCCGCAAGGCCACCGACCTGATCAAGAGCGGGGGTTACAAGATCGGGGCGGGTGAGATCGAGAACGCGCTCCTCGAACACCCCGGGGTGCGGGAGGCGGCCGTCACCGGGGAGCCGGACGCGGACCTGGGCGAGCGGATCGTGGCGTGGGTGGTCCCTGAGAACCCCCAATCCCCGCCCACGGCCGACGAGTTGGCGGACCACGTGGCCCGCCGTCTCGCCCCGCACAAGCGCCCGCGGGTGGTCCACCACCTCTCCGCGCTCCCCCGCAACGACATGGGGAAGATCATGAAGCGGGCCCTGCGCCATGACTGAGCGGCGGACCGCCCGGGAGGCCGTGGCCCTGGTGACCGGGGACTTCGCCGAACTGCCGTACCCGGCGCGGGACTCCGCCCCCGACGGCCCCCTCGCCTGGCAGGGCTACGACGCCTCGCGCGCCCGCGCCACCGGACGCACCGGCGAGGAGGAGTCGGTGGTCTGCGGCACCGGCACCGTCGAGGGCACGCGGGCGGTCCTGATCGCGTTCGAGTTCGGCTTCCTGGGCGGCTCGCTGGGCGAACGCACCGGTGACCGGCTGGAGACGGCGTACACCTACGCCCGCGCCCGCCGCCTCCCGGTGGTCTCCCTGGTCGCGACGGGCGGCAGCCGCATGCAGGAGGGCATGCTCGCCCTGACCCAACTCCAGCGTGTGGCACGGCAGTCCATACTGACGCGCGAGGCCGGTCTCCCCCAGATCGCGGTCCTGCGTGACCCGACCACGGGCGGCGGCTGGGCCACCCTCGGCGCGGGCGCCGACGTGACCCTCGCCCTGCCCGGCGCCCAGGTCGGCTTCGCGGGCTCCCGGGTCCGCCCACCCGACGCGGACCCGGCGGCGTACACGGCGGAGGCACAGCTGGCGGCGGGGGCGGTGGACGCGGTGGTCCGCCCGGAGGAGCTGCGCCACTGCCTCGGCCGCTGGCTCCGCCTCCTCACCACCCCGTCCACGGAACCGGCCCCACCGCCACGCCCCCTCGGCGCCACCGGCCTGCCCGCCACCGGCTGGGACGCGGTGCGGCGGGCCCGCTCGCCCCGACGGCCGCGCGCGGATGCGTACCTGTCGGCCTACTTCACGCACCGCGTCACCCTCAACGGCGACCGCTGCGGCGGCGCCGACCCCGACGGCATCCTCTGCGGCTTCGGCGAGCACGAGGGCCGTACGGTGGCCTACGCCGCCCATACCGGCACCGCGACCCGCCCCGCCGGGTACCGCACGGCCACCCGCCTGCTCCGCCTCGCGGACCGCCTGGGCATCCCGGCCCTGACCCTGGTGGACACCCCCGGCGCCGCGAACGACGCGGAGGCGGAACGGCAGGCCGTGGGCGCCGCGATCGCGGACCTGTTCGGCGCGGTGGCCGCCGCCCGGGTGCCGATCACGACGCTGCTGATCGGGGAGGGCGGCTCGGGCGGCGCGCTGGCGCTCGCGGCACCCGGCGACACCTGGGCCACGCCGGACAGCTACTTCTCGGTGATCGGGCCGGAGATGGCGGCGGCGATCCTCAAACGGGGGCCGGAGGAGGTCGAGGCGACTGCTGATCAGCTGCGGATTCGGCCGCAGGACCTGGTCGAGCTGGGGGTGATCCGGGGCATCGTCGGCGACCGGAGCGGCAGCGAACCCGGGACCTGACGTCGCGGCGGCCTGCCGCACGTTCCGTCTGCCCGGCCACCTCGCCCTCGCCATACTCGAAGCCGTCCACTCCCGGCGGCCCGACACACCGTCTGACTCCCCCTCAGCGACAAACCCCCCATTCAGCCGCACCCCACCCGGCCCCCTCCAAAAGGCGCATCCCACTGGGCCGACCGCACGATCGATGTCAAGGAGGCCCACCATGAGTCGGCCCCGCGAACACGACCCACGTCACCCCAAGCGAGGCCCGCCACCCACCCGGCGGACCCATGGTCTGCGTTATCGGGAGGACCCCCATGACCGCCACGCTGGAGCAGCTGCGCCGCTGCCACTTCGCCGTCGACCTGGGGGCCGCCAGGACCCGCGTCTATGTGAAGGGCTCCGGACTCGTCGTCGACCAGCCCTCCGCCGCCGCCATAAACACCCGCACCGGCGCCCTCATCGCGGTCGGCGAGCTCGCGGAGCGGATGACCGGGCGTACCCCGCACTACATCCGCGTCGTACGGCCCGTCTCCGGCGGCACCGTCGTCGACATCGAGATGGCCCAGCGGATGCTGCGGCACCTGCTCGGCGACAAGATGCGCCGCACACTGCGCCGCAAGCCCTTCCTGCGCGCCGCGGCCTGCACCCCGCACGACGCCGACCCGCTCGCCCAGCGCGCCGCGATCGAGACCCTCGTCGGCCTGGGGGCCCGGCGCGTCGAACTCGTCGACACCCTCATCGCCGCCGCCGTGGGCTGCGGGCTGCCCGTGGAGCAGCCCGAGGCCAGCATGATCATGGCGTGCGGGGCGGCGGCGACCGAGGTGGCCGTGATCTCCCTCGGCGCGATCGTCACCGCCGAACGCGTCCGCGTCGGCGGCGAGGCCGTCGACCACGCGATCGTGCAGCACCTGCGGCATGCGCACGAGCTCATGCTGCCCAGCCAGAACGTACGGCCGCTGCAGCTCGCCCTCTCAGGCAACGGGCTCACGCCCCACGGCCCCAAGTCCACCGAGATCCACGGCCGCGACATCTGCACCGGTCTCGCCCGCAGCGTCAAGGTCGACACCGCCGCCGTGCGGGACGCCATCCAGACCCCGCTCACCGCGGTCCTCGACAGCATCGGCAAGGTCCTGCGCGACTGCCCGCCCGACCTGGTCGCCGACCTCGCCGACCGGGGGATCATGATGGTCGGCGGCAGCGCGCTGCTCCCCGGCTTCGACCAGATGCTGCGGCAGGCCACCGGCATGCCCGTGCACATCGCCGAGCGACCCGACGTCTGCGCCGTACAGGGCCTGGGCACCATGCTGGAGGGCAAGATCGAACCAATGGAGCTGGCCCCGGCCGACCCAGCCGACCCGGCCGACCCGGCCGACTGAGCGCCGGGCAGTGTCGGCTTACGACACCGAGGCACCGGGCACGACCGGCTCACGGCACTGAGCGCCGGGCACGGCCCCGCTCACGACCCGACGTCGTCCTCGACGACCAGTAGGCGCATGCCCTCACGCTACGTCCGCGAGGGCGGCCCGGTCCGGTGTCAGTACGGCAGGATCCGGCCCGAGGGGGTGCGCCGGTCGATCTCGCCCCTGGTGTCGCGGGGGGCCGCGGGCCTGCGGGTGACACGAACACGGACGTGGGCCTGGCGGTTCATGGCGCCCTCCTCGTTCTCTGGCTCGGGTCCGTTGCGACCAGCGTGCTCTCCGCAACCTTTCGGCACATCGTGCCCACGGAGGCTCTTGTCATGCCTCCGCGGTGGGAGCGGATGAGCGCCGGGGTACTTCCCCGGGAGGACGGCGCCCCCGATTCGCGTCACCGTCGACTCGCGCTGGACCGGGCCCGGGAACAGGCGCACGCTCTTCAGTAGGGTTCCCGACCCCTACGGAAGTGATCTCGATGGAAGACAAGAACTGGACCGTCCGGATCCACATCACCGAGGACGGCGACGACACCCGTGCAGAGGCCGTGCTGACCACGGAGAACACGCCTCAGGACATGCTGACCGTCACCGGACGAGGCATCGCCCACCGCAACCCGATCGACCGGCCCATCCCCGAGATCGGCGACGAACTCGCCGCCAGCCGCGCCCTGGAGGACCTGGCGATCAGGCTGCACGACATCGCGTCGGACGACATCGTGGAGCTGGCCGGTCCGGTCGACCGGGGTGGCAGCCGGTCGTGGGAGAGGCCTTAGGTGTGCCGTCCGGCGGATCACGCCGGCGACGCGGGCTACTGGGCGTCCACCCAGCTGTACCGCCGCTCCGGCCGTCCCGCCTGCCCGTACCGCAGTGAGACCTCGGCCTGCCCGGTGACGCTGAAGTGCTCCAGGTACCGGCGGGCGCTGACCCGGGACACCCCGAGGCGGGCCGCGCACTCGGCGGCGGAGAGGCTGCCGTCGGTCGCGCGCAGCTCGCGCTCGATCAGCTCGGCGGTCTCCACGCTCATGCCCTTGGGGAGCGTGGTCGCCGTGGCGGCCGGGGCCGCGCCGCGGGCCAGCGCCCGGTCCACGTCGGACTGGCCGCTGACCACCGCGGTGTAGAGGTTGCTGCGCCGGGCCGCGTACTGCTCCAGGCGCGCCCTCAGGTCCCCCGCGTCGAAGGGCTTGAGCAGGTAGTCGACGACGCCCTGGCGTACCGCGCCGCGGACCGCGTCCGACTCGCGCGCCGCGCTGATCACCATGACGTCGCAGTCGTGGCCTGCGGTCCGCAGCCGGGGGATGATCTCCAGCCCGAACATGTCGGGCAGGTAGAGGTCGAGCAGGACCAGGTCGGGTTGCAGCTCGGCGACGGCGGTGAGCGCCTGCTCGCCACAGTTCGCCGTGCCGACCACCTGGAACCCGTCGACGTCGTTGACGAATCCGCGGTGGATCCGCGCCACCATGAAGTCGTCCTCCACGATCAGCACATCGATCATCGGACTCCCTCCGTCATCTGACCCCCTCCGTGGCTCGTTCGGCCGGTCGGCCGACGGACATCCGGGCGGTGAACATGGCGCCCGCCCGCGTGTTGGTCACCGACACCTCACCGCCCCGGCGTTTGCACACCAGCCGGGTCAGCGCCAGGCCGATCCCCCGGTCGCCGCCCTGCGCGGCCTTCGTGGTGAACCCGTGCGAGAACACCTCCTGCGCCAGCTCGGGAGCCACCCCCGGCCCCGAGTCCCGTACGACGATCTCCACGCTGGAGGCGTCCTGGCGCAGCTCGACCTCCACCCAGGCGCCGTCCCCCTCCGGGGAACCGCTCTCTTGGGAACCGATCTCTCTGGACCCGCTCGCGGCCGCGTCCACCGCGTTGTCCACGAGGTTGCCGAGCACAGTCGCCACATCCGCGGAATCGGTCGGCTCGAGCCGCTCCAGCGCCGTGCGCTCGGAGATCTTCAGCCGCACCTTGCGTTCCGCGGCGAGCGCCGACTTGGCCATGAGCAGCGCGGCGACGGCCCGGTCGCGGACCCGGCTGGTGAGGTGCAGGTCGAGCGACTCGCGGTGTTTGCGCAGGGCGCGTACGTAGCGTACGACCTCGTCGTGCTCGCCGATCTGGATGAGCCCGGAGATGGTGTGCAACTGGTTGGAGAACTCATGGGCCTGGGCGCGCAGCAGCTCGGTGGTGCTGCGGAAGGAGCCCAACTCCCGTTCCAGCTGGGCGAGTTCGGTGCGGTCGCGCAGGGTCGTCACGGAGCCGAGGCGGCGGCCGTCCTTGGTGACGTCCATGCGGTTCATGACCAGGACGCGGCCGCGGCGTACGACGACCTCGTCACGGCGTTCGGCGCCGGCCTCGTCATCCGCGCTCCCGGCCAGGACGTCGTACAGCCGCCCCTCGATCCCCAGGTCGGCGAGGCTCATGCCGACGCAGTTCTCGGGCAGGTCGAGCAGCTTGCGCCCGACCGCGTTCACCAGCGTGAGCCGCTGCTGCGGGTCGAGGGCCACCACTCCCTCGGCGATCCCGAACAGCATCGCCTCCCGGTGTTCGGCGAGCCCGGCGATCTCGCGGGGCTCCATGCCGAAGGTCTGCCGTTTGATCCGCCGGGCCAGCAGCCAGGAACCGGCCACGCCGAGGACGCTGGCGACGCCGAGGTAGACGAGCAGATAGGACGAGGCGCCGACCAGCCGTTGCCAGACCGAGGGCGAGGCACGCCCGATCATCACGGTGCCGAGGTGGTCCCCGGCGTTCTTGTTCTCCGCCCCCAGCACGGGCGCCTGTGCCACCAGCTCGGTCACGCCGTTCACCGGCAGCTCACCGGACCAGCCCCGCCCCGCGGCGATCTGCGGACCGTCGGACGGCATCCGCGTCCCGACCAGCGTGGGGTTGGTCGAGGCGACGATCTTGCCGTCGGCGTTCGCGACCGTGGCGGAGGTGACGCCGGACCTGGTCAGCGTGGACTGGAGCAGCGGCGCGAGCATCTCGGCGGGAGCGGGGCGCACGAGCTGGGTGCGCACGAGGGGGTTGCCCGCCATCTCCTCGGCGAGCGCGGTGACCCGTCGCCCCTCGACCCGGTCGAAGGTCGACTGCGACTGTGCCAGCGAGACCGCGGCCACGGCGACAAGCACGATCACGACAATGGCGAGCTGCCATCTCAGCAGCTCACCGGCGAGCGTGTGGCGGCGCTGCTTACGCGACGGTGACCGTGACGTTATGACCACTATGAACTCAACCTTCAATGGTCACACAACCGAGACGGGGTGTCTCAGGAACCGCACAATCATGGCGCCGGAACGGGCCGAGCGAAAGAGATGAGCCATGAGAACTCGACGAGCCGCACTTGTCGGAGCTCTTGCCGCCGTGTCGATGATCGCGGTGAGCGCCTGCGGTGCCACCGCCGACAAAGAGGAGTCCGGAAGCGGAGGCGGGTCCGACAAGCCCGTCACCGGCCTCCGGCTGATGGTCCCCAACACCCCGGGCAGCGGTTACGACCTCACCGCCCGCACCGTCACCCAGGTCATGCAGGACACCAAGGTCGCCTCCGGCGTCCAGGTGTTCAACCTGCCCGGCGCCAGCGGCACCGTGGGCCTGCAGCGCCTGGTGAACGAGAAGGGCAACGGCAAGATGGCCATGCAGATGGGCCTCGGTGTCGTCGGAGCCTCGTACACCTCCAAGTCCAAGGCGACGCTGACCGACACCACGCCGATCGCCAAGCTGATCGAGGAGGCCGGCGCGATCGTCGTGCCGAAGGACTCCCCGTACAAGACGATGGACGACCTCGTCACGGCCTGGAAGAAGGACCCCAAGAAATTCGCGGTCGGCGGCGGATCGTCGCCGGGCGGCCCCGACCACCTGCTGCCGATGCAGCTGGCGAAGGCCGTCGGCATCAAGCCGAAGGACGTCAACTACGTCTCCTACGACGGCGGCGGCGAGCTGCTCCCGGCCATCCTCGGCAACAAGATCGCGTTCGGTGCGAGCGGCTTCGGTGAGTTCCTCGACCAGGTCGAGGCGGGCCAGGTGCGGGTGCTCGCGGTCAGCAGCGAGAAGCCGATCGACGCGCTGAAGGACGTCCCCACTCTCAAGGACTCCGACATCGACCTGGTCTTCACCAACTGGCGCGGCATCGTGGCCCCTCCCGGCATCACCGACGAGCAGAAGCAGACCTGGATCGACTCGCTGACCAGGATGCACGACTCGGACGAGTGGAAGGCGCAGCTGGAGAAGAACGGCTGGGTCGACGCCTTCGCCACCGGTGACGAGTTCGCCGGCTACCTGACCGAGCAGGACAAGGCGGTCGCCGACCTGCTGACCGAGCTCGGGCTGGCATGAGCTCGCAGACAGAGGACCGGACCGTGGAGGACTCCCGTCCGGGCCGGGAGGGCGGGGACCGCGCGCAGTACGGCGTGTGCGTGTTCCTCGCCCTGCTGGGCACCGCCGTGATCGTGGACGCCCTCGGCATCCCGCACATCACCAGCGGCACCGACCCGGTCGGGCCGCGCGCGGTCCCGCTGATCCTGGGCGCGCTCCTGGTGCTGCTCGCCGTGCTGTACGCCGTCGACGTGGCCCGGGGCGGCCGCGGTGAGCCGGAGGCCGGCGAGGACGTCGACCTGTCGAGCGGCAGCGACTGGCGCACGGTCGTGCTGCTGATCGCGGTGTTCCTGGCGAACGCGCTGCTCATCGAGCGGCTCGGCTGGGTGATCAGCGGCGGCCTGCTCTTCTGGGGCACGGCGTTCGCGCTCGGCAACCGCCACTACATCCGCAACCTGCTGATCTCCGCGACGCTCTCCCTGACGACGTTCTACGCGTTCGCGATCGGCCTCGGCGTGAACCTCCCCGCCGGCGTCCTGCAAGGAATCCTGTGAGGCCCTGATGGACAACCTGAACAACCTCATGCAGGGCTTCGCGGACGTCATGGACCCGATGAACCTGCTGCTCGCCCTCATCGGCGTCGTCATCGGCACCGCGGTGGGCGTCCTGCCGGGGATCGGCCCGGCGATGACGGTGGCCCTGCTGCTGCCGGTGACGTACGGCATGGAGCCGGTGCAGGCGTTCATCATGTTCGCCGGCATCTTCTACGGCGGCATGTACGGCGGCTCGACGACGTCGATCCTCCTCAACACCCCCGGCGAGTCCTCGTCCGTGGTCACGGCCATCGAGGGCAACAAGATGGCGAAGGCGGGCCGCGCGGCCCAGGCCCTCGCGACGGCGGCGATCGGCTCGTTCGTGGCGGGCACCATCGGCACCCTGCTGCTGGTCCTGATCACGCCGTTCGTCGTCGACTTCGCGGTGAGCCTCGGCGCCCCCGACTACTTCGCGCTGATGCTGCTGGCGTTCATCGCGGTGACGTCGGTGCTGGGCTCGTCCCGCATCCGGGGCTTCATATCCCTGCTCCTGGGCCTCACGATCGGCCTCGTCGGCATCGACTCGGTGTCCGGCCAGCAGCGACTCACCCTGGGCATACCGCAGCTGGCCGACGGCATCGACGTCGTCGTGGTCGCCGTCGGCATCTTCGCCGTCGGTGAGGCGCTGTGGGTGGCCGCGCATCTGCGGCGCAAGCCGGCCGAGGTGATCCCGGTCGGGCGCCCGTGGATGGGCAGGAAGGACTGGAAGCGGTCCTGGAAGCCCTGGCTGCGCGGGACGGCATACGGCTTCCCGTTCGGCGCGCTGCCGGCCGGCGGCGCGGAGATCCCGACCTTCCTGTCGTACGCCACCGAGAAGCGGCTGACCAAGCACCCCGAGGAGTTCGGCAAGGGCGCCATCGAGGGCGTGGCGGGCCCGGAGGCCGCGAACAACGCGTCGGCCGCGGGCACCCTGGTGCCGATGCTGGCGATCGGCCTGCCGACAAACGCCACGGCGGCCGTGATGCTGGCGGCCTTCCAGTCGTACGGCATCCAGCCCGGACCGCTGCTGTTCGAACGCGAGGCGAGCCTGGTCTGGGTCCTGATCGCCAGCCTCTTCATCGGCAACCTGCTGCTGTTGCTGCTGAACCTCCCGCTGGCCCCGGCCTGGGCGAAGCTGCTGCAGATCCCGCGGCCGTACCTCTACGCGGGCATCCTGTTCTTCGCCTCCATGGGCGCCTACGCCGTCAACGCCCAGCCCCTGGACCTGTTCATCCTGCTCACCCTGGGCCTCCTCGGCTTCGCCATGCGCCGCTTCGGGCTGCCGGTGCTGCCGCTGATCGTCGGCGTGATCCTGGGCCCGCGCGCGGAGCTGCAGGGCCGGCGCTCCCTCCAGCTGTCCGGCGGCGAGCTGTCGGGGCTGCTGGGCGGGCCGGTGTCGTACACGGTGTACGCGGTGATCGCGCTGGTCCTGGTGTGGCCGTTGATCGGCCGGTTCGTCGTACGTCCGCTGCGCGCGCGAAGCGCCGCCTGAGGCATCCGAGACATCTGGAGATCGAGATGACCATTCTGGTCGGCTACGTCCCCTCCCCCGAGGGCGAGGCGGCCCTGCGCGCGGCGGTCGACGAGGCCCGTCGGCGCGACGAGAAGCTGCTGGTGGTGAACACCTCCCGGGGCGACGCGATCGTGGACCCGCGTTTCGCCCAGGAGCCCGACCTGACCCACGTCCGCGAGGACCTCGCGGACGTGGGCGTCGACTTCGACATCCGTCAGGTGCTCGGCGCCCGCGACGCCGCCGAGGAGATCATCGACCTCGCGGAGCAGACGGACGCGTCCCTGGTCGTGATCGGTCTGCGGCGGCGCAGCGCGGTCGGCAAGCTGATCATGGGCTCGGCGGCCCAGCAGATCCTGCTGGGCGTGGGCTGCCCGGTCCTCGCCGTGAAGGCGGAGGGCTGACGATGGTGCTGCGAACCTTCGGCTGGTCGTTCGCCGTCACGGCGCTCGGCCTGGCCTTCGCCGCGTGGCAGTGGGGCTGGGAGGCCTTCGGGATCGTCCTGATCCTGTCGGTCCTGGAGATCTCGCTGTCCTTCGACAACGCGGTCGTCAACGCCGGGATCCTGAAGAAGATGAACGCCTTCTGGCAGAAGATCTTCCTCACGGTCGGCATCCTGATCGCGGTGTTCGCCATGCGGCTGATCTTCCCGGTGGCGATCGTCGCCATCAGCGCCCAGGTCGGCCCCTTCGAGGCGGTCCACCTCGCCCTCGACGAACCCGAGCGCTACGAGGACCTGGTCACCGACGCCCATCCGGCGATCGCGGCCTTCGGTGGCATGTTCCTGCTGATGATCTTCCTGGACTTCATCCTGGAGGACCGCGACATCAAGTGGCTGGCCTGGCTGGAGCGCCCGCTCGCGAAGCTCGGCAGGATCGACATGCTGTCGGTCTGCGTGGCCCTCGTCGCCCTGCTGGTCACGGCGATGACCTTCGCCACCCACGCCCACGTCAGCACGGGCCACGCGGACAAGACCGCCACCGTCCTGCTCTCCGGCGTCGCCGGTCTGATGACCTATCTCGTGGTCGGCGGCCTCTCCGGCTATTTCGAGGACAAGCTCGAAGACGAGGAGGAACACGAACACGAGGAGGAGGAGAAGGCCAGGGCCGAAGGCAGGCCGGTCTCTGCGGTCGCCCTGGCCGGCAAGGCCGCGTTCTTCCTCTTCCTCTACCTGGAGGTCCTGGACGCGTCCTTCTCCTTCGACGGCGTGATCGGCGCCTTCGCCATCACCAACCACATCTTCTGGATGGCCCTCGGCCTCGGCATCGGCGCGATGTACGTTCGGTCGCTGACCGTGTACCTCGTGCGCCAGGGCACCCTCGACGACTACGTCTACCTGGAGCACGGCGCCCACTACGCCATCGGTGCCCTCGCCGGCATCCTGCTGGTCACCATCCAGCACCAGATCAGCGAGATCATCACCGGCCTGATCGGCGTCGTCCTGATCGCCGCGTCCTTCGTCGCCTCCGTCCGCCGCAACAAGTCACTGGCGGCGCCCGAGGGGGCCGAGGTGACGCCGGAGGGTAAGGGCGAGAAGGCGGAGGTGCCGTCAGGGGCGTGACGGGCCGAGGGGGCTCCCGGGCGGTGACACGCGACGTGATCTGAAACATACGTGGTCTGCGACATAGGCGTTTTCGCCCGATTATGGCTAGCTGGATGTGCTTGCCTCGCGCACAGCGGCGCGTCATCGGACGCGCCGTCCCAGCCGATCATCCGCCCGGGAGACCCATGCGCCTGCGCGTACCCCCCTTTCCGCGAAATGCCTCAGCCCCCCGTATCGCCGCCATTCCGCCCCTCGCCCTGGCCGGCGGCGCGCTGACCGTCGGAGTCGGCGGCCTGTACGTCGCCGGGCTGCTGCTCGCGGGTGGGGACATAGACGCCGGCACCTCCGTGCGCGGTGTCGACATCGGGGGCCTCAGCCGGGCGGAGGCCATCCGGAAACTGGAGGACCGGCTGGACCCGGCCGCCTCCCGGGAGCTGACCGTGACGGTCGGTGACCGCAAGGGTACGGTCGACCCGAAGCAGGTGGGCATCACCTTCGACTACGCGAAGACGGTGGACCACGCGGCCCGCACCCACGACGCCGACCCGTTCACCGTGATCGGCGGGCTCTTCCGCTCCGGCGGTGCCGTCGAACCGGTCGTACGCGTCGACGAGGACAAGGCCCACTCCGCCCTGACGAAGCTGGCGAAGTCACTCGACCGGAAGGTCCGCGACGGCGCCGTCACCTTCGCGGACGGCCTGGTCCGCCAGGTCACCCCGCACAACGGCTACGCCCTCGACACCGACGCGGCCGTCGCCCCCCTGCGCACCGCCTTCCTGAACGGCGAGGCCGACGTCACCGCCCTGCCCGCCCGCGAGACCAAGCCGAAGGTCACGGCGGCGGAAGTGCGGCGCGCCGTGCGCGAGTTCGCCCAGCCCGCCATGTCGGCCCCGGTCATGCTCACCGCGGCCGGCGAGCGGTTCAGCCTCGGCCCGGTGGTCCTCGGCGAGTATCTGACGATGCGGCCGGACAAGGACGGCAAGCTCACTCCACACCTGGACGCCAAGGGACTGCGCGCCGCGCCCGCGGTCACCGAGCCCCTGGCCGACCTGTCCGCCAGGCCGCGGAACGCCACGCTGAGCCTGGAGGGCGGCCGGGTCGTGGCGGCCGACGACGCCAGGGCCGGCGTACTGGTCACCGACAAGGCGCTGGGCAAGGCGGTGCTGCCGCTGCTCACCAAGTCGGGGTCCGCCCGCGCCGGTGAGGTCGCCGCGCGTGTGACACAGCCTCAGGTGACCGCCGAGAACGCCGAACGGCTGGGCCTGACGGAGGAGATGTCCTCCTTCACCGTCAACTTCGAGCCGGCGCCGTACCGCACGAGGAACATCGGCCGGGCCGTGGAGCTGATCAACGGCTCCGTCGTGCTGCCGGACAACACCTGGAGCTTCAACCGAACGGTCGGCGAGCGCACCGAGGCCAACGGCTTCACCGAGGGCGTCATGATCCTCAACGACGAGTTCAGGAAGGCGCCCGGCGGCGGTGTCTCGGCGGTGGCGACGACCATGTTCAACGCGATGTTCTTCGCCGGGGTCAAGCCCGTGGAGTACGGCGCCCACTCCTTCTACATCGAGCGCTACCCGGAGGGCCGCGAGGCCACGGTCGCCTGGGGCAGCCTGGACCTGAAATTCAGGAATGACTCGGGCCGGGCCATCTACATCCAGGCCGAGTCCACCGACACCTCGGTGACCGTCACCTTCCTGGGCACCAAGAAGTACGACGAGATCGAGTCGGTCACGGGTGAGCGCACCAACGTCAAGGAGCCGGAGAAGAAGGTCAGCACCGACAAGAAGTGCGTGCCGCAGACTCCGCTGGAGGGCTTCGACGTCACCGTGCAGCGGGTGTTCGTCCAGGACGGCGAAGAGGTGAAGCGGGAGCCGTTCCGCACCCACTACACGCCGCGGGACGAGATCGTCTGCGAGACTCCGCGGCCGAGCGGTGAGCGTCCGGCGACCCGGTGACCGCGCGCCGAGACCGGGACAGCAGATGACGGCAGCCGACACGCCGTATGGCGAACGATCGAAATGCCTTGTGCGGGGCCGGTCAGCCACGTAGAAAAAGGGACGCTCCACAGACTCTCCACATCAGCGGAAGGGATGTCGATCAGATTGCGAGCGTCAGGCCTGCCGAGGCTCGGCCCCGATGGCAGGGCGATCTACGAGCTGGCCCTGACCGGTCCCGGCGTGCTGCCCTCCGCGCTGCCCGGACAACTGGACCGCGAACCCGCCGTGATCGAGAGTGCGCTCGCCGACCTCCAGGCGCTGGGCCTGTTGTGCCCGGGCGACGACGAGACCGGGATGCTCACGGCCGTCAGCCCCGACAGTGCCGCCGCGCAGACGCTGTTCCCGAGGGAGCAGGCGGTGAGCGAACAGCTGAGCGAGATCGCCGAGGCCCGCGCCGAGATGGAGCGGCTGCGACCGCTGTACGCCGCCGCGCGTGCCAAGTGGCTGCAGAACAGCGCGATCGAGATACTGCCGAGCCTGCGCTCCGTGCGGAGCGTGCTCAGCGAGCTGGGCGCGGCCTGCACCAGCGAGATGCTCACCTCGCAGCCCGGCGGCGGCCGCCCCACCCCGGTGCTCGAGGAGGCGATCGCCCGGGACGAGGCGATGCTCCGCCGGGGGGTCCGGGTCCGTACGCTCTACCAGCACACGGCGCGCTACAACCAGCCGACCGTCGCCTACGTCGAGCGGGTCGCCCGGCTCGGCGCCGAGGTGCGCACGCTCAGCGACGGGTTCCCGCGCCTGATCGTCTTCGACCGGCAGGCCGCCGTGATCACGCTGCACGGGCGTCCCCTGGGCGGGGTGCTGGTGCACGACCAGAGCATCGTGGACTTCGCTGTCGCCTCCTTCGAGCGGGCCTGGCCGAGCGCCACCCCCTTCACCGCCGAGTACCAGAAGGAGCAGGTGCACGCCCTGTCGACGGAGGTGAAGCAGGACATCACCCGGCTGCTGGTGTCCGGCCTCGACGACCGGGCCATCGCCCGCCGACTGGGCATGGGCCTGCGCAGCTGCCAGCGCCATATAGCCGAGATCATGGAGCAGTTGGGCGCGCGCAGCCGCTTGCACGCCGGCTATCTGATCGGCCGGGCCGGGCTGCTCGACGTCGCGGACCCCGAGGGCACCGAGCCGGCGGTCGCGGGCACCCCGCCCGCGGTGTTCGACACCGAGGGGCTCGCCGAGAGGTGACGGGCGGGGCGCTCGCAGCACACCTAGGCCACCGTGGGCACGGGCGCGTCGGCCACCGGTTCTATCCGGGGGTCGGCCAGTTTGACGTAGTCCCCGGTCCGCAGGGCCACCGACCGGTCCAGGCGGGCCGCGTTGAAGAAGATCTCCTCGTGGTCCAGCAGGTCCGGGTCGACGAGGAGGTCCAGCCCGGGGTCGAAGCTGAACGGCATGATCGAGCCGCTGACGCTGCCCGCGAGGCGCTCGGCGACGTCCCGTGCCGCGAAGGCCGCGTCCGTGCCGTCGTAGAGACCGCGCACCCGCTCGAGGTCGGCCCGGCGGTCGCCGGGCACCACGGTCAACACGTAGCGGCGGTGCTTCTTGCCGAGTCCGACCCGGATGACCAGGCACTTGGCGGCCTGCTCCAGCCGGTGGCCGCGTAGTCGGGACGCGAGGTCGGTGCGTCCCTCGGGGGCGTGGTGGATGAGACGGTAGCGCGCTTCGGAGCCGTCCAGGAGGGTGATCAGCCGGCTGTACGCGTCCTCGGTCACCGTCCGGCTCATCAGGCGTCCGCGGTACGCGCGTGGAAGACGGTGCCGGTCGACGCCCCGGTGCCGAGGTTGATGACGTCCACGCGGGAGTCCGTGCGGGTCGCCCGGACGAAGACGCCGCCGCTGACGGTGGCGGTGGTGAACACGCCCCACACCGGCGTCCACGGCACCAGGGTGCCGTCCTCGTCGGCGCAGTGCTCCGGGACGGGGTGGATGCGCCGTTGCAGGACGTACGGGCCGTCGACGGCGTCCCGCACCCGCGCGGCCCACTCCTCGGACGTCAGGCCCTCCTGCCAGCCGAGCAGCACCGCCTTGCCGCCGTGTCCCAGGGTCGCCTTCAGCACCAGGTCCTCCTGGTGCTCGACGGCGTGGGTGAGGAGGTCGACGCGGCTGCCGTCCTCCAGGGTGACCTCGCCCTCGCGTACGGTCCTGGTCCAGGGCAGGATCCGGTCCAGCGCGGCCAGTTCCTCCGGGCCGAACAGATGGCGGTTGGCCTCGTCGGAGAGCATCGCCAAGGCCGCCTTGCAGCCGAACAGTTCGGCGTCCATCGGCGTGAAGATCTTCACCTCGCCGCGCTCGGCGGCGTCCAGGACCGGGTCCATCAGCGCCACCGCGTCGGGCGCCGACGCGACGTCCTCCAGCATGAACAGCCGGTTGACGACGTCCACCCGGTGCTCGCCGAGCCAGAGGCCGCCGTCACGGGCCTCCAACTCGCCGATGTGGCACGCGTGCGCGTCGACGCCGAGCGTGCTCCAGTGCTCGGCGACCGCCCGCATGTACGGCGCGAGCGACTCGTAGCTCTCGGGCCAGTCGGTGATCGCGACCACCGGTCGGGTGCCGGGCTCGATCCCGCACTCCAGGCGGATCGTGTCGAGGTGGGCCCGCATGGTGTCGACGTGGTCCAGGTCGTGCTCCTCGACGAACTCCTTCATCCGCGCGTCGTTGAGGAGAGCGCGGTTGATGTGGACCATGTCCGAACCGCCGATGGCGCTGCCCATGTTGTACTCGAGCAGCCGGAACCCGCCCGCGTCCGCGTACAGGTCGGAACGGCTGAACCGGGTCACGCTGGTGCCCCGTCCGCGCAGCACGCAGCGGATCTGGTCGTCGTTCATGCCGAGTGCGCGGGCGAACGCCGCGAGATCGCCGTCGAACAGCCGGTCGGGCAGGCTGATCAGGGCGCTGCGCAGCACGTCCAGGTCGGCGAGCAGCCGCCGGCGTTCGTCCGCCTCGATGAAGAGCGGGCGGGTCAGCAGGCAACCCCGGTAGAAGATCCGCACCAGCTCCGACTGCGGATCCACCGGGACCGGCGTGGGCACGGCCTTGAGGAACTGCGCGGTGAGCGCGTTGCGAGCCACGTGAATACCCTTCGAGGATTGAGTGTCGGCCAACGGGCCTACGGCGACGTCGAGTTGGCGCCGACGGTGATGGCCAGGTAGCAGTAGTCGTCGAGCATCTTGGGCAGCGGACGGGACGGGCGGCCGAGCGTCTCGGCGAAGGTGAGCGCGTCCTCGACCCGGATGCCCAGCCGCGCCTCGGACAGCAGGCGGGCCGCCCAGTCGCGGCCGAGCCGCTGGTGCGCCGCGTACGCGGCTCCGTCGCGGGCGCCGTGCAGATGTGCGGCGATGGCCTCGTCCCACGGCATCAGCGTGTGCGGGCGCAGGGCGTGCAGCGCCTTCGCGGCGGCCGTCGGGCCGAGGGCGCGGACGCGCCCGGTGGCGGGAGACAGGGCCGCGGGCGCCGCGGCCAGTTCGGTGAAGCAGTCGCCGAGCACATCGACGTCGTCGTCGGTGAGCTCGGCCAGGGCCCGGCGGGGGAGGTCCGCGCCCCGGCTCCGCCACCAGGCGGCCAGACCCTCGTCGAAGGGGTCCGGCTCGCCCGGCTTGGGATACCGGATGCGGCAGCCCGCCGCGTTGAGCCAGCGCAGCAACGCCTTGCGGTGCGCGGGCTCGGCGAGGTCGGGCCGGTCGCCGGTGGCGGACAGGTAGTCGCGCCAGATCTCGTCGACCCGCGTGTACTGCGCGAACCTCCGCACCGCGGCGGTCAACAAGGCCTGGTTCATGGGCAGTTCGGGCACGACTACTCCTCGAAGGGGGACGGGGCGGTGATCACCGGGACAGTATGTAGCCGTCCTGCGGCCGGTGGCCGCGCGAGCGGCGCAGGTCGGTGAGCACGAAGGTGCGCTGCAACCAGCGGTCGTTGCCGTCGTAGCGGGGGGAGAACGCGGTACGGCCGTGCAGCGTCACCCGGTTGTCGACGATCGCCAGATCGCCGGCGGCCAGCTGAACCGTGTACGACACGTCGTCCAGCGCCTTCTCCAAGGTGTGCAGCGCCTCCTCCGCACGCGCTGTCAGACCCGTGGTGGCGGCGAAGTCGACCCGGATGTCCGGGTCCTGGGGGTCGCCGAACAGGACCGGGTGGGCCGGGGTCGCCTCGTCCCGCGCGCCGAAGGAGGGCGGCGGCTGCGTGGAGAACTCCGGAGCGGCCAGCGCCTCGACGACGGCCGGGGGCAGCAGCGGCAGCGCCTCGCGGATGCCCGCGGTGCGCAGCCCGGCCTCGCTCTCGTGGTCGGCGCGCAGGCACAGCAGCATCACATGGTCGGGGCGGTGCTCGTGGAAGGCGTTCTCGTTGTGCATCATCAGCGCCACCGAGCCGGCGTTGCCCTGGAAGGTCTCCTGGCCCGGCACCGGCACGACGTCCTGGACGAGGGCGCCGGACTTCTCGGCCCGGAACGCGGCCGGGTCGCCCAGGCCGCAGGCCATCATCATCAGCACCGCGGCGGGCACGCTGGCCTCGCGCTGGACGGACCCCTTCACGGTCGGCGTGGGCGGCAGGGCGGTGGCGTCCACCGGCAGGCCGCGGACGAGGAGCGCGCCGGTGGGGCCGGAGTTGCGGCGGTACTCGCGGGCCGTGCGGCGCAGCGAGGCCGGCAGTTCCTCCCACGCGGACCGGGCGGCGGCCACCCAGCGCGGGTCGTCGACCTCGGGCAGCGTGGCGCACAGGTCACGGGCCGCCGCCTCGATGCGGGCCGAATCGTCGGGGGCCAGGGCGAATACCGCCGGGTTGGACCGGGTGGGTATGCCTGCTGTTGCTGTCACTTCATCACCATTTCTGTACGTGGAGCGGCGTGCGTCCGTCGGGCTGACACACGGTCGATCAGGGTCAGAGCGGGAGCGGTGAGCATGGTGGTGACGAGCGTCATCACCACGAGCATGGTGAAGACGGTGGGGGTGATGACCCCCAGCTGGAGACCGACACCGAGCACCACCAGCTCGGTGAGGCCACGGCAGTTCATGAGGGCGCCGAGGGAGAAGGAGTCCTGCCAGCCGAACCCGGTCAGCCGGGCGGCGCCCGTGCTGCCGGCCCACTTGGCGAGGATGGCGACGGCCGTGATCAGCGCGCACCAGCCCCACAGCACCGGGTCGGCGCCGATCAGCCGGAACTCGGTGCGCAGGCCGGACTGGACGAAGAACAGCGGGAGCAGCATGACGAGGGTCAGCGAGCGCATCTTGTCCACCGCGCTCGCCACCACGGAGTTGTCCCGCGGCACGACCGCGCCGAACAGGAAGGCGCCGAAGATGGCGTGGATGCCGATCCACTCGGTGGTGAACGCGGCCAGCAGGATCCCGGACAGGACCACCGGCAGGGCACTGCGGCCGGCCGGCCACCGGCGGACGGCTCGGGCCAGCGCCGGCCGCAGCCCGAACCACACGGCGCAGATGAACGCCAGGGTCAGTGCGGCGGTCACCAGGACCGAGAGCGGCGAGCCGCCCTTGGCCAGCGCGGTCACCAGGGCCAGCAGACACCAGGCCGTGATGTCGTCGACGGCCGCGCAGGTCAGCGCGAGCGCCCCGACGGGGGTGCGGTCGATCCTGCGGTCGGTGAGGATGCGGGCGAGCACCGGGAACGCGGTGATGCTCATGGACACCGCGATGAACAGGGCGAACGTCGGGAAGCCGACGTCCTTCCCGGCGAACCGGTCGTACATGGCGAAGGCGAGCAGCACTCCGCCGAGCAGCGGTATCGCGATGCTGACGTTGCTCACGAGGACCGCGGCGCGCCCGCGGTCGCGGACGTGGCCGAGGTTGAGCTCGTAGCCGACCAGGAACATGAACAGGACCAGGCCCAGCTGGGCGAGCGCGTTGACCACCGGCAGCATGTTCTCGGGGAACAGCCAGCGCTGGCCCTCGGGCCACACCGCGCCCAGCAGCGAGGGGCCCAGCGCGATGCCGGTGAGGATCTCGCCGATGACCGGGGGCTGGCCCAGCCGGCGGGACAGCCGGCCGGCCAGCAGACAGCAGAGCATCATGACCGGCAGGGCGAGCAGCAGATGGCCCGTCGGCTCCAGCTTCGGGAGCGCGACCGCCAGATCAGCGCTCACCGGCGTCGTCCGGCTCGTCGGTGAAGTACCAGTTCTCGGGGTTGATGAAGCCGAGCGGGTTGATCGGCTCGACGCCCTGCAGGCTGTTGGCGACCTCGAAGACGCGCAGCGGGAAGTTGGGCATCCAGATCACCGGGACCTGCTCGGCCAGGTAGTCCTGGTAGGCGTACAGGTCGGCGAGGTCGTCGCTGGTGACCGTCTTCTCGATCAGTTCGTCGGCGACCGGGTCCGAGTAGCTGCCGAAGTTGCAGCCGGCGCCGGTGCGGTAGAGCAGTTCGCCGGTGGGGTGGAAGTTCGGCCCGTACACCCAGCCGCCGTTCCAGCAGGACAGCTCCCAGGTGGTGGTGCCGGTGGTGTCCTGGCCGACCAGGACGGAGGGGTGCACCTCCTCGAGGACCAGCTCGATGCCGGCCCGGGCGGCGTCGTCGCGGAACTTGCGCAGCAGCCGGGTCAGGGTCTTCTCGTGCCCGGAGGCGTACCGCAGCGTGACCGTCAGCCGGGTGCCCTCGGGGATGCCCTCGCCGGCCTGGCCGGCGCCGGTGCCCGGGTTGACGCAGACGGCCGGGGTGACCGAGGTGTCCCAGCCGTTCTCGGTGAGCAGCCGGCGGGCCTTGTCCACGTCGAACGGGAACGGGTTGGCCTTCTGGGCCGGTGACTGCAGTTCGGTGGCGGGCAGGGCCGGGACCGGGCCGTAGGTCGGATAGCCGTAGCCCTGGTAGATCTCCTGGAAGGAGCCGTCCTGGTCGAGGCAGGTCTGCAGGGCCTGCCGGAAGTACAGCCGGCGGAAGATCTTCCCGGCGATCGTCGGGTTGGAGAAGTTGAACGGGAAGTAGTGGATGGCGTACAGGATCTGCGGGACGATCCGGTAGTGCTCGGCCAGCGGGTTGGGGCCGCCGACGGTCGGGTCGGAGGCCGGCTCGGTGATCCGGTCGAAGGGCAGGAAGCCCATGTGGATGGCGTCCGGGCCGTGCGGGCCCCGCTCCAGCCACTGGTACTGCTGCTCGTCGGTGTCGGTGGGCACCAGGCGGAACTCGTCGGCGTAGGGCTTGTTGGGGCCGGAGTAGGACGGGTTGGGCACCATCCGGACGAGGCCGTCCATCGCGTACTCGGCCAGCTTCCACGGGCCGTTGACGACCGACCAGACCGGGCTGTCGGCCCAGCGGGTGCGGTGCCTGTTGTCCTCCGCGTAGACGTCGCCGTTCTGCGCCATCAGGTAGTCGTAGACGGCGTACGCCTCGTCCTTGTTGCGGGTGGCGTCGGCCGGCCCGTCGGCGGTGCGGTCCCAGGCCTTGGGCAGCGGCGTGATCAGGCTGAACTGGTTCATCAGGACCCAGTTGCGCGCGTACGCCTTGTCGAAGGTGAAGCGGACCTTGTCCTCGGCGACCTTCTCGTAGGAGGTCAGGTTGTCCGGGAAGTACCCCGGCACATAGCCGCCGTACTCCTCCTTCTTCGCCTCCAGCAGATGCATCCAGAGCATCACGCCGTCCGCGTTGACGGTCTCGCCGTTGGACCACTTGTACGGCTTGACGGTGAGGGTCGCGGTGCGGCCGTCCTCGCTCCACTCGGGCGGCTCGGCCATGCTCAGCTCGTAGTCGACGCTCGCGTCGCCCTTGGTGCCGTACCAGTACAACGGCCGGTACATCAGCATCTGGAACTCGTAGAGGCTGCGGGCGCCGAATCGGCCCGGGGGCAGCAGCGGGAATATGCAGGCGGGCGGGAAGCCGGGTGTGCAGGCCCAGCTGATGGTGCCGCCCTTGCGGGGAGTCCGGGTCATGACTGTCCTCGGTCGGTGGAAGTGGCGTCGCGGGGGAGCTCTTCGATGCAGGAGGTGCCGCTGTCGGCGTCGGGGCCGTACCGCTCCCAGGTCTCGTGCAGCCGGATCCGGCCGTCGGGCAGGATCTCCGGGACGCTCTCGCAGTGTCCGGAGACGGTCCGGCCGTCGGACAGCACCATCGTGTAGGCGAACGTGAGCCTGCCGTCGGGGGCGGAGAGACCGGTCAGGGACCCGCGGCGGACGTCCGCGCCCGCGGAGGAGCCCCAGACCAGGTCGCCGTCCTGGCGGTAGTGCGCGACGGGGGCCTCGGGGCCGGCCGTCACCTTCCTGAACCGTTTGCCGTCGTAGTTGATCACTTTGCGCTCCGTGGCTGGTGGGGTCGCTCAGGCGGCGTCGCGCAGCTCCAACGTGCAGCACTTGACGCTGCCGCCCGCCTTGAGCAGCTCGGACAGGTCCACGCCGCGCGGCTGGAAGCCCCGCGCGCGCAGTTCGTCGATGAGGTGGGTCGCCGCCTGCGGCAGCAGCACGTTGCGGCCGTCGCTGAAGGCGTTGAGGCCGAAGACCGCGGCGTCCGCGTCGGTCGCGAGGATCGCGTCCGGGTACAGCTCGCGCAGCACGGCCCGGCTGCCCGGCGTGAACGCGGCGGGGTAGTACATGACTTCGGTGTCGGACAGCACCGCGAGCGCGGTGTCCAGGTGGTAGAACTCCGGGTTGACCAGGGTCAGCCCGGTGACGGGGACCCCGAAGAACTCCTGTGCCTCGGCGTGCGAGCGGGGGTCGGTGCGAAAGCCCGTGCCGGCCAGCAGCCGGCGCCCGGCCAGCAGGTAGTCGCCCTCCCCCTCGTTGATGTACTCCGGCCACAGCAGCTCCGTGAAGCCCTGCCCGCGGAACCAGTCGAGGTAGGCGGGCCCCTCGGCGGTGCGCTCGGCGTGCCGGAAGCGCGCGCCGAGCACCTTGCCGTCGACGACGGTGGCGCCGTTGGCGGCGAACACCATGTCGGGCAGCCCGGCCAGCGGCTCGATCACCTCGACGG
The DNA here is from genome assembly GCF_000719285.1 of Streptomyces bicolor. GTDB lineage: Bacteria > Actinomycetota > Actinomycetes > Streptomycetales > Streptomycetaceae > Streptomyces > Streptomyces bicolor. The sequence goes on along the minus strand of NZ_JOFS01000010.1, from coordinate 16,999 downwards.
TGTGCCCGAGCTCCTCGTACAGCGCGCGCAGGTTCTCCCACTGGGCGAGCGCGAGCTCGGTGTCGACGGGCTTCTCCGGGTGCATCCACGGGTTGATCGAGTAGTGCACGTCGAAGTGGCTGGGGCGGCACATCAGCAGCCTGCGCCGGGTCACGGTGCGGGCGCCGGCGACGGTCTCGTGGACGGTCTGGCGCGGCAGGATCGGCTCGGTGTACGGCATCGCAGTTCTCTCCCTGGGGTGTGGGAACGGGGTGGGGCGGGTGACCGTGGTCAGTGCGTCAGCCGTACGTCGATGGCGCGGGCGAGATCTGTCGCCGTGCTCATCGCGTCCTCGAACGAGGTGCCGGTGACGCCGAGGAAGCCGAGGATGGAATTGCCTTCCGGGGGACGGCGGATGATGTCCCCGGGGCGGGCCGTGATCTTGAAGAAGAACACCTTGTCGGAGCCGGTGACCTCGTCCGGTACGACGACCTCCGCGATCTGCCCGGAGTCGCACAGCAGCGCCATGCCGGCGATGTGCACGCCGGTCGGGGTGTACGGACCGAGCTTGGGGCGCGCCCCGCGCGCGGTGTCCATGAGGGTGCGGATCGGGCAGTGGCCGGCGGTCAGCCGGGCGATGTGGTCGAGGCCGCCGCCGCCGGGCCGGATCGCGATCTCCAGGATGTGCGGGGCTCCCTGGTGGTAGCGGACCTCGGCGTGCAGCGTGCCGTGGGTGACGCCCTGGGCGCGGACACCGGCCCGGACCGCCTGGTGCAGGGCCTCGACCTGGTCGGGGGCGAGCGAGGTCGGCGCGGCGTGCACGTCGTCGTCGAAGGTGTCGCCCTCGACGGTGACCCGGTCCACGATCGAGCCGAGGTACACCTCGCCGTCCCAGGCGACCGCCTCGCACAGGAACTCCCGGCCGTCCAGGAAGGACTCCACCAGCAGGCCCTGCGGCCCGAGGTCGATGCCGTGGGCCTCCATCCGGTACCAGGACATGTCGTCGATGCCGGCCAGCGCCTGCGGGAAGCGCTCGGCCATGTCGTCCGCGTTCTCGATCCGGAAGACGAAGTTGCTGGCCGCGCCCAGCGTCGGCTTGAGGATCACCGGGTAGCCGAACTCCTCGGCCGCGGCGAGCGCGTCGGTGAGCTCGGGCACGAAGCGGAAGCGCGGGATGGGTGCCCCGCCCTTCTCGTGGGCCTGCCGCATCAGGTACTTGTTACGGCTGGTGCGGGCGGCCTCCACGCCGACGCCGGGCAGCCCCAGCGCCTCGGCGACCGCGGCAACGGTCACCACGCCGGCCTCCGAGAAGGTCAGGACGCCCTCGAAGCGCTCCTCCTCGTGCCAGGCGCGGGCGGCGGCGACGATGTCGCCGATCTGCTGGGATCCGACGACTCGGTAGCGCTCGGCGGGCCAGTAGTCCTCCTCGCCCAGGCCGTTGAGTACGTACAGGTCGGCCCCGAACTCCTCCACCTGCCTGTAGCGCGACAGGTAGTAGTGCGCGTTCTGCAGAGCCTCGACGGCGAGCAGTTTCATGGCTCGTGCTCCTTCCTTCGGTCAGTTGGTGGGCTGCGGGGCCACGGCCGGCTCGGCCGCGCCCGTCGCGCCGGGCAGGTCGGATGCGGTGGTGGCGGCGGCCTGCGCCCGGTCCGCTTTCTCCTGCTGTGCGTAGAAGCCCCGCATGGTGGCGATCGCGGCCAGCGGGACCACGCCGATCAGCACGGACAGCGCCCAGAAGGCGGCGGCCACCGAGTGGTGGTCGGCGAGGTAGGACAGCGAGATCGTGACGACGAGGCCGGCCGCGAGGCTCACCGCGTTGACGGTGCCGAACACCCGGCCCGAGCGGCTGTCCTCGATGGCGCGCATCAGCAGGGTCCGCGAGGAGATCGCCGCGAATCCGAAGGAGAACGCGGCGAACGGGATCGCCGCCATCAGTCCGGCGATGTGGAACGGCTCCACCGCGATCAGCGCCGCGTTCCCGAAGAAGCCGAAGGCGGCCAGCGTCAGGTTGGAGAACCGGTGGGAGACCCGCTTGTAGACGGCGGCCCCGATCAGCATGCCCACTCCGGCCAGCGCGTCGACCAGACCGAAGATGCCTTCCTTCTGCTGGAACACCTGGATGACGAGGACGACGAGCAGCACGTTGCTGACCGTGATGTTGACGCTGCCGACCGCCAGGAGCAGCCCCAGGCGCTTGACCGGGCCGCCGGTCGCCGGCGCCTCGGTCTCCCCCTCGGTGGCGTCGGCCGTGCTCACCGCGGGCTTGTTGCCGAGCAGGATCCAGCAGACCGCGGAGAACGCGAACGTGACGGCGTTGAAGTAGAACATCGGCATCAGGCCGAAGATCTGGATCAGGAAGCCGCCGATGGCCGCCGACAGCAGCGAACCGGCCTGCGTGGACATCGCGAAGTTGGCGTTGAACGGGCCGAGCCGCTCATAGCGCACCCGCTCGCGCACCAGCGCGTTGCTCGCGGGGTTGAACGCCGCCGCGATCATCGACAGGGCGAAGGTCACCGCGTAGGCCGTGTACTGGGTCGACGCCCCCATCGCGATGGCCACGGGCAGCGCCAGCGCGGCCACCGCGCTCGCCACGTCGCACACCAGGCACATCACCCGCCGGTCGAACCGGTCGACGAGCCGCCCGAAGGGCACCGACAGCAGCACCTGCGGAATGGCCAGCACGATGAACAGCCAGCCCACCGACAGCGCGGTCTTCTGCTCCTCCAGCACCAGCAGCGAGGCGCCGAGGAGCTGGATGCCGTTGCCCAGGTAGGTGACGAAGTTCGCCGGGAGGATCAGCCACTCGGCGCGGTCGGCCTTGGGCGGTCCTCCCGCCTGATCGGGCTTGGCGAGCGGGGCGGTGGTCATGGTGCGACTCCTGTTGTCGACTGGTGGGGGGAGATGGCCGAGGAAGGCGGGGCCTGCGGGGCCTCGCCGGCCGGGGAGTCCTTCGGGGACGCGGGGATGGCCAGTTCGCCGGGCATCCGGACGGGGTGGTCGACCGCGGTCAGGCCGGTGGGCACCCGCGGTCCGGTGCCCAGGGCCCGGCGGGCCAGCGAACGGGCGATCAGCGGTGCGAACTTGAACGAGGACCCGCCGCAGGCGGCGTAGATCCACGCGTTGTCGTCGCCCAGCTGCCCGAGGACCGGGCCATGGGTCTCCCGGTCGGCGAGGTAGTAGCTGTCCTCGGCCCGTTCGATCCACTCGGCCCGGAAGCCGCCCAGCAGGGACGTGAAGTGCAGCACGAGGCGGGTCTGCACGTCGCGGGGTGCGACGCGGTCACCGGTCCGCTCGACCGGGCGGCAGGCGACGGCCGCGCTCAGCTTCAGCGGGGCGCCGCCCACCGGCGGCACCAGCCAGGCGCCCTCGGCGGTGCCGAGCGAGGGGATGGCCGGGGTCCGTTCCCACACCTCGCGCATGGACGCCGGCACCGCGCACATCAGCTGGGTCTGCCGGTACAGCGTCAGGCCGCCGGAGAGCTCCGGGCCGAGCAGCTCGCGCGACCACAGGCCGGCCGCCACCACCACGGCGTCGCCGCGCAGGACCGTGCCGTCCGCGAGGCGCACCAGGCCGAACGGCGCCTCGACGCCGGTCACCCGGTGCCGCGGCAGCAGCCGTACCCCCGGTCGGGCGGCCAGCACCTCGGCGGTGCCGGCCAGGATCCGGTCGGCGAGGAGCACGCCGCCGTCGCGTTCGAGGACGGCCCGGCTGCCGCGCGGCAGCCGCAGCTGCGGATACCGCTCGGCGGTCTCGTGTTCGCTCAGCCGGCGCGCGCCCGGCAGTTCGGCGAAGGTGGCCGCCGAGGCCTCGGGCTCGCCCGGCCCCAGCACGGTGAGCGCGCCCACCCGGTGGTAGACGGTCGTGCCCAGCCGGGACTCCACCTCGGCCCACCGGTGGTGGGCCTCGATGGCGGCGGCGGCCTCCGCGGGGCCCGGGTGCAGGGCGCGCAGCACCCGGTGCCGGTCGTAGGAGGTGGCCTCCGGATTGGGTATCCCGCCCCGGTCCACGACGCTGACCTCGGCGCCGGCCAGGGAGCACTCCAACGCGGTGAGGAGGCCGATGACCCCGCCGCCCACGACGATGATCCGCACGACGTCAGCCGATCTGTTCCGGGAGCGTGTCCAACGAGGGCAGCGCGAACGGCTTGACCTCGGAGATCGCGAAGGCCTCGAAGCCGAGGGAGCCGTCGAACCCGCCGGCCAGCGTCGCCGCCTCGGCCAGGTCGATCAGGATCGGCGAGGCGCACGCGATGAGCGCCCGGACCTCGACGAACAGGTCGCCCAGCGCCGCGCGGTCCAACTCCGTCTCGGTCAGGTCGAGTTGCTCGGCCCACCGGGTCAGCCGCTCCAGCTGGACGCAGATCAGGTCGGCGGCGCGGGTGAGGCTGTAGCTCTCCAACTCGTAGCAGCCCGCGAACCGGTCCAGCATGATCGCGGCGTGCTTGCGGGCCCGGTCGGAGACGGGCAGCGCGTCGGACCCGGCCCGCTCGGTCGCCTCGGCGAGCCGGGCGCGCAGCCGCCGCCAGGGCCGGACCAGGCGCTCGTCGGTCACCTTGTCGAGGGCGGCCCGGCTGAAGTTGGTGCGCTGGTTCTCCGGGTTCGCCAGCGCGAGGTAGAACCGCACGAGATCCCGGGGGACCTCCTTGAGCAGTTCCTCGGCGTACAGGACGTGGCCGCGGCTCGTGGAGAACTTCTCGTTCTCCAGCTCGTAGAACTCGTTGACCACCATGGCGTCCGGCACGATGTACCGGCCCTCGTGCGCCATGATCAGCGCCAGGTGGGTCAGGCCCCAGAACCAGATGTTGTCGAAGCCGATGAAGTAGACCAGCTCGTGGTCGCGCCGGGTCTGCCACAGCTCGTCGGAGGACGCGGTCTCCTCACCGAGCTGCCGGGCCGCGTAGTCGGTGGTGTACATGACGGCCGGGATGCCTTCGACCCAGGCGTTGATCACCTGGCCGGGCGTCTCGGCGAACGGCGCCGGGATGCCCCAGCCGATCGGGTACGTGATCGCGAAGTCGGGCAGCGGGCGGTCCAGCAGCTCACGGATGAGCTGGGCCATGTGCGGCCGGAGGTAGGGGAGCTTCTCGGCGTAGTACGTGGTGAGCCGGTCCCGGTACTCCTCCATGGGCAGCACGAGGATCTCGGCCTCACGGGTGGTGAGGACGTCGGTGGGGTCGACGGTGGAGCGGGCGCCGATCAGCTCGTCGAAGTTGTTCGGGTGCCCGCAGGTCTCGCACAGGCCGCCGCGGCTCTCCGACAGGCAGACGGGGCAGTCGCCGCAGATCAGTCCCTCGACGAGGAACTCGCCGGTCTTCTGCGAGTAGGGCAGGTTCACCGTGCGCAGCCGGAACTTGCCGGCGTCGTACAGCTCCCGCACGAACCGCAGCACCGTGGCCCGGTAGCCGTCGTCGTACGGCGCGAAGCCGTCGACGGACATGCCCATCGTCGCCAGGGTGTCGCGGATGCCGTGCCAGGAGCGGGTGGCCAGCTCCTCGGGGCTGACGCCCAGCTTGCGGGCGCTGGCCAGCACATACGTCTGGCTCTCGTCGGTGCCCGAGGAGTAGAGGACACCGCGGCCGGTGGCCCGCAGGTAGCGCGCGTGGACGTCCGCGCCGATGAACGGGCCGGCGAGGTGGCCGATGTGCAGGCTGCCGTTGGGGGTGGGCGGGGTGTCGATGACGATGACGCGGCGGTCACCGAGCTCGTCGATGGAGGTCATGATCATGCCTCGCTCTCGTGCCGGGTGCTGAAGGCCCGGGTCATGTCGGTGTCCCACCAGATGCTGAACATCTCGAAGTCGGTGTCGGTGTCGTTGATGACCTGGTGCTCGTGACCGGGCGGGAAGTGCACGATGTCGCCGGCGACGAACGGCAGCCGCTCGCCGCGCGACTCGATCCAGGCCTCACCCTTGACCGCGACGAAGATCTCGTACTCGTGGTGGGCGTGACGGGGGGACGAGGAGCCGGCCCGGATGACGCTCTGGGCCCCTTCGAAGGGCGCGTTGAGCGTGGGCCACGGCAGCAGTCGCTGCGACCAGCTGTTCTCCGCGCTCAGCGCGGCACGGTCGAAATGACGGATGTCCAAGGGAGTTCCTTCGGGAGACGGGCCTGGGGCAGGGCGGGCGGGGCTGGTCAGGGGTGCCGGTCCGTCCGGTGACGGGGCGGGACCGGGACGGATCAGTGGCTGCCCGCGACGACCGGCTCGCGGTCCCTGCCGGTCGGTACGGGCTCGATCAGGTCGGTGGCCGGTGCCGCGTGCCGGATCAGGCTCCGGGCGATCTCCTCGCTGCGCTGCGCGAGGATGCTCAGCAGGGAGTCGGCGATGCCGTGCGTGGCCTCGTTGACGCCCTGGAGGTGGACGGTGGCGGTGGACTGCTCGCCGATGTCCAGGCGGTAGTCCCGGCCCACCTCGACGTCCTCGAGACCCAGCGCGTCGGCGAGGCCCTGGATGACGGCCGGCTGCTCGGACCGGAAGCCGGTGCCCAGGAGGACGACGTCGCAGGACAACTCCTCCCTGGCGCCGGTCAGTTGGTTGACGAGGGTCAGGACCAGCTCCCGGCCGGTGTCCCGGGCCGCGGTGACCTGGGTCATGGTGCGGATCGACTGCCGGTCCCGGCCACGCATCCGGTCCAGGTAGACCTGCCGGTACAGCTGCTCCAGCATGGGCGGGGTGAGACCCGCGTAGTTGGTGCGGTGCATCTCCTGGAGGATGCGGGCGCGTGCCTCCGGCTCGGCGTGGAAGAACTCGTCGACGAACCCCGTGTAGAACAGCTCGTTGGTGAACTTGCTGGTCTCGTAGTGGTTGAACCCGATCGAGCGCATGACCAGCGTCGGCTCACAGCCGGGCAGGTCCTGCTGCACGGAGTGGAACATCTCGGCGGCGCTCTGCGCCCCGCCGATCACCACGACCCGCTGACCCGCGGTCCGCGGCAGCTCGGCGATCCGGTCCATGTACTGGGTGCTGTGGATGACCCGGTCCGCGCCGAGCCCCTGGAAGACCGTCGGTATGTTCGCGTCGCGCCCGGCGCCCACCACGAGCTGACGGCCCGTGACGGTGCTGCCGTCCGCCATACGCGCCACCCAGCCGTCGACCGCGCCTCCTCCGTCGCGGCGCGGGCGAAGCGAGGTGACCCGGGAGCCGTAGCGCACCCGGACGCGTTCCAGGGACTCGGCCACCCAACGCTGGTAGTCGGATATCTCGCTGCGGTACGGGGTGAAGGTTCCGAGGTTGATGAAGTCCTCCAGCCGCCCCGTCTCGTGGAGGTAGTTGACGAAGGAGAACTTGCTTCTCGGATTGCGCAGGGTCACGAGGTCCTTGAGAAAGGAGACCTGGCTCTGCGACCACGGGAGCAGCATGCCGCGCTGCCAGGCGACCCGGTCGCCTTGTTCGAGCAGGAGCGTGCGGTCCGCCAGGTTCGCTGGCGCGAGCTCCTCGAGCGCCACGGCCAGGGCCAGGTTGGCCGGGCCAGCTCCGATGGCCAGGACTTCGACGTCGTGGTTGGACATGAACTTCCCCTCGGTGCAGTGGCATTACTCCTGGCGGTGTGCCGGAGCGGGCTGAACGGCTTCAGACGCGCGGCTCGGCCGGCGCGGCCTCGGCCGACGTGAGCGAGCGGCCCCAGCCGGAGTCGTCCGCCTGGACCGAACCCCAGCCGGAGTCACCGTCGGTGGGGTTCGCGGCGCCGGTCAGGGCCACGACCAAGGCGGTGAACGACAGGGCGGCGACTACGGCAGCACGTGTGCGGGACATGACTGCTCCTCGAATCGTTGAGTTCGGGTGGGAACTTGGGCCTCAACCGGCGGGTTCGCTCGGGATGCCTCGGCAACATTGACAGCCAGTCGGGCGGAGTGCGGGATTCCCTGCCGACCGTCAAACCGCCTGGCAGGAATACGGCACTTGGACAGACCGCCCATATGCCAGGAAACAGCGATGAATGAACCGTTCCGGTGACGCCCAGTGGCCGCCCAGATCCGGAAAGGGCACGCTGAGGGCAGACCTTCATCCCTGTCTGCTCGTTTTCCTACGGGTTTGTCACCGTTCACCTGATTCCTGCACCCGGCAGGTTCCCGCCTGGCGGATTTCTGGCCCCGTGTGCACCCCGTCAACTCGTGGTCGAACGGCGATGGTGGTGGACGGGGCCGACCTCCGGTCCCCGATCCCGTCGAGGCTGAGGAGCCGGCACCATGACCGCACAGACCGACGCCCTGCTAGTGATCGGCAGCGGCCAGCAGCGCTACCGCGAGTACCTGCTCGCGTCGGCCGCCGAGCGGCACCCGCTGTGGCTGATCGACGCGGCCGAGCCGACCTGGCAGCGCCCCCACGTGGCGGGCTTCAGCGTGGTGCCCCTGCTCGACCGGGCCCGGCTCGTCCCGGACCGCGAGCGGATCCTCGCCACCGCCGAGGAGATCGCCGCCTCGCGCCGGATCGCGGGCGTCTTCACCTACGACGAGACGATGGTGACGACCGCCGCGCTGATCGCCGAGAAGCTGGGCCTGCCGGGCCTCACCGTGGACGGCGCCGACCGCTGCCGCAACAAGCACCGCACCCGCTCCGCCCTCACCCTGGTCGGGCTGCCGCAGCCCCGCTTCGCCCTCGCGTACACCCTGAAGGAGGCACGCGAGGCGGCCCCGGCGGTCGGCTTTCCCATGGTCCTCAAGCCGCGCGGCATGGGCGCCAGCATCGGCGTCGTACGCGTCGACGACCCGGCCGCCTTCGACGACTCCTTCACCATGGCCGAGCAGGCCGGGCACGGCGGCTCACCGGACTACGAGGGCGGCGTGCTGCTCGAGGAGTACATGACCGGCCCGGAGATCAGCATCGACGGGGTCTGCGTCGACGGCGTGTACGAGCCGATGTTCATCGCCCACAAGCAGACCGGCTTCGAGCCGTACTTCGAGGAGACCGGGCATGTGGTCGACGCCGCCGACGACCTGCTGACCGACCCGGACCTGCTGCACGTGCTCAGGTCCGCCCACGAGGCGCTGCGCGTCTCCACCGGCATCACCCACACCGAGGTCCTCTTCACCGAGCGCGGTCCCGTCGTGGTCGAGGTCAACGCGCGCCTCGGCGGCGACCTCATCCCCTGGCTCGGCGAGCTGGCCACCGGCATCCGGCCGGGCCGGGTGGCGGCCGAACTCGCCCTCGGGGAGCGCCCCGACCTCACCCGCACCGAGCACCGCACGGCCGGCATCCGCTTCACCTACCCCCCGCGGGACTGCCGCGTCCAGGAGGTGTCCGTCCCCTCCGTCGACTCCGTCGAGGGGCTGCTGCGCGCCGAGGCGATCGCGGACGAGGGCACCGAGCTGCGCCTGCCCCCCGGGGGCTATCTGAGCCGGTACGCCTATGTCGTCTGCGCCGCCCCCGAGCGGACCGCCTGCGAGCGGAGCCTCGACGAGGCGGCCGGTGGCGCGCACCTGACGTCCGTGCCGCTGGACTGACGGCCCCGAGCAGATCCGGGGCGCGGCCTCACCCCGCCGCGCCGGCCCCGCCCCTCCCTCCGCAGACAAGGAGCACCCCACCGGTGTCCGCGATCACCGAACTCACCCGAGCCGAGGCCGACGAGCGCGGCCGGCTGTTGCAGACCGACTCCTACCTGATCCGCCTCGACCTCACCCACGGCCCCGATGTGTTCCGGTCGGAGACGCTCATCCGCTTCACCGCCGAACCGGGCGCCACGACCTTCGCCGAGCTGGTGCCCGAGCACATCCACGCCATCGAGCTCAACGGCCGGGAGCTGGAGCCGGGTGCGGTGTACGCCGAGGGGCGGATCCGGCTCGACGCACTGGCCGAGCGCAACGAACTGCGCGTGGTCGCGGACTGCCGCTACACCAACACCGGCACCGGGCTGCACCGGATGACCGACCCCGCCGACGGCAGGGTGTACCTGTACACCCACCTCCAGGTGGCCGAGGCGGCGAAGGTGTTCGCCTGCTTCGACCAGCCGTCCCTGAAGGCCCGCTTCACCCTGAGCGTCACCGCGCCGGCCGGCTGGCAGGTCTTCTCCACCTCACCCACGCCCGCCGAACCCGACGGCGACACCTGGCACTTCGAGCCGACCCCGCCGCTGCCGACGTACGCGGTGGCCCTCGTGGCCGGCGAGTACCACGTCGTCCGCGACGACACGTACACGGCCCCGGACGGCCGGCGGATCCCGCTCGCGGTGGCCTGCCGCGCCTCGCTCGCCGGGCACCTCGACGCGGACGAGATCCTGCACACCACGCGCCAGGGACTGGCCCACTACACCGAGCTCTTCGGGCCGTTCCCCTTCGCCAAGTACGACCAGATCTTCGCCCCCGAGCTCAACGTCGCGGCCATGGAGAACGCGGCCTGCGTCACCGTCCACGAGAACTACGTCTTCCGCTCCCTGGCCACCGAGGCGGTCCGGGTGCGCCGGGCCGGGACCATCCTGCACGAGATGGCCCACATGTGGTTCGGCAACCTGGTCACCATGCGATGGTGGGACGACCTGTGGCTCAGCGAGTCGTTCGCCACCTACGCCTCCGCCCGCTGCCAGGCGGAGGCGACCGAGTGGACCCAGTCGTGGACGATGTTCGCCAACGTCGAGAAGACCTGGGCCTACCAGGCCGACCAGCGGCCCACCACCCACCCGGTCGTCGCCGACATCGACACCCTCACCGACGTGCAGGTCAACTTCGACGGCATCACCTACGCCAAGGGCGCCGCCGTCATCAAGCAACTGGTCGCCTGGGTCGGTGACGACGCCTTCAACGAGGCGGTCCGCGACTACTTCCACCGGCACGCCTGGTCCAACGCCTCCCTCACCGACCTGCTGTCCGTCGCCGCCAAGAGCTCCGGCCGCGACCTGGCCCACTGGGCCGGGGAATGGCTGCGCACCGCGGGCCCCAACACCCTGCGCCCGGAACTGTCGGTGGACGCCGAGGGCAGGTTCACCTCCTTCGCCGTACTGCAGGAGGCCCCCGCCGACCATCCCGTGCTGCGTTCCCACCGGATCGCCGTCGGCCTGTACGAACTGCGCGACGGCCACCTCGAACGCGTCCGGCGTGTGCAGGCCGACATCACGGGCGCCCGCACCGAACTGCCCGAGCTGCACGGGGTCCGCCGCCCCGACCTCGTCCTGCTCAACGACGACGACCTCGGCTACACCCGCGTCCGCTTCGACGACCACTCCCTCGCCACCCTGCTGCGCCATGTCACGGCGCTGCGCGGCCCGGTGCAGCGGGCCGTGTGCTGGTACGCCCTGTGGGACATGGTCGGCAGCGCCGAACTGCCCGCCCGGGCCTATCTGCGCACGATCGCCGACTGCCTGCCCCACGAGGCCGACTTCGGCGTGGCGCAGGTCCAGCAGCGGCAGGCGCAGACCGCCGTCACCCAGCTCACCGCACCCGCCCACCGCGACCGGGCCCGCGACGCGCTCGCCGCCACCTGGTGGCGGCTGCTGGACGGGGCGAAGCCCGGCGGCGACTTCCAGCTGATGTGGGCCCGCGCCTTCGCCGAGACCGCCCGCGCCGACGCCGACCTGGACCGGGTGGCGGCGCTGCTGTCCGGCGCACTCGTCGTGCCGGGTCTGGAGGTGGACGCCGAACTGCGCTGGCAACTGCTCACCGCGCTCGCGGCGGCGGGCCGCGCCGACGCCGCCGACATCGACGCGGAGGCAGCCCGCGACCACACGGCTGTCGGCCTGCGCCACGCGGCCCGCGCCCACGCCGCCCGCCCGACCGCCGAGGCGAAGGCGGCCGCCTGGGAGTCCGTCGTCCACCACACGGACCTGCCGAACGCCGTGCAGACGGCCGTCGCCGGCGCCTTCAGCGGCCTGCCGCAGGACGGGGGCGAGCTGCTGCGTCCGTATGTCGCCGCGTACTTCGAGGTGCTCGAGGACCTCTGGCGCGAGCGCGGCGGCGACGTGGCCAAGGGCGTGGTGGACGCGCTGTTCCCCCGCGCCCTGGTCGAGGAGGCCACCCTCACCGCGACCGACGCCTACCTCGCCACCCACAGTCCGGCCCCCGCCCTGCGCCGCCTGCTGCTGGACGCACGGGAGGACGTGTCCCGCGCCCTGCACGCCCGCCGGCACGACGAGCGGGCGACGGCGAACTGACCGCGGAGCGGTTGTGCCGGCCCGCGGTCCTCTTGGTCAGTAGCTGTCCGGTTCGCCTCCGCCCAAGCACCTCGCCTCCTGGGCGAGTGTCTGACCCGGCCACCACGAGTGCGTCGGCCGCGCCATGAACGCCAAGGTCCGGCCCGGCAACCCCTACCTCGAGGGTGCCCTCGACCTCGCCGCCTTCGGCGCGGTGCGAACCGAGGACACCTACCTGCAGGCCCGCCACAAACGGCTGACCTCACGCCGCGGCCCGCTGCGGGCCCTGGTCTCCGTCGAGCACTCGATCATCGCCGCGATCTGGCACATGCTCACCGACAACGTCCCCTACCACGAGCTCGGCGGCACCAACTTCACCCAGCGCGCCCCCAACGCGCCACCCGCCGCGCGATCAACGAGCTCAACCAGCTCGGCTACACCGTCACTCTCAACCGAGGGAGCACGCAGCCTGACCGACAACCCCGGACACCTGGCGACCCCAAGGCCACCGCGCGTCCAGTGCTGCCCACACCCATCCTGACCTGCTGCTATTTACACGTCAGAGACCAAACGGCCCCTGCTTCGGCGGGGGCCGTGTGCGTTGCCGCACGCTCTACGGGGTCTTACCCTCGGGCTGATCGGCGGTAGAGCTGAGCCGGGTCGAGCCCCGCCCCTTCTTCTGCCGCGTGAACCACAGCACGTGGATGGTGCGCCCGCCGGTCGCCTCGCGGAAGGCGGTCGCCGCCTCGGCCTCGTCAGCCGCCGCCCTCCCAGCATGAACATCAGTCAGGTCGACTCGGACCATTTTCGCTGTGCGACTCCACGCGTGCAGCGTGTACGGGGTGGCGAATTTGCCTCTGTGCCACCGGAGTTGGGCGTGATGAGATTGCTTCGAACATACGTACCCATGGAGGGGAATCGTTGAGAAACACACGAATAGGTACGGCGCTGCGCTGCATGGCAGCCGGCGCCGTCCTTACAGTTCTGGCCGGGGTGGGAACAGCTGCCGCAGCCGACTTACCGAAGGCACCTGATCCACTGGCTGCGCCGCCCCAGGTCCACGGCCCGGAGGAAAAGGGTCTGGCCGCGGCAGGGTCACGGCCGGTGTCCGGCCGTACCCCCGAGGCGGGGCTGCCGTTCAAGAGTGCGAGCGGCAAGTGGCAGGTCAACACCATCACTCCGACGCTGCGCAACACGGTGACGGACGCGGACGGCGACAAGGTCAACCTGACGTTCGAGGTGTGGACGGCCAAAGCCGACGGCACTCCCGGCACCAAGGTCAAGCTGACCGACGACAACGAGTACGGGGTGCTGGTCTCCCCCTACGTGAACTCGGGGCAGAAAGCCCAGGTCAAGGTCCCGGCCGGTCGCCTGAAGAACAACACGACCTACATGTTCCACACCAACGCCTACGACGGATCCCTGTACGAAACGACCTGGTCTCCGTGGGCGACGTTCACGGTACGGGCCGGGATCGACCTGACCCTCCCCGCTCGGGACAGCACCAGCCCGAACCCCAACCAGACTATCCAGGAACCAAGCAGTTCCCCGGAGAAGCCTCTGGTCGTGAACACCTCGTCGCTGTCGGCGCAGCCCCACAGCAACAGCGGTGGCGGCAAGGAACAGTGCGGCCCGGTCGGCAAGGACGGGGCACAGGTTTGCTTCGGTAAGCCGGTGCCTGCGGACAAGGGCCCCAAGATGCCGTCGACCCTGGCCCCGGCGGAACCCGGTGGCGCTGCCGGGGTGGCCGACTGGTGCGACGACGATCTGACACTGGTCCGCGCCACCCGAACCCTGGTCTGTGAGAACCGCAAGGTGCCCGCCTACTACCGCAAGGACGGCCAGGTCCAGGCCACAGCCTGGTTCCTGTTCCAGCGGCTGATCAGCCTGGACGGGGTGAACAGCTTCAGCGAGACGCTGACCGTCAAGCCGATCAGCATCCCCGCCGACTTCTACAGGATCCAGCTCGGCATCTACCAGCACCTGTGCGAAGACGGCTGTGACCCCGTCGAAGCCGATCCCTCCGCCTGGAAGGGCAAACCCGACTGGACCGCCGGGGACACCCACATCGCCTACATCACCTCCAGTTATCTGTGGGATGACTCCACCGCCGACAAGCAGTACACGTTCAAGCCGGACGTACAGATCAACGGCATCATCGACCCGGTCGGTGAAGAGACCATCCAGACCATCGGATACCAGTGGAGCCTGGGCGGCGTCAGCGACTTCGACGAGGTGCGCTGCGACACCAAGGCGCAGTCCACCAAGGCGGGCTGCGTCATCCCCGCCTACGCGCCCACGTACACGTTCAATGCAGGCAAGAACCCGCAGGCAGCGGCACACGCCTGGCTGATCCAGCAGGCCACGCCCAAGACCCCCGGCGTGCAGAGCGCGGGAACGCCGCTGTACTACCTGCCCGGCGGCCGGGACGGCAAGAACCGCGCCGTCATCTGCGACGAGGACGGCTGGGCGAAGAACAACCACGACGCGGACGCGATGAACAGCAGCACCGACACTCCGGACTGCGACGAGTTCACCTTCAACGCCACGTACAACAGCGGCGGCATGCCCGCCAACCTAGGCGGCCTGAACCCGGTGTCGTCCGGATCGAAGTGCATCCAGTCCTACGCGACCAAGGTCGACGGAACGATCCACCTACGCAACCTGCCCGGCGCCCTGACGACCTTCAAGGAAGTCTGCGGCCGGTCTGCCATGTCCGGCAGCCAGAACCGGGGATCGATGGGCGCGTTCTCCGCCGGCTTCGTGAACAACATGCGACTGATGGACAAGGACGCCTACTGGCTGGAGACCAACATCACCGGCAACTGCACCAGCGCGAACAGTGATGCCTGGCGCTGCAAGCTGACCCTCAAGTAGCCCACACACGCACGACTGCGGGGCGGCACGGACCCCATCCGCGCCGCCCCGCAGCGTTACGCATAGGGGCCGGTCAGCCTGGCTGCGGGCATGAGGCCCTGCTCCACCTCTGCCCGGGGGATGCCGATGCCCAGGATGTCGCCGACGGCCTGCCACACCACGCCGTGCAGACCCCCCTGCTGCGCGTCGAGAAGGGCATGCCACTGGGGGACGGTGTACCCCTCCGGGCAGGTCGCCCCGGCGGCTTTCAGGCCCTCCCCCAGGGCGGCCAGCTTGCTGCCTTCTACCGCATGCGGGCGGTCCGTCAGATCGTCGCCGAAGTTGTTCAGGTACACGTTCCCGTCACCGGGCGCGTAGACGAGATAGCTCGGATTGACCGCTACGTTCGCATTCAGACAGATCAGCTCGACCCCGGGCGCGGGAGTCATCTTGTCCTCGTCCTCGAAGAACCATTCGCACCAGGTGCACGACCCTCGGTCCTCCAGCACGTACGCCCACTCACCGGACGTGCCGTACATGCAGGGTGCGTCCCTGGTCGGGTGGAAGTCCCGGTACGGCATACCGCGCGCTATCTCCTCCTCATCCGCGCCCAGCCTGAGCAGCAGATCCCGGACAGGGACCCCGCGCATCGCGGTCATGGAGATCCCGCCGAGCATGCCGTGAGCCGAAGGTTTATCGAATGTGTGCTGCCCAATCCACTTCAAGCCTTCCATCACTGCGCTGCACCTCCTCGGTGGCGTTGGGTACCGACCGTCATGATGCTCCGGCCTCCAGCAGGAGGCCGGAGCATCATGACGGTGGGTCTGATGCACGATCGGGTGCCATCTGAACTAGCTTGCCCTGTGGGCCGGTCTCAGGCTGGCCAGAGTCCGCGGCAACCACTTCGCGATCATCATCAGCGCCTTCGTACGGGCTACGACGACCACAGGACATCTCGTGGCCTCGACTCCCGATCCGTGAGAATCCTCGTGCTGCGCGCTGTGACGTGGCCGCTCCTCGCCGCGTTCAATGTCGCGGCCCGCGTGTGAACGCTACTCGCTCGACCAGCCACCGCAGAGCCCGCCGCCTGGCGGTGACACCGCCCGCCAGGCCGGGCAGGCGGCCGAGGCACGGCTGCGTGCCACCGCCCACTCCTACACGGAGGGCACGCCACTGGAGTTGCGTCTTCTGATCGTCGAGGACCATTTCACGCGCGGAGTGGGCTGGGACCTGTTCACTCCGACATCCCCCGCCTGTCAGGTGTCCTGCCGGACGCGTCTGACCGCTTACTACAGTTCCCCGCTGCCGTTGGCCGAGACCATTGCCAGGATCCTCGACGCGGGGTGACCAGGGACTGTCCTGTATGCCCTTCACCCATGACACAGCCCGCGAGGATAGTTGCCGCGAACTGTCCCAGGTCGGATACCTTGACGTGCGATCAGTCAGGCTCGCCGATTCCCGAGCCCGAACGTCCGGCGAATGCCCATAGATTCGTGTGCGAACCCCCGACGGCGAGCGTGAGCAGAATCCGCCGCCAGTACGGCACGGTGTTCGCGCCGGCCCTGTGGCCGACCCACTACTACTGGATCCCACGATGACAGGCCCCGCCGCACCACGCAGGCGCGGTCGGCACCATCGACGTGTCAGTCCGCATCCGCGCGTCCGCTGAGGACTGATGGGACTTCGAACGTGGTGGAGAGACACAAGGCAAGCCGCTCGGACGGTCAGGAACGCGTGGCTTTGGTGGCGCCTCCTCCTGAACACGCGGTGGGATGGTTGCGGCACCGCCTCGTGCACGACGGCGCAGGCATACTGCAGCAGGAGCACAGCTGGACCATGAGCGGAGTGCCTTACCAGCAGCGACTTCGAAACCATCGCCCGGACCACGGTGCAGCCGGTACGCGCAATCGACCTCACATAACGGGGGAGGCGGACGACCTCCTCGCCTACACCGCCGCCGCACCGACGACGCGGACTACGGCGCGACAGCTCTCGCAGCGACAGCATCTACGAATGTCGGTGGCCTCTGAAAAGTGGACCAGTAGTGGCCTTTGAGAGTTGACCCCCTTCAGAGGTCTGGCTCGTTGAGTCAGGCCGGGAGGAAGGGTGATCG